>NZ_FQZB01000019.1 GCF_900141845.1 Clostridium cavendishii DSM 21758 | reverse complement strand
TAGATACTTGGTTATATTAAGTATAAGACATATTTTTGAAAACATTAGATAAATATATTTAATTATTTTTGTATATATGTTCTAATTAATATTCTACATAAAAAACAAATTTATTAAGAAATAATAACAACTAAACATTTTTAGTTAAAAATAGCTAATTAGAATCATATATACTATTTAATTTGATTCTATAAGTTCCATAAAAGACTTAATAATATGAAACTCCTACTCATTTACATTCGTATGAGTAAGTTCAAATAACTAAATTAAAATTTAGATTTTCACTTATGATAAATTATGAGTGAAAGTAAATTTAATTTTTTGAATAATCTTTATTGGAACTTATATATCTATTATTTTTCTTGATATGTCTAAGATAAAGTTATAGAGTTTGGAGTGATAAAAATGGTAGATATATGTCTTTTAGGCTGTGGTGGAGGAATGCCTATGCATTTTAGAAGTCTATCTGCAAGTTTAATTAATTATAAAGGAAGAAAAATTTTAGTAGATTGTGGAGAAGGAACTCAAGTATCTATGAGAATGGTTGGCTGGGGATTTAAGACTATTGATGTTATTTGTATAACTCATAGTCATGGAGATCATACAGTAGGATTACCAGGTCTTTTAGCTACTATTGGTAATAGTGGTAGAACTGAGCCTTTAACAATTATAGGACCAAAAGGGATTAAGAGAGTAGTTGATGGTCTAAGGGTGATTGCAGAATATTTACCTTATGAAGTTAATGTTATTGAAAATCCTAAGAACTTATTTTTAAATATTGATAAAGAAACATTAGAAATTAAAGAAAATAAGGGTGAAATAAATTTAAGTACATTAGAAGTAGACCACTCAAGTCCATGTATAGGGTATAGTTTTTATTTTAATAGAGAAAGAAAATTTGATGTAGATAAAGCTATAGCAAATAGTGTGCCTAAAAAAATATGGAGATATCTACAAAAGGGTGAGGATGTAGAGTTTGAAGGAACTAAATATTTTTGTGATATGGTGCTTGGAGAGTCAAGAAGAGGGATTAAATTAAGTTTAATTACAGATTCAAGACCTACTGAAGAGAGTGTTAATTTTATTAAAGACAGTGATTTGTTTATTTGTGAAGGAACGTATGGTGATGATTTAGATATTGAAAAAGCTATTAAAAATAAACATATGACATTTAGAGAAGCAGCTACATTAGCTAAAAAAGGTGAAGTTAAAAAACTTTTATTGACGCATTTTAGTCCTGCAATGATAGAGCCAAATGAGTATATAGACAATGCAAAATCTGTATTTGAACAAAGCTTTTTAGGAGAGGATAGGCTTATAGAAAATTTAAAGTTTATTTAAGAAAAATAGAAACTATTAAAGTATTTAGTAGTTAATAAGAAAGTGGCTCACTTTTCTATAAAATTTATAGAAAGGTGGGTTTTTTGTTATGGAAATTTTTTAATAATAAATTATGTAAAAAAGGTAAGACATTCAATGGTAATAGAAGCTAAAAAAATCTTTCAAAAGCTCTTAATTAATATTTGTATATTAATGTAGTTTTATTTTAAATTACGATATTTAGATTAATGGGTAGAAATTAAAATGGAGAAGATGATATAATGAATAATTGAAATTTAATTGATGATTCAAAAATAAAATGAATGAATTTATTGAAGATGATTGCGGTATTGATAAAAATTACAAAGATAAAATGCAATCTAACCAAATAATCTGAATTGACATATGAACATTTAGTTCAGTTTAAAAGTGTATTGTGTTAAAAATTAATAAAAATAATGGGGTGAATGTGATATTAGAAGATAATTCGTTAAAAAAGAGAAAAAAAGAAAGAATAAAAATTAGCAATTTAGATGATTTTAAGGAGGCATTAAAAAAAGAAGGATATAAAATAAATGAATTTGATGAAAAAATTTTAAAAGAAGAAATTGCAAAAAACTTTGAAGTGGATAGTAGTATAATAGAGAGTTTATATACATATATTAGTGAACCCGAGATTACTTATAAAGCAAATAATATTAAATTTTTAATTGATTATATTAAAAATTTAATATTGTTTGAAAATCAACATAAAAAATTATGTGAGAAAATAAGTGCAATAAATAAAATAATTATAGATAGAATTGAGTATGAGCGAGAGGCTAGCTTTCAAGATAATATTGGAAATATGATGAAGATAATAGAAGAAACAGCAAGTAAAATATCTGAGATAATAAGTGAAGAAGATAAAGTTAGATTAATAGAATTAGAAAAAGAAATAGATAAGGAATATCTTTATTCAAAAGATATTGAATTATTGAAAAAAATGGTTCTCATCAAAAATGAAAATGTAAAAGAAAGCTATAATAAGAAAACTAAAGTTAAAACAATGAGTATACAAATACCTAAAAAAATAAATTATGAATACATTAAATCAAAGAAAGGTACTGTGGAGTATCATGAATATTTAAATAGCAATATACCAAGAATGCAACGTTTAATAAAAAATATAAATAAATATATGAAGGTGTATGAAAATGAAAAAGCAACATTTAAAATAAATCAAAGCAAAACTTTACAGGACTCTATAAATATAGCAGTAGCGATGTATGATAATAATGAATTTAGAGCAATTAGTGGAAGTAATGAGATAAGCAATTTTTGTAGTGCACCACCAGTAGAAAAAGCAGTTTTTAAAAGTAGTAAAGTTAATAAGTTAGGTAAGTTAGGAATTGGGTATGATAGAGTTAATGATAGTGAAAAGAAGATATTTGAAGAAATACATAAACAAATACAAGATAAAAAACTGAAGAATGAAGGAGAACTTATTTTATATAGTAAATGGGAACCGTGTCCAAGCTGCTATTCTGTAATTAATCAATTTTGTGAAAAGCATCCAAATATAAATATACAGGTGAAATATGTAAAAAAATATGGAGAATAGGACAAGTTATTAAAAATATTGTGAAAAATTATATAGATTAAGACAATGTAGAAGATAAAATAATACTGTGATTTTTAAATAAATAAATTTAGAAAAATCATATAAAATTAAAAGAAAAGCTATGAATTATCTAATTCATAGCTTTCTTTTTAAAAAACTGATTTTATTAACTTAATAGTATATAGGATTATTTTAATAGGATATTTTCTAACTTCTTAGTTATTGCTACATCTATCTTATCCATGTATTCAGCAAATACTTCTTTGTTGTTTAAGTATGGTGATAATACACATGCTCTTAAGATAGTAACTTTTTGTTCTTTTAACCATTGTTCTTTGTCTGGACCACAACTTAATACAAAGTTTAGTGGACTGTGACCATAATCTTCTACAGCAAAATCTGTGTGTGAAGTTATGAAGTCATTTGCGTATAAACCATTTCTAACATATGAAGCTTCTTCATAGAATTGGTGGTTTAAGTCATTCATTACTGCTAAATCTGTATTTCCTTCATAGTTGAATACGAAGTCAACCATGTTGAAGTCAGGTCTAACTAGTGGGTGTAGTATAATTACTTTGTCTCCGATTACATATCTTCCATGATCTCTGAATCTAGTGTATAGGTTGTATGCACCTTCAACAGAAGCTCCTATTAGTTTTCCGTAACCAGTTATATTTAAAGGTAATGCTCTGTGTGCTGTCCAAACTGAAGCAGCTGTAGCACCAGCTTTTGATCCTTCTAATATGAATGCGCCAAGTAGTGCAGGGATGTCCATTCCTTGTTCGAATACGTATGTCGCGAAGTAAGAAATGAAATCTCTCATTCTCTTATCTCTTATAACTATACCACCTGCTGAGTATGGAATATATCCCATTTTGTGTGGATCTATTGTTATAGTATCAGCTTGGCTCATAGCTTTAAATGCTTCATAGGTATCAGTTGATGGCCATTGAGTTTCAGCATTTTCGAATACACCATATTCTAAATATTTAGCGTGTAATTCTTCTTGAGGTATGAAGTTGTATTCTTCATCTAAGAATATAGCTCTTGCATATCCGCCGTAAGCAGCATCTACATGGAAGTAGAAGTTTATACCTTTAGCAGCATATTCAGCTTTAACTTCAAGTATTTTGTGTAGGTCGTCTACTGCACCTTCTTCAGTTGATCCAACAACACCAACAACTCCTAGTACTGGTATTTGTTTAGCTGTTAATTCATCTATTGTTCTTCTTAAAGCATCCATGCTCATTCTATAGTTGTCGCCAACTTCTACTGCTATAACGTTATCTAATCCGATTCCTAATATATCAGCAGCTTTTAACCATGAATAGTGTTTAGTTTGTGGAACTAACCATTTTCCTATTTTTGATATTTTGTCTGCACCAGCTCTAGCTGATTTAGCTTTTAATTCATCTAATTTTTCTGGAACTTTATCTGTTAAATCTAGTATTTGGTCAACTGACATATTTAATAATTCCCATTCAGTTTTTCCTTCTACTAATTCAGGAGCTACTTCTTTTACAGCTAATGGTAATGAAGCTAAGTTTCTAGCATACCACATACCTTCTAAGTTTGCTATTGAACCGTCAGCACAGATATGTCCCCATGATTCTCCTGCTTTATAGCTCATTAATTTACAGAAATCTGCTCCTACTTCTTCTTCCATTTCTGATGTAGCTGGTGAAGATTCGTAAGCAACGTTATTTCCGTTATATAATGTTGCTGCAAAGTATCCTAGTATTGCAGGAACTAAAGTTTCTGAGTTCATGTGTCCTTGGAATCTTGGTGAATGCCATGGAACTGATCCAGCTCTTAATTTTGATGAAAGTTCAGTAAGAACTTGTTCCATTCTGTTTCTAGTAGCTATAAAGTTTTCTGATGATCTATCATTTGGTTTTATTATAGTATCGTCTTCTGGATGGTAGTTCTTTCTCCATTGGCTGTGATCTTCGAATAACATTTTAAGGTTTTGTTCAAAAATATCTTTATTTTCTGATTTAGGTCCTAAGAATAAAGCTTTTAAATCCATATTTTTTTCCATGTTTAAATCTCTCCTTAATCACTTTAATTATTTTTATTATCGTTAGCATTCTTATAATTATTTAGTTTTAATAAATTCCAATATAACTAAATTATGCAACTTTATCTTCTGAACTTTTCTTCCATGATGGTTTTCTTAATTTGAATATTATTAATGGAGATACTACACACACCATTGTTCCAACAATTTGAACTGCTAAATATACTGTTGGATTTGTATTTTCTGGTGGTATTAAACTAACTGCAATTGTTATTATAGTACCAACTAAAGCAAGTATAGAAGTTATCCACATTCCTAAGTTTCCACCTGGAATTGTGAACTCTCTTTTAACGTCTGGTCTCTTATATTTTAAAACTATTGCTGATACTATTATTAATAGGTAAACTACACAATATAAAATTGTTGTTAATATTAATATCATGAAGAAACTACTATTTACATCTGGTATAACAACATATAATACTGCAACTAAAGAAACTACTATAGCTTGTATTAATACGAAAGTTATTGGAACTCCACGTTCAGTTCTCTTTTGGAATACTGGAGGTAAATTACCATCTTCTGCAACTTTTATCATTGCTTTTGAAGGTCCTAGTACCCAAGCACTAAGTTGTGCAAGAACACCTATAGCTATCATAGCTGAAATAACATTTGTTAACCAAGGTAAACCTAATTCATTAAAATATATTTCAAATGGTTGAGTTATATTTGATAATTGTATTTTATCTGCTGGTATTGCATTTGCTTCTGTTAAACCTGCTACAAGGTTGAATATTATAAGAAGTCCCATTGATACGAAAACTGATATTGGATAGTTTTTCTTAGGATTTTCTATATTGTTAGCATGTACAGATGCTATTTCTAATCCAGCGAATATAAATATTATTCCTGAGAATATTGAAAGTTTGTTTACTGATGATAAACTTGGTATAGCTGTATCCCAATTTAATGTTCCAAGATTCACTAAACCATGCTTTGCAGTCCACCATAAGCCTAAACCTACTAATGCAACGAATGGTATATATATACCAACAACTGAACCGATTGATCCAACAACCTTGTCCATATCATATTTTAAGTTTAATAATGTTACAGTCCAATAAGAAATTATTATTATTGCGAATACGAAAATATTATTTTGAGCTAAATCTGGTCTTCCAATTACGTAACCTAATAGAACACCTACTGTTGAACTAACCATTACCATTCCAAAGAATAATTGAACCCATAATAACCATGATGTTACGAATCCATATTTATCTCCTAGAGCTTCTTTAACCCAAACTTGAGAACCACCTTCTTCAGGCCATCCTGTTGCAAGCTCTGCAGAAATTAAGGATATTGGAATTGCAAATAAAATTGCGGCACCAATCATAAAGAAAATTTGTTGCCAACCTACAACGGCCAATGTTGGAACACTTCTAACACTTCCGTAGAAGGCTATACTTATACCTATTAATTGAAATAGTGTAAGTTTTTTCTTTCCGTTTTCCATGTATAATTCCTCCTGTTTATTGTATTTTTTAATGATTTAAAAAATTTATTTAATAATTCAATAATTTTAAAAAAATACTATGAAATCTTAAAATTATTAAATAATTAAAACATTGTGATTTAGGCTTTTAAAAAAATTAACTATAAATGTAAAGGATTCAGCTGAAAGTTTAATGAATTTGAAAAAAATTTTTTTCTGTAATGTGATTCTACAATTTTCTACAAATTTCGTCAATGGGTTTTAAATTTTAAATGAATTATTTTTAAAAAATATATTATTAAAATAATATAAAAAAGTTAACTTTTTTGAATATTCTTTATTTTTTATTTATAGATGATTAATTTTATTTTAATAATAAAATTAATTTACGAAATTTTTATCAAATTTTTATTATATACTAGACTGCTGTTAAATACTTAATATACATTTTTTAGGAAAAACTAAATAATAGTTTTTTTGGTATACATATAATTTTTATATTGAGCAAATAATTAAAATATTAGTATTTTATTCAAAATTTGAGGAGGTATTTATAATGAGTAATGTATTAGATACATTAATAGAACGTGGATATATTAAACAATTTACACATGAAGCTGAGACAAGAGAATTACTTGAAAAGGAGAAAATAACTTTCTATATAGGATTTGATCCAACGGCTGATAGTTTACACATAGGTCATTTTATAGCATTGATGTTTATGGCACATATGCAAAGAGCTGGTCATAAACCAATAGTATTACTTGGTGGAGGAACAGTAACAATTGGTGACCCAAGTGGTAAAACTGATATGAGACAAATGTTAAATGATGAGCAAATTAAACAAAATGTTAATTCGATAAAGAGTCAAATGGAAAAGTTTATAGACTTTTCAGATGAAAAAGCGATAATGGTTAATAATGCTGATTGGCTAAGAGGTGTAAACTATATTGATTTTCTAAGAGAAGTTGGTATACACTTTACAGTAAATAAAATGTTAGCAGCTGATTGCTTCAAGAAAAGATTTGCACTAGAAAGAGGGTTATCATTCTTAGAGTTTAACTATATGTTAATGCAAGCATATGATTTTTTAGTTTTAAATGATACTTACGATTGCAAGATGGAATTAGGTGGGGATGATCAATGGTCAAACATGATTGCAGGTGTTGATTTAATAAGAAGGAAAAGACAAAAAAATGTTTATGCTATGACATGTACTTTATTAACTAATAGTGAAGGCGAAAAGATGGGAAAAACTGTTGGTGGCGCTTTATGGTTGGATGCTGAAAAGGTATCTCCATTTGAATTCTATCAATATTGGAGAAATGTTGGGGATGCAGATGTTGAAAAATGTTTAAAGCTTTTAACGTTTGTAGAAACAGATAAAATTAACAAATTATGTTCTGTGGAAGGTTCACAAATAAATGAGGCTAAGAAAGTATTAGCATTTGAAGTAACTAAACTTATCCATGGTGAAGAAGAAGCAAATAAAGCGGTTATTGCTTCGGAAGCCTTATTTGAAGGTGGTTCTGATATGAGTAATGTTCCTACTGTTGAAGTAAATAAAGACAAATTAGGAGCTTTAATAATAGATGTATTAGTTGAAACTGCTATTGTTCCTTCCAAAGCAGAGGCTAGAAGATTAATAACTCAAAACGGTCTTACTTTAAATGATAAAAAGGTTAGTGATGTTAAAGAAGTATTAACTAAAGATGACTTTAAGGATGGAATTGCTATAATTAAAAGAGGCAAAAAAAATTATACTAGATTAACATTAGTGTAAAAGGATAGGCTTTATATATTTGACGGAAATAAGATTTATCGTGGAGTTAAGGTTTTTAATAATAGACGATTTGAAGTTATAATCATTATTAGTTTACTATTAATGCAAAGGATACCTATATAAGGGAGAAAATAAAAAATTTAAAAGTAATATTACTAGATGATATAAGGTAGGAACTTGAAGTAATACCTAATAAAAATTTTTGGAAGGTAGGAAAAGTTGCATTTGAGATGGCAAAGGAACTTTTAAGGAATAAAGAGAGCTTTATTTGGAATGTTGCTAACTTAAGAAAAGAAAATAGGCAAAAACTAATTTGCTTGTGTATGGCAGATAATGCAAAGATAAAGTTTGTTTCTTTAGAAGTTTCTTATAAAGAATTACTTTTTAATAAATAAAACAAGAGAAAGTTATGTTCCTATAGGAGTGATAAATATAGATATTTTAGAAGGTGAGGAGACTATATATAAAGAATTCTAGAGAAATAAGAGTATGAACATATGATATTAAAAGCTTCATGATTTGGTAATAAGCCATTTTGAGGAGCTTTTTTATTTATATATTTAAAGAATAACCTTACATTCAAAAATTTATAGAACTAGGATACTGATAATGCATGGAATAAAGTAAGAGATAAATGGATATCTTTGAATTATTCTCTTGGCACAGAAGAAATAGTTGAAAATATTTGTTTTGGTAAAGTTTTAAGGTTAATGGCAGCCGATGTTGCTTATTGGCATCAAATATCTGGAGGAGATTTAGATGTTGATACTATGGTTAGGTATAAATAATATTTAATCTTCAAATGCAAAGAGCTATATCAAAACTAAATTTTGTTATAGTTCTTTTCCTTTATATATTAAAAGGAGCTAATGTTTGCTAATAGATATATATATTGTAATTAAGCTCGTAATATAGTTTGTGATTTTTTATTTAACTAACTAATAACTTTATTAGATACGTTATTTTAATACAATTTTTTAAAGCTTATTAAGAATGAATTTTTTAAAAAAAATTATGTTTAATAGTATATAAATTATAATAAAGTTTTACAAAAACATAATCGATATATTAGTAAAATATAAAAATTAAAGGGAGAATAGAGTACTTTAAAAGTAAGGATTTTTTAAGGGTGTATTATTATAGTTGAATATGCAGAAGAAATGCTAGAAGGAATTGAAGGTGTTTAAAGAAATAAAAATAATTTTAATAAAAAGTTTAATTTAATAATATATATGACTAGAAAAAGATGTATTTTAGCAATAAAAATGTAGAAAAATAATTTATGTTAGGATATAATTAAATTGTAAGAAAATTTAGTAATTTGATCCAAAGGGGATGGTAGTAGTTATAAGATGATATATATATTATGTTAAAAATACCAAAATACAAATGATAAAATATTATAATTGACAGAAGGTGAGATTAAATGAAATTAAAAAGGATTAGTAGTATTCTTATGATTACTATGCTTATAACTTCTTCAGTAAGTTGGACAACCTTTGCAAGTACTACTGTACAGAAAACTAATAATAACAATAACTCTCAAAGATATATAGTTAAATTTAAAAATAGCAATGCAAATGCTAATCAGGTTGTTTCAAATTATAATGGAAAATTGAAAAAGCAGTTTAAGAATGTTAACACAGCAGTAGCGGATGTAAAACCCCAAGATGTTGTAAAATTACAAAAGGATCCTAATATAGCCTATGTTGAAAAAGATCATGTAGTAAAAGTGGCAGCAACTACGGTAAGTAATTGGGGAGTTAGTGATATAAAGGCTCCAGCTTCATGGGAATCAGGATTGACAGGGAAAGGTGTAAAAATAGGAGTTATAGATACTGGAGTAGCATCACATTCTGATTTATCAATAGCAGGAGGAGTAAATGTAATAAGCGGGGCGGCAACTTCATATGCTGATGATAATGGACATGGTACACATGTTGCTGGTATTATTGGAGGCAAAGGTGTAAATGGTGGAGTTAAAGGTGTAGCTCCAGATTCATCTATATATGCTGTAAAAGCTCTTGATTCATCAGGTAGTGGTTATACTTCTGATATAATAGCAGGTATAGATTGGGCAATTCAAAACAAGATGGATATAGTATCTATGAGTCTTGGTTCAAGTGAATCTGATGTGTCATTGCAAAATGCTGTGGATACAGCTTATAGCAAAGGAATATTAGTTGTGGCTGCAGCAGGTAACGATGGAAATTCGAGTGGTACTGGAACTAATGTCAATTATCCAGCAAACTATTCTTCTGTTATTGCAGTTGGGGCAGTAGATTCAAGCAATACAAGAGCTAGTTTTTCTTCTACAGGAAGTAAAGTGGAAGTAAGTGCACCAGGTGTTAATGTAGCAAGCACTTATTTAAATGGTGGTTATGTGCAAATGAGTGGTACATCTATGGCAACACCTTTTGTATCTGGAGATTTGGCTTTATTAAAACAAAAGTATCCAAACTATACGAATGTTCAGTTAAGACAATTATTAGATAGTAACATAGTAGATTTAGGTGTGCAAGGAAGAGATTCATTTTATGGATATGGTTTAATACAAGCACCTAATAATGGAACAACAGTTAGTTTACCTAATGTACCAAATGTAAATGTAGCTGCTGGAATCTATACTTCAGCCCAAACTATAACTTTAAGTGATTCAACATCAGGAGTTTCTATATATTATACACTTGATGGGACAACCCCTACAGTAAAAAGCAATTTATATACAACTCCTATTATAATAAATTCAACGAAAACACTTAAGGCTGTTGCGATAGATGCAAATGGAAATACTTCAGGTGTTTTAAGCAACACATATATAATAAATAGTACTATACCTTTAAAACCAATTGCTAGTGTTCCAGGTGGAACATATAGTACAAATCAAATTGTCAGCTTAAGCGATAGAACATCAGGAGTTTCTATATATTATACACTTGATGGAACTATACCTACAGTAAAAAGTAATCTATATTCAAAACCTATTACAATAAGTTCAACAAAAACATTAAAAGCTATTGCAGTAGATAGCAATGGAAAATCTTCAGATGTACTTAGTGAACTTTATAAAATAACTACTACATCTGTTATAATTCCGACACCAACTACAAATATTGTAGCTGGTACCTATAAGACACCTTTATTTGTTAAACTTTATGATAATTATTCAAAACCATTAATGGCTTATTATACTTTAGATGGAAGTACTCCAACAACAAAAAGTTTACCGTATATTGGATATATAAATATAACATCATCATGTACATTAAAAGTTATAGCAGTAGATTACTACGGAAACACTTCACAAGTTTTAACTACAGCATACAATATAATTAAACCATTATCAGCTCCAATATTAAGTAAGGGTACTGGTATATATAATAAGGCACAAACTATAACTTTAAGTAATAATACATCAGGAGTATCAATTTATTATACTTTAGATGGAAGTACTCCTACAATAAACAGTAATTTATATAAAGGACCAATAAATATAAATAATAGCACTTTACTTAAGGCTGTTGCAATAGATAGTTCAGGAAATTCGTCAAGCATAACTTCAGCTTTATATATTATTTTTAATTTGCTATTCTAAAATAAAAAAATTAATATTATATGATTAATTTTAAAAAATTATTTATTAAAAAGCAGACAGCAAGCATAAACTTGAGTCTGTTTTTTTGCTATAATATTTTTAAAACTAATATTCATTTATTGTTTAAATTAGGTTAATATAAAGATATATGGTGAATTTAGAGTGAAAAAATTATGAATAAAATAGTTTGAAATTTAATTATAAATATAGAAAAAGAGGTGATATAACGTGTACATATTTTTTTATAAATTAAAAATTGGTAAAATTGGTATAGTTGAGAAGAATGGAAAAGTTACTAATTTATATTTTTCTAATGATAAAATACCTAAAGATATTGAAGTAAATGAAACTCCTATATTAAAGGAGGCTGCAAGGCAATTAAATGGTTATATTGAGGGAACGGTTAAAGAGTTCGAATTGCCACTAGAACCAGATGGAACAATATTTATGAAAAAAGTGTGGTCAAGTCTTTGCAAAATACCTTATGGTGAAACAAGAAATTATAAAGAAATAGCTACAGAAATAGGAAATCATAATGCCTCAAGAGCTGTAGGGCTTGCTAACAATCGTAATCCAATTCCTATATTTATTCCTTGTCATAGAGTAATAGGTAAGAATGGTTCCCTTACAGGTTATGCTGGGGGTCTAGAACTTAAAAAAAAGTTACTTGAAATAGAGAAAATAAAATAATTATATAACATAGGACAAGGAGAGTGAAGTTATATTGAAAGAATTAAGAGCAGATTTGCATATGCATACTAGAGCATCAGATGGTACATTAACACCTAAGGAGTTAATAAAGCAAATAATAGAGAATAATATAGATATATTTGCAGTTACAGATCATGATACTATAGGCAGTATTGAAGAAACAAGAAAACTTGCTAAAGAACATGGTAAGATATTCATACCAGGAGTTGAGATATCTAGTTTATTAGATGGAGAAGTATTTCATATATTAGCGTATAACTTTGACGAAAATCATAAAGAATTTATTGATTTAATAAAGAATAATGAACATCTATTAGAAAAGAAAGATGATGATTCAATAAAAATGCTTATAGAGCATGGTTTTGATTTAGATTTTGAGGAATATTTACAATATGAGCATAATCCAATGAATGGTGGATGGAAGACTTTAAATTTTTTAAAGGAAAAAGGATTATGTTCTAACGTAAATGAATTTTTCACAAAGATATTTGTAAGGGAAAGAGCGTTAGAATATCCAGATTTTCCTCACCCTAAAGAAGTAATAGAAATGATAATAAAAGCAGGCGGGGTTCCAATACTTGCACATCCTAGATATGGTAAATCTAAATTTACTCTTGAAGAAACATTAGAAAACTTTAAAAATTGGGGAGTTAAAGGGATAGAGTGTTTACATCCTCATCATAATAAGGATGTTATAAACAAATTAAAGGAGTATTGTATTCAGAATAATCTTATTATAACTGGTGGTTCTGATTATCATGGGGGATTAATTACAGAAAGAAGCTTAGGATATCCAGAGTTTTATTCAAGAGGAGATATATTTTTAAAATGATAGAAGGTGTAATTTAGAGATTATATTTAGGTGCAAAATAGCTATAAACTATATACTATATACTAGCTTATAATTTATAGTAGTTTTTAACTAATTTTTAAAATTAAAGGGTTTTATCTGATATAATTAAAAAAGATATATTAATTTAAAAAATACAGTGTAGAGTGGGAGAAGAGATGAGAGTATATATAAGGAAAAATTTTGATGATGAGATTGCTAATCAAAATATTTATGCTGCATTTTGTGGTTTTAAGCAAATGGGGTTTGAAGTAATTTTTTTTAAAAATATAGACGAAGTATATGATAATAATCCAGAAGATATAGTTGTTAGTTATATTGCTGATGTTAGAAAAACTCTTTATAAACATGGAGTTATAGTACCAGAAATAAGTTATCCTGAGGAAATTAAATCTTTTTTAGGAAGACGGATTTGGAGGTCGAAATTGAGTTTGATAGAAAACAATCCAGATAAGTGGAATATATTTATAAAACCTGTAGAGGGGAAAAGATTTACTGGAGTTGTTATTAAGAGTGCTAAAGATTTAATTGGCTGCGGTACATGGGGAGAAGATACGGATATATTGTGTTCAGAGGTTGTAAATTTTGTTGCAGAATGGAGATGTTTTGTGCGCTATGGAAAGATTTTAGATATTCGTAGATATAAAGGTGATTTTAGAATGCATTTTGACCATAAGGTAATTGAAAATGCTGTAACACAATTTACGTCTGCACCAAATGGGTATGCCATAGATTTTGGAGTAACAGATAAAGGTGAAACATTATTAATTGAAGTTAATGATGGATATTCATTAGGGTGTTATGGATTAGTTAATTTAGATTATGCAAAATTGCTATCAGCTAGATGGTCTGAATTAACCAATACAGTTGATGAATGTGATTTTTAAAAATAATAAGAATTCTAAAAAGATGATATAGAATTAAAAGATATGTAGTTATATAATTTATAGCTACATTTTTTATGTATATAAAAATTTTAAAAAAGTATAAAAATTATTAATGTTGGATTATAATTGATTTATAATATTTATATCTGATTAATTAGGAGAGAACTGATATATGTTTACATTTATAATGACTAGTTTATTAGTGATATTAATAATTAGTATCACATTTTTGGATGCTATCAAAAGAATAAATTTATTAAATAAAGTTTTTATGAGTATATATTTTATTTTTGCACCTCATGTTATTTTGGGTTATTACTTTTTGAGCAAATATACTAAGTTTGGACAAAATGAAGTTAGTTTCAGGTATATTATTTTTGTAACAATAATTTTTTTTATTTTATATATTTTATTGAAAGTAAATATAATTCCATATACAAAAAAACAAATTGTTAATATTAGATTGAGAATAATGTTAGGTGGAAGATATATTGCTTTGTATGGGTTGTATGTAGCATTTATTCAGGTGTTACTATATATAATCTACAATAATATTGTACAAACTATAAGTATTCCTAGGAATATAATAATAACAGATATTATTATTATTATATTCACTAGCAGTGTTTTACTTATAAATGGAATGATAAGAATTCTATGTACTTCAAAGCGTCTTAAAATAGTAAGAAGATATATAGTGGCAGTTATGTCTTTTATTCCAATAATAAATATTTTTGTAATACTTTATGCGTGTAGTATTGCAAAAGTTGAATATGCCCATGAGAGCTGTAAATTAATTAGGAATGAAGCGCGTGTTGAATCAGAAGTATGCAAAACAAGATATCCTCTAGTTTTAGTTCATGGTGTTGGATTTAGAGATTTAAAATATATTAATTATTGGGGGAGAATACCTAAAGAGTTAATTAAGAATGGAGCAACTGTTTATTACGGAAATCAAGAAGGTTGGGGAACTGTTGAGTATAATGCTAATTATCTTAAAGCTAGGGTTCTTGATATTCTTAAAGAGACAGGAGCTAAAAAGGTAAATATTATTGCTCATTCAAAGGGTGGTTTGGATGCACGTTATATGGTTAGTAAATTAGATATGGGAGAGTATGTAGCCTCAGTAACTATGATATCTTCGCCACATAGAGGTTGCAAATTTGTTGATATTGCCTGTAAATTACCAGATAAAATTTATATGACTATTGCAAAAATATTTAATAAGTATTATAGACTTTTAGGAGATGAAAACCCAGACTTTTATACTGCAAGTAGAGAATTTTCTACTTATCATAGTAAAAAGTTTAATGAAGAAGTAGTAGATGTAGAGGGTGTATATTATCAAAGCTATGCAACAGTAGTAAATAATATGTTTAGTGATTATGTAGTAACAATTCCATATATTCTAGTAAAATTAACTGAGGGTGATAATGATGGACTAGTATCTATTAATTCGGCTAAATGGGGAGAATTTAAAGGTGTTCTTAAAAATAACCATAATCGAGGAATTTCTCATGGAGATATTATAGATTTAAGAAGAGATGACTATAAGGGCTTTGACGTAATCGAAAAATATGTAGAGATTGTATCAGAACTCAAAAACATAGGATACTAGAATTAGTTAGAAGGATGTAATGAAAAAATTTCGTATATTGCTGTAAAGAATTCTTATTTTAAGGAGAAACAGATGAATAAAAAAATATTTGCTAAAAAAGAAATAACTACTATTGTTATGGCAACAATCGAATATATGGAGGCAAAAAATATTTATGGTGATGGATATGAAGATGATATCTATTTACCAAAGCCTATAAATGATAAATTAACATTATTTTCAAATGAAGAATTTGATAGATTTTTTAAGATAATTAATGAACTTTCAGCAGAGGTAATAGAGTATAAAAGTGGAGAGCTTAATGAATTAAATAGGATGCATGAAGAGATAAATTTTTTAGCAGATACTATGTTAGAAGAATATATTTTAGAGTGAGTAAATATAATTATAACAACTTTTATGTTGACTAATAGGTAAAAGTATGTATATAATTAGGCAGTAAATTGAATAATATCTTATAGGTTCTTCTTATATAATTATTTATATAAGAAATTAAAAGGGAAAAAGGTGTAAGACCTTTGCAGCCCCCGCTACTGTAATGCAGACAAAACCTTGATTTAACCACTGAGATGTATTCTTGGGAAGGTGAGGAAGTAGGATGAAGCAAAGCCAGAAGACCTGCCGTAAGATAATTGTAGATAATTTTTCGGAGGGAAAAAGGATATGCTTCAAAGCCATGGTTATGGTTTATTTGTTACGCTTATCAAGACCTTTTAGTAAGGTCTTTTTTTATGTGTAAAATAAGTATTTTTATGACCACTTGGAGGATATATATTCTCTAATTGGTCATTTTTTGTTGTGATAGATAACCAATTAAGAAGTTTAGATCTAACAATGGAGGTAATATGAGCAATTTATTCTTTTTAAATGAAATAAAACCCTTAGATAAAGAAATTATGAGAAAAGCAAAAGAAAGACTTGATAATTTAGCTAAGCCTATTGGAAGTTTAGGTAATCTTGAACAAATGGCTATAAAGCTTTCAGGCATAACAGGACAGATGTATAACAAGTTAGAAAAAAAAGCAGTAGTTATAATGTGTTCTGATAATGGAGTATGTGAAGAGGGGATAGCATCAGCACCACAAATAGTAACCTATACTCAAACTACTAATTTTTCAAGAGGAATTACAGGAGTATGTGTACTTGCTAAGCATGAAGGAGCGGATGTTATAGCTGTAGATGTTGGCGTTAAGGGCATTATAGATTCACCTAGCATTCTTTCTAGAAAAATAAGAATGGGTACTTCAAATATAGCTAAAGGAGAGGCTATGACTAAAGAAGAAGCCATAAAAGCTATAGATATAGGTTTTGATTTAGTTAGAGAACTTAAGGACAAAGGTTATAAGATTTTAGGTACTGGAGAAATGGGAATAGGAAATACTACAACAAGTTCAGCACTTCTTATAGCACTTACAGATTGTGAAATAGATGAAGCTGTAGGGTATGGAGCAGGACTTACTTTAGAGCAATTTAATAAAAAGAAAGAAGTTATTAAAAGAAGTATAGCTATAAATAAGCCAGATAAAAATGATCCGATTGATGTATTACATAAGCTAGGAGGCTTTGATATAGCAGCGCTTGTAGGAATGTATTTAGGAGCAGCATATTATAGAATGCCAATAGTTGTAGATGGTTTTATATCAGTAGTTGCAGCTTTAATTGCTTATAGATTAAATTCTTTAGCTAGGGAGTTTATGTTTCCATCTCATGTATCAAAAGAAAATGGATATAATATAGCAATTGATGAGCTTAATTTAAGACCAATATTAAATTTAGATATGAGATTAGGTGAAGGGTCGGGATGCCCATTAGCTTTTAATATAATAGAAGCAGCGACGGCTGTTATTAATAATATGGCAACCTTTGAAGAGGCTAAGGTTGATGTAGAAAATTATAAAGATTTTTGGAGGAATGATGAAGATTTCTAAGCATGGTGGGGATATATATACAGAAGGTTTATTAAAAGAAAGAGCATTAATAGATTACAGTTCCAATATAAATCCTTTTGGAATACCAGAAAGCTTTAAAAATAACATAAATGATATTTTAAATCTTACAGTTAGGTATCCAGATTATAAATATAGAAAACTTAAACAAAGCATAATAGATTATCACTTCAAATATGAAAAAGTTACATTGGAAGAAGATGAATTACTTTTAGGTAATGGAGCATCAGAAGTATTAGAAATATTTATAAGATCTATAAACAAGTTATTAATAGTAGTTCCTTCATTTATTGAATATGAAGAATTAGGTCATAAATGGTGCCAAAGTGTAGAATATTCTTTTCTAAATGATAATTTTGAATATGGGTATGATGATATATTAGAAAAATTTAAAAATTGTAATGGTATGATACTAGGAAATCCTAATAATCCAGTAGGAAATAGGATTGATATAGATAGATTTAAAGAGATATTAGACTATGCAGAAGCTAATAATAAATCAGTAATAGTTGATGAGGCTTTTGTAGAGTTTATGGGTGAAAACAAGAGCTTAACTAAGCTTATAAAAACTTATAAATCACTTTTTATAGTAAGAGCAATAACAAAGTTCTTTGGAATGCCAGGTGTTAGATTTGGTTATGGAATAAGTTCTAATAAAAACATGATTAAGCTTATGTGTGAGAGCCAAAACCCATGGAATGTAAATACTTTTGGAGAGCATGCAGCTATATGCTCATTTAATGATGAAAAATATATAGCTAAAACTAAAAAATGGATAAATGAAGAGTTGATATTCTTTAAAGATAAGTTAAGTACTCTTAGTTTTGTAGAAGAAGTTTATGAAACTAATTGTAATTTTATACTTGTAAAACTTAAAGGTGTAACAGGTACCGATCTTTATGAAGAATGCTTAAAGCAAGGATATGTTATAAGGAAGGCTTCTAATTTTAGAGGCTTAGATGATACTTATGTTAGGTTTGCTATTAAGGATAGAAGAAATAATGAGTTGTTTTTAAAAGCTATAAATAATATTAAACTATAAAGATTAGACAATTAAAAGGTTGCTTGCCTTGAGTTTTTATGGGGATTGTGATTAATAGAAAAACAGTGTTTTAATATATATCAAAATATTAATAGATTGGAGTGAAACTTAGATGATACTTGTTACAGGTGGAGCTAGAAGTGGAAAATCAAGCTTTGGAGAAAGTTTGTTAAAAGACAAAGATAATGTTTTATATATAGCGACATCTATTCCTTTTGATGATGAAATGAAGAGTAGGGTGAAAAAGCATCAAGAAGATAGACCTAGTAGTTGGGATACTTTAGAGGAATATAAAGACTTAGGAGCAAAAATATCTAAGCGTGATAAGAAGTATGATGGAATTATCCTAGAATGTATAACCATAATGATTTCTAATTTAATGCTTGAAAATTTTGATGAAGAAAGAGAAATTGATTATGTAACGTTAGAAAAAGATATTATGAAGGAAATGAAATCACTTGTGGAAGAGCTTAAGAAGGTTAATAGCAAAGTAGTATTAATAACAAACGAAGTAGGGGCTGGTATAGTTCCAGAAAATAGACTTGCTAGGGAGTTTAGAGATATAGCTGGAAGAGTAAATCAATACTTAGCAAGAGAAAGTGAAGAAGTATATTTGGTGGTTTCAGGTATAGGAGTGAAGATTAAATAATGAAAAATTTTATTTTGTTACTTCAGTTTTTAACTAGAATACCAATAAACATAAACTTAGAAGTTAATAGAGAAGATTTTGCTGATGCAGTAAAGTATTTTCCATTGGTTGGATTTGTTATAGGCGTAATTGATTTATGTACTATTTATCTATTCTCTAAGATATTTAGTGCGCAAGTTTCAGCAGTACTTTTAATTATAGTTCATACTGTTATTACAGGAGGTCTTCATTTAGATGGACTTGGTGATACGGTAGATGGGATATATTCAGGTAGAAGTAAAGAAAGAGTTCTAGAGATAATGAAAGACAGTAGAAGTGGAACTTTTGGAGTTATTGCGCTTATTGTAATTTTAATGCTTAAATTTTCGTGTGTAGCTAGTTTAAGTAATTATAGTATGTATAGAGCAATACTTCTTTCACCTATAATAGCGAGGTCAGTAGTTACTATTCTTATGTATAAAAGACGTTATGCAAGAGAACATGAAGGCTTAGGAGATTTGTTTATAGGAAAGATTTCAAAAAGAACCTTTTTTATAGCACTTATATTAGGTTTTATAAGTAGCGCCTTGATAGGTGAAGTTAGGGGCCTTATAGCTTATTTTGTAGCTTTATTATTTGCTATAGGCTTTAGAAATTATATAGAGAAAAAAATAGATGGAATAACTGGAGATATTTTAGGGGCCAGTATAGAACTAAATGAAGCTATAGTTTTATTATGCTTTGTAGCAAATTTAAATATATTAAACTTTTAAAGTGATTTATCAGTTTTAAGAATATGAGTTGGTAGAATAGGAGTTTATTATGAAGTTAATTCTTATTAGACATGGAGAAACTAAAGGAAATGAAGATGGTATTTATCAAGGAAGAATTGACTTAAGCTTAAGTGAAAGAGGTAAAGATCAGTGCATAGAGGTGAAAGAAAAGCTAAAAAACATAAAAGTAGATAAGGTCTATGTTTCACCATTAAAGAGAGCTAAAGAAAGTGCAGAGATTATCTTTGATAAAGAGAATAGAGAATATATAGAAGAACTGAGAGAAATAGATTTTGGCTTATGGGAAGGCTTAAATTATAAAAAGATATCAGAAAGTTATAGTGAAGAATATAGTAAGTTTTTAAATAGTTATAAGGACTTTATATTTCCTAAAGGAGAAGGATTTAATTCATTTTATTTAAGGGTATCTAAAGTAATTAAAATTATTTATGAAAAGTCAAAGTCAGAAGAAACAGTAGCTATAGTGGCTCATGGAGGAACTATAAGAGCTATAATTTGTGAATTGTTAAAAATGGATATAGATGGCTTTTATAATATAAATGTTTATCATGGGTGTTATAGTTTACTTTCAGTATACGATGATATGGCTATAGTTGAGGAAATAAACAAGTAAGAAATTTTAGAATATTATGTCTGATAAGGTTGTTTCGTATGTTTCTGGATAATAACGAATAACGGGAAGAGGTGAGATTTAGATGAAAGCTAAAAGTATAATGCTACAAGGAACAGGCTCAACTGTTGGGAAAAGTATATTATGCGTTGCTTTATGTAAGATATTTGCTGAAAAAGGTTTAAAAGTTACACCTTTTAAGTCTCAAAACATGTCTTTAAACTCAGGAGTAACTCCAGAAGGGGAAGAGATGGGGAGAGCTCAAGTAATGCAGGCGGAAGCTGCTGGAGTAGCTCCTTCGGCTAAAATGAATCCAATATTACTTAAGCCTACTTCAGATAGAGCTTCTCAGATTGTACTTCTAGGAAAGGTTTGGAATACATTAGATGCAGTAAATTACTTTGATATTAAGAAAGAATTAAAGTCAACTGTTGAAGGTGTTTATAGAGATATTGAAAAGGAAAGTGAAGTAATAGTAATTGAAGGTGCTGGAAGTCCTGCTGAAATAAACTTAAGTGATGAGTTTGTAAATATGGGAATGGCAAAAATAGCTAAAAGTCCAGTAATCTTAGTTGGAGATATAGATAAAGGTGGAGTTTTTGCATCACTTTATGGAACGGTAATGCTTTTGCCAGAAGATGAGAGAAAACTTATAAAAGGTTTTATTATAAATAAGTTTAGAGGAAGTATTGAACTTTTAGAGCCAGGTCTTAAACAAATTGAAGATTTAACTGGAATACCAGTTTTGGGGGTTGTACCTTATTTTAATCTTGAACTTGAGGATGAAGATAGCGTTGTAGATTTTAATAAATTTACTAAAGAAGGAGCTTTAAAGGTAGGAGTTATAAAGCTTCCTTATATGTCTAACTTTACTGATTTTAATTCTCTAGCTTTAAATAAAGGTGTAAGTTTAAGCTTTATTGACCTTAATGAAAGTTTAGAAGATTATCATTTAATAATTCTACCAGGAAGTAAAAGCACTTTAGGAGATTTAAAGGCTTTAAAAGAAAGTGGTATGGATGAGAAAATCAAAAAGGCAGCTAAAGGTGGAAAGTTCGTATTTGGAATCTGTGGAGGATATCAAATACTAGGTAAAACAATAATAGATAAAGCTGGAGTTGAAACTAGTTTAAAAGAAGATGCAGGGTTAGGTCTTTTAGATATTGAAACAGAATTTATTAATGAAAAAGAAACAGTTATTTCTAAGGGAAGAGAAAGCCTTTTTAATACTGAAGTTACAGGCTATGAAATCCATATGGGAAGAACTAAGGTAAATAAGAATAGTAGACATTTCATTAGTCAAGACAAGGAGGAAGCTAATATAGATGGTAATGTAGATAGTGAGGGAAGAATAATAGGAACTTATTATCATGGAATCTTTGATAATGGAGAATTTACTTTAAGATATCTAAATATGATAAGAGAAAAGTTTAATATTCCATTAGAAACAGAGATTATAAATTATTTAGAGCATAAAAATGAAGAATACCATAAGCTTGCAGATATAGTAAGAGAATCTTTAGATATGGAAAAAATACATAAGATAATGGAGGAAGGCGTTTAATGTATTCTATTTATATAATAGATATTTTACTTGCATTCTTATTAGATTGTATTTTAGGAGATCCTTATAATTTTCCTCATCCAGTAAGATTTATAGGTAAATTTATAAGATTTTTTGAAAAACAAATAAGAAAAAAAGAAAGAAGTAAGAAAGCACTTAGATATTTTTATGGACCATTATTAGGGATAACTACTGTCTTAGCAACTTTTTTTATAGTGTATTTTTTATTAAAGCTAGCTTTTAGTATTAACATTTATTTATATCACTTTTTAAATGTAATAATTTTATGGACTTCAATAGCGCCTCGTTGTTTAGCAAATGAAGGCTATAAGGTATATAAGGCGTTAAAGGATGAGGATGTAGATTTAGCTAGAGAAAGAGTTTCCTATCTTGTATCTAGGGATACTAAAAGTTTAGATGAAGAGGGAATAACAAGGGCTACAGTAGAAACTATATTAGAAAATGTATCCGATGGAATAATAGCACCTATGTTTTTTATTTTTATATTTGGAGCACCTTTAGCGTTAGTTTATAAGGCTATAAATACATTAGATTCAATGGTTGGATATAAGAACGAAAAGTATGAAGACTTAGGATTTTTCTCAGCGAAGTTAGATGATTTAGTTAATTTTATACCAGCAAGATTATCAGGTTTATTAATAAGTGTAGCTTCATTATTATTGGGATTTAACTTTAGAAATTCTTTTAAGGTATTTTTTAGAGATAGGTTAAAGCATAAAAGTCCAAACTCAGCACATCCAGAAGCTGCTGGAGCTGGAGCTTTAAATATAAGACTGGGTGGACCAAATTACTATTTTGGAAAGATAGTTGAAAAACCTTATATTGGAGATGAAATAGAAAAGGTAAATTTTAAACATATTCTATCTTCCATAAAGTTACTTTATGGTTCAACTATTTTAATGTTATTAATTGGAGTAATAGTATATTTGTAAAAAGTTGAGAGGTTTGATTTAGTAATTTAGAGCTTAAATGTAGAAGCTTAAAAAATTAAATAAAATAATTTTCATATTAGGATTTGCCACTTTGAGCTGAAAAGGAGATTAATTTTATGAAAAAGGTAGTAATAGCGGGAACAAGTAGTGGTGTTGGAAAAACAACACTTTCTATAGGACTTATGAGAGCTATTAAAAATAGAAATTTAAAAGTTCAACCATTTAAGATTGGACCTGATTATATAGATACTGCTTATCATAGTTTTGCAGCTAATAGAAAGTCTAGAAATCTTGATTCATATATGTTAACGGAAGAGAAGATAAAATATTTATTTAACAAAAACAGTAAAAATTCAGATATTTCAATAGTTGAAGGGGTTATGGGGCTTTATGATGGATATGGTACAGATATAGATAGTCATAGTACATCTTATATGTCTAAGTTACTTAAAGCACCTGTAATTCTTGTTATAGATGGCAGTAATATGAGTTCTTCAGCTGCAGCTCTAGTACTTGGATATAAAAGTATAGATGAAGATGTAAATCTTAAAGGCGTAATTGTTAATAAGCTTTCATCAGAATCTCACTTTAATTTAATTAAGGAATCAGTAGAAAAATATACTGGAGTTAAGGTACTTGGCTATATGCCCAAAAATCTTGATTTTTCAATAGAAAGTAGGCATTTGGGATTAATTCAAGCTTTAGAGATGCAAGATCTGGATAGTAAATTAGATAGTTTAGCAAATGAATTAGAAAAATACATAGATATAGATGAAGTTGTTAAAATTTCAGAAAGTGAAGAATTAAAATCAACTTTTGAAGTTAATCTTAAAAGTTATGAAGGAATAACTTTAGGAGTAGCTTATGATAAAGCTTTTAACTTCTATTATGAAGATAATATAGATTTACTTGAGGAATTAGGTGTTAATGTAGTTAAGTTCAGTCCTTTAAAAGATAGCCAGATTCCAAACTGTGATGCACTTTACATAGGTGGAGGTTATCCAGAGGTTTTCGCAAATGACTTAGAAAAAAATATAAGCATGAGAGAATCTATAAAAAAAGCTTACGAACAAGGAATGCCTATATATGCTGAATGCGGTGGACTTATGTATCTAGGAGAAGCCATAGAAGATTTAAATGGAAATATATATGAAATGACTAAAGTTTTAGCAGGTAAAAGTAAAATGACAAAAAACTTACAAAGCTTTGGATATTGTGTAGGCATAGCTAAAGAAGATAATCTTATAGCTAAAAAAGATAATAGAATTTTAGGTCATGAGTTTCATCACTCAAAGTTTATATCAAATGAAAAAAGTGTTTACTATATGAAAAAAGAAAATCTTCAAGGAGAAGAGATAAAATCTTGGAATGGTGGATATTCAAAAGGAAATGTATTAGCAAGTTATTTACACATTCATTTTTATAATAATTTAGATGTTGTAAGTAATTTTTTAGACAAAACATATGAAAAAATAAGATATTAGAATCTACATTATGTAGTTTTAAGATATAAAGTAAAAAAATGAAAGGATGATTTAGTTATGAAAAAAACTAAAAGATTGTCATTAATTCTTATAGCAATTTTATTTACATTTACTTTAATGGCATGTACAAAAAAAGAAGATAAAACAGAGGCAAAAAAAGGAATAAAAATTACAGATTCTTATAATAGAGAAGTTTCTCTTGAAAAGGCACCAGAAAGAATAATAAGTGTATCACCAGGAGCTACTGAAACATTATTTGCTTTAGGTAAAGAAAAGACTTTAGTTGGAAGAAGCGACTTTGATGATTATCCAAAAGAAGCTTTAAAAGTAGAATCAGTTGGTAAAATAACTGAACCAAATATTGAAAAAATAACAACGCTTAAACCAGACTTACTTATAGCAGGAGCACATTTTCCTAAAGAAACAGTTAAAAAGATTGAAGATTTAGGAATTAAGGTAGCAGTTCTTTATGGAGCTGAGGACTTTGATGGAGCATACAAAAATATAACTGATATTGCTACACTAGTAGATGCTAAAGACAAGGGCGAAAAAATAGTTAACGATATGAAGAAAAAAGTTTCAGATGTTGAAGCTAAGGTTAAGAATTCAAATAAAGTCAAAATGTACTATGTGGTTGGTTTTGGTAAACAAGACTTTACAGCAGGAGGAGATACCTTCATAGGGAAAATTATAGAAAAAGCTGGTGGAGACAATATAGCAAAAGATGTTAAAGGATGGAATTATTCATTCGAAAAAATAGTTGAAAATAATCCTGATATGATAGTAGTATCAGATAAATTTGATACTAAGAAAAACTTAATGTCAGCAGATAAATATAAAGATTTATCTGCAGTAAAGGCTGGTAAAGTAGCTGAAATAGATGACAACATGTTATCTAGACAAGGTCCAAGACAAGCGGATGGTTTAGAAGCATTAGCAAAAATACTTCATCCAGAAGCATTTAAATAAGATTTAGTAAAAAAATAGTTTGAAAAGTTTATATGTATACTCAATCTACTATTTTTTAGAGTCAAAGGATATAAATAAGAGATAATAGACTGGTAAAGTAGCCTATTATCTCTTATAATATGTTTAAACATAAGGAGTGTTTAGTAATTATTAACAAGGGAGTGCTGCTTTGTTAATGATTATTAATTAGGAGAAATATATGAAGAAAAAAAAGTTTTTTATTTTATTACTAATAAGTATATTAGTAGTTTCAGTATTTTCAATAACTGTTGGTGCAGCAAATATATCATCAATAGATGTTTTTAAATTAATAGGAGCAAAAATATTTTCATTGAATTATGATTCTGTATATGAAAAAATAATATTTGATATAAGGCTTCCAAGGATAATTTTAGCTGGATTTGTGGGACTAGGGCTTTCGGTTACTGGAGCAACATTTCAAGGGATTTTTAAGAATCCTATGGCAGACCCATATGTTCTTGGAATATCATCTGGAGCAGCACTTGGAGCAACTATTTCAATAATATTTAGGTTTGATGCAAGAGGTGATATATTTACTAGTGGATTTGCTTTTGTAGGTGCAATCTTAACTATTTTTATTGTTTATAATATTGCAAGAGTTGGTAATAAGATTCCTACAACTACATTGTTATTAGCAGGTATAGCACTAAATTTTCTTATGTCTTCATTAATATCAATTTCAATGATACTTAAAAGAGAGGCTATGGAAAGGATAATTTATTGGACTATGGGTAGTTTTAATACGGCATCATATAAAGAAATAATGATAGTAGCACCAATTATTATAGTTATAGTAGGTATATATTATTATAATTATAGGGCATTAAATATAATATCAATGGGAGATGAAGCAAGCTATACATTAGGTGTAGATGCAGAGAAAATAAAGAAAAGACTTATAATATTAAGTTCTATAATGATAGCTGTAATAGTCTCAGTAAGTGGGATAATAGGTTTTGTTGGACTTATAGTTCCGCATATAGCAAGAATTATTGTAGGTGCTAATCATAGGGAAGTAATACCATTTTCAGCTGTAATTGGCGCATTATTTCTAATAATTTGTGATACTATAGCGAGAGGTATTATGCCACCTACAGAACTTCCAGTTGGAGCTGTAACAAGTCTTTTTGGAGCGCCTTATTTTATATATTTATTGTGGAAAAAGAAAAAATCTTAACATATTAGTGGTTATTAATAAATATAGTATAAGTAAATATTAGGGAGGAACTATGGGATTTATAGATATTAGGAATCTCAATTATGGACACAAACATAATAAAATTTTACAAAACATAAATATAAATTTTAATAAAGGAAAGTTTTATGCTATAGTTGGACCTAATGGTAGTGGAAAGAGTACACTTTTAAAAAATATTATAAAAGCACTAGAGCCTACATTGGGTGAGATATTACTTGAAGGTAAAAATATAAGTGCATTAGATGCAAAGTATATGGCTAGTAAAATAAGTTATGTACCTCAAAATACATATATTGAACTTGAATTTACTTGCTTAGATGTGGTTATGATGGGAAATAGTCATAGGCTTAGAGTTTTTCAAAATGAAAGTAAAGAGCAGATAGCTTCCGCCTATGAAGCTATGAAAAAATTAGAGGTTTATAATCTTAAGGATAAATTAGTAACAGAAATTAGTGGAGGGGAGAGGCAAAGGGTTATATTAGCTAGGGCTATTGCACAAGATGCAAGTTGTATAATACTTGATGAACCTATTTCACATTTGGACATAAAATATCAAATTATTGTATTGAAAGAACTTCAAGAATTAAAGAAGAATGGAAAAACTATAATAAGTGTTCTTCATGATTTAAATTTTACATTAGATTATGCTGATAATGTAATACTTATGAAAAATGGTTGTATTTATGATTTTGGAGAGGCAATTGATGTTATAACTTCTGGAAATTTAAAGGCTGTATATGATGTGGATGGAGAAATTATTAAATTAAATAATAAAAGTCAAATAGTTTTTTAAAATTTTTATTGAATAAATGATTCATATTTTATATAATGAATTAATGACTAAATAATTAAGAAAATATGTCAAATTAATTAAGGAAAATTTAAGAATTCTACTAGGATAAATTTAAGAAGTTTTTGATACAATTAGAATTGTGGCAAAGATTAGTAGAAGGGTGATGTAATGGGGCAAAATAAAAATTATAGTATATCGACAAGTATAAATAAATTTTTTGAAAATATAAAAGTTAATGAAGCGTTTATCTTTATAAATAAAAATAAAATGAAAATAATTACAGTATTTAGTATAATTGCCACTGTAATAATAACTTACTTAGTTAGACAAAATATAGAACATTTGAAAATGCTTATGGAGAATAAAAATGAGCTCAAAGAATTCCTTTTAAGTAAGGGGATTTGGGGCATGGTTATGGTTTTAGTTTTTCAAATTTGTCAGGTTATAATATTTTTTGTACCAGGAGAGGTTTTTCAAACTACAGCAGGATATGCTTATGGAACTTTTCTTGGAAGTATACTTTGTATAGTTGGTATGGACATAGGTGGAGCTATGCTGTTTATAGCTACTAAAAAATATGGGCATGGATTAGTTAATAGATTTTTACCTAAAAAGGCTGTAGATTATTTTAATAAATTACTACAATCAGATAACATAAATCTTATAGTATTTCTTCTTTATATAATACCAGGTATACCAAAGGATGGATCTATACTTGTATGTGGTTTATCTAAAATAGAAATTAAAGAGTTCTTAATATATTCAACAATAGGTAGACTTCCAGCTGTTATATTATCATGTTACTACGGAGCAAATATAGCAGAAGGAAATAGAGAAATGCTTATAATATTAACAACTATAATAGTAGTTATAGTATTAGGATCTTATTTTCTTAAGGAGTTTATTTATAAAAAACTTGAAAGTGTTAAATAATTTATATATAAAAGAGATTATCGAATTTTTCGATAATCTCTTTTTATATATTTATGAATGGTTATTTTTACAACAGTGTTCAGAATAATTTAAAGCCCAAAGTGCGCCAAATTTATCGCGAAGTACTGCATGAAAATCACCTAAAAAGTTTTTTTGAAGCTCAAAAAATATAGTAGCATCTTCTCTTAGTTCATTATAAATTCTATTAAGTTCATCTTCACTTTCAAGTTCAAGAATCACAGAAGGATTAGGTCCTGTTGTATTTTCGGTAAGCATATCTATAAAGTACATTATGCAATGATTATTTATATGAAGTTCAGAATGAACAATCTTACCTTCAAGGCCCTTAAAATTAGGATTATTATCACCAAATTGAATGTTTTTTATTTCAGCACAAAAAATATTCTTATAATAATCAAGGGCGGCGCTACAATCTCTAACCGCTATGTTTGGTATTATATGTTTCATAAAAAAATCTCCTTTAAATATATTAATATTTTTATTAGTTTAATATAAATCTCAGGTATTTTACATTATATATGTTACAATTTTAAATTTACATTTATATTTATATTAAACATAAAATAAGTTAATATTAAATTTATATAACTCCACATTTCTATATAATTTACATAATAAATAATATTTATTCTCTTTAAATTTTGATATAATAGAATAGAAATCTTTTAAATTGGAGGGACTATGAGCAAGATTTTATTAATAGAAGATGATGAAGCATTAGCATTAGGTATAGAATATTCATTAGTTGATGAAGGATATGAGGTTTTTAGAGAGGGAACCTGTGAAGGTGCTAAGAGGTGCTTTGATGGGCAAAATTTTGATTTAGTTCTTTTAGATATAAATTTGCCTGATGGAAATGGTTATGATGTTTGTAAATATATAAAAGGTAAGAGTGAGGTTCCGGTAATATTTTTAACTGCTTTGGATGAAGAGGTTAATATAGTACTTGGACTTGATATGGGTGGAGATGATTATATAACTAAGCCTTTTAGGGTAAAAGAACTTTTATCTAGAATAAGAGCAGTACTTAGGAGGTCGAAGAAAAGTGTTTCTGATAGTAATTTAGTAAAGAGTGGAGATGTTGAAATAAACACAGCTACTGCGGAGATTAACATAAATAATAAAAGGATAAGTTTAACAGCTCAAGAGTATAAACTTTTATTAATTTTTATGAATAATGCAACTGAAGTATTATCTAAGGAACGTTTGTTAAATGAGATTTTTGAAGGGGAAGGAGCTTACGTAGACGAGAATACATTATCAGTTTATGTTAAGAGACTTAGGGAAAAATTAGAGGAAGATACATCAAATCCTAAATATATAACAACTAAAAGAGGGCTTGGCTATAGTTGGGCTATACCAGTACAAAAACTATAACAGTATTAAAGAGAGGTATGTATTATGGTTAAAGCAAGAGAAATGTATTTGAGGACCTTTAATAATCCAGAAGTAAAAAAAAGTTTTTTAAAATTAATTTTTATACAGATAATATTTTTTTTAGCATTGAATTTATCACTTATATATAACTTTAAATCTTTAGAGAAAAATTATATTGAAAATAAGGCGGGATTAATAGGTAGTATAATTATTGATAAACCTGAATTGAAATCAGAGCTTGTAAAGCTTAGTTTTAAAGATCCAAACAATGAGGCTTTAAATATAGGTAGAGCAGTTTTAAAAGAATATGGATATTCTGAAAGTTTAGAGGTTAAACATATACATGGTTTAAGTTCTGTGTTTTATGGAATAATCAGAGATTTTGCTGTAATAGTATTTATATTTACTACTATCTTATTAATTGTTAAATATATAGAATTGGAGGGGATATTTATAAGGATAAGAAGCCTTGCTAAGGCATCGGAGTCTATGCTTGAAGGGGATTACAATATAGCAATATATGAAAATTCTGAAGGTGACTTTGCAAAATTAGCTCATCGCTTTAAAGAAATGAGGACTATAATACAAAATCAAATAAGGGATTTAAACAAAGAAAAAGAATTCTTAGTTAATTTACTTTCTGATATATCACATCAATTAAAAACTCCATTAGCATCACTAATAATATTTAACGATATTTTAAACAAACAAAATTTAACGAATGAAAATAGAATAAAATTTGTAGAAAATAGTAGATTGCAATTGAATAGAATGGAATGGTTAATAAAGAGCCTTTTAAAGTTAGCTAAACTAGATGCAGGAGCCATAAAGTTTAATATTAAAGAAAATAATGTGAAGGAAACCATAGGTGAGAGTATAGATATTTTATCTAATATGGCTAAAAAAAGTAATGTTAAATTAAAACTTGAATGTTCAGATAGTGAACTTAAATATAGGTATGATAATGAATGGTTAAGTGAGGCAATAATAAACATAATTAAAAATGGTATAGAACATTCTAAAGATGGTGAGATAAGTATCAGTACTGAGGAAACACCTGTTAGTTTTAAAATAATTATAAGTGATAATGGAGAAGGAATAAGTGAGAAAGATTTACCTAATATATTTAAACGATTTTATAAAGCTAGTGGGGGAGATTCAGTAGGGATAGGCTTATCTTTAAGCAAATCTATTATAGAGGCACATAATGGGTTTATAGAGGTTATTAGTGAGGTTGGTAAGGGAACAACTTTTAAAATAGTATTAATAAAAATATGATTTTACATTTTGTATAAAACTGTAAAATACAAGAAGGATAATAGTTATTTGTAATGTAATTATAGTACGAGGCTAAAGGGAGGATTTGTAAGTGGAAAAACTGATACAAATAATATTAGATAATTTATCATTTTCAGTATGGTTAAAAGATGTGGAGGGCAGATTTTTAATTGCTAATAAAAGTTTATTAAGTTTTTTTAAGGTTAGAAAAAATAATCTTATAGATAAAACAGTCCATAATATTTTTCCAAGCGATATAGCCAATGTACATTATTTGGAGGATTTAGAAGTAATAAAAAATAAAAAACCTCTGAAAAAAATAAGAAAATTTAAGAATGCGGTCTTAGAAATTGAAAGAATCCCCATAATAGATGAGAATGGTGAAGTAAAGTTTATTTTAGGAACGTTAAGAGATATAACTATAGAAAAAAAATATCAAGATGAAATAATCAAGCAAAAAGGCATTTTAGACACTATTATTAATACTATACCAGATGTTATTTTCTACAAAGATACAGAGAGTAGATATTTAGGTGGAAATTTAAGTTTTAAAAAGACTTTTTTAGATAGGGGAATTACAGATATTATAGGGAAAAACGATGTGGAATTACATGAAAATAAAGAGCAGGCGTTAGCCTTTATGGAAAAGGATAAGGATATTATAAAAAATAAGGTAGAAGTTTTTACTAAAGCTAAATTTTTAACTTCTTCTGGTGATATTAGATATATGGAAAGTATAAAGGTGCCAATTGTTAATGAAGAAGGCGAGGCATGGGGAATAGTAGGAGTATCTAGAGATGTTACAAATAAAATGAAGATGGAAGAAGAGCTTATAAAACTCAGCTGCATTGATACTCTTACAGGGCTTTATAATCGAGCTTATTTTGAAAAAGAAGCAGTAAGGTTAAATCAAGAGCAGTATTTGCCACTTAGTATAATTATGGGAGATGTTAACGGTCTTAAAATAGTTAATGATACTTTAGGGCATTTAGAAGGAGATGAATATCTTAAAACAATAGCTTCTACTATTAAGGCAATATTTAATGGTAATACTAGTATATTTAGATGGGGTGGAGATGAAGTTGCTATTTTACTTCCTAATATAGATGAAGCAGAAGCTAATAATATTTGTAAGAAAATATTTAAAGCATGTAAAAATTATAACTATAAACCAATACCGCTAAGTATTTCACTTGGAACTTCATCTAGATATAATTTAGATAAATCAATTAATGATATGCTTAAAGAAGCGGAAGATAAGGTATATAGACAAAAGTTAGTTCATAGTAAAAGTGTTAGGGGATCACTTATAGATTCACTTCAAATGACTTTAGCTGAAAAAAGTGAAGAAACTGAAAAGCATACTATGAGACTTGTAGAAAATGCTATAACCATGGGTGAATATTACAATTTTACAACTGCTCAGTTAGATGAGCTAGCTTTACTTGCATCTCTTCATGATATAGGTAAAATAGGAATTCCAGAAACTATACTTAATAAACCAGGTAAATTAACATATGAAGAGATGGAAATTATGAAAACTCATACTGAAATAGGTTTTAGAATAGCTCAAGCATCTCAAGATTTAGCTTATATAGCAAATCAAATACTAACACATCATGAAAGGTGGGATGGAAAGGGATATCCTCTTGGTCTTTCTGGTAATCAAATACCTATAAATTCTAGAATTATTTCAATAATAGATTCTTATGATGCTATGACAAATGATAGAGTTTATAAAAAGGCTATTTCCAAGGAAGATTCTATGAAGGAATTAAGGAGATGTTCAGGAACTCAATTTGATCCTGAGATAGTAGAAGTGTTTATTAAAAATATAATATAAAGTACTTTAAGCAAAGATTGTTATAATTTTTATAACAATCTTATTTTTTATATTTAAATTTATGAATTAAGAGGGTAGTATTTCAAACTTATTTTTCGACATAATAATACTTTTATTTACTAGGAAACAAATGGATAGAAAACAATTCGAGTTGAATATTTATTTACATTAAAATTAATAGTATAATAAAAAGGATGTGAAATAATATTTATTTTTATTAATATGGAGGACAAGTTACACATGAAAAAGCTAAGTAGCAAAAAGTTTTTGTTTCTGATATCCTTTACAGGTGTCTTGATTATTTTACTAGTAATAAGTTTTTTCTTTAAAAATATAAGCAAAGTAACATATTATAATAAGATAGAAGATGAAAAAAAGATTTATAAAAAGCAGTCAGAATATAAAAAAAGTCAAAAAAAATTTATAATAAAGGACACTGATAAGGAAATTGAGATTTTAAATAAGCAATTAGCTAAAAGTAATAATGATTTGGATAAAGGTTTAATTTGTGAAATGCTTTATTATTGTTATGTAGTAAAAGATGATTTATACAAACAAAAAGAATTTTATTTGCTTGCAGAAGAAAAATACAAAGGTAGTGAATATGGGAAACCTTTTTTGTTTTCTATGTATAAAAATATGGTTAATGATTTTTTGGATTATAAAAATTATAAGGAAGCATTGTCTATTTTGTATAAATCTATAGAGCTGTTAAACGATGATTCAGGACATGTAAAAGCTATATTAGATTATACTGATGATGACGTAGACATAATGATATCGTATAATTTTTTGCAGATATTTTCAGATAACAATGTAATAAGTAAAGCAGATGAATATTTAGATAAATTAAATAAATATGATGAAGAAAAATTAGATGTATATACTAGATTAAAGGTATCTACAGCAAAACTTAAATATTATACTATGAAAAAAAATATACAAAAACAAAAAGAATATGCAGATAAACTATATAGAAATGCTAGTTTATATGATAAAGAGAATGGAACGGACATAGTCAATTGGATCATAATAGATATAATTGAGGCTAAGTTAAATTCTAATGAAACTAATAATGTTTTAGAAGAATTAAAGACAGGTGAAAGTTTTTTTATAAAGAATAATAATAAAAAATATCTTGCTAGCATATATGAATTTTATGGTGAATACTATGATAAGATAAATGATTTTGATAATTCTATATTATATTATAATAATGCAATTAAATTATATATAGATAATAAAGAGAGGGTATATGTAGCTGATTTATGTCAGAAAATAATAAAGTTAAATGAAAAAAATAATAGAGAAGCAAATATTAATTATTATAAACAATACATGAACAGTATGAGTGAAAAAGAAACTAATCAAAATATAAAAAATCTTATCAGTATGGCAATGGATATAAATAATAGTTCAAATTCACAAAAAATAAATGAAATAAATAAAGAGAAGAAAGAGATAGAACTTAAAGATACATTTAAAAATCTTTTCATAATAGTTTTAATAGTATTTTTGATAACCTTAAGTTTGGTTTTAAAAAGGTTATTTTCGGAAATGAGGAAGAGAAAGTTAAGCGAAGAAAGACTAGAGGAAATGGTAAAGGTAGATTATCTAACTAAAGCGCATGCTAAGGGGTATGGTTATTCATTATTAAAAAGTTTAATATATTCAAAAGAGGAATTTTATATGGCAGTTATAGATGTTGATAATTTTAAAAGTATAAATGATAATTATGGACATGTATTTGGTGATAAGATTCTTAAAACTATAAGTAATAAAATAAAAAGGATTATAGGAGAAAACGACTTTTTAATTAGATTTGGTGGAGAAGAATTTATATTAGTAATTAGAAATAAATCTGAAATTGAAGCTTTTAATTTAATAGAAGATTGTAGAAGAACTATTGAAGAGGTAAGCCTTAAAAATGATGATGGTAATGAAGTGAAGATTACAGTTAGTATAGGTTTTTCTAAATATACAAATGAGGAACTAGATGAATTTATTATAAAAGTTGATAAGTTATTATATAAAGCTAAAAGTAGCGGAAAAAATAGAATTGAAATGTAAATAGAAAATTATAAGTTGAGGCTAGAATTTTCAACGACTTAAATTTTATCAAGTACGTAAGAAAATTCTATGCCTCCACTTGTTTAGTTTTTATATTTCTTTTCTAATGTGGTATATACATAGGAAATACCAAGAGCTATAGAACCTAGTGCGAAGAATAAAAGAATTCTAGTAATAGTAGATACTCCTTGAACATCATATATGAATAATTTAGCACATACAACTAGAGACAAGATTAAACCATATTTTCTAGTAATAACCTCATCAAGTTTAAAGCCGATAACTATAGATAATAAGGCTAGTAGCATTACGAATACACTAGATACAAATACATTTATATCATTAAATACGAAAATACCTACATATGTTAAGAATATAAGACAGTAGAAGGCTTTTCTATCTGAGAATATAATTGTGGCTAAGAGACTTAAAATTATAAGAGCTACAGAAACTGTGTTAAAGTTATTAAAGGTTAATATTGTAGTTGGTAAAATTGTAATTAAAGGAAAGTAAGGATTAAATATTGGGATAAATTTATCCTTAAATATATTAACCTTATTAATAATAAAATATAGTAAGAATACTACATATAATATAATCATAATAGTTGTTTTGTAATAGATACCTCTACTTATTAATTCGATAAATATATTTAACAAGATAACTGCAAGTGTATAATATTTAAATATTATAACTAGGGTTTCTTGGTTATTTTTAAGAGAATCTATAATTAAAAATATAATTACTACAAGTGTAATGGTTATTCTTAACTGCGTAGTTTGTAAATTACATAGGAAAAACAAAATATTTGAAAAAGCAAGTATAACATATGATGTATATCGGAAAATAGTTTCTTTTAAAAATTTTGCTGTTATAAAAACTAAAAGAGCAAAGATTGAGATTATATTTATAGAAGCTTCAGCTGTTATTTTTAAGTTTAAAGTTAATAAAATACAAAAAAATATAGAATGTATAAAGTATATATTTCCAATTATATTATTTTTATTTATTAAATTATCATCTGCAGTATCAGAGGATATTTTAATAATTTTAGCTTTATAAAGGTATTTTATTAGAATGCCTAAAATTAAGTAAATAGTGATATAAGCTATTGAAAAAAATATTGAATTAGAATTAAAAGAGTATATTGATTGTGAATAGGTTAATAAAGTAATGGCTAAAACTACTACAAAATTTAATATATCAAATTCAAAAGAACTAAGATAGTCTCTAATATATATTATATTGAAAATCACGGTAGTTAATATAGAGAAAATATATATTATAGAGTTTGGTATATAATTTGTTATAAGTAGGTATGAGAGTAACCCTAATATATAAACGGTAGTTTTACAAATCTTAGAAGTGTTATCATTAGATTTATTAAACAAACTAGTACTAGTTATACCTAAATTTAAAAGTACATAACACGCAAAGACTACATAACTAGAGTTAATATCAAGTGTAGAATAAGGGACAAGACAAATATAAGCACCTATTAGTGTAAGCATAGCTATTACCTTGGAGTTATGCTTATTTGTTATGAATATTGAGATAATAGTTATAAATATTGCTATAATAAGTGCTATTTTTGAATTCATAGTTCTAAGAAATATAGTATTTACAATGACAGAGGTGTAAAGTCCGGCTATACCAAGACTTATAATTCCTTGAGAAAAATTTTCATTTGTTTTAGAAACGATGAACTCCCCTAGGATTAGTACTATTGTTGAAATAATGAATAAAGATATACCTTTCATAGTTATTGATAAGAAGTTTGTATAGGTATATTTACCGAAGGTTATTAGGGCTAATAAAAGAAGTAGTACACCTATCCAATTTAAAACGTTAGCGCCTAGTTTAAATTCAAATTTATTATTATTATTATTATTATTATTATTATTATTATTATTATTTTCGGGTTTAGATAATTTAAAATCATTATCATAGATGCTGTACTTTAAAGTGGCTTGGTTATTAAGAGCTTTATCGGATTCTGTTTTATTTAATATAGATTCTTTTACATTATTATTTGAATAGTTCTGATAAGTTTCATAAGTATTTTTGCTTTGGAGATTACTAGAATATTTATTGTTAAGTTTTTCGTATTCTGTATCTATTTGTTTTTCAGCAAGGTTTAAATTCTTATTAATAACAGTAGATAGGTTATTTAATTTTTGTGTAGCTAAATTTAAAATATCCTCAATTTCATATACAGATTTATTAGAGTATTTATAGAGTTCTGTCTTTAAATTTTGGATTTTATGATTTAGAGAAGTTTCAATTTGCTCTAAATCCTTTAGGCATTGTTTAGAATTAAGAAGAGTTTTATTATCAGCTAAGGATTTATCTAGTATACTATTAGATTGTCTAATAGTACTTGAAGTTTTTAGAGAAGTTAATTCTAAATTCAAAGTTTCAATTTTATTTATTAGTTTTTTATTTTGTATTTTAAGTTCCTCATTTTCTTTATTTAAATAATCTATATTATCATTAGTAATAATATGATTGTTCATACTAAAGTTAGCAATTTTTTTTGCTAATTCTTCTTGCGCTTTTATTATTTCCTCAAAATCTTTTGAATACAAAATAAACACCTCCTTCTGTTAAAATTTTACACAATAATGAATTGAAAAACAAGTTTAAACAAGTTAGAGAATTTATTGGCTGATGAGAACTATTTTCAAAGAACAATATATTTTTATTGAAAAGTGGACTTATTTTGTGTAGAATTTAAAGAGTTAAAATAATTTATATAAAATAAAGAAATTAAAATTTAGTAATATATTTTAAAATGTATAGGAAACCATAAAATTAGTTATATTTATATCAATACTTTAAAATATTATAAATAAGGTAATAGGTGTAATAAAAAGTATATGAAGAAGGTGATAAGAATGGAAATTTACTTTGATAATAGTGCTACCACAAAACCTTTAGCTGAAGTGATAGAGGTAGTAGCAAATTCAATGAATGAATATTATGCTAATCCATCATCATTGCATACATTAGGGCTAAAGTGCCATAAGAAGCTTTTGCAGAGTAGGGAACTTTTTGCTTCTACAATTAACGCTACTAAAGATGAAATATTTTTTACATCTGGAGGAAGTGAAAGTAATAATATGATAATAAGAGGTAGTGTAAAGCCAGGAAATCATATTATTACTACAAGGTTTGAACATCCAAGTGTACTTAATACATATAGAGAGCTTGAAAAGCAGGGGATTAGGGTTAGTTACTTAGATGTAGATAAAGATGGAATTATAGATATAGAAGAGCTTGAAGAACTTATAGTAAAAGACACAGTGTTAATATCTATAATGCATGTAAATAATGAAATAGGTTCAATACAAGATTTAGAGAAAATAGGAAAGCTTATAAAAATAAAAAGTAATAGAGCAAAATTTCATGTAGATGGGGTACAAAGTTATGGTAAGTTTAAGATAGATGTGAAAAAATGTAATATAGATTTTTTTACTGTCTCAGCCCATAAGATACATGGACCTAAAGGGATAGGAGTTTGTTATGTTAGAAAAGGATTAAGCTTTAATCCGCTTATAATTGGAGGAGGGCAAGAGTCTGGTTTAAGATCAGGAACAGAGAATTTGCCGGCTATTTTAGGTATGATTAGGGCTAGTGAACTTATTAATTCTAGGATAAAAGAAAATTACGGTAAAGTAGTAGAGCTTAAAAGATATTTTATAGAAAAGCTTAATAATATAGAGGATATAAAAATAAATTCACCTCTAGATGATAAACATAGTTCATTTATATTAAATGTATCATTTTTAGGTGTTAGATCAGAGGTTTTGCTTCATCTATTAGAGGAAAATGGAATATTTGTATCAACTGGTTCTGCTTGCTCATCAAAAATATTTTCTAACAAGGGAAGTCATGTTTTAAATGCGATAGGACTTAAGGAAAAGGAGATAGAAGGAGCTATTAGATTTAGTTTTTCTAGTTTTAATACATTAGAAGAGGTTGATTATGTAATTAATGAGTTACAAAATTCATTAAAGTTTTTAAGGAGATTGAAGAAATGAAAAGATTAATATTAGTAAAATATGCACCAGAAATATTTTTAAAGGGCTTAAATAGAAATAAATTTGAGCAAAAATTAAGAACAAATATATCTAAAAAATTAAAAGGGATAGAATATAAATTTATAACAGACCAAAATAGGTGGTTTATAAAGACTGAAGATTTAGAAGGAGCTTGTGAAAGAATACGTAGAGTATTCGGAGTATGTGAGGTTTCGGTAGTTACGGAAATAGATAGAGATTTAGATAAAATAAAAGAAGAGGCTCTTAGAAAAGTTAAAGAAAGTGACGCAAAGACTTTTAGAATAACTACAAATAGAGCAAATAAAAAATTTTCTAAAAATTCAATGGAAGTTTCGAGAGAGGTTGGAGCATATGTGCTTCAGCATTTAGATAAAATAGAGGTAGATGTTCATAAACCAGATATTAACGTTATTGTAGAAATAAGAGAGAGCGCATATGTTTGGACAGATAAGGACAAAATAAAAGGTGTTGGAGGGCTTCCTTATGGTATGAATGGAAGTACAATGCTTATGTTATCTGGTGGTATAGATTCTCCAGTTGCCGGTTATTTAATGGCTAGAAGAGGTGTTGAACTACACTGTGTATATTATCATAGTCATCCATATACATCAGAAATGGCAAAGGATAAAGTGAAAGACTTAGCAAAGATATTATCTAATTATACAGAAAAAGTTAACTTGTATGTAGTTCCATTTACTGAGATACAAATGGATATCATGGAAAAGTGTAGAGAAGATGAACTTACAATAATAATGAGAAGATTTATGATGAGAGTAGCTTGTAAGCTTTCAGAACAAAAGGGAATACAATCAATAACTACAGGAGAAAGTATAGGGCAGGTAGCATCTCAAACGATGGAAGGTCTTATAGTAAGTACAGACGTAGCAGATAGACCAGTATTTAGACCACTTATTGCTATGGATAAGACAGAAATTATGGACATATCAAGAGAAATAGATACTTATGAGACTTCAATACTTCCATATGAAGATTGCTGTACAATATTTGTACCTAAACATCCTAAAACTAAACCAAGATTAGAAGAAATATTAAAATCAGAGGAAAATTTAGATTGTGAAGGATTGGTTAATGAAGCTATTAATAACTTAGAAATATTTATATTTTAAAAATATAAATATTTGGAATAGTTTATTTATTAGAGAATAAGGTATAATATAGATAAATCATAAATTTAATAATTTATATGATTTGCTAAAGGGAGAGGGAAGTCACATTTGTGGCTTCTCTTATAACGTTTTTAGAATAAGAGCTTGAATACACTTAAGAATTATATTGTATACTCAAATGGATGATTGTATACTATTAAGTAACAAGAAAAATTTAAGTTTAGTCAATATATTTTACTAAATATGATAATCTTAGGTTTAACTGTTATAAATAAGGACAAACTTAAAAATATATTATAGAAATAGGAGAAAGCTATGGGAAAAAAGAAGAACAATAAACCTAAAAGAAAAGTGAGCGAAGTTAAAAATAGAGGGACTCTTAATAAGACTACAAATTCAAAGGAAGATTTTAGAAATTGGTCAAAATATGAGTATATTAAATACATAGCACAAGCAATTTTAATAATGTTCAGTTTAGATTATGCAAACAGAGAGATTTTGAATGGTAGTGGAAAAATAAAAAGTGTTTGGCTTCCTTATGATTTTACATTAGCGCCAATATTTGCGTCAATAACATTTTTTATTATAATTTATTTAGTAACAAAGTACATTGATAAATTAGATGTGAAAAAGCAACAGTTAATTATGATTTTAATAGGCACAGTAATTCTGCTTATTTTATATGGAGTTGCAGTTTTAGGTTCAAAAATAGTAATAGGTAAAGCACCATTTTTGGTTATATTTATAATACTTTTTGCAGCTTATGAGTATGCTAAAAGAAAAGCAAAATAAGATTTTAAATAACAAATAAGAGCTTTTAGAGAAAAAGTTCTTATTTGTTATTTCTTGTTTTTGCCTATGAAAAATTTAGATTTATGCAGTAATATTTAAAATATTAAATTATTCATCTCAATCACGTCAATACCTTTAGAGGAATAGTTATTAAAAATTTCATCTATATTATCTTCTTTTAAAGTAACTATTGCATCCTTAATAGCAATTACTTTATAATCCCTGTTTCTTGCGCCTAGTGAGCTTAAACGAACACAACCACTAGCATCAAGTCCACATACATATAGTTTAGATATTTCATTAAATCTTAAGAACTTATCAAGTTCAGGATTAGAAAAAGAGTCACCAATATTTTTAGTAAAAATATTATTACTAATTATTTTTAATCTAGAATCAAAGCTTGTACCAATATTACCTTTAAGAACTTTTCCTTTAAGTAAAGTCTTGTTAAAGGATGTTGTTTCAAGTTCATGTTTTATATAAATTACAGGTATATTTTTCTTTTCAGCTTTGTTTATAAGAGAATTTATATTATTTATAAGTTCAATTGAATTTTTATAAGGGAAAGGAGTTGTTGCAGTAGTTCCAGTAAAATCTTCTTGTACATCTATTATAATTAAAGCTTTTTTTTCATTTGAATATTTAGGGATTTTTTCGCCATTAGTTGGTAAGGATATACTAATTATTTTTAGTATTAATGAGCCTATAGCCACAACTATTAATATTAATAATAAAGATAAAAAGGTTAACATAAAATACCTCCAAATTATTTTTCAAATATAAAAAATTTATTTATAAAAAAGCCAAGTAAACCAGTTGAAGCAGAAGCCAGTAATATAGTTATGTTTCTCCAGTAAACATGCTTTATAGAAAAGGGATTTAGTAAAGTTAATTTAGATATAAGAGTACCGTCTAAAAAGGATAGAAGCGCTAGTATGCATAGATACTTTAAATATGCCCGATTTTCACAATCACTTTTAAAGGTGAAGTGTCTATTTAATAAATATCCAGTTGTAGAATAAACAGAAAAAGATATAAGTTTAAATAAATAATTTATATTACCTTGAGTTCTTCCGCTTATTGTCCAAAGTAGGTTGAAAATGAATATATCTATAAGAACATTACTTATTCCAATTAATGAGTATGTAAGAAATTCGATTATAGTATCTACTATATGGTTCATAAAAAATCCTTTTTGATAATTATTTTTATACTATACATTATATAATGATTTTAGCAGTTTAATTACTATAATTATGTATATTTGGGAAAATAAAAATTTTGAAATTATTTGTGAATTTTAATTCTAACTTTTTATGTATAAGGAAAGTATAAAATTGCTTATCATTATAAATAAGAATTATAATGATAAATTTTATAAATTCCTTTAATGATTTAAATGGGAAAATATGATTTTTAATTTTTTAGAGATTATGAAAAATATAAGAAAAAGTTATACAATCTTTTTCTAAACAATTCCATACTGCCAACTATTAATACCACCAGTAAGATGGTATATATTTTGATAACCATGATTTAAAAGTATATTTACGGCTATAGGGCTTCTAGAGCCGGCAAAGCAGTGAACTAATATAGGCGTATTTTTATTTGGGATTTTATTATCAATAATTGAATCAAGTTTTGAAACTGGAATATTTATAGCACGTGGAATATGTCCAGAATTAAATTCAAAATTATCTCTTACATCTAAAACAACGACTTGCTTTTGAAAGATTAAGCCATGAGCCTCTTGTGGAGAAACATTAATTACAGTTGACATAAAGAATTCACTCCCCTAATATTTATTATACTTTTATTATAGGAAGTTAACTATTATTGTGTGATTTAATTTGTATTTTTAAATATGTAAAAATGAAAAGTGTATATATTATATTAAATGGTGAAGTATATTCTTATAATATGTAAGGCAAAGATTTAAAGAACTTGATAAAATATTAGAAAAAAAGTCACAAATAATAATGTTTGTGACTTTTTGTATATATTATGATATTATAAATAAGGCAAATAAATCTAAAAGTAGAAATTAAGAAATATAATATATATTTTACTTAGGAAGAAGGGATACAAAATATAATGAGTATTAAGTTTAAACTTATAATTAGTTATTTAGTATTAATTATATTTACAGTAGGAGTTTTAGGGCTTTTAATTGCTGATAAGTCTAAAAAAGCACTTTTTAATGAAGTAACAGAAAATAGCTATAGAATAACAGAACTTATGAATACGACCCTTAGTGTAAGAAATGATTTGCTTATGGAAAAGGCGTTTAGTGATACAAATTATGCATCAGATGAGATAAAGAATTTAGGAGAAGTATCTATACATGAAGATGAGTTTCTTAAGATTGGAGATGGATATTATCCAAGTTTATATGCAGGAAAAACAAGATTGTCATTAAATGGTGATTTGGTGAGTGATTTAAAAAAAAATAGTGGAGCGCTAGTTACAATACATTTATTAGACGAAAATAAACTTATAAGAGTGGCTACGATGTTAGAAAATAAAAATGGAAGTGCAGTAGGTACATGTATAACAAGTGATTCTGAAATTTATCAAAAAATAATAAAAGGCGAAGAATATGAAGGGGTTATAACTTTTGGAGGAGAAACGTATATTACAAGGGTAAAGCCTTTGTTTAATAATAATAAGAAAGTAGTTGGAGCAATTGGGCTCGGAAATAAAATTCTTAATGATTATTTAGAAAAAAGCATTAATGCTATTAAATTTGGTAAGTCAGGTTATCTTTATATAATTGATAGAGATGGTGTACTTAAAACGCATCCTACTAAAAAAGGTGAGAGCTTAGGTGAATTTGATTATTGCAAGCAGATGCTAAAAAATAAGTCTGGTACTATAGAATATGAATTTAATGGTATGAAAAAATTTGCAAGTTATAGATATTTTGAACCATGGAATTGGTATATAGTAGCTACAGCTACTCACGATGATTTAAATTATACTTCTAAAACTATAATGATATCAATATTAATAGTTGGCCTAATAATTATAGTTATTTCAACAGCATTGGCTATAATAATAGCTAATAACTTATCAAATCCACTTAAAAAGCTTAAAGATTATATGGAAATAGCTAGTAAAGGGGATTTGTCTATACGTTCAGACATAGACAGTAAGGATGAAATTGGTATATTATCAAAAAGTTTTAATAATATGATTACTGTAAATAATAGATTATTAGAAGAGACAGTTAAATACGATAAGCTTAAAAACGAATTTATGGCAAATATGTCTCATGAACTTAAGACACCGCTTAATATTATATTTTCAACTGCGCAACTATTTTCTTTGTATGCTGAAAATACAGATACAATTGCAAATAAAGAAAAGCTTAATAACTATATAGATACTATAAAACAAAATTGTTACAGACTTTTACGACTTGTAAATAATTTAATTGATATTACAAAAATAGATTCAGGATTTATGGAATTAAATTTGAAAAATGATAACATAGTAGCTGTGGTGGAAGAGATAACTTTGTCAACAGCTAAATATGTAGAAAATATGAACAGAGAAATTATATTTGATACAGAGATAGAAGAAAAAATAATGGCAATAGATGAAGAAAAGATGGAGAGAATTCTCTTAAATCTTATATCTAACGCTATCAAATTTACTGATGTAAATGGGGTTATAGAAGTAAATATATATGATAGAATAACTTATATAGTAATAGAAGTTAAGGATAATGGAAGGGGGATTCCAGAATCGGAGTTAAGTAATATATTTGAAAGATTCAAACAGGTAGATCCATTATTAAGCAGAAGTCATGAAGGTAGCGGAATAGGACTTTCTATGGTTAAATCTTTAGTTGAAATGCATAAGGGAGAGATTAGGGTTGAAAGTAAATATAAAGAGGGAACAAACTTTAAAATATATTTACCAGTAAATATTGAAATAAAAGAAGATGAATTTAAAGACAAGGAAAAGCTTGTGCATCATACTAATGTTGAGAAAATACAAATAGAGTTTTCTGATATATATAAGTGAATAATGAAATTTTAGTTTTTAATAATATAAAGCTAAGCTTAACTAATTAATTTATAATTCAAATTAGTTAAGCTTATTAAGAATATTTATTTTAATACAATAAACAGAAGTTCCTCTTGAGATACTATCCATAATTTTACTACTAATAATTTTATTAATATAGTAAAATAATGATAAGTAAACATTAGGGGGTGTAATAATAAAATAAATTTTATTGTATATTATTAATATAAAGTACTAAATGTAGGGAGAGATTAAGTAAAATGAAAATAAAATTTAAGTTTTTATCAAGTGCATTATCAGCGCTATTAATAGCAGGAACACTTTCAAGTACTGTAGCTTTCGCTGATTCAAAGGATACAGTAGTTGTTAGCTTAGGAGCTGATTTAAAGAAAGAGCAAAAAACAGAGATGTTAAATAGGTTTGGAGTAACATATAAACAAATAGAGGCTGGGGATGTTAAGCAAATTGACATAACAAATCAAGATATAAGAGAACAATTAGGAATGGATACAAGTAAGCCTATACCAAAAAACAGTGTTTCAATTTCAAGCTGTTATATTAAAGTGTTAGGAAAGGGTGAAGGTGTAAATGTATCAACTCATAACCTTACAGAAGTTACAAAAAGTATGCTTGCAAATGCAATTATAACTTCAGGTATAACAGATGCTAAAGTTATAGCAGATGCACCTTATGAAGTAACAGGAACAGCAGCTTTAGCTGGTGTATTAAAAGGTTTTGAAAAATCAACAGGAAAGGAATTACCTCTTGAAAATAAGGAAGTAGCTAGAAAAGAAATAAGTGTAACTAAGAATATAGGGGATAGTATAGGTCCAGATAAAGCAGCTTCTATGGTAAGTGACGCTAAAACACAAGTTATAAAGGATAAACCAAAAGATGAACAAGCAATAAAAAAAGTTATAGATAAAACATCAGATAACTATGAAGTTAAGCTTACAGCTGATCAAGAAAAGCAATTAACTAAATTATTAGAAGATGTAAATAAATTGAATTTAAATTATAATGATATAAAATCTTCATTAGATAAGTTAAACGAAAATATGCAAAAAAGTCTTGAAAAGGCTGGAGTTATATTAAAGGAAAATAATAATTTACTTCACAAGATATCGATGAAATTTGACTCATTTGCAAATTGGGTAAAAGGTATATTTGGTAAGGCTGCAGAAGAAATAGAACCAGCTAAATTGGATACTAAGAAAGCAGATCCAAGTCAGCCAAAGCAAGAAGGAAATGACGCAAGTCAAGGCGATGTTTTAGATAAAACAACTAAATAAGAATTAAAAATAAAAGAGATATCTCAAAATAGAAATTCTATTTTTGAGATATCTCTTTTAAATTATATTGGAATAATTTAATGAATTTTTTTTAATAGAAGTTGAGAAAATAGGTTTATCATTTATTTTAAAATCTAAGGGGAAATAATTTGTGTTATCGCCTGTATATCTAATGTTTAGTCCTCTTCTTATACTAGAATCTAATGTGGGATCTAATATTATTGTTTTATTTGAAATATTTAGTTTAACAAAATACCATTCAGTAATGGAGTCATTTTTGCTTATTATACAGTTAAAATTGTCCTTAATAAAAATAGATTCTAAAGAACATTCTATTTTATTAATTTTTAAAAGCGAATAAAGTAAAATGTTTTTACTTGTATTATTGCCAAATCCGAAAACTAGTGTTTCAGAAGCTTTTTGTACAAATTTACTATTTTCATATATTATATTATTTCTTACAAAGTTGAATATTTTATATATTTTATGTTCTATGGTTGATGAATTAAAGTTAGTCCCACTTTTAATTAAAAGTGGGTGCGAAAAGTCTGTATAATCATTAAATATCAAAAGTATAGCCCCCTTTAGCTGATTTTTTATTACTAGATAATTCTAATTTTAATCCATAAGATTATCAAATTTAAAATAATAGTTAATAATTTTTTATTGAATATGTAATAAAGCATTATATGAAATTAAGACTATTTTTCTTACAATATTTAAGTCTTACAATGAATTAAAGCATTAAAACAAAAAGGAGAAAAAATAAAATTTTTTAGTAAAATATTAAAAGATTTTTTAATTATTTTAAGAATATAGAAAACGTTGTAAAGCTTAGCAATAGCATTTTAATTTCTATAAATGGTATTTAAAAGTATAAATAAAAGTTTTTTTGATTATATTTAAGAAAATAAAAACTTAATTTTATAACAAGCTGTAAAAAAGAGAAAATAAGAGGATAAGCTTATGAAAAATAGGCTTATTTTAATTTAATAACAACTAATAATAACAAGAAAACTAAAATAAAGAAATTTGAAGATTTTATATTTTAATACATAGGAGTTTATAATGAGTTTACTGGCTGGCAGACAAGTGTAAGTTTGAAATGGGGGGATATGTATGAAGGATATTATATTTATAGGAACGCTACTTTTATGTTATATAGTATTTTACTTAACAACAGAGTGGTGTGATAAGCAAATTAATCCTAAGAAGGATAAAAAATAAAGTTAATACTAGGAGGCAAATAATATGATATTGTTAGGTATCCTTGGAGGTGCATTATTTATTTACCTAGGTTATGCACTTATAAATCCAGAAAAGTTCTAGATATAGTAAATAAATTTATTCAGGGGGTTAAAATAAATGAATATTTTACAAATAGTATTTTCATTAGCATTATTTATTTTAATAATAATACCACTAGGAAAATATCTTTATAAAGTTATTAGTGGAGAAAAATCAAAGATAGATCCAGTATTTGATAGAATGGACAATATAATTTATAAAATTACTAGGATAGATAAAGAGGAAATGGTATGGAAAAAGTACGCAATATCCTTAGTAGTGTTTAATGGTGTTATGGTATTGGTATCATACATAGTATTAAGGGTACAAGCAATGCTCTTCTTAAATCCTAACGGTATAGGAGCAATGGAAGAAGGTTTAAGTTTTAATACAGCGATAAGTTTTATTACAAACACTAACTTACAAGATTATAGTGGTGAGTCAGGGTTAAGTTATTTAAGTCAAATGATAGTTATAATTTTCTTAATGTTTACATCAGGAGCATCAGGAGTTGCAGCAGCTGCTGCATTTATGAGAGGAATTGTAGGAAAGAAAAAAACTTTAGGAAATTATTTTGTAGATATGGTTAGGATTACCACAAGGGTACTTATACCACTTGCAATTTTAGTATCACTTATATTAGTTTCTCAAGGAACACCCCAAACTTTGGATGCAAATGTTACAGTTACTACAATAGAGGGGAAAATGCAAGATATTGCAAGAGGTCCAGTAGCAGCTTTAGAGTCTATAAAGCATTTAGGGACTAATGGTGGTGGTTTCTTTGGGGCAAACTCAGCACATCCATTTGAAAATCCAACTCCAATAACAAATTTAGTAGAAATGCTTTCGATGATGATAATACCAGGAGCTTTAGTAGTTAGTTTAGGGCATATGTTAAAGAATAGAAAACAAAGTAGAGCGATATTTGCAGCAATGTCTATTTTATTTCTAATATCATTAGTAGTTTGTTATAAAGCAGAGATTGCAGGAAATCCGATTTTAACAAACTCAGGTTTATCTCAAAGTTTAGGAAATATGGAAGGTAAAGAAGTAAGAAATGGAATTACTCAATCGGCTTTATTCACTACAGTAACTACATCTTTTACAACAGGATCAGTAAATAATATGCATGATTCACTTACACCACTTGGTGGATTAGTGCCACTTTGGAATATGATGCTTAATGTAATTTTTGGTGGTGAAGGTGTAGGCCTTATGGGTATGTTAATGTATGCAATACTTACAGTATTCCTTTGTGGTTTAATGGTTGGAAGAACGCCAGAGTTTTTAAAAAAGAAAATTGAAGGAAAGGAAATGAAGCTAATTGCACTTGCAATTATTATACACCCATTAATAATACTTACCCCAACAGCAATATCTTTAGTTACAACAGATGGACTTGCTGGTTTAACAAATCCAAGTTTTCATGGCTTAAGTCAATCACTGTATCAATTCACAAGCTCTGCAGCTAATAATGGGTCTGGTTTTGAAGGACTTGCAGATAATACTATATTCTGGAATACAAGTGCTGGTTTAGTAATGTTGTTTGGTAGATATTTTTCAATGATATTATTACTTGCAGTGGCTGGTTCATTAGCATCTAAAAAAGCAGTTCCAGTAAGTGTATCAACCTTTAAAACAGATAATAAAATGTTTGTTATTATGCTTGTAGCAATTGTATTAATAATAGGAGCATTAACATTCTTACCAGCCTTAGCACTTGGACCTATAGCAGAACATTTAACATTATTGAAGTAAATCAAGGAGTAGATATAATGAATAAGGTAGAAAATAAAAAGGCTATAAATAAAGATATAAAGATAAAAGCCATAAAAGATTCTTTTATAAAACTTAATCCTAAATTTATGATTAAAAATCCAGTTATGTTTGTAGTAGAATTAGGTTTTTTTATTACATTAGTATTAACAATATTTCCAAATCTTTTTGGTGATGGTCAAAGCAATTTAAGGTATTACAATTTTGTAGTAAGTATAATATTATTAGTAACTGTGCTTTTTGCAAACTTTTCAGAAGCAATAGCAGAAGGAAGGGGAAAGGCGCAAGCTGATGAATTAAAGAAAACCCGTAAAGACACAAAGGCTAAACTACTTTTAAAGGATGGAACATTTAAATTGATAAGTGCTATTGAATTAAAAAAAGGGGATAGAGTTTTAGTTGAAAATGGCGATTTAGTACCAAATGATGGATTTGTTTATGAAGGTGTAGCTTCAGTAGATGAATCATCAATAACAGGGGAGTCAGCAGCAGTATTAAAAGAAGCAGGTGGAGATTTTTCATCAGTAACTGGAGGAACAAAAGTAGTTAGTGATTGGTTAAAAGTTGAAATAACAGCAACACCAGGAGAATCTTTCCTTGATAAGATGATAAAATTGGTAGAAGGGGCTTCTCGTAAGAAGACTCCAAATGAAATAGCTTTAAGTACTTTACTTATAGGGTTAACAATAATATTCTTAATAGTTATAATGACATTATTCCCTATGGCAATTTACTCAAAAATAGATATTCCAGTATCAACTATGATAGCGTTACTTGTCTGTCTTATACCAACAACAATAGGAGGATTACTTTCAGCTATAGGTATAGCAGGTATGGATAGAGTTACAAGATTTAATGTTATAGCTATGTCAGGTAAAGCTGTTGAGGCTTGTGGTGACGTAGATACAATGATATTAGATAAAACAGGAACCATAACTTTTGGTAATAGAATGGCAGCAGAATTTATACCTGCTGGAAAGCATACAAAGGAAGAAGTTACAAGATTTGCAGTTCTTTCTTCGATAAAAGATACAACGCCAGAAGGAAGGTCTGTAATAGAACTTGCTAAAAATCAAGGTGTAAGTATAAATGAAAAAGAATATGAAGATGCTGATTTTATAGAATTTACAGCTCAAACTAGAATGAGTGGTATGGATCTAAGAGATGGAGTAAGAGTTAGAAAAGGGGCTACAGATGCAGTTAAAGTTTTTATAACTGAACTTGGAGGAAGGGTTCCAGAGGATTTAGATGCAGTAACTGAAAAAATATCAAAACTTGGAGGAACTCCGTTAGTAGTTGCTGTAGACAAGCATATTTTTGGAGTAATATATTTAAAAGATACTGTAAAACCTGGACTAGTTGAGAGATTTGCAAGACTTAGAGAAATGGGAATAAAGACTGTTATGTGTACAGGAGATAATCCATTAACAGCAGCAACAATAGCTAAAGAAGCTGGAGTTGATGAATTTATACCAGAATGTAAACCAGAAGACAAAATAGATGTTATTAAAAGAGAACAAAATGAAGGTAAAATAGTTGCTATGACAGGTGATGGAACAAATGATGCACCAGCTCTAGCACAGGCAGATGTAGGAATAGCTATGAATAGTGGAACTCAAGCTGCAAAGGAAGCTGCAAATATGGTTGACTTAGATTCAGATCCAACTAAGATATTAGAAGTAGTTGAAATAGGAAAGCAACTTTTAATAACAAGAGGTGCACTTACAACATTTAGTATAGCAAATGATGTAGCTAAATACTTTGCCATAATACCAGCAATGTTTGCAATTGCTATACCAGAAATGAATATTATAAATGTAATGAGACTTGAAACTCCATCAAGTGCTATATTATCAGCTTTAATCTTCAATGCTATAATAATACCTTTATTAATACCTATAGCAATGAAGGGTGTTAAATATAAACCTATGAAGTCAGAAAAGATGTTATTAAGAAACATATTAATTTATGGATTAGGTGGAATTATAGTGCCGTTCATAGGAATTAAAATAATAGATATAATAGTTTCACCATTAGTAAGTATGCTTGTTTTATAGCATGAATTTGGAGGGATTTTAGATGAAAAAAATAATTACGACCTCATTAACATTATGCATTGCATTAATAGTATTATGTGGATTTATATATCCTTTAATAGTTACTGGTATAAGCCAGGTAGCTTTTAAAGATAAGGCAAATGGAAGTTTAGCTTACTTCAATGGTAAAGTAGTAGGTTCAAAAATGTTAGGTCAAAACTTTACTGATGAAAGATTCTTTAGAAGTAGACCATCTTCAATAAACTATAATACTTATACAGAAGAAGATACTAAACCAGATAAAGATGGTAAGACAGCTTATGGTGGGATAGGATCAGGAGGTTCTAACTACTCAAACGGCAATCCAGCATTAAAGGAAAGAGTTGAAAAAGATATGGAAGACTTTTTAAAAAGTCATCCTACAGTAAAAAAAGAAGATATACCAACTGATTTATTGACTGCTTCAGGCTCAGGCTTAGATCCTAATATAACACCGGCTTCAGCAAAAATTCAAATAGATGCAGTTTCAAAAGCATCAGGAATTTCAAAAGGTGAATTAGAAAAGTTAATATCTAAATGTACAGATAGTAAGAGTCTAGGAATTTTAGGTGAAGAAAGAGTTAATGTATTAATGTTAAATTTAGAAGTAGCTAATATATTAAAAAGTAATGGAAAATTATAGTAAGAATAAGATTTATTTAATGGCAAAAAGCCTCTAAGCTATCTTAGGGGCTTCTACCTATGTAGTATAAAATATAATATTAGTATACGGTCTTCTAAAGAATATTAATTTTCTAATTTTATAGTTTATTTGTAAAGTTGAATGATTAGGCTTAAATTGATATAATCCTAATATGTGGAACAATAAGAAAAGAAAGGTTAATATATCGTATGAATTATATAAAAACTCTAAAAGGAAAATTAAATCTAATATATATATCTTTAATTTTCATAATTGGTATAGTTGGGTCAATTTCTGTTTATAATGTTTACAAATTGGGCATGTCAATAGATGGGTTGATTACTGATAATTATAAAAGTATAGTTGCAGCAAATAATATGAATGAAAGGATAGAAAATGAAGATAAGGCAGTACTTAAATATCTACAGTTCCACAATAAGGAAGCAATAGACATGTTTTATAAAAGTAATGATGAGTTTTATAAATGGCTTTATGTTGAGAAGGGTAACGTTACAGAACCTACAGAAGGGGAAATAGTGGATAAGCTTAATACTCATTATGTAGAGTTAACAAAGCTATTTGCTCATTTACAAGAAATTGATAATAACAAGAATGTAGAAAGAGAAGAATTTTACAAAAATAATATAAGCAAAAAGATAGAAGAAATTAAAGGTGATTTGAAAGATTTATCAAAGGCTAATGAAGTAGCCATGTTTGACAAAAAAAACAAGACTAAATTTAGTGCCGAAGCATCTACAAAAATAATATTTATAGTGTCGCTTATGGCTGCATCAATAGGGTTATTCTTGTCATTGATATATACTAATAAGTATTTAAAACCGATACATTTATTAGCTGATACTATTAAATCAGTTAAAGAAGGAGAGCTAAATAAACAAGCACCTATAATATATAATGATGAGATTGGAATGTTAGCTACAGAGTTTAACAATATGACATCTAGGCTTCATGAATTTGAGAAAAGTACGAAAGGAACACTTTTAGCGGAAAAGCACAGGTCTATGACAATAGTTAAAAGTATATCAGATCCTTTAATGGTTTTAGATTCTAGCTTTAAGATAAAATTTATAAATAATGATTGTGGAAATTTTTTTAGTTTAAATGAAGAAGAAGTTTTAAATAGGCATTTTCTTCAAGTTATAAAAGAAGGAGAGCTATATGATCATGTTTTTGAAATAATGAATAATAATTCTATTGATAAGGGAATGTTATTTGAAATAACAATTAATAATAAATTAACTTATTTTAATGTTACTGTAACACCTATAAAGGATAAAGATGATAAAAATAATGGAGTTATTGTGTTATTTAAAAATGTAACTGAGCTTAAACAACTAGAAAGAATTAAAACTGAATTTATAGGAACCATATCCCATGAGTTAAAAACACCCTTGACATCTCTTATGATGGGTGTAGGACTTATGAATGATGCAAATTTAGGAGCATTAAATACAAGGCAGAATAGAGTGTTAGGTGCAATAAAAGAAGATGTTCAAAAGTTAAATGATTTAGTTTTAAATTTACTTAAAATATCAGAACTAGAATCAGAAAGGGCAGTATTTAATATATTACCTGTTAATATAGAAGTCTTAATACAAAGTTGTGTGGATAGTTACAAAAATCAAGCAGAAAAAAAAGCTTTGAGTTTGGTAGCGGTAATAGAAGACAATCTTCCTAAAGTTATGGTTGATGAAGAAAAGATTATGTGGGTTTTAAATAATTTAGTATCAAACGCCATAAGGTATACAGATGAAAATGGAGCAATATCTATAGGTGCTTATAAATTTAATGATAGTATAAAGGTATATGTTCAAGATACTGGAAGAGGAATACCAGAAGAATATCTAGAGAGGATATTCCAAAAATTTGTAAGAGTAGATGGGTTTGAAGTCCTTCCAGAAAGCACAGGTCTTGGGTTATCTATAGTTAAAGAAATAGTTGAAGCTCATGGTGGAGAAATTAAATGTGAAAGTGAAGTAAATAAGGGAAGTATATTTACATTTACAATTAAAACGGAAAATAAAGAAAGTGAGAGGTAATTTATTATGGGAAAAGTTCTTATTATAGATGATACAAAAAATATAAGGGTTTTACTTACAACTTGTCTTGAAATAAAAGGTTACGAGGTAATTACAGCGGAAAATGGAAAGGTTGCTTTAGAAATATTAGAAGAACATAAAGATGATTTTGAACTTATATTTTTGGATATAAGAATGCCTGGAATGAGTGGTACTGATGTTTTAAAGGTTATAAGTCAAAACGATATAAAATGTCCTGTTATTATAATGACAGCTTTTGCAACTGTAAAGAATGCTATTGATTGTACTAAACTTGGAGCAGTTGCATATTTACAAAAGCCATTTTCACCAGAGAGAGTACAAGCTGTAGTAGAGGAAGTAATAAAAAATAGAAGTAGTGAAGAAAAATGTGACCTAAATGATGTTCAAATATATATAAATAGAGCAAGAAAACTTATAGAAGAAAAAGAATATACAATTGCTTTCGAGGAATTAAAAATAGCACTTTCAATAGATCCGTACAAAAAGGAAATTTATTATTTAATAGGAAAGGTAAATGAATGTACAAATAATATAAATGTAGCTAAAAAGTTTTATTTAATGTCAGAAATAATAGAGGATAATGGTATATAGATATGCATAATAAGGATGAAATTATAAGGTTATTATTAAAAGATGAAATTAAGAATATAAATTTAATAAATTTTATTAAGAATTGTAAAGATTCTAAGGTATACAGAGAAGGCGATTCTGTTTTGGTTAGAGCTACTACTGATCAAAATTGGGTATATATAACGAGTGAGTCTTATGAAGAATTTATAGACCTTTTAAAATATGTTGAAAAAGAGGATAAAGCTTTTTTTCTTACTGATGAATGGATGGCCGAGTATATAACATTAAATAGTAATGTAGAATGGACATTACCATGTATGAAGTTGTATATTCCTATGGAGAAAAAGTTGGATGAGTGCAATTTTAATATGAGAAAATTAACTCTTAAGGATAGTGAATATATATTTGAAAATTACGAATATGCTAAATATACAAGCTTTGATTATTTAAAAGATAGAATAGAAAATGGTTTAAGTTTAGCTATAGAAGAAGATAATAAAATAGTTGGGTTCAGTATAACGCATGATGATGGAGCTATGGGATTTATGACTGTACTCAAGGAATATAGAAGAAAAAATTATGCTTATTATATTACAGTAGCTATGGCGAGAAAGATTAGAGAAAAAGGAAATTTACCATTTGCCCATATAGAAGAAAGTAATGAAAAATCTATGAATTTAGCATTAAAGTCTGGTTTTGAGAAATATAAAATGATTTATATTGTAAAACTTATATAAAAATAATATCAAATAAGAATAGACTATATTATTTTAAATTATCATATAATTAATATAAAAATTGTATGATAGGATATCAAGAAAAATAAAGAATTAAAAATGATTTTATAAAAAATAGCAATAAAAATATAACGGTGAAAACACACCGTTATATTTTTTATTAAAGTAGGATTATACCATTTTTTTCACATACTCCTATCATATCATCAGGCCAGATAGAAGCTTGAACTTCGCCAACATGAGCTTTTCTTAAGAAAAACATACATATTCTTGATTGCCCAATACCACCACCTACAGTATAAGGTAATTTGCCATCTAAAAGTAATCTGTGGAAATCAAGATTTGCCCTCTCTCTACAACCTGATATTTTTAATTGATCGTCTAAAGCTTTCTCATCAACTCTAATTCCCATAGAAGATAATTCAAAAGCTCTATCTAAAACAGGGTAGTAGAATAGGATATCTCCATTAAGTTTCCAGTCATCATAGTCAGGACTTCTTCCATCATGCTTTTCTCCAGATTTTAATGCTCCGCCTATTTCCATTAAGAAAACAGCCTTTTTTTCTCTGCATATAGCATCTTCTCTTTCTTTTGAAGTTAAGTCAGGAAATCTATCTTCAAGCTCTTGTGTAGTAACAAAATAAATATCATCTGGTAAAATAGGAGTTATATCTTTATATATGGAACATACATAAGTTTCAGTATCTTTGAATACTTTATATATAGATTTTACTATAGTTTTAAGAGTTTCCTTATTCCTATCTTCTTTAGCTAAAATCTTTTCCCAATCCCATTGGTCTACATATATTGAATGAAGGTTATCAAGATCTTCATCCCTTCTTATAGCGTTCATATCAGTATAAAGACCTTCACCTACTTGAAAGCCGTATCTGTATAAAGCAAGTCTTTTCCATTTAGCTAATGAATGAACTATCTCTATTGTTTCATCCTTAAGCTCTTTCATATCAAAACTGACAGGTCTTTCTGTGCCATTAAGTGCATCATTTATGCCAGTACCATTTTTTACAAATAGTGGAGCAGACACTCTAGTTAAGTTAAGAGCTTCAGCCAAAGCACCTTCAAAAAAATCCTTAACCTTTTTTATTGCTATTTCAGTTTCTTTTAATCCTAAATGTGATTTGTAACTTTCTGGAATTAATAATGAATCAATTGTTTTTACCATAATAACTTCGCCTCCAAATTTTAATTATTGTTTATTGCTTATTGATTAGGAAATTATCTATTATAGGGCCCTTACAATAGATAATTAAAAATAAAAAAAGCCTTTCATCCTATAAAAATAGGACGAAAGGCATATTATACTTTCCGCGGTACCACCTATGTTAGCTTATAAAAAGCTCACCTTAAATCAGTACAGATAAACTTATCGATACTGTCCTATCTATAACGGTTAGGCTCCGTCCAAGTCTACTCTCTAAAAGATTTCGGTTGGAAACTCAAGGATGTTCTTCACTATAGGTATCGTATGAGGCTTACACCATTCCTCACTCGCTAAAACTACTTCCTTATAATTACTCTTCCTATCAAAGTTTTTATATATCTTACAATAAATTTATCATATTATAAATTTATTGTCAATATAGTTTCAAATTAATTTTTAATTTAACAATTCTTATTAAAAATTGAGCACTCATAACAGCTTTAATACAAGATTCAATTTTCAATTATTAACTGTAAATTTACCATTTCTAAACTGATTCTAATTTAGAAAACAAAAAAGACACTGTATTAAGTGTCTTTTAAGAAATAAATATATTTCCATTGCCAACTATTACAAGTCTATAAGTAGGTTTTAGAGGTAATAAATTATATTTTAATGAGAGAGGACCTAAACGGATAGTTTGTAATTGCAGGTTATTTTCATCAAAAATGAGCACAAAAACAGTATCAGTTGAAGATACATTTTGAATATTATAAATGTTATTTGATGAAAAATTAAAATCAGATACTTTATAAACGCCTTCCTTAAAAGTATTACCAGCGGCCATAGCTGTTATATTTAGTATATTAAAGGATAAACATAAAAAGATTAAAAATGAAAAAGTAAATTTTCGCATTAGTAAAACTCCTTTCAAAGATTAGTTTAAATGCTTAAGAAATAATTACACGCCCTTGACCTAGTATGACAAGTCTATAGTTAGGTTTCAAAGGCAATAAAGCGATTTTTGGTGAATTAGGTTTTAGCGCTATTGTTTGTATTATTAATTGATTTTCATCAAAAAGAAGTACAAGAGAAGTGTCAGTAGTAGTAGCATTTTGGACACTATATAAATTATCGGGTGAGAAATTAAAATCCTCTAGTTTATAAATTCCTTCCTTAAATGAAGTTAGAGCATAAACAGGGATTACTCTAATGATATTTAATGATAAACAGAGAAAAATTAAAAATGAAATAATTAATTTTTTCATTAATAAACCTCCTTTCAGATGTTATTATAGACAACATTTTTATTTAATATGTGAAATAGGATTTATGAAGTACGACTTAATTAAAGGAAGATTTATTACATTGTTTAGTTCAATGATAAAAGTATTTTATTTTTGATATCTAAATTATTTGTAAGATACATAAAAATCTACGTTTGAAAAGTGTAAAATTTCAGGAAATTAGTATAGTAAAGGATGAATTTATAGGATATAATGTTATAGAAATGAATAAAAGTAAATAAATTCAAAAATGGTTTTGATAAATTCATTCTAACTTATAAGGAGAAAAAGAATGAAAATAAGAAATATTTCGTTATGCTTAGAAGATAAAAGACATAAAAATTTTTTAATTAGATTGTTTAAAGAATCTCATGAAGAGTTAAATTTAATAACAAATATAAATGAGGAGGAAAAGGAGAAGATTATTTATTCGCAATTTATAATGGAGCAACAACAATTGCGACAAGCATATCCAGAAGCTAAATTAAATATAATTATATGTAATAATGAGCCAATAGGGAAACTTTATATAAATTATGGTTATAAAGAAGAGCGTATTTTAGAAATCGGTATATTAAAAAAGTTTAGAAGACAGGGAATTTGTAAAAAGATTGTAACTAAAGTAATAGAAGAGGCTTTAGTAAAAGAAAAAGCTGTAAGTCTTCAGGTTGCCTGGTTTAATGTAGTGGCATATAACTTTTATGAAAATTTAGGTTTTAAAGTTATTGAAGATAAGGGTGCTTTCTATGAAATGAAATACATAAGATAATTTATTATAAGAAATATAAAATCGTTTCTAATATTGTTTTTAACTAATTTAAAACAGTATTAAAAAATAATAAATAATTAAGGAGGACGATAAAATGGAAGCATTTATCGGAACAATTTTACCTTGGGCAGGAACGTACGCTCCACAAGATTGGCTGTTTTGCGATGGAAGACAGATGCAAATTAGTACAAACAGTGCTTTATACGCAGTAATTGGTACAACTTATGGTGGAGATGGAAGAAATTACTTTAATTTACCAGATTTAAGAGGGAGGGTTATGATTGGAGGTGGAAGAAATCAAGCATCGAATAGAGATTGGATTTTAGGTCAGGCCAAAAATGGAAATATGCAAACTACTATTACAAATTCAAACATGCCAGCTCATAACCATGCAATAACTAATACTGTAACTCCTAATTCAGAAACTACTATTCCAGTAAGCTTAGATATTGGAATACCTGTTAATACAAGCCCGTCTAATACAACAACTACAAATGTACCTTCAAATAACAATTGTACACTTGGAGTAAGTAAAACTGCACCGCCACAAAATAGTAGTGTAAATATGTATACAACTAGTGAACCTACTCCAAATGCAACACTTAGGCCTTTTAATATAACAAAAAATATTAATATACCTGCCACAACGGTAAATTCAAGTTGTGCTAATACTGGGTCAGGAACACCTATTAATATTCAACCAGACTCTCTTTGCTTGAATTTTATAATATGTGTTAGCGGGCTATTTCCACCTCGACCATAATAAAAGTTTTTAAATTAAGGAGAACTTTATGAAAAAATCAGAAAAAAGGATAGTAGCTAAAACTTTAATATTAACTATGTTAATAAGTTTTTGTTTCACATTTTCAGTGCCAAAACTTGTTTATGCTGTAACGCCGAATATAATTAGTTTTGATTCGGATCCATTTCATGATAATTTCCAAAAGCAACCATATGATGTTATGACAGCAGATTTTGGTCAAGTAACATTTAAAGCTACGGATGATGATATCAATGTACCATTTAATGCACTTTCACCTACTAAAGCTAGAGGATTGGTGTATGCGGGATATTATACGGGGGATCCTGCATATCATGGATTAATGATTAGTGATGAGGATTCAAAAGGTATAAATGGTATTTGGTTTGCTTTTAAAACAAAAGATATAAGTAAGACATTCTCTTTTAAATCATTTAATCTTAGAGTGGTTGCTGGTAGTCCTAATTTTGTTGAGGTTAAAGGATTCCGTGATGGTATGAATGTCGCTACTCAGATGGTTAACTTTAGTGATAATCCAGAGACGATTACACATATAGATTTGAATAGTACTTTTAGATGTGTGGATGAGATTAGAATGAGACAAATGAATCCTGAACTTCAGGATGCTGGATTTAGAGGTTTTGAAGATATAGTGGTAAATGATCTTGAATTGGGTAATCCTATAATGTCTAAGATAGATTTTAGTAAATCAAACTATGATGTAGAAGAAAATGTCGGAAGCATAGATTTAGAAGTAAACAGGACTGTAGATACTGAAAAAGCGGTAACGGTAGATTATGCGACAAGTAATGGAACTGCTATAGCAGGAACTGATTACACTGAAACTTCCGGAACATTGAAATTTGCAAGTGGAGAAACTAGCAAAAAAATTACTATACCTATAATAGATAATTCAGTTTATGATGGAGATAAATCTTTAAATGTAGTTTTAAGTAAACCCACTGGTGGTGCAATCATTGGCGATCAAAAGGTTGCTACAGTTATAATTAAAGATAATGAGCAAAGAGATAAGGTTCTAACCTATGCAGCAGGAGAACATGGAAAGATTATGGGAAATCCTTCACAGACAGTAAAGCATGGTGCAAATGGAACAGAAGTAACAGCAGTACCTGATGAAGGATATAGTTTCATAGGTTGGAGTGATGGGATAAGTACAGCAAGCAGAACAGATATGAATGTAGCAAAGGATATAAACGTAACTGCAAATTTTGAAGTTAATGAATATACATTAAATTATTTATCAGGAGCACATGGAAGAATAACAGGTGTTACTTTACAAAAAGTGAAGCATGGGTTAAGTGGGAGTGCTGTAACAGCAATTCCTGATACAGGGTACAAGTTTGTAGATTGGAGTGATGGAGTAAAAACTCTAACTAGAACAGATGCTAATATAACAGGAAATAAATCAGTAACAGCAAACTTTGCAGCAAATGAATATACACTAACTTACAAAGCAGGAGTAAATGGAATGCTTAAAGGAAATATTTCTCAAACAGTAAAGTATGGAGAAAATGGAACAGAAATAGAGGCGGTTCCAAATCCAAATTATCATTTTGTAAGTTGGAGTGATGGAGTAAAAACTTCAAGTAGAACAGACACGAATGTAACAAAAGATATAAATGTAACTGCAAGTTTTGAAATTAATCAATATACTCTAAGCTATATAGCTGGCTCAAATGGAAGTGTTTTAGGACAAACTTTGCAGAATGTAAAACATGGAGATAGTGGAAGTGAAGTAATTGCAATGCCAGATGTAGGATATCACTTTATAGGGTGGAGCGATGGAGTAAAAACTGAAAAGCGAACAGATAGTAATGTAATAGAAAATAAAACTGCAACTGCAAATTTTGCCATAAATGAATATACTTTAACTTACGCAGCAGGAGCAAATGGAAGTATTACAGGGCAAGAAATACAGAAAGTAAATTATAATTTAGATGGAGCAAAGGTAACTGCAGTAGCAAATCCAGGATATCATTTTGTAAGCTGGAGTGATGGAGTAAAAACTGCAAGCAGAAAAGATACTAATGTAATAGATAATATAAATGTAACTGCAAGTTTTGAAATTAATCAATATACATTGAATTATGCAGCAGGAGCAAATGGAACTATTATAGGTGATACTTCTCAGACAGTAGATTATGGTTCGAATGGAAGTGAAGTAAAAGCAGTTGCGAATGCAGGATATCATTTTGTAAGCTGGAATGATGGAGTAAAAACTGCAATCAGAAAAGATAGAGGTATAACAGGAAATATAAATGTAATTGCAACCTTTGAAATAAATCAGGAATATACATTAACCTACGTAGCAGGGGTAAATGGAACTATTATAGGAAACACCTCACAAAAAGTAAATATTGGAGAAAGTGGAACGGAAGTAAAAGCAGTAGCAAATCCGGGGTACCATTTTGTAGGCTGGAGTGATGGAGTAAAGACAGAAAGCAGAACAGATACTAATGTAATAAGCAATATAAAGATAACTGCAAGTTTTGAAATTAACAGTTATACAGTAATATTTAAAGATTACAATGGTGATATTATAGGAACTGTACAAACAGTAAAACATGGAAGTAAAGCTGAAGCTCCAAAAGATCCAACAAGAATAGGCTATATTTTTAAAGGTTGGAATAAGTCCTTTGACAATGTAATAGGAGACTTAATCGTTACAGCAACCTATACAAGTGGAAATACCTATAACTTTCCAGCTAGTATACCTTCTGCAAGTTCAGATAACAAGGTAGAAGCAAAAATACCAGTGGGCTACTTAGAGAGTAGAGACAATACTTTAGTAGTAAATAGTAATATAGCTAATATATCAATACCAGCTAAAGCAATTGATATAAATAAAGACTTAGGAGACGGATATATCAAAGTAACAATAAAAGTTATTAATGATGATAACAAAATGGTATTGTTAAATAATGTGCCTAATGGAACAAAAGCAGTAGGTAATCCTTTGAGTCTTGATATACAGTTATTTGATAAAAATGATATTTTAGTAAAATGTATTCATGAATTTGAGAATAATGAAAAGGTTAAAGTAACCATAAAACTTACTGATGATGATATAAAAGGTTTAGATACAAGTAAGCTTTCAATATATTATTATAATGAAGTAAATAAAACTTGGGAAGAACTAGGTGGAAACTTTGATGAAGGTACAATGACATTTACTTTCTATACACAACATTTTTCAATATTTGCTGTAATGCAAAAAACTTCAACAGTAAATCCAGTACCAACTTCCCCAGTAGTAAATACACCAGTAACAAATGCATTATTGCAAACTGGATCATTAATTAACACTTATACAACAATTAGTTTTGCAAGTATATTAATGGTAGCAGGATTTATTTTGTTAAGAAGAAAGACAAAGAGGGTTAATAAAATATAAAATGAGCAGCAATCAACTTATTTTAATAAATTGATTGCTGTTTTTTAGTTGTATCATTTTGGAAAATACATTTGCAAAAAAATATTAGGATTTTTATGTTATATAAGATTTGTAAAAAAATATATAGACAATAAATTTAAAGTTAAAGCTTATTTTTAATTTTATTAATATTAAAAATATTAATAAGCTTAAAGTTCCTCGAAAAAATACAACTTTTTTGTTATAATGTAATCATATTTAAAAGGAGTTGAAATTTTATAAATGATAAAAGCAGTATTATTTGATTTAGATGGAACATTAATAGATACAAATGAACTTATTTTTAATTCATTTGATTATGCATTAAGAACAGTGTTAAATCTAAATCCTTCAAAAGATGAGATAACACAGTTGTTTGGAAAGCCATTACGTGGTTCTCTTGCACAATTTAATGAAGAAAAAGCGGACGAGCTTGTAACAACTTATAGAAGATACAATGAGGAAAGACATGATACTATGTGTAAACCATTTGAAGGGGTAAAAGAACTTTTAGATGGACTAAAAGATAGAGGAATAAAGCTTGGAATAGTAACATCTAAAAGAAAAGTGTTAGCAGAAAGAGGTCTTGTATTAGGCGGATTATTAGAATACTTTGATGTGTTTTTTACTCCAGAAAGTACAAAAAATCATAAGCCACATGGAGAACCAGCTGAAAAGGCTTGTGAAAGTTTAAATGTTAAACCAGAAGAAGCTATAATGGTAGGGGATTCTAATTTTGATTTACTTTGTGGGAAAAATGCTGGAACTAAAACTTGTGGTGTAACATATACGGCATTACCAATTAGTGTTCTGGAAGAGGTTAAACCAGACTACTTTATAGATAAAGCAATAGAGCTTCTAGAAATAGTGGATAAGGAAAATGAAGCAGTAGCCTAATATTATGTATACAAATATAATAAGCATCAACAAATTTATCAAAAGAATTATAATAATTAATGCATATATAAATGCCTCCATGTGAATTTTTATATGGAGGTATTTATAATTTTGTAAAGTATAGATTAGTTTGTAAATTTAAAGTGTGTATAATAAGGAGCAGTGATTTCAGAAGAAGCCATTTTGTTATTTAAGGTTAGATAAAAAGAACTTATGTTGTTTGAAATTAGAAATTACATCTAAAATCTATGCCTTTTTTATGTAAATTTTCTTTTAATTCATTAGCTAAGTCTACAGAATTATTAAAATAATTAGATAGTGATAAGTTATAGTGATTATAGTTTTGTTTAAAATTTAATATTACGCTTTCACCTTTACATTTAATAAGCAACTCTTCAATTTGAATAAATTTAATAATAACTTCTGCTTTACATTCTGATCTATTATCATGTAAAGATGTATTACAGAACTTAACAAAACCACGTAATTTGATTTTTGATAGGAAGGTATTAATTTTATAAATTATAGACTAATAAAACCACAAAAAGCTATAAATATATTTCCAACACACAATATGCAGTATAAATTTTCTAAGTAAATATGCTATATATTGTGGTTTGAAAATATAAAATAACCTTTTTGTGGGACAATCATAAACTAGTTTATTACTTCAAATTGTTTATAATTTGGAACAGTTATTTGGCAGTCTTTTGGCACTTTTATGTGTATCACATCAAGTGATGGGAAATTTAAAAGTTTGTTATTATAAGAGGCGGCAGTTTCTGAAAATTGTTTAATAGGAAAATCAAATTCAAACTTATACATATTAATATTGACATTTTGATCATTATATAAGATTAATTCATCTTTATTAAGGTTAATCGAAAGAGGAGGAACTTTATCTGTAACATTGACACCATTAACATAGAAAGGTGTTACATATTGAACAACTTCTATTTTTTCATCATTAGTAGACTTTTTTTCACAAATAACTTGATAAGGAGCAAGTCTATCAGTTATCTTTAAAGTAGAATTAGAGTAATCAAATGACCAACTGAATTTTTTAAAAAGTTCATTCGAAGAATTTACCTTATTTTCAACTATTAAGTCTTTAAAGGAATTAGTATCTAAGGAGTAGTCATTAGTAAGTTTTGTAATTTGTAATAAATTGCTCTTAGGAATAAAATAAATTGTAAGTGCAGAGATGATTATAATAGTTAAATAGCCAACAATAAAGTATTTTTTTATTTTTGAAGAAATTAGTATTCTGTTAGACATTATAAAAAAGATTAAAGCTATTATACATAGTAATAAAGGAATAATAATCATTTTCTTACCTCCAATTTTTTAGATATAAATATTGAGATTAATATCAAAAATAAAGCTGTAATTAAAGTTTTAAGAATAAATATTAAAAGAGAGCTTTCTAAAAAATAAAAACTAATAATTTTTTCTAGTAAGTCCCAAATAATACTAAAAGTTAAATAAGGTGAATTTTTAATTAAAAATACCATTAGTATTGGTATTATAGGTAAAACAAGAATAAGTGTCCAATTCAATTGAAAAATAGAGCCTATAAAATATCCTATACTACATATTAAAAGAAGGTAAAATAATATGCCTATGATGTTAATTAATAAGTATTGTGGGTCTAATTCAAAACCTTTACTTGATATGATTTGACTACTAGATGTAATATAGCGGACAATTTTAGAGAATCCACTAGACATAGAAGCCGTTAAGCTACCATATAAAGCAATGGTTATTAAAAATGCAATATTAGATAAGTGATTTGATAACCTATTTGAAACAAAAGAAAAATTAATATATCTATTTTTTTTGGTAGTTAAAGAAAAAGCTATTATGAATGCCCAAATAAAGGTGATAGAAATAACTAAATCACCAGAAAAGCCTAACACAATACAATTCACATTTGCAGTACTAGCAGAGGAATTACTTATATATGTTGCACCTAGCAAAATGATTGTTAACTGTAATAGAATTAAGGCAATGAAAAAATTTAAATTACTTTTAAGCTTAAATAAATATTGTGTTTTGGAAACTTTAAATAGATTTGTTTTTATTAAAGACATCATCAATACCTCCTTTAGAATCAGCTGTCAGATATACACATAAGTCATCAGTGGAAACGGGGGAGACTATAGTTCCTGCTAGCTTAATATTTTGTAAGGTATCGCCTGAAAAATCATTCTTTACAACAACAAAGATATTATTATTAGTTATATTTTCAGTATGAATAATTTCTTTATCATTAGTTATTTCATTAATATAATTTTTATCACCACGTAAACCTATAGCCATTTCTTTTAATTCTTCTATAGGCATTTGAAGAACAGTTTGACCATTTTTTATAAGAACAATATTTTCTAAGATATCTTCTATTTCAGAAAGCAAGTGACTAGATAGGAGTATAGTACGGGGATATTTTATATAGTCCTTTAATAAAGCTTTGTAAAAGTCTTTCCTAACAGAAGCGTCCATTCCAGTTGTTGGTTCATCAAATATTGTAATAGGTGAATGGGAAGCTAGAGCAATTATCATATTAAAGGTACTTTTTTGACCTTTTGATAGCTTTTGATGATACTGTTTAGGGTTCAATTTAAAATACTCAAAAAGTCCATTAGATAAGTCAGTGTCCCAGTTAGGATAAAGTTTACCTGCCTCTTTTAGTATTTCAGAAAGGTTTAATGAAGAAGGAAATACCATATTGTCATCTGAAAAAAATATATTTGTAGCTACATAAAGATTATCAAAAGGGTTATTATTAAGTACAGAAATTTCACCAGAAGTATTTTTTATAAAGCCTGCTATTATTTTAAGTAAGGTGGTTTTTCCAGCACCATTTCTGCCTATTATTCCAGTTATGGTGTCTTCCTCTATAGTAAAGGATATGTCACTTAAGGATTTGTTCTTTCCATAAAGTTTACTAAGGTTAACACATTTGATTATTGACATGATTATTCCTCCTTAATATTTTTTTTAATAGATTTAATTAATTGAAATAATTCTTCATCGCTTACATTAAGACGATCTGCTTCTATTATTAACTGAGTTATTAGATTCTTTAGAGTTTCATTTTTTCTTTTCTTAAAAATTATTTCTTTTGCTCCAGGAGATACAAACATTCCAAGACCACGTTTTTTATAAATTATATTTTCATTTAATAGAACAGAAAGCCCCTTACCAGCAGTAGCAGGGTTAATATTGTACATTTCAGCAAGCTGATATTGAGAAAATACTTTTTCGTTTACCAAAATATTATTGTTAAGTATTTGATTTTCAATCCATTCGGAAATTTGTAAATAGATAGGTTTCATACTATCAGTATTTAGAACCAAAATAACACCGCCTCCTTTAAGTGAGTATTCAAATTTTAATTTGCTTAATACGAAGTTAAGCCAAAATCTAAATATTAGATTTAGTTATTTGAACTTACTCTGTAAGAGCTATCCTATGAATATAATGAGCAGAAGTTTTCTTTTAAAACAAGTGCATCAGTACAGTACTTATATAATGTACTATACTGCTATTTCAAAATATTGTCAATGAATTAAATGGGAAACATATATTAAACATAGAAATAGAATACTATTCTTATAACAATTTACCAGATGAGAATATGAGCAGAAATGAGATAACAATAGGTGTAGCCTTATCAAATAAAATATCTCCGAGATGGAGTAGAATTAAAAAAATATGGAAGACTATTCCAATATAAAAGGGAGTAAAATAAAGATTGTGTTATTTATTGTAAAGGAGGATTTTTGTATTGAATAGGGTCAGCTTTTTTAGGTTTAAGAGTAAGCAATAGCATCATAAATATGTTAAGTTTTGCAGAAAAGTATAATTTCAAGAATATAATTGCTAAAAATTTATCAATGTATTACAAAATTAGTTGTAGATTTTAACACTTATTTCTAACAATTATATAATAATATCTTTATACTAATAACCGTTATGTGGTATAATTACCTGTATATTACATTATGTGTTATATATAAACAATTGTAGAAGGGGGATATATTTATGAAAAAACATATTATTGCATTTTTAAGTATTATAGTTCTAATAATAAATATTTCATTTTCGGCAAGTGCTACTACAGTATCAAAGGGTTCTAGTGATATAGATAATTTATCTATAAAATCAACAGATAGTTGTTTTAATCTAATTCTTGAACAAAATAGTAGTTACGAAATTACAAATACATCTAAAGATTCCATGAATATTAATATTACTTCTATTACTAAAAATTATAATATAATAATATATGATAATAGCGGTAAAATTATTGATTCAAAATATTCTACAACTGATGCTATTATCATAAATTCAGGACAAAAAGTTAGGGTTAGTAGTACAGGTACTAATGTTACAATAGCTGTTCCAAATCAATTGAAGGCAAGTGTTAAAACTATTAAAGCTCCAGTTTTCTATACCCTTGCAGTTAGAGATAATGAATATTATGTTTTAGATAATACAACAGGAATGCATTTGAAATTTCCTACTAATACAACTTATGAGTCTACAGTTAAATACGATAAAGTTAGTTATGACGAGTCTGGTGTTTTAAGAGAGGCAATTAAAAATAGTTTTTGTGATGTTTTTGTAGGAAATAAAACAAAAATAAGAATTGGTAAATCTGGAATTGGAGATCTTAATGTATATTTACCTTATGAATACAGTGATATTTGTACAAAGGTTAATATACCAGTATTTGATACATTAATTGTAAAGCAAGGAGAATACTACGAATTTAATAATACAACATCTAATATACTTCCAATATTCAATGAGGGTAGTTTTGCTAATGGTAAGAGTTATGATAAGATAGTATATGATCCGGTAGGAAATATGTTTGAAACATATAAAGATTATTTAGGGACTGAAAGATTACAAGTAGGTTATAAAATGAGAATTGGAGTTAATACTCCAGATACAGAAGAATTTTATATTCCTTATGAATATAAAAATTTATATAAAAAATTATCTGAACCTATTTTTAAAGAAAAAATTCTAAAAAAAGGTGAGGCTTTTCAAATAAAAAATACTACAGATTATGTAGTTTCAATAACAAATTCATTACAATTCAGTAATGGATATTATACGTCTATTGTTTATGATAAAGCAGGAAATAAAATAAGTGAAATAAAAAATGATTATGGGACATTAAAACTTAATCCAGGAGAATGGGTTAATATTACATTGTCAGAAGGAGAAAAACTTGCTTTTTATATACCAAGTGAAATTCATATAATAGAAATTTGATTATTGTTTTTTAGTTTAGTAAGAAATTTCATCTAAATACTATAAAAAATTAGATTAAAAGTTATCTTAATAAATATACTTATATCATTAAAATAAGGTAATATAAATGAAGTTGTTTTTAACGGTTTTATAAAAAAGGTAATAATACAAAAACATCATTGAATTAAAAATAAATATAAGTGGTAAAACTTATCTATAATTAAAAGCCTCCTTACAAAGGAGGCTTTTAATTATAATATTATTCAGCTAATGCTTTAACTTCTTTATATGCATCAAGGTCTGTATAAAGCTCGTCCTTTAAAGGATTACGCTTAGTCTTAATAATTTTATTGATATAATATCCAAATACTATAACATTTACAATTAATGCTATTAAGCTTACGATGAATAAAGCAGTTGTGTTATGTGATGATTTAACTGCAAATTGTGATTCATCAATGAAAGCAGGATAAGTCATTGCAAACATACACCATAATGCAAGAGTATGTGCACGATGTTGTAACCAAGCGCCTTTTTTGATAAAGAAAGCTGCAAATGTAGGAGCTAACAATAGTGCTAGACCACAGTACCATGAATGATCAGGTAAGCAGTTATATGTGTATGCAAAGTTCCAAATATCATATGCTACAATCCAGAACCATAGCATATCAGGCCATAACATATCTTTACTCTTATCTTTACTTATACAAATTCCAAACCAACCTGTAATAGTAATGATATTTAAGATACCAGCGATTCCATTCATAACATTCCAAGGTCCACTTACAGTCATCATACCTTCAAATATTTCTTTGTTAAGATGTAATCCGTAAATTTGGAAATCACGTGCTACTGCTTCTGCAATATTGATTGCTAGTATTAATGGTGGAAAACATAGGACCCACTTTTTACTACTTGCACCTTTTACATGTCTAACTACCCAAAAACCTACGCATCCTGCAAGTGATGAATATACTTTGGCATAATGGAACCAGTCATTAACGCTTGTCCCTTTAGTAGTTGTTGGCCATACAAAAAATGTAAGGATAATTGGTAATGCTACAAAAAATAGTATACCTCCCCATTTGGATCTACGGCTTAATTCGTTTAATACTATTAGTAAAACAAATACTATCAACCACATAAGCCAATTTGTCCAAGGTTGTGTTTCAAAAAAGAACATAAACATTCCTCCTCAGTAAAAATATAAATTTTAAAAATTAAATGAATATAATTTCATAATATAAGTGTAAGCGGTTTTCCTTAGATTGTCAATAAAAAATTAGACTGAGTAGTACAAAAAATATGTTTTGCAAAATATCTTAATAACTTTAAGTATCTGTTAATATCAATTATAAATATTAAGATAAGTTATAATTGATATTAGCTAATTTTTAAAATTTATGAATATATGTATAGTAATTACACAATATATAAAAGAAATAATCTAAACATAGAAGATAATTTTAAGGAGTGATGGGTATGAAAGAAAGAAATGTTAATAATTCAGATGAAAGATTAAGGGATATAGCATGGGTAAATATTAAAGAGAACTATGCTCATAGTATAGGATATGAATTAAAAGAAAGAAATTCAAAAGAATATAGAGCAGCTAAGTTAAAAGGTTATGAGGTGGCTAATGTATCTGAAGGAGTTGGTTCATATATTAATCCTATAGAAAGATAGTATAATAATTAGATTTTAATAAATGGAGATGAAATATGATAAATTTAATATTATTTATTATAATTGGAAGCATTGCTGGTGTTTTAAGTGGGATGTTTGGAATAGGTGGTGGAGTAATAATAGTGCCTGCATTAGTATATTTATGCGGCTTTAGTCAATTAAAGGCACAAGGAACATCACTTGCAATCTTACTTCCCCCAGTTGGTATTTTAGCTTTTATTGAATATTATAAAAGAGGTCAAGTAGATGTAAAGGCTGGAATATTAATTTGTATTTTTTTGGTTCTCGGTTCACTTGCTGGAACTAAAATAGCACAAAACGTTCCAGTTTCATTATTAAAAAAAGGCTTTGGAGTTTTAATGATATTGATATCTTTAAAAATGATTTTTTCAAAAGGATAGTAAAGTTATTAAGAGAAGTTATTTAAGGGCTTCTCTTAATTTATAATTTATTAAGTTTATAATTGGGTTATATATAAAAAGTAATAATGTTAATTAAAAAATGTATAAAAGCTATATATATTATAATATGCGTTCACAAATCTAGTTTGAAAATTATTTTCATTAGGGATATTTAATTAAATGTAGAATTTTAATTGAAACATATATTATTAGATTTTTTAAAATATACTTTTTATTATTTTAGAAAGAAGTCCTTGGAAAATAAGAGACTTAAATTTTTAAAAGCATTTTAATCATGGTTTTAATATATATTTTTTTGGTATATAATTATAAAGAAGTTATTTAGAACAAAAAAATATACTAAAATTTATAGACAAAACTGGAGGATAAAATGAATAATAAAAAATATTATGATGTTAGAATTACAATTTTAAAAAAATTAAAGGTTGAAGATATATATAATGAATATGCTAAATCCAATATGCCAATAATTTGTGCAAAAGGACAAGTAGGAGATGAATTCATATCAAAAAATTGTGAAATGCCTGAGAAGTTTTGTAAAGGTGCTTGGGAAGGTTTGAAAAGTAAAGTTGCCATTTTAGCAGCTGGTGAAAATAGTCCTTATACAAATCAAGAAGGAGTGGCTATACATTCATGTAATGATGGGTTACATCCAGTTATATATAAGCTTCAAAGAATAGAAGAATAATTAAATAAAATGTGAGAATAAGTAGAGACCAACCCTTTGTTATAGAATAATAAGGGGTTGGTTTACTTTATTGAGTTAAATAAAGTAGAGTTGAAATTGTTATTTTTTTCTTAGAATTATGAAGCCACCACCAACAGTTATTAGAATAAATGATATACCTAAAATTGTTTTTAAATCAATGCTATCTCCAGTTGTTGGAAGTTTAGAATCTACATTTTGTACACTAGTCGAAGTAGTTATAACATTAGTTTTAAGTGTATTATCAGCAGATAATGATTGATTATTTTTAACTATTGTATAGGAATCAATTGCAAGCATTGAGTCTGTTCTATAGGTTGTAATTGAAAAATTATTATCATCTATGCTTACACGAGAGAATGTTGGAACATGGCTTTGATCCTTAAATGCTTCAAAGTAATTTTTATTAGGAGATAATAATTCATAATATTTACTTCCACTGGCAGAGTTTTCAGTAATATAAAGAGTTCCAGTTGGATTTATAACATTTCTTTTAGGGTCTATTGTTTGATTAGTTTGAGCTTCATTTCCTTTCATTTGATAAGTTCTAGTATAAGCGTGGTCATGACCATCTAATACTACATCTATTCCTAAACTATCAAAAATTTGAGGAAGGGTATTTCTCCTAGATACTATATCAGCATCAGTTTGGTGGGTAGCAGAACTATAAATAGAATGATGTAATACAGCCACCTTCCATTTTACATTTGGGTTTGCAGCTATAGCACTTTGCATAAATGCTTTATGCTCTTCTGAGTTAGTATTGTTACTATTAAGCATTAAGTATAAAACATTTCCATAGGTAAAATAGTAATCAGATCCAGTAGTAGGTTGCTTACTAAATAAACCATATTGATTTGAAAGATTAGGATTATTAAAGTGAGTGTTATGACCTTTAAGAACTGCTTCATGATTACCTGGAACAGCTGCAATAGGTAAACTTCTAAATTGCTGAGGTGCAAAAAATCCTACATATTCTGTTTCATTATCATTATTTGTAACTTCTTTACCATTATTAACTTGATCACCAACAGAGATTAAAAAGCTAGAATCACCAAATTTCTGAGTAGCCTTATTTATTGTATCTATCCAGCCAGCAGTATCTTTATTTATATTTCCACTAGCACCAATTTGAGGGTCTCCTGTTACGAAAAAATTATATCGACTTGTCTTATAGGTATTGTAGTTATAAACAGAACTCCAGGTAGTACCGTCCCCTATACGATATACATAAGAAGTATTTTCTTTAAGCCCAGTAGCCGTTACTTTATTAGTAAAAAAATTGTTATTTGCCTGAGACTTAGAACCTTTAAAAGTTTGTGCCTTTGTGGTAGGGAAATCAGTTCCATTAAAGTCAGATTTTAATGCTACTTGAACTACACTAGCATCATTTGTTGCACTTGAATACCAATTTAAATTTATCTCACTAGAATCTTTACCTGGTGCAATTGTAATATCTTGAATAATAGGTGTAAGAGTAGTTTTATTAGTATCTGCGAAAGCAACATTAGTTGAGATTCCACTAAATAATGTAATAGCTAATGCTAAGCTAGCAGCTACAATTTGTTTAGTTTTTTTCATTTAATTTTCTCCTTTTTATAAACATATTTTTATATTTAATACATTATTTTCAATGATTTTATTATATATTTTATAAAAATAAGTTTAAAGTTGATTTTGGTGAAGTTCTTGTAAATTATGTTAAATATAGAGTGCTTTTAACAAAAGAGTAAATAATAGATTATAATTAAAGTAGCTAAATATAAATAAAAAATTTTTATCCAATTTGTGGCCGTAGAAAAATCCATTTAAATAGATGCCTTCTCCTAATATTAGTCCAGAAATACCTACAGAAGGGTATAATAAAGTTACAAATATTAAGGTGAAACATTAAAAATTGTTTGATAAGTAGAAAATAACTAAAACCAATCTACCATTAAAAAACATAGATTGGTCTTAATAAGTTTCTCTTATTCCATTTTAGATTTTAAAGATTCTGCCATAGAAATCTTATTTATTTTTCTTCTACTTAATAGCTTTGATAGTTCATAATCTAAGTATATTATAATAAATCCGACTATAAGATAGACATAATTTATATTTACAGGAAAAGATAAATTCATATCCTTTGATACTGATTTAAACATAGCACTTAATGATGCAAGAATTAGAGGTATTCCAAGAATATATCCAAGTATAACTATAAATGTAGAACTATTTAAAATCAAAGAATAAATTTCTTTTTTTCTATAGCCTAAAACCTTCATAAGAGATATATTTTCTCTATTTTCTTCTATAGTAAGGGAGGTAACAACGTATATTACTATTAATCCAATTATTAAAGAAAGAAAGGCTATACTTCCTATATATATTTGAAATGGTTGAGTCATAGTATTGAAAGCATTTTGCATATCATAAACTGTTACAGTAGCTAATAATTGATTTTCAGGTATATCAAGCTTTTCCGAGCTCCATAGTCCCATATAGCTATCAGAAGGTAAACTTAGCATAGAATTAAGTTCATTAAGTGGAATATAAATATACTGACCTACATAAGTTTCAGCAATACTATCAACTTTTATGTCATATTCCTTTGAATCTAGTCTATTAATAACCTTAATATTTTCATTAATTTTTATATTAAGTTTATCAGCTAAAGGCCTCGTAATAATAGTTTTATCAGATGTTAATATATTTCCTGATTTATCTTTAAAGGAAATATATTTAGAATCGGGACTAACGCCATATATAGTAAAATTAATTTTTTTATCTGTTTTTAACGTGAAGGGGACTTCAGAAAAAGGTTCTCCGCTTGCAGGCTTATTATGCTGGATAGAGTTAAATACATAATGATAATTGTACTTAAAGGCTTCATTAAAAGAATCTTTAAGTAAATAATCCATAGAACTTTTTACAGCAAACCCCATAAGTAATAGCATAGTAGCCATAATTGTACCAATAAGAAGAAATAAACTTCTTGGTATACTTCTAAGTTGTTCTCTTATTTTGAATTTAGTATTAAAACTTAGCTTATCAAGTCTAACTTTTTTTTCTATAAAGCCAACCTTACTTTTCTCTGTTTCACCTCTCATAAGGTCAACAGGTGAGCTTTTAAGTGTTTTATTTACTATAAAAAAGCTACAAATGATTAAAAATACTATAGGAAGCAAAATACTTATTATAATATAATTTATATTAAAGTTTAGTTTGCCTACTGGCATATTAAAGTAAGATATCATAAATTTAATCATAGGATTTAAAGTTAAAACTCCAAGAATGGTTCCAACTATACCTCCTAAAAGTGATATTAACAAAGGATATAAAAGGTAGTGCTTAAGAATTTCTTTTTTTCTATAACCTAGTGCATATAAAGTTCCTATTATGATACCTTCTCTTTTTAACATCCTAAGCATAACTATACCTGTTAATATACAAGTGAGTAGAAGTACAGCAATAGGCATAGAGGAACTCATCTGATTAATGCCAGAAAGCTTTGCAGTAACATAAGATACTCTAGGATTTTCTTTTATATTAAGCCAGTTAAGTATAATGATATTTTCATCTTTTAGATATGATTTAAACTCAGAAAGCTTAACATCTAGAGCATCTCTATCACCATTAAATCTTATAGAATAAAAACTACTACCCTTATTTAAGCTATTAAAGTCTTCTTTTGAAATTACAGCTACACCAAAGTTATTTGGGTCATTAATTATATCTGATTCCATCCTTAGAGGATATATATAATTTGGTAAAGACATAAAACCAGAGATGATAAAAGTCTTATTATATATTTTTATGTTATCTCCTATTATTAAATTGTTTGCTTTTGAATAAGAGGGATCAATAAGAATACTACCATTACTTAAAGCTTTTCCTTCTGTTACTGCAGGAATATTAACTTTTGAATTTTCACTAAATATTCTTAAAGTTTTTTCCTTTGATACTGAATAATCAAGGGTTTTAGTTTCTTCGATATTAATATTAAATCTATTTTCTAAGCTCTCAATATTAGTTAGCTTTTTATCAGTCATAAAGTTTGCATCTTCTTGTTTGTAGTCTTTTTCGAAAGTGGATGATATTTCTGATAGATTAAGTGCAAGCAATTTGAACATAGTAAAAATGAAACAACTTAAAATAATAAGAAATAGTGAACCAAGATATTGAGATTTGCTTTCAAGCATAGTTCTTTTAATCTTTTTATTTATAACCATATTACCATTCAATCCTTTCAGCAGGCATAATTGTAGTATTAGTTAAGCTTTCTACTATCTCACCACTTCTAACTTTATAAACCTTATTAGCCATAGCACTAATTGTAGTATTATGTGTTATCATAAGTATTGTTGTTCCAAAATCTTTATTTACTTTTTGAAGTAGTTTTAATATTTCTCTAGAAGTTGAAAAATCAAGAGCGCCAGTTGGTTCATCACACAATAAAAGCTTTGGATTTTTAACTATAGCTCTTGCAATAGAAACTCTCTGCTGTTCACCTCCACTTAGTTCACGTGGAAATCTATGTTTTTTATCAAGCATATCTACAGCTTTTAAAACTTCATCAGTGTTTATAGGAGATTTACTTATATTTGAGACAACTTCAATATTTTCTCCTACAGTAAGATTAGGTATTAAGTTATAAAATTGAAATACAAAACCTACATTTTCTCGTCTATAGTTTGTAAGCTCTGAATCATTTAATTTAGTGATTTCAATACCATCTATCGAAATTGTTCCTAGGTCACATCTGTCAATACCACCAATAATGTTAAGAAGTGTAGATTTTCCAGAACCTGAAGGCCCAAGTATCACACCAATATCACCCTTGGATAGATTCATTTTAACACCATTTAATACAGTTGTAGTAATGTCACCTGTATTGTAACTTTTCTTTAAATTATCAACTGCTAAAAACATTAGTTTTCCCCCCATAACTTTATTTTTCATTTTTATAATTTTAGTTTGTATAAAAGTAATTTTATTAATACATTGAACTCGAAATGTTATATGAGTTCATAATATCAGTAATATGTTGCTAAGTCAATTGAATTTGAACTACAATTCATATTAAAGTTCAAAATGTTGTGATATAATAAATTATATAGTTATTAAAGTATATTTATAACTTTATAAACATGTAAGACAAAATTATAATCTAAGGTGCGTTAAAGAAGATTGTGAGGTGGTTATAATTAACGGTTATGAAAAAAGAACAAGGCAAAAAAGAGAAGTGATTTTAGAAACAGCTGTGGAGATGTTTTTTAATAATGGTGTAAAGAATACTAGTGTTTTTGATATTGCTAAAAAAGCAAAGGTTTCAAAGGTAACTATTTTTAAATATTTTGAGAATAAAGAAAATTTAGTTCGAGAGTCTATGAATAAGTATTTTACTAATTATTTAGAAAATGAATTAAAGATATTAACTTCAAATGAAACTTTTATGAAAAAAATAGAAATATTACTTTCAATAACCAAAGATAGTACGGACATGTTAAAAACTGATATATTTAGTAGTGATATATGGAATGATTCGTTAATGCAACAGATATATAATGAGCTTACACAAAAAGCAATGCCGTACATAATAGATTTTTTTGAGCAAGGAAAAAGAGAAGGGATACTAGATAAATCTTTACCAACAGAAGCCTTATTAGCATTTTTATCAACATGGGCATCTTTAGCTAATCCAGGAAGCCGTGAGGTAAGTAAAGAATATATATTAGGAATCAATAAATTATTTTTTTTCGGATTATTTGGTGGAAAAGAAGAAGTTAAAGACAATAAAAATTTATTTGAATTTTTTAGATAAATAGTAATAATTAATATGTAATTTTGAAAATGTATATTTATAAAAATGTTAATATTATAAGAATAGATAAAATAAGCCTAATTACTCTATAAATTCATACGAAAATATGTATATAAATAAGGGCTATTTTACTTAAAAATCAAAGATACAATTAGACATTATAGAAAAAGGGGGAGTTAAATATGAATATTAGTAGTATAACAAGTACAATGAATAATTATAATATGAGTTCTTTTTTTAATACAATGAGTGATCCTAATAGTTCAAAAAATATTCCACTTATTAATTCGGTAGATTCTTATGTTCAAGATTCATATACTGAAAGTAAGTTAAATGGGATATCCCAAAATCAGGAGCTTCAAAATATTTTCAACACTATAGAACCAACTATTAATACTTCAAGTAATATTGTACCAACTTCACCTACAGCATTTTCAGATTTACAAGATAGTATGGAGCAAGGTCTAATTAATAGTTTACAAGGTGGTTCTTCGTATATAGATAGTAGTACATTGTCTATATATAATTCCATTGAAAATGGAAGCTATAAACCAAGTTCTGCAAGTATTATGACTACAAATCCTTATACTATGTATAATAATGTAGATTCGATGCAAAATCAAACTCAGTCAATTGGAAATCTTTTGAATACAATAAGTTAATTAAAAAATAACCCTTATTTTATGATTTTAATAAAACTCTATCAAAATATAATAATTTGTATTTTGATAGAGTAATTTTATTTCTCTTTGAGATTACGTTATTTTATTGAATAAAATATTTTGAAGTTTCAAAGATTTGGTTGATGAATTGCTACAGTAAAGCATTAGAAATAGGTTAATTTTAAAATACTTAAAAATATTTGGTTTGAGAATATAAAGAAGGTAGAGTGAATAAGAATTACATATATGATTCAGGAAATCAGGTTAAGTACTGATATTAAAAAATATTTTTATCAACAAAAATATGACATACACACATGCTGTAAAATAGTTACATAAATGTTTGTAGTTGTGAATTGAAACGCTGATAAAAATCTATTTTAGATTAGTAAGGAAGAAATAGTGGTTACAACAAAGATTAATTGATTGAATGGATGTTATTGAAATGAAAGAAAGTTATTTTGAATTAAAGAGAAAAGTAAAAAATATTATTAAAAAGGTATAAATAGATATGGTATAAAGTTAAATGTCAATAAATTTGCGTATTGCTGAAGTTTAGGTAATAAATAATTATTTTGCTCAATAGAATATATTAAAAATATAAGGAGGTCAAAATATTGAGTAAAAGCAAGTTTTTTAAAAAGGTAGTTTCAGTTATAGCTATAACAAGTTTTATGGTTACAGGGCTAGGTTTAAGTAGTTCAAAAAGCGCTGAAGCTATTACAACAAGTGGTATTCCAAATCATGTATTAGTTGGTTATTGGCACAATTTTAGTAATGGGGCAGGAGATATTAAACTTAGAGACGTTTCACCAAATTTTGATGTTATTAATCTATCATTTGGAGAGCCAACCACAGTTACTTCTGGAGATATAAGATTTACCCCATATAATGCAACAGATGCCGAATTTAAAAGTGATGTTCAATTTCTTCAAGGTAAAGGCAAAAAGGTTTTATTATCTATTGGAGGAGAAAAAGGTGAAGTTCAATTGGTAGATACAGCATCGGTTACTAACTTTGTTAACTCTGTAAGTACTATTATTGACAAATATGGGTTAGATGGCTTAGATGTAGATTTTGAAGGACAATCATTACATTTAAATGCTGGAGATAAGGATTTTAAAAATCCAACAAGTCCTCTTATAGTTAATACAATTAGCGCTTTAAAGCAATTAAAAGCAAAATATGGTGATAAATTCATCTTAACTATGGCTCCTGAAACATTTTTTGTTCAACTTGGACATACCTACTATGGTGGGTTAAATTCATATGTTGATAACAGAGCTGGAGCATTTTTACCTGTAATCTATGCACTTAGAGATTCATTAAGCTGGCTTCAAGTTCAATATTATAATTCAGGTCCAATAAATGATATAAATGGTAAGAGTCAGAGTATGGGAAGTGGGGAATTTTATGCTTCATTGGTAGACATGTTATTAACAGGATTCAATGTAAATAATGATCCAAATTATTTCTTTCCACCATTAAGGCAAGACCAAGTTGTTATTGGTGTTCCAAGCTGTGCAGGTGCTGGAAATGGGTATGTTTCAAATACAGAGCTACAAAGTGCTTTAGATGGGTTAATTAATGGTAAAAGGGTTGGAGGATATAATGTAAGTAATAAATATCCTAATCTAAGAGGTCTTATGACTTGGTCAATAAATTGGGACAAATACACAAATTTTGTTTGGTCAAATTATTTTAGAAACTATTTTAATGGGCTAACTCCACCTACAAATACACTTAATGCGGCACAGATAAGTTCTTCAGCAGTCATTAATGGAAATTATTCTTTATCAATACTAATTCCAGCTTTTAATACTGCAACTTCTTATAAGATTTATGAGGGTACAACAGTAATATCCTCAGGAAATTTGACAGCTGGTCAGCCATCTCAAACCTTAAATTATAATATTACATCAAAAGCATCAGGAAGCTATAACTATACAGTGGAATTAAGTGATGGAATTAAAACGATTACTTCAAATCTAATAACTGTAATAGTACCAAGTCCAGGAACAAATGTATTACAAGCAGCAATATTATCTGCTGGAGATGTAAATAATGGAGCGTATACATTAACCTTTGTAGTACCAAAAAATAATACAGCAACAAGCTATAAAATATATGAGGGAATGACAAGCATTTCTTCAGGGACATTGACTGCTGGACAAGATCAGGTAACAGTTAAATATGATGTTAATAATAAAGCTAAAGGAAGTTATGATTATACAGTAGTTTTAAGTGATAGCATAAATTCAGTTATTTCAAATAAGATTATAGTTACGGTACCTGATACCACAACTAGTAACGCTTGGGTACCTAATCATGTATATAAAACTGGTGACATTGTAACTTATAATGGCTCAACTTATAAATGCCTTCAAGGACATACTTCATTACTTGGTTGGGAGCCAAGTAATGTAGGGGCTTTATGGGAAAAACAATAGAATAATAAATATAAATATATACTAAGCCTTTCTACGAAATTTATAGAAAGGCTTTAATATATTTCCTTGTTAATTACGATATAATAAAATGGAAAAAATAGTAGATATACAATAATGATGATATTTGAAATATAAGCAAATAGATGATTTAAATGAAGGTGTTGAATTGTTAAAAAAAGGCTATACTTAATCTATTAGATGATTTGGGGAGCAGGAAAATTATTTATGTGCAATAAAGAAAAATAGAAAAAGAAACGAAAGAAAATCAACAATGTTATTTATTGTAATAGTTAGTGGCGGTTTATTAACTATACTAATTATTGTATTTGGTACAGATATTTAGATACTCTAAAGACTTTGGAGGCTTAACTAATACAGGAACACTAGCTACAGCTTATATAGGTTTTGAAGAGAATGAAGAACATTTAATGAAATACTAAAAAAGCTATTAATGATTATAAATAAAATAATATGCTATGGGGAATAATCACTTGCTTAGTAGTAATAATGAATTTTGAATGAATAAAGTTTATTTTTATCCCAGGTAAAATTAAATTGATTTAATCAAGAGTCAATTAAACACTGTGTTTAAGAGCGGTTTTATAGTATAATAAATAATACCACATTAACTTGGGATAAAATCGGTAAAATATTAGTTTTACACCAATTTGAGGCGATTTGATTTTATAAAAATGGCTATTTTAAAGTAGGATTAACTTTAACAAGAGTTGTATTTAAAT
>NZ_FQZB01000008.1 GCF_900141845.1 Clostridium cavendishii DSM 21758 | reverse complement strand
TAATATTGAGCAAATGGTTTCAAGTCCAACCTTCGGTTTAGTAGAAATCAAAACTGAAGTATTTAATATTGAGCAAATGGTTTCAAGCCCAACCTTTGGTTTAGCAGAAATCAAAAATGAGGTATCTGCTATAGAGCAGGCAGTAGGTGCTAAAAGTGGAACACAAAGCTCAGGACCATTTTTTGCTTCAGATAAATATGTGTCTGCTAAAGCATTAAACAATACTTCAAATACAGTAGGCCCTATTACAGTTACAGTATATAACTTAGGAGTTTGTCCTAAAACTTCTACTATATTAGGGACTCCTGTTACTGCTACCTTCTCAATAGCTCCATTCTGTGCTACAGATGTATTTTTCCACAAAATCGGAAATACAAAGGTGAATATTTCTGGAGCTGAAATAGAAGTTCAATTTACAGGTGTTCCTGCTGGCGTATTATTATATTCTAGAACTACCAGTTCAGGTCAAGAAGATGCTATGGATGTATTTAATAGTTGCTGTTTTGTATAAAATGCTTTTTTATACAAAAGTAATCAATAATTATTTATAAATAATATTGCTATGCCTTAATAAAAATGTGCTCATTCAGAATTAGCTGAGTGAGCACTATTTCCATAAGTATTTAAAGGAGGTGTATTTATATGGCTGAAGTAATTATAGCTAATAATATAAATAAAAAGATTACTTGGGCTCAAGGAGTTAAATGGGATTTTCTAAAAAATGTAAATTTTACAATTTATAAAGGTGAATTCATAACTATTGGAGGAAATAGTGGAGGTGGAAAAAGTACATTATTAGGAATATTACTAGGTTATGATAATGATTGGGAAGGAACTGTTTTAATTAATGGAATTAATACAAAGAATCTAAATAAAGTAGAGTTTGAAAAGTTTAGAAGTGAAAATATAGGTATATGTTATAAGGAAAAATCCACAGTTATATTCATGAATACAGTTAAAGAAAATATATATTCTCGTTTAAATGAACTTAAAAATATAAATATAAAAGGAGAATATAAAAAAATTTTAAACCTTTTTAATCTTACTAATATTCAAGATAAAAAGGTTCTATTGTGTAGTCCTACAGAATTTTATAGACTAATGCTTGCAGTAGCTTTTTGTGGTCCCCCACCAATTATAGTTATTGATGAAATTTTAGATTATTTTCCACTTTATGAAAAACAGGAAATACTAGATACAATAATGACTTTACAAAAAAATTATAATATTACTTTAGTTGTTGTAACTCATGATATGGAAATAATAAAAAAATCTGATAGAGCATTATGTGTAAAGGATCGGACTGTATATAAGGTAGATTTAGATAAATTTCGTAGATTAACAGAGGGAAAGTAAAAACTAGTATTTTAGCAAAGGAGATCTTGTATGATTACCATAAGTTTATGCATGATTGTTAAAAATGAAGAAAACACATTAGAGAGATGCTTGTACTCTGTTAGAAATATTGTAGATGAAATCATTATTGTTGATACTGGTTCTATAGATAAGACAAAAGAAATAGCTTCTAAATATACAGATAAAACCTATGATTTTAAATGGATAGATGATTTTGCAGCTGCAAGAAATTATTCCTTCTCAAAGGCTACAAAAGATTTTATACTTTGGTTAGATGCAGATGATGTTTTTCTAGAAGAAGATAGAGAGTTATTTAAATCATTAAAATCTGATCTTACTTTACAAATTGATGTAGTAATGATGAAATATGTATTAAAAAGAGATGAATCAGGAAATATATTAAACTATTTTTATAGGGAAAGATTATTAAAAAGAGAGAAGAATTTTAAATGGCATGATCCAATTCATGAATATATAGACTTTATAGGTAATATGATTTTGCATACTGAAATAGCTGTAACACATGAAAAAGTTGGAACTAGTTCAGAAAGAAACTTGAGAATCTTAAAAAAACTTATTTCAACTTCAACAGATGTACATCCTAGGCACTTCTTTTATTATGCTCGTGAATCTCAAGACATTGGCAATCTTGAAGAAGCAGAGAATTATTATTTAAAATTTTTAGATATGAAAGAGGATGTCTTTTCACATTATATTGAAAGTTGTATATATCTAGCTAATATTTATATAAATAAAAACGAAAGAAAGAAAGCCTTACAAAGTTTGATACGTAGCTTTGAATATGGTCCTATGCGAGCTGAAGTTTTATGTATTATTGGCCATTATTATCTAGAAGTTAAAGATTACTTAACAGCAATTGCTTGGTATGAGCTCGCACTTTCTTTAAAAAAACCTGACATAACATGGGATTTTATACTACCTGAATATTGGGACTTCCTTCCTAATCTAGAACTATGCCATTGTTATTATATGTTAGGTAATGTAAACAAAGCCTTAGAACATCATAATAATACAAAACAATTGAAACCTTATCATGAAATAGTGATTAAAAATGAAGAATTCTTTAATTGCATATCAAAATAACTGTATGAGAAAAAGGTTATATAGGTAATCTATTTCTAATACTATTTAAACTTTTAATTTAAAAATAATAATGTGATATTTAAAATAGAAAAACTAGAAGAATTATAAATGCAAGAGACTTTTTTATCTACTTGCATTTATAATTATATAATATTTTAATAATCTCTTTCCTAATCTAAAATTTATTTCGTAGATTTAAATTCTCCTTAATACTTCATTATATAGCTCCAAAAAATAATCACTATTATAAAATTCACTTAATAACTTTAAACCATATGCACCATATTTGTTAAACAAACCATTTAAATTTAAAGCAAATTCTTCATTTGCATTTTTAAATTCTGTTCTTTGCGCTAAAGTACTATGATAAACCACCGAATTCAAATTACATTTCGGCTTCCATTTATATCTTAGTCCTAAATAATACATATGAGCTAAAATTATGCTATCATCTTCAAATCCTTGCTTCCCTTTTAAAAACTTTAAATCATATCCACCAATTTCTTTTAAAATATTCGATTTGTAAATTACCGGATTGACAAATCCATAATATATTTTATTTGATTTTAAAGAATTACATAATGAAAGTATATCAGTAACATTATTTGGTACTATTACACTCTTAGGTTCAATGCCATTTGGCCCAAGCATTCCATCTTCTGTTACTATACAAGGACAAACAAATGGCTCATCTGTATTTTCAAGAAATTCTATAAGAGGTTTATGCCAATTTTTAGGGAAAATCATATCTAAATGTATTTCAGAAATGTACTTTATTTCCGGAATATAAGTCCAAATATATTCGAAACATCTTTGCCTTGCAACAGCTACCCCATCATTATTACCATTTCCTAAAATTACTGATGGTATTTCATATTTACATAATAAGTCTTTTAGAATTTCATTACTAAGTACACCTTGATTGTATACTACAAGTATTGAATCTTCACACTCCTTAAGCGTAGATATACAATCTTCTGCTAGCTGCAGGCCCTTATTATAATTTCTCTCATCTTCTCCTATATAAAATGTTAAAACAAATGCAGTTTTCATCTCGTTTCCTCATAAAAATACTTATACTATTATATATATTTAATAAGTTTTATTAATGATACTGATTTATTGTACGTTAATGCTACAACTAAAAAACGGCTATAATAGTGTTTTTGTAACAATTATGTAGATTTTGAATATCCTATATTGAATTTATTTATATAGAAGGTGAGATTTTGATTACTATCAGCCTATGTATGATTGTAAGAGATGAAGAAGAAACCATAGGAAGATGCTTAGATACTGTAAAAGATATCGTTGACGAAATAATAATTGTAGACACAGGTTCTATAGATAAGACAAAAGATATAGTAAGCAAATATACTTCAAATATTTATGATTTTAAATGGATAGATGATTTCTCAGCAGCTAGAAATTATTCTTTTTCAAAAGCTACTAAAGACTATATATTATGGTTAGATGCAGATGATGTAATTCTTGATGAGGATAAAATTAAGTTTAAATATTTAAAATCACAATTAAATAATTCTGTAGATATTGTAATGATGAAATACAATTTAGGAGTAGATGTTAAAGGAAGACCTTTGTGTACTTACTATAGGGAAAGGTTGCTTAAGAGAGAAAAAAAGTATCAGTGGGAAGATGCGATTCATGAATATATAAATCCTATTGGGAATATAGCTACTGTAGATGTTGCTATAACCCATAGAAAAATTAAACACAAATTATCAAGAAACTTAGATATTTTTGAAACTATGATAAAGCAAGAGAAAAAATTGACTCATAGAAATTATTTTTATTATGCTAGAGAGCTAAATAACAATGCTAGATATGATGAAGCTATAGTATATTTTGAGAAGTTTTTAGCTCAAGATGGAGGTTTTTTTTCAAACTATATAGATGCGTGTATTGATTTATCAAAAATTTATACAATTAAAGGTGATAGAAAAAAAGCAATAAAAACCTTACTTAGATGCTTTGAGTTTGGAGTACCTCGTGCAGAAATTTGTTGTGAACTTGGTAGTCAATATGAAGAAATTAAAGATTATGAACGTGCAATAACTTGGTATGAAATAGCTACCAAACTTAATAAACCAGAAAATACTCTAGGATCAATAATACATGATACCTATAACTACATCCCCTATGCAGCAATAAGTTTATGTTATTTTAAACTTGGATTAATGAATAAAGCTGTAGAGTATAATGAAAAAGCAGGTGAATTTAAGCCAGATTCTCAACTTGTTATAAGTAATAGAAAATACTTTGAAGCTATAATTAAAAGCGCCAAAAGTATTCCTTAAAATTAGAGGTAAATTAATAATGAGTAGAATTTTTAATCTTAATAATGATAATTTTGATAAAGCTATAAATAAAACAAACAATTTGATTGTAATATTTTTTTGGGCAGCATGGTGTGGACATTGTGGTGGCCTAATTCCTATACTTGAAGAATTATCGGAGGAAATGCCCAATGTAAGTTTTGTATCAATAGATAAAGATGAAGGTCTATCTATTGCAGAGAGGTTTCAAATAGGATCAGTTCCTACTTTTTTATTTTTTAAAAAGGGTGAGGTAATAGATAATATATTAGGAAGAATGACTAAAGAGCAATTAATAGATAAAATAAATAAATTTATCCTTTAAGGAGGCAGTGTAAGTGAATGAGAAAAAGGTACTTATTGGAAGTCCAGTTAGACAAAACCCTGAAATATTAAAGCAATTTTTACTTTCATTGAAAGAATTGGAGAAAGAAAATATTTTATTAGAATATTTTTTTATAGATGATAATGATAACTTAAATTCAAAAGAATTGTTAAAGCTTTTCTCTAAGGAAGTTAATGAAAAAAGTACAATTGAAACTGGAGAAACTATAGATGAATATATTCGTACTGATAATACTCATATTTGGAAAGAGAATTTAATTTGGAAAGTAGCTGAATATAAAAATAAAATTATAGACTATTGCAAGAAGAAGGAATTTGACTATTTATTTTTAATAGATTCAGACTTAGTACTTCATCCTAAAACATTAAAACATCTAATTAGTACAGAGAAAGATATTATATCAGAAATTTTTTGGACTAAATGGTCAAAGGAAACTATTGAATTACCACAGGTTTGGCTTTATAATCAGTATGACTTGATAGCTAAAAATCGTGGGGAGCAATTGAATGAAAACGAAGAAAAATGGAGATTTTCTAATCTTTTGCAGCAACTAAGGAAACCAGGTGTATATGAAGTTGGAGGCTTAGGTGCTTGTACTTTAATTAGTAAAACCGCTATTGATAAAGGCGTGAATTTTAGTGAACTTTATAACATATCCTTTTGGGGGGAAGATAGGCATTTTTGTATTCGTGCAGTTGCACTAGGATTTAAACTATATGTAGATACTACCTACCCTGCTTATCATATATACCACATGGAGCATTTAAATGGTGTAGAAGAGTTTAAGAATAAATGCAGGGGAAATGAAGCAAAACTAAGAATAGCTAAAGAGAAAGGAAATACTTTAACATTAGCTATGCTTGTTAGAAATGAGAGTAAAAAATTTATTAGAGAAGTTTTATCACATGCTGCTAAGTATATAGACAATGCAGTAATACTAGATGATGCAAGTGATGATAATACAGTTCAAATATGTAAAGAGGTATTAAAAGATATACCTTTAAAACTTGTTTCAAATAAAGAATCTAGATTTAATAACGAAATAGTCTTAAGAAAACAATTATGGCAAATGGCAATAGAAACAAATCCTGATTGGATTTTGATTTTAGATTCTGATGAAATGTTTGAAGATAAAATAATTAATGCTATGCCATTATTAATAAATCAATCTTCCTTTGATATTTATTACTTTAGATTGTATGATATGTGGGATGAATATCATTATAGAGAGGATGATTATTGGCAAGCTCATAACTTTAACAAACCCTTCCTTGTTAGATATCAACCTAATTTTGAATATATTTGGAATGAAACCCCACTTCATTGTGGTAGATTCCCTATAAATATATTTTCTTTAAGTGGATGTAATTGTAGCATTAGATTGAAACATTTAGGTTGGTCAACAAAACAAATAAGAGAAGAAAAATTTAAAAGATATTTAAAGCTTGATCCTAAAGGAACTTATGGTAATATGAAGCAATATATATCCATATTAGATGAGAATCCTAGGTTAATTGAATGGAAGGATTAAAAAGTCCCTACGTTCGTATGAGTAAGTTCGTCTGACTAAATTAGAAATTTAGAGACTTACTTATATTATAGTAAACTTAAAGTGCTATCTTAGTTAGAAAGATAGCACTTTTTCGAATCATTAGACAAATTACTTTAGAGCTTGTTCCAAGTTGTTTTATTAATTATCTTAGTATAGCTTTGAATTATTTTTACTACTTTAACAGATACATTATCATCTTTATAATCAGTTACGATGATGCTTTGTTCCTTGTTATCTCTCATAGCCTTTGCAAGCTCAATTGCTTGAAGAATGTCGTTTTCTTTTATTCCTCCAATTATAATTGAGCCTTTATCTAGAACCTCTGGTCTTTCAGTACTAGTCCTTATTAATATGCCATTAAACCCAAGCATTGCTGATTCCTCACTTAAAGTTCCACTATCAGAAAGCACACAAAAAGAATTCATTTGAAGGTTATTGTAATCAACAAATCCAAATGGTTTTAATTTTCTTATTAATTTATTAAACTCTACTTTCTTTTCAACCAATCTTTTAAAACTTCTTGGATGTGTTGAATATATAATTGGCATTTTATACTTTTCAGCAATCTTATTTAAGGCAGTCACCAATCCAAACAAATTATCATCATTATCTATATTTTCCTCCCTATGAGCACTTACTAAAATATATTTACCTTCTTCTAATCCTAGCTCATTTAATACATTTGATGTTTTAATTTTATTTATATTATTCTTTAACACTTCCTGCATAGGAGAACCTGTCACAAAAATATTATCCTTCTTTATACCTTCACTTAAAAGATATCTTCTACTATGCTCTGTATAGGCTAAATTTATATCACTTATATGATCAACTATTTTTCTATTAATTTCTTCTGGAACATTTTCATCAAAACACCTATTACCTGCTTCCATATGAAATATCGGTATTTTTAACCTCTTAGCTGCTATAGCACTTAATGCACTATTTGTATCTCCTAATATTAATAAAGCATCAGGCTTTTCATTTATTAGCGTTGCATAAGACGCTGAAATTATATTCCCTATTGTTTCTCCTAAATTCTTTCCAGCAACCTTTAAGAAATAATGCGGTTTTCTTATATTTAACTCTTCAAAGAATATATCATTTAATTCATAATCCCAATTTTGTCCTGTATGAACTAGAATATGGTCAAAATACATATCACACTTTTTTATTACTTCTGATAATCTTATAATTTCTGGCCTTGTACCAACTATAGTCATAACTTTTAATCTAGCCATTATTATACCTCCATAAAAATGGTATCTGGCTTTTCACTATTAAAAATTTCATTAGCCCAGAATAATGTTATAACTTCTATTTCACCTATATTTGTTATTGAATGAATATATCCTGGAGGTATGTCAACTACTTGTGGGGTTTCACCATCAACAATATAATTTATAACTTTTTGCTCATTTATCTTTCTAAGCTTAATTTCTGCTATTCCCTTTACAACTATAAATTTTTCTACTTTAGTGTGATGATAATGGTTTCCTCTAGTAATACCAGGCTTTGTTGTAGAAATAAACATTTGTCCGAATTCCTTTGATTTAATTATTTCTGTAAGCCACCCTCTATTGTCTACCCTCTTAGTTAAAGTGTAATTAAAATTCTCTTCATCTAAATATGAAAGATAGGTTGAATATAATGCTTTAATAAAATCATCTGATAGATTAGGAATTATTGAAGTTTTAGGTATACTTCTAAATCCTTTTATAGTATTAACTATATCGCCTAATGTCTTCTTATATACTATAGGTATTTCATAGTATATATTTTGATTATCAGTACTACCATTTTTTAATCTTTCAATAAATTCGTGAATAACATCATCAATATATGCAAGTGATAAAACCTTTGACTCATCTGAAATCCAAACCTCTTTATCTCTGGCTATATTATAGCAAAAGGTTGCTATAGCTGAATTATAGTTTGGCCTACACCACTTTCCAAAAATATTTGGCAATCTATATATATAAATAGTTGCTCCTGTGTTTTTACTATAGTTAAGTAAAAATCTCTCTGCTTCTAGTTTACTTTTTCCATAATAATTTTCTAAGTTAGCTTGAATTGATGAAGTTATTAAAATTGGCGTTTGTTTATTTTCCTGCTCTAATATTTCAATTATTTCACTAGTAAATAAGGCATTTCCTTTAAAATATTCTGTTTCATCAGTAGGTCTATTCACTCCTGCCAAATGAAATATAAAATCTGCATCACATACAGCTTTAATAACTTCATCCTTTGTATTATTAATGTCTATTTTACTAATAGTATATTCTTTAAATTCTTTAAGCCTTATTACAAGGTTTTTACCAATAAACCCATTTGCCCCTGTTACTAATATCCTCATAACTTCCCCCTTGTTTCAACTTATATATTAGGCACATGACAAAAAACAACAGACCAATTTGCTTGCATAGTTTGCTTATTTTGTGTCATATGCCTTATTTAATTGATTTTTTATATATGGTAATTTTAAAAGTATATCTTTTAGTTCTTGCCCACTAACCCGTATTGTGTTATCAGAAGTATATTCAACATTATTTCTAATTTCTATATTACCTTCTGTAAAATACTTAGCAAAATTTAAATCTCTATTATCACAATGAATGCGATAATATCTTCCTAAATCATCAGACCTAGCAGACTCTTCTTTAGATAATAAAGTTTCATATACCTTTTCTCCATGACGTGTACCTATAATGTTTATTTCTACCTTTGAAGAAAAGATTTCTTTTATTGAATTTGCTAAATCTAAAATAGTACACGCTGGCGCCTTTTGAATAAATATATCGCCTTGATTCCCATTTTCAAAAGCATATAATACTAAATCCACGGATTCCTCTAAAGACATTAAAAACCTAGTCATATTAGGATCTGTTATAGTTAAATTCTTACCTTCTTTAATTTGCTGTACAAACAATGGAATTACAGAACCTCTAGAAGCCATAACATTCCCATATCTAGTAGCAGAGAAAATAGTTTCATTCTTTTGTGATACTCTTGCCCTAGCTATCATTGTTTTTTCTGCTAAAGCTTTTGACATTCCCATAGCATTAATAGGATACACAGCCTTATCTGTACTTAAAAGTATTGCTCTTTTTACACCATTTAAAGTGCAACCCCTAAAAACATTGTCTGATCCATATACATTAGTTTTAATAGCTTCCATAGGATAAAATTCACAGGATGGAACCTGCTTTAATGCAGCTGCATGAAAAACATAATCAACACCTTTTAATGCATAATTTACACTTTCAAAATCCCTTACATCCCCTATATAATACTTAATTTTATTATTTTTAAACTCATTTCTCATGTCATCTTGCTTTTTTTCATCCCTAGAAAAAATCCTTATTTCCTTTATATCTGTATTAATAAACCTTCTTAAAACAGTATTACCAAAGGACCCTGTTCCCCCTGTTATTAGCAACACTTTATCTTTGAAAATACTCATAATACCTCGAAAAAGAATTGTTTGTACTATTATATGAATAGCTCTTAATATTTACCACAAAACCTATTTTGCAAACTACCGTACTCTTCATTTAAAACATGTAACTATAAAGCTTATGGAACAAATAAACATCTATTATCATATTTTAATTAAGTAATATTATATTTGGAGATGCCATATGAAATTAGCATATATTGTAACATTTTATATTGACAAGAACAGTGATTATTATGGACGCGATTTAATTATGACAAAGGAATGTTTTGAGAGCTTAACTTTTAGTGAAAATACAGAAGTGTTCATATATAATCAAGGCAATTTAACTAATGGAGAGATTTCAGAGTTATTAAATCCCTATGATTTAAAGTTCTATATTATAGGCTCAGGTAAAAATGTAGGTATTCCAAAAGCAAGATACAGATTAATTAAACATATTTTAAATACTCGTCCAGAAATAGAATATATTGCAGAAATACATTTAGATATGCTTTTTATGGCAAATTGGCATGTCCCACTAATTGAATATCTATCAAATACCGATGAACCAATGATCTGTCCTAGAATTATAAGCAATGAAAATAGTGCTTTTTTAATACAAGATAAAAATACTCCTATAAATTTCTATGGAGATTTAAAAACTAGATTATCTAAACTTTCATCATTTACAGAAAATAAAGTTATATTTGGATTTACAAATCCAGTAATACACAAAGTTGAAGCATTAAAAAATATAAATTATTATGATGCAGGTTTTTTAACAGGTATGCAAAACTTTGAAGATACTAGCCTTTTAATAGGTTATAGATATTACATGGGAAGTAAAAGTAATTGGAGACCAAAATGTAATTTGAATTCTTGCGTATTTCACAAAATAGCTGCTCAAAGGTTTAGGATTCTTTCAAGTGATGATTATAATAAGAATCTTTCAGGATTAATTAGGCAATATGGTGCTTATGGTATCTTAGAATGGTATAAGATGGATGGTAATGAGTTCTATAATAACATATATAAATCTATGATATTAGATAAAAATGCCTATGACTTAGAAGATTAAAGTATATAATATAACATAAAAAATTTATATTTAAGTAATAAAGGGGCTGTCACATTAAGAGTAATACTATGATATATTGTGCTAATTTAAAATTTGCAAACCAATATATTGTATGTAAATTCCTTAGTGCGACAGCCCCTTTATTGTTTTAGTAACTTATAATTTTGACATTAATAAGAAGAGTTATATTCTTAAATAGCTCTCTTTTATTTACCTTTTTAAAATAAATATCTTTTATGTTTGTTCTGACATCTATTTTGTTATCTACTTTAAAGTTGTTAGGAAGTATTATGAAGGTGGAAAATGGTATAGAAAAATTAGCAAAATGTATTGATTGTTCAGATACCTTAGCAGTATATTCTATGCTTTCTCTTAGCAAACCTCTAACTACTAATTTGTAACCTGTTAATTTTTGACCTTCATTTGAAGTTACTGATGGTGTTCTTATTATATAATATTTTAGTATTTCTGTATCTACATTAATATCATTTACTTCTTCTATATCAGGATTATCTTCTGGAATACATAAATTATCATATACTGATAATAATTTGAATGTACTTATTCCAAGCTTTACTTCACTATCTTCAGTACTTTTACATACACATTTTTTCTCCCCTGATCTTCCTTTAGGTAAATTATAATTAAATTTTATATATGACTTATTTATAAGTATTCCGCTACAGTTAGAAGCTTTAACTATAACATCATAACTTATTATAATATTCTCACTTGGATTTATAGTACCTACATATATCTCCATATAATCATTAATACTATTAACTCTATTTCCATTAATCTTAAAAGAATTATCTACTAAATTAACTTCACTTGGTAACTTATCCTTAAATAAAATATTTCTAGCTTGTAATGTACCCACATTTATAAGATTGACTTCATAGGATATTAACTCTCCTATTGAAACTACTTTTTTATTAGCTTTCTTAATTATTTTTATATCTGCTATATCAACCCTAGTTGAAACTGTATTACTTATTGTATCCATAATCGTTGAATGATCCACTGAATTATTTTCATAACAAAACTTAACTATTGCACTATTTTCAATATATCCGATTTTAGGTTTACTTAAGATTCTTGCGTCAAAACTTAATATTTTAATTTCATCAGGTTTTAAACAACCTATATGAACACCAGCTAATATGTTCTCATTTAATAAATTAGATTCCTCCAAAATTACGCTTCCATTTATAAATTCTAATTCACTAATTAGAGGGTCTATAATTATAACATTATCAACAAATTTTTTCGATTTATTGATAACCGTTATTTTATACCTTAAAATATCACCCACAATAGCATCTTGAGCATTTACAGCTTTCTTAATAATTAAATCGCTCCCATGCTCCTCTATATTATTTAAACTCATATTCTTCCCTCTCTTTTATAATATAAATTTGACATCTATAAATAAAAATAAACATGTAAAAATTGTTCTACTATCTAAACTTTTTATATAATCTGCTTCTACATATGGGGTTACAACAATTCTTTTTTCTCTATATAAATTATAGATATCTTCATTATCTATTTTATTTGGTACTATTATAAAAGAGCTTTTTAAACTTTTGTAATAAATAGAATAAACAGGTTGAGTAATTTCATCTGCTGAATAAGTTATTCTTTCTTTAATTTTAAGCTCAGTTATAAGAGCTTTTCCTGTAAGTATTTGTCCTTCATTGGACCTACCAATTTCAGTATTAATTACTTTTATATCTTCGATTTCTGGAGAAATTCTTAAAGATAATATATGTTTTATATCTGGTTTTTGACATGGTATGGTTAAGACTTCTGATATTTGCTCTTCTTTAAAACATAAAAGATTCTTAGGAAATGTACCTTGCTCATAATATCTATTTTTTAATATTGCCATTTAAGTTCCCTCCCTAAGCTTTTATATCAGCAATTAGTAATAAAGTAAGATTTAAACAAACATATCTATTAGCAATTTGCTCCGCATCTATATCTTCTATAAAAGCATATGGAGTTATATAAGATAAGTTATTAAAGTGCTGTGACAATACTATATCTACACCAAACGGAATATAATGTTTAAAAGTTTGAACTACTTGATTTTCATCATCTCCTATATATTGAATTTTATAGTTTATGTCACCAAATACTAATAGCTTATATCCTGTTAGTTTCTGCCCTTCTAAGGATATTCCAATTGGGGTTTCTATAACTTCATATTTACAAATATCTACATTTGCATATACTTTAACAATCTGTTCTATATCTGGTGCTTCGGAAGGCACATGAAAATCACTTTCAAAGTTTAACTGTTTAAAATTTTTAAAATTTTTAAGTTCTCCTTCATTAATGCCAATATATTCTACTAAATCCTTAATAACAGTTGCCATATTCCCCTCCTCAAATTTTATAAACTCCTAAAACTTTATATTTTGTGAGATATATTTTGCTAAAGTTAATAAAATACATTTATATTTTTAAAAATGCATAAAAATCCATCATTTATTTTACAGTACTATTATATTAAAAAATACATTTTTTACCACATTTTTTTGCTTATCTCCTAAAAAAGTGGTTTTATATAATTTTTATCACTTGATTAAATTCGAGTAATGAAAATTATATAACACCACATAAACATTTTAATTAAGTTAATATATCTTGCCCATTACTAATCTTTATTCTAATTAGATTTATATCAATATCAGAGGTCATTATTATTTGAAACATTCCCATTGAATCCGTTAGTACATCGTGAATTATCGCTTTATCTGAAGTACTTATGTTGTAAATACTTATTAGTTTTCCTCTAATAGGTCTCTTATTATCATCAAATATATATCCGTTTAAAGTAATATAATTAAATTTATCCATTACTAAATCTACTCTTTTATTAGAATCAAACGATTCTATTCTAATATTTTCAGACTTCTTTTTAAATTCCGATATATTTTCAACCCAGTATTCTATATAATACTTTTTATAATATTTTAAGTTTATATTTTCATGACTTATATAAGTTTTAATTCTCATGATATTTCTAAAACTCCAATAAAAATATTTATTCTAATATATTATGATTAAAATCGCAAAATGCTGTTATTTTCGTCTTTTCATTAATTAACGATATACTTTTACCCTAGTATATAGTGTAACTTTTAAAAAAATTATTATATAAAAATACATAGTATTATATTCTTATTATTTATATCTATGACTCAACTAGTAATTACATTACAACTAAGTTTAAATCATAATCTAATTATTAAACTTATCATCTAATAATATGAAATCCCATATTTAAATAAGTTTTATTATTATAAATACAGATTCTTCTTAATATTAATAAATATATGAATTAATAAAAGGAGTTTAAAATGTCTAAAAAAGTATCATTAAGTCTTTGTATGATAGTAAAAGATGAAGAAAAAACCTTAGCTCGTGCTTTGAATTCTGTAAAATCCTTTATAGATGAAATAATAATAGTTGATACTGGTTCTACAGATAAGACAAAGATTATTGCACAGAATTTTAATGCTATGATTTATGATTTCAAATGGATAAATGATTTTTCAGCAGCAAGAAATTTCTCTTTTAGTAAAGCCACAAGTGATTATATTTTATGGCTAGATGGAGATGACTTTATTAATGATGAAAATATAAAAAAAATTGAAAATTTACTTTCAAATTTAGATTCTACTTATGATTATATAAATGCAGAATATATTTTAGGTAGAAATGAAGTAGGTAATATAAATTATTCCTTAAGAAGAAATAGGATAGTTAAAAGAAATATGAATTTTAAGTGGATTGGAAATGTACATGAATATTTAGAGGTTTATGGCACGGGATTAAATGGTGATTTTCAAATAGAACATGGAAAAATTAAAGCTTATACAAATAGGAATCTTGGAATATATAAACAAATGGAAAAGAAAAGGCTTATATTTAATCCAAGAGATTTATTTTATTACGCAAATGAGCTTAAAGATAATTGTGAGTATAAAGAAGCTATTAAAAATTATAGAAAATTCTTAGAGACAAAACAAGGATGGATTGAAGATGTAAAATCTGCCTATTCTAATATAATTAATTGTAATTTACAGTTAAATATGAAAGATAAAATACCAAATATAGCTTTTGAATCTTTTAAAGAAGATTCTCCTAGAGCTGATATCTGCTGTGCTCTTGCTGATTATTATTTAGAAGAAAATAAGTTAAAACAAGCTGCATTTTGGTATAGGACAGCTCTAGATTGTATACCTGAAAAAGGAAATATAGCTATTGATAATAAGGAGTATTATACTTCTATTCCAAGTCTTCAATTATGCTTATGCTATTTTAAAATGGGGAATTTGAATTGTTCTTACTTTTTTAATGAATTAGCTGCAAGCTTCATTCCTAATTCACCAAAGATTAAATATAATAGAGAATTCTTTGAGAACGAATATAATAAGCCTGAATTAAAAAAACCAGAAATAGACTATCCTATAAGACTAAGTGACTATGTTAGATACTTGTAATTTATCTTCTAAAATACATGATATAGATAAGCATCCTAAATTTTGTAACAAAGTCTAAAATAAAAAACTATAATAAAGAGTAGCAAAATATATAAATTCCAGATTATAGGAGGATTATAAATGTCTAAAAACTATTATAATTGTGAACCTGAAAACAATTCAAATTGTGATTGTAATCATAGCAATAAGCATAATTGTAATTGCAATGAAGATTCATCTTATGTAATTGGTAACTCGGTTAAGTTCTGTATCAATGAATTTGATAATGAAATAAAGGCCGATGTAACTGTTAATACTAGAAATACTGTTAGAGTTTGGGGTCAAATAATTGATTGTAATGGTAAGCCCGTTCCATATGCATATGTAAAATTAGCTAAAGTTTGTGGAAATTCATTAGAAGGGGTAGCTCATACAATAACTGATTGTCTAGGTTACTATCAATTTGACGTATGTCCATCAATTGAAGGTTTTGAATTTACATTAATAGTAGGAAAAGCTTCTGTAGGTTCTGAAAGAGTCATTTCAACTGGTACTGAAGGAACCGCTTGTAATCCATATGTAGCACCTAACTGTCCATCTTGTAATCAATGTAATCACCATTCATGTAAATACTAAATCATTCATAAGCAATAAGAGAATTCTTTATAATTCTCTTATTTTTTAATTATTATATTGGAGGAATATATGAAAGTTTTTTCTAGAACATTAGACTATCCTTTCTATAAAAATTATCATATAGAAAATTTTGAACTCGAAAATTATAAAGCTTTCTCAACTAGTACTAAAAATTATAAGGTTAATTATTGTATAGAAAACTGTACTACATTTGAAAATAAATCTATAAAAATAAAAATATATCCTAAAAATTTTCAATATAAAGTAAATGTAATTTTAAATACTATACTGTATACTAAAATCTATGGATATATAACAGATTCAAATAATAATTTTGCTACAAATGTAGAGGTTTTTATTTGTAAAAATGGTCATTCACAATATATAGATAAATATATACCAATATGTTCTAGTATTACTGATAACAATGGAATGTTTCAAGCAGTAATTAAGAATCATAGTAAATTATGTGATATCAAGATAAAAATAGAAAATGAACTATAACTAAAAGTAATTAACTTACTATTAATAACACTTTATACAATGTTGAAGTTATTCACACAATCCTTTATAATGTAAATAAAGTTAATTTATATAAAAATAATATATATCTAAAATTCGGGGGTCAATCATGAACTTAAAAAAACAACTTAGAATAAATATGATCTTTATAGTTTCTATAATTATATTAATTATATTATCTGCCTTTATTGTTAAAACTGATAACAATATGAGTACTATTATCGCCACTATTGTAGGATTTATATTTGTTTCTCAATTATTATACATTTCAAAGGTTATTTATGAAGATTGTCCGCGTAGTAAACAAGCTCCTTATGTTTTAGGGAACATAATTTTATTTCCTGCATTAATAGGCTTACTTCATTATTTATATAAAAGAAAGCCTTATACCAAATGCTACAAAAAAGAAGTACGCAAATTATTTAAAATAAATATGTTTTTAGCCAGTATAAGTAGTGTATTATTTATACTATTTTTAAATAATATATTTAGCTTTTTACCAAACAGTATAAATACTACTATCAATACTTTAATTATTATTTCGTCAGGTATATTTTTAATTCTTTCTATTATTTCTATTTTTAAATTACGTAAGGTTAATCATGGAACAGATAAGCTTATAAAAAGGCTTCAAGCGCCTATCTTACTTATAAATTTAGTACCAATTGTAATATCAATCTTTATATTTAGTGTATATAACCTTAAACTTTAAAAATAATAGACAAATTATACTAATAAATTAATATAATTTGTCTATTATTTTTTATACTATAATTTAAAGACTTATAAGCGAAACTATAGATATATAAAATGAATCATTTGAAAATTTATTTATATATAAATATTGTATATAAGCATGTAAGTCTAAAGGAAGCTTAATATTATAATCCTTTGGTAATACTATATAGGATTTTTTAGAAAGCTTTACTTTTTCAATTATTAACTTGTCATCAGTTGACACATATTCTATAGTACAGCTTACATCTATATGAGTTACACCCATTACACCTGTTAGCTCCCTATCATCAAAGGTTCCTTCTGGTGTATTAAAAACCTCAACTAATTTAGCATTAATTGATGCCGAAAATCTATTTATTTCCAATATTCCACTATTTTTATCAACCTTTATTGTGGAAGTTAAAATTTCCTCTTTAAATAAACTTAAGCCTTCTGGTAAAGCTTTTGATATTCCCCTATACTCAATATCGCTTTCCATATACTAAAGCTGCCCCCTTTCAACCTCCTCATAAAAACTTAAAAGCTTAGCTACATGTGTCTCAATATTAAATTGATAAAATGGTTTATAAGCTAATAATTTATAGACGGTTTTTGTTTTAAAAATATAATCTATTAATGTATCCAACGCAGTAAAGTCATAGGTATTTAAACTATCTAAATTAATATTATCTATATTTAGATAGAAAGGATAATCTGCAAGTATTTCATGATAATATTCTATTGGACTCGCTATTATTTTGCATCTGCAAAGAAAAGCCTCTAATATATTTATATTAAGACCTTCATAAATGGATAAATCTATGAATGCACTGCAACTATTATAAAGATTAAGTTTGTCTGAAATATTTAAATTATTTAAAATCATAACCTTTGTATCTAATTCTAATAAATATATAAAACTTTTGATTTCAGCTAACGCTTCTTCATCATAATAACTTTGAGTAAAATTCATTATAAGAATAGAATCTTCCTTAATAGTGCTTATATATTTAAACACTTGTAATAAACTTTTAAGCCTCTTTCGTGAGTTAAGTTCACCTATATATAATAAAAATTCTCCGTTTATAGAGAACTTTGATTTTATATAAATCTTACTAAATTCCTTGTCTATTGGCCTATAGTAACTATTAACTCCAGGATATATGACTTTAATTTTTCTATCATCTATATTGAAATTTTCTAAAATCTGATTTTTTATACTTTCACTTGATGTTACTATATTATTAGAATTTATAAGCGCTTTAGGTACCTTTTCATAGAAAGCCTTTGAATACCTTTCTTTAACCAAATCTTCAAAATATATTGGAAGCAAACTATAAATAGATGATACCTTTAAGAAATCGCCATAATCAGGTATTGTAAAACCATTATTAAAGCAATGATAAATACTTGTTTTTTTATTTAGGATATTTAATATACTAAACCTAGAATCTTTTACAGGAATTATTATTTCATTTTCATTTTCACTCTCATAATCATTATCTATATTAATCTCCCTTTTTATAGTATAAAAATTTTCAAAATTTATATTTTGTAGTTCATTTACAACTTCCCTTAAATATAATCCTAAGTCTCCACCATGAAAATAATATGGAGTTCCTTCAATATATAAATTCAAAGTTACTAACCCCCTTAGAAAAATTCTTCACTTAAATATATATTTGTTATCTTACCTTCTCTATTCCTTAAAAGTAATTTTTCATCTTCTTTATCAAGTATAAGATTAGCAGAAAACATAGCTATTCCAATTAGAAAAAGCTTTAAATTGTTCTTGTCTAAAAATGAGAGTTTTAAGTCTACCCACGCTATTTTAAAAAGTTTCTTTTTTACCTTTATATAAGAAAAACTATATAACTTTTTATAAGTTATAATTTCAGCACTATTATCCTCTAAAATCATTAGAAGTTTTATATTAAGCTCTCCATAAACAGTAATAAGGTTTTTACCTCCCACTTCCATATAATCAACCTGCTTATCTTTCTCTTCTATGATAATTTCATAAATATCTTTGTAACTCTTATTAGTTTTTATATTTAAATCTAGACTACAAGGTTCAGCCCCCTCTAAGCTATCATAATTAAATTTTTCTTTGTCTGTAAGACCTTGAATATTTAAGTTTTCTATAAACATATATCATTCACTAACAATAGCTATATTTGCATAATAAAAAATCTTATGTCTAGATACCCTTTTTACATAGGTTTTTAATGTATAGGCATTTAATGATAGCTTATCTATTTCATCATTATCTTTAAGATTTATCATATTGGTAAAATTTTTTTTAATATTTATAATATTTAATCCTGAAACTTCCGAGTCTTCTATATATTCAATATTTAAACTTAAGCAAGCCTCAAATACTAAAAGATCATTTTCAAAACTTTCTCCTTCATAATTAGTAGCCATGGGAGACAGAATCTTTTTAGTATTTAATATATTAACATCTACATAAACTCTGCTTATATCTAATATATCCCCTTGATTTTCTTTAAGCTTATAAACTTTATCTAAGCTACATAACTTTTTTACATTATAATGAGAAAGATTTATTTTTGACAGACCAACATATTCTATTAAATTTTCATTAAAACTATCCATAAATCCCCCTTAAGCTTTAGCTTTTATAATATAAATTTAAGTTGGTATTTGGCACTGAAACTAAAAAATTATTCTCTAAAGTTTTTAGATTTAAATTATAAATATTTAAACCCTCATTTCCGTCTGCAGTATAAAACATCTCTTCTTCAGAAGGAGATAATACAAAATCGTAAGCTTTATATAAGTTTAGTTTATAATTTATCTTTCTAAAATTTTTCTTTTCTATATCATATATAAGTATCAAAGATTCATTTTTGGATTTACAAAGCATATAAATTAAATTTGAAAACTTTGCTATACTTACCTTAACTATCTCTTCTATATAATCTGGTATAGCATTGTACACTATATTATTTTTGTAAATAAATATATTTATTTTTGAATCTAAACTTACTAATCCTATTATAGAGTTAGAATTATCAATATCACACCAAAAGACTTGTCCTTCTATATTTATTAGCTCTACTTTAAAGTTATTATTTTTAAGTTCATAAATAATGGACTTTTCTTTAAGCGTCTTAAAATAATAAATAGAGTTTGTCCTTTTATTCATTAGAAATTGAACATTATTATCCTCATTAACAATGTTTGTTAACTTAATAAATGTGCCATTTCTAAGGTTTCCCTTACATAGATTAATTCCCTCTATAGTTTTAGCTAGAAAAATTACATTATTTCCACCTATTAAAGAAAAGCTTATTATCTCATCTATATTGATATCTTTAAAAACTTTTTTAGAAATTAAACTTCTAATTCCTAAAATATATAAGCTAAAATTACCATCTTCATTGCTTAGATAGCAAATATCTTGAGTGTTTTTTATAAAAGAAACATCTTTATAGGTTATATTATTAGAAAAAGTTTTTTGGAGTATTTTTGCCATATCATTGGAGGCTAAAAATATGTTATTTCCTCCATTTTCATTAAAACCTACAAAAGCTAAACTATATTGCTTATCACAAATTAAAGAAAAAATTAAATAGCTTGTAATAGTTATTCCTTTTTCTTTAATCTCTATATCTATGTTATTTATCTTAATTTCTACCTTCATAGAATTGTTTAATATAAGTTCTTCTATACTATAACCATCAATGTAATTTTTTCTCCAGAACTCTACTATATGAAAAGACTCATCCCTTAAAACAAATACAGAATTCTTGCCTTTTAAGTTGTAAAGTATCTTATAACCTAAAAAAAACTGTAAGGATATTAACGTTTTATCTAGATATAAAGAAGTATCTATATCTACACTAGTTATTTTAGAATTTATAGAAGCTGAAATTACATTTATTTTATCATCAGCATTATCTACATTTAAATCTACTTCTAGTTTCTTGAAATAGAAATTTTTTATAGCATTATCCTTATTTAACCCAAGCTTATGTATCATATCCCACCCAAAAAAAATTACTTATATTTAGAATTATATGTAAAATTACACCTACATATACTATGTAAAATTATTTTTAAAATATATACTATATCCTTTTAACAAGTTGCTATACTTTGAAACATATCCTTATTGGTAAAACAATTAAATTTATAAACCCTTCTTAATATTTATACAAAGAAATCATTATATAGAAAAACTCAAAGCTCGTTACACTTCATCTCTTAATTTAACATAGTAACCTATAGTAATTTTTGTTAAAAAGTAGGAATATACTATTAAAAGAAGTTATATGTTTTTGGAGGAGTTAAGGTGATTTCTAATTTTAAGAATATGATTGAATATTATGGAGTTTCAGAATATATACCAGACAATATAAAATCTTTTAAACAAATAATAATAGAGGAAAAAATCGTACTTCCAGGTTCTAAACCTAAAGCTAAAGAACTAATAAAGGTTGGGGTATTTCCTAATATAATAAATTCTAGAATTATAAGAACTGCAGTAGGTACTTCCTTAGAAGGTATAGAACTTACAGGGTTTAAATATTGTGTAGATTTAGGTATAAGAGTTAGAACTGATTATATAGGTAGTTATGAGGGAGAATCTATATTTACAACTTCTAATATATTGAAAAAACATGTATCTCTAATACTTCCTAAAAACTTTTCCTATGACAGTAATATATTTCCTGCAGTTTTTGTTGAAGATATTTATGCAGAATTAGAAAGTGAAGAATCTATATTACTGATTACAACATTATTAGTTATGGCGGAAATAGAAAGTTAATTAATTATTTTGGAGGTAAAAAAATGTCAAGAACAGTTATCAACTCTATAGAGATAATAGGTATTGCTGATGAATTTCCTAAATCACCTAAATATTTTTCAGAATTCTCTATACCATATGATATCCTTATACCCTGTGAAAAACCTAATATCTCCTCAATTTTATCAGTTATTATAAAAAGTGAAATCTCAAGTCTTAATGTAATAGATACACCTATAAGAATATCTAATGATGGAACTAAGCTTTCTGGAAACAAGCTTATGGTAGAACTTAAAATTATAGAACAAATAAAATATGTTTCTGAAGAGCTTACTAATTGTGTATATATACTTCCTAATAACATAATAAAAACTCTTCAAATAGTTGTTCCCTCAACTATTCATGGAGAAAAACTTATAGATTTATTTAGAAAGAACAAAATAATTGTAAAAACTTATTTTGAAGATGCTTATTTTGAAATTATTGATGATAGGAATATTTACTCAAATTTATCTATTATGGTGAATGTAGAAAACTTTTAACTAAAATGCATATAAACAAGTACTTTCTTTAGAAATACTAAGTGACCCTATATAATTTTACATGATTTAAATCCAATTAAGTCATACAAATTATATAAGGCCACTTTTTGTAATTATCGGTATATATTTTTATTTGCTTTTACAAGATATTGATATACTGTATATTGATCTTTTAAATCCGATGTAACTATTTGATATAAAGAATTTAAAAGTTTTTCTTCTTCAATATTCGGCGGAGATTGAATTGTAGCTTTATAAATTATATTAAAACCTGTAGAATTAAACAAATCCTCTATTTCAGCTAATGTAAAAAACCTTAAATGTGTTTTATCTAAAATACCAGAATCCTCATATCGAAATCTTCCATTTATAAGGTTGTTTAAAACACTTATATGCATAACATTTGGAATACTTGCTAATATATATCCATCTTCTTTAAGATATTTCCTTAGTTTCTCTAAGGTGCCCCATGGATTTACAAGGTGTTCTAAAACGTCGCTAAATATAATATAATCAAAATAATTATGTTGATAAGGTAAATCTATAGATTCAATATCTCCGTTTATTGAATTACAAAGTTTGCTAGATATTTGAGCAGATTTTTCACAAGACTCTATACCATATAAGTTAGCATTTCTATATCTATTTTTTATTTCTAATAATGTGTTACCTACGCCACAACCTATCTCTAAAACATTTATTTTATCATTTACCTCTGAAGTAATAAGGGATATTATATCAAACCTGATATTTGCACTATAGTAAGCATCAAAGCCCCACTTTTCTTTAAATTTATTCCTGTTTATTTCAATAATATTACTAAATTTATTTGCTTCCTTACCAAATGAAACACTTCCAAAGTGATGAATAAAAACATCTTTACACAAAAGTAATTTGTATCCTTCATTAATTATTCTAAAAGAAATATCATCATCTTCAAAGTTACCTGGTGTAAATATTTCATCTAGCATACCAACCTTATCTATCACTTCTCTTTTTATCATATAACAATAACCTATTAATCTAACTTTATTTTCCCATAAATTGCTGTTTGATTTGTTTATTTCACTTGCAAACTTTAGCAATTCATCTATCTCTTTATAGAATACAGGTATTTGCTGATAATTTGAACAGTAGTTAGATATAGCCCCTACTCCTCCAATATCTTCACTACTATATAAAGCTCTTTGTAAGTTATTAAGCCAGTTTGGTGTGACTACAGTATCATTATTTAAAAGTAATATACTATCTCCTTTTGATATTTCAATACCTTGATTACATGCTGTAGGAAAGCCTTTATTTTCAATATTATATATGACTTTTAAGTCCGTTTGTTTTCTTAACCAATTTACTGTATTGTCTGTGGAATTATTATCAACTATAATAATTTCATAATTTTCCTTAGGTGTAAACTTTCTAATACTTTCAATGCAAAGTTTTGTATAATCAAGTTGATTATACGTAGCTATTACAATACTAGTAAACTTCATATCTTTATTATCAGTTTGATAATTATAATCTTTTATGAAATTTATAGTCTCTGTGTTTGCATACATAAATTTCCTCCTTATATTATATCTTTTATTCTTATAATATGATTATTATATACACCTTAAATTCTTTTGTTTCCATAAAATATATTAAAAATATAGTCTTTATATTACACACTCCCTGTAAAAATAAAACCATTTTTAAAATAACTTTAAACTACTTTTATTATGTTTAGAAGGTTTTTAAAAATAAAAATTTTATACAAATCGATATGTTGTAATTTCTCTTTTTATGCAGAATTAATGTAACATAATTAATATTAAGTTACATTACGTAAAAATCCCCCCTAAGCTTTACTATTAAAGACTTAGGAGTATATTTATTTAAAAAATAAATTTCGCAAAAGTAACTTAACATATTTATTTGTTACTTAAAATGTATTATTATAGATATAGGTAATTTTATGATTTGGAGGTACACTTTATGGATTTTGTACAACCTATACGAGATAGGGATAAAATACAAGAAATGAAAAATGAGCTGCTTAAACTTGGATATAGAAATTATATGCTATTTAATTTAGGAATAAATACAGGACTTAGAGTTTCAGATATTTTAAATCTTCGAGTTATTGATGTTAAAGATAAAACTCATATTCTAATAAAAGAACAAAAAACAGGTAAAACTAAGAGATTTCTTATAAATTCTAATTTGAAGATAGACTTAGATAGGTACATAAACAATATGGAAGATTATGAATATCTTTTTGCTTCTAAAAAAGGTTATAATACTCCCATAACAAGGGTACAAGCCTATCGCATATTAAATCAAGCTGCCACTAAATGTAAACTTAAAGAAGTTGGAACTCATACCATGAGAAAAACCTTTGGTTATTTTCATTATAAACAATATAAAGATGTAGCTATACTTCAAGATATATTTAATCACTCTGCTCCAAGTGTAACACTTAGATATATCGGAATAACCGATGATATAAAAGATAAAACTATCGAAAACTTTTATCTGTAAGAGAAGCATCCTCCTCATTACAAATTCTAAGAATATTTTAATATTAAAAACTAATAGTTTTAATATATGATTTGTTTAAGTATTTATATTTGGATATAATAAATATATAAGGAGATTATAGGATAGCTTAATTACTTATATAAGAAGTTTTTTGACTAATTAAAAACCCAATTATGTAAATGAATTATAAACTATATTCTATTTCCTTGAATATATACCACACTTAATGGTATAATTTAACCCATGGGCATATAACTACATACATAAAGGAGAGAATTTTTATTTATGGAATCAGCTAGACAATTACTAGACATATTTATACATTTAGACGTACATTTGAAATATATAACTGAAACCTATGGCGCATTAACTTATGGAATATTATTCTTAATAATATTCTGTGAAACTGGACTTGTAGTAACTCCATTTTTACCTGGAGACTCATTAATATTTGCAGCTGGAGCTTTAGCTGGACTTGGTGCTTTAGACATCTTCAAGCTTATACCACTTTTATTTTTCGCAACATTTTTAGGTGATAATGTAAATTATCATTTAGGTAAATTTATAGGTGCTAAGATAGTTGCAAAAGAAAATTTAAAGCTCATTAAAAAGGAGCATATAGAAAAAACTCAAGGATTTTATGATAAATATGGCGGTGCTACTGTTATAATTGCTAGATTTGTACCAATAGTTAGAACTTTTGCACCATTTGTAGCCGGTATCGGAAAAATGAAATATATAAAGTTTTTAAGTTTTAGTATAGTAGGTAGCCTTTTATGGGTTTCTCTTTGTAGCTGTACAGGATTCTTCTTTGGTAATATTCCAGTAGTTAAAAATAACTTCTCATTAGTTTGTTTAGCTATAATAGGAATATCAATAATGCCAGCAGTTATTACAATATTAAAACAAAAAAGAGCTTCTAAAGTGAATTAATAATATTAAACAGCTTGAATAAATTCAAGCTGTTTAATATTTTCCTATTACTTAATATTTTCCTATTACTTAATATTTTTTTATTAACTAATGTATCTGTTGAGCAATTCTTCTTCCAAATTCATTACATCTTTCTAATGCTACTTCATCAGGATTCCATAACTCTCTTATTCCGTCATCTATTAGTTCAAATCCTGCTTTCTTTAGTTCCTCTGCAATTATTTTAACTGACTCTCCTCCCCATCCATAACTTCCAAATGCAGTTGCCTTTTTGTCTTTAAATCCAAGTCCTTTTATCATCTCTAATATAGCTGCTGTAGAAGAAAGAATCCCTTTATTTATTGTTGAGGAGCCAACAAGTACAACCTTAGATTTAAAAACTTCTGTAATAATATCATTTTTATCATTCTTCGAAGAATTAAATATTTTTATTACAATATCCTTGTTCTCTTCCTTTAATCCTTCTGCTATTCCCTCTGCCATTTTCCTCGTACTATTCCACATAGTATCATATATTATTGTCACTTGATTTTCCATATAGTTTTTGGCCCATTCCATATATTTATTAACAATTTGAAGCGGGTTTTCTTTCCAAATAATCCCATGGCCAGGACAAATCATATCTACTGGTAAATTTAAACTTAGCACTTCCTCAATTTTCTTTATTACTAATGGACTAAATGGAGTTAAAATATTTGCGTAATATTTTATTGCTTCTTGGAATAACTCTGCATTATCAACTTTATTGTTATACATAAGTTCTGATGCATAATGTTGACCGAAAGCATCATTACTAAACAATATGTTTTCTCCTGTCAAATATGTAAACATACTATCTGGCCAATGAAGCATTCTTGCCTCAACAAATATTAATTTATTTTTCCCTATTTCTAGTGTATCTCCAGTTTTAACTTCAACGAAATTCCAGTCCTTATGGTGATGTGCTTTTAAAAATTTTGCTCCATTTTTAGTACAATATATAGGTGTGTTAGGAATTTCCCTCATAAGCTCTGTGAGCGCTCCACTATGATCAATTTCTGAATGATTGGCTATTATATAATCTATTTCATTTAAATCTATTTCTTGTTTCAGGTTAGCAACAAATTCCTTGGCAAAAGGCTGCCATACGGTATCTATTAATACAGTTTTTTCATCTCTGATTAAATATGAATTATAGGATGAACCTTTGTTTGTAGAATATTCCTCCCCATGAAAAGTTCTTAATTCCCAATCTATTTTCCCAACCCAAGTAACTGTATTGTTAATTTTAAATGACATTAATCTTCACCTTCCTTATTATATATTCCTAAACAGAATATTATTTTCAATATGTATGTGCTCAAACCTATCCTTTTCTAACTTCATCAATTTTTTGTTAGTTAACTCAAAAGTTTTACAAACATCTTTATGTATTATAATGACTTGTTATTTATATCATATCTCTTATTTTTTCAAATAATTCTTCTGCTGTATTAGCCTGTATTATTTCACCATTCACTAAAGCATAAGGCCCTACTGAACAATCACCACAATATCCTAAACATGATTCTGCTGATACATCAACGTTATTAAAATTTTCTTTTAGTTTTTTCATAGTTTCTTCTGTTCCGAAAGAAAAATTATTTTCACAAAATTTTATTTCTGTCATATTATCACCTCCATCAGTAGTATTTATTTTTTCAATTTATTTAATAAATCCTCTATAGATATATTAGTAAAATCAACCTCATCCAATACTATTTCTTTCTCTATTGCTCCTTTAAGCAATGGTGATTGTTTTATATCACCTATTACAATTGCACCTACTACTTTATTATTTTTAATAAATATTTTTTTATATTGATTTCTACTAATATTTTCATCTACTAGCACTTTTGTAGATTCCGTTTCATTAATACATCCCATAGAAAATAAAGAAATACCAAAAGCATTTAATGTTGTCACCGGAATAACATTCTCATATAACTCTTCTTTTTCTGCAATGTTGTATCCTGCAACTTTTCCTTGAGCTATAGCAACATTCCATAACCCTACAACTTTATTATTAAATTCTGCAATGTCCCCTGCTGCATAAACATTCTTCACATTAGTTTCCATTTTATCATTTACTACTATTCCTCTTGCTGTTTTAATATTGGTATTTTCCAATAACTCTATGTTAGGTTTAACACCTGTAGAATAAATAACTATATCACACTCAAGTTTATCTTTCCCATCTATTAGAACTCCTTCTACTTTAGTATCACCTATTATTTCTTTTACTTTTGTGCTTGTTACTACTTGTATACCACAATCTTGTATTATTTTTTTTAATAATTCTGATGAATTATCATCTAATAATTGTGGCATAAGCCTTGATAGTAATTCAACAATTATAACCTTTTTACCATGTTGATGTAATATCCAAGCCATTTCTAAACCTTGTATACCACCTCCAATGATTATTATTTGCTTACTTTCATCAAGTCTATTTTTGATACTTAAGGCATCATTAAGACCTCTTAGTGTATATACCCCTGCTTTACCTATCCCATCAATTGGAGGAATAGTATTACTTGATCCATTTGCAAAAAGAATTTTATCATATTTAATTTTACGACCATCAAATAATAATACTTCCTTATTATCTATATCTACATTTACTACCTTTGTATTAATAAATATTTTCACCTTGTTATTTTCATACCATTCTTTCTTTTGAAGTAGTATTTTGTTTTCTTCAAGTTCATCAAATATACCTTTTGACAATCTTATTCGATTATATGGATAAAATTTTTCTTCTCCAATTAAATATATGTCTGACTCTAAATCTATTTCTCTAATTGATTTAATTGCTGTTATTGCTGCTATTCCACTACCTACAATCACAATACTTTTAGGCATCTTTAATACCACCTTTGCATTACATTATTTGATTTTTTATCATAATCCTATCTATTTTAGATTAATTAATAAATTTATAACTTTACTAATTTCATATAATATTATTTGCATTATCTAAAAATTTTATTAATTACTTTTCCTACAATTAATAATCAACTAATTTATTTAAATATGTTTTATGATGTTAAAGACAAATTTTTAAATGAAAAAATCTGAACAGAATAAATTAATTCGTATACTAGCAAAAAATTATGTTTTTGAAAAGAAAAATGATAAAATATTACAGGAAAAATATAAAAAATGAACTAATTTATAAAAAATAAAGACTACCAAAATTTTGGTAGTCTTTGCTTTTTATAAATTTAAGAATTTTGCAAAACGTTCTGTAACCATATCACTTCCCATAATGTGCATTATAGTGTGAAGGTCTGGAGTATTAGTTCTGTGAGCCACTACTGATCTTATAGCTCCAGCTACATCTGAAACCATTCCTTTAAATTCTTCTGGATTTTTCTTAAAAGCTTTTCTATCTGCTGTATAACCTAAAGATATAGCTAGTTCTTTAACTTTACCAAACCAAGCTTCATTGTCGTCATTTTCATCATAAATTTCAACATAAGCTTTAGCTATTCTCTTAGCTTCTTCAATATCCATATTCTTTGGAAGTTCAACATTTTCTAAAGTTTCTTTATCAAATAATTCATCATAGAAGAAGAATACTTTTTCTTTTACATCAGTCCATTTAGCAAAATCTTTTCTTGGTTTTGGACCCTCTTTATCTATATTAAATGCTTTTATAGTTCTTTCCTTATATTTAACTATTAAATCAAACATTTCTTTATCATATTCTTCTGCCCAAGTTTTGTATTCTTCATAAACTCTAGTAGCAGGGAATTTACAGATAACATTCTTAGAAACGTCATTTAATTTTACAATATCAAATAATGACCCACTCTTACTCATCTTATCTAGAGAGATAACAAAATCATGATAATCAGCATTTGGATTTTCTTCTCTCCACACTTCAAATGTTGAATTTATAAGATTTAAAAGATATTCAACAACTGAAGCTACTGGATAGCCTTCTTCTTTGTAGTAAGTAACTGCACTTTCAGGGTCCTTTCTCTTTGAAAGCTTTCTCTTATTTCCATTTTCAAGCTTCATTATACTTGGAAAGTGAGCATGTTTTGGCACTTCGAAACCTAAAACTTCGAATAATTGAACATGTATTGGAAGAGATGATAACCATTCTTCTCCTCTAGTTACATGAGTTGTTCCCATCAAAGCATCATCTATAGCATGTGCAAAATGATACGTTGGAAGTCCATCTGATTTTATTAAAACTATATCAACATTGTTTTCTGGGAAAGATATATCTCCCTTTATTAAATCGTGGAAGTTAACTCTAGTTTCAAAGTTTCCTGGTGATTTTAATCTTAAAATATAAGGTTCACCAGCCTCTATTTTAGCTATTGCTTCTTCTGGTGAAAGATTTCTACATTTTGCATATTCTCCATAATAACCTGGAGTTATTTTATTTTCTACTTGTTCTTCACGAACCTTTGTAAGTTCTTCGGCTGAACAGAAACAAGGATAAGCTAATCCCTTTTCTATTAGGCTTTTTGCAAAAGCATTATAAATATGTGCTCTTTTACTTTGTCTATATGGACCATAGTTTCCTATTTCAGTGTCTTCTCCAGTCATTCCTTCACTAAAATTCATACCAAAGTGCTTCATAGTATTTATAGTATCTTCTATAGCTCCTACTACTTCTCTCTTTTGATCTGTATCTTCAACTCTTAAGTAGAAAACTCCTCCACTTTGAACTGCAAGTCTTTCAGCTATTAAGGCCGCAAACACTCCTCCTATATGCTGAAAACCTGTTGGACTTGGTGCATATCTTGTAACCATAGCACCTTCCTTAAGCTCTCTTTTCTTATACTTTTCTAAAAAGAATTCCGGTGTTTCAGTAACATCCTTAAATATTTTTTCTGCTAAATCTTTGTAACTCATATTATCAATCCTCTCTTTAATTTATAGTAATTAAATAGCATTACTCTCAACAAAATAGTGGACATTAAAAAAAGCCTTCATCCTAAAATCTTAGGACGAAAGCTAAACTTCCGTGGTACCACCTAAATTGGTCAATTAATAACCCGCTTAATGTTTAGAAAATTTAATTCAATTTATTAAACAAACCTTATTAATCTCTTAATAATATAAAGGATTTGTGTTTACACTTTTTCTAAACTTCTTTTTAAGGGAAGAAACCCCATAAGATTACTATAGTAAAACCTTTCATCTTATAGCTTAGGAGCTTCTTTTCACTAAGATAAATATACTAAACTTTCACCTAACTTTAGCTCTCTTTGAAATCTAACTTACCTACTTTTCTCCATCATTGCTTAACTATTCAATTTAACTACCTTGCAATATTTGTCAGTATTTCCCAGGTTATAAACTTTATTAACCTATAAAAATTATAGGCTTTATACCTTCTAATTATAAGCATATTAATATATTTTGTAAACACTAAAAATTAAGTGAGTATCTAAATCCTAAATTTAATTAATAAAAACTTACTCTTACTAACGCTAGTGAATAAGAATTCCCTCTAAGCCATTATTGAAATCCTAGATTTAGATAATATTAATTACTCTTCATTAACTAACCTCAAAACTTTTATATCTCTAATCCCTAATAAACTTTTCATTATAAAATTAACTTTATTAAATTTTTATATTTCTAATAAATATTTTATAAAAAACGCGGTTTCTTTATAGAAACCACGCTTTTTATTTCCTATCTACATAACTTTTTGAATTCATCTGCAACAAATTGTACTTGAGGTCCAACGACAACTTGTAAACTTGTTTTACCTGGTCTTATTACACCAGCTACCCCTGCAGATTTTATTTTCTTTTCATTAACCTTTGCTTGATCTTTTATTTCTAAACGTAATCTTGTCACACAATTATCTATAGATGTTACGTTTTCTTTTCCGCCAACACCTTCTAATATAATTTGAGCTATTTTTGTGAAGTCATTGTTTTTAAGATCTATGTGCATTTCTTCATCTTGGTCGTCATCATCTTCTCTACCTGGAGTTTTTAAGTTGAATTTTGTAATTGCAAAACGGAATACTACATAATATACAACTGCAACTACTAAACCTATTGGAATTAACCATAGTGGATTTTGAGCCATTGGCGCTTTAAAGCTTAAGAACCAATCTACAAAGCCGGCACTAAAGTTGAATCCTGCTCTTACTGGTAACATTGCACATACTGCTGCTGAAACACCTGTTAATAATGCATGAATTACATATAATCCTGGTGCTAAGAACATAAATGCAAATTCTAATGGTTCTGTAACTCCTGTAAAGAATGCAGAAATTGAACCTGCTAGTAATAGTCCATAAACAACTTTTTTCTTTTTATCTTTAGCTGTATGATACATAGCTAAAGCTCCTGCTGGTAATCCAAACATCATTACTGGGAAGAATCCTGTTAAATACATACCAGTTTGTCCATAAGTTCCCTTCCCACTCCAGAAGTTTCCTATATCATTTATTCCAGCAACATCAAACCAAAATACTGAGTTAAGAGCATGATGTAGTCCTGTTGGTATTAATAACCTGTTAAAGAAAGCGTATATACCTGCACCTATAGCACCAGTAGATATAATCCCTTTACCAAATGACACCAAACCTCCATAAACAATAGGCCACACAAAGAATAATATTCCTGAAGCAACAAGAGATAATGCTGCTGTAACTATAGCAACACTTCTTCTTCCGCTGAAGAATGATAACGCATCTGGAAGTTTAGTTCCCTTAAACCTATTATAGCAACTAGCCCCAATTAAACCTGCTAATATACCTATAAATTGTGTTTGTGTTTTACTATATGCAGCTGCAACATCAGCTTCCTTAATTCCCTTAAATATTGCTACTGATTTTGTAGATAATAAAGTTGTAATTACAAGCCATGAAACAAGACCTGCTAAGCCTGCAGTCCCTTCACTATCATCAGACATACCTACTGCTACACCTATTGCAAATAGTATCCCCATGTTCTCAATCAATGATCCACCTGCTTTTATTAAAAAGGCAGCTGCAACATTATTTGCACCCCATCCAGTAGGATCAATCCAATAACCTACACCCATTAGGATACTAGCTACTGGTAAACAAGCTACTGGAAGCATTAATGACTTTCCTAATCTTTGTAAATACTTCATCATAATTATAAGTCCCCCTTATTTTTATTTATTTTAAGAACATAAGTCCTAAAATTACAAATTAAAAGCAATAAAAAAAGCTGAAAAGGTATAATGTAATAACATATCCTTTTCAGCTAATGCCCAAAACTTAAATTGGTTACACGCCGTTAAACGCTGTATTTAATTTACAACTTTATTATATATCTCACAATTGTTCTTGTCAACGGTTTCAAGAAAAATTTTTATTTTTTTCTTTTTTATGTATTATTTGTTCCTCCTTGACAACCAAATTATACTTGCTGTATAATAATTATTAACGTGTTACTGTTAAATCAGGCATAAGTTTTAATAACTTATGCCTATTTTTTTTTAGTATTAAATATAATTTAAAGAAAGGATGTGAATTCCCTAATATTTAAAAATATTAGGAATATATTATGTTTGGATTTTTTAAGAAGGATTTAAGATTATTAGCCCCTATAGCTGGAAAAACCATAGATTTATCTCAAGTACCAGATGCAGTTTTTGCTCAAAAAATGGCTGGTGATGGAGTTGCTATTGATACTACTGGTGATATAGTAGTTGCCCCTACAGATGGAGAATTATCCCTTATATTCAAAACAAATCATGCTTTTGCTATGACGCTTGAAGGTGGAGTTGAATTATTAGTTCATATTGGAATAGATACTGTTACTTTAGAAGGAGAAGGTTTTGAAAGGCTAATAGAACCTGGTGTCCATGTTAAGGCTGGTACCCCTATATTAAAAATAAATAGAGACCTTATTAATAGTAAAGGATTGTCTCTTATTACACCAGTACTAATAACAAATATGGATTCTGTTAAAGATATAAATCCAAAAGTTGGTGTAACAGTTAATGAAGGTTCTGATGTAATTATGACTTATAAATTTAAATAAAATAATTACTCAACTTATTAATTTTCATAATATCAAAATAACCTATTAGTTAATTTTTCTTTTAACTAATAGGTTATTGACTTATATTATTTAATTAGAAAATATGACATATTCTCAGCTTTAACACTTCTAGTCTCAAATAAAAATTCCTTTGTCTCAGTTGGTAAAATCGTTGCTATCTGGTATGTTCTTGTTTCTCCTTGTTTCATAAAGCCTGTAGCACTCTTTTTTATAGTAATAGTTGGTATTCCTATTAATGCTGAATTTCCTTTTTTAACTGCAGCCCCATCTTTACCCTTAACAGAAAAATTACTACCTTCCATTATCAAATCTTCCGGATTAGAAGTTACATTCTTTGGTACTGCAATTTCTGTGTCAAGTACTACAAACTCAAATCCTTCCTCTAAAGCTTTAAATCTTGTTACTGGATCTGTTGCATCATATTCATCCACCATTTTTTTAGCATCAGTACCACGTGTTACTTTTATTACCTTCATTTGTACCATAAACTCAGTTTTTGAATCTTTTGAAGTAGTTGCTGCTAATGCTCCAGCTTCATTCATTTTTATTGGTTTTTCAACAGTTCCTTTTACCAAATCAGACTTGGCCACTGTTCCTTTCGAATCTTCATTATCAGTTTTTTTATTATCCTCTTTCTTAGTATCACTACTAGACGCAGTTTCTTTTTCAGTTACCTTATCTTTTTTTGAACCACTTCCACATCCTACAGCCCCTATTACTAATGAAATACATAATACAGTCATTATACTTTTAACTAACCTTTTTTTCATAATAAATCCCCCTATAAATTTATAATTTTTTATACATCAAAAAATAAGATTAACAAACAATTTATCTCATTGTTAATCTTGCTTTGTAGGAACCTCAAAGATTTGCACCTACATACTGAATTAAGAATTTATTACTTTTCTTAACCCTTCATTTTTTGATTTAATACCACATAATACCATTATACATCATTTTTTATTATATTATATTAAAAATTTCCGCCTTTTTTATATACTTTTTTACATTTATTTAATAAAATTACATATAAGTTTATATATTCTAACCAGAATTTTATTCTAATTTAATATAATGGATTTCCCCCTTCGTAGTCTATTTCTATAATTTAAAAATTATTTTCACATTTAAGCTCTATATGTATAATACACATACTTATTTAGGTACTACCGAATCATTCATAACATTTCCACATTTACAAGTCTTTATCATGTTCTTTTCCCCTTTTATTTTTTATATCTCTAAATTATGTTCAAATTCAAATTGTTTTGTTTGGGTATAGTTCCTTTACTATACTTGATTCCTCTAATTAACTAAAAGCATAAATCATAGTATACAGCTAATTTAATTCTATTCAAAATAAATTGGTTCCCTACATTCACCTATCACACAATCAAACATTTCTTCAATATTTTCACCATCTTTACATAGAAATCCATCAGTGTATCTGTAAAACGTTCCATTCTCTGTCATAAGCATAAGTAAATTTCCCCTACTGCTTATTCCTATAGGATAAACAATATCATTAATATCATATTCATCAAATATATCTTTAAAATATTCACCATTCAGGTTATTACCAATAGCTTTAATTGGATTAAATTCAATCACCTCAAAAATATCAATGGCTTGTATTTTTCTTTTAAATCTTATTTCTAACATCCCATATTGTCTCAAAAAAGCTCGTATTTTTTGAGGCATATCAATACTTTTCTCTTTAAATATTTTTTCTATTAAATCAATATTAATATTTCTTTCACTTGTCCATCCAGCCTGCCTCAGTCTATCTAATGTAATATTCTCCATAAGAACCTACCCCTTAATATTATTTGTTTCACTTAGTATAGCACTTGTTGGTTGTGATTTCATTTCTAAATCATCTAAGGTTACATATTTCTTATTAAGTATAGTGCAGTATATATTTGATATAATTCTATAACAATATAGCTTAAACTGATCAAATTTTAGTGATTTTACTTGATAACATAATTATCCTATAAAATAAATATTTATTATAAAATTACAGTTAAATTTCCTATTGCCTAAATTCACCATAATATAAGCTTAATAAAAAAAATTAATAAACTTACATAAAAATTTAATAAATTAAGAAGGATTTATTGTAAATATATGGAATATAATAATTATCTTACAAATATTGTAAATCTACTTAACATAGTTTATAAAGTGATTAGAGGTGTATTTATGGAAATTGAAAATAAGTTTAGTATTGGTGAAGTATGTAAAATACTAGGTTGTGAACAACATAATCTAAGATATATTGAAAAAGTATTAGAGCTTAATATTGAAAGAGAAAATAATATAGAAAGAAGCTATAGTTATAGAGATATAGAAATTCTTAAAATAGTTTTTGAGCTTAAGGAACAAGGATTGAATTATAAAGCAATTAAAAAGGTCCTAGAAAAAGGTGAGGAAATTAATGTGAATACTCCTGATATAGAAGTAGGTCGTAAGGAAATGACCATTATAAATCAAACTAATTATAATGAGTTTATGAAAAATTTTCAAGTTTCTTTAGAAAAAATGGTTGAAGTAGCTATGACTACAGCTATAAATAATAACTTAGATGAATGTTTATCAACTAAATTAGAGCCACTAGAGGAAGGGCTTAAGAATATTCAAAAAGAAAATAAAGAATTAAAATCTTCCTTAGAAGAAATGCAAGAAAAACATTTTAAAGAAATAGATGATAAACTTTTAGCTTGGAGAGAAAAATCTATAGAACAAAGTAGAAATAGGAATTTTTGGCATCGTCTATTCAATCTTTAAATATCAACAAAGTAGCTTATTTTATTTAAAAAAAATAAAATGTCCTCTTTCTTAAGGACAATTAGAAAAAAGTTATGTAAAATTAATAAGATGATTTCTATATTGAACAGGAATCATCTTTTTTAAGTTCTATGCCCTAGCATTACATTTGTTGCAACCATATCTTAGGTTAAATTTAAATGCCTGTTGTTCTCTAATGATACAAGAATTTAAGCAATATAGTAAAGAATTGCAATCTAAACAAGGAGCTGAATACTCTTTTATACATCTATATTTATCAAAATACTCATTGAACCTCCATAAATCATCTATGTTTCTATTATGAATTGTATTTGACATAGGTTGTGAACAAGCACATCCTGAAACCTCACCCTTATTAGAAACATAAATCATATATGTTCCACCCTCACAGTATTGTTTTAAGCTCTCTTTTTCATTCATAAAGGATTGCGGAGCTGATATATATATTTTATCTTTGTACTTTTCTTTATAGCAACGTATTTTTTCCATGGCTATACGTATATCATTTTCATTTAGTTTTATAGAATCCCATATTGTAATTGCCCCGCCAACTGGCATAACAGGATAAAAATATACACTATATAACTTATTCTTAATACAGAATTCTATTATCTGTTCGATCTTTGTTAAACTCTCCTTAGTTAAAACACTACAAACACCTAGCCTAATTCCATATTCCATACTCTTTTTTATCATATCTATATTATCTTCAACAAATTTATTTCTAACTCTATCTTCTTCGAACAAAGTACACTGGTTATATGATATTTGAAGTTCATTTAAGCCTGAAGACGCTAATCTTTCTATATTTTTTTCAACTCCATATCCACTTGTAGAAATCATTATTCTCTTATACCCAAGTTTTTTAGCATATTTTACAAGTTCAATTGATTCATCCGCATATTTTCCATAAAGGGGCTCTCCTCCTGTTATATTTAATGACATTGCTCCCATTTCAAAACAATCATTCACCAATTTTCTTTTCTGCTCAAAGCTTAAAACATTATTTTCAGAATCTACTTTTCTCATACAGTAAGAGCAACTAAATGGGCAGTCTTCAGTTATTGCTAATTCTAATTTCCCTAATGTTAAAATAGTATCTTTACTACAATTAATGTCAAGTTTCTCAACTATTTTAAACGAATTAAAAGAATAAATTGGATGTAATTCTAATACTTCTTTTTCAAAAATCATCATTTCTTCTTTTTGAAAACGCGCCAATATTCTTTCAATTTCATCTAATGAAATGATACAATTCTTATAATTATTCTTAATTAAGTTTTGAATTTTAAGGATGTCACTTTGTCCATTAGAAAATAAATATACTAATACCTCATAAAGATTAACATCTATTCTTTTACCAAACTGTGTAATTATATAAAAATCACCATTTACCGTTTTAAAAATAGCTTGTTTTTGTTCTTTATACTTATAATATTTGTTTACTTGCATTTTACCTTCTCCCCTCCATCTCTAATCTGATATAGATTGATCAAAACATAAATATTCATTTTTATCAATTGCTCTTTGTATAGTGTGTACCCTATTGTACGTGGGCATAACTACACTAATCATTTATAAACTTCCTCTAAATATAATTATCAAATACCTCTTTATCTAATTCACACACCGACATATTATCTAATCTAAAATTTCCAATATCAGAGAAAGATGTTTTAGTCAAATAACATTGTAATGCCATAATAACTCCACTATGAGTTACTACTATTACGTTTTCTCGATTTTTACTTATAATATTCTTAATAACTTTTAATACACGCTCTAACATTTCTTGATATGACTCTCCTTGATGTGATTTAGAATATCTACGATTATTACACCATTCAGTATATTCCTCTGGAAACTTGTCCTTTATTTCATTCCACGATAATCCTTCCCACTCACCAAAATTTATTTCTTCTAATCCTTCAACGATTTCATAATCAACAGTCATATATAAACTTAATATCTTAGCTGTATCTATAGCACGCATTTGTTTGCTAGTATAAATTTTACATATATTATAATTAGATTTTAGTATATTCTCAGCTAGTTTTTTAGCCTGTTCAATACCATGGTCATTTAACATAGTATCAGAACTACCCTGAATTTTATTTTCTAGATTCCAATTAGTTTGTCCATGCCTTAAAAAAAGTAGTTTCATTTTTTCCCTTCTTATATAGTTATTCTTTCTATATTTCAAATTTATCCTTAATTATATTTTTTATAATTTTTTGATTATATTCAAAAGAATCTGCACTATCTAATATAATAGCTTTTTCTTCCTTCGCAATTTCTAAATATTTTTCCCTAGCTTTTTCTAAAACCTCAGTAGTTTCATTATAACTTCTGCTTCCTCTCCTATCTATACGCTCTAAAGCAGCATTAACTGGTAAATCTAATAAAAAAACTAAATCTGGTTTACAGCAACTATCCAGCAATAAATTAGCAAACTTATTATTTACATTTCTAGCATAATTATAAGCATAATGACAATATGTCCATCTGTCTGCTATTATTCCTATTCCATCACTAATATCTTTTTCAACTTCTTTTGCCCTACGAAAAAACTCAAATGCCAATAAAACACTAAAACCCTCATCAGTATCTTCTTCATATTTTTCTTCATACATATTTGTAACCTGTTTAAATGTATCATAAAATAAATGGTTATCTGAAATTAAATTTGAATCTTTAATTTTTATACCTTTATTTCTTAACCAATTACCAATTTCTTTACTATGTGAACTCTTTCCAGTACCATCAATTCCGCAAAAAGCAATTAGCATATCATTCTCCTATCTACATTAAGCTGTAACTTACAATAATGTGTCTATAAATAACATTTTTTTATCTTAGCTATAGTTTCTGGTGGTAGTTCTCGTTCAGTTATTTTTAAAACTTTAACACCTGCTCTATACAAGGTTCCTATACTACAAAGAAAGCAATATAAACTTCTAGGTAGGCTTTTTTCATTGTCTACTCTATAAGGTACATTAAAAAATTATCTATTTTTTATTTATCAAATTTAATTTTGTAATATTTCCCATTTAATATACTTGTAACTCCATTATTATAAAATGACAAGAAGCTACCTTCATATTTAGTCTCCTTTAAAGATAAAAGTTCAGTTATAACATTTTTGGACGAATCATTTACAAATACTTCCCCTTTATTATTAACGAAAATATCTTTAATTTCTGTTTCTTTAGTAAGTTTTAAACGCTCCTTCTTTGGACTACTACTGATTATACTTATAACCTTGCCATCCTTTAACTCACCTAAATATATAATACTTTCATCATCTACCCCTAAAATCTTAGTTTGTGAATCACTTTTTATATTTAACTTTTCCTTAGGTTGAGTTAAATATATTGAATTTTTTACATCTTCGTATACTACTCTATCCTTTGTTGGTATTATAAAAATATCTGTTGAATCTTTTATTCTTATAGGTACTTCTATAACCTTAGTTTGATTTATATCTGTTCTATAAATCATACTATCTATTTTTACATATATAACACCTGTAATTGCAGAACTTTTTATATTAAAGTCCTTATAAGTTGATAAATAATTAGTAATTGTTATTATTCTTTGTTTTGATTTTTTTTCAACATCATAATTGTAAAGATTTATTTTATTTGATTCTTTCTGAAGAAATAACATCAAGTTTCTGTCCGGTAACCAGATTGATTTTAAAAGATCTTCTGTATTTAAATTTTCAATGCTCTGTTTTTCACCATTTGTTGTATTAACTATATTTACTAAATTTTTTTCATTATAAGTTATAAACTTACCATCATAAGATACTAAAATATCATTAATTCCACCTGGCATATCAACATGCAATTCTGCTTTTGCTTTTGGCTTTGGTACATTTACTTGCTTCATTTTAACCTCAGTATTATCTTTAAAATAAAATTTATCTAAGAAAAATAAGGTTAAGCATTGCAATGAAATAGATATTAAAATTAAAATTATTATATGTTTTAGCTTTAAATTCGATTTGATATATCTAAAAAATTTCATGAATCTTCACCTTTATTACTTAACTACAATGGACGTAGCTATATACCTTTCGCCTAATGCATTAGAAACTTTATTTATAACTTCACCATTTAAATACATAGTAGCTGACTTACCACCATCTAAATTCAAAGCAGTAACACACTCTCCCTTTGTATACATAAGGGTTTGAAGTTCTGTCATAGTGGCTCCCATACCTTGTATTAAATCTCTACCATCTATAACCATCATAACTATTGATCCATCTGCTCTTTGGCCTATAGCTGTTCTAGGTGCTATTCCTTGAGATGCATTCGTTCCTTTTAAAGGTACTATTTTACCTTTCTTTATAAGTGTAGGATAAAACGTTACTGCCTCTCTAACATTTAGATCCCTTAATTCTCTTGTTGAATATTTACCAACATACATTTTTCCATCCTTATCTAACGCAACACATTCTGTTTTTTTACTTTCAGACTCTAAATCTGAAAATACTATCTCCCCATCACTTATTATTATTCCAGTTGGAGTTCCACCGTTTCCTGTATAAATTGCCGTACTTGAGCTATCTACAAAAGCCCCTCCATTTATTGCTGCAACTGCATTATTTTTTATTGCCATTTCTGAGGTAGTTTCTCCCTTTTTATATAAACTACTCGTATAACCTATCTTTACTCTTTTTGGATCTTTAACTATAAGCATTCTTCCTTTATATTTTGAATTTTCAAATTCAAAAAGTTCTATGGTACTATCATACCTTTTATTTATTATTACTTCTGGAGCTTTTTCTTCTACTTCAGGCTCTTTTACCTCTTTAGGTACATTAACATTTAATATATTATTAATTTTTTCTTTTGATAAAAATGTAGTTGCTAGGTATTGATGGTTTAATGTATTCATTGCAGACCCCACATATATTCTCTTTGCATTCTCAAAAGGTCCATAAAGAAGTATAAATGGCGCTGTTATAACAGTAAAAAGCAATTCAAATATAATAAAAATTAAAATCTGACCCCATTTAAGCTTTTTTAATTTTTTCAATTTTATATTCCCCCAAATTTATACACTCTAAATTTCAATATATATTATTTTAAGTAATGATAGAATAATTATTCCACCATTACTTAATTAAATAATTTTTAATTTTATATAACCATAGGGCCAAAACTTATTAAAAGTGTTCTATTTATAATTTTAAATTCAATCACTCTATTATCTGCTACTACCTCAAACTTAAAAGGATATGATGAATTTGTATCATTAAATGCTTCAAATACCTTTTTATATTCAAATGGTATTATAAATTTTACAACCTCATTTACCACATGTGTAATTTCGTCATTTAAAGCATATAAAGAAAATTGCATATCATAGCTTCCTTTTCTCTTATTAAAGGAAGCAAGATTTATTTTTGGATTCTCCTTACTACTATAAATATAACCATATTCATCCTTAATAAAACCAAAATCTATTAGCTTATCTTCTACAAGCTTTGAAGTATATATTTTATTATCTACCTCACTTAAAAGATTTTTATGTTCAGTATAAAGGTCTTCAACAAAAGTGAAAATAGTATATTCATTTGTTTTGTTTCTAATAAATTTTTCTTTTTTATTTATCTCTTCTTTATTATCTATTTTCTCTTCCTTACTATTAATTTTATCCTCTTTACCATCAATTTTATAATCTTTATTATCATTTTTTTCTTCTATTGGTTCTTCTTCTATAATGTCATCTAACTCTATAATATCTGTTTCCCTAGATATTTCTTCTTGTCCATCAAAGTAAATTCTTCCGTCCTTTTCCTTAAGCCCAAGATGTTCTTTTAAAAAATCTATTGGAATTAAAAAATCATCCTTTTCCTTTATTGGCACAAAATATCTACTATTACCAGTACCTATATTATTTCTACTTAAATAAGGATAATAGGAACCATCTATATACCCATATGGATATTTATCAAATAACCTAAACACCTTACCATTTACAGTCATTTCTAGATTAGTAGAATGCTCTATAACCTCTATATTCTCTTTTTTCATAAGAAGTTTAATTTTAACTGCTGTAACCTCTGCATGTAATCTATTTTTTAAATTTGGCTTAATTATAATAGGCTTTACGTCTTCCTCTATAATCGCTAACAAATCATCTTCTGGATTATTATCTAAATTACTTTCACTGAAAGTAGTTGGCATAGAATCATTTAGATTTGTATAATCTAAATTAACATTTATGTCTTTTTTATCGAGCGTTTGCTTTAGCTTTCTTTGTAATTCATTGTTATTATTTTCAAGATTTATATCTTCTATAAAATTTTCATTTATCTCTATGTTATGCGGTTCATAACCTTTGACATTATTATCAATATCATTAGATTCTTGGTTTAACTCTATAACATCATCTACATAATAATTTTGAACTGATTGCTGTTTATCAAACTTCTCATCCTCTATAGCATTATCAAATACTACTATATCATCACTATTTTCTAACGACTCCTCCTCTATAAAACCATATCCATTATCATACTCTATAAGATTAAGATTTTTCTTTAAAAATTCTACTGGAATTAATAAATCTCCATGTTTTTTCTTTGGAATATAATATTGAGTGGTACTCTTACCATTTATTTCACTAGTTAAATATGGTTTGTAAACTTTATTTATATATGCATATGGATATTTTTCATATATCTTAAAATCTACATCATTTATAACAAAATCTATACAATCTAAACTCTTTGAATAAGTTACCTTTTGATAGCTCAAAAGCTTAATTATAGGTAACCCATAAAAATCTTCCTTAAGTTTATTTTCACTAGCAGAAATCAGAACTAAATCATCCTTACTTAATAGTGTAACTTTGTCAACATTGTAACTTTGTAATAAATTTTCATCACTACTCTCATCTAAAACATCATTAAAGCTTACTACATTTAAAAGAGTATTATCAGTATCATCTACTATAAATCTATCCTCATCTTCTTTAATAATAAATTCACCATAACTTTCTTCTAACTTCATATGCTTTTTAAGATACTCTATAGGAATTAAAAAATCCTTCCCCACCTTTTTAGGTATATAATATTGTGATAACTCCTTCCCATTCACTTCTCTAGTTACATAAGGCTCAAAAGTATCCCCTATATGCCCATATGGATACGAATTTAAAAATTTAAAGCTGGTGTCCCCTATTTTAAAAGTTATTGAATCTGGATGATTTTCAAAATCTATATTAAGCTCTTTTAAAAGTTCCTTTATAGGTACAGCTTCTATATCAAAGGTTATTTTAGTATCTACCAATGCCTTTAACATTACAGATTTTACTGAAGTTTTATTTTCTTCATTTTCTATTGTAATAGGTAATTCTTCCCACTCATTTTCTATAACCTCTTTATTTATAAAGCTATATCCATTTTCATCTTCTATAAGATTAAGATTTCTTTTTAGAAACTCTACGGGAATTAATAAATCACCCTGTTCCTTCTTAGGAAGATAATATTGAGTTGTAAGTTTACCATTAATCTCACTAGCTAAATAAGGTTTATAACCTTTGTTTATATATGCATATGGATATGTTTCATATATTTTAAATTCCACATCATTTAAAACAAAATCTATATAATCCACATACTTTGAAAAATATATTTTTTGATAACTTAATAATTTAATTATAGGTAAAGCATAAAAATCCTCTTTAAAATTATTTTCACTTCCTTTAATTAAAACTAAGTCCTCTTTACTTAATGGAGTAACCTTTTCAACAATATAATCCCTTACTAAATCTACATCATCAGAGCTATTAGAAGTTACCACATTTAAAAGAACATTTTCAGTATCTTCTACTATAAATTTATCTTCATCTTCTTTAATAACAAATTCTCCATATTTTTCTTGTAAATTCATATGTTTTTTTAAATATTCTATAGGAATTAAAATATCATCACCTAACTTCTTAGGTATATAATATTGTGATAGCTCTTTCCCATTTACTTCTCTAATTACATAAGGTTCAAAGCTGTTACCTACATGAGCATATGGATATGCGTTTAAAATCTTAAAACTAGTTCCATTTAATTTAAATGTTACTGCATCAGCCTGGCTCTTAAATTCTATATTAAGTTCCTTTAAAAGTGCTTTTATAGGTAATGTTTCTATATCGAATATTATTTTAGTATCTACTAAAGCTTTTAATACTATGGGTTCTAATTTTCTCTTATAAGTATTTACTTCTTCTTCCTTTGAATCTTTAAATACGTCATCCATACTTTCATCTAGTTCCTTAAACGCAGCTTCTTCAACCTTCTGTACATCAATATTTACATCAATATTATTAGTAAATTTTGCTTTTTTTAATTCTTCCTTATTGACTAAGACAAATCTATCTTCAATAAATTTAATATTAAAATTATCCTCTAAAAATTTTACTGGTATTAAGAAATCATCATTTTTGAGTTTAGGTATATAATTCCCTTTTGAAATTTTATCAAATATATATGGTTTATAAGATCTATCTATGGAGCCATACGGATATTTATCATAAACCTTAAAAGAAACTCCATTTATAATAAATTCCACAGAATTATTATTCTTACTTTCAGCTATATTAAGTTCTTTCATAAGCTCTCTAATAGGCACTACATAAAGATCAAAATTAAGGTCAAATTCTTCATTTGCCTTTAATAAAATAGGTTTAACTCTTTTCTCAGCCTTACAAGGTTTATCATCTGCTGAATGCTTTATTTTACTACTTTCCCCAATAGCCTCACAAGGGTTATTAACATCATTAAAATAATAAAAATCTCCTTTCTTAATTAGCCCATAATGCTCATTAAGAAAGCTAACAGGTATTAAAAGATCACTATCTTGCTTCACGGGAGTATAATATTGAGTAATATTCCTTTGACCTATTTTTTTATAAATATATGGTTCATAATTATTGTTTACTGTGGCATAGGGATACTTTTCTAACAGCTTAAGCTTTTTACCATTTATATTCGCTTCTAAAGTTCTAGCTTTATAAGTAAAACTTATACCACTCTTCTCTAATAACTTTAAAATAGGAACTACAGTAATTTTACTCTCCAAAATTGTTCTATCATCAGGAGTCAATGTTATACCTAAAATAGCTCTATCATTTGGCAAATCTTTTGATTCTTCATTATCAGCTTCCTCCACTTTTCTAAATTTAGAGCTAGTACTATTTATATTCTCTTTATATCCTTGAGAACTATCCTTTATAAAATCCTTTACATTCTCCTCAATAGCTCTTTTAATTTCTTCTTTAAAAGTAAGATTATTATTCTCTATAGATTTTTCTTCTATATTTTTAATTTCTTCTTTTGACTCCTCCTTTTTTTCAGATTCAAAATAAAAATTGTTGTTATCTTCTTTTAAATCAAAATATTTCATTAGAAATTTTACAGGTATTAAAAAATCATTATCTTGTTTAATAGGCCTATAATTTTCTGATATATAGCTTCCATTTACCTCACTCCAAACATATGGTAAAAATGTACCATTAACTACACCATAAGGAGATCTTTCCATAACTTTAAGCTTTTTTTTATTTAAAATACATTCTATGAATGTAGATCCTTCCTTAAACTCTATATTTAAATTTGTTAACATTTTTTTTATAGGAATTACTTTAAACTCACCCTGAGAACTTTTTTTCTTATCTGAAATAACTATTGGAGTTATACCAAGACAAATAAGCATAGGCATAGTTAAAATTTTTATAACTTTATTATTCATGAATTCCTCCTACTTTTAAATAATGTAAAATAATCAAGAAACTACCCTTATATTAAAATTATAGTATAATCACAAAACAATGTAAATGATATGAAACTCTTTATGATAAATTTAGTTTGAAACTGAGTTAATATTAGTGTAAAATAAATACAAAGACTAGTTAAAAATTATATTAAAGTAGTGTAAAAGGAGGTTAAAAAATGACAAGAAATGACATAAGGCTTTATTATAAGAATCAACTTGAGTTAAGCTATGCATTACGCGATTATATAGATTTATATTTTGAAAATAGAGTTCATGATGAAGAGTTAGAAGAAACCATAACCTCGGTTATTGCTGCAAATAAAGATAAGTTCTATAGTGGAACTGAAATAGCAAAAAAGCCAAAACAGGTTTTAGGAAAAACTAGACTTAACGTACTAAAGCAAATATTATTAAAAAAGGGGGAAAAGCTAAATGAAGAAGATAGCTATATTAAATAATAAGGGTGGCGTTGGTAAAAGTACAGTAGCAGTGCAAATTTCTCACGGCTTATCTAAACTTGGTTATAAGGTTATTTTAGTTGACCTTGATGGACAAAATGATTCATCTTTATTTTTAGGAATAACAGAGGCCGATTACAATAAAACTTTTTATGATTTAGTAGACAAGCGTTCTAACATTAAACTCGAGGATTGTATAATAGAGGCTAGAGAAAATCTAGATCTTTTACCAAACTCTCATATAGAAGAAATAAATGCAGAATTTTACAGAGAATCTAGAATAGATTTAGTCTTAAACGAAAAACTAAGTGATTTAGAAAATATGGACTATGACTTCGTTATAATAGATTGTGGTCCTCAAAGAACTAGAATAAATGATGCTGTTCTTTGCTACGTAGATGACATAATAATGCCAGTACAAGTTGAAGCTGCATCTGTTAGAGCTTGTGGAAGTATATATGAATATCTTGCAGATTTAAGATTATCACCAGATAAAATCACTCTTATAATTCCAAATATGTACGACCAAAGAACAAAAGATGCTAAAGAAAACCTAGAATTCTTACAAGAATTCTTTAACGATAAGGAAGATATAATAACTCCACCTATAAATAGAAGAGTAAAAATTACTGAAGCAGGTAAAATGGGTAAGACTGTTTTTGAATATGATGAAGAAGCAGCTACTCAATTCTTTAATGTGCTTGAAAGGCTGGTGAAAAAGATTGGCTAAAAATAAACCAAAGGGCAGTATAAGCGATAACTTTGAAAATCTAAAGATGCAAATGATGAAGAAAAGAGAACTGGCTGAAAAAATCATAGAAAAATCTGAAGATAGCCCTAAGGTAACACCTTTAAATGAAAGACAAGATGAGGCTACTATATATAATAAAGATGTTAATACTAGTACAGAAAATGATATGTACCCAAAGTATGAACCTAAAGAAACACCTTATATAACTGAAACTAATGAATCCCGTACAGATAATATAGATGAAAGTAAATCTATGATAGAAAGCTTAATAGATGTTAATAAATCATCTGATATTAATGAAACCTTTGATGTTAATAAAGCTTCTCAAGAAGAACTTTACAAATCTTCAAGATATACTTCTGCAAAAGAAACTGTAGTTGCTGATATTAACATAAATAAAATAGTTATAAAAAAGGTAGAAAAATTTGAGGCTCCTAAGAGAATAACCTATTACTTAAGACCAGAAACTATAGCTAAAATAGACAAATTTTCAAAATTAACTGGTATGGGTAAATCAGAATTTGTTCAAAAAATTCTAGATGAAGTATTAAATAATCTAGAAGTTGAAAACTAGTACAAAAAGCAAGTGAATGGGATTAACTCTCACTTTAATTCACCAAAAGTTAGTCTCCTTCACCCTATGTGCTAGAAATAAATTCATATTATAAGTTTATTTTATGTATTTTTATGGTAAACTATATATATAAAGGGTAAATGTTAGAATCTCCTTTCTTAAAATATGCTGAACGAAAGTAATCAAGGCTTAGAAAGGAGAAGGTAATTTATGTCTGAAAGTACAATTATAATATTATTTATATGTATAACTGTGATTGTGTTATATGGCTTAACTATAGTATTTGTTTTTTCTTCTAATGCTAAACTGGGCATTAAAGGTAAAAAAGCTGACAGTGAAGTTTGTATAACTTTAGATAAAGAAAAAGATAATTAGAGTTACCACCTCTAATTATCTATCACATAAATAACCTATAACATTTAGTTAGCCAACTTTCGTTCAGCCATCCCTTTATTAATTATATTATATCATAGAGATTCTCTAAATCAATATGATTATATAATTATTATTAGCCTAAAATATTAAATATATACGAAACCTAAAAGCTTAAAGACCCAGAATTTGCCGTAGGTCTTATTTTTTTACTATTTATATACTCTTTGTATATGTAACAAAAAATTTACTCTTCATATCTAAGCTATGAAAACTATAAATAACAATCCTTTGCTTAATGAAGGTATTCTAATTTTATTCTAGAATAAATTCTAAACTAAAACCACTGTTATAAGAATTAAATAATTTTTATTTATATATATTTATGATAAACTACTTATAAGAAACTCTTAAGTTATGTAATTTTCTATTTAACTAATATATAATCAGGAAATATATGGAGGTACATATGTTAAAATACAAAAAAATTACATTAGAAAATATTGATGAAATGGTAGGAATGTACATAGAAACTTTTAATTCTCCACCTTGGAATGATAGTTGGACAATTACAACTGCTACAAAGCGACTGCACCAGATGATAACTGTTGAAGATTTTTATGGGCTTTGTGCTTATCAAAATGATGAACTATGTGGAATTATTTTAGGAAACATGGAGCAATATTTTGATGGTATAATATTCAATATAAAAGAATTTTGTGTAAGAAATACTATGAGAGGGCATGGTGTAGGCTCTATAATTTTTAAAGAATTTGAAGCAAGATTAAAAAATATGGGTGTAAAAGAAATTATCTTGCTTACCTCAAGAGGAGAACATACAGAACATTTTTATCATAAGCAAGGACTTGAATCGTATAGTGATTTGATTTTTATGGGCAAAAAACTATAACCTCCCATTTACATAAACAATTATATACAAATTTATATAAGGTAAAACGGGCAAGTCTAATCTTGTCCGTTTTACTGTTTGTAAACATTAGTTCAAGACATAACCTTAAAATAAATATTCTTTATATGAGAGATTTTATTTAAAATCTCCGTATCTATATATGAAAACCAAATAATAAAGTGCACTTATAAAAAATGGGGGAAATTTATGATAAACGATGAAAATCTAGTATCTGAATTAAAAAAACATAATAAAGATGCTTTAGCTTACTTAATTAAAAAATATGGAAACATCCTTATGAAAGTTTCTTATTCGGTATTAGAAGATAAAGAAACTAGCATGGAATGTGTAAATGATGCTTTTCTTAGGATATGGGATAACATAGACAGTTTTAAAGGAGAAAATGGTAAATTTACGACTTGGATAATAGTTATCACTAGAAGAATAGCTATTGATGAATTTAGAAAGAATTCTAAAAAAAATTCTAACTTGCCTTTAGAAGAAGCTATTACTAAAAGTAGCCTAGACAATATAGAAACACAAATAGAGGATAAAGAATTTAAAGATAAGATTTTGGAAGAGATAAATTCTATGGAACCTATAAATAGAGAGATTTTTTTAAGACGCTTCTTCTTGGATCAAACCATAAAAGATATTGCTACCTCTATGAATCTTACTGTTTCAACTATTTCAAACAGAATTCTTAGGGGCAAAAAGAAATTAGGGGTTTTATTTAGAGAGGAGGTTATTTAAATGGATTTTGAAAAAATTATGGATATAACAAATGGGGTAAATTTAAAAGAAGATGATTTTAAAGATATTAATATAGAACTTAATGATTTGGAACTTAAAACTATGGAAAAAACTATATTAGTTAAGATTAATAATCATCAAGAAGATAATATTAAAACTAAAAAAATTAACTTTTTTAAAAAACATTCAAAAAAAATAGCAGCAAGCTTTGCATTGGTCACTTTTTTAGGAGCTTCTTGTGCATTCTTATCTAAACCTGCTTTTGCCGAAAATATAGAAGTATTTCAAAACATTTATGAAAAGCTTGGATACTATAGAGATTATAAAGATTATTCTGAGTTTATTGGACAATCTAAAGAAGATAATGGTTATAGATTTACTATTGAAAAACTAATAGGTACTCCAAATAAAATGCTTGTAGCTGTTAAAGTAACTTCTTTAAATAAACCTTTTGATAAAGATGCTGAAAAATCTATTGTTAAGAATCTTATGCCTTCTGTTGGTTTTTCATTTAAAGTTGCAAAGGATGGTTCTGGAAGTAGTAATATAGAATATATAGATGATTATAATGCAGTATATGTTTTCTCTGAAGATATACCTTATGGTAAATTTAACAAAAGAGGAAATGTTACGATAAATATTCATAGCTATGGAATAGAAGGTATAGCCCCAGTAAATGTTAATTTTAATTTTAAAGCTGATTTTTCGAAATCCTTTAATAAAACCTTGAATCTTAAAGTTAATAAAAAAGTTACTGTAGGTAAAACTGAAACTACTATCAGTGAAATAAGTTCTTCTTTACTTGGAACTTTTCTTAAATTTGATGAATTTGGACATGAGCCATATGACCAAGGCAGTTTAGCTATAGAAGTAGATGGTAAAATCTATCTTGATTCTAACTTTGGAGCTGGTAGTGATGGTGCTTACTCCTTTTTCCCAGCATTAACTTACGATGTCCTTAATAAAACTACAAGTATAAAGGTTATTCCTATAAATAGAGCTGATTTTTCAAAAGAAGTTCAAACTAGTGATAATAAGTATGAAATTGCTTTAAAAACAAATTTAAAAGAACCTTTGAAAATAACAAATATCTCTGGTGCTTATGGTGAAATTTATAAAATTGAACATACTGCTGACAAAATTAGAGTATACTACGATGCAGGTGATAAAACTTTAGGCGAACTAAGTCTTGCTAGAATTTATAGTCACTATAAAAATCCTATGCCTGAAGAATATAACAATTCTACAACTATTATAGTAAAAGATGAAAATAGAAAAAACGGCTATTATATAGAACAAAAAGCTAAGCCTGATAAAGAATACTTTTTCTCTAGAAGTTACCCTTCTGTCGCATATAAAGCTGGAGATCCATTAATAGTTAAATAAAAATATGGCTATGTATAAAATTAGTTTCTATTTTATACATAGCTTTTAGTGTATCTAAACTAAGTACAATGAAAATTTTTCTACATTTTTATGAAACTATACTCCAAAAATAAATCCACCTATAAACCAATATGCAAATGGTAATATAAATAATACTATATTTGCTGTAACTCCAACCTTACCTAATTTATTATCTTCTTTATTTACTGATAATGCCCCAAACAAAATTCCTATTGGACTTATAACTGGAGCAGCCAATAATGGTAATCCTTGCAATTTTTGAAATGGTGTTATTTGAAAATACCAATTAAGTATTGGTAGAAATATGATAATAGCTATTAGAACTGATATACCTCCAAATATATTAGCCAATCTTTCACGCCTTTTTTCACTCTCCATAAATTTACTCCTTTTTAATGCATCTATATATTCCATTATATTATATATCAAATATATAAATCATTAATTAAATCTTAAGTTTATATTTTGAAATGAAAAGATAAATTCTAACTCATTAGACATCATCAATTATTGAAAGATAGATGATAATATTAAATTAAGGGAACTATTTAGCTCCCTTAAAAATATTTACTTTAAAATTATTCTCGAATTACTTTTGAATTTTTAGTAATCTTAACTACCTCCCACCAGCTAGTAGAAATAACTCCTAAAATAAAAGCTACTAAAGCACTACTTAAAGATAAAGCAGTAGTTTTAAAAATATCTTGCACTACAGGAAGGTAAACTATTAAAAATGCCATTATAAGTGCTATAGAATTTATATAAAGTCTAGCTTTATTTCCTTTTTCTCTAAGCAAATCCTTTATATATCTAGTATTAGAACTATTAGTAAGAACTAAGAAAACATTACCTACTATTAAAGTTATAAGCGAAAAGCTTCTTGCATAATCTATACCTACACCTAAATCTACCATATAATGAAATGGTAAAAATGTTGCTAAGAAAAGAGTCAGCCCTTGAAGTAAAACCTTTTTAAGTAAGCCTTTTGTGAGTAAGGCTTCATTTGGAGACCTGGGTGGCTGCTTCATTATATAAGGTTCTGCCTTTCCACCTTCAAATACTATAGAGCAAGTCGGATCTAGGATAAGTTCTAAAAGTACTATATGAACTGGTAATAATAGTTGTGGCAAGTTGAATATAGGTAAAAATAGAGCTAATGCCATTATTGGAATATGAATTATCATAATATAAACCATAGCTTTTCTTATATTATCAAAAACTCTTCTTCCATCTTCTATAGAATTTACTATAGTTTCAAAATTGTCATCCATTAAAATCATATGAGCTGCTTCCTTAGCTACTTCAGTTCCTCTTTTACCCATTGCAATTCCTATATCTGCATTTTTTAATGCTGGAGCATCATTCACTCCATCTCCAGTCATTGCAACTATCTCTCCATTCTTTTTAAGTGCCTTAACTATCTTCATCTTATGCTCTGGTATAACCCTTGAAAATATATCACAGGTTTTAACAGCATCACAAAGCTCCCACTCTGTCATTTTATCAATTTCTTCTCCAGTTATAGCCTTATTAAAAGTAAGTCCTATCTCATTTCCTATAGCTCTTGCAGTTTTAGAGTAATCACCAGTTATCATAACTACTCTAACACCAGCCATTTTGCATACCCTTATTGCTTCCTTAACATTTTCTCTTGGTGGATCTTGAAGACCAACTAATCCCTTAAACTTTAAATTATAATCCTCTAAATTTTCTTTAATATTATCTATATTTATTGAAGCTAATGCTATAACTCTCAAACCCTTATCAGCCATTTTATCAATAGCCTCTAATATTTCTTTATCCTGTTTCAAACCACATAATGGCAATATGTTTTCTGGAGAGCCTTTAGCTGCTACATAATAATGGTTTCCCTCTTTAAAAATATTTGCCATTCTCTTAGTTTTATTACAAAAAGCAAAGCTTTTAACTAGTTCCATATTATAAAACTTATCTGTATCAAGATTATCTTTAACTAAGTTAACTATGGCTTTTTCCATAGGATCATACGGCTCTCTCTCACAAGATAAGCATAAAAGCTTTCCTAAATTCTCATCTTTTATATTATTTATATCTAAAGATCTACCATTATATAAATCCTTAACTATCATAGAATTTTGGGTTATAGTTCCTGTTTTATCTACACAAAGCACTGTAGTAGAGCCTAAAGTTTCTACAGCTGGTATTCTTCTAATTAATGTATTCTTTTTAGCTAGCCTAAAAGCACCTAATGATAAAAATACTGTTAAAACAACAGGAAACTCCTCTGGAATAATTGCCATAGCCAAAGTAATACCAGACAATATGCTTTTAATAATATCTCCTATATACATATAAGAAAAACCTATTACCAAAAGACATAGTATAAAGCCTGCTATAGCTAAGTTTTTTACTAAAGAATTGACCTTTTTTTGAAGTGGTGTAGCTTCTTCCTTAGTTTCAGCTATAGCCTTTCCTATTCTCCCATATTCTGTTTCACATCCTATAGCATCTACCTTAGCTATACATGTGCCAAAACTAACTAACGTACCTGCATATAAGTAATCTCGTCTCCAGTAATCAGTATGTTCCTTTAGATTTTCTTGTGCTACCTTATAAACTACCTCACTTTCTCCTGTAAGTGAGGATTCATCTACTGAAAAATTTGCTTCCTCAATCACTATACAATCAGCAGGTATCCTTTCTCCCTCCTTTAAAAATATTATATCTCCTGGTACAAGTTCTATACTTTTTATAGTCTGTTTTCTTCCATCTCTAAATACAGAAACTTTAGGTGAAGTCAAATCCTTTAAAGCATTCATAGTATTTTCAGTCTTCCATTCTTGAATAAAGGTTATAGTAGCAACAAAAACAACAAAAATAAGCATTATAAATGCTTCCCTAGGTTCCCCTAATATAAAATATAAAATTGCAGCTCCTATTAAAAGTAAAAACATCGGTTCCTTAAAAACACCTAAAAATTTAATTAAAGGACTTTGCTTTTTTACCTTTGCGATTTCATTTAAGCCATACTTCTTTCTTAAATTTTTAACTTCACTAGTAGTTAAGCCCTTTAAGCTTATATTATCCAAATCAACACCTCATTATCAATTAATAATATAGTTAATACTATTGATATGCTAAACTACTATATTTGTTGCATAATGATATTATTTAATAGATAATTTACTCTTTCAATTGATAATAAAAACTATATATTAAAGGTAATTAATAATATAAGATATATATTATTAATTACCTTCAATAAGATTAGTAATTCTCTTTTGCATTTTCTACTATTTAATCAATATCTGACTATACTATTAATTATTTAGCTACAATATATAATGCTTTTGTAATTTTAGTAGAATCAATACAGTATAATATCATTGATCTATCTTTACAGTAAATTCTACCTATATGCTCCTTTTGATAATCAACCTTATCTAATATTTTATAATATATATTTTCATTTATATCATATATGAATGCATTTATATTCTCAAATTGATCACACTTAAAATAAATATAATCTTTAGTCAAACAGAAATTTGAAAAGAATTTACTATAATAAAAACCTGATTCATCTTTAAACATGTTCATATTTTCTTCTGTTATCTTTACTATTTTAGAAGTATTAATATTTACTAAATTCACCATTTTAGAAGTATTAATGTTTAATAAATTTACTTTTCCATTATTATTAACCAGAATATATTCGCCATAACCACATAAATCTTTATCACTAGAGCTATATGGGAGTTGCTTTTTTTCATTACTTTTTAAATCATAGTAATAAATATCATATACTTCATTATTTTTATCATTTCTTTTGCACCACAAAATCTTATCTTGTACCCTTGTAACACCTAAAAAATTAAAAATAGGATCTTTTTCAGAATCATCAGTACCAATTTCTTTCAATGTTTTGTTATTTAAATCAAGAAATAAAAATTTGTCACAATTACCTTGTTTATCTAGTGATTTTACTGTTCCTATTCCATTATTAAGCGTAATTTCAGGAACTCTAGTTGTTCCTAAACGCAGCTCCCCTTTTTGCATCATAAATACTTCATTAGTTTTTATATTTTTAGCAAATACAAACCACAAATTCTTTCCCACAGATTTAAGCATACTACTTTTAGTAAATTCTAACCATAATACAAAATTACCATCATATTTTATATCAATTATATAATTTTCTGGTTTTGCTACACTTATAAAATTCTGTAACTTTCCTGTATTAACATTAAATAAAAATGACTCTGAACTTTCCTCAAAAAAAGATTTTGTTACTATGAGATTGTCCTTATCATAGATTCCCCTATACCCATAATCATTTGGAATTTCTTTTACAATAAATTTATCTGAATCTTTTATTGACTTTAATTTAGCAGTATTAGGATTAATATTTTCAAGATTCATAGTATCCGTTATTTCCTTATTCTTATCACTCACTTTATTCTCTATAAAAAACTTGGAAATAGCTGAATAGTTAGTGATTATTATTATTCCTATTATACAAGCTGCTATAATAGGTGAAAGCTTCTTTAAAAAGCTATAATTTTTTCTTAACTTGTTTTTCTTCTTATCCTTATATTTATTTTTATCTATTTTGCTCATTAGCTCATCTTTGCAATCTGTGAATACAAAGCCCTCTATATCTATATTTTTCTTTAAACCTTCTCTCGCTTCCTTAGAAAAATTATACTCAACTCTGCATTCATCACATTCTTCTATATGCTTCTTAAACTCATTAAGCTCCTGAGTAGTTATATCACCTTCTAAAACATTCGAAATTAACTTTATACAATTACTACACTTCAAGGTTCTCCCCCCTTTTTTCACTAGCTTTTTTAAGAAAGTTTATATACCTTTTATACAAAGAGTAATATCTTTGCTTCACAGCTCCTTCGCTTATTTTCAAAATATAACTTATATCATAAAAGGTAATATCATCGTGATAATACTTTAGATATATAATCTCTCTATTTACAGTGTCTAAAGTTTTTATAAAATCATTGATAGTTCTCTTTGTCTCATTAAATTCAACTATCTCAAAAGCTGATATTTCTTTAGACGCTAGTGTATTTTGTGTATCTTCAATATCTACAAGAGTTATTTTATTTTTTCTAATATAGTCAATACACTTATTTCTTGCAATAGTATAAAGCCAAGTTTTAAACTTACAATCCCTTTTAAAAGTATAAAGCTTATCATAAACTGTAATAAAAACCTCTTGAACTATATCTTTAGTTACTTCATTATCCTTTATATTTGAATAAACGAACTTACTTATCTCCAACTGATATTTTAAAAATAACTGTTCAAAAGAAATCTCATCACCTTTTAATACCTTATCAATTAAAGCCAAATCCTCCATATTGTCCCCCTAAATTTCTCTATCACTATCTATTACGTAAATATCTTACTAAAGTAAGGTAAAACATCTATATTAAACAATTGTTTTTACATAAAACTATATTTTAAACCTATTTTACCACTTGAACTTATCTTAATATATAAAAAAATCCGAGCAACCTATAAATTGCATCAGATTTTTATAACTATCTATATTGAATTCACTCTTATAACTAGTTTCTTTTTACAAGGATTATAAAACAGATTACTCTACTAGCTATAATACTAAATTTTATCTAATTCCTCTTGAAAAAGTTCTATAAACTCTTCTTTATCTCTAATCTTATCAAACATTTCATCATCAAAATAATCATAATAACTAATTTCTCTACTCTTAGCCTGTTTTAAATTTTCATAACAACTATCATAATCATCATCATATAAATTTATAGCAGCTAAAATAATATAATTGTCTCCTATACTATCATCAAGCTCTATAGCCTTTTGTATATTTTCCTTAGCTTCTGTAATTTTAGAAGTTTTTAAAAATATATGAGCATAATTTTTATAAATTCGAGGTATTTTTTCATCTATTTCAATAGCCATATTTAAATCATTAATTGCATTTTCATACTGCTTTAACCTGATATATGTAAAGCTTCTGTTATTTAAATAAATGCACTCGTCAGGATTTTTATTAATGGCCTTATTAAATTCTTCAATAGCTTCAGTATATCTTCCTAATTTGCCATATATAAGACCTCTTAAATTATAGGCATCAAATTCATTGAAATTAAGTTCTATACATTCATCTATATACTTTAATGCATTTGTTAAATCATCTAACTCATTATAAATATAAGCTTTATAGTAAAAAGCTTTTGAATTCAGCTCATTAAGTTCTAGTATTTTGTCACAATCTCTAATTGCATTTTCTAATTCTTTAAACTTTATAAATACAGCAATTCTTAAATAATAGCATTCAACATCCTCACTATTATATTGTATAGAGGTATTTAAACACTTTAATGTGTTTTTATATTTCTTTAATTCAAAACAGCACACTCCCATTAATTTATATACCTGAGCATTTCTAGGAGTCATCTTTACTATCTCTAAAAATTCATTAAGAGCTTCTTCATACTCCCCATTGTTTAGCAAATCAATTGCATTATTAAGCTTTCCTCCATGACCTATCTTTTCACTCTTTTTTTTGCTTATTGCCAAAATGACTATTATACTTAATAATATAATAGATATTAAAATTTTAACCATTAATTAATTTCTCCTTTATCCTAAAACACTGTATAGTTTCTAAAGTAAATTTAAAATTTCATCTTATTTGCTATATATATTGATTTGCTAGTTCCTAGTTACACACTATTATTCATAAACAAAGTACATTACTTAACAACTATATATTTTAAAATTTTATAATCTCATCTGGAAACAATTCTATAAATTCTTTATCATATCTAATCTTATCAAAGATTTCATCTTCAAAATAATCATAATAATTAATCTCTCTATTTTTAGCTTGTCTTAAATTTTCATAACAACTTTCATAATCTTCATTATATAAGTTTATTTCTGCTAAAATAATATAGTTATCTCCAATAGTATCATCTAACTCTATTGACTTTAATATATTTCTTTCTGCTTCCTTAACATTAGCTAATCTTAAAAAGACATGGGCATAATTTTTATAAATTTGTGGTAAGGTTCTATCTATCTCAATGGCCTTGTCTAAATTTTTAATTGCATTCTCATATTGATTTAATCTAATATACGCAAATGCTCTATTATTATAATCCTTACCTCCATTATTAATTTTAATAGGTCTATTAAAATCCATAATTGCATCCTTGTATTGCCTTAATTTTAGATATATATTTGCTCTTATATAATAACACCGTCCATCTTTATCATCACCATTACTAATAAATTTGTTTACTTCCTCAAGAGCCTTATTATAGTTTTTGGTTAGAAAATAAATCGTTACGCTAATAAAATGTACATTTAAATTCTTTGGATCAAGTTCACAAACTTTATTTAAATCTTCCATAGCCTTATCATATTCCTTTAGATCCATATACACTTTTAATCTAACATAATATAATTCTTTATCAGAATAACCTTCGATAAGCTCATTTAATTCTTTAAGTGCATCTTCTTTTCTATCTAAATCTATATATGTTTTTATTCTTAATTTATATGCTTCTCTCATACTAGGATTAAGATTAATACATTTATTTATATTGATTAACGAACTTTTAAAGTCTCCTTTTTCATTATAAGCATAAGCCTTATAATAAAATGCTTCAGAAGATAATTCTTTAAGTTCTAATACTTTATCACAATTCTTAATAACATTATCAAAATCTTCAAGATATACAAATATTTCAATTCTCTGATAATAGCTTTCAACATTTTGTGGTGAATATTCTATTGCTATATTTATATTTTTCAACGCTTCTTCAAAATCTTCTGCCCCAAAATATCCCTTTGCAATAAGCTGATATATTGTAAAATTCTTAGGGAAAATATCTTTTGCAATTAAAAACTCATTAATTGCCTTTTCGTATTCCTTTTTATCTAATAAATTCTCACCTGTTTTTATCCTTTTATTAAAATTTTCTATTTTATACTTCTTATAAATAATCAATATAAAACTAATTAAAATTATCACAAACAACACTATTAATATTAAAATAATAATCACCACCAAATAATCTTTTACTATTACTTAAATCCAACTCAAGTCTATTATTTACCAATTATATATCTTTATGGTATCATATTCAATAATATATTTTTCTCTGCCATAAAATATATGGCTATTGAAAGGTTATAATTTCACAAAACAACTTTTATTTCTAGGGGGTAATAAAATTGAAAATATCCTATAAGAACAGTATTCAAGACTTAGTTGATTTTAAACTTTTTTATTTTAAGACGTCTCCATCCTTTAATAGAATCTCAAAAATAAGTAAATTCGGTATGCCACTGCTAATATTATTAGTATTAACCTTTTACTATTTTGTATTAGACATGTTTTCTATTCCTTTTACTCTATGCATGATTTTACTTTCTTTTTTATGGATAATATTCTATCCTAAATTTTATGTTTGGAAAACAGAAAAAGAAATTATTAATATATGTAATGATCCTAAAAATGCTCCAATTCACTTAACAGTAACATTAGATGATTATGGTATAACCAAAGAAACCTCTATGGACACCTTAAAAGTTTCTTGGATAGCTATAACAAAAATTGTAGAATTACAAAATCATATTCTTATATATTTAAATTCTTTAAATCCCTTGATTGTACCAATAAACATATTTGAAGACTCAGTTCAAAAGGACTCTTTCTTAAAATATCTTTATCAAAAGGCTAATATAGACTCTTAAGTAGCTAAAATAATAGCTTTATACATTCTATTATGTAAACAAGCTTTTGTTTTTAAGCATTTATATTGTTTAAATCTTAATGAAAGTGGTGATAAATTTGAAAATATCCTATCAAAATACTCTTCAAGAAATGGCTGAATTTAATCTTTTTACCCTACAAAATTCTCCAAATAGCAAAAAGAAATTTAAGATACGATTATTTATTATTCCATTATTTACCATAGCATCTTCGATATACATGTATTTCACATTCGCTTCAACTCCAATTGAATTTATATCAGCTTCTCTATCTTTTGGTATTATGTGGCTTATACTATATCCTAAAATGTATCGCTTTCAAATAAAGCAATTATTCTCTAAAATAGCTACTGAATCAAAAAAAGACCTCATACCAATAACTTTAACATTAACTTCAGATAGTATATTAAAAGAAACAGCTGTATCTTCATATAAAACCTCTTGGAGTTATATAACAAGTGTAAATGTACTTAAGAATATTATAATCATCTATCTAAATTATAATACTGCCCTTCTTGTTCCAATAAAGGTATTTAGAACCCCAACAGAAAAAAAGAAATTCTTAGATTATGTTTATCAAAATATTGATATAAATAAAAAATAAATCTAGCCAATAACTAGATTTACTTTTTATTTCTCTTTAGCCTTACCATTTCCTCCCCCAAGTCTTTCCCAAACTATATTGTGTACTCTTGAAGATTTTGAATAATCGTCCTTTGACCACTTTGTAATTCCATCAACTAAATCTTCATAATCCTTCTCTCCAAGTAATTCTTTAGCTTCTTGTTTATGATCTGCATAATATTCTAATAAAGCTTTACATCTACCTTTAGTGATGTCTGCTTTCCCCCATATTTGATTGTCTTCTGCTTCGATCTTTGTATTTGCCATTTGATGAATTAGAGTAAATGTTGAGCTAACTGATGATAAATTTGCTTTTAAAGTATCATATTGTTTTTCTGATACAGCATCCAATTTTTCATCACTCTTCTTGTCTAATACAATTTCTTTTGTAGCTACATCATTCGACTCCTTTGCTTGTTTTTGATGAAGTATAAATCCAGCTACTCCTAATAATATTACGATTACTGCACTTACTCCAAGTACTATAAACTTTGACTTTCTATTTTTCATATTCTTAAATTGTCCCCCTACTTTAAATAATAACTAATCCATTTTTAGAAAAACTAATTATTACTTACCATATTATTTATTAAAATTAAAATAACTATGTTTCTTATATGTAATTATGTTCTTATTATCTACTACGTAATAAATTCAATAAAGTAATGTTGTTTTTATTATTTATATTTATTGAATTTACAACAATACTAAGATAGGCCCATATTGACTAACTCCATTACCTAACAATTATATCATTATCCTCCATATATTTAACTTCTTTTATTGTTAATAACTCCACTTTGAAACAATCTTTTTATAAAAATTTCATATTTAAGAAAACTACTGGATAGTCTATAATGTAACTATAGAAAGATAGGTGATTACAATGACAAAAACATTATATGATCCAGAAGTTGAAATAAAAGGCGAAATAAAAGGTGAATTAAAAAAAGCTAAGACCACAATAAAAAATATGTTACTTAAAGGAATGGATATAGAAACTATAGCCGAATTAGTAGAAGTCGATATAGAACTAGTTAAAGAAGTTGAGAAAAACTTATCTAAAAATAACTAAAAAATAAAGTGAACAGGTTTTGCCTGTTCACTTTATTTTTTAGTTTGTATAATAAGACTATTATGACTAATCACTCATGGTATATTTATACTTTAAATATAATTTTGCTTTAAAAAGTTATTATTTTACTATAAAGTGTCTAATATTATTTTATAACCATTTTACATTTTAATATATATTTTAAATAATAGAGAGAGATAAAGAAAATTTCTACGTAGTTATATATGAAAGCTAAAGTACAAGGGGGTAGTATTTTGAGCATTAATCAAAGTAATTTAGTAAGTGAGCTTAAAAATAGAAATACAAAAGCTCTAGACTACTTAACAGATCATTATGGCGATTTGATTATGAAGGTAGCTTATTCAGTTTTAAAAGATAGAGATAAAAGCTTAGAATGCGTTAATGATTCCTTATTTAAAATTTGGAATAACATTGAATATTTTACTGGCGAAGATTCAAAGTTTGCTACTTGGATTATAGTTATAACTAAAAGAACAGCTATTGATGAACTTAGAAAAGAAAAAAAACTAAAAGAACATGTACCATTAGAAGACTTTATAACTAGCGATGCTTTAGACTTTACAAAAGCTTTAGAAGATAAAGAGTTTCGAAAATCTTTACTTAACGAAATAAACTCTATGGAAAAAGTTAATAAAGAGATCTTTTTAAGACGCTTTTTCTTAGAAGAATCTATTTCAGATATTGCCAAAAGACTAAACTTATCAGTTTCAGCAGTTTCTAATAGAATTCTTAGAGGAAAAAAGAAATTAGAACATCTAAAAAGAGAGGAGGTCATTTAGTGTGGATTATAAAGAAATTATGGATATAGCCAATAGTTTAGATATCGATAAAAATGATTTTAAAGATGTAGATGTAGATCTTAAAAGCTTTGAAAAGAAAAGGCTTAAAAAGGACTTGAAAAAATTCATAAGAAACGGTAAAAAGTTTAAAGCTAGAAGAATTAAAATAATAGCTACTGCTTCAGTACTTGCACTATGCTTAACAACCTCTGGCATAATATTATCAAAACCTGCTTTTGCTGATAATATAGATATTCTTCAAGATGTCTACGAAAAGATGGGCTACTATAAAGACTATAAGGATTATTCTGAATTTGTAGGACAAACTAAAGAGGATAACGGCTATAGCTTTACTATAGAAAAACTAGTAGCAACTCCAAATAAAATGTTAGTTGCTGCTAAAGTTAAAGCTTTAAATGGTAAATTCACAAAGTATTTTGTAGAATGTTCCTCAACATTTTCTGATAAAAAAGTATCATACTCTGGTGGTGAAATTAAAGAGAAGGTTATAGACGAATCTACTAGAATGTATATTTTCGAAGAAAGAATTGATTATGGAAAATTCAAAAAGAGAGGCGATATAAAAATTACCTTTAGAATTGACCCTAATGAAGCTATGGCCAAAACTCTCGATTTAAAAGAGGATACTAAAAATGTTAAAGTAGACTTTGATTTTAAAGTTGATTTTTCTCATGCCTTTGATAAAACAATACACAAAGAAATAAATAAAAAATTAAACATAGGTGATACTGCCACATATATAAAATCCATGGATAGTTCAATTTTAGGAACTCTCTTTAAAATAAGTACCTATGATGATACTAAAGGAACCCTGCTTATTCAAGTAGATGATAAGATATATCAGCAACATAGTGGTCCAGGTTTTTCAAGTGAAGGAGGTTCTCTTTATAATAATGAAATAACCTATGATACTATAAAAAATGCTAAATCTATAAAACTTATCGCTTTAGAAAAGAAAACTATTGATGATCCTGATTATAAAAATAAAAAAAATGATTCAGGTATTCTTTTACCTAATAAACTAGAAACTCCTATAAAAACTAACTTTATAAAAAATAGAGACGGAGAAATATATAAAATAGAAAGAACAACAGATACTTTAAGAGTTTACTATGATTGTGCTGAAAATACTCTATCAGAATGCAGTATGATTGTGATACACAATAAAGACTTTGTAGACGAGGTAACTGGGGCTCCAACTATAATTGTTAAAGATAAAAACAGGAAAAATGGTTACTATTTAGAAAGAGCTATAAAAGAAAATGAAGACTATTATCTAAATAGGATAAGAGATATAACTCCTACTCACTATAACGTAAGTCAAATTCTTGATATTAAATAATGAAAATTTTCTATATATAAATAATAAAACGGACACTCATAATATCCGTTTTATTTATATCTGTTCATAAATTATGTATAATATATAAATAGAAGCTTATAAAACAGAAAAGGAGAATAATTATGCTTGAATACAGATTTGATACTCAGTTATTAATCGAAGGAAAAAATCTTTCAGAAGATGAAATCAATGAATATATTACAAAAAATATTGAAGGTGACTGTTTACTTGCAGTTGGTGATGAAGAACTGATAAAAATACATTTTCACACAAATACTCCATGGAAAGTACTTGAATATTGTGCTTCACTAGGTGATATTCATGATATTGTTATAGAAAATATGGAAAGACAAGCAAATGGTCTTAAAGGTTAAAATCTAAATATAAATAAACCTAATCAAATAATAAAACGGACACTCATAATGTCCGTTTTATTTATATCTGTTCATAAACATTATTTACTTCTAACAAAATAATCATCATAAATCATAAATTTTTTATTTAAAGGAATATAATTAGCATTTTCTAAAGCCAAAATCCTTTGATCTGCTTTTTTAATAGCCTTTGTTAAAATATTAGTAATCTCAAAGGCTTCATAAAATTCTTCGGTTACAATATTCAGTATCTCACTAATAATTTCATACTTTTCATATTTGCTTTGTAAATCTATTCTTAATATTCCATAATGATTAAACTCATCTTCTACCTCTCTATGAAACATTTCAACAGTACCTATCTTTTCATAGGTTTCATTTAGTATAATGGTCCACCTTACAAATTGTCTATTTTCATAAGAAAAGTTCCAAAAATCTATAGCCTGTCTCATCTTCTCAATTGTTGTATAATAAAAATCATCACCATGACAATTATCAGAATTAAAAAACCCCACTGCAGCTTTATCTGAATAGCAATCTAATAGATATTCTGCATCCTCTAACTTTGTTTGCCTCAACGTAATTAAATTTTTGTGATAGCTTGGACATTGTTCATAAATATCTTTTCCCATAAATCCCTCCATATTTCTCATAAGTACTCTTAAAATTAAATATTAAAATATATTTAAAGTATATCATATTTTTCCTATAAATTACATAAATCACAAAACTCTCTTTAACTAAATAATATATTTTTCTTTAATTCAACTTAAATAGACAAATTTTTCAAAGTAAGTTATAATGATGATTATTTAAATGTGATCTGTCTTAATTAAAAGATTACACTTTAGTTAGGAGAAATATATGTCAGTTTCAAAAGAATCTAAAAATATAACCATTTTATCAATAGCAGGTATACTAAGTAAGTTCATTTCACTATTTTATTTACCACTTTTGATATTAATAATTGGTAATGCCTCTAATGGTGTTTATGCTCATACTTATGACGTTTTTGTATTTATTTATGCAATTACAAGTTTAGGAATGCAACCTGCTATTTCAAAATTAGTTGCAGAATTAGATGCTACTAATAATTTTAAAGACAGCTTAAAAACCTTCAAACTAGCCAGAATGTTTTTAATTATAGGTAGCTTAATTTTTACTTTAATATTAATAGTTTTTGCAACTAACATATCTGTTTTAATGGAAAATCCTCAGGGAGATTTAGCCTTAAAATTTTTAGCTCCATCTGTATTTTTCACAGGTATTTTAGTATCTTACAGGGGTTACTTCCAAGGTAAGGGTTATATAAAACCAATAGCAATTTCGCAAATTATAGAACAGTTTATAAATGTAAGTACAAGTCTCTTATTTGCCTATATTTTTTTACATAAAAGTTTAAAGCTAGCTATTGCAGGTGCTACTATAGGTACTTCACTAGGTGCTATTATTGCTACACTTTATCTTATATTTTATTTATATAGAACCTGTAGAATAAATAATTATTCTGTTCAAGCTAAAAAACAAATTGATACAAAACTACTAGTAAAAAAATTATTTACATATACACTGCCACTTTCTTTAAGTGCAGGTCTTCAGAATTTAGGTGCTCTTATAGATGATAAAGTTGTACGTTCTAAACTGGCTTTTTTAAACTACACTCATGAAAATATTAATATTTTGGTATCTTACCTTGGTATATATAGACAATTATTATATGTTCCATTAGTTATAGTGACTTCACTAACTGTAGTTTTACTTCCTCGTATTTCGAGATCATTTAAGCTTAAGAACAATACTGATATAAAAAGAACAGTTGATTATTCTTTAAAAATAACTTACATATTGCTCATTCCTATAAGCTTTGGATTTGGAGTCCTTAGTAAAAATATGTATGCCTTACTATTTAAAGGTGCTGCTGGATTTGAATTAATGCTTTTTGGTTCTGTGCTTTTAATCTTTATGGGTATAGTGCAGCTTCAATCAACCATTTTACAAGCTTTGAACTGTTTTTATAAGCTTGTAATAAGCTTACTTATTGGAGTAGTCGTAAAATTATGCGCAAATTATTTCTTTATAGGAATAGGTTTTTTCAATATATACGGCGCCATACTAGGAGGAATATTAGGATTTTCAGTTTCTTTAATTATAAACATGGAATTAATACATAAAACTATAAACGAAAAAATTAATTCATTCAATATTATTTTAAAAGCTATAATAGCCTCCGTGGCTATGGCTATTGTGATATTTGCTATGGATAAACTTATATTCACCTTGTTTACTAGAAAATACTTTATTATATTAATTGCAACAGCGATTGAATTTATAGTTGGAATATTTACCTATGGATATTTGTTAATAAAGCTTAAAGGCTTTACCGAGAAAGATTTAGCCATATTTCCTAAAAAAATTCAAGAAATATTACTTAAAATTTTCACATTCTAAACAAAAAATGGAGGCTTATAGAAATTTTTTATTCCATCCTAATAACTCCAAGTCATCAAAAATTTCTATACGCCTCCTTAAATTTAATCTTTATTACTCATTAATGTGTGAGCTATACATGCATTTGAAAGTTTTTGTTTACAAAAATCCCACCATTGATTTTCTGTCATATTTCCTATTTTAATCTGATGTGGAAAATAAGAATAAATTATCCCAGGCACTGAAACTCCAAGAAGCATTCTAACATTGCCACATCCCATATCACCATAAAACAATTTCTCACATTTAGAGTGAAACTCTGAAAAAATATTAACTCCTATTAGTTCTTTGATTTTATCCTTGATAAGAATACACTCTTTAATGGGATAGCGCAATAATTCTAGTTTAGCATCTAGTATAACCATATCTGGTACAGATACATCTACTATTACTTCTATATCATGCTGGTCATCCCTTAAATGTGAAGTAGCTCTCCAAATATTCTCCTTAATTTCATAATAGTTAACCTCAAAATTTCGTGAATAAAGACTTTTCTCCATAAATATACCTCCATATTTATATTAAATACTCATTATTGAAATGTTAAAGGAACTCTCTTAAGAGTTCCTTTAACATTTCATTTATAAGTATAGTTCATAAAGATTACATTTATGAATCCTTTTAAATTTACTCTTTATTTCCTCTGTATTTTCTCCTACATAATGTGCAAAACAATTACATACATGCAACTTTTCTACTTTGACTTTAACTATTTCATCACATTCATCAGACTCAGTATAAACATGTAAATAAAATTTTTTGAAGCTAAAGCCTCTGTTTTTATACCAATCATTTACCCACTTATCATCCCTTGTCCAAACTTCAACTCTTTCAATTTCATTTACCTTTAAGCTTCTTATTGCTTCATTTAATAATACAGTTGCTATTCCTAACTTTCTATACTCCGGCAACACAGCTAAATTCCTTATTACTCCTCCTAACTGTTTGTTATAATAACAAACAGTTCCCCTTTCAATCTCATATTCCACATCTATTAAACCTATTATCTTACCATCTACTTCTGCCACTAATTCAATAGAAGGATTTTGATAATGCTCCTTTTCTCTAAGTACATTATCAAAATATGCAGTATCTAAAAGTGATAAAACTCTACACCTAACCCACTGTAAATTATCTGAGTCTGTATATTTTCTAATTATCATGCTTTCTCCCCCTAAACTCTAGCTAGAATTAATTTATTACAACACCTTTAGTTATTTTAAATATATTTAAGTGTAAAATATTATATTATACATCATATCAATTAATTGTATATAATTCCATATTTTATGAACACTATATTTATTTTTCTTTAATTTTAAATAATATATTACATTATATTATTTCTCTTTTTTAAGAAGTTTACTTTGCAGAAAAAAAACTCTTTGCAAAAAATTAATTTTCTTATAAAAAACTTTAAGGGTATATATAAAATTTATAGTTTTATATATACCCTTGATTATAATCTTTATTATAAACTACTTATTACCTGAATATATTTTTGATTAATACTCATTAAATATATCTTCTATAAATCTTTCAAAATTTTCTCTTTGAGAATATCTATTTCCTTTATATACTTCATTTGAAGTTAGTACACTATTTAACATTTCAGCATCCAATGAATCCACTTTTTGAAATCTACCATTCTCATATAAATATCTTAATCCCTTTCCTATTTCTAAAAGAACGTTCTGATGCATTCCATTTGAAAAACCCCTAATAGTAGAACTATCTTCATACTTCCTAGAAAAAAATAATGATTTAGCAAGCCATCCTTCACTAGCCCTTCCCTTTCTTGTAGAATTCTCTAAGACATAATTTATATAGTCCGAAAACTCTGTAAAGCTTCCTGTATGAGTTTTTATTCCAACGATAGGATACCATAATCCTTTAATTTTCCCACTATTAGTTCCTGAAGATCTAAAATATGCTAATGTTACTCTTTCTGTTCCATAAGTATACTTAATACTTACATCTATTAGCCCAATCATTCTAAAATGCTCAATCGAATACACATTAGCTCTAAAACTTTCAGGATATATTGTTAATATATCAATTGAATTTGGCACAATGTAGACCTCCCATATTCAAATCTTTAGAAATAAACCATGTGATATTGGAGGGAAACTTTAGGATCACATGGTTTACTTTTAAGATCAGTTCATATTTTTTATCTTTTCAAGTTGACTTCTTATTTCTTCAATATTTTGATAACTACCTTCAACACCCATGAGCTTTTTTAGAAAAGTTTTTTCTTCTAAATTTAAATCTAGTTCTTCAAACCAAGGTTTTTCTTCTTCATCAGTTGCTTTATAAGATGAATAATACAGACGGATTAAAAAGTCAGCTATAAACCAATAATCTATCTCTTTTACATATTTTTTATTATCTATAATTCTAGCTAAACCGAAGTCAATTAAAGCTATCTCTTTATTCTTTTTTATTATTACATTAGGAAGCCTAATATCTCGGTGTACTATATTATTTTTTTGCAATATTTCTACTATCTCTAAAAGCTCATCAGCAACTTTATAAATTTCTTCTTTACTAAATTTATATCTATCTTTAACTAATAAATCTTCAAACACTTTTCCTTCTATATATTCTAATATATAGCCTTCTCTCTTCTTATCCTTAAAAGTTGATATAAATTTGGGAAACTTAGGATCATTTAAAGATTTTAATATCTTCTGTTCATAAAACAATTTTTCTCTAGTTTGTTTAAGCATCTTCCTTTTTAATTGCTTTATTACACACTTTTCATCTTTGTCATTTATGGCTAAATATGCAATTCCATATCGCCCCTGACCTATCATTTTAATAATAGAATATCCATTTACTATTTCCTTAGTTTTGTAATACTTATCCATATCACTAATCCCTATCTTTAAATTTAGCAAAAAGTTTTATTATCTACTATAGGATCTGCTTGAACTATATGAGCCACTTGAGCTACTATCAGATTCGCTATATGAGCTACTATATGATGATCCACTTGAACTACTATCTGATTCACTGTATGAGCTACTATATGAGCTACTTGAATTACTACTTGATTTACTTGAGCTACTATATGAGCTACTTGAGCTACTATTTGATTTACTTGAGCTACTATATGAGCTATTTGAACTACTATTTGATTTACTTGAGCTACTATATGAGCTACTTGAACTACTATTTGATTTACTTGAACTACTATTTGAGCTACTTGAATTGCTATTTGAGCTACTTGAATTGCTATTTGATTTACTTGAGCTGCTATATGAGTGACTTGAGCTGCTATTTGAGTGACTTGAACTACTATTTGATTTACTTGAGCTACTATTTGATTCACTTTCATTACTATATGATCTTTCTTTTACTTTATAATAATTATGACCTCTATATGATTCACTTCTATAAAAACCCATAAAAACACCTCTTATTATTTTTGTAGAAGTAATATAAATTAAGTTATATTACTCTTAATTCATATTATGAGACATGCCTATATTAGGTTACATAATCTTTTTAATAAAATAAAATTTATTTTTTATATCATTAAAGACCAGTTATACAGTTAATGGTAAATAATATACATAATATCAGTTCATTTGGATATTAATGTAATTTAATAAAAAAGCAAACTAGGAAATCTTAATATTAATAAAAGATTTCCTAGTTTGCTTTTTAACTCATAAAAGATTATAAAATTATTTATTTTTATTAAATAATAAAATCAAGATTTATTTTTGAATTATATAATCTATATAACCTTGTTTTATCATCTTGCCTTCGTATATTCTTTCTAAAATTCTATTTTCCTTAAATAATATCTTCATGTCCTTAAAATGTTTTTCTGCTTCACAGATATCATAATAAGTATGTATTACTTCTTCTCCTCTCTCTACTTGCAAAAATTCTCCTCTGCCTTGTTCTATACCACTTCCATAGTCTTCATCATTTATAGAAAGAAAATTTATAAGACAAATTCCACCTGGTTTTAACACTCTCTTTATTTCATTTATTGACTTTTCTATATCTATTTTCTTCATATGGAATATAGTATTATAGGAATAAACATAACTAAAAGCTTCATCTTCAAACGGAAGATTTCTTATATCACCTTTTAAAATATTAAGGTTAATATTATGTTCATCTTCAAATCTTTTAGCAGCCTCAATTTGCTCATCACTTAATTCCAACCCATATGTTTTATACCCTAAACTTGAAAATAAAGCTAGTGGCGGATAGTTTCCCCCTGCTCCACAATCTAGTACACTTTTTTCTAAATTACTTTCATTGCAAAGGTTTAGATACCTATATAATTGTGGTTGTCTAAATATAAAATTCATAAAATCCCCCCTAATTTAGTTAATTAAACTTATTATAAGAATTATATTTGTGCCTCTAATATTTTTCCCATTTTAATATCCTTTTAATTTAATTAAAGTAAAAATTTTAAATATCCTTAACTATATATAATAATACAATAATGATGAATATTTTACCATACTATAAAAATCCTTACTTCTACCTCATACTATCTGATATTTTTATGTTTAAACCAATTATACAATATAACTTATGAATGGACTTTAACCAAGTTCCTATAAAGGTTAACTATATTTAAAATATTATTTGTATTATAATATACATATTATAGGTTAATAGATGATATCAGATTGCCCTACCTCAATACCTTATTAATGAAAAAGGAAGTTATTATTAATGATAAAAAGAAATACATTATTAGAAAACTACAAAACTATAGTAAAAGATATAAAAAAGATTAATTTAACCTCATTAAGTAATAATGAATTATTAAATAAATCACAGGGATTAAAAGAACTAGCCTCTAAAGGAACAGACCTTAATAGCCTTATTGTTGAAGGTTTTGCTCTTGTTAAAGAAGCTGTAAAAAGAACTTTAGGCTTTGAAGTTTTTGATGTTCAATTATTAGCTGCATTAGCACTTAACGATAGAAAACTTATAGAAATGCAGACTGGTGAAGGCAAAACATTAACAGCAGTATTTCCTGCTTATTTAAATAGCTTATTAAAAAAAGGAGTTCATATACTTACCTTTAATGATTATTTAGCTAAAAGAGATGCTCTTTGGATGAAAGCAGTATATGAAATGCTTGGGGTAACTGTTGGGTTTATTCAAGAAAATATGGATAAAAATGAAAAGAAAAAGGCTTATGCTTGTGACATAACTTATGTTACTGCAAAAGAATCAGGCTTTGATTATCTTAGAGATTCTATTTGTTATAATAATGAAGATTTAATTCATAGAGGTTTCCACTTTGCTATTATAGATGAAGCTGATTCTATATTAATTGATGAAGCAAGAATTCCTATGGTAATAGCTACAAATACAGATGAAAAAGATAATGACCTTAAAAAAGTTAGAAAAGCCATAACTATGTTAGATTCATTAGTAGATTATACTACAGATGAATACTCTTTAAATGTATATTTAACAGATAAGGGTATAGACCATATTGAAAAGTTGCTTGGATGTAAAAATCTCTATTCTAGTGAAAACTTTAGTCTATTAAGACAAGTAAATAGCGCTCTTTATGCTGAAGTACTTCTCGAAAAAGATATAGATTACATAATAAAAAATAATAAGATTCAAATGGTAGATGAATTTACAGGTCGTATTGCAAAAAATAGACATTGGCCTGATGGACTTCAAGGTGCATTAGAAACAAAAGAAAACTTAGAAGTTCAATCAAGTGGAAAAATTATAGGTCAAATAACTCTTCAGCATTTTATTAGCTTATATGAAAATTTAGCTGGAATGACAGGTACAGCTATTGATTCAGAAGATGAATTTTTTGAATATTATGGTATGGAAATTGTTATAATACCACCTAACAAAAAATCTATTAGAAAAGATTTACCAAACTATGTATTTACTCATAAGGAAGCAAAATTTAATGCTCTAGCTAAAGAAATTAAAGAAGTACATACTACTGGTCAACCAATCCTTATTGGTACTAGTAGTATTAGAGAATCCTCGCTTCTAGCAGATAAACTCTTAAGTATGGGAGTTAACTGCCAAGTATTAAATGCTAAAAATGATGAGCTAGAAGCCAAGATTATCGAAAAAGCAGGAGTTTTAGGTGCAGTTACTGTTTCAACTAATATGGCTGGACGTGGTATTGATATATTGCTAGGTGGACCAAATGGTGAAAATAGAGAACAAATCAAAGAATTAGGTGGCCTATATGTTATAGGTACTAATCTTTATGAAAGCTTACGTATTGATAAGCAACTAAAAGGAAGAGCTGGTAGACAAGGTGACCCTGGAATGACTCGCTTTTTTGTAAGTTTAGAGGATGAACTTATTGTAAAATATGGAATCCAAAATATTATACCTGATAAATATATACCTAAATTACAAGATGAAGCTCTAGAAAATGGTGTATTTAACCAGAAAATAAACCAAATTCAAAGAATTGTTCAAGGTAAAAACTCTGATTTAAGAAAAGAATTATATAAGTTTTCAATTATATTAAATGATCAAAGGCAGTATATGTATAACATGCGTATAAAAATAATTACTAATAAATTTAATGATGAAGTTCTGAGCGAGTTTTTTCCAAACTTATATGAAAAATTTAATAGTATATATACTATTAATGAGATTGAGGAATTCAAAAAGAATCTTAGATTATTTTACATTAATAAATATTGGGCAGATTATCTTAATATAGTATCTAATATTAAAGAAGGAATTCATCTTAATATAATAAATGGAAGAAATCCTTTAGCTGTTTTTCATATGAGATTAATAGAAGAGTTTGAAACTTTACAGCAAGAAATAGACGCTGCTATAAAGGAAGACTATAGGAAGTTAGAAGTTTCAGAAATTTCCTTTGAAGAGATTAACAAAAGAAATACTCCTCCACTTTCAACTTGGACATATTTTGTAAATGATAACTCTCTTGATGGTTTTATAACCCTTATACCTATTGCTGCACTACTAGATGTAGCTAAAGTATTCAATTTAAAAATTTTAAGAGATTATATTTCTATATTTTCATTTGCTATGGAATCAGCATATTATAAGTTTTTTAAGAAAGATGCCTAATCAAAAACATAAGGCTATTGGTAAACTTAAATATACCAATAGCCTGCTTTAGTTTGTGCTCTAAATTACCATTTTACCAAAAATGATTTTGATACAAACTCAACTTATTATTAACTTATTTTTTTAGTTTTTTATATGCTAAAAATGAAATAAATATAAATGATGCTCCTATGAAAATTTCCCATGCATTTGTACCTTTAGTTATTGTTATAGGCTTTTCTGGCGCCCAATCAACATTAGTCAAAGGCTCGAACACCCCTGATTTAAGCATAAGCTTCACATCTCTATTTGCGCCATTAAGTCCAACATAATGAAGTGGTAACTTTATTTCAAATTCCTTACCATCCTTAGAAACACCTGCTACATTATCAAAAATAACAGTTGACCCGTGCTTTCCATCATCGAAACTTGCTTTTACATAAAAATTAGACTTAGGATAGTCATCTTTATAATATACAGTTATATCGTATTGCGGAGCTTTAAAGGATACATATTTAGTGTTATCAGGATTCGTACCTTGATTAGGATATCTATCACTTTTATTTGGATAATATTTATGATCAAATAGAGCCCCTTTCCTTCCATTTACTATTACAGCTTTTAAATTCCAATAAGTATACTTATCTTCACCTACCCTTTTTATGTGTAAATAAAGATCATTATTATCTGCTGCACACTGAACAAATTCAATATCTTCATGAGGTTTTGGAGTATCTCCTATATCATCCTTTATCATAGGATAACCTTTCCAATCATTAAAATTACCATCAATACTTATTTCCTTAAGGTTTCCTGGAGTTGCATAAGCCATAGTATTAAATAATAACAAACAAATTACAGTCCCAAAGAAAATTTTTATTTTTGCCATCTGTTTCCTCCTAATGTATCTTCAAAATACCTGTTTTATATACTGGTATAATTTAAATTGTTTTTTGTATGCTTATTATAAGATCTTATATTTAGCAAAACTGTTAAGCTTCTTAATACAGTTCTCATAACTTTCATCTTACTTGCCCCACCTTTTAGCTGATACTTAAGTATAAACGGAACCTCACCAATTTTATTTCCATTAATGTGTATCTTATATAATAATTCCATCATACAAGCAAAACCTGTTTCTACTACAATAGTATTTCCATATATATTATTTAAATCGATTATAGATTTCTTAGTATAAATTCTATATCCGCAAGTATAATCTCTTACATTAGGTATCCTTAATGCTAAAGTATATATAACTCTTGCACCATAGGATAAAAGTTTTCTAAATCTAGCTAAACCTTGTACTTCTGAACCATGTCTATATCTAGATGCAATTACACAATCTAGTTCATCTTTTCTCATTTTTTCTAACATTGCTTGTACATAGCTTGGACTATGGGTTAAATCTCCATCCATGGTACATATATATCCATCTTCCCTTTGATTTATTGCATATAATAAACCTGTATTAATGGCTTCCCCTAAGCCTTTATTTATATCATGATTTATAATAAATATATTATCATAACTTTTACTTAACTCTTCTGATATATTTAGTGTATTGTCTTTACTTCCGTCATTAACAATGATAATTCTTAAATCTAAATTTAACCCCTTTAATTTTTCTCTTTCTTTTTGCCATTCATTAACTAAGGGCTGTATATTTTCTTGTTCATTATAGCAAGGTAATAGCACCCAAAATTTTTTATCCATTGTTTATCCACCCTTTCACCCTATAAAATATAGAGAATTTCCTTTTAAAACCATTAGATAAAATTTCTTTTTCTTCAGTAAGTGTTTTAGTGTTCCATTTCGAATATTTTTCTATTGAGTTTATGATTCCTGCTACCCTCATGAAAAATATAACTAATCTATAAAAAGGTAATAATAAAATGCTGTATGCATGTTTATTCATATATTTTTTTACTTCTTTCTGATCCTTTAAATATAGCTTTGATACAAAAAAGGATAATGCTGAATTAAAAACATATGCTAAATACAATAATATATTAGCCATAATTACTAGCTCCAATGGATAATCTATGAAAACTAAATAAACCATAGCAAACATCCATATTAATCTTGGAAATACTAATGTATGATCTTTAATAACTGTTCTTTTAAGTACTTTCCTTGTATTTCTGTTTCTTCCACCAATGAATTTTCTAAATAGTGATGCTACTTCTATTTCTCCTCTTTGCCACCTTTGACGTTGTATATATAGCTTATCCATACTGTCTATTGGATCTACATAGAAAAATGCTTTCTCACATAAAGCTATTTTCCCATTTTGAAACTCTCTAATTTGAGAAGTTATATGAGTATCTTCTCCTAATGTTTCACTATTATATAGCTGAGTTTTTTGAATAACATCCTTTCTAAAGCAAGAAAAAGCACCAGCTAAAGTAAATAAACTATCTGTATAGGATTGAAAACCCCTTCCTACCAAAAAAGCCTCACTATATTCAAATAGCTCACATCTCCTAAATAATCTTAATAGTAAATTTGAATTAGTATTTATTAAACTACAATCCGTTAATACTACCCCTGTCATGGCATGAATATTAGTATTACTTTCAAACTTTTCTACTATTCTAAGCACAGCATTTTTATCAAGTATTCCATCCGAATCTATGTTTATAATATATTTACCCTCAGCTGCATAAATCCCCTTATTTAATGCCTTTGATTTACCTTGATTTGAATCAATCCACCAAATCTTTAAATTTGGATGCTGCTCTTGTATTTTACAATATATATCATAAACTCCATTCTTTTCTCCATTATTAATAAGTAAAACTTGAATATTTTTAATAGGATAATTTTGATCTAAAATTGACTGTATGCAATTAGCTAATGTTTTTTCTGAATTATATACAGGTATCAATATTGTTATATATGGCAGATATTCTAGCTCCACCTTTTCTTTCCTGAAGTACTCCTTCAAAATTACTATTAAACTAACTATTCCAGACAGTATATCAATTAATAAAGGAATAAGTAACCAGATACCCCAAAACAATAAATCTCTATATAAATCTTTATTCACTCATGTCACCTACCTTTTGTAACTTTAATTGCGTCGATGTAAATACAATATAGTAAAGTAATATAGTTAGGCCAAAAAATATAATTCTTGCAAAAATAGTATGAGCTAAATAAAATGAGCTAGCACCAAAAATTTTAACTACTACAATAATAAACATTAATCTTATAATATTTGCACCAAATAAAAATACATTTCCAAGTATTAACGATATTACTTTTCTCAAAAGGCTTCCAAAAGGAAAGAAAAGACACAATGCAGTGAATACCATAAGTTCAATTATTCCTGAACATTCATAATTTATAGCCATAGATATTATTCCAGATTTTGCTTCAATAACTATAATAGAAAATTGCTCATATACGTTAAAATATGAAGTTTTATCTGCTATTATTTTCAAGATATAACTTATTGCATCAATTAACTTTCCCTCTAAAGGAGTCATGAAAAATATCATTGATATAGTGAACAGTCCTAAACTACCTACTAGAAATTTTAAAAAATGCATTTTATTTTTATTTAAGCATAATAAAATTAATCCCCATATTAGCGTAATTATTATACATAGTATTTGATTGTTCATTGTTCTTCCCCCATATTTTTGCATCCATTAAATTCACTATTATTTTGATCTTCACTTTTACTTCTTGACTTCTTTGAGGTAATTTTAATAGTTAAAATTGCTACTATAAATATAATAAGATTTATTATTGATAATACAATTCCCGTTTTAAAATATGGATATATAACCTTAAGCTCAAGTTCCTTTGAAGATAACTTCAATAAATTATTCTCTTTTGAATAGTCTCCATTTACTATATGAAAAGCATCTATCGCAGCTATAGGCACTACTACACCAAGCTTTTCACTCTTTATATTTATAGAATTTCCCTTAACTTCTACATCTATTGGTTCAACTGTTTTTTCAGGTAAACTATATGATTTAATCCCTAAAGTATCCTCTAAAATTTTAATCATTTTATCGTCCTTAGTTAAGAATGTATAGTATGGTATATTTAATGAAATAACTTTAATCTTACCTAATTTACCTATATACTCTATCCCTCTGTTACCTAATTCTCCATAAGCACCACAACTCTCTAAACTAGTACCGTAACTAGTTTTCCAATCTTTGAGTTCTGAAGGGAAATCATCTAGCTCTATCTTTTCTTTCTTGTAATACATATTGGAATAATTATTTTTTACTGTAATTGGTTGAACATTAATATCTAATAAATCATTGCTTTCAAGTCCAGTTGTATCTACTACAACATTAGTAGTTGTGTTAGATAAATCTAATAAAAGCTTATTTGCCTTGTCTTTATCCTTATAATAAGCTCCAGAAATATATATAACCTTATATTTTTTCAGCTCCTCTAATGAATAGTCATCTATATAATCACTATTTCCTTCTTTTAAGCTCGGAAAAATATATACTAGATTATTAGAGTATTTTCCAATAGCTAGTCCATCATATTGAGTTATAGTTCCAAACTTATGGTTTACGGGATATTTCAAGATAATCGAAAATTCAAATTCATTAACCTTTTTATATCCTACAGCTTCATATGCTTTTTCACATTTGTTTAAATCTTTAATAAATGATTTTTTTAATATTAAAGTATCTGCCCCTAAGCTTAACGCTCTATCAAACATATACTCATAATATTCATTTTCAAGTGCTGTATTAAGTTCCATAATATTTTTACTAGTAGTAGCTCCCTGCCAAGCCCAACCAAAAACTTGATTTTTACAACCATCTTGTCCGTTATAACTAATATAATAACTAGGCACAGAACCCATAGAAGAGCTATCTAGCACTGCTACTCTTTGAGATGCTATCTTGCTTGCAAATTCTGCTTCTGTAGTTTTTGATATTGGTTTTATTGCATTATTTCCAACTAAATAAAATGATGCAAATGAATCTACTGTCATTATTAAAATTAAAAACATTATCATACTTGGTCTTAATTTTTCCCAAGTTATAATTCCTACAAATATAAGTCCTATTGATATTGCAGTAAATCTATTCATCCAAAATAATTGGTTTAAAGGTAAGTTCTTTAAGAATGAAACAGCTACAGTATTAGTTCCAATTAGAATTATTAAGGCAACTAAGAAATATGATCTGCTTCTTTTTAATGAAAATAACACTCCTATAATTATTACAATTGCAAAGGCCAATCCATAATAATATATTTCATAATTTTGAAATCTACAAAATGGGTTTAATGATATTGAAAATGGATGTGTCTGAGCCTTCATAACATTTTCAACAGCCCCTTTATCTTGACCAAGTAAGCCTCCTTTAAGTGCTGGATAAAGCCAGTATAATGAAGTCATTACCCCAAAAAAAGCTGAACCTAATGCCATAATATTTTTCTTTATTCTTTTATTAATTACAACATCCACAATAACTAATAAAAATAGTGATATTCCAAACATAGCTGAAAGCATAGCATGGGATATTGTCATTAGATGCATTACTATCCCTAAAAATATATAACTACTTATTTTTCCTTCTTTTACGCTTTTATAAAAGAATAATAGTCCATATGGAATTAATGAATTAATTAATGCAAATGGTAAATTCCCCTCTGAAAATAAAATTCTTAAATTATATGGTACGAAAAACCAAAGTATAGCTAAGGTCAATCCAACAAATTGCCTCTTAGTCTGCTTACCAAATAACAACCATCCTGTAGCACCTATTATATAAACAAAAAATACATATACATTAAATGTAGTTATTATATTATTCGTTACTAAATTAATTGCTGCAAGTATATAATAAGGTAGTGGCGCCCAATATCTAAATGGCTGAACCCCGTTATACCAGTATTCATTATAATTAACAAAATACTTACCCTCTTTTATAGAATCTGATAATATATTTCCTTTAAATAAATGTCCATAAGTATCTGAGCCCCATGGGAAATTACCAGTCTTATTTATAAAAACTAAAACCATAATTCCAATAAGAGCAATTAATATGAAACTATACACAGATATAGTGATATCTGAAATTTTTAATTTTATGGTTTTATATTTTTTATTATCTTTTTTCTCGTGTGAATTTTCCAAATTCCTTCCTCCTATATAGTTTCTATAATATATGTTCTCATTGGGTTTTCACTTATTTCAATCTTTTTTAATATTAAAACTTCATCATCTACTAACGCTTTTATATCTTCACAAAGTATCTTCCCCATATTCTCCATGGTAGGATTTATATCTATAAATTCATCTAATTCATTTAGATATTTTCCTTCATAATTTGAAAAATACTCTTCTAATTTTTTCTCAAAAATCGTAAAATTTACTTCCTCATCAAGTTTTGTCTTCATTATTAATACAACTTCCCAAGTATGAGGATGTATATTGGACTTATTAGTACCAAAGGTAACTGAATGCCTTCCATTTATATAGAATTTAAATTTATAATAAGTATTCATAATTAAAACTCCTAACTAAATTTTTTATATAATATTTTTCTCAGATAATACATAACAAAAAATGGAATCCCCATAGAAAATATTTTTGATATTAAAAATCCTAAATTATATTTATCAAAGCTAATCCACATAGTTATATTTGCTAAAATTAATCCTATGAAAAAGGTAATTATATATATACTAAAATTTTTGATATTGTTTTCCTTTTTAAATACAGCCTTTATAGAAGTAATATAATGAAATATAAGCCCTGCTATAATTCCTATATTACATGCTACTAAATAATTTACATTTAATATATTAAATAATACATAACCTATAATAATATCAATAACACTTGAACCACAGGACAATAAAAAATATACTATAAGTCCATTTTTGTTTTTTAACACTAAATTTCTCCCTTCTATTTTAGATAACCAAAATTTTCTTACTGCCCCTATATTTTTTTAATGAAAAATTATAAATATATATTTTCTTAAATTTATTTATTTTTAATTTTTACATTTTATGTAACGTAATTAGAATATAAAAGCGTTTTTCGACACAAAAAGACATTATGTTTTATTTTATCACATCTTATAAATTTTCGCACCTTAATATAACGTTTTTTCTAAAATTCCTTAATTCATAAATTAAAATGTACTCCAGGTTAAATATATTTTTTAGATTTTAAATATATAGTACATTTTCATTATTCATTTCTAAATCTACAATTTATATTAAATCTTCATATCATTATTTAACATTTTAAAAGGCTGAAAGCTAGATTAAATCTATACCTTCAGCCTTTTAAAATTATCTTATTTTGAAATTATTTTTTAATTAATTATATTTTTTGATCTTCATATATTAGATTTTCTCCACATCGTGGGCATTTTAAGATTACTTTTCCTTCAGTTAAAAACTCTTCTGAAACCCTATTAATATAAGTTTTCATTAATAAATGTTTCAATATCATTTTCTTTTAATTTAACCAATAGTTCCCTAGCCATTACCCTGCATTCACACCATTGAACCTCATCAAGTTTATCCCTTGCCCATATATCTTTATCATCACTCATTTTATCCAAATTATCATTAATCTTCATTATTAAGTCAAATTGCTCGCTAGTTATAATATTGGCTTTTAGGAAATTATTTGCATGAATTGTTACATCACTATCGAATGTTAATGCAATATCATCTACTGAGATTTTCCCTAAATATTTATTTTGTTCCTCTGAGCTCAGTTGCATTAGCTGTACTGCTTTTAACATTCTTTCATATAACAGTATGAAAGTTTCATTATCCACATATTATTACCTCATTTCACTAGAATCTATCGCATTTTCCCAGGCTTTCTTGGTGTAATATATTCGTAATTCCATATTCCATTATCATAATAGAATTTTACTTCTCCATTAGGTTCAGAAGATACTTTATAATATGGAATTTCTCCATGATGGCTACTTCCATGATGATTTATTTGCTAAATCTGCTAACTTATTAAGCTTTAATCTAGTTATCAAACTTGGAGTATCTATGATATCCGCCATTGAATTAACAGCAGTTTCCCATTAAACATTTTCTGCACCATAAGCTTCTCTAAAATAGTTGTTCCACTCAGAGCCATTTAATAATTGTCTTTCAGCTTTAGACGCCCCCTGAGGCAGGGTCTGTCTTTTCTATCACCCTAGTATTTTCAATACTTCACATCACTTTTTAACTTTTTTCTATTCACTTATCATTTTTAATGTTCTGTAGCTATTTTTTAACCTTTTTAATTTCTACATTAATTAATGTATGTAAACAAAAAAATACCGTTATAATTGAAGTATTTATATTTCACTCTTCTCCATTTGCCCATATTCACTGCATTATTAATATTATGCAGTAAAATATTTTTTAGCATTGATTGATATTTATACATATTATAAGATTTATTATTATGCAGTTACTGTCGCTAATAATATGCATTTAGATTTATTTTTCATTTTGTTCAATTTCTTGTATTATGCCCCAATCAACTCCATCTTCCAATTCATTTTCAATTTCCCTTAATAACTTAAATCCTTCTTGTTCTATACCAGCATCATATCCAACTACTTCAAAGTACCTTTGTTTATACTTGGTATACCAATAATATTTACTATACATTATACTGATTTTATCTTCTTCCAATACTAATTTTTCAATATTATTACTTATAAAATCATAATACACTAAAGTTTTTTTAAGTTCTTCATCACTTATATCAATAATATTCATATTATAATCTTTTTCCAATTTAATTATTTTTTCTAACTCAATCTCATTAATTATTTCCACTTTACTCTCCTCCTCTATTCAAGGTAATATCTTACCGTTATATCAATATTTTCTTTTTTAAACAACCTAGTTAACTGTTCGACTGCTTTTTCATCTGATACTAGCCACTCTACTTTATAACCTGCTACACTAGATGACTCAATTTGTCTCATTGCTTCTATGTTATTAATTTCCCATTTTATTGTAGTCGTATATTCAGGGTTAGTCGCCCCCTGGTAGATTCTGTCTTATTACATTATATTGCTACAAGCTAGTATTTCCAATTCTTATCTCCGAAAAAGCAGAAACTAGCTTACTTTATTTTGTAGCTAGTTCCTCTGACTTAATCACACTGCATTAATACAATTATGCAGTAAATTTTAATTGTATTTATATAGCTAGAACTATATATATTAGTAATTTCACATTTATGCTAGTATATTACCGCTTGTTTTGCAGTCAGCTTTATTATAGTTTTGCAGTTAATATAATAATTCTAAATTAGTCTTAGTAATGTAATTCTCTAAAATGCTTTGCAAGTAGTACAACTTCGTTGTCAATATTAGGATTAACCATAACACCCTCTAACACATTTATAAAATATTCTTTGCTATCTCCTTGAGAACCATTAATAATTCTATTTAACATCCATACTGTATGTTTAGTAGGAAATCTTTTAAGTGATTCAACAAGTTTTTCTTCATATCCGTTTTTATAAAATTTTTCTGCGAAATGTACTAATGGTCCGGGTTTACCAAAATCAATATTAGGATTTTTTTCAATTAACATAAGGATAGGTTGTATAGCTTCAAAAGCATCTTCTCTTTCCTCTATTTCTTCTACAACATCATAACTAATATCAATAAAATCGTCATTTGTAATATACGCTTCTAACTTACTTATTAATTCATTCAATTCTTTTTCCATTTAATCCACTCCTATTTTAATGTATTTTTCAGTTATTTATTCAATTGAATTATTTTATTATTTATTAATTGATTGGTTATTTAATAAATTTTTGTTCATTGATTAGGTTTTCTTTAACTGATACATCTATTACTTCTTCTTAATCAATTCCATTAACTTTTAAGTGGAGTTATTGAGCCTAGGATTTTCTAGCTTATCAAGCTACACATCTCTTATATGCTAGTTTTACTGGCATATAAAGTCACTAGACTTAATTAGCTAGGAAGTCCTTAATCAGATACTTATATATAACTTCTTAAAAAAAAATAATGAAACAGCCTACTTAAATTTCAGCTGATTCATTTCATCTTCTCACTGCTTTATTAATATTATGCAGCAGATTTCTCTTTATCGACAACTTACTTTTGCTTAATTTACTATTGCAGCTAACTGACTCATTGTTATGCATCTAGTAATACGTAAGTTTTGTAGTTAGCCTATTATTAAATTTGATATTCAAATGACTCTATATTCTCCAAGTTAAACCAGGGTTGAAATTTCTCATTATCATTTCCAATCCATCCACCATATTCTTTTAATACATTTTTTATGTGAGGCATAATTATCTTTAAATTCCTTGGATGATGTGAAATGCAAAAAACTGCTTCTATCTTATTATCATTTAGAAATTTTTCATCCTCTGGTTCCTGAAACTCACATAGACTCATATTAAACCAACTTGCAGTAATACCATCACAATACTCTATCTCTAAAACATCTAATGTTTTAGGTATAAACGTACTCTTAACATTTACTTTTTCAGCAATTTTATTAATGTCTTTTACGTTAATCTTTTTAGTACTCAAATAGAAAATATCTTCCATTTCACTTCTCCCTTATTATTTGTCTGGCTTAATCAACTCTAAAATTAAGTCTATATCATTTGACATCAATCCACCAGCATTTTCAACATCCCTTTGTGCAAATCTACTCATTTTTGAACCTGGAACACCTATTACAACTTTTCCATTTGGATTAATTTTGGGGTCTAATCTGTCAGTAATTTGTCTTGTAAGTCCCCTACCATTTCCTCTCTTGGATTCTAATATTGCATTATCTGTTTCAAAATCAATCTCAATATTGTTTCTGCCATCAGAGTGTTCAAGCTTATGACCAGATTTGTACTCTCTCCCTGGATATTTCTCTTTAAACTTTTCTATGAAACTCTGTACTTCGGGTTCTGGTGCACCATCAACAGCTTTAGTCTCCCCCTTAAGAAAGTTACCCCTATTGTCTCCAGCAACTCCACCCTCAGGTATTTCGAACATATTCCTACTCATTTTACCTTCAAGTGTTCCAAAAACTTCTGAGCTTTCTTTTGAGAAGACTGATTTCAATGGATTTCTAAGTGGTTGGATAACCGACATGAAATAATTCATACCACCAAACATGACACCTGATTTTAAAGATGTTTTTGCTAAATCGTATCCACTTTCTCCCTTTGAATATCCATCTATTCCTCCTACTACCATTCCTAGTATTCCATCTAGTGCTGTTTGTTTAACAAATGCCTTTGATCCAAAGTTTATTCCTGATGTAGCACCTTTAAGTGCTGCTCCTCCAGCATACTTAAACATAACCTCAACAGCAAAAAATGAACCAGCCTACTTAAATTTCAACTGATTCATTTCATCTTCTCACTGCATTATTACAATTATGCATTGAAATATTTAAATTAAACCTATTAATTTGCTCAATTTATTACATTTCGTATTTTATGAAGTCAGTTAATTTATAATTTTGCATTTAACTTATCTCTTTAATTATCTTTAGTGTTTTAAAAAATGATGTTGGATTAGCCTTTGATGCATAAATTAATGGTGATTCATATCTATCCATTTCATATATTTCTCCATGTCCATTATCAACATATTTGCTTAACAGTTGTAATAATTTTTGTTCATCTATTTTATTAAAATCACCTTTATTAACTGTTAATGTTGTAAACTGAGAATTCTTCACTATCATTACATCATAATCAAAAGAAGCACTTTGAAAATCTTCTGGTAATGAAAACATTGAAATGTATTTAATTTCTTGACCACTTTGAATTTCATTAAGAACCTTTTTTTCATTTCTACTCAATTTCATTACTTTTCCTGAATTAAGTTTTTGAGTTCTTATACCTACATAATTATAATCATATCCTAATGATTCAATTATTTTTTTAGCGTCTTCATACCAGTCTTCCCACTTAAAATCATTATCAATGTTCTCTCCATATATTGTAATTGATATTGTTTCTTTCTCCATATTCATATTCTCCTTATTATTTTATAGGTTTCACTTTTATTGTACCAGCTCTATCTCCAATTATTCTTTGATTGTCAATCATTCTCTCAAGTAAATCTGCTGGGTCATCTGTTTTACTCGGAACTTCAACTTGGTCTATTATACCATCATGTCTTACACCCATTACATCTGGTCTTCTGTTAGGTTTTGCTCCTGGAATTTCATTGCTAAGACCTTTATTTACATATACCTTTTTATAATCACCACTATTTTTCATGACATCTACTTCATCAAGTATTGTTTCCCAATGACCTTGAGTTCCATTTGTATGTGTTTTACTTGGCAATACAATTTTAGGTTCTCCTACCCCCTCACCAACACTACTAACAAACCCGTTTCCAGCCCCATTTACCTCTCTAAGTTCTTCAGAAATTGTCTTAACATTATTTTTAATACTTGCCTTAGAGATAGTTTCTGATGCTGTATTCTCTGGCATTATTACTTCAAATAATCTACCTAATGTTGAATAACCATTACCTTCATATGCAAAATTAAGCCTTGGTCCAAAATTGAATCCTTTTGCAATATTATTTGAGACTTTTTCAAAACTACTTGTTACTTTTTTGCTTATAGATGCAGTCTTTTCTGCTAATTACTTAGGTAGATTCTTTAATTTTGTTACTGCTTTATTTATAGTATTGTTAAATAGATTATCTGATTTAAATATTTTACCTATCGCACCATGTGTTATTCCTGTAAATAGTCCAGCTATGGATGCTTCTTTGAAATCAACTCGCCCTTTACTTATATATTGATTTGCAGAATTTCCAATAAAACCTGCCCCTGCCATAATAAGTGCTTGTGCACCTAGTGACATTCGTCCTGTAGCTGCTGCTATTGCTCCTGTTATTGCACCTTCTACTGCTGCACCAATAGCTATGTGTAGCCAGTGCCCTGTAGGATCATCATATATTAAAGGATTATTTTCGCAATAACTATAAAGATTTAAACTTAGTGGGTCTTCTATTTTCCCTCTATAGCTATCTTCCTGCATAAAGCTTGCTGTACTTGGATTGTACATTCTACACATTAAGTAGTAAGTCTTTGTTTCTTTGTCATATTGATAACCTGCATATCTATATGGGTTATCAAACTTTTCTTTTTCTTCGGTTATATTTCCAAATGCATCGTAGTAATATGAATTTAATTCTTCTCCTATTTTGGATATTAGCTTTGTTACATTTCCATGTCCATTATATAAATAGTAATCTATTTCTCCATTTATAGTTTTTGAAATTAAATTTGTTCCATATACATTTCTTGCTTTTACATTACCATTTTCATCTAGTTCTAATATGACTTTATCTTTTTCATAAAGATATTTAGTTATAGCTCCATTTACAGCTTTGGCTACCCTTAAGCCTTCCCCGTTATAAATATGATTTATCTTTAATCCATAAGCATTTGTAGTTTCTATTAATTGATTGAAATGATCATATTTATTTGTTGTTGCCTTTTGTGTTTGCTCTTTTCCTTGAGTATAAATAATTTCTGTAGAAGATATCTGATTTCCATTATTATCATAGCTATAAACTATCTTATCTACTACATCTCCGTTTACGCTAGTTAATAGATTATTATAATAATTACAGATATCAGAAATGTCCTAATTATATACCACCATTAGAGCATAGAGAATATTTACTGAAATCTGTAGTATAAAATATAGCCAACCACAAGAGTGATTGGCTATATAAAATATTTTTATTTTTTAATTGTCTACTTGACAGGAAGCAGTTTATTCTTTAGTTATGAAGTGATAATTTAATTTTATAATTCTAAAAAACTATCATTATCATCATAGTAATTAACTGCTTCCATTAATTCTTCATTTGATGCATTCTCTTTTCTTTTTAATGCTGAAACCACAACATCTTGTAATAGTTCATCTCTAAATACAAGTTCTAACTCTTTTTTAAAAATAAATTCTGGTAGCTTCTCTTCATAAGTATCATCATCAATTTCTGGATATTCATCTATATAACAATTAGAATTCAAGTAAATATCATCATTCTTTGCATATACACACCAATTATTATCTTTATATAATTCTTTCTCTCCAATTTCAATATATTTTTCTCTTAACTCATTTATTACTTCATAAAATTTATACTCCCTATTTTTTTCTAACATATTACCAACCTTCCTCACTATTTTGTATTTCCATACTTATCCAACTTACCTTTTCTTCCTAAATTTCCACCTCCCCAGAGTCTTCTGCATGATGCCATGTAAAACCTGTTGGACTATTAGATAAATTAGGTTTACTATCTAGCCATGTTTTTAATTCAGGATTTCTTTTAAACATATCCTTTCTAAATTTAGCATCGCTATTTAGCCTATCTATTAATGACTTATTAGCCTGCCTAAATTGAACTGCGTCACTAGCATATAAGAAATCACTATCTAAATTAAATTCATGGAATGTATGATATTGCCCTGAACTTCTAGTGTTACTTCCCCCCTTTAGAAAGTTACCCCTATTGTCCCCAGCAACTCCACCTTCAGGTATTTCCAACATACTCCTACTCATTTTACCTTCAAGTGTTCCAAAAGCTTCTGAACTTTCTTTTGAAAATACTGATTTTAATGGATTCCTAAGTGGCTTAATATCTGACATGAAATAATTCATACCACAGAACATAACACCTGATTTTAACAATGTTTTTGCTAAATCATATCCACTTTCCCCATTTGAATATCCATCTATTCCTCCTACTGCCATTCCCAGTATTCCCTCTAATGCTGTTTGTTTAACAAATGCCTTTGAACCAAAGTTTATTCCTTCTGTGGCACCTTTAAGTCCAACTCCTCAAATACATAAACATAAGGTCGCCAGCTAAAAATAAGCTAGCATACCTACATTCCAGCTGATTCATTTCATCTTCTCACTACATTATTACAATTATGCAGTTATTCACCAATAATATTTTCAACTATACATTTACTGATTATGGTATAATCTTCTGATTTAAATGGTAATTTAGTTAAACATTCAGTAATTACCTTAAAAACTTCATCAATTTCATTATCTTGAATAAATACCATTGGTAATATCATAAATAACTTAAATTCCTTATACTCCACATTTAACAATAATTTTTTCAACTCATTCCAAGATATTTTATGCAATTCAAAATGTGGTCCTGTACAGCCAATGTTTTCTTTATTTAAGTAAAATATGGTATCCCCAGGGTGAAATTCTATCTCCAACAGATTATTATTTGCAAAATCAACAATAACCTTTCTAGGATTTTTTACATATCCATCTTCTTCATCAAATACTCCAGCATAATATTTTGTAAAATCATCAACCCACTCTATAGGTAAACAATATTTTCCTCTAATATACTCTGCTAATTCAATATCCTCTTTCTCAAAATAACCATTAGGATAGCATTTACTGAAAAAGAATGGCCAAAATGTTTCACATTCATTAAATAAATCATCTAAAGTCAATATATTGTTCATTTTTCTACCTCTTTCATATCCTTTAATTTTTCCAGAACATTCTATATGGTGTTTTATCAGCCCTTCCTCTAAATTCAAGTCCACCTAATTGCATACCTTTGCCTTCAATCAATGGCTGGCAAATACCTTTGCAGACATTTCTAGAACTTCCACCTTCTATAAGTGTGTATCTGTCTCCAGCATTTTTAATAATTGTTTCCTCAGCGTGTCCCTTTCCTCCAATATAGATTTCATTTCCCATTAAATTACCTTTAAAATCTGATATAATTGTCTTTTTCGGACTATTTGTAGCTACTAATAATACCTCCTCACCTGTTTCATTATCAATAGCTCTCATTACTGCTGTAGTTCCATTTCGTCTATCCCAATCATTTCTTAATCCCTGTAATTCTTGTGACCTATTGTATAACTCTTCTGAAGTTGTTAGTGAGCCTTTTAGTTCAGGTTGTGTAACCCCCTGGTATGATAAGCTTATAAAGATTAGACAATAACTTATCAAAAACTCTAATTATTTTTCTTAATAATCTCTTGAGTTATTTATTCTATTTTTATTGTTTAATCCCTCTAATTTTGAGACAATATTCTCGTATAGATAGAGGTTTACGTCCGCCCCCTTGAGGCATCTTTGACCTCGTGCCTAAGACTGTTACCTCATCTCTGCGAGATATTGCGTATAAGCTGGATGTTGATTATATTATTATAATTCTTCGTACATCTAACCAGGATGTAGCTTGCATTGTATAGAGGATTCTATCTAGTATTTAAAGGAGATGTTTTTAATGTATATTGTTGGTATTGATATTGGTAAAAATAATCATGAAGCTACTATAATCGATAAAACTGGGGTCATTATAGGTAGGTCCATTAAATTTACCAATTCACATGATGGAGCTAATAAACTTATTGAACAAATTAAAAAAAGCATTGGTGATTCAAATGTTATTTTTGGTCTTGAAGCTACTGGTCATTACTGGCTTTCCCTTTATTCTTTTCTCTTAGAAAAAGGATATGTAATTAATGTTATAAATCCTATACAATCTGATAGTTTTAGAAACTTATATATTCGTCAAACTAAAAATGATACTAAAGATTCTTTTATTATAGCTGAAGTTATTAGATTTGGGAGATTTACAACTACTCAATTAGCTGATGAAAAAATTCTTTCTTTACGTCAATTATGTAGATATAGACTGTCTTTAGTCGATAGTGTTTCTGAACTTAAATGTAGGATTATTACTGTACTTGATCAAGTTTTCCCTGAATATGAAAAGCTTTTTTCTGATACATGGGGTATAAGTTCTAAAAAGCTTTTAGAAAAATATTCAACACCTGAAGATATTCTTAGGATTGATATTAATAACCTTGCTGAATTTCTAAAAGAACATAGCCGTGGTCAGCTTGGCCTTGCTAAAGCCGAGAAAATACAAAATGCTGCTAAAAATACTTTCGGTATAAAATTTGCTCAGAATGCTTTTAAATTTCAACTTAAACAACTTATAAATCAAGTATTATTTATAGAAAGTCAGATTAGTGATTTAGATGATGAAATAGAATTTTACTATTCCCAATTCGATAGTCATCTTGAATCTATTCCTGGAATAGGTAAAGTGACTGCTGCTATTATACTTAGCGAAATTGGTGATGTTAAGAGGTTTAAAAGTGCTTATGCCGGAATTGATCCAACAGTTAAACAATCAGGCCAATTTTTAGCTAATAACAATAAAATGTCCAAGCGTGGTTCTCCATATCTTAGAAGAGCTTTATTTCTATGTGCTTCAACTTGTACTTTACATGAAAGTCCACTTAATGATTACTACATAAAAAAACGTAATGAAGGTAAGCACCACCTCACTGCCGTTGGAGCGGTAGCTCATAAGCTTACACATATTGTTTATGCTATTTTGAGAGATAATAAGGACTATGAATCTATATCCTAATCCTTATAACACCAACTGTTAATTTTTATCAATTTAACAGTTTATTTATTGTGCCTTTAAATAGTTACACTACCCATTTGAAAATTTAGAATATCTTTTATTAAAACTATTGACTTCACATAGCTGGTCTTAGGGCAGAGAGTCTGTCTTATTACATTATATTGCTACAAGCTAGTATTTCCAATTCTTATCTCAGAATAAAAAAAGTGAATTCGAAACTGAATTCACTGTATATATCTTTTATTCAATAATAATTCCACATTCTTTCATAGGCTCTAAAACTTTTTCATCTGCCATGCTTATATAATCTACAGATTTTAAATTTTTAATATGTTCAAAACCCTTTACTGAGTTAATATCAAAAAATGAACCTTCTCCATCCCAATCTGGCTTAATATAAAAATAAATTTCATTTCCCCCATCAAAACATAACTCTGTAACCTTTTCTAAATCTTTTTGTTCAATATTTAATTCTGAAAAGAACTCTAACATCTCTTTAATAGGCTCTTTTCCACTATACCACTCATAATTTTTTGTATACTTTTCAGATAAATCTTCTAACTGGCTTTTAAAGGAAGGCTCTTTATCTAATAAAGCATCTATTACTACTAATTTAAAATTAAAATCTTCAAAAAGACCCGTTTTATCAATATGCTTATCCATTTTTTACTCCTTATTATATTCTTTTAAATAATCTTTCAATAACTTAATAGCTATGCTTGCGTCTTTTAGATTCACTAAAGCTTCATCAATGGAAAACCATTGTGCTTCATCTACTTCACTAGATATATTAAAGCTATCCTTTTTCACCTTTGACACAAAGCCTAACATTAACATGTCCTTTTTTTCATAATAGTAGCTTTTTATATATCTAGCATTAACCACATCTAAGCCTAATTCTTCTTTCACTTCCCTAATAACTGTATTTTCAGCATCTTCACCTGGCTTAATATGACCTGCAACACAAACATAATTTGTTTTAGATATATACTCTTGTCGTATTAATGCTATTTCATTAAATTCATTTATAACTAATGTTAAAATACAGGTATACATTAAATCAAAAATTGGCATTTCGCAGTTATTACAATAAGGTACCACTCCCTCATCACCAATACTTTTTTTATCTAACTTTTCTCCACAATATGGACAATGAATAAATTTCATATTTTTCTTCTTCCTTTATATATACTTTTTAAAAAATTATTAAATTACACCCTCTGTTTCATCTTTAAACTTCCCTATTATCTTATGTTTTTCAGTATGATATATAGGCTCTACAAGCTTCGCCCTATACCCTAAATCTATAGTCTTTAAATTAGGGAAACTTTTATAATCACTTAAATGCTGAGCTTCATGCTTTAAAAACCATACCTGAAAATCAATAGAATTTGTATCTATTTCCTTATTTTCATTGTTAACATAATATAATCCTTCTGGCTTAGCCCATCCCCCTGGATAATGTTTTCCCATTGTAGCAAAATGTAACCATCCTAACATCAAAAAATCAGAAATAAAATATACAACTACATTTTGCCTATTATTAGATATTGATACTTTAAACTCTTTTTTTATTGTAGTCTTCCAAATATATGGGCCCCTATATGGAGTAGTTACTCCACCTAAAAATGAATATCCCTTTTCTTTAAATATACCTTCTAGTTTTTCTTATATCTCATCTAAAGTAGAAAGCCTTTTATCTCCAACTAATTTTAAAAGCTTTAAAAATAAATCTTCCTCAGCTTTTTCCACCGAATTACTAGTTAAAACATAGCGAAAATAATCAAAATAGCAACTTATTATGTCTTTAATCCAATGATCCTCCGTTGCAATTTTATACTTTTCACTTGCATCTATAAAACGCTTTTTATACTTTTTTTCTAGAGTAATAAGCTCATCATCTTTATTAAGGCTTTCACTTAAATACTCTATAGCTTTAAGCAAATTTCCATTCTATATTTTACTTATAATTTGTCAATTTTTATTATTCTTTTATGTATAATTTTATCACATTTTTACTTATTGTTATATATATTATATTTTCTACTACAGTTGAAAAAAAACTAAAAATAGATAAAGCATATCTACTTTTAGTTTTTATAATTATTTTACTTCATATCTTATTTTATTTGGCTTTATTCAAATCAATATTATAAGTAACATTCCCTTTTAGCCACGAATTAACATCATTATTTACAACTCTTTGTCCCCCAATATAAACCAAAGCCTTTTTAAGCTTTAAATCATCACCCATATATTTTTGTTTACGAATATAAACTTTTTCAATATCAGATACGATTAAATTAGGATCTTCTATATCAAATTGATAAGAACCAGTAGTTCCTGTCTTAAAGTCGTTTCCTGGTAGATTACATTCAAACTCTACATTTTTACCATTTTTAAAGTTGATACCAAAATAAACATAATCATCTGTTCCAGAATCTTTTTCGGAATCTGTAGTTAAAACTACATGGAATTTACCTATTTTATTATTTACAACAGATGTTGTATTCTTAGATACTTCTTCTAAGAATCTATACACCATAACCGCCATACCTTTTTGGGCGTTACTTAAAGATATACTTGCAGCATCTTCCCATTCAGTATAGGAATTTTTCATAGAAACCTTAGGAGCTAAACTCTTAGAAAGTCTAGCATACTTATTAGCTTGAATAGTTAAAAATTCTAATATAGGCTTATCATTGTTTAAAGTATACTCTGATTTATCATTACCAATAGTATTTATTTTAAATTTATCTTTTACACTTTCAATATAACCTTCAAAATTTGTGTGTGCGGTTCCAGGACCGCCTGTCCAATTTAATGCATGATGTGGTTGATTAATGTCTCCAAAATAGTGTATAGCTTTTCCTAATAAATAAGATGCTTGTGCATAATCTCCATCTTTCCAAGTTGCTAAAGCTTGGCTAAAATAATTTCTAATTTGAGATTCTGCAGTATCCGGAACTTTGTAAAATGGATAAGTTATATTAGCTGTAAAATTATCACCACTATCTGGATCATAAAAATGATCTTGATATAACTCATAATCCCTATCAACACCAACAACTCCAAAGTCTGGAGCTATTGCTCCCTTTTGATAACTCAGGATATTCTTTTTAAGCAATTCCAAATTAGCATTTACTTTTGTATCCGCTTTCATATCATTTTCAATAAGTTTTAAAGCTTGTACCGCAATCATCTTATGTGTATCCATAACTGTTGCATCTTCCCTACTATCCCATGCATTAACAATAGTACTACAATTAAGCATTGAAATAGTAGTTAATGATAAAGTTAAAAGTTTTAGTTTTTTGTTCATAATTACATCCCCCTCGTTTTTTAAATATTTATAATTAGTTAATGAATCTTAAAAATATCTTATAAAAAAAAACTATAAAAATCGATAAATATATAATAAACGCTCGATTTTTTGTAATAAACGCTTATTTGTAAATTCCTTACACAACATAATAAGTATTATAAATATCTAATATCAAAAATAAACCACTGTATTTTTCATACACTGGTTTAAAAATAATTATGAGTAAGTTCGCATTAACCAAATCTAAGATTTGGATGTATACCTAAAGGAAACTCCTTCTCATATTCATTCGAATGAGTAAGTTCGAATACCCAAATTAAAATTTGGATTCTCACTTAAAGCGTTTCTACTACAAGTACCTCATATCCGGCATTATCAATAGCAAACTCTATTTCTCCATCCCTTACATTATCCGCTGCTTCAATAATTGCAAAATTCCCTTTTAAGTTTACCTCTATTTTTGTGACTCCTTCAAGTTTTTGCAATACCTTCCTAACATGATTGACACAATGCTCACAGCTCATACCCTCAATTAAGATTCTTTTTTTAATCAAAATATTTCACCTTCTCATTAAATATTTAAGATTCAATAACTACATATAAACTTTAATAATTCCTATCTATTATATTTTATTTTAACAATTCACAATTAGTACATATTAAATTGCATTTAAACTTAGATAGCTATAACATCTTGCGATGAAATATTTTTTATTGAGGTGCATTATAAAGAAAAAGGTTCTTCCTATATCTCTAACTGATAGATTAAATATCTATTAACTTAAATGTCTATTTTTTTAATTTTATATAATCTCTAAACTAAATTTTTTACTAATCCTACAACAATAATAATCATCAGTCCAATAAATACACCTATTAAAACTTTTTGTACTGTTGGATATTTATATTTATGATCCTTGTTTGCTATCTTATTTTCAACTTCTTTAATAGCTTGAATACTTTTTTCTTCTTGTTTTACTTCTAAAGTATAGTATTTACCATCATTTAACTCAATAATTATGTTTTTTGGTGTATCTTCTCTATCTACTTTTATAGCTTTAATTTCGTTATAATCTATAATAGTAATCCCTGTTAATAAATTCAAATATCCAACTTCACCAACTAAAATAACTCTTTTATTTGTTAAAATAATTCTGTACTCAAGAGCTGTACCATCATAGCTTGTCATAACTCCAGTTAATAATCCTATAGCAGTAGCCGCTCCCCTTGCTCCCATATTCCTTGCAAAAATATCATTTGTAATTACTTCTTCCTTTTCTAAAACACTTTCTACAACAGCCTTTACATCTGCAATATGCATATCCTTTTCAATTTCTATCTTTTCCATCTTTATCCTCCCCAAATTATCCCTTTATATATAGTATATAACAATCCATTTTATTGTTTAATATGTTTCTTTTAAATACATATATTTATCTTTTAAAATGTCATTTTTAATATACGAACTGTCACTTAGTTTTTTATATTTTAATTAAATCAATAAAGGCAATTATATTAGCACATATTTTTAATATAAACATATCAATATAATTTTCAAAAATAATTTATTAATATATTTATATTAAAACGTATTGAAATAATATAAATATATTATTATAATATATTTATATTAAGGGGGTGTATTAATATGGAAACCAATAAAACTTTATTTACTGAACAATTATCTAATTCAAATAATGAAACTGCAAAAAATAATACTAATATGGTGCAAAATTCTCCTAATAAGGATATACTTAAAGAAAGAGATTCTGTAAAAAAGGATTTAGATTATTCTGGTCCTATATTTATTAATAACTTAGATACTATATCCTTAGCTTGGATTACCTTCCCAGGTTATAGGCTTTAGAATCCTAATACCTACTCTTTTTGTAATTATTATAGGAAACATTAACGCTTTAAATGATATTGTTTTTATTTATATCATTTTTGTATTATCTTTAAAATGTAAAAATATTTATATATAATATTTAATATATAAATTAAAATTCTATAGATAGGATGTGGCATTATATGAAATATGAATTTTATTATGAAAGTAGTAAAATTTATGACTTTTTAAACTTTCCTAAACTTTCATTATATACTAAAAAAGATTTTGACGACTGTAATCTTGAACTCCTAGAAGATGCCCTAGAAAGTAATTTAATCTTAAATATTCAAAATCAACTTGAAAAATATAAAAAAGATATAGAAAAATTTTATATGAATGACTTTCCCTTTAGCTTATGCTTAATTAAAACCTATGATATTTTAAATTATAAAAATATTGATGACTATATAAAGCTATTAGAAAGCCTAAATGATAACCAGATAGTTACGTCTCTTATTTACCATATATTAATAAGTGAAAATCAAAGTTATTACGATGAAAAATTAATGGCTTCTGCCTTAGATATCTCACAAGATAAAAATAGTGTTATAGAAGTTATAAACTCATCTTCTCTTAATGGTGAAACAAAGTGGAATTTATTTTGTATAGTTCAAGAACCTATAAAAAAACTAAAATCTTATATAAACTTAATGAGAAATATAGAACCAATTTTTAATGAATTTTATAAGCAATATGAAGCTAATGTAAAAACTTGTGGCGAAAGACTTATAGAAATTCTTGAAACACAAGGAATAGATGGCTTAATTAGTATTACTAATGGGGTTTTAGGAAAGAATTTATTAGATAAAAATGAAATCAATCTAGTAGTAAGTGCCTTTTTTAAGTATCAAATCTGTTTAATTGGAAGTTCAAAAATTCCATATTTAGCTTGGGGACTAAATTCAGAAGAGATATGTAAAAAATTAAAAGAAGAAGATGAAAATAAATTAAAACAAAGAATAGCTATATTTAAAAACCTTGGTGATGAAACAAGATATAAAGTTTTAATTCATATAATAAATGGAACTAAATCTTTAAAAGAAATATCAGAAAAAACTAACGTTTCAATAAATACAGTATCTTATCATGTAAAAAACTTATTAGCCTGTGACATCATTAAATTAAATAAAATAAATAATTCTCTTGTATATGAACTTAACACAGAATTATTACAAGATTCTATTGATAGCTTAAAGTTAGATTTGAACTTTTCTACTGAAAACAATACACTTAAATAGAGTCCAAATTTAAGTTTGGCCAATTTGAACTTAAGTGAAATTCTAAAGCTTTGATTTTAAGTGAAAATCTAAATTTTAAATTTAGTAATTTGAACTTACTCCTATGAACGTTAGTGAATAGGAGTTCCCTTAATAAATAAGCACTTAAGTCATTCTTTACACAACTTAAGTGCTCATTAAATAAATTTATTTATTCTTCATTTCTAATATTATCAACTATACTAAAATTTTTAAGTTTTCTAATTGGATGAATAGTGCTTAAAATACATATAATTATTGCAGCAATTATAGTTAAAGGTATAATTATCGCAAATATAACATGAGTGTTTTTATTTAAATTTTTCATGCTCATTTGAGAAAGATAAGCTGGTAATGCTCCAAGTACTAATCCAAATCCTGATGCTGTTAATGCCAAAAATACAGTTTCTAATAATAGCATCTTATCGAGCTGCTTCTGAGTAGTTCCTATAGCTCTTAACGCTCCTAATTCTTTCCTCCTTACTAAAATATTAGCATTAAATGTATTTATAATATTAATAATAACTATGATTAATATATTTATTTCAAAATTAATATCCCAACATAAAGATTTATTAGTATCCTCTTTGAACTTTACTTTTTTAGCATAAAAATCAGTATATCTATCATAATTACTAGCTGCATACTCCCTTATAGAATTTACTGTTTTTTCTCTATCTCCACTAGCATTAGTTTTAATATCAATCTCATTTGATCCATTAACGTTATTTTTCAAAAAAGCCTCATTTGCTGTTATAAATGTTAACTGTTCTCTGGTTAAATTCTCTACATCTTTATCATTAATTGCATCTAGTAACGAGTCTTTATTTACTATACCAACTACAGTAAACTCCTTAAACTTTGATGTATAAACCTCACCACTATTAAAATAACGACTCATATCATCACCACTAGTAAATTTTTCTCTTAATGGTATTCTTACTTTATCTCCTACTTTTACGTCTACTACTTTTTCTACGTCATTAAACATATACTCTATTCCAGTCGCCCCTCTATTTATAGCAACTTTTGAAGTACCTGAACTTACAAGAATTATTCCATCTTCTTTAAGCTTACTATAATTAAGTTCTCCAACCTTCAAATTATCTTTATATGCATTTAATGTATTTTCATCTACTGACCTAAATAAAGTTTTCAATATACAATAGTTTTTATATTCACTTTTAGGAAAGCCTAAAGTTTCACTAAAACTTTTAATCCCAGCTAATATTTCATTGTTAATCTTATTCTTTTCCATTGGTAGTCCGATTGAAATTATTCTATCAGTATATACATTCTCAACCCCAGAAATACTTTTCAAATTAGAAATATCTTTATCAAGGATTGGTTTATTAAACTTTGAATATTTAATATCCCAATTATTTGATGGCATAATATTATTTTCTTGAATTTTATAAAATGACATTTGTCCAAAAAAGAACATTATTAATATCATACTTATAGCTATTGATTTTAAACATGTCTTATTTCTTATTCTATTTCTTGAAAGATTTTTATAAGATAATTCTCCTTCAATGTTAAATATCTTATTTATCCTATTTATTTTTTTATTATTTTCTATACTAGTTATTTGTGCAGTATCTAACAATATACCTTCATTCATAGATTGTATTGGTGATAATTTTATATCTTTAAATAAGGCTCTATACGCTGCTAACATTACAATAATTAGCATTGTTAGTAAAATAAAAATTATTTTATAAAAATCCAACCCTACTTTTATATAAGAAAAATCTAGTTTAAACACTTTCTCAAATATCGCTAGTAATACTTTTGTATTTATTAAACCCAAAGTTACACCTAATATAATTCCTATTATATACTCTACAATTGCCTCATAAAAAATAATTACACCTATTTGTGATCTTTTAGCACCTATAGCCCTAAGCATACCAAATTGTTTTAATCTTTCAGCTATAGATATGTTAAATGCATTGTATATAATTCCAAACACAAATATTAAAACAATAGACATTACAAGAATTCCACCCAAAATACCTATACTTCCATCTATTTTAGCACCATCAGTATTAATAAATTTAACTTGAGACTTTATATATCCTTGAGGTAATGGTGTAAACATGGTTTTAGCACCATATCTAATTCCTAAATCGTTAGCTACAGATCCTTCTATACCTGTAATTTTAACCGAAGCAAATAAATCTAATTTACTCATAGACTTAATATCTTCATCATTTAATTTGGTAAACATATTAGTAGCTTGATACTTATATTCTTCTGATGATTGAAAAATCCCTACTACCTTATAGGTTTTCTTTTCTCTTTTTTCTATAATAGATTGCATTTTATAAGGAATTGGATTTGTCTTATACTCATTAACAAAATTTAAATCATCTACATCAACTTGTCCAGACATAACATCAATATCAATATTATCACCTATTCGTATATTACCCTTAATCGTTGTGATAACAGAACTATCAACAAGAATTTCATTACCATTTTCAGGTATTCTTCCAAGTATGATGTCTAATTTAAATACATTTTTATACGCATCATCACTTAAAGCTAATACGTTATAGCATTTCTTACCACCACTTTCTGTATGCATTTCAGAAACTCCTATTTGCTTATAAAGAGCAGTATTGCTAAGCCTTCCATCATGTTTTAATTTTTCAACTTGATCTTTATTAAGATCTACAAATTTAATGTCATAAAGACCTATAGCACTTTTTAGAGTATCTGAAAATGTATTCCTTTCAGCATTATAGATTATACTAGTAGTTGTCATAATTATTGCACCTATCATTATTCCTATAATGCATACTAAAGTATTTTTCTTATGCCTTATTAAATTTCTATTAGCTAACCCCAAATATCCCTTCATTCTTTCATCTCCCTCTAAAGATACTGAATATTGTAAAAAACTAAATGATTACAATACCTCCTCTACATAGTTATATTCATCACTAAAGATTTTCCCATCTGATATTTTTATTATTCTATCTGCCTGTTTTGCTAGATTTAAATCATGTGTTATAATCACTAAAGTTTGATTAAATTTCTTTACTGACAATTTTAAAAGTTCTAATATTTCCTTAGAATTCTTTGAATCTAAATTTCCTGTAGGCTCGTCCGCTAATATTATTGAAGGTTTATTTGCAAGTGCTCTACCTATTGCAACTCTTTGCTGTTGTCCTCCTGAAAGTTGAGAAGGAAGGTGATTTTTTCTATCCTGAAGTCCTAGTACTTCCATAAGTTCTTCTATGTATTCTGCATCCTCTTTCTTATGATCTAACAAAACAGGTATCAATATATTTTCCTTTGCATTTAAAACTGGTATAAGATTGTAATATTGAAAAATAAATCCTATCTTTCTTCTTCTAAGTACAGATAATTCATTTTCTTTTAATCCATATATATCTATACCATCAATATAAACCTTACCTTTAGTTGGGTTATCAACTCCACCTAATAAATGCAAAAGAGTACTTTTACCAGAACCACTAGGGCCTACTATAGCTACAAATTCTCCTTTATTTATAGTTAGATTGATTCCATTTACGGCGTTTACCTTCGCCTCATTCTTTCCATAACTTTTAATTAGATTTTCTGCTCTCAACACTTCCATATTATACTCTCCATTCTTTTTTATAGTTTTTCAAATATTCTGTATAGTTTCTCAATTAATCTATGTGTCTTTTTTTACTTTTCATTTCTATCCCCAAAGTTATTTTTTAATATATATGTTGTAATATGCTTTCTATAAATTAAATTTAATATCAGCTTTATTTTTGTGCTTAATAAGGTATTAATATAAATGTAGATTTTAAATTGCAATATATATGTAAATGATAACATAATTATACTATATTAAAAGCTTTGTTTTCAAAATAATACATTTTTTCCACTAATATGTCGTTTTTATCTCATAAATTGTCATTATTAAATTTTATATGTATTATTCAATATTTTCACCAATATGATTCAAGTTTTATTTATATATGTTACAAAATTTAAAATTAATTCCTCTACCTAAAACTATACAAATCTAAATTTGAAATAGATAACCACATTTTTTATTGTTTATTACAAATAATTATGTAAAATAGAATCATAGGTAATAAAAAGTTTTAGGTGTATCAAAATTTGATACACCTAAAACTTTTTATTCTATTTAATTAGATTATTATAGATACTTTTTAATCTCTTCTGTTGTTAGAACCCTTCCATAAGATTTAACCTTTTCATCAATTACAAGTGCTGGAGTTCTCATAACTCCATATTTCATAATATCCTTAATATCTGTAACCTTCTCAATAGTGGCATCTATATTTAATTCTTCTACTGCCTTTTTTGTATTCTCCTCTAATCTCTTACAATTTGTACATCCTGATCCTAATACTTTAATTATCATATTTACACAACTCCTTATATCATTATATTTTATTCTTATTATTGCTCTTTAGATTTATATAAGTAAATATCCAAAAGCATTAAATAAATATCCTATTATCATTATTCCTACTGCTACAATTGCAACAAATATTCCTAGTAGTTTTGGTTTTACAACCTTACTAAGCATTATAATTGATGGAAGTGAAAGTGCTGTTACAGCCATCATAAAGGATAATACTGTACCAATTCCTACACCTTTGTTAAATAATGCTTCTGCTATTGGGAGTGTACCAAATATATCTGCATACATTGGTATTCCAACTAAAGTTGCAATAAGCACTGAAAATGGATTGTTTATGCCAATAGAATTTTCAATTATAGATTGTGGTATCCAATTGTGTATTGCTGCACCTATTCCTACGCCTATAAATACATATAGCCATACCTTCTTAACTATTTGACTTACTTGATCCTTTGCATAGGATATTCTTTCTTCTCTAGTTAATTCTATTATCTCAGCATCTACATTTTCTATTTCTTTTACATAGCCTTCTACATACTTTTCAAGTTTTAACTTATCAATAATAGTTCCACCTATAACTGCAAGTATTAAACCTACAATTACATAAGCAGTAGCAATCTTTGCACCAAAGAAAGACATTAATAAAAGAAAAGAAGCTAAATCAACTAAAGGTGAAGAAATCAAAAATGAGAAAGTTATTCCAATAGGTAACCCAGCTGATGTAAAACCTATAAACAAAGGAATACTTGAACAACTACAAAATGGTGTGATTGTACCAAGTAATGCACCTAATATATTTCCTTTTATCCCCTTTATGTTGCCTAGGATTTTCTTGGTTCTCTCTGGAGGAAAATAGCTTTGGATATAAGATATTATAAGAATAAGTACCGATAATAATATAAATATCTTTATAGTATCATATATGAAAAAATGTATGCTTCCCCCTAGTCTTTCTTTAATCGATAGACCAAAAACATCTTCTACTAACTTTCTTACTAATTCCGATAACCAATTCATCTTCAATAATTGATTATTAAGAGCTTCAAATATATTTGATATAACCTCCATTATTAATCACATCCTTACTATTTTTTATCTCATATTTATAAAAGAAAGTGTTTAATGTATATTTCTTTATAAAATATTTGTTGTTCTTCAATTAATTATTTACTAAAATATTTCTTTCTCCAATGCAATGCTACATTTACAAGCCCTATCATGACAGGAACTTCTACTAAAGGTCCTATTACTGCTGCAAATGCTTCTTTTGACTCTATTCCAAATACAGCTACTGCTACCGCTATTGCAAGTTCAAAGTTATTACTTGCAGCTGTAAAAGCTAAAGTTACTGTTTTGTTATAATCAATATTAGATTTATAGCTTATATAAAAGGATACTGAAAACATTATTATAAAGTAAATTAATAATGGAATAGCTACCTTTATAACTTCTAATGGAAGCTCTATTATATATTGTCCTTTATAAGTAAACATTACTACTATAGTAAATAATAATGCTATTAAAGCTAAAGGACTTATTTTAGGTATAAATTTTTCCTTATACCACTCTTTTCCCATTTTAGGCTCTAAAAATAATCTAGTAAGCATTCCTAAGAAAAATGGAATTCCTAAATATATTGCTACTGACAAGGCCACATCAGCCATAGATATATTAACCTTATAGCCTGTTAATCCAAATATAGGTGGCAGTACTGTTATGAAAATATAAGCAAATATAGAGTAAAATACAACCTGGAATATTGAATTAAAGGCAACTAAAGCTGCTGCATATTCACTATCTCCATCTGCTAAGCTATTCCAGACTATAACCATAGCTATACATCTAGCAAGACCTATAAGTATAAGTCCTGTCATTAAGGCTGAATCCGCTCTTAAGAAAACCATAGCTAATATAAACATAAGTACTGGTCCTATAAGCCAGTTTTGAATTAAGGATAAGCCTAAAATCTTAGGATTTTTAAAAACCTTATGAAGCTCTCTATAATTTACCTTCGCAAGGGGTGGATACATCATAACTATTAAGCCAATAGCTATTGGAATTGAAGTAGTACCTATAGATAACTTTGATAAAAGCGTTGCTGTTTGAGGTACTAAGTATCCAATCCCTATGCCTAAAGCCATAGCTATAAATATCCAAAGTGTTAGATACCTATCTAAAAAGGATAGTCTTGAATGTCTATTTCCCAAGCATACTCCCTCCTTGTTTGTTTAATATTTTTATTTTAAATTAATCTTATTATTTTGTATTCTCATTGCTAAATCTTTAAGCTTTTCTTCAATTGTTCTTGCAGTTTTTATAAACTCTTTATCATCTTTTCCTGTAGGGTCTTCTAATCCCCAGTCTTCTATATGCCTTGCAGGTAAAAATGGACATATTACGTTACAGCCCATTTTTATAACTATATCTACCTCTGGAATTTCTGTTAAAAGCTTTGATTTATGAGTTTCATTCATATCTATCTTATATAGCTCTTTTATTATTCTAGCAGCATCTTGATTTATAGTATCTCTAAGCTCCGTTCCAGCTGAATAACTTTCAAAAATCTCACTATAAAAAAGCTTTCCTAGTGCTTCTGCCATTTGAGATCTACAAGAATTATGAACACATATAAATGCAACCTTTGGCTTCATAAAATATCTTCCTCTCTAATCCTTAATTTTCTTTTGTTATTTTACTAAATCTAAAAGTTTTTCACCCTTAATGTCTTCTGCTTTCCACTCAACTAAGGCAAAATTTCCTTTAGATATTTCATTAACCTTATTAATCCACTTAACTTCATTACTAGCTTTAGCTTTTAATATTTCATTAGTAGTATTTGCTGCATACATGCTTGAATTTATTATCCACCATTTGCTACTAATACCTGCTCTTTTTAAATCAGCTTCTAATCTCATAGCTTCATATACTGGTGTAGCCTCTGCTAAAGTTACGATTATTACTTCTGTAGAATTTTCATCCCTTAACTTTGGAAGTAATTTTCTAACTGACTCTGGAATATCACCTTGAGAACGTGATATTTCTCTATGGTAGCTTTCAGTAGAATCTAACAACAGTAAGGTATGCCCTGTAGGCGCTGTATCTATAACCACTATTTCATTTTCTGACCTTTCAACTATTTTAGAAAAAGCTCTAAACACTGCTATTTCTTGAGTACATGGTGATCTTAAATCTTCTTTCACATATTCAATATCTTCTTCTGTCATAGTCATCCTAGCTTTACTTAAAACTTCTTCTTTATAGTTTTCTAGCTCTTTCTTTTCATCTATATGACTGAAACTAATCCCCAAGCTTTCATCTAAAACAAATTTTAAATGTGCTGCTGGGTCTGTAGTTGTAAGATGAACCTTTTTCCCTTTTTTAGATAATCCTAACGCTATGCTAGCAGCAATAGTAGTTTTACCAACTCCACCTTTTCCCATTGTAAATATAACTTTTTTATTTGTATTATATAAGTCATCTACTATATCTTTAAATTCAGGTATTATTTCTATCTCTAATTTTTCATCACTGAGTATAATATTATCTTCCTTCAAAAATGCTCTTACATTTTCAAGTCCTGTTATATTATAAGGTCTTAATGGAATAGTAAACTGTTCTAAAGCTTTTAACCCCTGTGGCATCTCTGAAAGAGCCTTTTTTTGCTTTTCATATAAAGCAGTTGATAAGCTATCGTTAACTTCTTTAAGAACTCCATTAATAACTAAAATTTGATTATCTATTCCTAAATCTTGTAGTTCCTTAGAAGCCCTTTCTGCCTCATTTAAAGGAGTAAGCTCTGGTCTAGAAACTAATATTAGTGTAGTCATAGCACTATCTGCTAAAGCTTTTACTGCATTTTTATAAACTTCTTTTCTCTCCTCAAGCCCTGAAAGTTGCCCTAAACAAGATGCTCCATGGGTACTTTCACTAATAAAATTACTCCAAGCTGATGGAAGTTGTAGCATTCTAAGAGTATGACCTGTAGGTGCTGTATCAAAAATTATATAATCAAATTCATTTTTTATCTTTTCATCAGTTATAAAGGTTGAAAATTCATTAAATGCAGCTATTTCAACAGTGCAAGAACCTGAAAGCTGTTCTTCCATATTATTTATAACTACCTTTGGAAGTTTTCCTCTAAAGGGTCCTACTACGCTTTCCCTATACTCTTTTGCTGCATCTTCTGGATTAAAATTTGCAACTACAAGATTTGGAACTTCTTCTATTTGAACCCCTTTATTATTAAGAGTTCTATTAAAAACATCTTGTAAATTTGAAGCTGGATCCGTACTAACAAGCATTACCCTTTTCCCAACATCTGCTAAGTTTATAGCAGTCGCACAAGCTGTTGAAGTTTTTCCAACTCCACCTTTTCCAGTAAAAAATAAATACTTTGTTAAATCTATATCCTTAGTATTAAATAACCTTTCCATAAAATCTCACTCTCCTAACAGCATCCGTCTTTACAGCAACATTGCTTCTTTTTTATTTCTATAGTTGTTTTTAAATAAGTTTCAGGAACTTCTAAAGCTTCACAAAACTCTTTATTAGTTAGATAAGCTTTAGTCTTTATTACCTTTCCATCTACTATAGTTACAGGTAATATATCTATACCTTCTGAATTAAGTAACTCATTTATAATCTTATTATCTACAAACATTTGAGGATTACTTGTTAAATTGTATCTTTCAATACTCATCCCATGTTTCTTTAAACTGTTTAAAACGGTAGCTACTCTCAATAATTCAGTGTCTATACTAGGCCCACATACTCCTGTAGAACAACACATAGCCGGATCAAATATAATCATTTTTTTCATAATCTTAAATCTCTCCTTTTATATCTTAATATTTTTAAGCTTTGTTACAATTACCTTTAGACTTATCCTTACATATACAGTCATCAGTTTCCGTCATAAGATTCATAATAGACAAGACTAATTTATTACAGTTAGAGCTATTTAAAGAATAATGACTCCATTGACCTTCTTTTCTAGAATTTACAAGTCCACATTCCATAAGCACCTTCATATGATGTGAAAGTGTTGGTTGCGTAAAATCAAAATATTCCAAAATATCACAAGCACATCTTTCACCACAAGATAGTATATCTATTATTTTTAGCCTATTACTATCAGAAAGTGCTTTAATTATTTTTGCCATATACTCATAATTAGTTTTCATTTAACCACCTCTTATATAGATATTCATCTATATATAATATAGACCATTGTCTATATAAAGTCAATAAAACAAACCATCTTTATTATTTAAGTGTATTAATACATACACAAATTTCTATATATTAATATTATGAAGTTTATCGTTTATTGTTACAATAAATAATATTAATATACCCAAATTATTAATATCTATAATTCAAGAAGAACACAAAACTATAAATAATTTATTAATTTTAGGCTAAATAACAAAATATTAATTTAAAATTTTATCCCAAAATTATTTTCCATATATTTACATTTATTTATTTTTATGAAATAATTATGTTATCTATTATTGGGGAGGATAACAAAATAGATTATGAAACCTTTTATTATTATTTTATCCATTATTATAATATTGATCTAGGAGGAGTATTTTATGAAAAGAATTACTAAATTGTTGTCTGTTATTACGCTTTCATTTTTAACAACTAGTATGCTTGTTCCAGCAAGTACTGCAAAAGCAGCTGGAAATGTCACCAGTAATTTATCTAGTCCGTATTTTTCAACAAAACAGTTACCTAATGAACAGTATATAGTAACTAATGACTTAAATCCTTATAATAATAACCAATATAAAATTATAGCATATGATATCAATTTCGGTGCTAGCCCAAAAGGTTTTCTTGTTGATATAGGTGATTCTAGCACTAATGATGGGTATGGGGGAGACTCTGGGACTCAATCAAATGACTCTGAACTTCAGATTGAAAATGGAACATTAAATATATATGCTAGTGATGCTGGCCAGAGACAACTTCTTTTCTCTGAGCCAAATTGTGCTCCTGCAAATGGAAAAATAAGAATTGAAATTTCAAATAATACAGTAACTTATTTTAATTATACTACTAAAGTAAGTAAAACTTGGACATCACCTTATATCTTTGCATTAAATGGACAAGCTGACAGTGAAGGGCCTGTTAACTATAAAATTTATGCTGGAATAAATAGAGTTGTAAATGAATATTCTAATCGTACTGGAGTTGGTGTAACAAATACAAAAGTAACCTTTATACCATCATCCGGTGTAACTAGCAATATTGGTTCTCCTTATTTCTCAACAAATCAAAATTTATCTACTACTGACTTATATCCAACAGGTGGTACTAAATTTACTAAAGCATCCTATGAGTTTGCCTTTGGCGCAAATCCTACAGGTTTTCTTGTTAATATAGGTGATTCTAGTACTAACAACGGATATGGTGGAGATGCTGGCACTCAATCAAATGACTCTGAACTTCAAATTGAAAACGGAACATTATCTATATATGCAAGCGATGCAGGTGGTGGAAAACTACTTTTCTCTGAGCCAAATTGTGCTCCTGCAAATGGAAGAATAAGAATTGAAATATATAATAATACAGTGACTTATTTTAACTATACTACAGGAGTAGTTAAAACGTGGACTTCCCCTTATATCTTTGCATTAAACGGCCAAGCAGACAGTGAAGGACCTATAAACTACAAAGTATACACTGCTACAAATAATGTAATTTCTGGTGGTCGTCCTGGAAGTGGTGTTATTTCTTCAAATGTTGTTGTTTATTAATTAAGTATACTACAGAAATTTATCCTCCCTAAATATTCAAATAAATTTACCCTATAATAAAAAGGCCTTGTTCTCACAAGGTCTTTAATTATACTATCTTAAAACATATTTTATTTCTTTATTAAAATTATTACTTTATGTATTTATTCTACTATGATATTTTTTAATTTTTATAAGTAATTATGCTTTTTATTCTTTGTCAATATCATAAAAATGTTAAGCAAAATATTTAACAACGTTTTTATTATTCCATATACTGTATTAAGGACGAAAGTTCATGTATACAAAGGAGAGCTTAATATGTTTAAGAAACTAGAGCTTTGTGATAAAAACGTTTTTGACTCTTTTTTGACCGATTATCCCTTTTTCATTTATGACTATTCATTTACAAATTTGTACCTTTGGAAAGATTTATGCGGAATAGAATATAATATAATTTACGACTGTTTAGTTATAAAAGTAACTAATTCTGAAATTGGTCCTTGTTTTATGGCTCCCGTTTCCAAAGAACCCTTAGATGACTTAGCCTTAAAAAAGATAGTTACCTTTCTAGCTTCTATAAATTCTAACCCTTATCTTTTTGTAACTATAGATACCAATTTTTCAGAAAGACTCAAAAAAATATTTAAAGAAGAACTTCATATTGAAGCCGATCTTGATAATTTTGATTATATTTATAACGGAAATAAACTTAAAACCTTAAAAGGTAAAAAACTAAGCAAAAAAAGAAACCATTATAATAAGTTTAAAACTTCCTATAACTATGAGCTTAAATCTATAGATGATCAACTTACTATTTGCGATGTTTTAGCCTTTTCAGATACTTGGTATAATAAAAAATCAAATAAAACAAAAGAATTAGTATATGAAAACAATGCCATAGGTAATCTCTTAATAAATAAAAACGCTTTAAATTTAGATGCATTAGCTCTTTACGTAGATAATAAGGTAGTAGGTTTTACAATTGGTGAAAAAGTCTCAAAGGATATGGCTATAATCCATGTTGAAAAATGTGATATTGAATATGACGGTAGCTATACATTTTTAAACAAGAACTTTATAGAAATGTTTTATCCTGATATACCTTATATAAATAGGGAAGAAGACATGGGCTTACCAGGTTTAAGAAAAGCTAAACTATCTTACTACCCTGAAAGACTTGAAAAAAAATATTTTGCAAGCTTAAAGATTTAGAATGAATTGTAAATTTAAAATTTCATAGATATAAAAATAACCTTCCTTTTCTTTGAAGTTAAGATATAGGAAGGTTATTTAAAACTTTTTATATTTTGCCTTCTATTAGAATACTTATACTTTTTACCAAATTACAATCATCAGTTAATCTAAAAAATATATTTTGAACTTTAATTTCCAAATTAATGGCTTCTCCCTCTTTATATTCTTCTGGAAGTATTACGAATGTGGAAAAACTCTCCTCTGTATTAAAAAGGTGTATTGACTCAAAATCATTATTTGCTATATACTCTATTTTTTCTTTTAATACACCCCTAACCATTAGCTTATAGCCTGTTAAACTTTCGTTAGAATATGAAGTGTTTTTTATTGTATTTACTATATAATAATTACTTATTTCGGGTTCTACATAAAAATTTGAAATTTCCTTAATAGCTGGTTTTATACCTGATACATCTATAATTTCTTCTATTGAAAAATCTTTAAATGTACTTATTTTAGCTTCTAAGCTTACAATATTTGAAGACTTTTTCTTTAATATATTAGATTTAAAGTTATCCCTGTAATAACCATAGGTTATTATAGCTTGGTTTTCTATATTGACGCTATTATAAACTCTTTTATAGCTGTATCTAGTAGTTATGCACATAAACTCACCAGGCTTCAGTATTCCAGCGTTAAACCCTATACTTGGCTCTACTTCTTTAATACAATTACCATTTATCTTTACTGAATCATTTATAAATATTAGCCCTTGGGGATTTTTATCTTGATAGAAGATTGTTAATGGTAGTGTCCCTTCATTTAAAATATTAACCGAATAAGTTATTACATCATTCTTTAATATATATTCCTTATCCGCGCTCATCATAGGTTCTATCTTCACTTCTTCAACATTTATACTATCGCTTTCTTTTAAAAAGCTTTTAGTAACAAGGATATCATCTATTAAAAAATCAGCTATAGCTTTTACTTTAAAGCTAAAATTCTCATAACTTCCTACTTTGTTTTTAACAAATGCATATCTTAATACTTTAGCTCTATGAGGTTTAATATTACCAAAATCTATTACATCCTCTAAAGCATTACTTTTAATCTTATCTCCATCTAATATTAGAGACTCCCTTATTACAGATATATCATCCCCTATATATTCATTTAACTTTACATTAAAAGCTTCTGTATTTCCTTTATTTTTAATAATAATACTCATATAAGATTTCTCTGAAACTAAAATTGTAGTATCTTCAGGCTTAAAACTTATGTCTAAATAACTTAGAATAAGCTTTAAACTAAGTTCATTTAGTTCATATTCTTTTTCTATAGATATACTATTATTTTGTAAAAAGTAAGAACCTATTATTTTAGATGTCAAATTTACCACATTACTATTTTCTAATGATGTAGCTATTATATAAAAGCTTAGAAAGTTCTCTTCCCCCGCCTTTATACTTGAAAGCTCTATAATATTATTAAATGTAACTTTTATATTTTTACCATTTAAAGTTGCAGTATTTTTTAATATACTAACATTTTTAGGTAAATTTAAATATAACTTTGCTTCATTTAAATCTAAATTTCCAGTATTCCTTATACTAAAACTTACTAATTTTTTTTCTGAAACCTCTAAATACTCCTTATCTATAAAGCACTCTCCCTCTATTAAAGGTACTTTTATACTAACTCCATCCATAATAAAGTTTTTTTCTTCTCTTTGAGGTTCTAACTTTTCTGATACTTTATATTCATAAGAATTATCTAATGAAACCTTAAGTTCTTTATCAGAAATTTTTATAGGTTTAAGCTTAAAACTTATATCTAATTTCTTATTTGGTTCTAATTTATTTATATTTATTATATTCCCTGAAATATAATAGTCTTCTGTACTAACATTAAATTTATCATTTATAAGTAAAAGCTCCTCTGGTATATTTACTCTTAATGCTATATTATAGGCATCTATATTTCCACTATTTAAAATAACAAATCTGCAATTTATAATATCAGAAAGTGATACTATACTTTGAGATACTTTACTTGCCACTTCTAAAACAGCTGTATTGACTCTAGTTATTGCTTCCTTTGAAATTTCAGTTTTTGTGATTTTAGCCCTATTATGATCTACAAAATAGCTATAGCTAATTTTAGATAAACTTCTTATAGGATTTGAACTTGGAAAATCTGTAATCTTTACCTTATATGAAAATACCACACTTTCATTTACTTCAAGATCCCCTATATAGATTCTATCTTCTAAATTTATATCACCATATCTTTCACCATTTATAAGAACACTATATTTAACAAGTTGTACTCCATCAATATAGTTTTCTTTTAAAAACACATCAAAAGCCTTAGCGTTACCTCTATTAGTTATAGTAACTCTATAGCATAAAATATCATTAATTTTTGCAGACTCCTTATCAACAAACTTTTCAAAAGACGATTCTAATAGTGGACTTATTAAAGCTGCTGATATTTTAGTTTTATCATTTCTAAAACTACTAACATTTTTTACTTCTTCTATATACTCATCTAATTTATATGAATATTTTAAATAACACTTAGACGTTTTTATAGGTTCCTCTAATGATAGAACCTTCACTTGATAACTTACTTCTACTTCATTTGAATTATCTAATAAACCTAAAAAAACTCCATCCTTAGGATTTTCTCTATCCTTTATAATACCATTTATCCTGAAACTATCTTTTACAAAATTTGTTCCTGGAGGCAGTTCATCTCTGAAAAAAATATTATACGCTTTAGTATTTCCAACGTTTTTAAGCTTTATATTATAAGTTAATATGTCATTAATAGTTGCTATAGCCTTATCTACTGTTTTAACTATTCCTTCAGAATTTGATTGTATAACAGCACTTATTATATTTAAGTTAATATCATTACTTCTTAAAAAAACTCTTTCATTCTCATCAGAATTAACAAATCCAAACTCATAGGATAATGTAGATGAATTACAAAATGAAATATCCTTTGGAAGACTTATAACCTTAGCTTTATAAGATATTTTAATCTCACCATTTTCCTCTATATCAGGAAGCCTAATCTCTCTTACATCGGTTAAACCTAATTGTAAATCACCATTTATACTAAATGTACCTTTTACAAACTCTAAATCTTGCGGTAGATTCTCGCTAATATAAACTTTAGAAGCTTTTAAATTTCCCATGTTTTTTATATAAACGCGAATTGTTACTGTATCCCCTAATTTCAAACTACTATTTTCTACAGTTTTTACAAAGCTTCCATCTAAAGCATTTATAATCGGAGAATATATATTAGTCACTACTTTTTTACTTAAAATAGTTTGCTCCTTAGCTTTTACACCTTCTCTATCCTTGTACTTATAATATAAAACGGCTTGATTTTCTATTTTTGAAAACCTAGGTATACTTATAGCTTTAACTTTATAAGTTATATTTATATTTTCATTTGGTACTATACTCTCAAAATGTATACCTGACCTTACTAGGTTATTCTTAGCTTTTTCTCCATTTATAAACAAGCTATTTTTTTCAAATACAGTATTATATGGTATAGGGATAATTAACTTAGCATCCAAAGCTCCTATATTACCTCTATTTTTTAGTGTTAATTTATAAGTTATAGTATCATTAAGTTTTATATTAGTATTAGATGTTGTAACTATAAAATTTTCTCCAGCTTCTCCAAAAAAGTCTACTGTCTCTACCTTAACTACATTGCATTTTGCATCTATAGAAGTTATTTTTGAATCTTCATTACTAAATTTAATTCTTCCTAACATATTGATACTGCTATTATAGACATTTTTAATAAGTCTTATTGAAATATTTATTGTAATTTTTTCAGATGCTTCTATATTATTAAGTGCTATGACATCATTGCATACTAAATTTTCTTGATTATCGCCATTTATAAGTAATGAGCCTGAAACAAAACTAAGCTCCTCACCAAATATAGGCTGAAAGTTAACATTTTTAATAGTCTTGTCTGTATTATTTTTTATTTCAAAATAATAATCAATTACCCCACCTATACTTACAAAATTGCACTCTGTTTTTCCAGTAAAGGATATTTGTTCTAAGGCACTCATACTAGACCCCCTTACCCTAAATTAATTAAATTATGCGTTCTTTACATATCATTTAATTAATTTTATGTTTCAAATACTAGCTTTATTAATTAAATAACTAAAAATATTAGGTTTTAAGAAAATTTATATCTAATAGTATACATAATTGTAATAAGTGTAATAATAATCATGAAAGATTCTGATAATATTCTTCCTATGTTAAATTTTATTTTCTCTCTATTTAATTTATTACTTTGTTAATTTTCTTAAATAAATTTCTTCACAAAAAAAACTATGCTTTTAAATTTAAGCATAGTTTTTTAAGGTTTCCTTTTTTCTCGTGACAATTTATAAAATACTAGACTAAGTATCGAGAAACTTATAAAAACAAATATTTTTACATATATATCTATTGGAGTTAACAAAGCTAATACAGCCATAAATGATGTAGTTATACTCATTAATATAGATGCATCTTTCATAAATTTAGATTTCCTCCTAATATGATTTCGATGTCATAATAATAACAAAAAATCTAAAAATAATAACGCATTTTGTAATAAACGCTCGTTTTTTAGTACTAAACGCTTTATTTAAAATATTTAAATGCCCTAGTTGCTAAAAAACAAGTTTGTCCATCCTCCATATGTATTAATCTATTACTCTTGTCTACTTCTTTTACTTTATCCTTATTTATTATAAAAGCTCTATGGCATCTTATAAATCTATCATCAAGTTTTTCTTCTATTTCCTTCATCTGAGAATAAAACTCAACCTGTCTATTAACTGAGTATAACCTTACCTTATGTTTTATTTCTGTAGTCTCAAAAAATAATATATCCTTATAGTCAATCTTTATTACTCTATCATCACTTTTTATAACAAACTTTTTATTTTCTTCTTTTGCCTTATTTAAATATTTTTTATTAGCAGCTAAAATGCATTTTTTAATATTTTGATTTATACTTGAATAATTATCTTTTATTATATAATCCATAGCTTCTACCTTATATTTAAAAGTTAAATAGCACATTTCAGCATGAGTTGTTATAAATACTATAAACCCATTAGGATCGTATTCTCTTATTTGCTCTGCAAATTTTATTCCATTTTTGTCTTCACCTAAATCTACATCAATAAAATATAAAGAAATCTTAGGGTCTTCTTTTACACTATTAAGCAATATATATGGATTTTCTGTGACTAAATATAGCTCCATATCTAATTTTTCTGCAGCTATAGTCTCTTTTATAAATATTCTAAATACATCTCTTTGTTTTTCGTTATCCTCACACAAATATACCCTTAACATACTTCACCTCAATTTTTAATCTCTATATTTTGAATAAACTCATCTTCATTTATAACAGTGTCTAAGTACACATTCTCATAAGAACTTAATATATTTTTTAAATTATATAATCCAAGACCTCTGTTTTCTCCCTTAGTTGAATAACCCTTTTTAAAGATTTCATGAAGCTTAATAACTTCACCATCATAAGAATTCTCAACTATAAATATAACAGAATTTTTTTTATTTATTAAAGCAATCTTTATTAGTTTATTTTTAGACTTCTCTGCTGAATCTATAGCATTGTCCATTATTATTCCAACAACCCTGCAAAGATCTATTATGTCCATGTTTATTTTATGTACTTCTTCATTTATATCTATAAATACCTCTATGTATCTTTCTTGTGCCATAATAACCTTGGATGTAATTAGTCCCTTAAGCTCTGGTATTTTAATATTACCTAAAAGACCAAATCTTAAATTCTTTTTGTTTAAACTTTCTCCAAGTGGAACTATTTTTTCATTAAAATATTTTCTAAGTTCTTTCATATTATCATCTTTTATGTACTCGCTCATCGAAGTTAAAATGTTTATATAATCGTGCCTAAAGCTTCTCATCTCAGTATTTAAGGTTTCTAAATTCGTAGTATATTCAGTTAGATGTTCAAACTCTCTTATTCTTGCTTCATATTCCTGTTCTTTTCTATTAAAATTCATAAACAAATAGCTTGTAGCTAACATTAACATTAAGTATACAGTTATTATTGTAGTTATTATTCTCATAATATTAACGCTCATATCATAATATCTTATTAACATTGTTATTATGTAGAAAATAGCTGCTGTTAATATGACATTAGCTAAAGCTATAAAGCTTTCTTTACCATTTGATCTTTTATCTTTAAAATTAAATTTAAATCCTTTTATAACTTTTCCTATACCATAGCTTATAATGCTTGAGGCAATTAATAATGTGATATGCATAATAACGTATACAGTATTGTTGTTTTGATAATTTATACAAAGAACATCTCTAACTATAAAAACCTGAACAGTATCTATAAATATACTTATTATTACTGCAAATATGGATGAAATTAGGTTTACTATAATCTTTTTATTCTCAATATATAAAAGTATATTAATAATTATAAAAAATATAGGTAACATTAAATATGTTTTCCCAGCAAATGTAGCAAGTAATAATGTACATATAATTACGTTTAATACAAAATTTTTAATACTTAGTTTTATAATGCCTATTAAATAAATACTTGTTATTAATATTAAAATACTTATAAATAAAAATGCTATTGAATTTATCATAGGTATATCCCCCCTAATTAATACAATAGCATATTTAGTCATATTTATAAATATTTTATATATTTATTAAATCTATTTTTCTTCTTCAATTAATTCCATTGGAAATTCTGTTTCATATCCTCCCCACATATAACACTTTTCAGCACCTTTTTCTGTAAGCTTAATTGCCATGCTTCCAACTGTATCTAATACTTTTTCTCCTAATGAATTAATTAAGTTTTCTTTCATATTGTTCATAATTCTTATACCTCACTTTTAAAATTTTATATATTAATGGTGTTGTCATTAAAGCTGCCTCTAATGTTCCCACCATAATAAACATAGCTATTTGTTTATCTTTTAAAAACATACAAATTATAAATAATACCAAACTTGACCCCAAAGCTTTAAGCTTTAATTTATTTCTTTTTTTCTCTCCTATTATAGGCCTTTTTTCAGTATCTGCTGGCGCATAAATAGATAATATTAATGATGTTAATAAAAATACTCCTATTAACACATAGTTTGTACAATTAATTTGTTTAACTATATAAACTCCTCCTATAGTCATAGCAAAAGTTAAGATTGTGCACACAAAGCTACTTTTAGCATGTACACCAAATGCATAACGTCTAATAACTATCATACCTACACTTAATATAAGAACCTCTTTAAATATTCCAAGGATTAATGCACTTAAAAATACTATCAAAAATTTAGAAATATTTATGAATATAACATCTAGTCCATATTTAATCTTTTTATAAGTTAAATCATCTCCATTTTTAATAGTACAAATTTTAACTGCTAAGTTACTAGTTATTGATTCCACCGTAACCCTCCATTTATAAATTTTTCAAAAGTTTTTCATATTTTCTCTATATACTTATTTTTATCACATTTTGATAATTTTTTCTATATTTATGTACTAAAAATGTCGTTTTTTATAACAAACGATATTTTGTTACATTTTTTTACAAAAATGTTCACTGTTAAATTTTTATTATTTTAAACTGACAAATTTATTCTTAAAATCTCTAATTTTTAGTGTCATATATTAAGCTTTTTAAATATTATAAAGTATGAAGTTTTGTTATTTCTGTAGGACAACCTTCTCGCTACCAGTAGTACTAAGACTTTAGTCTTAGGTTACTGTTTATATAATAACAGTGGCTTTTTAGTCACTGTTCTTATTTTTTATTTTAAAAGTAAGCTATACTGGGAAGCTACTACCCCTATACTTATAATCAATTAATAAGAATAGCTTTTTTAGTTTTGGTTATACTAAATTAGTATAAAGGAGGTTTTTAAAATTAAAAAATTTATAGCTATTCTATTTATAATAATTTTTATATGTTTATGCTTCTTATTAGCTTATGATTTTTTCTTTAAGACAGGTTCTCTAAATTACATAGGTATGTTTTTTATATTACTTGGTATATTTCTCAGCGCTACTATAGGCGCAATAATATCATATAGACAATCTTCTTAAATAATTAATCATAATAAAAAGCCCTAGAATCCTAGGACTTTTTTAATATATAATAATTAACTATGCTACTAACCAATGAATAACCATGAGTACCATAGTGATTATTCCTAATATTAAATGAAACTTTACTCCTATTCTTTTATATCTAAAAAAGCCTGCTATTAATTGAATTCCTATTAATATTAAAGCTGATAATCCTGTAATATAGGTTGTATTCATAATAAAACCATGTTGTAACATAAAATAAGCATGCAATGATATAAAAGCTCCAGCTACTAAAGCTATTGGTGCATGAAATTGTCTTACGTATTTTGCTAAAACCATTATATATTTTTTAAAATCCTTTAAAAAACTAAGTTTCATAACTCTTCTAACTACAAATAATGCAAATGAAATAGTAAAACCTATTAATGCAATATTGCCAGCTAACTTCTTAAAATTTCTTAATGTTCTTGGTGCTATAAAACTTAAATCTATACTCCCTAAGATTAATAGAATAACTATTATAAATGCTAAAATTAAAATTCCTATACCAATATTAACATAAAGTCTTTCCTTAGCATTATTTATTAAATACTTTTTTTTCTCCTTCATATACCCCTACTCCTAATTAAAAATTAAAATATTACTTAATCTTATTTACTTTAAAACTCCAACAACTGGTAGATCCTTTAATACATCTTTTCCATGTGGCGAATTATTTATCTCGTTGCTTAAATCTTTACCAGCAGTTACACCACCTTTATGTTTTCCATTTCTCCATTCCTCTGCATTTGTTACATCATAGACTTTTCCATCAACTGCAACATAAGCTTTATTACCATTTTGTCCATCATATTTTTTAAGTTCTTCTAATGTAAATGTTTTTTGAGTTGTATCTGTTTTATTTTGTTTATTATCTTCTGTTTTATTTTGAGTTTGACTTTGCCCTTGATTTTGAGTTTGACTTTGTGTCTGATTATCAGTATTTTTTCCTTCATTTTTTTTAGTAGAACATCCCATAGCTGTTATAGCAACTGCTAATATAATTCCTATTATTAAGCTTTTTTTCATTTTTATCTCTCCAATCATTATATTTTTAAGTTAGAATCTGAATTTCAATTTGGGTATTCTAAGTTAAATGAACATCCAAATTTTGAATTTGGTTAATATGAACTTACTCAAAAAGAATACTCCTTTGAATGAACATGAAAAGAAGTTTCCTTTAAAAAAATCAAATCTAATTCCATTAATTTTAATAGCTACACGTTTCAATTAAATATTTACTATTCTATAAATAATAAATGTATTTTATGGCAGATTTAAGTCTATTTTGTTAAATAATTATTAACAAATAATTGTTATCGTTGCTGTTAGAGTAAAATAAAGACATCCCTTAACTTTAGGATGTCTTTATTTTTGAAATTTATCCAAATTTTTAATTATTATTTATATATCCTGGTTTTGTAAATTCATCTTTTATATAATCACTAACTTCTTGACCTGATTTCTCCTTTACTACTTCTAGAAATCCATCTAAAGTAGCATTTTTAAACTTATATTTTTCATAATAAGTCTTATATATCTCTAGGAACTTTTCTTCTCCTACTTTCTTTCTTAAATCTTCTATAACAGCTGGTCCTAATTTATATACATAAAGTTCAAGTGTCATCCAGTCATATTTATCTGATTGCCTGTATATAACATCATTAGGTTTTTTACTTGTCTTTACGTAATTTTTAACTGAATATTCATCATCTTCACCAAGCTTCTTTTCAAAAAACAATGCAGTTGAATAAGATGTAAAAGATTCATCTAAAATTGGATCCTTAAATTCGTTATTTCCAACAGTTGAATACCACCATTGATGAGCCGTTTCATGAACTACTGCTTCATCTAAAAAATCCCTACTATCATTACTATATTCACTGGGTAGCTTCTTATAATGTCCCATTTGAGTTATATTGGGATATTCCATAGCTCCTCCACTTAAATATGTTTCAACCACACTATAAGTATTATAAGGATATTTACCAAAAGTTTTATTAAAAAATTCTATAGATTCTGAAGCAAGATTTAGCATTCTTTCTCCAGTTTCTTTATACTTTAAGTAATAACTCTTAATAGTTATTCCGTTTTGAGTTTTAGTTAAACATTTATAATCTTTGCTCATAAAAAAATCAAAATCTCTTATATTAGTTCCCTTACAAGATGCTATATCATGATTTCTATCCTTATTTTTAATTTCAACATTTCCACTGCTTGCAACAACCATGTCCTTAGGAACAATTATATTTACTTCATAATCTGAACAATTGGCATAATTAGATTCACCTACAGGATAAAAAGGTGTTTCATCGAAAGTTTTTGTTTTTTCATCATAAATTGAAAGTATTGGATACCAGTTAGTTATAGAATATTGTTCGTTTTTAAATCCAAGTCTATCTGTTCCCTTTGGCACTTTCAAAGAAAATTTAATATCTAACTCTATTGTTTCCTCTGGCTTTAATGTGCTCTTTAAAGGTACCTTTAAAACTTGATTTTTATCTACAAAACTTAAGTCTTCTCCATTTAAACTAACCCTATCTATATCTATCTTACCATAATTTTCTTCAGTTAATAACATTCTTGGAATAGGCCCTATAGTAGGCATAGTGTCTTTCTTACTATAAGAATCTGGATAAAGATGGAATACAACTTCCTTTAATTCATCCTTATAATTATTTTTAAATTTTACCTTTTCATAGCCATATATTATATTTCTATTCTCATCTAATGCCACATCTAACTTATAAAAGCTTCTCCCATCCTTAAGCTCTATTTGCTTATTCTCATTTCCCTTTAGAATACTTAATAGTTCTTTCTTTTTAGCTTCTGCTTTTGATTTATCCATTGCTTTATATCCATAATACCCAGCAATAGAAACCAGAATTACTGCTAATACACTACAAAGTATAACTAGTATTCTTTTTTTCTTTTTACTCATACTTCACCTCATAAATTAATCTCAAGTCTAATTTTACCATATTTTTATTCTATTTTTTATATTTTATCAAAAATATACCACACAGTACCTTGTAGAACAAAGTACTATGTGATATACTAGTATTAAGGAGGTGGAAAAAATTGAAAAATATAGAATGGATTTCACAACTTCGCCGTGGAATTATGGAATTTTGCATATTAATTTTAATAAGTAAAAAACCTACCTATGGCTATGAACTTGTTTTGAACCTTAGCAAATGGGATTCCCTTGCCATAACCGAAGGAACATTATATCCACTTCTTCGCCGTTTACAAAAGGAACAACATATTGAATCTTACTGGCAAGAATCAGAAAGTGGTCCGCCTCGCAAATATTATAAAATTACCGACTCAGGGAAAGAACTATTGGATTCTATGTCTGTAACTTGGGGAAATTTCAATAATTCCATTGATGAATTGTTAAATCTAAAGGAGGTTGATTTAATTGGATAAAAACAGTTATATAAAAGAGCTTACTAAAAATTTAAGTTCACTCCCAAAAGAAGAAAAAGAAGATGTTCTAAGAGAAATTGAACAAAATATCAATGATGCTTTAGCCGCAGGTGAAAATGAAGCAGATATACTATATAGATTAGGTAATCCTAAAATGCTTGCAAAAGCTTATATGGGTGATTATTATATTAAACAAAATAAATTTTTAAAATGTATCCCCTTCTTTATATTTACAGGATTTTCAAGCCTTTTCATCGTACCTTTTTGTGGCGCTCTAGCCTTTGGTTTTGGAATTGGTTCAATTGCTCTAATTATAGGTGGCATACTACGTACACTTGGTGCTACATGGATAACTATGCTTTGGTATAATGAACCATTGCCTCAAAGTTTAAGTCTTTTATATGCTATTCCACTTGCCATTATATTTTTTCTCATAGCATATTTAAACTTTAAACTTCTAAAAGCATATTTTAAACGCATATCAGCTAGCTATAAGCGTCGTACTATGTTTAATTGAAAATTTTATTTGATTTCTTATATAAAATAACCCTCAAGACTTTAAGCCTTGAGGGATTTCTACTTTTAGTTATATTCTTTTTCTGATATCTTCATCTTAAAGGCTGCTATCATAAACAATGCTACTGCAAAAGCTATTAATATTATTATATTTAAAGCTATATCATTAATTGTCATACCTAATTGAAGCTTTGATATACCATCCATAACCCATTTTTGAGGGGTAAATAAGGCAACCATTTTCACCTTATTTGGGAGCATTTCTTCAGGTACAAAGCAACCTGATATCATACAAGTACCCATTATAATTAAATTCATAAATATTGAAATTGATTGTTCATCCTTAAATAAGGCTATACATAATGTCCCTATACCTACTGCTACTAAGCTTATTAAGAATAATAGTAAAAACATAAGACCAAAGCTTACTCCTGTATCAAGCTTTAATATATACTGCATAGCTATCTGAACAACTAATATTTGAATTACTAATATAACTGCATTTGCTATTATATTTGCACCTAAATATTGCACTGAAGAAACTGGTGCCATAAATGTTCTTGTGTAAGTATTATCCTCTCTTTCTTTCTTAACTAAACTTGATGTAGCTAATGCTCTAATTAATAAGAAAAAGATTAATACTCCAACTGTACTTTTAGTTGCTGAATAATGTGAACCAACATCCTTTATACTTTTAAGATCTACTATATCTTCCTGTGTACTATAAGACTTAACCATTTCATTAAATTTAACATCATTCCCTAGAGAAGCTTTTCCTAAATCATTAAGATTTTTTATTTGAAAATTAACTAAATCCTTTGTGAAGTTTTGAACATTGCTTCCTTTTATCGCTGTTATTTCATACTCTTTTGCCGCTCCCTTTTTTACGCTATTTTCAAAACCTTCATCTACTGTTATAGCTAAATCTAAATCTTTTTGTAATATTTTTGCCTTTAAATCTGTATCTTTATCCGCATCTACAAATTTAATTTTATCTCCTTGTAAGTCCTTTACTGAATTTATTAAAGCTCTTGATGTTAAAGTATTGTCCTTATCTATTAGTCCTATTTTTAAACCTGAACTATACATACTTCCGATTTGCATACAAACCAAAGTAAAAACTACTGGTACTATAAATGCTATTATGCTAGTCTTTTTTAAAAATAGAAGCTTAAAATTCTTTTTCACTAAATTCCATAAAACATACATGATTTAAGCCTCCCTTCTCTTTAATATCATAAATGTTGCTACTAAAAACATTATTCCAAATCCCATATTTATTGATAATGCAGTTCCCATATTGCTGTAATCTGAAGAATAAACTATATTTAATATACTTTTATTTGTCCATCTTAAAGGACTTATTTTTACTACACTTCCTAAAATACCTTTTACGTCATCTGGTATATACATATAACTTCCACCGAAGAAGCATATTACAGGTATTACTACAGAATTTAGTATCATAGACGCAACCTTCTCATCATCAAATAGTGTTGCAAAAAGAGCTCCTATTGTAACTGCAAAAAATATAATAGTTAATAATATTACAAAGATTGAGAAGAAATCATTTCCCCAATATACTTTTAATACAAATCTTGAATATATGATACCTGGCACTAATGTTATTAATGTCAATATAAATTTTGCTACTACTGTTCCCGCAACATAAAATATCTTAGAGTTTCCTGTTTGAGTTAATCTATCTTCTATAGAATGTCTTCTATATCCTTGAAATGCAAATAGAGTAAACATTGAACCATATAATGCCATCATAGTTATTTCAACTATTCCATAATAATCAAAAGAAGTTAAATCTCTTCCTATAGATACTTCATTTATCTTACTATAATCCTTTGAAAAATCATTATCTATTTTACTTATTCCCTGTGGTGAAACCTTTGCTATATTAGAATATATATCATATCTTTGGCTTATTCCTTTTATACAAGAAATAACATAATCAACACTCATAGACTTTAAATTATTTTCATAAACCGAAATTTTATCCTCTGTAAGCTCTAAAAGAACCTTATCATTTTCTCTTTTTACTTGATCTTTACCTTCCTCTAAAGTATCTACTTTTGTAATTTCTACCTTATAATTTTTACTTTCATCTTTAAATATCTTAAATATTTCACTTGTTTTTCCTTTAGAATTATCTACATATATAACTTTTGTTGTATCAAAACTTGTGGTATTTACAAACATATTTTTAAGTGCTACACCTAAAATGGTCATTATTGCTATTGGCATTACTATCATTGAAACTATACCAGCCCTAGATCTAAAATTGGCTAATATATCATAAAAAACATACCTTAAAAACTTCATTTTACCTCACTCCTAATCTCTTAATTTCCTACCTGTTAAGTTAAGGAAAACTGTTTCTAAGTTTATGCTCTTAAAACCTATATCCTTAATCTTTAATTTGTTATCTGCAAAATAATTTATTATCTTATTCAAATTATTTATTTCCATCTTAGAGTTTATAGTTAAAAGGCTTTCTTCATCCTCATAATCTACTGAAACTACACCAGTTATATTATTTATATCATATAATATTTCTTTATTTAAATTGTCAACTTTTATATTTAAGCTTTGAATATCTGTAACTAAGGATATAAGCTCTTCTTTAGTTCCTTCTGCTATTACCTTACCATGATCTACTATAGCTATCTTTGAACATATTTCCTCAACTTCTTCCATATAATGAGTTGTATATATTACTGTACAGCCCTCTTTATTAAGTCTCTTAACCGCTTCTAATATATGATTTCTTGATTGTGGATCTATACCTACTGTAGGTTCATCCATTATTACAAGCTTTGGTTTATGTGCTATTGCACAAGCTATATTTAATCTTCTTTGCATACCACCTGAAAATGTTTTAGCTTTACCCTTTCTATGCTCTAAAAGTCCTGTAAAATCTAAAGCATATTCTACAGCCTTCTTAAGTTCTTCCCCCTTTAAGCCATAAAGACTTGCAAATAATTTTACATTTTCCTCTGCTGTAAGATCCATATAAACAGCTATGCTTTGTGGTACTATACCCATTTGCCTCTTTACTTCCTTAGAAAAACCTGCTGATTCTTTACCTAGGATTGTTATTTTCCCATGATTAGGTTTCAAAACCCCTGTTAACATATTTATTGTTGTACTTTTTCCTGCACCATTAGGTCCTAATAAACCAAATATCTCTCCTTCCTCAACAACTAAATCTAAATTATCAACCGCTATATTATCTCCAAACCTTTTTACTAAACCTTCAATATTTACAACTTTCATAATCTATATCCTCCTGATTTTCACCAAGCTTTGGTGTTAATTTCATCTTCCATGATTTTATTATATAAAAAACCTTCTCCACTATTTAGTGGAGAAGGTAATATGTTTTATATTACTTTAGTCATATATCAGTTTAATTTAAGTTACTTTTTACAATATAACCTATTTTTACTTATCTTTTAAATCTGTTTATATTTATATTTTTGCCTTTCATAATTTATAATATTCTTCCATTAATTAATATAAATTTATACCTATTAGTTAAATTTCTTTACATAATTATTTCAATAATAATAACATCTTCATCTATTTCAATAGTGATATCACCATTCAATCTTTTAATAAGCTTTTGTACATTATATAACCCAAACCCCCTATTTTTTCCCTTTGTTGAATACCCTTTTGCAAATATTTCCGATACATTTAAAATCTTTATATCTTTAACTGTGTTTTTAACTGTTATTCTATATTTTTCTTTACCACTTAACATTATTTCTTCAATTGATAAATTAACTCGCTTTCTTTCACTAACCTCTGCTGCTTCAATAGCATTATTAAGTAAATTACTAAGCAAAATAACAAGCTCTGTATTATCAAGCTTTAAGTTTTTGATATTTGTATTTATACTATACTCAAACTTAATACCTTTAACATCAGCTTCGCAAGTTTTACTATAGATTAAAGATTTTAAAACATGATTATCTAAATACATTAACTTAGCCAAATGATCATGATTTTTTGTATTCTTTATATATCCTTTTACCAAATCTCTAATTTCATCATCAGCTGAAACCTCAAGCATTGTATATATAATGTTTAAATGATTTTTGTACTCATGTTCTGTAGCTTTTAAGCTTTCAAAATACTGCTCTAAAATAGGATTGTACTGATTTTCGATTTCTAAAGCCTTTTTTAACCTAATTTCTTTTGTTATATAACTTGTTGCAATAATATTTATAACTATTATTGATAAAGCTGCAAAAAATAAACATGTCATTTCTATATTCTCAAAATTTATTTTTTTACTTATATATTGAAAAATAAATAATAATAATAAAAAATTAAAAATAGGCAGTGAATATATTTTTATATTATCTAAAATTTTATACTCTAATTCTACTATAAAATCTTTAATAAATAATTCTGTAATTATGCCAATAATTGTAAGAGATAAAATTAAAATCAAAGTTAATCCATAACCTGAAGTATCAATTTTAAAAACCCCTGCTATTATCCCTACACCCGCTTCTGCTACCAGCATAATTACAACACAAATAAGAAGTCTAATTATTGTCTCATTAATATTAGCTTTATATATAAGCTTAAATATAAGTATTATAATAATTATTGATGTTACTAAATTAATTATATTAGAATCTACAAAACTAATATACTCACTTTTTATAGAGCAAATTATTGCTATTATCAAGTTTATAATACAACTTCTTACATTTACTTTTTTAGATATAATACTATAAATCATCACCATAGCAAATATTTCAATATAAGAATTTATATTCACGCTTTTTTCTCCCAGGCATTAAAGACATTCTCAATATAATTTGCAGAAGCTTGCGCTACCTTTTCTATTCCTGAAAAAGTAATATCCCAACTTCTTGTATAATTTTTTTCTATTTTATTTATATATTTTGTATTTACTATGTATGATTTATGAGACTGAAGAATTGTATCTGATTTTATTTCATTTAATATCTTACCTAAAGATAATCTTTTACATATTATTTCACCCTTGGTAGTGTGTATTACACATTGTCTACAATAATATTCTACAAATATAATATCATCATGATAAACTTTAAAGCTTAAATTATTGTCTATAGGAATTATAGTATAAGCTTTATTATCTTTAGAAGCTTGTATACCATCACTCTTATAAAAAGTATTTATAATCTTTTTTATATCATTTACATCATAAGGCTTTATTAAAAAATCATAACAATGAGTGCTCTTAAACGCATCTACTATTTGAAACATTTGACTTGTTATAAATACTACTCCTTTTAGTTCGTATCCATGTATTTTCCTTATCTCTTTTACTAAATCAACACCTGACCCATCAGGTAAATTTACATCTACAAAAAACAAATCAATTTCATTTTCTTTTATTATTTTCCTAGTGTCTTTACAACTATATCCACTTAATACACTAAGATTAGGATAATTTTTCTTAATTATTTTTACAAGATTTTCATTTTGTATAATTTCATCTTCTATTATCAAAATTCTCATTATATCACCCTAAAATATTATAGCATGGTAAGCCAAAATAGTATATATTTCTATTTTAAGATTAAAAAGGTATTTCTAAATATTTTTAGAAATACCTTTTTATTATTTATCTTCTCTTACATCTAATGGTAATTCGATTTCTTCCCACCATATTTCACACTTTACATTTAAAGAGGCAGCACCTACAATTAATGCCAGTGTCATCAAATGATTAGTAAGTCTTTTTTTACAACCTAAAAGTCTCATTTTAATAACCACTCCTTCTTTTTTAATATATTCATAAATTATATAAAGCGAAGTTAATAATGTAGTATTAATATAGGAATCATTATTACTCTGTACTGTAATAGCTAGAACAAGTATATATATTAATATTACCTTTAATTTTATTTTAAAATTTTGATTTCTATTTCCTTCTGCCACCAATTTTGTTTTATACTTTACAGTTAATAAAACATATATTGTTATTAGGCTAATAACAACTTGTCCAATAATGTTTATCCTTGAAATATTAGATGATATTAAAAATATACTTATATAAAATATGCTAGTTTTGACAAAACAACTAACAAAACCTTTACAATGTCCTCCACCTATTCGTCTTCTTATTCCAACTATTAAAGCTGTTATAATAATAAACTCTGGAACTTTGTGAAATAAGATTGAAATTAACAATAAAGAGGTAAATTTTATTCCTTCTTTAACTATGACTTCTATCCCATACCTAATTCTATCAATTTTATATTCATCTGTTATATTATTTGCTTTGGCTATAAAATCTGTTATCTTTCTTACAATTTTAAGTATCAAAATTTTCTCCCCTTTTATCTACTTACATATACCATACTATATTTTATCCACAAAATGTAAACTTTTGTATGAAAGTGTTTATTTCGTGTATGAAATTGCTTTATTATGTATAGTTATATATAAAACATTGAATAACGTTAATTTCATACATTAAATTGTAGCTTTTATACATTTTGTAACTCAAATTATATTTATAGAGTTATACTTGTCTTGTTTAAGTCAATTATCTTATTTAGGGGAGTTCATCTATGTGTGTTGATAAAATTAAAATTGAAGAGAAGTATTATTTAATGTTATATCCAAAAGATTACTCAAAAATTATAAATAGATTATCCCTAACTCTAGATAGTTTAATTTTTGTGGAAACCTATCCCAAAGCGTATCTTGAAGATATAATCTCAAACATTAAATTTCTTTTCAAAAACACACTTCAAATTACTTCTGAACTCTTCTTTATTGAGACTGTAGATAATACTATAAATATATATAAGTATTCTCTACATAAAAAATAATTACTTTTTCTCAAAATATCCCCGTGAAAAAGACTAAAAGAACTTTTAAAGTTTCTTTTAGTCTTTTCATATTATAATAATCAATTTTCAAAATAGTTCTTTAACAAATCCAAAACATAAAATAGCTAACAAATTTACAAAAAATTAAGCCAGTCTTATCTAATTGTCTTCATCCCTTATCATATAATGAGCTAAATAAAACATTAAACATATGAATATACTTAATGCTGCAAAAAATATGGTAAACTGAAATGCCCTTAAATTTAAATTTGATATAACAAACTTTATTAACCCAAAAGGATTTGTAACTATATCCCAAGAGTTAAACCTTATAAACCTTCCTAGGTAAATAGCATATCCAGCTAGTATATTAACCACTATAGCAAAAATTATAGACACCTTTTTACCAATTTTATCTTTTATCCATCTATAGATAAGCATTAATGAAATAAAGCCTAAAGCTGTACTTAAAAATGTAGCCATAGATATAGTTAGAAATTGATTCCAATCTTTAAAATCATAATTATAAATTACTTTTTCAAAGTCATAACTAGAGGAACTTGGATCAAAACTATAAAACTTTGCTAAGCTTAAATGTATATAATCTGTAATAACATATATTGAATTTGGATAAAATATCATCCATAAAAAGCCTTCTATGTAAGAAAAAATCCTTACTACTCTTTTCTTGCTAGAGTTTCTCTTTAAAAATCCTATTGCAAATAAAAGAGGTATCCAAGCTAATATAACATTCCATATTAAATAAACTGTCTTATTATCTTCAATTAATAATTGAACTCCAAAATATAATAGAGTTATCAATGCTAAAATATTTCTTCCGTTTTTTATATTCTTATTCATAAACTCTCTCTTTCTTATAAAATTAACTTGTCTATAATTTTATCGTAAATTAACTTCTATTAATTTAATTATTTTTAAACATAACAAACATTATTAAAGTATTACAAATATTTGTGTAAACATTTTTACAAATATAATTAAAAATATTTAAATGTAATAACTATGAGTATATAACTTTTCCAAAACACCAATATAACCTTATATATTTACATTAAGTAAACCTACAAATTTTAAATTTAGTTAATGTGAACTTAAGTGGAATTCTAAATCTTTGATTTAATTAATTGAACTTACTTATTCGAATACACATGAAAAGGAGTTTCCCTAAAATCTATTTCTTACTTAGATTAAATCTCCTGGTTTTATCATAATACCTATTATTAAATGTTTCTTATTTGTCAATAATATTATATAATATTATTAAAATATATTAGATTTAGGAGGTTATGTATGGAACCTATAAGAAATGTCTTTATTACACCAGACGAATTTGAAGAAATTCAAAGTAAATATGATGGTATTTGTGAATACTTAAATGGAGAAATTTTATTTAGTTCAAGAACCTCCCAAAATCATAACAGAATAGTTAGAAGAATCTTATCAAAGCTTGATATATTTTTTGATGGAAGTAAATGTGAGCCCTTCGCCGAACAAATAGAAGTTATATTTAAAAATGAATCAGAACAATATAGATTTCTTCCAGATATTTTTGTTATGTGCGAAGATGCTAAAACACTAGGCGAAAGTTTTATTTCATCCCCTAAAATAATTTTTGAAGTAGTTTCAGAAAAATATTCTGATAATGATTATTTTATTAAAGCTCGTATATATCAGAAATTTAAAGTGCTTGAATATAATATAGTTGAACCAAATGGTTCTATAACTCAATACAGCTTAATAGATAATGTATATAAAACACCTAAAGTATTTAATAAAGAAGATACCTACATTAGTACAGTTTTTGAAAATTTAAAATTTAATCTTTCAGATATATTCAAATAAGGGGCTGTATCAAATTGAACATTTTTGTTCAATCTGATTAGCCCTATTTTTTTATTTTAGATTATTTTATTTAAACAAATTTATGTAATTATTGTTAAACAATTTATTTTAAATCAACTATAATTTTATATTTTTTATTGAATATAATGAAAAAGATGATCTAAGACCTAATCCTTAAATCATCCTTTAAATTTATTTTTATCCTATTTTATATTTAAAACTTTTACTTCATTTGTAGGTTCACCAGCTCCAACATCAATAGATCCTCCAATTAAAAATACCTTGTTATTTAAAATTGTTACAGAATAATCAGAATATCTTAACATATCATAATAAACAACTTCCCATTTATCTTTGGTCTTATCATAAAGTTCTATGGTATTCCCAATCTTATATAATTTATTATTTAAATTTACTAATGAATTGTCAAAATAGTATCTATTGTGTGCAATTTTTTGATTTAGAAGTCCTTTATCCTCTAATTTATTGGTTACTACATTGTATGCTTTAGTAACTTGTGAATCTACTCCAAAACCTTGTAAATCTCCAATTATATATATTTCATCATCTAAGGTTTCAATCGATTTTAAAGGCCCTATTTTAGGTATTTCAAGTTTAGTCTTTATCTCCTTTTTTATTGGATTATATTCTTGTATAATACCTTTTTCTGTTTCTACTGTACCTCCACTCATTAAATAAATTTTATCTTTGTAACTTATTGCTTTAAGAGCAATTGCTGGTTCTAATTTGTCATATTGTAGTTTAAAACTATTATCTATAGGATTATATATATATATTTTCCCAGCTGTTTGGTCAATTGCATATATTTTTTTCTCATGCCAAACAGTTACTGAAATATCTATTCCTGAAGGAATGTTACCTTTAATTGTCCATTTATCAGTATCAGGATCATATACTTCTATTGAGTGTGTATCTCCAGTATCGCCTCCCATAGCATAGATCTTATTATTAAAAGTAAATACTATAGGATTAGCTCTCTTAACTTGCATTGTTTGTTTATTCTCAAAAGTAGCCCCTTCTATATTTTTTGTATAATTAGAAGTCTTATAATTGGCATATAATGTAATGCTGCTATTATCTACTGGCTTACTTGGTAAACTATTTACACATTTAGCTAATTTTTTCCCATTTTCATCTACCAAACTAAAATCCTTAACAACTAATGGATTTCCAACTTTATTATCTTTTACTGTAATATAAAATTTCTTACCTTTATCTAAATTAATATTACTATATAAATTTAAAATATTGTCATAATCTATAGTAAAGGTTGCATCTACAGCATCATATCCTCCATCAAATGCAACTCTACTTTCACTAGTTAGTGCATCTATTTTATAAATTTGCTGTGGATTTGAAGATTCTAAGTCAGAAATCCCTAATTCAATATTAATTTGTGACCTATCACTATGATTTAATGTAAATTGGGCCATAACTTTTGGTGTTGTTTGATTTCTAACTGTAATAAAAATAAAACTATTATCAAAAATACTTTCTCTACCCTCACTATTTACTACTCCTTTTACTGAAGAAACTTTATTAAAAGCATCATATGAAACCCAATAAAATCCGTCTTTCCCAAATTTCTTGCCCCTACAATTTGCTACTTTAAATGCACCTTTTTCACCTTCTTGAACCTTATTATCGTTATTAATATCTACCCAAATATTATCATCATATCCTACTAATATCATAGAGTTAATTCCATCAACACCATTCATACTAGTTGCAAGCTTCATCCCTACATATTTATTATCCTTATCAGTAGTTTTATCATCCTTAGCTTTAGCATAGTTCCAAGAATAAATATGAGTACCTACATTAATGACGTATCCATTATTTAATAATTGTTTTACATTATTTAAACTAGAATCTTTAGGTCCTTTTATAGCCGTCTTATCAGATCCCTTTCCAATTGTAGCTATTCCAACTTTATCTATTCTATACTTTGTTGCATTTCTCCAAATATCTCCATTAGTACACCACTCTAAATAATTTTTACTATCTAAAATATCACCATCATAAGGAAAATCACTCCATAATGCACACCCATGTTCTTTTAATATTCTATAGTTATCTATATAACTTGATTGTAATGTACTACCTCCATTAGATAAATTATATGTCCATCTTGGTGACATTTTATTATTATTTAATGAATTTTTTGTGTTCCAACCATTCTGCAATGCCTCCATATATGTCATTTGATAATAAGTTGTAGCAAAAGAATAACTTGAACTTATAAAACCTTGAGATCTTATCTCAGGAAACGCATCCCTTTGACTATTATCTACAAAATCTGGAAGCTCTTCACTTTCTAATGGTTGTATACTTGCATAATTATTAGAAATACTTCTTTTATTATCTCCTTTGTAATCAGTATATTCAACAATATCATTCCCTATATTAGGCAAATTTTCATCCTTATTATCATTTCCCTTATAATACTTATTAGGAACTATTTTAGTTGGCACTATTACATTTTGTTCCATCCACTTTTTCTCTTCAGGTTTTAATTCTTTATTTTCTTTTTCTTTAAAACCTGTCCTATTTATATTCTTCTTAACTATTGATATAGGGTTGTCATCATCTTCTCCCTTATTCTCGCTTGTAATAAATTTTCTATTACTTATATTCTTATTCTCCATTGTTTTTATATAATTTGAAATAAATATATTAGTTACTATAAAACTACAACCAATTAAAACAATGAAAAGTATTTTATTTAATCTTTTCATTTTTTTCCTCCACAAGATATAAGTTATTGACTCTACTATTTAAAATTTCATCAGATTGATTTTTCTTAATTCTTTTCTAATTAGTAATTAAAAATTGTCCTCAATGATAACTTTCCAAAAATTAAAAGTTACTTTAACGTAAAATTTCCAGTGTTTCTATAACATTTTCTGCTTCACCAACCATCTTATTAAATTCCTTAAAATCTGGACTATTCTTAGTTGGACCCTCACCTTTATTTCTACCTATAATATATCTTATATCTCTAGCTTCAAAAGTATTATTTATTCTTTTAGATACATTTTCAACATTTTCTTCATCAATATCATCATTTTTTTCAGTTATATAAAAAATACATTCTTTTTTATCGCTATTTTTTGATTTAAAATATACCTTTACACCATAAGGATAATCTTTATTCTGTTCTTCTATTACATATTTATCTTTCCATTCACTTGGAAATCTCATTATAAAGCCTAACTTTCCATTTGAATAAAACATATTTTGACTACTTTTATTAGTATTAGAGTCATCATTATTTGATATCTTATTGTCTTCTTTTAAATCTGCTTTATTAGTATCTGTGTTAGGTTTTTCATCTTTTATTTTAATAGATTTTTTTGTTTTATCTTTTATATCTATATTTGCATTAGAAGGTTTCTTATCCTCCTTAAGTGCTTCTTTTAATTCATCATCATATAACTCTGAAGCTCTTGCTATTTGCTTATCTGAAATTCCACTTTGGGTAACTTTTTTATCCGTTAAAAGAATAAGAAGTGTAGCTACAGTTACTAAAATTATTAAACAAATAGTTCTTTTTCTTGTATTTTGAAATCTAGGTATCATTATTATTCTTCTTTTTAAAGCATTTTTGTTAACAATAGAAGCCATACCAGGTGTCGTTAATTCTTTTCTGTTATTTGAACAAAATTCTGCTAACTTTATTAGTATTTCACCATACTCTATACGTTCATTTTGTTTAAGATGTTTCATAGCAAAGAAATCACAACATAATTCACAGTCTTTTTTCATTAAGAAAAAGCATAGCCAGACTATAGGATTAAACCAATGCATAATCACTACCAAAGTAAAAACCCAATTAAATATTAAATCTTTTTTATTATAATGAATTAATTCATGTAAAAATATATATTTAAATTCATTATTTGAAACAGTATTCTTATAGTCTTTTGGAATTAATATTTTAGGTTTTATCACAGAAATTATGCATGGTGTATTTATTAGGTTTGTAAAGTAAATAGGTATACTTCTTTTAATTTTAAGTTCATCTTTTACTACCTGTAAAATTGGTAGTAATTCATCATCTGACTCTTTGCAATAAGCCTTTATTTTATGAAGAAATATAACATAAGAAAATACTATATAACTTAATAAACTTAAGCCAATAATTAACCAAGTTATCGCAAACAAATTAGCACCTTTAAAAAACTTTATAAAAATAGATTTACTCTTAATAATTTCTTTATATTTTTCTTTCGTATCTTCTGAATTTGCATTATTAATGGTAGTTGGTTGATCCCCACTTTTATTAATATTTGAGATTTCATCTTTAACCTCTTTAAATACTGGTTTATTTGAAATTGTAGATACATGCTTATTATAATCCAAATTAAATATACTAAAACTACTCGAAAATGAAACTGGAACTATAAGTCTAATAATTATTAAAAGCCAAACATAGTAATGCCAAGAAGCTGGCAATTTGTTTTTAAAGAGTAGCTTTATTACTATTACTATTAAAGCAACTAATGCTGCTGTAACAGAAATATTTGTAATAAAGTTAAAAATAACTTGAAGCATTCTCCTATACCTTTCCTATTCTTTTTTTTCTTTTAATATTTGTTTAAGTTCATCGATTTCCTTTGAGTTTAATTTCTCTTCTTTAAGAAAATTAGAAAGTAGCATATTTATTGATCCATTATAAATTTTTTGTAAAAATGACTTTGTTTCATAATTACTAAGCTCTTCCTTAGTATAATTAGGATAATAACTATAAAAGTTTCCTACTTTTTCAGCAGTAATTGCTTGCTTTTTAACAAGTCTACTTATAAGCGTATGCACAGTCTTTGGATTCCAATCATTTGTTTTAGATACTTCCTCTATAATTTCAGTGGATGTCAAAGGATTTCTGCTCCACAGGACATCTATAACAATCCATTCAGCGTCAGAAATACTAGGATAATTTTTCATAAAAAGCCTCCTTAAAATTTATATTACATCTGTAGTATATTACAAATACAGGTAATTTACAATTGAAATCCTCTAATATTTGTATATAACTTCATTAAAAAAATGATCTAAGCTATAAAACTTAAATCATCTATTGTACATATTTTATTTCTATTTCAAATTTAAAGCTTTTACATCATTTGTTGCACCACCTGCACCAATATTATTAGTTCCCCCAATAAAAAACACCTTATTTTTAACTGCTGTTAGTGAATAACCAGAATATTTTATTACATCAGAATAAGTAGTTTTCCATTTATTGTTGATACTATCATAAACCTCTACATTTTCACCAATTTTATATAGCTTATTATTTATTGTCATTAGACCTCCATCATTAAGAGGTTTAGTTAATGATGCTTTATCCTTTAATATATTTTTTATTGGATTATATGCCTTAACAACTGTTTTATCTGTACCAAAACCATTGAATTCTCCAGTCATATATATATCATCCCCTAAAGTTGCAACTGATGCTATATATCCTACATTAGATACTTCAAGTTTTGTTTTTATATTTTTATTTATAGGATCATATTCTTGTATAGTACACTTTGTTACTTCTACTGAACCCCCTCTTATTAAATAAATTTTATTGTTGTAACTTGTAGCTTTAATATCATTATACTCCATCTTATCTAATTTATCATATTCTACTTTAAAACTACCATCTTTAGGATTATATAAATATACCTTGCCTTGAGTAGCATTGAAAATATAAACTTTATTGTTTTGGCAAACTGATGTTAAAATATCGCTGCCTTTAAAAGGTGCCTTTCCTTTAACTACCCATTTATTAGTTTTTACATTATATTCTTCTATAGTATCGATATTCTTTTCAGTTGTATAGTCTACTCCCGCCATTGCATATATCCTATTATTATAAGTAAATACCAATGGATTAGTTCTTTTTTCCTTCATTGATTGTCTAGTTTCCAAAATAGATGCTTTTTTAACTTGATTATAATTAACTGTAACTGCTTTATTATTTTCTATTGTTTTTGCATAAGTTGGAATGCTTAAACCACCTCCTATAACACTAAAAGTAATCACAGCAATAGCAACTTTTTTTGGAATATTTTTCATAATATTAACCCCCATATTTTTTTAATTTATATGACTTTTTGACGCCGAATTCATCCTACAAGTGTAGGATACTACAAATGTAGGATGAATGTCAACTATTTTTATACATTTTTTAAAAAATATACAAAATATCTTTAATTACTTTTTTAAACCAATATATTGAATACATTTTTGATTAATAAGTTTAATTTAAAATTACAATAATATTATTAAATTAACAAAAAATATAAGGCCATTGGTAAACTTTAAATACCAATAGCCTGTTTTTCTTTTGTGTTTCAAATCACTATTTTACAAAAAAATAGTTTTGATACGGCCCCTTATTTTCTTAAGTTAAATATTAAGTTAATATGTTTTCTAATTAACAAATATTTGTGTAAACATATTAGTAAATATTTTAGTCTTTCTCTAGTTTAATTATTTATTAAAAAATTAAGCTCTATCAATATAAAGTCTCTTATTTAAAATTTCATTTTTAGAATACCACTCATTTTAGTAACAAACTTTTTTTATCTATTCTCAATTCTTTAGAAAATACGTTAATTAATAATTCTTCAATAGCAGAAATACCAGCAATAATACAAGTTATATATATAAGTACATCTAATTTGAAAAAAGCAAGTAATATTGGAAATATAAACAATATAAATCCTGTAATCTTATTTGCATAAGTATGAAGCATCTCAAAAGTTTTATATTTTATTAATATCAATATAACTGATGCTATTTTTATTATTGCTATTATTACTATCCAAATAATAATTTCTAATGTTGGATTTATTATTGGATACAACTTAATAATTAGTACAACTATTATCACAAAATCTGCAATAGAGTCTATATTATCACCTAATTTGCTTACAGAGTTGGTTTTTCTTGCTATATATCCATCAATAACATCGCTAATTCCACTAAGAATATATATTGTAAAAAATAATATACTTAATGGCTTTACCCAATACAATATAAATGCAAAAACAATTCTCGAAATTGATATACAATTTGCTATTGACTTCATTATATCACCTCTAAAAATATAACCTTCTTATTCTATATAAGATTAGTATTACATGCCATCATCAAACTATTATAATATAATTTTATTCATAGTATTAATCTTTTAAAAATGCTTATTGATTTTTTGATTTTATTATTAACAAACTTATTATAAAAATAAAAACAATAATGTAAACAGTATAGTATACACTATTGTTTTCTTTATTAATTTTCTCTTATAGCATCTATAATACTATCTTTCTTAAGCCTTCCAAGCGGTATTAATGCTGATATATAACCTATAAGCATAACAGCTACTAATGATATTATTATATATTTAATTGGGAAAGTATAACTAAAACCTATCATTACTGTCATTGCTTTATATAATAGATAGCTTAATATTGTTCCTATTATTGATCCTATTACTCCACCATATACACCAAATAGCATACCTTCAAGTGTTATCATATTTTTAACTTCTTTATCTGTCATACCAATTGCTTTAAGTCCTGCAAGCTCTCTTCTTCTTAATATTATATTTGTAGAAACCGTATTTACTATATTTACTGAACTTATTAATGATATTACTGTAATAAAGCCCATTAAAAGTATTTGCATTTGAAGATTTGCACTTTCTCTGTTTTTAGACTCTGCAATTTTATTTGTATATCTTATTCCAGAATTTTGTTCTTCTATAGCTTTAAGCTTTGTGTCTACAGTACTTTCGGATGTTTTATCCTTTAAGATTATAGATAACTTATCTACATATATGTCATCTTTATTATCTTTGTTAGCTTTTAAAATCTTATCCTTATCCTCTAATCTAGATATTACCTTCATATCATCAAATCCTAAAAAGTTTTCAAATGGAGTTACATCCATAATTGCCTTAACCTTAAGTTTTATTACATCTGAATCTTTAAAATTGTCTTTTTTATTAACCTTTTTTTCTCCTTCAATATTCTTATTTGCATTTTCAGGATTTCCAACTTTAGGTATATTTATAGAACTAGAATCTACTACTATTTCATCTCCAACACCTAACTTACTAATTGGACTATTTATAACTTTTCCTTTCTTATCAATAAAGAACGTATCTCTAATTATAATAACCTCGTTTTCTCCTAAATTATCTATACTTCCTTGTTTTACATAAGCTTTACTTGCACTCATTTTATCTTTATTATAAAAATCAATATCTAAATCAACTAACTTTTTGTCTTCATTATTTAACTTCGCATTTTCAAATTTTTTATTTGTGTTTTTTACAATTTCAGGTATATCAGAATCTTTAACTAATGCTTTTGATTTTATGATTGGTGTATAAGCTGTATAAACCTTAGAAACTTCATCTATATTATTTACTTCCTTTATTACATTTTCATTTATACCCTTCTCTCCATAAATTTCAAAGTTAACTTTAGTATCTTCATTGTCCGCACCTCTAAAGTTTTTTGTAAAATCCATAAATGATGAAAATGTTACAAATAAAATAACACTTATAGCCATAGATATTGTACTTAAATAAAATCTCTTCTTACTTCTCTTTACATTTTTAATTGCCATTACCTTGTGAATTTTAAATACTTTGCTAAGCCACTTCTTACCTTTCTTCCCTTTTTCCTTATTTATTAAAGTACTATTGCTTATAGCAAGTAATGGTGATATCTTACCTGCTGCTCTTGCAGGTAAAAATGCAGATATATATATTGTTGCTAATGAAACTACTGTACTTATTATTATAACCTTTGGTTCTATTATAACTTGTAGTCTATTAAATCCATCTGTACCTGGCATTTTAGAAAATATAAAAGCTACTATATAAAGAGCTAATGCTCCACAAACTAAGCCTATTGGAACTGATATAATTGACATAACACTAGCTTCTCTAAACACAAGACTTCTCATTTGCTTTTTAGTTGTCCCAATTGCCCTTAAAAGTCCAAATTGTGTCATTCTATCAGCAATACTTATATTAAAGGCATTATAAATTACAAATATAGTTGCTATAACTACTATTCCTATAATTATTCCAGCCACAATACTAATAGCATTATTAATATCATCCTTATCTAAGCCACCTGTAAGTACTAATAAATGATTATTAGTTTGTATATTTTCTTTTCCATACGAGTCTCTAGCATCTTTTATGAACTTTTTAATATCTGCACTATCTTTAAGTTTAATAAGAATTTTTGATTTTTCGCTAGGATTAGATATATAAGTATATGCATTTGCACATCCACTAACTTGAGCATCTCGTCTATTTTCAAGTATACCGCTTAATCTATATTTTTTAGTAGTATTGTCCTTATCTGTTACACTTATTTCATCTCCAATCTTTACAGGCTTTTCTAAAAACTTTAAAACCCATTTTTCAATAGCTATCTCATCATCTTTAGTAGGAAAATTCCCCTCTAAAAGCTTAGACATTAAAATCTTAAAACTTTCATTATCAGATTTTATTACTTTTATTTCCTTATCTTTTATAAATGGAACGCCTTCCTCTGGCTTATCTAAAAGTCCATAACTATCTATCATAGACTTATCTTTAATATTATCTATGTTGTATTTTCTAGCATTTACTATAGCAACATGGTAATCTCCATATATATTTTTTGTATCTTCAATCATTGAATGCCTAATAGTTGATATAAACATACCTATACAAGATATAAGTGCAACTGATAGTATTATTCCTATCATAGTAAGTATTGTTCTTTTTTTATTTTTCTTTAAATACCTTGAACTTAAGGTTTTATAACTACTTATCAAAATAATTCCCTCCTATGCCATATATTTATCACTAAGGATTTGTCCATCACATATTGTAATAACTCTATCTGCTTGCTCTGCTACTTTTAAATCATGTGTTATAAGTATAAGAGTTTGATTATACTTTTTAGCTGTAACCTTTAAAAGCTCTACAACCTCTCTTGAATTCTTACTATCAAGATTTCCTGTCGGCTCATCAGCTAATACTATTGAAGGCTTGTTTATAAGTGCTCTTGCAATAGAAACTCTTTGTTGTTGACCTCCTGAAAGTTCTGAAGGTATATGATTTTTCCTATCCTCTAATCCAAGCATCATGATTATTCCTGCTAAATACTCTTTATCAACCTTTTCATTATCTAAAAGTGATGGTAATGCAATATTCTCTTCTACATCAAGTACAGGAATTAAGTTAAAGAACTGAAATATAAAACCTATATTTCTTCTTCTAAATATACTTAATTGATTGTCATTAAGCTTATAGATACTATCATTATTTATTGTTACAGATCCTTCTGTTGGTCTATCAAGTCCTCCTATAAGATGAAGTAAAGTAGATTTACCAGAACCAGAAGCCCCTACTATAGCTACAAATTCTCCCTTATTTACTGAAAAGCTAACATCATCTAATGCTTTAACTAAATTGTCACCTTTTCCATAATATTTTTTTAAACCTTCTACTTTTAATATTTCCATATATTAAATCCTCCTTATAACTCATAATTGTAATTAACCTTTTTAAAGCACTCATCAAGCTATACTTAAATTATAAATATAATAATATAAACAAACCATTACCACACTCTTACAATTAAAGTAGTTATCTTACAATTTAGTCATAAAAGTCTTTTGTTATTTTATCATCACTTTACTCACCTAAATAGATAAAAATAGAAACAACAATGTAAACATATTAGTATACATTATTGTTTCTATTTTGGTTTTTATATTTATTTCACAATAACCTTTTATAAACTTTATAATAACATTCATTATCAAGCTTTTGTTATAACTGGCTTTCCTTCTGAATCCAGCTATTAAATATAAAAGATCTCATAGTAAACAAAAGAGGTAAGCAGGCTAATATAACATTCCATATTAAATAAACTGTTTTATAAACATTAATATAAACATATTAGTAAATAAATTTATTTTTGCTTTAATTGGACTTTCTGTTTTTTACTTACCTCATAAAAAGCAATTATAGGTATCATCATTAAACAAAATTTTCCTATTGGTTCTGATAAATTCATATTAATAGATTTCTCTACTGTACAAGCTAAAACTTGAGTTAAAATTCCTCCTAAAAATAATCCTCCATAAACTACACCTTTTTTCATAATTAAAATCTCCTATCTATCATTTATTTTTGTTTTCCTTAACCTTATGTCTTTATTATAAGAGACCTAGCTTAATTTATTATTTTATTAACCTTAATTCTAGTTTAATTATTTTGTGAAATTAATGAAGTATGTTACTAATAACCAACTACAAAAACAAAAACAATAATGTAAACATCTAAGTATACATTATTGTTTCTAATTTTATTAATCTTCTCTTATGGCTTCTATAATATTATCTTTTTTAAGTCTTCCAAGAGGTATTAATGCTGATATATATCCTATAAAAATAACAGCTATTATTGCTATAACTATATATTTTATTGGGAAAATATAATCAAATCCGAGAAGCCCTGACATCTGTTTATATAATAAGTAGCTTAATATACTTCCTATTATTGATCCTACTATTCCTCCATACACTCCAAATAACATTCCCTCAAGGGTTATCATATTCTTAACTTCTTTATCAGTCATACCAATTGCCTTAAGTCCTGCAAGTTCTTTTCTTCTTAATATTATGTTAGTAGACACTGTATTAACTATATTTACTGAACCTATAAGCGCTATTACTGTGGTAAATCCCATTAAAAGTATTTTCATTTGAAGCTCTGAACTTTGCCTAGCCTTATCTTCTGCAATTTTATTAGTATATCTTAAACCAGTATTTGCTTCTTCAATCGCCTTAAGCTTTGAATCTACACTACTTTCATAAGATTTATCCTTTAATACTATAGCTAGTCTGTTTACAGATATATCATTCTTATTAGCTTTATTTGCCTTTAAAATTTTATCCTTATCTTCTAATCTAGATATTACCTTTATATTATATGGAATCATACCATCTTCAAATGGACTTACATCCATAACAGCCTTAACCTTAAGTTTTATTACTTCAGAATCATTAAACTGCTCCTTTTTAGTCTCTTTCTCCTTATTTTCTTCACCTGTCATACTAGGTACTTTTATAGAATTAGAAGCTATTACTATTTCATCACCAACTTTTAAATCAGTTACTGCTCCTTTAAATAACTTACCTTTTTCATTAAAAAATATGTTATCTCTAGCTATGATAACTTCATTTTCTTTTAAATCCGCTATACTTCCTTCTTTAACATAACTCTTACTATCACTCATCTTATCTTTATCATAAAAATTCATGGATAAAGCAACATTTTTCCTATTTTCTCCATTAAACTTTACATCTTCAAAAGTTCTATCAGCTTTTTTTAATAAATCTGATATTTTATTTTCTTTTATTAAAGCATTAGAATCTACTGTTGTATAACTTTTATTAATCTTAGAAATACCATCTATATTATTTACTTCTTTTATTATATCTTCACTTATTCCCTTATCAGAAATTGCTCCAAGTTCAAAATTAACTTTGTTTTCTTCATTAGTAGGTCCTACAAATGTATTTGTAAGATCCATAAAAGATGTAAAGGTTACAAATAAGGTAACACTTATAGCCATAGAAATTGTACTTAAATAAAATCTCTTCTTACTTCTTTTTACATTCTTAATTGCCATTACTCTATTAACTTTAAATATTTTATTTAGCCATTTTTTGCTTCTCTTATTCTTTTCCTTAGTTATTAGAGTACCATTATTTATTGCAACTAAAGGCGATATCTTTCCTGCTGCTCTAGCTGGTAGAAATGCTGATATATATATTGATACTAACCCAACTAGTGTACTTATAATTATAACCTTAGGTTCTACTATAACAGCTAACTTACCAAGTCCTTCTGAGCCTGGCATTTTAGAAAATATAAATGCTACTATGTAAATAGCTATTACCCCACATAATAATCCTATAGGTATTGCTATAATTGACATTACTGTAGCCTCTCTAAGAACAAGATTCATCATTTGCTTTTTAGTAGTTCCAATTGCTCTCAAAAGTCCAAATTGTTTCATTCTTTCAGCAATACTTATATTAAAAGCATTGTAAATTACAAATACAGTAGCTATAGCAACTATTCCTATAATTATACAAGTTGCAGTAATAAGCGCATTATTTGTGTTATCATTTTCTGATTCCCCTGTAAATCTTAATAAACTATTATTAGCTCCTACATTGTCTTTTCCATATTCATCTTTAAGCTCTTTTATAAATGCTTTTTTATCTACATTGTCCTTAAGCTTAATCATTATTTTTGTTTTTTCACTTGGCTTATCTATAAGCTTATATGCATTTACAGTTCCGCTACCCTGTGCATTATTTCTGTTTTCAAGTATTCCTTTTAATATATAAGTTTTAGTATTTTTATTTTCATCTGGTATACTTATTTCATCTCCAAGCTTTACAGGTTTATCTAAAAACTTTAAAACCCATTTTTCAATAGCTATTTCATTATCTTTAGTAGGAAAAGTTCCCTCTAAAACCTTAACCCTTGATAGCTTAAAGCTTTCAGCATCTTCTTTTATTAATTTTATTTCCTTGTCTTTTATAAAAGGTATACCTGGTTCATTTTGTTCTGGCTTTTCTACTAGTCCAACAGTATCTACCTTAGGATTACTTTTAAACTTGTCTATACTGTTTTTCTTAGCATTTAATATAGCAACATGATAATCTCCAAGTCTATTTTTAGTTTCTTCTAATTGTGTATTTTGTACAGTTGAAATAAATATTCCTATACAAGATATTAATGCTACTGATAGTATTATCCCTATCATAGTTAATATTGTTCTTTTTTTATTTTTCTTTAAGTATCTTGAACTTAAAGTTTTATAATTATTTATCAAGTTAAATCACCCCTATGCCATATATTTATCACTAAGAATCTTTCCATCTGATATTGTAACAACTCTATCTGCTTGCTCTGCTACCTTTAAATCATGTGTTATAAGGATAAGAGTTTGATTATATTTTTTAGCTGTTACCTTTAAAAGTTCTACAACTTCTCTTGAATTTTTACTATCAAGATTTCCTGTTGGTTCATCAGCTAGTACTATTGAAGGCTTGTTTATAAGTGCTCTTGCAATAGAAACCCTCTGTTGCTGTCCTCCTGAAAGTTCAGAAGGTATGTGATTTTTTCTTTCCTCTAATCCAAGCATCTTTATTATTCCTGCTAAATACTCTTTATCAACTTTTTCATTATCTAAAAGTGATGGTAATGCAATATTTTCTTCTACATCAAGTACAGGAATTAAATTAAAGAACTGAAATATAAATCCTATATTTCTTCTTCTAAATATACTTAATTGGTTATCATTAAGATTATAAATACTATCATTATTTATGGTTACAGATCCTTCTGTCGGTCTATCAAGTCCTCCTATAAGATGAAGTAAAGTAGATTTACCAGAACCAGAGGCACCTACTATAGCTACAAATTCTCCCTTATTTACTGAAAAGCTAACATCATCTAATGCCTTAACTAAATTATCACCTTTTCCATAATATTTTTTTAAACCTTCTACCTTTAATATTTCCATATGTTAAATCCTCCTTATGTTTTCAAACTCTACTCTCTGTCTTAGAGCTTGTTCCCAAGCTATATTTAGATTATATCCATTCTTTATGGTTCAAACCATTAATATTAACTTACAAATATAATTATTATCTTACAGTTTAGTCATAAAAGTATTTTATCACCACTTTACTCAATAAAGTTTATCAAAATAAAAACAATAACGTAAACATTTAAGTATACATTATTGTTTTTATTTTGATTTTACTGAGATTATTTCTTTACTATAAAAAGTTATACTTTAACTTGTTACTTTTTAGCCTCAAATTTAGTTACATTGTTTTATTAAATGTCTTTTATAGTTTCTATAATATTATCATTTTTAAGTCTTCTAAGAGGTATTAAAGCTGATATATAACCAATCAAAATAACACTTATCATTGCTATAACTATATATTTAACTGGAATACTATAATTAAAAACAACCATTCTATTCATTTGCTTATAAAGTAAATAGCTAAATATACCCCCAAGAATAGATCCAATTATACCTCCATAAATTCCAAATAACATTCCTTCAAGTGTTATCATCTTTTTTAATTCCCTACTTGTCATTCCTATAGCTTTTAAACTTGCAAGTTCTCTCCTTCTCAAAATTATATTAGTTGAAACTGTATTTACTATGTTTAATGAGCTTATTAATGTTATTACAGTTATAAATCCCATTAAAAGTATTTTAATTTGAAGGCTAAAACTCTCATTTGCTTTAGTCTCTTGTAATTTATTTGCATATCTTATTTTTGAATTGCTAGCTGTTATATCACTTAATTTTTCATCAACTTGCTTTTCAAACGATGTATCTTTTAAAACTATAGATATTCCTTGTAGCTTAATTTTTTCGTTAGCTAATTTTTTTCCTAACATCTTATCCTTATCTTCTAATCTAGCTAAAATCAATATTGAATCTATATTCATATTATCACCAAAAGGCAAAGTATCTGTAATTGCTCTAACTTTAAGTTTTTTTATGTCCTTATCACCAAAATCTACTTTGTTGCTTTCAGTTTTTAATTTATCTAAATATAATGGTTCAAAATTTATATTTATATACTCACCTATATTAAATTCTTCTATTGGTGTTTTGTTAAGTATTCCATTCTTATCATAAAACGTATTATTACGAACTAGTATAACTTCACCTTCCTTTAAACCATCTATATTTCCTTGTTTTATATAACTTTTTGTAGTTTGCATCTTATTCTTATCATAAAATTCAACTATAGCATTCATCTGCTTTATATCTTTACCATTTAGTTTTACTGTGTTTATATTATATTGTGAATTTTTAAAGCGTTCTGGTATTTTATTATCTTGTACTAAAGCATTAATATACAAATCTGAATAGTTATTTGTTATTTCTAAAATGCCATCCATGTTTTTAACTTGATTTATTACATCAGTACTTAAATCTTTAGAATTATCAATTGACTTAATCTCAAAATGATAATTTTTATCTTCATTTTCTTGATTCATCAACTTTTCAGTCATATTTATAAATGAAGCAAAAGTAATAAATAATGTGACACTTATTGTCATTGATATTGTACTTATATAAAACCTTTTTTTATTTCTTCTTACATTTTTTATAGCTAATACTTTATAAACCTTAATAACCTTACTTAACCATTTTTTTCTCCTTTTATTTTTTTCTTTAGTTAGCAAATTGTCATTATTTATGGCAACTAATGGAGATACTTTTCCTGCAGCTAAGCTTGGTAAAAAGGCTGATATATATACAGCTATAAAACCTATAATAAAACTTACAGCCAAAACTCTCCAATCTATTATTAATTTAATCTTAGCAAACTCAGTAGCACCTGGCATTTTTGAAAATATAAAGATTACTGTATAAATAGCAACTACTCCACAAACAAGTCCTATTGGTATTGCTATAATAGACATTATCCTAGCTTCCCTGATTACAAGTTTCCTCATCTGTTTTTGTGTAGTTCCAACTGCTCTCAAAAGTCCAAGATCCTTCATTCTTTCAGCTATACTTATATTAAAAGCGTTATAGATAACGAATATTGTTGCTATTATTATTATAGCTATTACCATACTAGCTACGATGGTAATAGCATTGTTAATAGTACCACTACTAGAATTTCCTGTTACCGCTAATAAATTTTCATTCAATCTTATATTGTCATTTCCATAAACATCTCTTAACTCTTTTATAAATTTTTTCTTATCTACGTTATCTCTAAATTTAACCATTATTTTTGTATTTTCAGTAGATGTTTTTATATAAGTAAATGCCTTAATTCTTCCATTTATCTGACTATACTCTTGATTTTCAATTATCCCCTTTATTGTAAAAAACTCATCAACACCCTTTTCATTTTTTATAACTACTTTAGAACCTAGCTTTGTATCTTTTCCGAAAGCTTTTAATACCCATTTTTCTAAAGCTATTTCTCCTTCACTTGAAGGAAAGGTTCCATCTAAAAAATTCACCTTAAAAAGTTTAAAACTTTCTGAATCTCCACGTACTATACTAATTTCCTTATCACCTATAGAATACAATTCTTCTCTTTTTTGATCTACTCCTTCTATTAAACCACAAGTTTCTACCTTTGGATTAAACCTAAGCTTATTTATATCATTCTTTTTAGCATCTAATATAACTACATGATAATCACCATATCGATTTTTAGCCTGTTCTATCATAGAATACCGTATATTTAATATAAAAATTCCTATACAAGATATTAACGCAACGGAAAGTATTATTCCTATAATAGTTAATATTGTTCGTTTTTTATTCTTTTTTAAATATTTTTTACTTAGTATCTTATAACTATCTATCAAAATAACTCCTCCTAGTTATTTATAAAACTATTTAAAACTTCATTTTGGAGCTTAACTATATATATTATAAATAATAATAAGAATTAAAACCATTAATTCTCTATTACAAATATTCTAGATTTATTACAATTCTGTAATAATAATTTACTTTCAGATATTTTCGTAAATGTTTGTGTAAACATTTTTGTATGTATTAAATTCATCATTAACTAAATAACTATATCTAACTAGTATATTATTTTATTATAGGTTTTCATTTATATAATTTAGTAAAATACTTTTTTAAACATCTTAAAAATATAATACCCCTTTTAATAAAAAATTTTATTATTATATAAGTCTATTTAATCTACATAAATAGAAACATTTTTGTTTACATTATAGTAAATAAAGTTATAAATAAATTTGTTTTTATTATATAAATCAAATTTATTTATAATAATAATTTCAAATTTATTTAAATATAAATAAATAATATAGTTTACTTATTGTAAAATAAATTTGTATGTATATATGAAATTAAAAAAACAAATAATTTTATCATTACTTTACTCACTAATTTTATTTTAAAAATTGTAATTATTTTAATTACTTCTTTATAAACATAATATTAAAAAAATTTTTATCTCTTTAATTTATTAAAATCAAATTATCATTAGATTACTCATATTATAAAAATCAACTTTTAAGAGGTTCATATCTAAATTATAAGATTAGAATATTATTAATAATTAACCTAAATAAAATAAGTTTCAAACTTAAAATTCTATAAAATTCAAGTTTACAAAAAAGTAACCATATACATATCAAATACTGTAAATAATTTTATCATCACTTTACTCATATTATCTATTTAATAAGACTTGATAGACATTTTATCACTAGATTACTCATAGTTGATTATGATATTATCCCATTTTCTCCCCTAATAACAGTTATTAATAATATAACACTAAACTTCAAAGTTTTATAAATTATCACTAGATTACTCATACCTTTATCGAATATTTGTAAACATTAGCGTAAACATTATCGTATTCTTTTTATTTTCCTAATTTTTTATATAATTATCATCAAATTACTCATTATTCTTAATATTTTTTTGTAATATGCTTCTTAAAATATAGTTTTGTAAAGCAAATTTTTATATTTTTAAATATAATTAAAAATATAATTAAAAATTATCACCAGATTACTCAGAAACTAATGTTGTTTTACATTTTTTATATAAAAAAAGAGATAAATTAGTATTAACTACTAATTTACCTCTTTATATTTGAGTAATCTAATGATAATTAAATATTATTGTAATATTTTTTATCTATATTTTCATATTCATCAATTAATCCTTTAAGTACATAGCTCTTCACATTATCTATTTTATCTATTTTATCTTCTACAAGTCTAAGCAAAGCTTGATAATAAGGTATTTGGTGTAGCTTTAAATACTTAGCTATAGATTTATCATCAATTCCGTGAGTCTTAAATCCATTTAAAAGTTCTTCATAACTATTATATTTTGAAAGTATGTCATTTTTAGGAGCAATAAACCTTTTTTCTTCTTGGTTAAAAATTATATTTACTCCTTCTTTTCTTTTTTCATAATCAGCTATAAATCCTTTATTTTTCAGCTCTTCTAAGCTATCCATAACTCTACGTTTTCTATAGTAATCCGATTTTTCGTTATTAAGAGGAATTCTATGATATAATGTTTCAAATTTTAAAAACATTTCACTTCTATTATTTCTCCATTTATTAAGTATAAGATATACCTTTCTTGCTACATCATTTTTAAGTGATAACCTGAGATTCTTATCTGATATTTTCCCATTACCATAATAAAGATTCTTTAAGAAAAATCTATCTATTCTAACAGCACATTTATCCTTAATGCTATTTTTATCAAGCTTCATTATTGGCTGACCATTTTCATCTAAAACCACATTTCCATGCTCATCTTTTAAAGTAATATAATTATAAGTCTTATAACCATCTAAAATTCCAACTTGAAATTTAGAATCAGTGATATATTCTTTAGTAAATGGATTATAAAGACCACCTCTAGCAGTATTATAAATATTAGTATCACAAAGAGTTTCTATAGCTTTTTCAACCTTTGTTTTTAATACATTTGAATAAGACTTATAGCCCATTTCTTTAATAAGTTCTCTATAACTGAAACTTACCGTATTATCAAGTGCATCAAATTCACTAGTATCCTCCTCAGATATACATATGATCTTATTGTTATGCTGTTTGATATATAATCTAAATAAAGCTAACAAAACATCATATTCATATGGCGTTGGTATACCATATTTACTACTTCTAACTTCAACAGCTCTATTAGTTCCATCTGAAGTGGTCCAATTATATGTTATAGCTGTTATTGGCTCCTTACTTTTGTAATAATAAATAAATGGCAAATCTATAAGATTATTTTCTATAAAATCTTCATCTATTTTAATACTAATTACTTTTACACCTTTAGATATAATGCCACTTTTTGTAGTAGTTAAAGCCACTTTTCCACAGCTCCCTTCTGTAAATAAAAATAAAAAAACTCTAATGAGTAATCCTATGATAATTATAATCTAATAAAAATTGTTAATCAACACTTTATCAACAAATTTATCAACAAGAAAAACATAGGAAATATCTATGTTAGCTAACGTTATTAACATTATCCACAGTTTTTATTATGTTAATAAGTCTCTTCATTTTGCAATTTTATAAATCACTGAGTAATCTAGTGATAATATAGTGAGTAACCTAATTATAAACTTTGAGTAATCCTATGTCAATCCACAGGAGCTAATGAGTAATCTAAATCTAAACACTGAGTAATCTAATGATAATTTGTACTCTACAAACTAGTAATATCAAGGCTTAACAAATCCTATAAGCTTCTTATAAGCAGAATAATATAAGCTATTTATAAGCTTAGGAAGAATAAGAGTGGTTAACACCACTTCTTAACCTAACCTAACCTAATCTATTCTATCCTTTTCTTTTTAACAAAAGAATTAATATAAAAATTATTCTTATAAATTTTAATTAACAAGAATCTTCTTTGATATTAATATTATAACTTAATATTATATGCTTAATAAACTCTCTAGAATCTCTTTTAACAAGTAATCTTTATAATAACTATTATTTATATAAGAAATTAAATATTTTGCTTACAATTGATTATAGGGCAAATTTTAGTGATGATAAATGCTTTTTATTTTAAATTTAACTTAATAAATAAAAATATTCTTTGGAAAATGATTTTCTTATTTATTAAAAAATTACTTAGTTAAAGAATATAACAAAATATAAAAAATGAGTAATCTAGTGATAATATTAAGCTCATTAACATTATTAAATAAGTTAATATTATTAATTACAATATTGTTTATAAGTTATTTTTTATTGTTATTTAATAAAAAAATATTGATTAATAAATAATATGTTGTTATTATATAAATAAAAAAACTTATAAAGGAGTAATTAATATGGAAGGTATAGTTTTTATATTGGCTGCACTGATAATAATATCACCACCTATTTATCTAATTTCTAGACTTTTAAAGTGTATTTTTTACGAAAAGATAAACCTTAATATAATAAATTTTTTTAACAATAAGATAGTTATGTTTATTTTTGATACATTAATTTACTTAATGACTATCTTAGGATTTGTATTTATTAGTGAAGGAGGTATAGAAGGGGGAAGTCCTTTATCAAAGTATGAATATGGAGGTGAATATTTAAATTTTTATGTTCCTTTAGCATCAAAACATATATATACGGTTTTAACACTTTTTGTATTAGGTATAATAGCATATATAACAATAAAACTATATTCAAATATATTGTCACCTATAGTATACACTTTAGCTACAGCTATAATAATAATTAATATAGGTTTAGGAATTACATTTTTTATTCATACAAATGTAAATAATATAGAGATTCCAGTAATTATGTTAAAAATAGGCCTTTTATTAATTAGTATATTGTATTCTATACAATTAAAGTTTTCATTGGATGAGTTTATTAAAGATCAAAGAAAGGAAAACAAAAAATATAAGAATAAACTATTAAACATAATATATAAGTTTTGTATAAATTATAGAGATATGTCTATTTTTATTATAGCAATATCTTTTCCTATACTAATATTAATCCAATTAATATTAGTAATCTTTGGTCAACACCCTGATAGTTTTATAAGGGCGTTTTTGGATACTAGTAGTTATAATTTTTCTAAAATGGAAGTACCAGAACCTATATTAGTACATGGAGATGGACATTATCTATGTACAGTAGCTGTAAAAGGTCATAGAGGCTTTGTTAAACCTATAAGATATGGTATAAGACATGGAAATAAGATTGTAGTAAATAGACAACTTCTAGTAGCAAATGCTTTTGAAAATATATTAGAAGAGTATACACCTAAGCTTCATAAAATAATAAGATATATTTATGATAAATATGGATATCCTATAAGCAAACACATTAATACAAGCTTTTCAGCTGATATGATCTATATAGTTATGAAACCTTTAGAATGGTTTTTCCTTTTAGTTTTATATATAGTAGACAAAAATCCAGAAAATAGAATAAATATACAATATAGTGACTTGAGAAAGTAAATTTTTAGGTTTGTTTAATTACAAACAATATACAAATAAATTTACAATTAATATGTTTACTATTATGTTTACATATTTGTACTTGTAGTAGTTTGTACTTTTTTTAATGTAAAGGCTAATTTTTAGTATATTATTTTGAAGAATAATATTTAGATATGAGTAAGGTGGAGAAAAAAATATATTGTGAGTAATCTAATGATAATATTAAATAAATTTAAAAATCTAGATTTTATATAAAATAATTGTAATTAAAAGTATTCCTAGTGATAACTATAATAATTATAGATTAAATTTAATAGTTATCACTAGGAATTTATTATTTAAAAGATCTTTGTAGATAAAATTAATTTAGTATATATTGCAATTTTAAATCTACATTTATTTAAATAAAGTCTGTATAGCTTATTTAAAGGTAATATTAAATTTAATTTGTAGAAATCATATTACAACATATATATTAATATTTAAATACAACATATATGTAATCAATAGGTAAATATTTTAATTACATATATGTTTACATTTTGTAAATTAATTATTTAAAGGTAGAAAGATTATATAAAAATACTATATTTTTATAAATTAAATTTTGAGATTAGGAATGTTTTTTATTATCACTAGATTACTCATTTTTTATGAGTAATCTAGTGATAACTATATAGTATTTAAAATATAGAAAGTGTTTTAAATTATGGCTTTATTAAAGGATTGTGTTGAAATTATTATAACTTGATATAAAATTAAAGAATTTCAAACTTAGGCAGGCAATTTATGAGCATGGTTTATTGAATTTAAACTTTTTTAATTTTTGTATTATAGTACTAACTTGTGTGAGTAAAGTAATGATAAAAAAGTAAATGTATATGCAATAAAATATACATACATTATGTAAACATAAATAAAAACATGTTGCAAATGGTAATTAAAAGAAAGTTTGATATTTTATGTATATTAGATGTATAACTTGTCCATAATGCTTAAGGGAGGGATGTATTATGGAAGAATGTAGTTTAGTTAATATGAATTCAAATAATGAAAGGTATAAAGTGACGGAGGCTTCTTTTAAAAGTGCCATGCAAAGAATTAATACATTTAATAATACTAAAGCTACTATTTATTTTTTTAATAGCATGAATAGGTATATTCTAGAGTCTAATAATAGTGAGTTAAAATATATATTAAGATTTTTAGAGATTAAAAGGAAGATAGAGAGAGCAAAGAACTTAAGTAAAAGAATTAAAAATAAAAGAAAGTATTTAGGAAAAAATAGTCCACTTATTAATGAAATATATAATGATTTATTATTTAGTATTAGAATATAATTGGATAAAAATATATTTATAAAAAGTTAATTAAAATATGAAAATATTTTTATTTATAAAGATACAAACAAAAAAGTAAACAAATTTAGCGAGAAAATATTTATGTACAAATTTTTTATCACCATATTACTCATGCTGAGTAATATGGTGATAATTTTATAAACTAAAAAGTATACAAAATTATTTTTAAATAAAATTATATAATTACAAACATTTTTTAAATAAATTTATTTACTAATATAAAAATAAATAGTAAACATATAATATTATAATAATGTAAACAAAAATAAAAACATATAAGTTTGTTTAAAAGTTTTCTCTAAAAATAAAAAAGTAGGTAATTAAAGAATATACCTACTTTTAATAAAAATTTTCAATCTTGTAATTGAAATCTAACTTTCAATTATACACCCAGAGCTAGTATTTATTGATTTTTGAAGAGAAATGGAGTCTTCAAATTTATTAAGAGAACTATACTTTTTATATTCAGAACCTTTGAATAATCTAAATTCCGTAGTTTTAATTTTTGAAGTTGAAGAATTTATTATAGGAACATAAAATCCGACAGAAGAGTTTGAATTAATATCTTTTGAAATAAGCTTAGCTTCATTTAAGCCTAAACTTTCTCCTGATTTTAAAATTAGGACCCATGGAGTAGTGATTCTTTTAAGGAGTACATTAAGAGTTTTAGATAATCCTTTTTTATTATAATTATAGATTTTTACTAAGTAATGTTGAAGCTCTTTAACTCCAAAAGTTTTGTTATCATCATAAACTAATATAATTTCCTTACTTAATTCATTTACACTTTTTATAGTCTGTTCTAAATGTGGGGAGTCTTTATCTATTATAATTATTGTAGTAAGTGCATTTCCTTTTGTATCTATACTTTTTGTAGAAAGTTCTTTTAAAAAGGCAATTATATCAGTGGAAGCATCAAACTTAAATTCAGGATACCCAACTACTTTATCCTTAGAAGCTAAGTATTGAAGTATAGAAGCCTTTGTGTTGGAAAATTTCCCAATCTCATAATAACAAATAGCTTTTAAAAAAATTAGATCAGAAAAGTATTCATATTCAGTTATAAATTTATCAGCATAATATAATGCTTCTTTATATCTTTTTAAATCAAATAAAGATTTTACAAGGTATATAGATAAAAATATTCTAAAACCATTATCAAAACTAGGAATATTAAAAGCTTTAATATAATTTTTTATAGCAGCTTCTAAATCATTTAGTCTAAGGTATTCGTTACCTAGATTGTAATAATAAAATCCATCTTTTTCATTTTCATCATATTCTCTAAATATTGAAAGGTTTCGTTGAATTTTTTTTTGGATATCAGCCTTATTAATATCATAACCATAGTGATAAAGATTAATCTTATCTAAGAGTTCTACGCAATCATCACCATAGATTTCACATATTGAAGGAAAAATTTGTTCGTGAATCTTACCCTTAAATCTAAATTCAGGTCTATTTTTAAAAATTCTTAAGCTTTGAATACTCATATTTTTCTTACCATTTACAATATTTATAAGGTTTATACAATAGCATTCTATATTATCTTTTGTTCCAAGACTTTTCTTAAGTAGCATTCCATTAGAGGTATCAAGCTCTTCATCGCAATCAATATATAAAATGTAATCCATAATAGCATTATCTAAAGCTAAATTCCTGGCGTTAGAAAAATCATTATTCCAATTAGATTTTATTATTTTAGCATTAAAGTTTTTTGCTATATCAATAGTTTTATCTGTTGATCCTGTATCTACAATTATTATTTCATCAGCTATGTTAGATATACTTCTCAAACATCTGCCTATGTTCTTTTCTTCATTTTTAGATATAATACAAACACTCAAAGTAATCATAAATAACCCTCTTTCTAAGTTAAGATTTTAATTTAAAGTGATATATGCATTTAAGAAGTGGAGTAACTTTAAATTAATGTTCATTTTAAATATATTCTTAGGATAGTAATAAGTTACTCATTGAAAAAATATAATATTTACTTATAAGTTTTCAAGAATGTAAACAAATATATTTACGTAAATGTATTTGTTTCTAAAATTAAAAATAAAAATGGTGACTCTTACGTCACCATTTTTATAAACTATTTAAATTCAAAGGTAGATGTAGTTTTATCAACTATATCTGCTTTAAGCTTAGCTACTAGATTTCCACCTTTAGATGTGAAAACATTCTTAGCTATAATGGTATCCATAACACCATTAATATCAGCTTCAGTAAGATTTTCTTTAACCCCATTTATAGAAATGTTTGAATGATTTCCAGCTGAATTTTTAAAAGTCATAACTAGTGTTAAGTTTCTTTTACTCATTTTTTACCTCCCTTTTTTATTAAAGATTAATTCTAATAATTTAGAATTAAGGGCAAAATTTAAAATTAATTTTAAATTTTAAGCGCTTAATTCATTTGTTTAAATACTATAAATAGCTTTTTATGCTATAACAAGTATTTGCTCTTTCTGAACAGTTACGTTTTGAGAATCAATAAGCTTTGTAATTTCTTTAGAAACTAAGCTGAAATCTTCATCTGTTAAAGCAAAGTTAAGTTTACTTAATTTTTGAGATTTGAACTTAGGTTTTCCTTTCCCATCTACCCCGTTTTGATATTTAACAAGCATTGAAACTTTAACTGGTACTGCTGATACTGCCATATTATCAACTCCTTTCGCTTTATATATATACAAAGAAAAGAAGATTTACTGAAATTAAAAAAATTTTCTAAATTAGTTAATTTAAAAATTGCAAGTTTATTTACAAATAAAGTTATTAATGGTAAAATATAATTGTCACGGAATAGTGACTAAGAAGTAAAAATTAACTATACAAAATGTAAAATTATAATCAAAATATTATAATAATTTATTAAAAAGGAGATAAATTATGAATAAAAGAGAAGAAAACATAGACTCTTTAAGAGTGATAGCAGCTATATTAGTTATTATTACTCATGTCTCAGCTGTATATATATTGCAGAATATGAATACATTTAATTTAACTTTTGCAACATCATCAACAATATCTATTTTTACTAGATGTGCAGTTCCTATATTTTTAATGATTAGTGGACGATATTTATTGAGCAATTGGGATGGGAATGACGTAAAGGGTTTTTATAAGAAAAAGCTTCCTAGAGTAATTATACCGTGTATAGCTTGGAATATAATTTATACAGTTTTAATTCTTTTAACAGATCCTAAAACATCAATTTATAAGATAGGGAGTAATATAATTAATGAAGGTGCTTCAATTCATTTATGGTTTTTTTATCTAATAATTGAATTGTATATTTTGACACCTGTATTTTATAAAATCAAAAATGGTGTAAGTAGGAAAGCCTTTAGAAATATAAGTTGCTTAATATTGTTTATAGGATTTGTTGCAGAAATATCTAGATGTATGATAGGTTTTAAAAATATTCCGTTATATTATCCTGTAGAATTTATGGGATATTTCTTAATAGGATATGTTTTGAAAGATTATAAACCTAAGCTTAATTTTAGATTCTTTTTAATTTTTTATATATTACTTTGTAGTTTGGGAGCTTCAAGTGCAATGTTTGTTCAATACAAAGGGAGTATGGCTTGGCAATATTTTCATACAAGTCTAAATCCTCTTACATTACTTGAAGGTATTTCTTTATATATTTTCTTTAGTAATTTAAATTTTAAAAAGTACAAATTAGCATCATTAGCAAAATATAGTTTAGGTATATATGGAGTGCACATAGCCTTTTTAACAGGAATCATTGGTGCTACAAAATCTGTGCTAACAGGGTTTGTGTTTTTCGATATAATTATATATGTAGTTATTATTTTTATTTTATCTTTATTAACATCAATATTATTATATAAATTTAAATTTACAAGGAAGATTGTAAATTGATCAAATTTTAAAATAAGCGTGTAAGTAGTAATAAAAAAACTACCTACACGTCTTTTTGTTATATAAGTATATTATTAAATGTATATTTTATGAAGGAAATATATTTTTCAGAGAATTGTAATAATAAAATTTTATTTATAAAGTTAAGTTAAAAATAGTTAAAACAAATATATTTACTTAAATGTAAACATATTTGTTTTTATAATATTTGTACTAAGATTTTCAAAAATGTAATTTTTGAATTATTGAGTTATTTACATGGTGATTTATAGCCTTCAAGTTGCATAAATGTGCTATATGGATTAGGTATAATGGTGCATAGTCAAATTATTTTTATATAAGTTCCAATTAACTTTTTACATTCAAATTACTCGAAATCGTAGACTGCTCTAAAAATTCTGGATGTAGGTTATATATTAGAACCTATATATAATTACTCAAAGGGTAGTAATCTTTCAATTTTATATCCTTTTTCTTTAAGATGCTCTATAATACTATCTTCCCCAACATAGTGCTTGTACCCAACAGCAACCATATATACTTTTCCACTATTTAAAAGATTTTCTATCTTAGAAGTCATATTTATATTTCTATCATAAACAAGTAATTTATAATATTCAGGATTTTTTTTATCTTCTCTAATACTTTCTTCAGGATATGAAAGGGAGCCATCTTTAAAAGCATCAAATAGTTTAATTACATTTTCCTTATCAATATTATTACTTTTATTATTATCTTCATTTAAACATTTTTTTAGGGTATCTATATTGTAGATTTTAGATGATAAATCAAGTTGAAAGTCAACAGATTCAAGTTCAACAATTTCTTTTTTCTTTCCATTAAATTCATTAATTAATAATGAGTCAAAACTTGGCCCAGTAAAGTCAATTTTATTTAAAAGTTTGTTTTGAAATGTTTGCAATATTCCGAGAGGACTAAGTTTCTTTATGTCATCATAATTAATATCATTATCTTTACAAAGTTGTTTTAATTTGCTGATTTCATCTTTTGTTAATGAATCCTCTATTGTTCCTTTAGATAAATTAATTAAAGATAGGGCCTTGCTTTGAAAGTTATTATCTTTTTTCATATTACATTCTACAGCAATACCTGAACTTTCATCTATTATTTTGTTTATACTTTCATTAAAGAAATTACAATCTTTGGGTGAAGGATGCATAGTTCCAACTAGGTACAAATGCTTATCATTTGATGTAACTTTCCATATAAAGCCTTTAGTAGTTGTGGCAGTTTCAGTTTTTTTAGGTTTTTCACAACCAAGAAAAGAAATTGAAAATGATAAAAGTAAAATTGATATTAGAGTTTTAGATAATATTTTTTTCATTTTTTATCTCCTAACATTGTGATAAATTTTTTAATATTAATTTAATCTTATTATAGGTAATTAAAATTTTATAATAATATACTTTGTATAATGTACAGTTTTTGATATTTAAGATATAAATTTGTTTTAACAATAGTAAATAGTATTAATTACAATAATGTAAACATAATTACAAACTATATTATAATTAATTTGTAATTATAATATTTTAATCAAATTTAATAAGTTTCCTTCTTTAATTTGATATAGTTTTTTAGTATATTGAAGATACAGACTAAATAAAAAACAATAAAAATTCCCCAAACTAAAAAGAAATCCCAGTTATCTAAATTAAATGTAGGAAATGGATATAAAAAAGTTGATAATATTAGTAAAGTAAATACTAAGCCAAGACTGTAATCTTTAAGTATTCTTTTTAAGAGTTGAATTTGGGAGTGTTTATCTGAAAAAAAATCCAAATTATTATCTTTTAAAATTTTAAAGTAATGGCGTCCGTTAGAATCTGTTATGTTTATAACTTCTAATTCTTTTAGAAATTTGTAATAATTTAAGTATCCTTGACCATCTCTACTAAATTGTCTATAGTCTATTTTAAAAGTTCCATTAGGTTTATTTACTTTTTTAAATTTGTATATAAAAAAACATCTTTTAATAAATTCATAACCATTTTGGTTCATTTTGTTAAGATAGTCCTCCTCTTTCTTTAAATTCCAAGGACTAAAATATTTAATTTTTGTAATTATTTCTTTCATAAAAATCCCACCCTTTTTATGCAAATAAATTTATTTTTATTATAGAAAACAATTTGTAAACATAATTACAAACTATTAAATAAAATGTTTTAAGCTTATTTTTTGATTGATTTATAAATATATTATTTGAATTCAATTATAATTAAAGTTAATAAATCTCTTTTTTTAATCTTAAATACTTCTTTATGATATTAAATATATTATATAAAGTTAAAGCACAGAAAAATCCCCAATATAGAAGTGAGGACCAATCTAGTGCAATTGGAACGCTCCAAAGTATAAAAGGAGAAATATAACATAGTAAAATGATTATTAAAGTACGTGTATTAATTTTAAAAAGTTTTTTCAGTATGTCAATTTTGGATTGGGGTTCTGATAAAAAATGAATATTTGTATTATTTAGAGTTTTAAAATAATACAAGTCATTATAACGATCTATTTTTTCATAATCTAATTCATTTAAGAATCTAATATAATCTATATAGGATTTATAATCATTAAAAGTTCTATAATCTATTCTAAAAGTTCCACCAGGACCATTTAGTTTTTTAAATTTATATATAAAATTACATCTTTCAATAAATTCAAAACCATTTTGGCTCATTTTATTAAGATAAGCTTCTTCCTTTTCTAAATCACACAAACCAAAGTATTTAAATTTTTTGATTACACCTTTCATAAAATCTCCACCCTTTTAAATTATTTTAATAAGTCTTTTAAAATATTTTTACCATTTAAGTTCATTCTTTGAATTCTTTCATATTCAGCTAGAAGAAGTTCAAGTCCTAAGTCTGTTAAAGCATAGAGCTTTTTTCTTCCTTCTTCACCAGCTTCAATTATAGCTTTATCATTTAAGAGCTTTGAGATAGCCCCATATAAAGTACCAGCCCCTATTTTGACTTCACCATTTGTAAGTTCTTCGACGCCTTTCATAATACCGTAACCATGATTGGGAGTATAAAGGCTTAGGAGAATATAGTAAGTACTTTCGGAAAGTGGTAAATATTTTTTTATTTCCTTTTTCAAAAATTATCATCTCCATATATCAAAAACTGTTATATCAGAAATTGTTATATCGTTAACTGATATATCATTTAACTATATAATAATACCAAAATTTACATGAGTCAACATGTATTTGAATTAATGTAAAAATAAAATTCTAATAACTTAAATTGTATATGTTGTTAAATTAGAGAGTATTTTTTACTAATATGCTTATATATTTTTTCAGTACATATATTAATAGTGGTATATAAATATAAGGGGTATAATATGGCTAAATTTAAATTAAGTGAAATAACATCACTTTTTATTCATGGTGAGGATGATAATAATTTAGATGAGTTTATACAATTTAATATATATAAAAATATAAAATTAACTTGCAAACAAGGAAGTGACTACGAAATAAAGGCTATTTCAGGTTCTTTAGAGGTAGAGAGCTGTAAAATAGTTTATGGAATGAAAGGAAGATCTATTGAGGGACAAAACTTAACTGGGTGTAATTTAGTTATTATAGGAAGGTTAAATGTAAAGATAACATACGTTGCTTGTAAAATATGTAAAAACGTATGTTTATTAGAAGATTTTATACCCTTTAGTACGTTTATAGTAATAGATGGAGAAATATGTGAAGTAGGACCAATTAATTTAAAATATCTTATAGAGGATTTGGAAGCTATTATAATAGATAAAAATAATATATTGGTTACTTCTACATTATTAATTAAGTATGATAGGGAGTATTGTTAAGTATAAAAGTTATGAGAGTAATTAATGAATGTAGAATAGATTTTAATTATAAGATGACTCCTTTAAGTCCTATTATAGCTAAGACTATATTTAGTAATAAAACAGAAACTATTGTGGCAGATGATATGCTTAAGGTAGAAAAGAAGGTTGATAAAGAGTATGCATCTAGCTTTGATATTTTAAGATACACTATTATAATCTCCAATATAAGCGATAAAATTGTTACCAATATATTTTTTCAAGACTTTTTACCTAGAGAAGTAAGATTTATTAAAAATTCAGTGAGAATAAATGGAGTAAAGCATAATTGTATTAGTGTTATTAAAGGTTTTTTCATAGATAATCTTAAGATTAGTGAAACGACAGAGATATGTTTTAAGGCTATTGTGATGCCGTATCATTGTAACATAGCTATTAAAAATCAAGGGAATTTTAAATATGATTATATTTATAACGTAGAAAAACCACCAGTTAGATTAGACAAAGAAACTAATGAAACTTCTACTAATATTAGAGATAATTTATTTAAACAATTTAATATTACTGATATTTTTTCTTTTAAGTGTTTTAAAAATGAAAAAGTATATATAGAAAAATTAAGTGTAGATGTTAATGTAATAAAGACAAAGTTAGTTAATACTCCAGTTACTAATACAAAAGAACATGAGGAAAAAACATTAAATAATCTTGTAGTTATAGGTACTATTGAGTATAACATAGAATTTATAGTGAATAGCATGTGTTATAGAAGATGTGAAAAGTTAAATGATATTAGGGGGTTTTCTACTAATATATTAGTTCCTTATGGAATAGAATTTTGCTCACATAAAGATTTAGATGTAGGTATAGAACATTATTCTGAGATTGCTTGGTTAGAGGATGAATTATTAATATATACAATAGCATTAATAGACATATAAAAAATGCTAGTATGAAATTTATAAATTCTTGAAAATATAAAATGTAGTAATAGAATAGTATATGATATTAATTATATATAATTAATAAAAAGAAACACTATCGAAACCTAATAATAGATTTTGATAGTGTTTTTATATATACGAAATTATTTATAGTTATAGCAATACTTTATATTATTATAGATAAAATAAGGATTATGAGAACAATTTTTAAAAATCTACTTTTTTAATGAGGATCTATATTCAAAACTGTTTTTTTAGGATAAGGAGAAGTTTTTGATTTAGTAGTTACAATAAAGTCAAACCTAAATCCAAGAGGTGTTGTTATAGGAATAAGAGATTCTATTTTTATTACTCTAGTATCATTTGGAGCTAGATTTTTCATTATATCTAAATCAGCTTGATAAAGAGTGTTTTTACTTACATCTGCTATTTTGATATCATCAATATACAAGGTGTAGTCAATACCTACAGGATCTATTTTTAGATTATAACTATCATAACCACCACCAGTATTTTGAAAATAATTGATTATTGTGGCTACAGAACCCGGCTGAGTTATTCTAAATGATGTTGAGTCATTTACTTTATCTATAGGGTTTGGTAATAAAGAAACTCCAGGTGGTAATGAACAAGTTATAATATTACTAGTTTCCCCTCCATAAATCTTTGTTGATACGTCATTATAATACTTAGTTGCAGTAGCTTGAACTTGCATAGAAGAACCAGAGTTAAGATTTGGTTTAGGAGTTAAAATAAAAGTTAAATATCCTGTCATATTAACATCTAGTGAAGGGATACTAATAACTATCTTTTTGTTTATAGAATCATAATTTGCAGAGCAGCTAGTGGTAACATTAATTGAAGTAAATATAAAGTTATCGTTTATTGGAATTTCAACTGTACCATTTATAAGTTTTATATAACTATTATTTAGAAAATCTAGTTTGAATAACATAATAGAATTTGTATTTATAACTGCAGTTTGAGTATATATAGTAGAAGTTGTAGTATCTGTTGCAGTAAGAGCTAAAACAATATTAGGATGATTAATAGTTATAATTAGATTTTTACTAATAGAATAACTTGTTCCTGTAGCAGTTTGTTTATAAAAAACTTGGCAAGTATTTGTTTGAGTTGATGTTAATGTGTTTACAGTTTTAGTTGCATTTGTAATCTTGCAATTTAGAGTATAGATTATGGTTTGAGAAGATAATCTAGCATCTATAGTTCCTTCATTTGGGAAAGTAATAATATTATTACTAACAGATGGTGTTATAGGAAGATTATTTCTAAATGCAGAGCCTTCATAAGATTGATTTCCACTTGGTAGAGTATCTTTTATATATACACCATAAACTATGGTTCCTTGAGGAATAGTTAAGGTTATAGTATATGATATATCAGAACCAACTTTTAATAGAGTATTATTTGTAGTTTTTGCAAGAGAAATAGAAGCTGAATTTATACTAACAGAAGCTGTTTTATTTAAGTTTGAATATCTAAAATTATCTAAAGCAGCATCATAAAGTTGTGAATAAGGATTAGTATTAGTAGCTGTTGTTGTTATTGTTAAATTTGGAGGAATATAGTCACTAAGAGTTACGCTATAAAATAGAGTTAATGACTGTCCTGGAGCTAGTTTATTGATAGGAAGCTTAATATTTGTAGAATCATAAGTTACAGAGCCATATAAACCAGTTCCTGTAACTTGTATTGTGTTTGGCATAATGGTGAACCAAGATGACAAGGTATCATTTAACTCAAAACTAAAGGCATCAGTTTCTGTTCCTAGGGTATTGGTGTTTGTAATTTTTACAGTATAAGAATATATTTCAGAAGATTTTATTGTAGTTTTATTAGGGCCACTTACTGATTTTGTTAATTGTAAGTTGGGAGTACCTATATTAATTAATACCTGAGTTCTATTACTATAAGCTACATTGTAAGTGTTTATTCCCTTTATCTTTAATAGGTTCATATTTTGTCCTGAAGAACCTAGGAGTTTAATTGGTACTTTAAAAACTATAACTGAAGATGATGAGCCTGGTATATCTCCATAATAAAAATCTTGGCCATGAGGATCTATTGGAAGTGGTGTTGTGGAAGTTGGAAGATAACCTGTAATATTATAAGTTAAATTATCAATAGGATCAGCTGATAGTGGGAAAAAGTCATCTAAATAAATCTGTTTTTGAATTGCTTTTAAAGTACTTGCATCGTAAGTTAGTCTATACTCAGCTAAATCTCCTGGGGCTAAGGTTGAGATTGTTTTTACAGTACCATTTCTATAGTATCCATTCAAAAATTCTTTTTTTATACTAGGAAGAGTTATGCTACAAGAAGTAGTAGCAGAGTCTGAAACATTTAGTTGTAATTCTATAGTTATTCCACTAATGCTAGCTATAGCTATGAAATCATCAAAGCTTACAACTGGTAACTTAGGGTCAGGAGCTATATTTTTATATCTATAGTAACTATCTATCTTTGTATAGATGGTTATAGTTGTAGTTGAATTTTTTATTGCTATAGGTCTATTGTAAGTTAGATAGTATCCTTTTAAAGTAGGATCGTCTACTACTGAAGTTGGAGTAACAGAGCTAGAAGTATACAAAATACCATCAGGGATGAAATAATTTACAACTATATTTTGAATATCGAAATATTGTCCTACAGAGTAGGTATAACTAAAATTTACTAGAGATTGAACATCTACAGATGTTTTATTTACTGTTGTTGTAATTATTAAATCCATAGCATAAAAATATATACTTGTATCATAACTATCATCAATAGAGCTCATATTCATAAGCATATTTAACTTTGTACCATGATATATTAAATTACCTTGATTATTATTATATTTATTCCAAACAGCATAATTAAAAACTAAAGTAGTATTACTGTTTTTAGAGAGTAGTACACTTCCATAATATAGCTGTATATAATTTTTTCCGTTTATAGTTACAGTGGAGATTATTGGAGATGAAAAACTACTAGAATCTGTACCAGAAGTTGAGAATATTCCAAGATATCTGATACCATCCTCAAGTAATATGGTTATATTAACTGTAGAAGTAGAAAGTGAATTATTAAAAAATTTGCAGGTTGAAGTATAAACCTTTGTATAATCTGTTAAATTAGGAGCTGTACCAGCTCCTTTTAATACTTTACCAGAGGTTGAAATAGTTGAGTAGTATCTACAACTCTTAAATGTCATGTTAGCTTGTTGTAAATATTTTTCATTACCAGTATCGTAATTACCTCTAGGTTTTGTATCAACTTCACACTTTACTATTATTCCTGAAAATACATATCCAAAAGGAATAGATGTACCATTTTTAAAGGTTGAGGCACATTTTAGCGTAATGTCAAATACATAAGGGGCTTCTAGTGGTGCAAGATCTTTTAAATTTATCCATGAATTAAGAGATGTTCCATCTGTATTTGAAATAGTTGATGTTACTGGTAATGTAGAGCTAGAAAGTGTAAGACCATCAGGAAGAGATAAATATATATTTAAGTTATAAAGTCTAATAGATGAACTAAGATTTCTTACACTTAAGGTAAAGCTACTAGTACCACCAACCATAATTAAAATATTGTTGGTTTTATTAAGAGTTAGACTTAAAATTTCAGAACCCATATTTTTCTCCTTTATATTAATAAAAGTTTAAATTATATATTTAGGCTTATTTTTTTTATAAAGCATCTATTTAAGTAGACGCATAGAAATTTTCATTTGTAATAAGTTAAAATGATTAAATTTAAAGGTTTGATAAATATTAAGATAGATTTTTACTCACATACGTTAATATGAGTAAGTTTGTTGGTAGCCGAATTAGAAATTTGGATATTCACTTATAGTATATTCAGCTGATTCAATAGGAGTTCAATATATAATTGATTATAAAATTGATAATCTATAGTTAACAATGAAAAGATTTATCCATTTTCATATAATCTATACAATTAATAATGTGGCAAAGAAAAATTCTCTACATAAAATATAAGTAATGCAAAATATTTTTAATTCACAAGTTAAGGAGGATAGAAACGTGACTCTAATTAATAGATTTTCATGTATTGATAAAGCAATTATAGTTTCTACAGGAAATAGTTTAGTAGTATGTGGTGATACTATTACATTAAATGCTAACACATCAGATATGATAACTACCGCAGGTACAGCTACTAGAGATTATACAAAGGCAGGTTCGTCTGCAAGTATAAATATATTACCTAATAGTACTATTTTGTATGCAGAATTAATTTGGTATTCAACTGTTACAAGCAATGATCCTTCAGCTCTTAATGTTATAAGTACAGCAAATGCACCTATAAATCTAATGACACCTATAAATTCTATAACTATAACCCCACAAAATACAGAAGATTATACTGCACCATCTGGATCTATTGAAAGATTTAGATCTGCAAATGTTACAAATATAATAGCAAATTCATTAAGTGGAAGTTATACTGTATCAAATGTTCCAACAAGTATTCCTACTACTGGATTAAGTGATACTAGAGCAGGATGGACTCTTGCTGTAGTGTATAGAAATACAAGTTTTAGACCTAATAAGATTAATTTTTCATCTGGTATATCTTATATAGATCAAAGTACGCCAATTCAAACAACTTTAACAGGATTTACAACTGAAAATGATACTATGGGATTAAAAGGTAATATAGTTTTAGCTGCAGCAAATGGAAATCCTCGCATAATATCAGGAAGTTTAAAGGCTGGAGCATCTTTTGCAAGTTTAGTTCAGCTTGGTAATTCTGTTGGAGCTCCAAATGCAAATCCGGGAACAACTCCTAATAACCCTTATAATAATCTATTTGCAGGTCAAATAAATGTTTGTGATCCTTTAGATAGTAGTGTTGGACTTATCAATATAAATGGTACAAATGGAAGTAAAAATCATGATGCTTTTGTGCCAACCCAAGTATTAAATGCAAGGAATAAATGGGATTTAACTAATATAAGTTTAAATTCAGCATTATCACAAAACCAAAATCAAGTAGCTATACAAATATCTCAAAATAATACAAATTCAGAATTAGAACTTTTAGGCTTAGGTACCCAAGTAAGAGCTTTGGCTCCTAATATAATTACAACATTAGATGCTTTTGATTCTGATGGAGATAGTGAATATAACGTTGAAGTTGGAGAACAATTAATATATCATGTACAAATAAAAAATAATGGAGAAGGACCAGCAAATAATGTAACAGTGACATGTCCCATAGCTTCTTGTTGTTCATTTATACCAAATTCAGTGAAAATAAATAGTGTAACTATGATAGGTGCGAATATTGCAAATGGAGTAAATGTTGGAACCATAGACCCATCTGGAGTAACTAATATATTTTTCTCTGTTAGAGTTAATTCACAACCACAGAATGGAAAATTCAGCTCTATAGCAAGTTATCATTATGAATTCATATCAGGTTCTGGTTCACCAAATTATATAAATTATGATAATACTAACACAATCACGATAATAGTCCAATCAGGAAATTTAGAAGTTACAAAATCAGTTTCTGCATTAAATGCAAATATTTCGGATAATTTATTATATACAATTAATATCAAGAATATAGGGTCTGAAACGGCTCAAAATATACTTTTCCAGGATGTTATAGGAAGTTACTCCACTTTTGTTACAGGGAGTGTAACAATTGATGGTGTTAATAAGCCTACTTTAAATCCAAGTCAAGGATTTAGCTTAGAAAACTTATTAAAAGATGCTTCTACAGAAATAAAATTCTCAGTAACTGTAAATTCACTTCCTCCATCAACTAAAATAGAAAATTCATCTTTGGTAACTTTTAATTATATGTTTAATCAATATCCAGCGTTAATAGAAAAAACAATAATGAGTAATGTGACTTCAGTGCAAGTAAACTATGTTGATATAGTAGGAAATAGGACTAATAATAATAATTATCCAAATGTAGGGGATCAAGTAACTTACACTTTAACATTAACTAACGTAGGAAATATAAATGCTACAGATGTACAAGTAAAAGAGCCAGATATTCCAGGAGCAAGTTTTGTTAGTGGAAGTGTAACTATTGATGGACAAAGTAAACCTCTATTAAATCCATTTGAAGGTTTTTCAGTTGCTACAATAACACCTCAGCAAACTGTAACTATAACTTATAAGGTATTAGTAAATGAAATTCAACCAGGAGAAACAGTTGAAAATATAGCAAAGGTTCCTTTTAAATATCAAATAAGTTCTGAAGGTCCAGTTATATCTACAGAGAAGGATTCTAATAAGGTTATTACAAGGTCTAACTTTGTAGTTATGACTAATCCTGAAACTGTAGATAAAGCGTATGCAACTATTGAAGATATATTATACTATTCAGTAAATTTGACTAATTCAGGAAATATAGATGCAGTAAATACAACATTTTTGTCAGATATTCAATCAGATACAACTTTTGTAGCAGGTTCAGTTAAGATTAATGGTGTATCTTATCCAGGATATAATCCTAATCTAGGATTTAGTGTAGGAACTATTTCACCTGGAGTAACTATTAATGTTAGTTATCAAGCTAAGGTAATAGCAGTTCCAAATCCTAATGTAGTCTATAATAATTCTAAATTAATATACAGTTATAAACCAGGTCCAAGTAGTGTTTATATAGTAGATACAATTACTAGCAACACAGTTCAAACAATAATAAATAAAAAGAGTATGACTATAAATAAAGAAGTAGATAAAGCTTATGCTCAATTAGGAGATTCTTTAGTTTATAAAACAATTATAAATAACAATGGAACAGTACCTTTAACAAATGTAACTTTTGTAGATAATTTGCCGGTATATTTAAGTTTTATACAAGGGTATGTAGTTATAGATGGAGTAATTTATACAGATATCAATCCTAATAATGGTTTTAGTTTGCCAGATATTTATCCAAATGAAACTCATGAAATAGTGTTTATAGCAAAGGTAATTACAGCACCACCACCAGCTTATGTTGTAAATATGTCACAAATAAGTTATAGCTATAAAGTAAATCCTTCTTCACCAACCATAACAGAAACAACTTATTCTAATGAAGCAAGGACTGATATTATAAATGGTGTTTTAACAATTACAAAATCAGCAAGTAAAGCGTATGCAACTATAGGTGATACAATAAATTATTCATTTAATGTATCTAATATAGGAAATACAACAGTTAAAAATACTAATTTTAAGGATATAGTACCTCAGGGAGCTACTTTTGTAGCAGGTTCAGTATTTATAAATGGAACTAGTAAGCCTAGTTTTAATCCAAATACAGGTTTTACTATAGGAGATTTAAATGTAGGTCAAGTTGTTAGAGTTAGTTTTAGTGTTACAGTAAATAGTGTTCCTAATCCAAATGTTTTAAATAATACAGCTTCAACATCATTTGAATTTAAAGTAGATCCAAGTAATCCTGTTATAAGTAAAACCGCTACAAGTAATACAGCTTCAACAGTTATAAATATAGGTTCAGCTACACTAACAAAACAGGTAGACAAAGATTATGCTACAATTAATGATATATTAACTTATACAGTAACAGCTACAAACACTGGAACTACAGATTTAACCAATGTAAATTTCTTAGATTTAGTTCCAAATGGAACATCCTTTGTAGAGGGGTCAGTAGTTATAGATGGTGTAAGTAAGCCAAGTTATGATCCTAGTGTAGGATTTAACTTAAGTAATATGATAACAGGAACTTTTATTGTAGTATCATTTAAGGTTAAGGTAATAAATGTTCCAACACCTCCAGTAATAAGCAACTTTGCTACTATAAATTATAATTATAAGATAGATCCATCTGGTGCAACTTTTAATGGAAATAAAACTAGTAATACCGTAACAACCAATATAAATAAAGCTGCAGCAACTAATGTAAAAACTGTAGATAAGTCATATGCAACAATAGATGATGAATTAGTTTATACTTCAGTTATAACCAATACAGGTAATATAGATTTAACTAATACTAAATTTGTAGATGTTATTCCTTTTAATACAAGTTTTGTTTCTGGTTCGGTTATAGTAAATGGGGTGTCAAAGCCGGAGTATAATCCAAACACAGGATTTACTTTAGATACAATAAGTAAGGATAATTCAGTAACTGTTATTTTCAAGGTTAAAGTAGACAGTCTACCAGATGATTGGAAAGTAGTTAATACTTCTAATGTATCATATGAGTATAAAATAAATCCAAATGAGACACCTATAATAGGAAATGTTACAAGTAATTTAGTAACTACAAATATTAACGTAGGAAGTTTAACAATAGCTAAAACTGCGGACAGAGATTACGCTAGATTAACAGATGTAGTTATTTATAATTTTGTAATAACTAATACAGGAAATACACTTTTAAGTAACTTCATGTTCCAAGATATTATTCAAGTTGAATCTTCTTTTAATTCAGGATCAGTTTATGTAAATGGAGTCAATAAGCCAAGTTTCAATCCAAATACAGGATTTGCTTTAGATAATATACCAATTGGTAGCTATGTAACTGTAAAATTTAGTGTAACAGTAAATTCAGTTCCAACATCAGGAAAACTATATAATACAGGTAATGTTAATTTTTCATATTATGTAAATCCCAATGGAACTCCAGTATCTAAAAAAGTAACATCAAATCAAACTACAGTTAATGTAAATGCTGCTATTATATCTGCAAATAAATCAGTAAATAAATCAATAGCTAAAATAGGAGATACTTTAACATTCACAGTAATCTTAAATAATGCTGGGAATATTGCAGCTCAAAGAGTATATTTTGAAGATATATTAGACACTAATATAAGTTTTGATTCTGGTTCTGTTATAGTAAATGGAGTTTCTAAACCAACCTATGATCCTAATAATGGATTTAGTTTAGATGATATAGCAGGATTAACATCTACCACGGTGATATTTACAGCAACAGTTATGACTAGACCAAGTGACAATATAGTTGAGAACTTTGCAACTATTGAATATGAATACAAACCAGATCCAGGTAAACCTGCTGTTCCAGTAACAATAACAACTAATATAACAACAACCTATATAGCTTATGGTGAACTTACACTTACTAAAGCTGTAGATAAGTCATATGCAACCATTGATGATGCTATAACCTATACAGTATATGTAAAAAATACTGGGTCAGTAAATGCTACAGGATTATCATTTAAAGATATTGTTCCAAATGCAACTTCTTTTAAGGAAGGAACAGTAATAGTAAATACTGTAAATCAGACTAGTTATAATCCTAATACAGGTTTTAGTTTACCTGATTTAGTTCCAAATCAAATAAATGTGGTTTCTTTTGTTGTAAATGTAGATTCTGTACCTGTTTCAGGAAAGGCTGAAAACACTGGAGATGTTACCTTTAGTTATAAATTAACACCTACAGAAACTATAGAAACAACAGTAACCTCTAATAAAGTAACGACTTATATTAATTTAGGACACTTGAATGTCAATAAAGCTGTAGATAAGGATTATGCTACAATTGGAGATAATTTAAGTTATACAGTAACAGTTAAAAACACTGGTAATGTGGAATGCTCAAGTGTGTTATTTCAAGATATGATTCAAGCAGAAGGTAGCTTTGTTAGTGGATCAGTCAAAGTTAATAATGTTAGTAAGCCTTCGTTTAATCCAAATACCGGGTTTAATTTAGATAATATAGCTCCAAATTCTATTGTTACTATTACTTTCTTAGTAAAGGTAAATTTACTTCCAAGTAATTATATTATCTACAATACTTCAAATGTTGGTTATGCTTATTATGTAAATCCTAATAATCCTGCTATTTTAGCTACAACAATAAGCAACACTGTACAAACTAGAATTAATATAGGAAAATTATCAGCACAAAAGGAAGTCAGTTTAGCTTATGCAACAATTGGTGATACAGTAAGTTATACTATTACAGTATTTAATGAAGGAAATGTAAATTTAACAAGTGTTAACTTTAGAGATGTTATTCCAAGCGGGTTAAATTTTGTCACTGATTCTGTAACGATAAATGGAGTTTCTAAACCAGGATATGACCCATATCAAAGTTTTACCTTAGGTACTGTAATTTTAGGAGAGTCAGTAGTTGTTAAATTTGATACTTTAGTAACTAGCCTTCCAACTCCTTCTTTAGTATCAAATACAGCAAATTTAACTTTTGCTTATAAGATAGATCCATCAGGTCAAGAAATAATTTCAGAAATTACTAGCAATACTGTTACAACTCAGATAAACAAAGGTGAGATGACTCTTACTAAACAAGTAGATAAGGCTTGGGCAACTATAGGAGATATATTAACCTATACTGTAGTAGTTAATAATACAGGAAATATAGATAATACTAATGTAATATTCTTAGATGGATTACAAAGTGAAGTATCATTTAATGCCGGTTCAGTTATAGTAAATGGTGAAAGTAAGCCAGATTTTAATCCACAAACAGGCTTTAGTCTAGGAACAATACAGGCATTAGGAAGTAGTACAGTATCATTTAAGGTAACAGTCAATTCTCTTCCCGCAGAATATGCAGTTAAAAATTTTGCAAATGCAACCTTCTCTTATAAGATAAATCCAAACGGAGCCACCTATACTAAGACTGCTCAATCTAATAATGTAGCAACAGTAATAATAGTAGGTGGATTAAGTGCAGCTAAGGTGGTAGATTTAGCTTATGCAACAATAAATGATATTCTAAATTATACTATTACAGTTAAGAATACTGGAAATGGTGTTGAAACATCTATATTCTTTATAGATACACTATCAAATGGAGCTAATTTTATAAATGGAAGTGTACTTGTAAATGATGTTTCCTATCCAAATTATAATCCAATAACAGGATTTTCATTAGGTAATATACTAGCTGGTAATACTGTTGTTGTAAAATTCCAGGTTAAGGATAATTCAGTTCCAGTTCCACCTCAAGTAACAAACTATGCTGCAGTTAATGGTTTCTACAGAGTAGATCCACAAGGACCAGACATTCCTGTAAGTGCAACTTCTAATACAGTTTCAACTCAAATAAATGTTGGAAGTATAGCAGTTAATAAATCTGTAGATAAGGATTATGCAAAGGTAGATGATACTTTAATATACACTTCAGTAATCACAAATGTAGGAAATGTAAATGCTACTAATGTAAGTTTTTATGATACACTTCAAGCTGAGCTTATGTATATTTCAGGAACAGTTTCTATAAATGGAGTTGTTTATCCAAATCTAAATCCAACTACAGGATTTAGTCTAGGAGATCTTGCTCCAAATCAATCAGTAACTGTTATATTTGATGTTAAGATAAATGCTCTACCAGTTCCGCCTCAAATATTAAATAAATCTCAAGTAGAATTTAGTTATAAGATAGATCCAAGCGGATCAATAATAACTAAGACAACATTTAGTAATACTGCAACTACAAATGTTGTAAAAGGACAGCTTACTACTACAAAGACAGTTGATAAAACAATAGCTACAATAGGGGACGTTCTAGTCTATACAGTTAATATAACAAACACAGGAAATTCTATTGCTACTAACGTTTTATTCCAAGATACTCCTTCAGTAGGAGCAACTTTTAAAGCTGGTTCTGTATTAGTAAATGGAGTAAGCAAGCCTAGCTTTGATCCTACAGTAGGATTTTCTTTAGATGATATAGGTATAGGTAATGTAGTAACAGTTCAGTTTAGTGCAGATGTATTATCAGTTCCACCTACTAATAAGGTGACAAATCAAGCTGTTATAAATTATAAGTATATTGTAAATCCAAAAGAATCTCCTATTAATGGAACTTCTAATTCTAACACTGTAACTACTAATATTGCTTTAGGTAATTTATCTGTAACTAAGGTAGTAGATAAACAATTTGCAACGATAGGAGAAAACTTAACCTATACAGTTACAATAACAAATACAGGTAATATAAATGCAACTAATGTTGTATTCCTAGATCCTACACCTCAAAATTCAGTATTTGTTACAGGCTCTGTAACTATAAATGGATTAAGTTATCCAGCACTTAACCCTGAAGCTGGATTCCCTCTAAACACAATGCTACCTGGTGAAATAATTGTTGTTGTATACAAGGTTAAGGTAATTAGCTAATTACTTTAATTTAAAATCTAAGGAGGCTATATCTAATTGATTTGAAAATCAACATTGATATGCCTCTTTTTAATATAAGTTATTATGTTTTATTTTTGGAATTAAGATAGTAATATCTATTAAATATTTAATTATAGGATAATTATAGAGACATTTTAAAGAGGTTTTATATATTTTTTACAATTTCATCTATTGCTTCTTCTACATGTTTCAATATTTTTCCATGTTCATTGAATTCAATTCCGCCAACTACAAATTGATTTATTCCCCAAGGGGCATCTTTGCTACCAAGTCTATCTTGTCTAATATCAGACATATGTGCATAAATATCTTTTTTTGGAATCGCTTTCATGATTTGGTCCATTGTATAACCTTCTTTTAGTAAATCATAAATTAAATTGATTCCTGTAACTATACCAAGTTCATACATTGTACCAGAATCTTCATCATCAAGTTCTGCAAGTACAACGTTTGATTTTGCTAAACTATTTAAATCACCCATAAAAATTTTATTTGCATTTGTATTAGAATCAAAGGTAATTTCATCATTATTAATAGGATTGTAAATATTAATTTCTTTGCCTGCTTGGTTACATTTTTCATTAATAAGCTTTTCTTCATATAATCTTTGGTTAATATCAGCATCTTTAAATAGTTTTCCTGCCAGATATAGTAGCTTTTGTTCATTCTCATTTAGTTCTAAAGTTACTTTTGTTTTTTCCATAATTAACTCCCCCATAAATATTTTTTTGTATAGTTTTACATTTACAGTATTATAAAAAATAATATGTAATGTTTAAATATTACTATATATTATTGCTATATTACTGTCAATTAAAAAATTTAAAGGTTTACATAAAAAAGATAAAAGATATTAGTCATTCATATATAATCCTGTTACTTAGTTTAATATTGCTACAGTTTTAATATGCTAAACATAATATCAATAGTAATTATTTTACTAAGTATGTATTTAATAAAAAGGTATTTCTTTATAAAATCTTTAAAAATATCTTTTATTATAACCTTGAAAGAAGAAACAGCTTATTAAAATAAGGATATTGGAGGTAAATATTTATGAATAAAGTTATGGAAGTTAAAAATGTATCAAAAAATCTAAAAGGAAGAAAAGTTTCTAATAATATAAGCTTTAATTTATTTGAAGGTGATATTTGTGGGTTTATCGGTCCAAATGGAGCTGGTAAAACTACCATGATAAGACTTATTACAGGACTTATATCACCAAACTCTGGGCAAATATTGCTTAATGATATAGATGTTCATAGAGACAGAATAAGTGCTCTTCAAAATTTAGGAGCTATAGTAGAGAGTCCTATATTTTTTCCTTATTTAACAGGAAGAAGATTACTTAAAAATCTTGCAAGACTTAATCCTAATATGAGTAAGGAAGAACAAAGAAAAAAGGTTTCAGAAGTTTTAGAGATAGTTTCTTTAGAATCAAGGGCTGATGACAAGGTTTCTACCTATTCTTTAGGAATGAAGCAAAGACTTGGGATAGCTCAAGCACTTTTAAACAACCCTAAGATAATAATTTTAGATGAACCAGCTAATGGTTTAGATCCTATGGGAATGATTGAACTTAGGAATCTTATACTAAAGCTTAATAAGGAAATGAAAATAACATTTTTTATTTCTAGTCACCTTTTAGATGAGCTTCAAAAAATATGTAATAGGCTTATTGTAATAAAGGAAGGTAGCTTAGTTTGGAGTGGTAATACTAGAGATTTACTAGCTAAATCCAGTAAAGGTGAAAGTTTAGAAGATGTGTTTATAGACTTAATGTGTGGTAATTTCTAAATTTGCAGAAGACTTTGTTAGGAGTGATTTATAAATGAAGAATTTGTTTTTATGTGAATGGAAAAGACTTTGGTGTAGGAAAACTATTTGGATTTGTTTTTTTTCTATTCCAATTATTTTATATGCATCAGCAAAATATTACCTAAGAGTAAATCAGAAAGTAATATTTGATAGTCCTCAGTTTACTTCTTTTGGAAACTTTCCAACTGCAGCTATACAAGAACAACTTGTATTAGCCTTTAATTTGATTGTTATATTAATAGCTGTTATGAGTATCACAGAAGAATATAGAAGTGGTCAGTTAAGAATGATTATGATAAGACCAATTAAATTTTCAGAGATATTTATAGCTAAATTTCTAGTTTTAATAGTAACTATAGCATTATACAGTTTGATTTATTTTTTGTTTAGTTTAATTTTAGGATACTTTTTGTTTCCTAAGATTAATGATATATCAATATTTTATCATGTAAAAGTTTTTGGAATTTCAGCTAGTTTAATGTATTCTGTAAAATATTATCTTTTGGCGTTATTAACACTTATAGCTATTTCATCAGTAGTGTTTTTTATTTCAATTATAAGTAAGTCAGTAATTATTGCATTAGGTGTAAATGTAGGTTTTATATTAATATCTATGACTTATCCTATAATATTGCAAGCATTTTTTAGAGGTGGAGGCTTATTAATAAATAAAATAATGTTATTGTCACTTACACATATTCAACATATGGGAATAGCTTTTATGCTTGGTCAAAAACATACTTTATTTTTATACATTTCATTTGTGCTACTAGCTTATACATTAATATTTTCAACCTTAAGTTATTTTGTATTTTCAAAGCAGGATCAATTAATATAAAGATTTATCTGGGAGGAATGAGAATGAAAAATTTGATAGGTAGTGAATTAGAAAGGATTTTTAGCAGTAAGAAAACTAAAGTAACTTTTATAGTAAGTATGATTTTACTTATTCTTATATTATTTTTTGTAAAAATTGGTGAGACAGGATTTTATGATCCAAAGATAAGTGTAAAACTTAATTCATTAAATTTTGCTCCATTTATATTAAGGGAATTTCATATGGTTTTAGCTATTATTATATGTCCTATGCTATTTACAGAAAGTTTTAATAGTGAAAGAACCAATGGTTATTATAGGATGATAATGATAAGACCTTACAGCAAATTGCAGATGTTTTTATCAAAATGGATTTCACAGGCAATAACATTTGGTATACTTATTTTAATAACTTTTATAATAACAATAGTTTTTGGTTATTTGGCACTACCTGAAGCATCTGAAGCTAATTTTTTTAATATAGCAGGTAGTTTTTCAAAAGTAGGTGCATTACTTTTTAATTTTAAGTTTTATTTATGTGAATATCTTGTTATATTAGCCATATTAAGTATAAATGCTTTAATGGGAGTACTTATGCCAAACTCTGTACTAGCGTTTATTGGAAGTGTAGGAGTATGTCTTGGTTCATTATATATAGTAGACAAATTAGAATTTCTCATATTTTCTACTAAAGGTATTTTCGATATATTGTCAGGAATAAGTATGTCTGTACTTTTATATAGTCTTTTAATAATAATAATAGGATTCTTGAGTAGTATGGTATTATTTGTAAATAAAGACTATAAATGCTAGAATATATCCTAAAGAGGTGAGGCATAATGTATGAAAAGATACTTGTGATAGATGATGAGAAAGATATAGTATCCTTAATAAAAGATGCTTTGGAGGATGAAAATTATATTGTTTATGAAGCTTTTAATGGAAATCAAGCTATAGAAAAACTTAAACTAAATCCTGAACTTATTCTTTTAGATGTAATGATGCCTGGTAGAGATGGATTTGAAGTCTGCAATAATATAAGGGATTTAGTTTCCTGCCCTATAATCTTTTTAACTGCTAAAAGTGAAGAAGACGCTATGATTAAGGGGTTATCCGTTGGAGGTGATGATTATATTACAAAGCCATTTAGTATAAAGCAACTAAAAATGAGGGTAGTAGCTCATATAAGAAGAGAAAAAAGAAAATCAGATATAAATTATAGAAATTATTTAAGTTTTGATGGGCTTTCAATAGATCTTAAAGCAAGAGAGATAAAGTTTAAAGGAGTGCCTATTTCCTTTACAAAAAGAGAGTTTGATATTATTGAAATGTTAGCATTAAATGCAGGACAAGTTTTTTCTAAGGAACAAATATATGAAAAGGTTTGGGGATACTATGCAGAAGGTGATTCATCTACAGTAGCTGAACATGTAAAAAAAGCTAGAGCTAAGCTTTTAGGCATAAATACAAATAAAGAATATATAAAAACTGTATGGGGTGTTGGCTACAGATGGGAGAAATAAAGTTGGGCTGGTGAAAATCATGTTTCAAAAGTTAAGATTAAAAAAGCAATTGATATATACATTTATAGTTGTTTTAGTATGTAGTATTGTATCTGTATTGATTGTTATTGAGGGTTTATTTTATTTATTGACAAAGAACCATGTTTTATATAAAGCAAATTATCATGAGCAGAATAGTACTATAGTGCAAGACTATATACAAACAAGGAGTAAAGAAGTTTTAGATTCATCATTTAAAAATACTTTGGAAAAAGATACTCCAATAAGTGGTATTAAATATCAAGTTATAGATAATTCAGGAAGTATATTATATGGAAACATGAATGAGAAAATCATAGCTAATAAAAAGGAGTTACTATCAAAGATAAATACTTTTGATAGTAATAAAAATATAATAACAAGGTATGCTCCTATTTTAGATAATGAAGGGAGTTTACAAGGTTCTATAATATTTAAGTATCCAATAAGAGTAACTCCAGTAGAAGATTCAAAGCTTACTTCCTTTATAATAATATTAATGTTTTTAATAGGTCCATTTATTTTTATAATACTTTATACTTTTATATTTGGAAGTAAGCTTGCAAAAAACATAAACAAGCCGTTAAAATTACTTATAGACGCTTCAAATAATATTAAAAATAACGATTTGGACTTTGATATATATTATCCATTTAATAATGAGCTTGGTAGTGTTATAAGCTCATTTAATTCTATGAAAAATGAACTTAAAAATACTTTAAATAAGAAGTGGCAGCTTGAACAAGATAGAAAAGATATGGTATCAGCATTATCTCATGATTTAAAAACTCCATTAACAATAATTAAGGGACATGTTGAGCTTCTACAAGAAGGTGCTTATAAAAAGCCAGAGAGATTAGAGCGTTATCTAGAAATTATAGAAAATAATACAGATAGATCTATATCATTAGTTCAAGATTTAAATACTTTATCAAAAATTGAAAGACCAGATTTTAGATTAATTCCTGTTAAGTTGAATTTGTCTGCATTTATAAACGAGAAAGAGTTAGAATACACTACTCTTTGTAAAGAAAAAAATGTTGAGTTAATTTTAAATAAAGATAATATAGAAAGTGATATTATAATCATGGATAGTCTAAGGATTTCTGAGGTTATGGACAATTTATTCTCAAATAGTTTAAGGTTTACACCTAAAAATGGGAAAATAGAAATGAATATATCATCTTTAAAAGATAAAATAAATTTTTCAATTAACGATTCAGGTAAAGGATTTAATAATGAGGAATTAAACAATGTATTTAAAAAATTTTATCAGGGTGATAAATCAAGGTCGGAAGAAAAGGGACATTCAGGACTTGGACTTTATATATGTAAGTTGTTAATTGAAAAGCATGGTGGAGAGATAGTGGCTTCTAACAATAATGATGGAGGGGCTCTAATAAGTTTTTATATTAAAAGTTTAAGTATATAATAAAAGATACATTCTTATTTTAAAGATTAATAGCTATGAAATATATGATTATATCATGTTTCATAGCTATTATAACCGTAATTTGTTTATAAATCATTTATTTCTTTTAAAAAATCAATAATACTAGCAACTTTTAATGATATCTTATTCCAAGTGATTTTACAGTACTTCTCTAAATTGTGCAGAAAATGATAAGTTTTATATTTTATATGATGCTACACTTTAATTGAAAGGATGGTAGTGATGGACTGGGTTAATAGAATGAAAAATGCATTAGATTATATAGAAAATAATCTTACAGGAGATATTTGTTATGAAGAAGCAGCTAAAATAGCGTATTGTTCAACATATCAATTTCAAAGGATGTTTTCTTATATAACAGATGTTTCGCTAGCAGAATATATAAGACGTAGAAGATTAACGCTTGCTGCTTTTGAGATTAGACAGACAGATGCTAAAATTATTGATATAGCTTTAAAATATGGTTATGATTCGCCGACTGCATTTACACGTGCTTTTCAATCTCTACATGGAATAACACCAAAACTTGCTCGAAGTAAAGGAGTTTCATTAAAAGCTTATCCACGTATTTCCTTTCAAATTCAAATTAAAGGGGCTGTAGAAATGAATTATAGGATTGAGGAAAAAGATAGATTTAGAGTGGTAGGGATAAAAGAAAAAATTAGCACCGTAGATGATCAAAACTTTATTAAAGTTCCTAAGTTATGGAGAGAAGTTTTTTCAAGTGGAAAGTGTGAAGAGATTGTTTCACTTATGAATAAAGGAGAAAATTCCGATATTTATGGTATTTGTGCTAATTATTCTGAAAAAGATAAGGCATTTGATTATTTTATTGCTAGTATAACTGATAAAGATGTTCCTAAAGATATGGAAGAGCTTATTATACCCAAAAGCACATGGGCTATTTTTGAATGTACTGGGCCTATGCCAGATTCAATGAAAAGTCTATTGAAGAGAATTTATACAGAGTGGTTTCCATCTTCAGGGTATGAGCATGGAAATACACCAGAATTAGAACGCTATCCAGCTGGAGATTCTTCGTTAGAGGATTATAAGAGTGAAATCTGGATACCTATAATACCTAAAAAATAATAAAAGTTATATTTGAAAAGTAAGGTTAAGTTATGATTGTTACAGCTTTTAAAGTTTATTTAATTTTAAGAGCTGTATTTTAATGAGTTAAAAAAGATTATATATTTAGATGTGACATTATTTTGTAATTAAAATTCTATATTTAAGTTCCACTAACTAAGTCTTAATTTTAGTTAATAGAACTTATTCATATGAAAGATAGTGAAAAAAATAAGACTGCATCATACTTGCTTTAAAAAGCTATATGATACAGCCGATTGAAAGTTGTGACTTAGCGTTTTTAATTATTTACACCATCACTTAAATATTTCCAAACTACAATATCCCCTTTATTAAAAGTAGATTGTCCTGCTGAAACATTTGGTTTAATAAAGCTATTGCTTCCTTTCCTTTTTATATAATAACACCAACCACTTAGAGAGCCTGCTTCCTTTTCTCTAAGTCCTGCAATCATAGCAAAATAGGTTGTTGCATCACTTATACCAGTACATTCATAAGAAATTCCTGATTTGTTTAAAAGCGTTTTTGTTAGCTTAGCAATATTAACCCCATTATAATCACCTTTTGCTTTTGAGATAGTTTTATTATTTACAGTGTCATAAAATAATATAGTTCCTTCAGGTAAATTATCCCACGGGTTACTAGTTTCATTTTGGTGTTGTTTTTTTTCTATGGTAGCAGTAGTATTATAAGAACTATTACTATCAGTAGTATTTGTATTATCAGAAGTTACCTGTTTTTTTTCCTTACTATTAATATCACTTGAGGCTAAGTTTTCTCCATTATCTGTTTTAGCTATTTTTTCTTCATTAGATTGTGATCTTTCATTTGAGTTATTTTGATTAGCTTCATTTTCTTTATTAACCTTTTCGTTATCATTTTTATCTTCTTTAATAGTTGCTTTTTCTTCACTTGCTTTATCAGTATTTGATATTGCTATTTTTTCTTTATTAATATCTTGAGTATTTTCTGATTTAGCTACTTTAGAGGCAGTAAAGATCTCATTTCCTTTTACCGCTCCTATAAACATTAAAATGCAAATTATAAGTGATGATATTATTATACCAATCTTCTTTTTTTTATTCATTTATATACCTTCTTTATTTAGCACTTTTTCTTATTAACATAATACAGCCAGCTAATAGGAATAATGATCCTAGTGCAATTGTTGAATCAGGATTTACCACAGATCCTGTTTGTGGTAATTTAAGTTCAGCATTACTTTTTTCTAAAGCTTCTTTTGATGTTTCTTTTGAAGTTGATTTTACATATGATTGGGAAGTTTTGTTATCATCTAATGGTTTGTTGTTATTTTGATTTTTATCATTTGAGTTTGTATTTTTATTATCTTGTGGAGTTTTATTTTCATCCTTGGTATCTTGTGATTTATCACCTATGGCTTCTATTTTATATTCTCTTGGTTCAAATACATCAACAAGGAAATCTCCATCATCTTGTGGGGATATTTCTTTTAGTTCATTATAAGTACCATCACTAAGCTTCTCATTTAACATGTATTTTTCAGCATTAGGATTTAAATTGTTTTTTACTTGTATTTTTACTGGCTCATCAAATGATATAAGTGCTTGTTCATCATTTGATTGAATTAAGCTTGCTAGAAAACTAAAGGTTGAATTATTTTTATCTATATCTTTTGAATTAAATTTAACTTTTAAATCTTTATTATTATCTAAAACGGTTAATCCTAAATCTCTTAGAATAAAGCTTGCTTTACCATTATTAGTTTCCATAATCACTTTTTGATCTAAATCTTTATCGTTTAAAGGAATAGTTGCTTCTTCACCTTTTATAATTATATCTTCTAAGTTTTTAGTCTCTTCTTTGTAAACAGGTAGTTTCAAAGCATTTATGTCTGTTTTATAAAAATTGTAGGGTGCTTTATTTCCTTTATAAAATTCATTTAATGCTATAAGAGCTCTAAAAGCTTCTTCTGTAGCCATATAATTATCTTCAGTATCTTTCTTTAAGTGTTTAAAAGTACCATTTTCGCCTTTAAACTTTAGTAAGGCAGATACTAAGTTTTCACCATTTTTACTGAACTTTTCTCCTTGAGGATCTACTCCTGCGGCAGTTAAAGATAATATTGTAAATGAAATGCTTTCACTTGAATCTCCACCAACCCAAGCATTTGTGTAACATCCATTATCATTTTGTAGCTTTGAAAGAGTTGTTACTGCACTTTCAATTAAATCATTTATTTCCTTTGTTTTATTATCGGACATAGTTAATGCTAGTAGCACTGTTGCAGTAGTATCTATATCTGTACTTCCCCAGCCCCAAGCTGCTGAAGTAACTCCGTTTGTATTATCATCTATTTTAGATTTAATAAGTTCTTGTAATAAAACATTTTTATTATTCTTATATTCACCTTTTACATTTGCAAAATCCCAAGCAAAAACACCAAAGGCATCTCCAAAGGTATAAAATGTTTTTAAATTTAAATTATTGTATAATTCATTTACTAAATTCATACCATTGAAGTTATAAGGGTTATATCCTTGTGAAACAAGATACATTATTGATTTTTCATAAGAAGTTGCCCCTGAAAATTTATCTTTGCTTCCATGAGTCTTAACCCAATTTTTAACCTCAGAAGCATCTTGTTTTACTCCAAACTTTTGTAAATCTATAGCGCTCCATTCATCTTTATTATTTTTTTTCATGTACTCTAAAGTAGAATTTAATTCTTTTTGAATATCACTTTGAGATACCTTAATATCTTGAGCCATTACTATTGTGCTATTTAAGGATATTAAGTTTACAATAGTAAATATAGTTAATACTAATAAGGATAAAATCTTATTTTTAAAAATCTTTTTCATATTTTTATTCCTCCAATAAATTTATTTTAAAGTTTATATAAATGATTAAATTATTAATTGAACAAATTTTGACTAATTTAAAAGTCATTAAATTCTTTTTACATATAACTTTTTTCTATATCTTTTAAATATCTTCAATATTTTTTCATAGAAAATCATAGAGAAGATAAAACTTCCTCCTCCATGTAAAATATCAAAAGGTAATCCACTTATGAAAACACCTAAGATTTCTATAGCATTAGTAGTCTTTAGAAATACCACTATGTGCCATATATTCATTATCCAATCAAACATGAATCCAAATATAAAACATAAAATTGAGAATTTTAATATTCCCATATTTCTTTCTTTATTTTTATTACCTAAAACTCCACTAATAGCGCCAACAAGTCCCCAAGAAAACATTTGCCATGGAGTCCAGGGGCCTTGTCCAAAAAATATATTTGAGAGAAAAGCTGAAGTAGCTCCTACTATAAAGCCTTCATAAACCCCAAATACATAGCCTGTTGCAGCTACTAAAAAGGTTACAGGTTTAACATTTGGTAATGGTGCAAAAACTACTCTAGACATAGCTATAAATCCAGAGAGAGTTCCTAAAAATGCAATTTCCTTAACTCCTATTTTGCTTTTTTCAAAATATATATAAGTTGAGACTAATATAGATAAAACGCCAAAGGTTGAAATTAATCCAAAGCTTTCCTTTAGACTCGGAATTAAAGTTAATATCATAATTGCAATTACAGATAATATTCCAATAAAAATTCCTAACTTTTTCATAATTTTTCACCACACATAGAAGATGTAACAGATTTTAAGCTATACATATGGCCACCTAATATTTTGTTTATATTTGTTGAGTAAAAAATACTATTTTTTATTATTTCATCTTTAGTTCCTGAGGCAACAATTTCACCATTTAAAAGAAGCATTAATTCATCGCAATAGGTGTAATTAAAATTCATATCATGAGTTATAACTATTATTGAAGAACCTTGCTTTTTTAGTTTTAATAAAAGCTCACCCAAGTCTTCTTTTAACTTATTGTCCAAACCCCTAGTAGGTTCATCAAGTATAATGACTTTGGGTTTAAGTACTAGCATGGTTGCTATAGCTACTCTTTGTCTTTGTCCTCCACTTAAATCTTTTGGGTTTTGATCTTTAATGTTATAAATATCTAGATTTTTAAGAATATCTTCAATGTATTTTTCGTCCTGTATTCCATGATTGGCTAATGTAAATTTAAGTTCTTCATAAACAGTATCTTTTGAAATATAATCATTAGGATTTTGAGAAACATAAGCAACATATTTAGATAAATCTTTTAATGAAACCTTTTTATTATCTTTACCTAATATTTTTATATTTCCTTTATAATCTTTAAGGTTCATAATACATTTCATTAAGGTACTTTTACCAGCTCCATTCTCTCCCATAACCCCTAATATGCTTGATTTTTTTAATATAAAGTTAATATCTTTTAATACTGATAAGCCTTCATAGTCACTGCTTAAGTTTTTTATTTCTATTACAGTCTCACCTAATTTAGTTTCAATACTTTTTTTAGTTTGCAAAAATTCTTTAGATTTTTCTCTGAAAAGTTTCCTTATTTGCTTAATAGAAAGACTGTAATCTTGAATTTTACACAATTTTTGTAACCTTAAATAATCAGGAAGAAAAAGTTCTCTTTCATTTTTAGCTTTTTTATAAAAATCGTCCTTTGTGCCTAAAAAATCTATTTTTCCATCTTCCATATAACAAATTTTATCAGCTAGAGAAAACCACTTATCTACTCTTTGTTCTACTACAATAAATGTAATTCCTAAGTCTTCATTTATTTTCTTTACTAAATTAATAATATCTTCAGAGGCTACTGGATCTAATTGAGATGTTGGTTCATCCATAACTATACATCTAGGCATATAAGCTAATGCAGAAGCTAGTGCTACTTTTTGTTTTTCTCCGCCGGAAAGTGTTTTTATATCTCTAAAAGCTAAATGAGTTATTCCGATAAATTCAAGTGTTTCCCATACTCTTCTTCTAATTTCTTTACTTTCCACACCTATGTTAGAAAGACCAAAGGCAACTTCCCTATGTACCTTATTCATCAAAAGCTGTTTTTCTGGATCTTGAAAAACCATACTTATGTTAGATGCTCTAACAGTATGAGGCATATTTTCTATATTCTCTCCATAAAGCTTTACCTCACCTGAAATTTCACCTCCATAGAAATATGGAACAGCTCCTGTTAAGGCCTTGCATAGTGTAGACTTTCCTGAACCTGATTTTCCTAATACCAATAATATTTCTTCTTTGTCTAAACTTAAATTAATATCCTTGACTGAAGATTCTTGCTTATCAGGATACTTATAGTTTAAATTGTTTATTTTAATAAACTCCATTAATATTACTCCCTTAAAAACATAATTATAAAAATCAAATTGAAACATAAAAACAGTGATGATACACCTAGGTTTATACAATTGTTAAACTTAACTCCAGAATATATATCAAATTTCATATATCCTAGATGGCAAGAAATTAAATAAATGCTTAATGTAGCTAAAGATAGGGTTATTATTATAAAATCTTGTTTTTCAAATTTTTCTTTCATATAATAGGTTCTTCTATTACTTAAGAATCCTCTAACATATGCTCCTTCGCCTATAATGAAGGATTGATCTAGCGTATCTTCTAAAAGTATTAGCATAAGTGGCATATAGTTTTTAACCTGCTTAAACTTGCTCTTTTCATTAAAATCTATTCCTCTTAAAATATAAATTTCTTTTAATCTTTCAAATCTTTCTTTTAAATTTGGTATAAGTTTCACTCCTACCATAATAAGCAAAGTAGATTTAGGTAATTTATGAGAAAAATATGATACAGCTTTATCTGAATCTACTAAAACATCTAAAAAGAAAAATGTACATATTGCGCCATAAAGTTTTCCACTCATTATTGCACCATATATTAAAGCTTCTAAGGTAAATACTTTATCAAAAATTTCGAATAAAACTTTTGAACCTGCGGTTACAAATAAGCAATTAAATAAAATTATTAAAAGTGCAAAGGGTAAGAAGTAAATTAGACTATTTTTAATTTTTTCTTTTTGATTTTTAATTTTTAATATGAGTAAGTTAAAAAGTATTATAGTTATTATGATTACAAAATTATCTGTTGAAAATATAATACTTAGCATTAAAATAAACACTATTATTGGAGTTAGTACATGGTATGTTTTTTCATTCATTCTATCCTCCTATTAATTGATTTTTTGAATATCTCATAAAGCAAAAAAAAAATTCTAAAGACTACCTTTAGAATTTTAAACACGACAAATAAGCATACGCAAAATACAATTTTTTACATATGAAAATAAGCCACATCCTCCCTCCGAAGATAGGTTATAAACCCCATATTCATTAAGATATCCTGGCTTCCACTTCATCCTTCAAATAACCTTCCCAAGAAAATTTATAAAAATTTCTCAGTGGTATATCTATTTGTCGTCCATGGTTACAGTAGCGGGGGCTGCTGTGGCATCTAACCACATTCCCTCAATGAATACTGATATTCAATTACATTACTATATTACTATATACTTACAATAATAGCAACTTGTATTTATATTAAGTTAAGTGCTTAATTTTTATGCTATAAAATAGTGAAGGCTGATGCATTGACTAGACTGTCGTTACATCAGATCTACTATTAGTTATTTTTTATGATTATGCATTTAAAAAATTTCCTTAATTATGGCTTCAAACTAATAATATGTTCAATTCTTGATTTTGCGCCACAGCTTGATTCTATAACCTTATAATTTTTACTTCTCATTAATTGTTTACATTCATTTATATCTTGTAATAATTTTTCTAGATCATTTTTATTAGTATAACCTTTAAAATCATCATTGTTAATATGAAAATCTAATTTATCATATATAAAATCTGGTATTTCTTTTAATTTAAAACACTCTATTTCAACACAAATATAATATGCAGTTTTTGTAAATATATTGTGATTTAATATTCTTCATTCTTCTTCAAATGTTTTTGTTGCACCTTGAATCTTCAAAAAAAGTTTCTATTTTTGCGCAGTTCAATAGGTTTATTAGCCTTAGATAGTTTAACTCTGAAATGGCACCCATTTTGATTTTTCAGCTAAATCTTGCACAATCCTAGCCAATGAATTGCCAATCTCTCTTTCACTGTCAATTGATTTAACACAATGAACATGCAATATGTTTTGACTTAAATCTGATAAATCATGCCATTGTGGAAGTATTGGAAAATAAAATCGAGGTTCTTGGTTTTTTATCTCACAATTACATATTTTACATATGGTAGTTTTTTTGTTCATGCTTGTCCCCCCTTTGTCCTATTATTAATATCTATCATCTTGGAAGCTAATTAAACATATTTTTAGAATTGATTGAATGCTTTTGTTTTTTGCAAAGAAAATTATATAAGCTATAAATTTAAAATCCTATGAAATTAATATTTCATAGGATGGATATTGATAAGAAATATTGAGAATGTAAGTAAATTTTAGTTTTCTTATATTCTCAATATACCTTTTTATATGATGTTATTAATATACGATTTAGTTATTATCTAAATTTTCTTCATTTTCTTCTTTAGATTTATTTGTTGTTTCTATTTCTTTGCTTTTTTCTGAAACTTTTATATTATTAATTACTTTGTTAAGTTCATTGTTTGAAGCGTTTTCTAAACTAGACATAGCACTATGTAGTTTAGAAAGTTGTTTAGCATTAAAAGAACCACTTTCTTTATGAACTTTTCTCATGTTTAAATAAGAAGCTTCAACTCCTAATTGTGCTTTAGTAGCATTTAATTGATGTATATTTCCCATAGAATTTTTTGCTTCTATTAATTTAACAAGGCTTCTTGAAATTATAACACCATCTTTAACTTTATCTCCATTAAGTCTATCTCTTTCTGCTGCCTCTTTTTGAGCTTTTTCTTCAGTCTTTTCCTTTTGTTTATCTAATTCTTTTTGTTTTTCAATGACTTTTTCTTGTTGAATTTGTTTTTCAAGTTCTTTTATATTCTCATCAATAGTTAATAGTTGAGCTTTCTTCTCATCGGCAGATAGTTTGTCATTCCCGTTAATTTTCGACTTACTTTCCTTCAGTTTAGTTATTTGTTCTTGTAGATTTTCTATTAAGGACTTTTTCTTTACCTTTAAATTATTATCTGCCTTTAAATTTTCATTTTTTTTATTAGCTTCTTCATTTTTATTAATACTTATATTGGCAGTTTTAAAAAAGCTATTATTTTGGTTTACAGTTGAAATATTCACACTTACATCCCCCTTCTAATAATTATTATCGGATTTAATATTAGAATCTTTAGAATATCAATCCTTATAAGAGAAATATTACCAGAAGGCAAAGTATATTTAATTATATTATATAGATATATTTTTTAATATCATTTGGTATTTGTAGTAGCAAGTAAAGTCTTTGGGGTTAATTACTTTATTTCTCCAAATAGTAATGTTGCATCATCACTTACTTTGAACCTTGGATATACATTACAATTAAGATCTATTAGCTCTCTATTTCTCAATTTTTCTAGAAGTTCATTTACATTTTCTTTTTTTGCTTTATAGAAGAAATCTTTATAATTATTAGCTAAGTCTAAAGTATCATAATACCTAGAGAATCCATCGCTTAGAATAAAAAATTCAAATTTATCTTTTAGTTCTATTTTATTATAAATTCCATTATCTATAGCGTTCTTATCAAATTCTAATATCCAATATCCATTATTAGTATTTTTAAGGTATCTATTTTTTATAAGAATATCTTCGTTAGCTTTTTTAGCATCTAAGTAATCTAAATTATTTTCCATAGATATTCTTAATATTTTTTCTTTAGCTTCATCGTCAAGTCTTTCTATATTACTATCTTGAATCAAACGAAGCTCATTATTATAGCTATATATTAGAGGGGAATCCCCAAGGATAAAATATTCTAAATGATTATCAAGCTTTCTAATTATAGTTATTGTTGAAGACGGATAATCAACCTTATCCAAAGAGTTTGTACCACTAAACTTCATATACTCTTTTTTTATAGTGTCTATTCCAATTTTTAATATATCTAACAAAGGTCCATCTTCTAATAAGGCTTCTTTTAGATATGAATTCCATTTATTAACAAACCATTTGGCATCTGTATCAGAATTAGTTACTTTAATTTTATTAAGGCCTGTAGAACCGTCTAGTAACCAAGCTGAGTTTTCGTTAAATCCAAAGATATCTTCATTAAAAGCATTTCCCTCATTAGTTAAACTTTTGTTTATAATTAAATTCATCAGTATCTCCTTTAGTAAATTTATTTAATATATAAGAAAGTATAAAACTCCCTATCGTTAAAAAGTTATATAATATCAGCAGGATAAGATAAACCTATTTGTCTTCTAGCTTCATCCATAATTTCCATAACTATTTTGGAGTTTTCAAAGGTGTTTATTTTGGATTCAAATTTATTATTATTTATTAAATCAATAAATTCAGTTACTTCATAATACATATTTTCAGATACATGTGAAGTTGATAGTTCTTCTGTATTACCGTCTCTATATATTATTTTTACTTTTTCAAAACTATTAATTTGTTCTATTATTATACTACCTTCTTCTCCTTGAATTTCAGAAGGTAAATATGAGTTGCATATTTTTGAGTGGTTTATTAGTGCTTCCATGTTATCATATTTTAGACTAACAATTCCTTCACCATCAACCCCCGACTCTAGTAAAAGGCCACTAGCCTTTATTTCTTTAGGTTTTCCAAAAAGATTGACCATAGGAGCAATACAATACACTCCTATATCCATAAGAGAACCATTTGAGAATACAGGGTTAAAGGTATTTAATACCCTTCCTTGCTTATATTCATCATATCTTGATGAGTAGCGGCAGAAGTTTCCTACATATTTTCTGATTTGTCCTATTTTATGTAAGTTTTCTTTTATAATTTGAAAATTAGGTAATATAGTAGTTTTCATTGCTTCCATTAATAAAACATTATTTTCTTTTGCTGTTTTAATCATTTCAGAAACTTCTATACTATTTGAAGCAAAGGGTTTTTCACAAAGAACGTGTTTTTTATTTTTAAGAAATAAGATACTTTGAGAAGCATGAAAAGAGTTTGGAGAAGCTATATAAACTGCATCTACTAAATCACTTTGGGCCATTTTATTAAGATCTGTAAAAGTATGTTTTGCATTGTATTTTTTAGCAAATTCTTTGGCTGTACTTTCGTTTCTTGAATATACTGCATTTAAGCAAAAATCTTTATTTAAGAAAGCTCCTTTAAGAAAAGTTTCAGTTATTTTACTTGTACCTATTATAGCAAATCTAATCATTTTAAATCTCCTTTGTATATCTAGTGTACAGAATTATACACCAATTAATTTTATTTACACATAGTTTAAATAAATCATTTTAACTAGTATATAAATGATAACATATAGGAAAATTTAAGACAATTTACGCTATGTAAACATTTTTTTAACTAATTGCAAACATAATTATATGAAGTTTTTATATATGTTATATCAATCTTGTTATTAAAACTCATTATGTGTTAAGTTTTTCTTAAAATAATTTGATTATAATCTTAATCATATCTTTTTAATATTTTTAAAAATTACATCTAAATAGGATATCTTTTTTATTAAGTTTTTGTTTTAATTCTTTTACTAGTTCTACAGAGTTATCAAAGTGATTTGATAGGGATAAATTATAATTATTAAGATTCATTCTAAAATTTAATATAACACTGGTACCTTTACACTTTATTAAAAGTTCTTTAATATCTTCAAGTTTAATAATAACTTCTGCTTCACATTCGCCCCTATCATCTTCAAGTTCCATCTTACAAAAACTAATTAATCCACGCAAAATAAGCTCATCATCAGTAATAGTAGCGCCAAGTTTTTTACCTTCTTTAAGCATTTGTTCTATTTTAGGTTTGTTTCTAGCAATAGATAAAGAAGTTGTATAGCTAGAGGGAATGAAGGATATAAGTATAAAAAGAATAGGAAATGTAATTCCTCCTATTAATAGTAGCTTACGTATATGAGGTGTTAAGGGAATATTATTTACAAAGGATAGTAACACGAATAAAATAAAAATGGTAAAAGCGCCTATATATGTAATAATGGTAGGTTTATCTTTTACATTATTTAAGCGTTTATTATATGGATAAAACATAAGTAAAAACCTCCTTTTTAATTTCCATGGAGAATAAGCTTTTGACAAGGGTATCCAAACCCTACAATTATTTTATTTTTCATTTTTATATATTCCTTTCATAATAGTGCTTTTAAGATTAATTATGTTTTATAAAGAGTTTAATGTGATAGTATATTACAACAATATGTTGAATTATAAGTTGTTAATATGTTAATTATAGCATTAAATTCAATATAATGTATATGAGCTTGTTTTTTAATTTACATGGATTAAAGTATAAATATTAAAGCTATCATCAATGTTATTTAAATACTTAATACTAAATTTTATATATGTTATAATTATGTATATTGAGACATAATTGTAAACCTATCTGGAGTATATAGAATTTTAAATTTAGTTTAATTATGGAGGAAACTATATGAGTATAAAAGAAATTATACAGGAATTTGTTACTAACATAGATGAGGTTGATAAAAACCTTAATAATGAGATACGTGAGTTAAAAGATGAAATTAATTTTTTAAAGGTTGAGGAAAATCTAGGATTTTCCCTTCATAAAGAATTAAAAGAATTTTTTAGTAGTTTCTATTTTTGTGAAATTCAAGGTGTTATTTTACCAAATCAAATAAAATCAACTGATAAATGGGGAAACTGGTTTGAATTTGAGGAACAAAATAAAAAGATAATAGTAACGCTTGAGGGGATAGAAAGTAAGGCTGTAGATATAGAAGATTATATAAAGAATAGTTTTGAATGTTGGACAGGCGGATATGACTTTGGTAGAAGAATAAGTATTGGAAATATATATGGTAGTAGAGGTGAGATATTATTAGTTTTCAATAATGATAATGGAAAGGTTGAGTGGATTGACTGTGAATGGGGATGCTTTGGAAACTTAAATGAAGATCCAAATGGAGTTTTAGCAGATTCATTATACGATTTAATAAATTTACTTAATGAGAATATAAAAAATAATACAATAATTTAAGAAAGCTAATATTATTGTATTTAAATATAGAAAGAGTACAAATAGATAGTTATATAGATCTATTTATACTCTTTTTATTTTTTTAATTAAAAGAATTATACAACTGAAAACTTGTTATTTACGTTAAATTTAAATTCTTCTATAACAGCTTCAATTCTTTTATTTCCGTGTACTATATCAGAGATAGCCTTAGTTAAGTAGTCCATATTATCGCTTTGGAATACATTTCTTCCTATGGATACCCCTCTGGCACCTGCCTTCATAGCATCATATATATTATTTAAAAACATTTCTTCAGAGTCCACCTTATTCCCTCCTGCAATTACTACAGGAATAGGACATGCCTCAACAACACTTTGGAAACTCTCTATAGAGCCAGTATAATTAACTTTAACAATGTCAGCACCTAGTTCGGCTCCTACTCTAGCTGAATGTTTTACAACATCAACAGCATATTCATTTATAACATTTTTTCCCCTAGCATAGACCATTGCAATTAGGGGAATACCATATTTAAGGCATTCAGATGAAATATTAGCTACATCATTGAACATCTTGCCTTCATCAGCATCACCAATATTAATATGAACAGAAACAGCATCGCAACCTAATGCAATAGCTTCATATACGCTACCTGTAATAGATTTCAAACCAGAGTTAGGTGTATACATAGTGCTACCAGATAAATGCATTACCATTGCCACATTTCTATAAGCATTATAGTCGGTACAACTATTTATCATACCTTTATGCATTAGAACTGCATTTACACCATTTTGAGCTAGTCTATGAACGTTATTATCTAAATTTTCTAAACCTTTAATTGGACCTAGTGTTATTCCGTGGTCCATAGGTACGATTATTGTATTTTTAGATTTTGGATCGAATATTTTATTTAATCTACTGTATTTACCTCTCATATAATATTAACCTCTTTTCTGTAATAAATTTAATATATTATTACAAGTTACATTCTCAAATGACTTTTCACTTAATTTCAAACATGTTATTTTAGACAAGGCATAAAATGGATCATCCATTGGATATTCACTACCGAATATTACTTTAGTGTCTCCTAAAGTTTGAATTGCTTGTCTAACAATTGAAGTAGAAGCACAAGATGTTTCTAAATATAAATTTTCAAATTTTTTAGCATATTCAATAGATAAACTATCAGAAAAACCAAAACCCATATGACCTAAGATAAATTTTGTATTTGGACAATCTTTAATTAAGTCATGGCAATCTTTAGTGAAAGAACCTTCAAAATCTGTTGTGTGAAAGAAACAAGGTACTTCGAGTTCTGAACAAGTTCTTGCAAGTTCTTTAACTATATTAGATTTAAGCGAGAACCTATGAACTATCGGAGCTAGTTTTAATCCACAAAACCCTTGAGTTTTTACTGCATCTGTAAACTCATTAATAGATACTTCACCGTCATTAGGGTCAACGCAGAAAAAACCAAATACTCTGTCTGGATATTTATTCATGGCATCTTTAACTAAATAGTTAGGTATAGGCTTAGTTGCAATTGGCTTTTCACCAGAAACAACTTTATCCATCATTCTTACATCAATCATTCCACCAGGAACTAAAACACCTTTAGAAATGCCTATTTCATCATATCTTTCAATTAAAGCTTCTACAGAACCGTAGTTTTTGGCCGTAATATGAGCATGTGCATCTATAATCATATATAACACCTCCTTAAAATCTATAAAAATAGTATAATTAATTTAGGCTAGTCTTCGTAAAGTACTCGTATAACTTTACCTGGACATCTAGGGAATTCAGGAACTACAATGACTTTATTTTTTATTCCTGTAAGCTTCATAAATGTATTTTCTATATTTTCTATAATTGAGTCATTACATTTATAACCTTTAGCTAATACTATTTTTATAGTAAGATTGTCTTTGTTTACTATAAATCTATAGTCATTACCAACTTCATTCATTGATAAAAGCATTTGTTCTAAGAAGATAGGAGAATAATCCTTGCCATTTAAAACTACTTGCTGTACAGTTCTACCAATTAAAAATAACTTTTTATCCTTAATACCGCAGGCACAATCTATAGTTTTTATATAGCCTAAATCACCAGTTCTATATCTTACAAGTGGAGAACCTTTTCTAAGTAATGTAGTTATAACAACTTCTCCATTACTGCCCTCAGGTAATACTTCTCCTGTCTTTGGGTCCACTATTTCTACATAGGTATGAGAACCGTATATATGATAACCACTACCATCACTACATTCAACTCCTATTTGACCAGCTTCTAGAGAGCCATAAAAAGCATAACATTTTGAATCCCAAAGGTTTTCAAGACGATTTTTAAATGCTTTTGAACAACCTTCACCAGTAAGATATATTTTTCTAACATTAATACTTTCATTACTTTCAGAAATAGCTTCTCTTAACATTTGGCCTATATACATAGCATAAGTTGGCGTAGTTATAATTATAGTAGGTTTTAAGTCACGAATAATTTCTACTGTTTTTTCAGGAGTTGAATAAAAGCCACCTTTTCCAGTAGATATTACTGTTGCACCTATTTTACTTTGGCATGCATTATGAAATGAAAGCCCAGAAGAACTCATTTCATAAGGTAATGCATTTAATACAACATCCTCAGAGAGTATATCAAAAAGTTTGTTGCTCATAGAAAGATCTCTTATATATAAATCTTCCCAAGAATGAAACATATATATAGGTTTACCTCCGGTTGTACCAGTAGATGAAAATACTTGAGCTATTTCATTTGAAGGTATAGAGCAAGTATAATATTTGTCTTTACGTAAATCTTCTTTAGTCAAAAAAGGAATCTTTTTAAAGTCATCTAATGTTTTAATGGCATCTAAGCCTATGTCAGCTTTAGAAAATGCATTATTATAAAATTTGTTATTGTTAAAAACCCAATTGCATACAGATTTTAAAGCTTCTAAAGTATACTCTTCTTTTTCTTCTACAGAAAATTCTGTGTATTCTGTTTTGTTATTATTAATAAAATTATATAAAAAACCCAGTTTCTCTTTTGTACTAATAAAGTTATTATTGATTATTAACAATACAGTCACCTTCTAACATAATTCTAAAATAGTCACTTATTTTTCTATTATATTTTCATCAATTTTTATACCAACATGACGACCAGGAATACAAGTATAACCAAGAACTTTATCACCCTTTTTAAGTTCTGTACAGTTTAAAGGAGCTCCATTAGGCCCTATTACTCTAACATGCCAATCATCTTGTAATATAACATTTACTTCTATTCCAGCATCATCTTGAGCTTTGACTAAAAGTAAAGGTCTTCTTTCCATTTTTATTCTGCCAACTGAAACTGAACGAGTATTTCCTTTAGAATCAACAGTCATAACTTCGCTACCTGCTCTTAATTCAGAAAGATACGCTGTTTTATCATTTCTGCACCATGAATATAAGTGTAATGCACCAGCATTTACTCTAAATGGTCTAAGTTCCATGTATGGTAAGAAGTGAGTTTCAGAGCTTACAAGAATTCCACCATATGAGTTAGAACCTAAGATTAAACCTTCATCCTCTTTTAATAATGAGGTAGTATCTACACATACTCTATCTCCCATACCTATATGCTCAATACCAACAACTGTTAATTCCTTAACATCCATCTTGTATTCACCAAGTTTTGTTAATTGTTCTTTCAATTCTAAAACATCTTTCATTTCTTTAGATGTTAAAAGTACAGCATGACTTCCCATTTCCATAACCATTGAAGCTACCCAACCATCGCTTCCTTCAAAAACCCTTTTACAAACTCTACAATTATTCTTTTGAGAGAATGCAAGTACTAATTCTAACGGAATGTTAGTTTCAGACTTAAATTCTATTATTATGTTTTTATAATAATGTGACATTTCAACAGTATTATCTAATGATTCTCTATCATTTACACTTAAGAATAACCCTGTATCAACATTATCAAATTTGTTTAATACTTCTCTACTTTCAGAGAATACAATTACTTCTCTATCTTTTAATTCCTCAACTACTTCTAATGCTCTTTCAGTATTTTCATTGCATACAGAAAGTAATACTTTTGCATTTGCTGGTAACATTCTTACTACATCAGTTTGATCTGGTGTAATAAAGAAGCCCTCATAACCATTGTTAGTAGCAAGTGGTACTAAACATTTAATTTCTCCCTCATTTAATTTTGTAACATCAAACCATAAATCTTTTTTGTTAATCATAATTAACCTCCTAAAGTAACTTTAATTTATTTTTAATTTTTTTTGTAAGCATATTATTTTTTGAAAATTAATCTACATATTCTACATATTTTGGTTTAGCAATTGGTTTAATTTCTATAAGATTATCTATATTAAGGATTTCTCCATGATTAAATCTTTTAATTTTAACTTCTATTGGTAAATTTAAATTAGAATTTGAATTATCAAGTTCTTCATCAGCTTCACATTCTACTATAACCTCATCGTTTTGAATTTTTACTCTAAATACATCACCTACTACAGAATTAGGTAATTTAAATATTTCTTCTTGTAATTCTTTAAATGTAATTGTGCCTTTAGAAGTCTTTATTAAATCGATTTCTCTTCCGTGGTGAATAAGCACTGGTCTATCATTTCCACAGCTACATTTTTCATATTTAATTTCACCTATGTCGCCTAAATCATATCTTATCATCGGAAAAGCTTCTTTATTTAGAGTAGTTACTATAATTTTACCTTTGCCTTCTTTTACTGGTTTTAAAGTAACTGGATCTAAAATTTCAACATAAAAGTCTTTTGATATGTGAAGATGTCCCTCATCACAGCTTGCAGCCATATTTCCACACTCTGTACATCCATAATAATTATAGACTTTAGCTCCAAAGATGCTTTCTAGTTTAGCTTTCCTTCCTTCAGAAAGCATTTCTCCAGCAGTACATATTGCTCTAATGCAACCAAGATCTTTAAGGGATATGTCCATAAACTTAGCAACTTTATTAAGTTTTATTAATTCATCTGGAATTCCAGTAAGAATGCTTGGGCGTAGTTTATAAATTAGATTAGCAACTCTTTTTAATGGTGAAATTGCTGAGGCCTTACTAACCGGTATAACACAAGCTCCTTTCTTATGAATTGCATTGGTAAAGATATGAGCTGGAACTGAAATAGCATATGGGAATCTATTTAATACAATATCTGTACTTTTGAAATTTACTCCAAATTCATTTAGTTGATCTCCATAAGCATTAAAATCTTTTTCAGTAAGCCAAGTTGAAACAGGTTCTCCTGTTGTTCCAAAAGATTCGTGATATTGGAAAAGGTCTTCTATATCTACAGTTAAAGCTTCCATTGGTTTTAGCTTTCGAAGGTCTTCTTTTGTAGTTAAAGGTAATTTTGAAAAATCATCTAAAGATTTAATTTCAATATTACCTAGCCTGTCCTTGTAAAAGTTGGCTTTTGTAGCAATTTGTAATGCTGAATTCAATTTTGTTATTAATTGGGAATTACTGTCCATAATTACCTCCTTTAAGTTTGAAAAAGTGTATTTTTTTGCTAAATATGAATGTATTATACTATTAAATAACAAAATTTGCAAATTTGTTTTAATTTCATCTTTAGTATATTTATACAATATATTAAATTCAATAATTTAACAAATGACCCTTAAAATATTAAATTAATAATATTTTGTAAGTATTTATTCGAAATTATTAACTTTAAATGTATTATAATGAAAAAAATTAATATATTTCTATAAAAAGGATATTAGGAATATTTATTTTATTAAATTATAAAAATATTTAACGTCAAATAGATTTGTAAAGGATGAATACGTGCAAAAAATAATATATTAGTTGCAGAAAAACAAAAATGTGGAATTATAAACCATATAAATGAGAAAACAATTATATTAAAAATAAAGTAATGTTTTGTCAGTTTCAAGGGTTAGTAAAATGAATAATTATATAGATTAAATTAGTAAAATTGATAGGATTAATAATAATATAAATATTAAATATAAAGTGATTTTAAAAAGAGTTGCAAGAAAAGGTGAAAAAAAATTCAGAAGAAGATGATAAAATATTGTAAAAAAGAGATATAAACACGGTTTTTCATATTGTAATACTAAAACTTCTGAAAAATTTAAAGAAGAAATAATAAATTTTTCATCACCAACAATTCTTAGTATAACAGTAAAAGTTTTAAGGAAAATGATAAAAAATGCTACTTTAAAAAGGAAAAGTATTGAGTAATATTTTGAAGGTATCTGTGAGACTTATATAGAAAAGTAAACTGAAAATTAAAAAAAGATATTTTAAAATAAAAAATATCTTTTTCGCACAATTGCAATATTGGTTAAATGAAATTTCTTTTAATTTTACCTATTATTAACTTTTATTTTTAAAAAATATTTTTAATTCATTAAATGTTTTGCAAAAATATTTACATTTTGAATTCTCAAGATCTATTTTTGTACCAAATCCATAAAGCATTCCGATTGTATTTATATTATTTTGTTTAGCGGCAAAAGCATCTTCTTGTCTATCACCAATCATTAGTGTCTCTTTTATATTTAAATTGTAATTACTTATGGTTTCACCTATTCTATCTCCTTTACTTTTAAGTTCACCATTTAAATTAGATCCAGAGATATTTTTGAAAAATTTTTGTATATTTAAATTTTCACATATAGTTTTAGTAAATTCATAGGGCTTAGAAGTTACTATAAACATATTTATATTAACCTTATATAAATATTCTAAAGTCTCTTCTACCCCATCATATAATTTTAGTTCGTATAATCCCTTTTTAGAATATCTTTCTCTAAAGTAATGAATAGCTTTATCTATAAGTTCTTTATTTTTGGTGATTAGGAGTATTTCAAACATTTCTTCTAATGGAGGTCCTATTACTTTTTTGATATCAGTGTTATTTATTATATCTAAACCTAATTTATTAAAAGCATAATTTATAGACTTTATAATACCTTCGCTTGTATCAACTATAGTGCCATCAAAATCAAATAATAAGTTTTTTACCAATTTTATTCCTCCAAAAATATTTTAAGAGATTTTTATTATTTATTTTTGGCTATTTTATTCAGCTTTTGAAATATAATTATTAATTTTCTTTATACAAACCAATTAACATATTTTCTTTTAATTCCTCTCTGCTTAGAAATGGTTTTAAATCTTCTAATGGTCTAGATTCCATGAAACCATCTGCCTTTTGATAGGATGATTGTCTTGGTAGGATAGGTTGATCTGGATCTACTTTTAATATACATATAACAGGTCCATCAAAATTTAAGACTTTATTAATTTTATATTCTATTTCATCATTACTTTCTATAATTTCACTTTTAATACCATAGGCCCAACTTATTTTTTTTAAATCAGGTAAAATTAGACCACTAGTGACTCCTGAAGCTACGAAATTTTCGTTAAAAAAATTTTTTTGTGTAGCTCTTATTGTAGAATAGCCATTGTTATCTAATATAAACATTTTTATCGGTAAGTTTAAATTTTTTATTGTTTGCAGTTCTTGTATATTCATTTGAAAGCCGCCATCGCCATTTACACATATAGTCATTTTTTTATTGCTTGCAAGACATGCACCTATTGAAGCTGGTAATCCAAAGCCCATTGAGGCTAATCCTTTAGTTGCAAAAACTCTTTGTTTCTTTTTAACTTTAAAAGTTTGCATAGTAACGTCTAATCCTGTGCCTGAGCTTCCTGGAACAAACACTATATCTTCTGGAAGAATATCAGATAGTTTATCAATAAAAACATAAGTATTAACGTATTGCTTTTGTTCCTTGAATTCTTCTAGCACAATAGGATACTTCTTTTTCCAAGTATTGCATATATTTATCCAACTTTGTCTATTCCTTTTTTTAATTTTATTTTTATTTTTTAAAAGTAAGTTTATGAAGTTTTTGGCATCCATACAAACAGGTATATCAGGGGAAACATTTTTTTTCTTAAGTTCATTTTCATCTATATCGACCATTATCTTTTTTGCGCCTCTAGCAAAGGTTTTATAATTAAAGCCAGTTTGTAATAAGTTTAATCTAGCACCTATTGATATAAATAAATCAGAATTTTGTTGAACAAAATTTGCTGCACGTTGACCTACTGATCCAGGTCTCCCCATAAAAAGTTTATGAGAGTCCCAAATCAAATCTATTCCATTCCAAGTTGTAACAATTGGTATATCTAAGATGTCAACGAGATTAATAAATTCATTAATTGCTCCTGATATTCTTATGCCGTTCCCAGCCATCAAGACAGGTCTTTCTGAATTATTTATTAAATCTATAATTTCTTCAAGTATAATTTCATCACATTTTTTTTCTTCATTTTTTATATAAAAGGATTTTAGCTTTTCTTCATCTATATAAGCCGCTTGAATATCTAAAGGAATATCTATCCATACTGGACCTGGTTTTCCACTTTTAGCTATGTGTATAGCTTTAAATAGTTCATATTTTATATCTTCAGGTTTTTCTATCATAACAGCATATTTAGTTATAGGTTTTACAATAGAAACTATATCAACTTCTTGCATTCCCATTTGTCTTATATTTTGATTTCTAATTTGATCTTCAATCTTTACTTGACCAGAAATTATAAGCATAGGGGTTGATTCTATCCACGCACCAGTTACTCCTGTAATAGTATTAGTACCGCCTGGTCCTGTAGTAACTAGTGTTACACCTATATTATTAGTTACTCTGGCATAAGCTTCAGCAGCTATACTAGAAGCCTGTTCATGCAAATTGCATATATATTTTATTTTATTACTTCTACCTAATGAGTCATTCAAATGCATAGCTCCTCCACCAGGTATCATAAAAACATGCTTTACTCCTAAATCTTCTATAAATTTAATAACATAATCTGATAACTTGATCATCTTTTCCCCCTTACTCAGCAGCAGAAAAATCTTTAAACATTATTAATTGTTCTATTAACTCATTTCTTAATCTAGTTAGCTCATAGCCACCATTAACATTCATTTTATTTAATATATATTCCATTGTTAAATTTCCATCTCTCCATTTTCCACCTAGTCCAAGTAAAGTGCCGTCTATATAGTCAACATCATTTTTAATTGCTGTATCTGCTAAAAGTTCAGCAGTACCATTCTTATTATGAAAGTGCATGCCAACTTTTACCCCTAAATCATGGCAAGCTTTTATACTGTCTATAACATAATCAGGTGTCATTACGCTTTCTGTATCTGCAAAATATATAACTTCTACATCATTTTTCTTTGCAAATTCAGCAAAGCTTTTATTTTTGTCTATGGAATTATATCCTGAACTTGTAAAGTTTATAAAAACCTGATATCCTAAACCTTTTATTTCATCTACACGTTCTTTTAAAATTTTGAAATCTGTTTCATGAGATCTTGTTAAAATTCTTATAGCGTCTATTATGCTTTCATCTTTTGGTAGTAATTTTGATAATGGTCTTTGAATATCTCTCATTGCTGAAAGTTTAGTAATATTTTTTATAGATTCAAGTGTTTTTTTGATCTCATCATTTTTGGTGCTACAATATCTATATTCACCTTTTCCAATATCATGGTGTATATTGTGGAAAAATCCTAGTTCTAAATAGTCTATTCCTTTTCCAATTGAAAATCTGTATAGATCTCTCACAAATTCCTTATTAAAATACCAGCCTGTTTGATAGCCTACTTCTCTTATGGTACAATCAAAAACTTTTGTTTCTTTAACCATAATTATATCCTCCAGATTATTGATAAAGTTCAAAAAAATTACTTGACGGTATACATTTCTATTATTTCAGATCCTTCTGGTGGCTCATAAGAAATCTTACGTGTTAGTGTAGATATTTTTTCTAGTTTATTTTTAAGCTCTTTCATGTCTAATTCTAGGCATTCCTTTAAATCTATATATATTTTATTATTAATAATACTTTCATCAAAAACTGGTGCTATATATAAATACTTTTTTGCAGAATCAATTTTATTAGCTTTAAGCATCTTCACTGTATATCTTAAACACATACTACCTAACTTTTTTACAGCTTCCTCATACCTCTCAAGTGGTTTTTTTAAATTAAAACTTTCAGCAGTATTTTTAAAGCAATTAATTAATTGATAATGTTCAAAAATCCCCAATAAGTTTTCTTCTGATTCTGATGTTTCACTTCCTGTATGAACTCTATAATAACATAATGCCTCATTAATATATGCAACATCCCCACAACAAGCCATTAGAAAATTATTGTACCAATCTCCAGCCACCTGAAATGCAGTTGTTCTTCTTTTTATTAACAAATCCATAGTAGAACGTCTTAATAATAATTGAGATGGAACTGCTATTCCTGCCATCATGAATACTGCAGCTTGCTCTTCGCCCGGTATTATACAACTTTTATTGTAAAATGAGGGTGTTTTAGTACTAACTCCATTTTCATAGATTTCATCTCTATGAGTCATAACCATTCCAACATTATTATATTTTTCCATTATTTCAACACAGCGTTCAATACAGGTTGGTTTGATTGCATCATCAGATGATAAATACATTAAATATTTCCCTTCTGAACGTTCTCTACAAATATTAGAATTAATATCACTACCAAGATTTCTTTTATTTTTTCCGACAGAGAAATATCGATGTGTCCCCCTATATTTTTTTTCATATTTAAGTGCAATATCATATGAATTATCTGTGGAATTATTGTCTTGAAAAATTATTTCGATATTAGGATATGTTTGATTAAATGCGCTTTCAATACAATTTTCTAAGTAATGTCCATAGTTATAATTAGGAATTAAGATACTAACTAGTGGTTTTTTATTCATGATTATTTCCCCCACATATAATTTGATTAATATGCATAACAATCTGTATCCCATACAGTTGGGGCATGATGTCTCATAAATATTTTATATTCACTATTAATTTTTTTAATATACAATGGAATGGTCCATAAATCTGAAAGGTAGTGGTATGCACTTATGGATAATTTAGGTTTTTGTTCTTTGATTATTCCTATAGCACCTTCTAATGCTGCTAATTCAGAACCTTCTACATCCATCTTAATAAACGTAACTTTTTTCCCTTTAAGCACCGAATCTAATCTTACCACTTTAGCAGTTTTATTTCCTCCATCAATTATATGAGAACCCTCTTTTCCTCCATCAAATGTCAAAACTTTGTCTGTATTATATACGCCTAAATTATATAATTCTATTTTTTCTTTTGGATATATTTCCATTTTGTTTTTCAATAATTTGAAATTATCTTGTTCTAATTCAAATGCATATATCTTCCCAAACTTCATATTTACAGCTTTAATAAATGATTCTGATGAATCACCATCAAATGCACCTGCATCTACAAGATACTCTTTATCTGTAAGTGAGAAAACCCCACTATTATAATATTCTCCTGGTATTTTAATTTCATTAAATATTTTAAAAGCTATATGAGGTGCTATTCTATTACATAGTGCCTCAACATATACTTCTTTCGAATATTCATCCTCAAAAATATCTAGTACTTGTATAATTTGGTCTTTTTGATTTATAAACCATTGCTTGTCATAATGCTTATCAAAAACATTTAAAAATATTTCATCACATGAATAATTTTCAATTCCGAGTTCATCCAATTGCTTCGAGATTGGTGGATAATTTCCAACCATAATTAATACTACCACATCTTCAATTTTCATTAATTCATTAGGGGATATACATAACTTTCCCTTAAAAGTTTTTCCCCATTTGCTTTCATCATTATCACAAACATATTGAAAATCAAACCCTGGATGTCCAAAACAATCATCAAAAAATTCTCCTGTTCCAAATATACAAATATTTTTAGCCTCACTAAATCGAGTTCTTACTTTAATTTGCCTATTGTATATTTCATAATTTGTATCTATTGCATATTTTATAGCTTCTTCTATCTTATTTATATAATTCATAATTTCCTCCATTAACATTAGAGTTAAGAATTTTTCTTATTTATTACATCTCTTTTTCCTTGAACAGCTGAATCAACAATTTCTAATCCGACACTACAATGCCCACATGTATAATAGAATGGCCTATTTACAAATTCTCTAAATTCATTTCTCTTTTCTTCTAATGATAAATCTTTTGTTAAATCAACATAATCACTAGGATAATCTGCCAATCCCATATTATATATTGCTACTCCTCTATCACATGTGTGCACTTTTCCATTCTTAATTTGCAAATTACGAGGTGGCATTGTACATTGCATTTTAAGGTTAGTCATATATTGTTCATCCACATCTCGTTTATAAATTTCTGAAGGAATAACCCATGAAGGAAGATATAGTGATTCTGTATAGGTAATGCCATAAGATTTAACTAATTCTATATTCTTACGATATATCTCTTTTTGTTCTTCAGTGGCAACATGAAGATAATATCCAAATGCAATTATTATACGTGGGTCTGTAATTCCTTCTAATTGTTCTGGTTTAATTTCAAATAATCCATTAGTAGGAAAAGAAACAAACCCAAAATTCTTCTTTTCAGAAAATTTTCTAGCTATTTTTGATATATCTGGATGCATAAAAGTTTCTCCACCCATTACTGATATGGTTCCTACTGAATCTACCATATCTAAAAACAAATCAATATCTCTACATATTGTTTCTGCGGAAACATTTCCCCTTGCATGCAATGGATAATTATTTATATACTGTACACAATGCTTACAATTTAAATTACAAATAGAATTAATTATAAAACAACAATATGTTAGATCTATTCTTTCACCAGGTTTAGTAGTAGTAGTTTGAGCTTTTATTATATTTTGTGCTCTTTCACAAATTACAGATCTGCATTCCCCAGTTGCCCAACATCTTTTAGCTGAAAGAGTACTACCTTTTGAAAAACTACAAATACTGCCACTATACAAAATATCTCCACGAATTATATTTTTATAATTTTCCTTTCTTAATTCTTCCATTAGTTGAGGCATAATTACATGATTAGGAATACAATAAATTATTAGTGTATCTTGAGAAGCAAACTTTTTTTCATATGGCTTTTCAACAGCTATTCCATTTACAAATTGTAATTCTTCATACCTTTGATCCCAATATAGTGTTATATTGATTCCTTCTTGTAAAAGTCTCTTCCCAATAGCTTTTCCTTGTGCTGAGGCACCCCTCAAAATAATATTTTTAAAACCTTTAATATAATTGAATACCCCTTTGCAATCAACTTTTTCTCCAGATTTACATTTTTCATAGAATGCGTCTAAATCAAACATATATTTTCTCCTTAACTTTATTTTGAATTAATATTTATTCATAAAATTATCAATACATTCCATCATATATTGAAGTTTTTCATCATCTATTCCAGGATAAACGCCTATGAAAAATGCTCTATCAAGTACTTGATCTGTATATTTTAAGCTTCCCGAAATTCTACAATTTATATTTTTGTATCCAGGGTGTTTTAAAATATTGCCTACAAAAATAGATCTTGTTTCTATCATGTTTTTTTCTAAATAAGTTACAAAGTCCTTTTTATTGAAGTTAGCAGTTTCTTTTATTGTAAGTGGGAAAGCAAACCATGCTGCATCGGCTTTTTCATGGGATTTAGGAAGTATAAAACTACTCTCATATTTCTTGAAATGTTTAAATAACATATTGAAATTATGTTTTCTTCTTTCTGTAAAGCTTTGAAGTTTCTTCATTTGTTCAATTCCCATAGCGCATTGAATATCTAATGGTTTCAAGTTATAGCCTATATTACTATGAACATATTTATGATCAAAACCATCAGGTAAACCTTCAAATTTAAAGTCAAATCTATGATTGCAAGCACCATTAGGATTTAATTCACCTGTTTGACAGTAGCAAGCCCTCCCCCAGTCTCTTAAGGATACAGCTGTTCTATATAATTCTGTTGAATTTGTACATATTGCACCACCTTCACCCATTGTTATATGATGAGCTGGATAAAAACTAAAAGTTGATAAATCACCAAATGTGCCACAGAATTTACCATCATATTTAGAATCAAGAGCATCACAAGTATCTTCTATTACATAAAGATTATATTTTTTAGCTATTTCTATTACTTTATCCATATTTACTGGATTTCCAAGCATGTGAGTTACAATAATAGCTCTTGTTTTATCTGAAATAGCATTTTCTATTTGGGAAGTATCTATATTGTAAGTATTTTCTTCTATATCAACAAATACTGGTATTAGGCCATTTTGAACTATTGGGGCAACTGTAGTTGGAAAGGACATGGCAGTAGTTATAATTTCCTCGTCTTTTTTTATAGGATTTTTTATATTGTGAGAGCATAGAGAACTTACTGAAACTAAATTTGCAGAAGAACCTGAATTCAATACAAGACAATTTTTAGAGCCAATATATTCTTTAAACGTATCACAAAACTCTTTTCCTTTTTGACCTAGTGTAAGCCAGAAATCAAGAACTGAATCTACCATTGCAATCATTTCTTTTTCATCAAATATACGACCTGAGTAATGAACTCTTGACTGTCCCGGTATAAATTTCTCCTTACTTTTTCTAAGTTTATAAATTTCTTCAACTCTAAGGATTATCTCTTCTCTTAATTTACTTTCATCTTTCATAATTTCCCCCCTAAAGCATATATCTTAAATCAAATATTTTTTTATCTTCTATATTTGAAATATTTTTAAATTCATTCCACGCAGTAAGTATAATTATATTTTCAGCCTTATTCATTATTTCCTCTAAATCTTTAGCATACTTAATAGGTAAATCATAAGATTTTTTAAAGTTATCTATTGCCAAGGGGTCATAAGCTATAATATTATAATGACCTCTTTTAATTAATTCCTCTATAAAAAACTTTGCTGGTGTCTCTCTTATATCATCTGAATTAGGTTTAAATGATAACCCTAAGATTCCTATATATTCACTAGATTTAACCTCTTTTAAAACTTTATTTACAAGATAATATTTTATATCATTATTTACATCAAGAACACTTCTAAGAATTTTAGCCTCAAAGCCATTCCCTTTTGAAAGTGAATAAATTGCCTGTGTATCTTTAGGAAGACAATAACCTCCAAAGCCACAGCCTGGATAAACATACGTACTCATTTTAGCTGGTTCACCAAACCATCTTTTATCTATATGAAGTAGTTTAAAAGCTTCCTTTATATTTATATCTCCAACTTCGCATGCAATCATTGACATTTCGTTTGAAAAACTTATCATAGTTGAAAGAAGTGTATTAGAAAGGTACTTTACAAATTCACCAGTATTTAGAGATACCTTATAAATAGGCGCATTAAAACATTTATATATTTCTTCAATATATCTTCCTGTATTTTCATCACTCTGTCCTATTACTATTCTATCAGGATTTATAAAGTCGTCCCAAGCACATCCTTCTCTCAAAAATTCTGGATTATTAGCAAGCCCTACATCTTCACCAACAATAAACCCACATTCTTCTATAAAAGGTTTAACTCTATTTTTTGTTGTAGATGGTGGAACAGTTGACTTTATAATAAGTATTTTATACTGCCCTTTTTTCACATATTTTAAAGTTTCTTTTATTGCATTAATTAAGTATGTGAGTTCTGCCTTCCCACCTTCCCCACAAGGAGTTCCTACACAAAAAAATATAAACTTACTATTTTCTACTGCTTCTTTTAAAGAATCTACTAAGAGAAAATTATTATTTATATTTTTCTTTAGAATCTCTTCCATACTTTTTTCATAAAAAGGAAGTATCCCATTTTTTATCTTTTCTACCTTTTCACAATTTATATCATATCCATAAACTTTATATCCTTTTTCACTAAATCCAAGAGCAGTAGTTAGACCAACAAATCCAAGTCCCATTACAGTTATTTTATTTATCACAACATCCACTCCTATAATTCTCCATTGTTAATTTTTATATATTCTAAAAACCTTTCAACTCCAGTCTCAACATCTATAGATGGATTATACATTAAGGTTGTTTTTGCTTTACTTATATCAGGGCATCTTCGTGCAGGATTGTTAGTTAAATAATCTTTATCACTAGATATTTGAAACTGAGCATTACATTCATGTCCAAAAATCTTTTTTGCCTTATCTACATAAATATCTGCAAGTTCTTTTATTGAAATTTCAGGAGTATCTATACCTATATTGAAATAATCAAATTTACCATAAGTAAGTACTTTTAAATATCCTATTATAGCATCTGCTATATAACAGAAGGTTCTTGTTGGACTTCCATCAGAAAACATAACTATATCTCTATTTTCAAATACAGCTTTTGCAAAATCAGCAGGAACTCTTTGATCGTCTAGCTTCATTCCAGGACCGTAGTTATTAAAAGGTCTTGCTATTGTTATAGGCATATTGTATTGGTTAGAGAATAAATAGCACATAGTTTCTCCAAATCTTTTTGATTCATCATAACAAGCTCTAGGACCTAATGGCGAAACATTCCCGTTATATTCTTCAGAAGTTGGTATAAATTCATAAGTGGGATTTCCATATATCTCACTACTAGAAAAAAATAAGAATCCTTTTATGTTTTTATTTTTATAAAAATCAAGTAAATTTCTAAGCCCCCAGATATTGGCATCTAATGTTTCTATTGGATACTGTCTATAAAATATAGGAGATGCTATAGATGCCATATGGATAATTAAATTACAATTTTCTGTACCCTCGATATTTTCTATATTATCTTTTGTTATATCAAAATTATAAATTTTAAGATTACTATTTTCTTTGGCTATATTATGAATCCAATCTGCTTTTCCAAGTTTAAAATTATCAAGACCTATTATTGAATTGATTCCAAGACAGTCCATTTTTGAAGTAAAAAAGTTTATAAAGTAATATCCTAAAAATCCAGCACAACCTGTAATCAAGATATTACTTCCTTTAAAACAATTTTTTTCCTTTAAAGATAGATTTTCTATAATATAATCCATATCCTTTAAAACTATTCTATTTAGATTCATTTGTCACACCTCTATTAATATTATATATTTATGCTTTTTTGGTGGTTCATAGGAAAGTGTTCGATTTAAGTTAGATAAATTATTTAATTTTATTTTTTACCTTCTCATTTGCAAAATAAACTAATTACTATTTTTCAACATTTTATCAATTCCATCGCTAAATTCTATCTCGTGCTGAAACCCTATGTTTTTTAATTTACTAACATCAGGTTCAAGCCAAAATGTTTTATTTAAATCAATTGTTTTTGCACAAAACCTCAATTCTCCATCAGTACGAACAATATTTTTTACTTCTTCTACAAATGATTTAAGCAATCTAGGTTCTCCTACTGAGATATTATAAAGACCAACTGTTTCATCCTTTTCTCCTAGCAATCTTAATGCCTTTACACAATCAGTAATATATATGAAGTCCCACATATTTTGACAAGCTGATAATTCAGGTGCGCCCCCTTTTTTTAATGTTTTAATTACATAAGAAAGAAGTGTTTCTTCATTTTCTCCAACACCATAAACACTATAAATTCTTGGCCAAATAAAAGTAATTCCAAGTTGCTCGGATAAGATTTTTCCTATATGGTAAGATGCTAGCTTGGCAGCACCATACATCATAAATGGGTTAGGCACAGTAGTATCCTCGTTGCATAATCCATGTACTACTCCATATTCTGCCTGGCTTCCTGCACCTATAAACTTTTGGCAACCACATCGTTTTGCTAATCTGATAGCTTCTGCTGTATATTTTATATTACTATTTTGAATATCAAAATTATTTCTATCAGCTCCAGAAGCACCATTCCAAGCTAAATGGTAGAATATATCATAATTTCCACTCATTTTATCAAGTTTATCAAGTGGTAATTCTACAATATTAACTTCTTTAGGAAGTTTTCCTTTTTTGGAGGAATTAGGCCTTATTATAGATGTTACATTATGGCCGTTATTTATCAGTTCTTGACACAATGCCGTTCCAATAAAACCAGTAGCTCCTGTTATTACTATATTCATATCTTATCCTTTCTACCATTAATAACAATTATTATAAATGTACATAGCAAACGGTACCCCAACAATTATAATAATAATGATGCCTTATATTAACCTTATATTGTGGTACTAACTTTTTTAAATATAGAGGAATTTCCCAGAAATCATCTAATCTATGATATAAACAAATTGCCATCTTAGGTTTTTGTTTTCTAATAATATTTTCTGCTCCCTTAAGTGCATTTTGTTCTGCTCCTTCAATATCCATTTTAATTAATGTAATTTTATTACCTAATAAAATATCATCTAATTTAATTACTTTAGCTATATTTTTATTATTAGATTTATATATACTAATTCCATCAGATCGATCGTTCGCTGTCCCCTTACCATAAGTGATTTCACACTCTTGATTCCATACGCCTAAATTGTAACATTTAACTTTTTTAGTAATATCACTATCATAACAAGCAACTGCTTCAGTTAACATCCTGTAATTATCGGAATCTAATTCAAAAGCAAATATTTTTTCAAACATATTATTAGTTTCTTTAAGGAACGTATCTATAGTATCACCATTATATGCACCACAATCTACAAAACATTCATTTTTTGACAAGTTAAAAAGACCAGTGTTAAAATATTCGCCACTACTATATAATTCTTCATAGGAATAATTCGAATATAATGGAGAAATATGGTTGCATATAACATTAACAAATACTTTTCTAGATTCTTCATCACTTAAACAATTATATGCATCAATAAGCTTACCTGAATTATTTTTAAACCATTTTTTGTCACAGGGTAAATCCATTATTGTATCTAAAGATAAATCATTATATGTTATACAATTATTTATACCAAGATCTTTAAGTTGTTTTTCTACTTCTCTTGGATCACCTAGCATTAATATTACTACAACATTATCTAATGACTTTAATTCCTCTATCGTAATAAATTTTAGTCCTTTATAGTTATTATCCTTTAATATTTCCTCGGCTTTTTTATAATTGTTATCACAAAGCATATTTACATGGAATCTTTCCATAACATTTTGTTGTAAAAAGGCTTCCTTAAAATATGTTCCCAATCCAAATACACACACATTTTCTGCGTTATAGACTATGTTTTTTTTATTGAAACTTCCACTATTTGTTGCATATTCAATGGCTTTTTTTAATTGGTCTAAATATTTATCATTACACATATTTGGTACTCCTCAATAATTACCATATTATTATTTTATGAATTAGTGTAGAGTTTGCTACACATTTTTAAAAATTATTTTTCCAAAGGTTATTGATAGTATTAATGACGGATAAAAATTAAGAAGTAAAGCTTTCTATAGAAAGAAAACTCACTCCTTATAAAACTTTGTATTAATTATTTTTAATTTATATACTAATCTTCAATTTTTATTTTGTTGTGATATATTATTAATATATCTTTTTAGTGAAAGATATGCACTAAAATAATCGTTCTTTATATTATCTAGTAATAAATCAATGTGATTATATAGATTTAACTCTATTAATATATTAATTCTATAAAAAATAACTTTCATTACTCTGAAATTTATCCATTCTAATGCTTCTTGATCACTTAAGCCATATTTTTTTTTGGCTTTTATTTTTAAATCTTCTAATGCTAATATCGTTGAGTTATCATGTTCTAATTTTTCTATTATATTTATTTCAGTATCATTTATTTGGTATGTTCCACTGGTTTTATAAACTCTATAAACTCCACAATAAGAATCTATGAAGCCTATATCTCCTACTAACATCGCATTTAAGTATAAAAATAAGTCTTTATAAGTTGAATTTTCTTTAAAACAATTAACTTCTTTTAACTTATCTTTATTAAATAAGGATGTTACAACCGATGTAATATGACCATATTTATAACTTTTTTCATAATTTAAGAAATACTCTAATCCAGGTGTTACTTTATCGTTTTGCAAATTAATCCCGATTAATTTTCCAGAATCCATATATAGATTTTTACATTTTGCAAAAACCAATGATAAGTTTTCATTTTCATCAAACATTGATACTGCTTTTGAGATAAAACTATTATCTATTAAATAATCATCATGATCTATTATTTTCACATATTTACCATTTGCATAATTATAAAAAGCATTATTATAGTTATAATGCATTCCCATGTTTTTATCATTTCTTATATATTTAATTCTTTTATCTTTTAAATAATTTTTTACAACATTTTCAGTTCCATCTGTTGAACAATTATCTGTAATTATTATCTCCATATTGGGATAATCTTGAGATAATATACTTTCTATAGTTTCAGCTATATATTCTTTTCCATTATAAGTTGGAATAATAACACTCACTTTATCATTTTGTTTTAAATTAATATTTATTTTTTTATTTGTAGAATCTAAACTGTCCACTAATAATCACCTCCATATCCTTAATATATGTGAAAACTTTTATATGGTTAAAAACAAAGATTATAAAGGAATAATAGAATTAGTTAAAAAATATGATTAATGTAATGATATTTGTTTTATATATAAGTTCTAATTAACTTTATGCATTCAAACCATTCGAAAATGTAGATGAATATAAATGTTATAGATATATCTTATTTATATATAAATATAAAACAAAAAGAGAATTCATTAAATGAATCCTCTTTTTAGTTCTTATATAAAAAGTCATTATTATGTAGACTTTTATATTTTTTACTAAAGTTTGTATAAATTTTATTTTAGATCATTAATATTTCCTGCTTGGATGTTTTGTATATTCTTTTGAATTTTTTCATAAGGCCAATCCCACCATTTTAAAGTTAGCAATTTTGAGATCACCTCATCACTAAATCTTTTTTTTATAACTTTTGCAGGAATGCCACCAACAATTGAATATGGAGGAACATCCTTAGTGACTACTGCTCTAGTTCCAATAACTGCACCATCACCAATTGTAACTCCTGACATTATAATAGCTTCATAGCCTATCCATACATCGTTCCCTATAATAATATCACCTTTATTGTTCCAAGCATCTTTTATGCTTAAATTTGTATTCCATTCCTCATAGAAAATGGGAAATGTATAAGTTGATAAAGAATTTAAATTATGATTTCCACTATTCATGAGAAATTTTGCCCTGCAAGCAATGGAACAAAATTTTCCTATTATTAGCTTATCATTATTTATAGGATAATGATAAAGTATATTATTTTTTTCAAAGTCTTTAGGATCATCGTAAAAATCGTTGTACATTGTGAAATCGCCAATTTTTATATTAGATTTTGTAATCACATTTTTAAGATATACTATTTGATAATCATTAGTTCTCGGATATATTTTATTTGGATCTGGAATAACCATGTTTAATTCTCTCCTCTTTTAGATTTTTTGATGATTATTCCATCATTACAATACATATTTTCATATAATCACTCCTTAAATTATAACATGTATTAATATTTTAAATCTTTACGATTAGTTTAAATTACTTTCTTATATCAATAAAAGGATTTTTTCTTCTTACCATCTTTTAAATAAACCCCTTCATATTGATTGGAAGCTATAGCACCATCCCATAAGGAATTTTCAGAAATTAAGTTATCTATATAAAGATCATTAATTCTATGTCATATTTATGAATAGAATTAATAATATTAAAAATAGATTAGTAATGGATTTTCTAATTGAATGTTAAGTACAAAAAAATGAAGGGAGTTGAAAATCCATGTAATCTATTTATGTAATCTGATTATAAAATATATTGATTACTGGATTCAATAATAATATTAAAGAATTGTACTAGGACAGTTAATCAATAAATTCTAATTTATAAACAATACTTTTGAAAGGGAATTTGTAGCAAATAATTAAAAAGCTTTATGTAGTTAAACTATTTAATTATTTAACTACATAAAGTTTTTATTTTAGAAGTTCTAATACATTTTTAGCTTGTTGATTAGCTTGAGCTAGCATTGCTTGTGCTACTTGAAACAAAATACTATTTTTAGTATAGTCCATCATTTCTTTTGCAATATCAGCATCCCTTATTCTGGATTCTGCTGCTTCTAGATTTTCAGCAGTATTATCATTTATTGAAACTACATGCTCTAACCTACTCTCATAAGCCCCCAGGCTTCCCCTAAGTGAAGAAGTTTTTCCTACTGCTTCTTGTAACTTTTTTATTGCATCAGAAGCATCTTGTTGAGTTTTTATATTAACTCCATCTAAATTTAGAGAATGTGAAGTCATAGACTCAAACGTGATAACCATTGATTGACCTGCATTAGGACCTACTTGTAATGTTACGGAATTATTATCTTTATTTAATAAATGATTCTTATTAAACTCAGAGTCATTTGCACTTCGTGAAATCTCTTTTTTTAGTTCTTCAAATTCTTTACTTAGAGCGTCTCTATCTTCTTGGCAAAGTGTACCATTAGATGCCTGTACAGCCAACTCATTCATTCTTTGAAGCATAGAATGAGTTTCATTTAAAACTCCTTCAGCTGTTTGAAGCATAGAAATTCCATCCTGGGCATTTCTAGAAGCTTGGTGTAATCCTCTAATTTGACCTCTCATTTTTTCAGAGATAGCAAGACCAGCAGGATCATCACTAGCTCTATTTATTCTCAAGCCAGTCGTCATTCTTTCTATAGCTCTGCCCATTCGTTTTTCAGCAACAGACATTTGTTTCCATGCAAACATTGCATTAATGTTATGGTTAATTATCATAGTAAATCCCTCCCTATAGGTATTCTACCTCCTTTGACTTCCTTAATTTTTATAATTATACCATTAGTTTTTTTATCGAGGTAAATTTGTATTTCTTTACAAGATGTGGTGATAAAGTGATTTAATAATATTAAAATGTACTATAATTTAATTGAGAGTATTACTTTTGATTGTATCTAATGCTTTATTTAATGCATCTTCTGAATAATCCACTTTAATATCAGGTTCTAGAACTCTTTCATCATTCTTAGATTTATCAGGTCTTAAAAATTTTTTATGAGAAATTTGCCCTTCAAGTTTAGAATTTTTAAGCTGAAAATCAAGGGCATCACCAAAAGAAGAAGGCATATTACTACAAGGTTGTCCCACTAATGTTCCTAATTTACCATCTTTTACCCATGTGGCCATCCATTGCGCTGAGCTAAAGGTATTTTCATTCATAAGAACATATAATTTTATATTTTCATTTTTAGTAACGTTATTACTCTGGTTATCTTTATAATATCCACTTTTTTGTAAGAAACCATATCGTTCACTTGCTAATGGCGAAAATCTTAGTACCGCACCAAAGTTACCAGGTTTCATTTTAATAGCTTCTAATAATTTTAAACAAGCATTAGAGGTACCTCCACCATTATTACGAACATCAATTATTACATTTTTAATATTATTTTTAACAGCTTTATTTAAATCATCTAAAGTCTTACCAAAACTATTATTTAGTTCACAGGTTTCAAGCTTTATATAAATTGTTTTATCATCAATTGTTTTACTTGAGATTTCATGTTTATTGTTCACAGTATAAGAAGGAATTTGAAAGTTTACTTGAATATCCTTTTCACCCTCTTTATCTTTTACAGATAGGGACATGTCCTTAGAGCAATCAATGCCTGCAAGTGTTAAGAGGTCTTGAGATTTTACATAGTTTGAAATATTAACGCCTTTGGCAACATAATTTTCAGCTGGAAATAAATCATCAATAGTAGATATAACCTTATCTATAGATACTCCATTAATTTTTGTTACTACTTTATCAGTAGGAAGGTTTTTCTCATCTAATAGAACTAATTTTTGATTTAAGTATTTAAGTTTAACATCAAGATAATATTTATCCCTGCAATATATTCGGGTATGACCATCTTTTATAGAAGATAAATATCTACTAATACAGTATTGAAAATCTTTTGTGGTCATATCTTTATTAGTTTCTTTTAAAAATATTTCTTTTGCATTTTTATATTTTTCCGGAATTGTTTCTAAAAAAATGGGATGTGTAGTTTCCATTATTTTTATCATTTGCGTAGTATCCTCTTTTATTTCATTAGCTTTTAAAAGCTTTTCTAGTGAAGCATCACCTAAACTAACATAAGGCTTAGGAGTGTATATTTGTATGATTGTATTATTATACATATATATATATCCTATACAGATAATTAACAATAATATGGATGTTATTATTAAAATCTTTTTTTTCATATAGTATCCTCCAATCAGCTATTGACTTGAATAATAGACCCTTGTATTACATATTATAACACCCAAGTATTATTTTAGGCTATTTTTAATTTTATAACATTAATATCTAACTTTTATACAATTGAATATTTATTAAATAATATCTAAAAGCTATTAGATTATATCAATAAACTATTATAGCATTAAACTAATTTTCCAAAAATGTATAATTAATAACAGAATGAGAACTAAAAAATTAAATGTCTATAAATTAAAATAAGACTACAAAAATAAATTAAACCTCTTTGTAGTCTTATTTTTTATATAAAATTATTATTTGTATATTCCATATTTTATTATATCAACATATTTATCAAATTCTTTAAAGAACTGCTCCTTATTATTTAATAAATCTTCTACTCTATTTTTGTACATTTCAGTATATTTCTTAGAGAAGGCTTCAAATAAACTCATAGTTATGAATATAGCATCTTCTTTTTTTACAGTTGGTTTTAATAGTTCTAAGTCCATATAATCAAGAATGTATTTTTGTAGTATTTGCATATTTGAAGTATAGTTCTTTATATATAGATTATCTAAATTTTCTTTTAATTCTATAGGCATGTTTAGGAAGGCGTCTAATATAATTTTTGAATGAAGTGGATATTCTATTAATAATCTTTGCTTTGTCCATCCAACTTCCATTATCCTTTCGTAAAAATCGCCTTTATTTATTTTATTCATATCATTTATTAGTTTTTCTGTAATAAGATCTAAGCAATATTCTACTATATATAGATATAGATTCTTCTTGGATTTAAAATAGTAAAATAAACTTCCCTTAGCTATTTCAGAATTTTGAGCTATTATATCTGTAGAAGATTTATCATAACCTTTTTCAGAGAATTCATCTAATGCTGCTTTTATTATTTTATTTTGCTTTTCTTCAGTTAAATTTTTAAATTTATCATTCATTAAATCACCAATAATCCTTATATTTTAAAGTCTTTCTTATTGTAAATAATAAAGGTAGATGTTATAGAAATAACAATAATTATTAAGGATATTATAACATATTTACTTTCTAAAATTCCATTTTTACTCAATATATCACTAGGCATTACATAATGATAAGGAGATAAACATTTCATCCATTTTATTTTCTCAACTACACCAGAAAAGATACCAAGCATATAGGTTGTAAAAAATATAGAAAGTATACATGGGGTTGCCATACTAACTTTTTTTATTATAGTTGATATTAAAAAGCCTACACTTAAGAATACCAACTCTGCTAAAAACATTCCTTTAAATATAGATGTTAAATTAGATATATATTCATAATTCTGATTTTTAAAAGCTTCAAATAAAATTATGGTTACTAAAAACAAAATCAAGTTAAAAAATATTACTAAAGTAAGAGAGGATAAAATTTTTATTATTACTATTTCACTTCTCTTTATAGGCTGGGCATACAAAAATTCGATAGTACCTTCACTTTCCTCTTTGATAAGTGAATTTGCACCTAGCATTCCAGCATATATGCAAGCTGCCATTAAGATATATTGATTACAATATGCAAAATACTGAAGTAAGTCTGAAAAATCTATAGATTGAGATATACCTAGGGCATCTCTCATAGCTTTAGGTATAGAATTCATTTCTGATTTCATAAGTTCTGCCATTCCATTATTTTTAATGGATGGAAACATGGCCATAAATAATATTAAAAGACCAGACATAACAATTACCCAAATCAAAAAGGTTTTAATCATACTTTTTATTTCAACTTTATATAAGTTCATTTTAACAATCCTCCTCATAATAGCTCATAAAGCTTTCTTCTAAAGATGGATTTTCTATTTTTAAAGAATTCAAATTAATAGTATTAAGTTTGTTTATAAGAGAATTTATATTACCGTTATATAAGAAACTAGTAGTATTATCTTCTTGCTTAGGATTAGAGACTTCTTTAGAAGTAATTATTTCATCTAAAGAGTCATCACTTTCAATTATAACTTTTACTGTATCTTTACCTAGTAAATCTCCTATAGTCTTTATACCTATAAGTTTTCCTTCTTTTATGATAGCAACCTTATCACAAAACTTTTGAACTTCAACTAAGTTATGAGAAGAAAAGAATATTGTCATTCCGTTTTCATTTTCTTCCTTTAATAACTTAAATAATCTTTTTTGGATTAGTGGATCTAAACCGTTAGTTGGCTCATCTAAGATTAAAAGTTTAGGCTTATTTATAATAGCTTGAATTATAGCTATTTTCTTTTTGTTACCTAAAGATAGGTCAGAAATTTTTTTATCTTTGTCAACATCAAGAAGCTTACATAAATAATCTAGCCTATCTTTGTCGGGTGTTTTTTTAAAGCTGATTGCATAATTAAGGAGTTCTGAAACCCTCATATGCTTATAATAATTTACCTCACTTGGTACAAAGCCTATAAGTTCCTTAATCTTTTTACTATCTTTCTCACAATCTAAGCCGAAAATCTTAGTTTCACCAGAGGTTTTAAAGATAAGATTTAATAATGTTCTAATAGTAGTAGACTTTCCAGCTCCGTTAGGCCCTATAAAGCCGAAGAATTCACCTTGTTTAACTATCAAATCTAAATTGTTAATACCTCTGCTTTTACCATAACTTTTAGTTAGTCCTTTAGTCTCAATAGCATTCATAAAAATCACCTCCGAAATGTAATTGACTCATCAGTCAATTACATTCTATTCTCTTTTGACTGATAAGTCAATAACTTTAAAAAAATAACTAGTAAAATATAATAATTTTACTAGCTATAAATGTTTGTTATTTTACAATATATAAGAAAACTCCTTCTCTTTTATCATTCAATAAAATTTCTTAGACAGTTAATTATATATTAATATTTAATTTCTAGGGTAATTTATTACCAGCAGATATATATAAATCGTACCATTCTTGTCTTGTTAATTGAACATTAGAAGCTTTGCATATATCCTTAAGCCTATTTACATTGGTAGTTCCTACTATTGGTTGAATTTTAGCTGGATGTCTTAATATCCAAGCTATAGCTATAGCTGAATTGGTTACACATTTCTTTTTTGCAATCTCATCTATTTTCTTATTAAGCACTGGGAACTTATCATTATTTAAAAATACTCCCTCAAAGAAACCATATTGGAAAGGTGACCAAGCTTGTATAGTAATATCATTTAATCTACAATATTCTAATATGCTACCATCTCTATCTATGGATGGAGCTATTTGCATATTTACATTTAAACCTGAATCAATCATGCCTGTGTTAGTTAAACTTAGTTGTAATTGATTTATAATAATTTTATTATTTAAATATTTATTTAGAAGTTCTATTTGCATTGGATTTTGATTGCTTACCCCGAAATATTTTACTTTTCCTTGTGAATGTAATTTTGTAAAGGCTTCTGCTACTTCTTCTGGTTCCATTAAAGTATCTGGTCTATGAAGTAATAAAGTATCTAAATAATCTGTATTTAACCTAAGTAATATTTTATCAACAGAATCTATAATATGTTCCTTTGAAAAATCAAAAAATCCTGGTCTTATACCACATTTACTTTGTAGTAATATTTTTTCTCTGATAGTTGGATTCATGTTTATAGCTTCTGAGAAAATTTTCTCTGATGTTCCTGCTCCATATATATCTGCATGATCAAAGAAATTAATTCCCTCCTCTAAAGCTACATTTATTAAGTAATTAGCCTCATTAGCCGATAAAGCTGCCATTCTCATACAACCTAAAGATATTTCTGAAGCTTCTAGTTTTTTATTGCCTATATTAATTTTCTTCATACTAACCTCCTATAACAACGGTATCTATAATATAATAGATACTAAATCTATGCTGTCTAAATTTATTTTTCTTCTTAAAATTTTTCTATTAAATCTTCAAATGAAATTTTATCATTTTTAATAATTTCTCTATTATCTTCATCTTTTGAAACCATCCTAAACACTATAAACTCAGCAATTTTATTGGTAGAATTTTCTATTAGATGTATAGAGTTTTTAACTCTTATCACCGATTTTTCTTTTACGGTTTCTTTTATAATTTTCCCTTTATCAATCCAGTTAATATTAATTTCACCATTAGTTACAACAATACATTCTTCTATCCTTGAATGTTTATGCCAATCTTGAACTGATTTAGCAGGAATGGAGTTTAAATGAATTTCAAATTCTTTAAAAATAAAATAATTCACCTTAGTTCCACTACATTTCATCATTTTTATCGACTCTTCAACTTTCATAATCTCAACTTCTTTAGAATCCATACTCTCTACATTATTTGTTTTCAAACTATCTAATAATATTCTATTTACAACTTTACGTCCATCAGTCATCCAAATTTTAATTTCCTCTAATTTATGCTTATCAAAAACTTTTTTCTTATTTGTAAGAACATATTTCTTTAAATCCTCATCATTCATCGAGGATTTAAATTTTTCATGTGGATAATGTATGCTTTTAAAACCTTTATCTAATATTATTTTAACATTACTTTTAAATAACGATATGCCTAAGTCTATATCTTCATATCCCCATGTATTAAAAGATTCATCAAACATACCTACATTTAGTAATGTTTGCTTTTTTATAGATGAGAACCCAACCCAATATATAACCCATGGTGCTGGCCATTTGTTTAAATCTTCTCCAAATTCCCTATACATTTCTTCCCGTAAATCAAATATTTTATTTTTATTAAGTATTTCTATATATTTATCTGTATCAAAAGGGTCTATATTTAATGACTCAATATAATTCTTATTTTCATTAAACTCATCAAATCCATATACATATCCTAGTATTGCACAGTTTTCATTTACTTTATGATTTGTTATTGCCCTACTTATAGCATTTTTAGCTAACAGTATTCCACAATCAACAAATATTATTATTTCTCCTTCTGACATAGTAATTCCTTTATTCCTTGCAGTTGCAGCCCTATATCCTTTATTCTCTTGAAATATATATTTAAGATTTATTTTGTTATAATAATCATTTAATATTTCTACTGTATTATCGGTTGAGCCATCATCTATAATTATAACCTCATATTCTTCATACTTTACATTTTGACATACTATAGAATCTAGCGTTAATTTTAATAAGTCAGCTCGATTGTAGGTAGGTATTACTATACTTGCATTATATTTATAATTCATTTTGCTCATCCTTTCCGTATATTGGTTTGGTAATCAAATATCTAAGTCCTCTTACTTGCAATGCTTGTATCAATTTATCCAAATTTATCTTTTTTATTAAGCAAAATACAAATCCACCTAATCCACATCCTGTTAATTTTGCTCCAATTGCCTCGTTTTTTAAACACAACTTTACAATTTCATTTATTAATTCTGTTGAATTTTTCAAATATTTATCCATCAAATTATGTGCTTGGGTTATTCTTTCACCTATAAGTTCTTCATTTTTTTTCTTATTAAGCTCTAAAATTAGCGTTCTTATTAAAGCATTGCAATATTCAATATATTTATCAAAATATTCTTCCTTCTCATTAAATCTCTTTAACTTTTCACTATTTATTTCTTTAGTACTACTCTTAATTCCAGAATCTATAAGAACTATATAAGTATCATTATCAAAATTATAATTTACTAACGATATCTCATCTCTATTTCCATCATAAACTATTATTCCATTAGATTCACATGCATAAAAATCCATACTTCCTACATTACACCCAAGCTCTTTAACCTCAACAAATTTGCATAAATCACATAATTCTTTTGTATTTAAATTAGTTTTATAATAACAATTTAATTCCTTAAATAATGCTACTAATACAGCCGCACTACTGCTCAATCCAGATTGCATTGGGATATTAGATGTTATACTTATATTTATTGAATTTATATGCTTATACTTCTTATCAAAAGTCTTTAATCCAGCAACTACATAATCATAATAATTTCCCTCGTATTTATATTCATTGAATTCTTTCTTCGATAATTTTTTTTGTTCTAGACTACAATCTGATTTTATAAAAATCCCTGGAAAATCCATATTATATATTTTCACTGTAGTTTCCAATTCGATTCCACATAACACTGACTTTCCACCTGCCCAATCTAAGTCCTCACCAGCCAAACAAATTCTTGCATGCGCTTTACTCATAATAAAATTCTCCTAAACAAATACATCTTTTTCATCATTATATTGAATCTCATCTAGTTTATCTGAATCTTCTATCAATGAATTAATTAATATATTTAAATCATCTCTAATACAGAAAAATTTGCAATGAGTGCTTGGGTCTAATTTTGATATAGCGTCCTCTTTATCTTTACTAAACCAAATATTTTTGAACCCATCTTTTACATTACCTAAATTAAATTGTTCATACCCTCTTTTATATGGGCATGGAAATGTTCCATACGGTGTAATTACTGTTCTTAAATCTGATGCGGGACAACTTTTGTATTCTTTAGGCTGTTCTAATATCAAATTTTTGTATTGAAGTAATGACTTTGGGTATATTATTTTAAAATTTTCATTTTGTAATTGGAGTGCTTTATCTATCTCTACATATAATTTATCAAGTAAATTATCTGAATATTTAACCAGAAAATGTTTACTATCTACCATAGGTTTAATTTCAAAATAGTCACAACCTAAATTTTTTGCAATTTTAGCTGCTTCAAAAACTTCATTTACATTTGAAAACCCTTCATCTTCTATAATTAAAAAACTATATCCTAAAATACCTTTTTTTATTTTTGATAGCTCTCTCATATTGTCAAAAATTCTTTCCAAAGAGTCCTTGACATCATTAGGTCTTACTCTTTTAAATGTTTTCTCATTTGCAGCATCTATTGATACCCTTGTCCACTTTGCATATTCAGCTATTTGATTTATATATCTATCTATTAATAATCCATTAGTTGTAATACCAACATTGATTTTTTTCTCATTACATTTCTCAATAGCTTTTCCAAACCCTAAATGCATAAGTGGTTCTCCCCCACCTATAAATATTATTCCCTTTACACCACATTGAGATAATTCTTCTATTAATTCAAGTAATTCATCATTTGTAAAAGAATCTTTTTTATTAATTAGATTTGAATTTATACATTCTGGACACTTAAACATACATTTAGATGTGGGATCTAATTCTATAATTTGTGGAAAACCTTTTTGACCGTTGACATAATTTTTTATCCAGTCTTTATACTCTAAAGATAATAGTTTGTGATTAAAATTTAATGTATTCATATAGTTATCACTCCTTAACAATATTGTCTAAATTTTAACACTTTTCTATTTTTTTGTAAATATAGATAAATTTATAAGATACTATTTGACGTAGTTCTACATGAAATAGTATCCTTTTGTTATGTTATGTTATGTTATTTTACGGATGAATTACACTATAAAGATGAGCTAATTAGCATATTTCAGCTATATTAACAAAGCAATAATATTAATCTAATACGGGATTACATTGCAGAATATAGTATTAAAATAAGTTTGTTTAATATTAACAATTTATAATATTATTCACACAAGATAAGCGTTAGAAATCTAATGAGAAATTATTACAAAGACGAGAATTAAATATATATTTAATTTCGGTATTATAGAGTTTTATGAAAATAGGATTATCAATCTAAAAACATTGATAATCCTACCTTTAAGGTTTTAAACATTAATATTTATTTTAATAATATGAAATAAATATTTGATTATTTATTTTGACGAATATTCCTGTAAATATCTTCCTTTTTCCAATATCCACTTTTTATAATAGTGTCTTCAATATTTTCTTTAGTTACAAGGGTTACAGGCTCTATAATTGCTGGAACGTTTTTTTTTTCATTATTAATTGTTGAATTTATATCTATAGGCTCTCCTTTTATTAATTTGATTGCGGAAGCTATAGCTGTTTTAGCTAATTCTCTAGTATCTTTAAAAACTGTCATCGATTGAGTCCCTTGTATTATTCTTCTAATACCATCTAAATCTGCACCTTGACCTGTAACAACAACTTTACCATCTAAGCCTTGTTCTTCTAATGCTTTTATAGCCGCGCCAGCAGCAGCATCATTTGGGGCTAATATAGCATCAATTTTATTATTGGCTAGTAAAATATTTTTTACTATATTATAAGCTTTTTGAGGCGACCAATTGATTAATGATTCCTCTGAAATTATCTTAATATTATTTAGATATACTAAAGGAAGTATGAATTTCATAGCACCTTCTTTAAAAGTTCTAGCATTAAAATCGTTCGGATCACCAGATATAATAATATAATTTCCTTTAGGTACTTTTTTAATAAGAAATCTTCCTTGAAGTTCACCAGTTTGTATATTATCATTACCTATATACAGGTCTAAATCACTATTAAAGATAATTCTAGCATAAGCTATAACTTTAATTCCTGCCTTTTTTGCTAATTCAACTGCTGAAGCTAATGAAGCTGAATTAACGGGTATAATAATTAATACGTTAATTCCTTGAGATATAAGATCTTTTATTTGTTTGATCTGTAACTCAGGAGTATCATCTCCAATTTGCATTTTAAGTTTAATACCTTTGCTAATAGCCTCTTTTTCCATAGCCTCTTTATCTCTAAGCCATCTTGGAATAGTAGTAGAAGGAAAAGATACGCCGATTGAAATGTCTTGTCTAGTATTAAAAGTTTCTATTCCTAATGTTTGTTTTTCAACATATAAAACGGGAATAACAAAAGTATTTGGTCTTGTTATATACATGATATTACCTATGAAATAATTAGTTATATATATAGTATATTCAAGTTTTGGATTAGTACATATAAGTTTTTTAAAAAATTATTTTATGTTGATAATGAAGTTCATTAAGTTTTTCCCATAATGGCTTTATAAGCTCAATTTCTTTTATATCTTTTTCGATTATACAGATATTCATAAAATTCACTCCAGTCTAATTATTTATTTTTTATAAATGAAACTCCTACTCGTTATCGTTCGTATGAGTAAGTTCCATTAACTAAATCAGAGATGTAGAATGGTACTTATAAGTAATAATTTAAATATATACATTGTAATATACTCTCTACAAATTAAATTTAATATTAATTTTATTTTCTTGGTTTATGCATAAAATTTTCACTATTTCTTTTAAAACCATATTGCTCATAAAGTCCATGTGCATCCGTAGTAAGTAAAGTCCCATACAAAGTTTTTAAGTCTGTATCTTCTGTAATAAATTTTATAAGTGATTTTCCTAGCGCTTTACCCCTATGATCTTTGTCAATAATTACATCACAAATATAATACGTTGTAGCATAATCTGTAATAACTCTTGCAAATCCAACTTGATTGTTACAGCTATCAAATATTCCATAACATATAGAATTATCAATTGATTTAACAATAGTTTCTTCTGGACGATCTGTAGCCCAATATGTTTGTTTCATTAAATTCTTTATATTTTCAATTTGTAATTTAGATTTATCTTTACTTATATAATATTCTTTTAACATTTTTATATATCCTTTCGTATTATGTAAAACAAGCTTTTTTTATATTAATTATTGTTTATTAGGATGAATTTTATATTGAATTTATTATAACATAATTTATAAAACATCTTACTTATTAGATGTATAGTATGACTTTATTTTAAAAATGCTCCTAACCCAAAGAAAATAATAAAACTATAGAAGAAATAACCAAAAATTTTTACAGAAATATTTTCATTTTTGATTAAAGGCAATTTTTCTTTTAAGTTTAAAAAATTAGTATACAATGAGGTAAAAAGTAAAAACATTATAGATAATAGTGGCTTAATAAATAAGCCTGAAATAACAAACATATACCATAAAATAGCTATGATAGTTTTCCAAGGGGTTTCTGTTCTAAAACCTGGAATTATCTTGTAAATTTCTGACAACTTAATAGGGCTTGCATTAGTTGAGGCTAATGCTTTGTTGTCTTCGGTTAAATCATAATTTATTATAGGCTTTTTAAACATTTCTTTTTTGTTTTTTTCAAGTGATAAAGATTTTTTACTTTCATCAACTTCTTCAAATATATTTTCTAAATCCTTTTTAAGCTCTGATACAGTTTGGTACCTATTTTCAGGAGAAAGGTTTGTACATTTTTTTATTATAGGATTTAAGATACCTGGATTTTCAATATCTTGAGGATAGGCTCCAATAGTTAAAACATTTATAAGTATACCAATAGAGTATATGTCACTTCTAATGTCAGTTCTATTAAAGCAATATAATTCAGGCGAAATATAACCTTTTGTGCCTAATAATGCGGTATCCTTTTTTGAGTATTCTTTGAAAATTTTTGAAACATCAAAGTCAATAAGTTTAAGAATACCATCATTATTTATAATAATGTTAGATGGTTTTATATCTCTATGAATTATTGGAGGATTCAAATTATGGAGTTTTTCTAGAGCGCCACATAATGTAATCATGTATAACGCAACCTTTTTTTCATCTATAAGATAGGATTTTTCCTTGATCTCTTCTAATGTCAAACCATTTATAAATTCCTCAATAATAATTAATTCATTATCTATTTCAAATAAATCATATATTCTAGGTATATTGTAACTCTCAATAGATTTAAGCATTTTATATACATTAAGATTGTAATTTTCAACATGTTTTTTTATATATATTTTATTATCAAGTGTATTTTTTACTAAATAAACTTTACTTTTGTGAGTAATATTTAATTGAGTTAATGTAACATATTTAGATAATTCATTTTCACAAAAATCATCCATTATAATAAATCTCCTTTGGGCTTGATTTTATGTTATTGGAATTATATCATAATATAGGAGATTATTCAATTTTAAGCTAGGTGGTGAGACATATTTTGAATAGTGAAGAAACATCTGAGTTATATGATTTATTAAGTGGAATAAAGGATGAAGAAAAATTAGAATCATATATGAAAGATATAAAGGACAAATATAGAAATGATGATTTTGCTAGTCTTTTTTATGAGGTATGTAAAAGAAATAATTTAAAAAATAGTGATATAATATCTAAAATCAATATTAGCAGAAGTCATTATTATGACATTATAAATGGAGTAAAGAATCCAACTAGAGATAAGATTATTCAACTTTGTATTGTAGCAGGATTTACTGTAGATGAAACACAAAAAGCCTTAACTAGGACCAAGTGTGGCATATTACATTCTAAATCTGAAAGAGATACTATAATAATATTTTGTATAGTAAATAGATTTAGCTTAGTGGAGACAAATGAAAAGCTTTATGATAAAAGGTTAGAAATTCTTGTTTAAATAGTCTTTAATACAAGATTAATTTTCCTAAGCTTCTATATTATATAAACTAAACTGAAGCTTAGGAAAATGATATTTTTATGCTCTAAAAATAACTTTATTTTATATTTATTATTTTTTTATAATACATTTTTTTATATCTACATCAATAGATTTTCCATCTATTTTACCTTCTATAGTTATAGTATCACCTTTTTTTAGTCCTGATACTTTATCTACTTCAGCTTTATCTTCAAATGAGCAATTAACATGAGTAATTGCAAGATCCTTATATGAGGATAGTCTTACATGGGTTATTCCTAATACAACACTTATATCTTCAACATTTCCTGTTATAGAAGCTGATTTTCCTTTATAATCTTTATCTGCTTTAACTTCATTCTCGTCATAAGCTTTAGCTAAATCAGATGAATTTATTTTAATATCAGGTTCTGCTTGTTTAGTGGCTGAAGTGTTAGCTACTTTATCTTCTTTTATATCCTTTTTACCTCCAACAGCTATTGAAACTGAGCCTATAATCACAACAAAAATTAATCCTGTTACTATTTTGTGTCTCATAAAGAAATTCCTTTGATCTTTACCGCAATGAACACACTTGTTAACCCCTTTTGCTATTTCTGCATTACATGTTTTACAGTTTTTCATATTTGACATTTGAAAGTCCCCCTTATAAATTTAAAACTAATATCAGTTACAACAGTTTTTGTAACTGATATTAGTATATAATTTTTAAGAAGTTAATTGGTCCGCTAGTAGCGTACAATTTATAATACTGATTAATAAATATAACACATTCTATTTATATTTTTTAGCATATTATAATTTTTATTTTAAGTTTTATGGTAATTGTTTAAAAATATAATGTAAAAGATAATAAAAAGGTATATGTAATTGTTTTTATTTGATACTTTGATTAAGTTTAACTAGATTTTTAAGCTATTACAGAATTTGTATATTTTTACAATAAATGTTTTTGATGTTAATATTATATTATCATATTATAAAATTTTATAATATGAAAATTTTATTAAAGAGGTGTTCAATTATGAAAACAAAAACTTTAATCATCATTCCTTTAATTTTAGGTGCAACTATTTGTACAAGCACATCTACATTTGCGAATGCCAATACATTTGCAAGTGAAACTCAAAATGTAACTACTAGCTCTATATCAAAGCCTATTATAAATGAAGGTTACTTGAACTGGTTAATACAAAATAAGAGTTCAGATGTAAAAGTAACATTAGACAAAGAAAACAATACTCCTAGTTGGATTGAGGGTAAGTTAAGCGTAAAGCCAGTATTAAATTCTAATGAAGCTTTAGAATATTTGAATAATAATAAGGAAGCATTATCTTTATCACAAGGAGAATTTGAAGTGTATAGTGTTGTAGATAGTAAAAATGGGTATACTTATAAGGCTCAGTTTACTATACAGGGGATGGTTGTATACGGTACTCAAGTATTCCTTCATACAGATAAGAATGGGAATGTTACTAGCATTAATGGGAATATTTTACCTATTCCATTGAGAGACTATACATCAGATGTGAATATTTCTAAGAAAGCTGCTATTTATATAGCTAATACAATACCAGAAAATTATTCAGATATTAATGCTGCAGAAGCACGATTATGTTTATATAAAGAAAATGGACAAGTACGAGTTACTTATTTAGTATATTATGATAAAGCTGTAAATGGAATAAATCCTAATTGGAATACTATTATTGATGCAACAGATGGGCATATAGTAAAGCACACTAGCGTTATATTTACTCAAAGCTAAAAATAAAAACTGGCAGTTTAATTAGTTATTAAGCTGCCAGTTTAATAAGTATTAAATAAGGTTTTAGTATTATAAATAATATTAAAGTTAAAACAAAAAATTAATAACCTATTTTAAATAATAAACTACAGTTAGCTTATTACTATTTTATAATTAGTTTTAAGAGCGTAGTTAATTCTAAAGCTTGAATAGGAGTTACTATCATTCCTGCTATATCATTTATATCTACATTTATTCCATTAATATCACAAGTTGTAAAGTCCGTATTTTCTAAAGGTGTCTTATTAAAATAAGAATTTGTAAAATCAGAATTATTTAAAAGAAATTTTTCATTTTTTATCTGTTGAAAAACCGCTTCATTAAAGTTGGACTCTGTAATATATACTCCTTTAAACTTAGAATAAGAGAAGTTTGAGTATTTAGCTAATACAGATTCAAAAAGTACATGAGTTAAGTTGCATTCATCAAAACTTCCACCAACTAACTTGCAATTAACAAATTCAACTCTATGAATACTTCCTCCTCTGAAATTAATATTAGATAAATCACAGTTCTCAAATCTAGTATCTAATAAATCTATATTTCTTAAGTTACAATTATCAAAGATGACATTTTTAAATATACAAGAATCAATAACAAGACCAGAGTCATCTTTATCTGATATAGTTATATTCTCTACAAGTTTATTTTGAATTTTATAAGCGTCTAGTATATCTTCATTAATATCATCTATTTCTTCAAAATCATCTATAAATTTAGGTTTTTGGATTTTAAATGTTTTACTACTCATATATTATTTTTAGTGAAATAAAGTAAGGGAATATTATTTCACTAAGCATACACCTCTTTTCTTTTTTAAAGTAATTATAACATAATATTTTTTTATATAAGATATTTTAAAATAAAAACCTTTTGTATAAATAAAAAAGGCTCTAGGTTACATGATAGTAACTTAAAGTCTTCTATATAATATGGTTAAATAAAGAGTTTAATAAATTTTAAAATAATTTCATTAATTTTAGGATATACTTGTTTTATACAAGATATAACATCATCTGGATTTGTTGGAGCTTTAAATAAATAGGTTCCAGTACCATTTTGATGAAAGACTGATATTACGCCATGAGCTACGCCACCTATAGCTATATCTGCTCTCACGTAACCACCAATTGCAATGTGTTTGGCAATTGCTACTCCACCTAATGACATACCATAAGCTAGTGCTACTCCCCCATTTGCTAACAATGCTGAAATAGAAATAGCACCTAATGCAACAATAAGTCCTAAAGATAATACACCAAAACTTAAAATACCAAATGATACTAATCCAAAGCTGAATATACCGGTAGATATAAAACCAAAAGAGAACACACCTTTGGCTATTTTAAATGGATTTGTACTCACATGGACAAGTGGAACTCCAAAGATTTTAGTTTTAGATATATAATCTAAGTGCTTTTTATTAAAATTTATGGATATGTTAGAATCTTTTATTCCTAAGTTTTCTCTAAACTCAGCTGCGATTTCTTCAGGGTCGCCAAGTAACATATAAGGATCATTTTCTCCAGTAACTTTTTGTTTCTCAAGGAGTGATACATATAAATCTTCTTTTATTTGGCTTGCTTTTTTCCCAGTAACAGCTATATTATATATAACTTTATCAATATAATTTTCAAATGACTCATTCATAATTTTGTACTCCTTTCTTTTTAAATACATAAAATTTTATTTGTTGTTGAGTCAAATAATTTCCATAAAGCAATTTGATGCTTAAGGCTTTCACGACCTTTAAGTGTTATCTTATAATACTTCCTTGGAATTTTTCTTTCTTCTGCTGATATAACTCTGTAACTTTCAATTAATTCATTATCTTCAAGTCTATAAAGTATAGGATATAAAGTTCCTTCCTTTAATTTATAATAGCCATCACTGTTTTTATCCAATAGCTGAATTATTTCATAGCCGTACATATCTCTTTCAGCTATTAATTTTAAAACTATTATGGAAAGAATCCCCTTCTTTAGTTGATTATCAAGGTCTGGCAACAAAATTACCTTCCATTCAAAAGTATTTAGTATTACTAAGTATATTATATTGCTAAATATATTGTTTGTAAATATCTGGTGGTATAATTTTAAAGGATTAGTCTGGAAAATAGATATACTATCAATATTTAACTTAATTGTTCTATAAAAACCTTAGACTTTAAATAATAAGAATTAATTATATTTGTTTTCATCTAAAAGGTATAGATTTAAACTAATACAGATAGAAGATTTAAATTTAAACTAGTACAGAAAGCTTAAAAATAAAATTTAAGTTAAAAGAAAAGAACGCTGTATCTATTAAGATTAAGCGTTCTTTTTGTCATTAATGAATATTAATAGTAAAGCTGAATTTGTTTGTGATATTGATAATAGTGACAAATGAGAGATAGATTTTCGGGGTTTATAATATTAATTGAAAGCATTTTTATATTGTTTTGGATAATCAATATCTAAATTTCTGATTTTGGCCTCATTTAGTACAAGGTATGGATTTCTTAATAGTTCTCTGCCGAATGCAACTAAATCTGCTCTATTATTTGATAGTATTTCTTCTGCCATATTAACATCTGTTATTGATCCAACAGCTATTGTAGGAATATTACATTTTACTTTAATTGTTTCTGAAAAATTCAACTGATATCCTGGATATGCATTTATTTGGGCTGGAATTAATCCGCCTGTACTTACATGAACAATATCAATATATTCTTTAATATCATTTATAATTTCAACCATATTATCTAAAGTTATTCCTCCACTTTTATAGTCATAAGATGAAACTCTAAGAAAAATTGGTTTTTCTTTTGGCCATACTTCGGCTACAGCTTGTAATACTTCTTTAAGAAATCTAGTTCTATTTTTTATATTTCCACCATATTCATCTGTTCTTATATTTGATAATGGTGATAAAAATTGGTGTATCAAATAACCATGAGCTGCATGTATTTCTATGGCGTCAAAACCAGCTTTTTCAGCTCTTTTAGCTGCTTCTTTGAAGTTTAGAATAATTTCTGTTATTTCATCTTTAGTTAATTCTTTAGGTAAATCACTTTTTTCATCAAATTTAATTGCACTAGGAGCAACAATTTCACCATCTATTCCAGTATATTTTCTCCCACCGTGATTTAACTGAATAGCAATCTTAGAACCATATTTCCTAACACCATCAACAATATTCTTTAAGCCATCTATTTGAGTATTATTCCAAATTCCTAAATCATTATCTGTTATACGTCCATTTTTAACTACGCCTGTAGATTCAACTATTATAAGTCCCACTCCACCAATAGCTCTTGTAATATAATGATTATAGTGAAATTCATTTGCTTTACCAGTATTGTCGGAAGAATACATACACATTGGTGGCATAACAATCCTATTTTTTAAATTCATATTTTTTAAAGTATAATCTTTGAAAGTATTCATAATTTTAATCTCCTTTTATTTAAATTTATTGCTTATTGACAGTATATTGTATATACTATACTTTGAAAAGTAGTGATATATTTTTCATATAATTTCAAAAAAGTAAGTAATGTGATAAATCAATGGATGAAAGGAGTTTTTTTTATGTCAGAAATTAGACTTGAACGTGGAAATCCTTCTGATAAATGTCCTATAGAAGCAGCAATAGACATCATAGGTAGTAAATGGACGTTTTTAATAATAAGAAATTTATTATTGGATGGAACAATAAGATTTGGAGAGTTATTACACTCTTTAGATGGAATAAGTCCAAAAACTTTATCTCTTAGACTTCGAGAACTAGAGAAGTTTGGCTTAGTTAAGAGGATAGTTTATCCTGAAATTCCTCCAAAAGTTGAATATGAATTAACTGAAAGAGGAAAAGAGTTAGAAGCTGTATTTATAGAATTAAAAAGATGGGGACTTAAAATTACAGAATAGTAATAAATTTTAATTTTTAAGGCTATTAGTAAAGTTAAAAGATACCAATAGCCTATTTTAACTTGTGGTTTAAATTAAGATTTTACTAGAAAAGGTTTCTATATAGCACATGTTTTTTGTAATAATATTCTATAAAGTTTTATTATTTATTTCATCTAGAATTTTAGCTATAAAGTCTTTTAATAGAGAACCAGATTCATCACCATTTTGTCTGCTTTTAAGGGATATAGTTCCTGCAGTTTCTTCTTTTTCGCCTACAATTATTATATAAGGTACTCTTTCATTTCTAGCTTCTCTAATTTTAAAACCTATTTTTTCTGTTCTATCATCTAAACTAACACGTATATTATTCTCTTCTAATTTTTTTACTATATTATTTGCATAAGCGTTATGTTTATCAGATATAGGTAATACCTTAACTTGAACTGGTGATAACCATGTTGGGAATTTACCAGCAAAGTGTTCTATTAAAATTCCTATAAATCTTTCAATACTTCCAAAGATTACTCTATGAATAACTATTGGTTTGTGCTTTTCACCATCACTACCTATATAATTTAAATCAAATCTTTGTGGAAGCTGAAAATCTAGTTGTATAGTTCCACACTGCCAAGTTCTACCTAGGCTATCTTCTAAGTGGAAGTCTATCTTAGGACCATAGAAAGCACCATCGCCTTCATTTACTTTAAAATCCATATTCATTTCTTCTAAAGCAGCCTTAAGTGAAGCTTCAGCAAGGTTCCAGTCTTCATCAGAACCTAGAGAATTTTCTGGTCTTGTAGAAAGTTCAACTTTATATTTAAAACCAAACTTTTCGTATACTTCATTAATAAGCTTAGTTACACCTTTTATTTCATCTTTAATTTGTTCTGGCAACATAAATATGTGAGCATCATCTTGAGTAAAGGCTCTAACTCTCATAAGTCCATGTAAAGCTCCTGATAATTCATGTCTATGAACCCTACCTAGTTCTCCTGCTCTTATTGGTAAATCTCTATAAGAGTGAACTTCAGATTTAAATACAAGCATTCCACCAGGACAATTCATTGGCTTTATTGCAAATTCTTCATTATCAATATTAGTAGTATACATATTTTCTTTATAGTGATACCAGTGACCGGAAGTTTCCCAAAGCTGTCTGTTTAATATCATAGGAGTTTCTATTTCAACATAACCATATTTTTTATGAAGTTCTCTCCAATATTCTATTAATTTATTTTTTAGAACTACCCCATTAGGTAAGAAAAATGGGAATCCAGGACCTTCCTCCATTAAAGAAAATAGTTTTAATTCTTTACCTAGTTTTCTATGGTCTCTCTTTTTTGCTTCTTCAAGCATATTTAAATATGAATCTAATTCGCTTTTCTTGGAAAAGGCTGTTCCATATATTCTTTGAAGCATTTTATTTTTTTCACTACCTCGCCAATAAGCGCCTGCAACTGATAAAAGTTTAAAAGCTTTTACTTTTGAAGTGGATAAAACGTGTGGACCAGCGCAAAGGTCTACAAAATCTCCTTGTGTAAATAAAGTTATTTCAGCGTCTTTTGGAAGATCGTTTATAAGTTCTACTTTATAAATTTCTTTATTATTTTCCATAAGATTTAAAGCTTTTTCTCTAGAAACTATTGATCTTTCAAGTTTTAAATCCTCTTTAACTATTTTACTCATTTCTTCTTCAATTTTTTCAAGGCTATCCATAGTAAAAGTTTCTTCTACATCAAAATCATAATAAAAACCATTATCTGTTGAAGGGCCAATAGCTAGTTTTGCATTTGGATATAATCTTTTTACAGCCTGAGCAAGTATATGAGAAGCTGTATGTCTTAAAGCACTTCTTCCTTCTTCTTCATTAGAATTAATAATACTTCCATCTTTTGATTGAATTTTTAACATAATAACACACTCCATTCATTAATTTTTAACAAAAAAATCGTCCCTAAGCTAAGGGACGATTAAACTCGTGATTCCACCCAAATTACAGAAGAATGATTTTTAATTAACTTCTGCCACTCAAATACCATTAACGCTGGCAAACGGAATTATCTACTAAGATATTTTATAATATCCAGACTTCAATAATCAACTTCGAGGTGGTTTTCAATAGAACTTATTTAAGAAACCTTTCAGCCGTTGGATTTCTCTCTCTTAAAATAGTAATTTATTTACTCTTCCTCATCATAATCTTTAAAATATATAATCTTGCTTATTAACTTAGTACGTACATTTTTATAATAAAAAAACTCATCCCAAACTAAGGGACGAGTTATATCGCGATTCCACCCAAATTACAGAAGAATAAAGTTTAATTAACCTCTGTCACTTAAATACCTTTAACGCAGGTTTACGGAATTATCTACTAAAGATATTTTAGAATACCTAAATTTCAATAATCAACTTCGAGGTGGTTTTCAATAAAACTTATTCAAGAAACCTTTCAGCCAATGGGTTTCTCTCTCTTAGAATAGTAATTTATTTACTCTTCCTCATCATAGCTTTTAGCTTTATACTGATTCTATTCCAAAAAAATTATATTGTCAAGATTTAAGAACCAATTTTTAATTAAATTTGTTTTTTAGCTTTTCTTTTTCTTATTAAGTTTTCTATAAAAACTGTTACTATAGCAAAAGCAGAAGTTATTCCAAGAATATTTAAAATGCTATTTGATCTTCCGGTATGACCTCTACCATTTTTCATACCCATGTATTTACCTTCGGCGTTTTGTCTATCTCTTGAAATTTTAGAATTACCTTTTTCACTATGTCCATTTTGCTTATTTTTAAAGTTTTTTTCTTCACCATTTTTGAAACTAGGAGAATTATTTTTATTTTGATTATTTTTAAAATCCTTATTCCTAAATTCTTTAGAATCATCATTATTAGGAGTTTTAAAATTCTTAAAGTTTTTATTATTACCATCAAATTTTACTTCATTTTTAGGTGTTTCAAGCATTAGAACTTTAGGAAAATAGTTTTGAGCATAGAAGCTATAGATACCAAACACTAAAATAAAACCTATTAAGACTCTAGATACATAAATATACTCTCTTTTTATTTCTGTTATTTTTAGAGCATTTTTGGTTTTTGTGCTTATTACCCTCCATCTTAAACCTAAGTGAATACCTATAAATGCAAGTGCTATAAATGAGGAAGAAATATGAATTTTAGTTAAAAAAGTTGTATTTCCTAATCTTAAAAATGAGAATAAACTTTTTGAAATAAAGATACCTGTTATTAATGCAACTATTATTGAAATAGTCATAAGTATGTTTATTATGAATTCAAATTTACTTTTAGAAGAAAAATTTTTAACAAATAGTTTTTTACCTACTTCTTTAATTAAGTTCCAATTTAAAGCTATATGAGTTCCTAAAAGTATAGCTACTATAATACCTAAAATTTCATGAAATCTTTCACCAGCTCCTATGTTTTTAAATAGTAGGCAAAAAACAATTATCATTAAAATATCTACACTTATTTTTAGAATATTTAATTTTTTCATATAATAATACCTCCATTATTTCTTTGTAATTTAGTTTAATTACAAATTAACTTATAGGTATATTATTAAATAAAAACCTTAAAGAAACCTTAAAGAATACCATGAAATATTTATAAAATATAGTAGTTTTTTACTATATTATGATTTATGATAATAAAAGGGGGAAAATTTTTAAAGTTTTAAGGGGGAAGTTATGAAAAAAAAATTATCATTATTAATATGCTTGCTTTTTATGAGTATAGCTTTTCTTGGATGTGCTGAAGATCCACCAACTAAGTTTGAAAGAAATGTTAAGGTTGGGAATAATGAAGTGTTATTAGAATCTAAAACAGCATTTAATGGTAAAGTTAATATCTATATACCTAATGATTTTGAAAAAATGCCAGAAGAAGTTATGAGTAAAATATCAAGTAAAGATAAAAAGCCTGATAGCATGTATACAGATTCAACACAATCTATAATTCTTGGCTTTATTGACACTGGTACTAAGACTACTGATAGTAAAGTTGGTAATGGAGATAAAGAATTTGCTAAATTAATGATGAGTAGTATTTATCCATCAATGAAAATTACTAATTGTGATGTTGAAAAAGTTAATGGGAAAAATATTTTAAAGTGCGAATATGAGTTTTCAGAAGGAAATCAAACCTTATATTTTTATGCATTCGGTTTCGAATTAGATAAAAAGTTTTGTGGTGGGATATTCTTTTGTGAACCTGGGGAAAAAGATAATTATAAACCAGTAATTGAGAATGTAATTAAATCTATAAAAATTAAAAATTAAGTTTAAAGAGGCTATATCAGATTGAACATTTTTATTCAATCTGATACAGCTATTTAATAATTCTCTTTTTTATATTGATTAATCATACATAATTTATATGTTTTAGTCTAATAAATTTCCTTTTTCAGAAGATACCTTTATATCTCCTGTTTTAATTTTTTCATATATTTCATTAACTTTTTTTATTGTATCTTCACTTAGATTTGGATTTTTTTTTGGAAGACCTACTCCATCATTTTTAACACTATATATTAAAGTTTTTCCACCTTCAAAATTTCCTTGGGTGGCAGCTTTAATAACATCGTATGTTGCATCATCTAGATTTATAACAGCTGAGGTTAATACAATTGACTTTTTTCCTAAATATGTTCCACTTTCATACTGATCTCTATCAACACCAATTATCCAAGCTTCTTTACCAGCAAAAGCCATCTTTTTAGCTTCATTTATAGCTCCGATACCTGATTGACCAGCAGCAACAAATATAGCTTTTACACCTCTATCATACATTTCACTAGCTAATTTTTCAGATAATTCAATGTTGTTAAAAGCACCTACATATCTAACATTTTCTGGTTTTAACTCTATATTAGTGCCTAAGTTATCATTTGCATATTTTATACCTTGTTGGAAGCCAAAGTTAAATCTTTGTACTGGAGGCATTCGCATTCCTCCCATAAAGCCTACAGCACCTTCTTTTATTTGAAGAGCTGTTGCTACACCTGCTAAAAAGCCTGCTTCATGTTCTGCAAATAGAATTGCAACTGTATTATTTGCAATCTTTACTTTACCATCTGCTGACTTAGGAGTTGTATTTACTATTATAAATTTTATATCTTTATACTTTTCTTGAGCTTTTGCTATAGTTGTCTCAAATCTAACTCCTGGTGTTACTATAAGGTTGTACCTAGAATTAACTAAATTATCAATTGCCTGAAGATATTGGGTTTCTGTTGTTTGAGTTGGTTTTAAATATGTACTAACTAAGTTAAACTCTTTAGCTGCTCTTTCTACACCTTCCCAAGTAGCTTGGTTGAATGATTTATCATAAATAGTACCTGTATCTGTAACCATTCCTACCCTAATCCCTTCTAATTCTAAAGTGTGAGCTTTTGTATTCTTATAATGGTTAACTAATATACTGGTAACTACCAACATAGAAGCTATTTTAGTTATAGCCCTTCTTTTATCCATATAAAATCCTCCCCAAAAAATTAATTCTAATTATATATAATTTATAATCTTATATAACTAATTTTTAAGATATATTTAAAGGAAACTCCTTCTCATTCCATTCGAATGAGTAAGTTCGAATTACCAAATCTAAGATTTGGATTCTTACTTATATGTTCTTATATCATGGCTTAAATTATTCATATAATTTGTTTATTTTTAATAACATTATTAACTTTAATAGTGCTTATTGTAGAAAAAATCTCAAAAAAATAGTAGCCCCTACCGCAATTGAAAGCTACTATTTTTCTTATAAAATAAACATTAATTTTTAATATTTTATTTATTTTATCAAAAAAATACCTTTATTACATAACACCTCTCTGTAATATATATTTAATGATATCTTTATTATATTCAGATTCTTAATATTAAGTAACTTATCATAGATTTTATTGTTATAAAAATGACTAAATATACTCATGGTTATTTTAATAAGATTTATCATTAATTAAGATTTATATATAATTTTTATGTATTTTAGTCTAATAAATTTCCTTTTTCAGAAGATACTTTTATCTCTCCTACTTTTATTTTTTCATATATTTGATTAACTTTTTTTATTGTGTCTTCACTTAAATTTGGATTTTCTTTTGGTATACCTACCCCATCATTTTTAATACCATAAATTAAAGTTTTTCCACCTTGAAAATTACCTTGAGTAGCTGATTTAATAACATCATATGTTGCATTATCTAAATTTATAACAGCTGAAGTTAATACGATTGACTTCTTTCCTGCATATAGTCCACTTTCATATTGATCTTTATCATAACCAACTATCCAAACTTCTTTACCGGAAAAAGCTCTTTTCTTAGCTTCATTCATAACTCCAATGCCTGATTCACCAGCAGCAGTAAATATAGCTTTAACACCTTTATCATACATTTCGTCAGCTAACTTTGCACCTTGTTCGATGTTGTTGAAAGATCCTACATATCTAACATTCTCTGGTTTTAATTCTATCTTAGTACCTAAATTTTCATTTGCATAGTTTATACCTTGTTGGAATCCAAAGTTAAATCTTTGTATTGCTGGTATTCTTAATCCTCCTATAAAACCTACATTGCCCTCTTTTATTTGAAGAGCTGTTGCTACACCTGCTAAAAATCCAGCTTCATCTTCTGCAAATAAAATTGCAACTGTATTATCTGCAACCTGTATTTTCCCATATAGTGATTTAGGAGTAGCATCTACTAGTACAAATTTTACATCTTTATACTTTTCTTGAGCTTTTGCTATAGCTGTTTCAAATCTAACTCCTGGTGTCACTATAAGGTTGTACCTAGAGTCAACTAAATTATCAATTGCTTTAATATATTGTGTTTCTGTTGCTTCAATTGGTTTTAAATATGTGCTAACTAAGTTAAATTCTTTAGCTGCTCTTTCTACACCTTCCCAAGTAGCTTGGTTGAATGATTTATCATAAATAGTACCTGCATCTGTAACCATTCCTACCCTAATTCCTTCTAATTCTAAAGTGTGAGCTTTTGTATTCTTATAATGGTTAATTAATATACTGGTAACTACCAACATAGAAGCTATTTTAGCTATAACCCTTCTTCTATCCATATAAAATCCTCCTAAAAAATTGACTCTAATCACATATATAATTTATAAAATTATATAATTAATATTTAAGGTATACTTAAAGGAAACTCCTTCTCATTTCATTCGAATGAGTAAGTTCGAATTACCAAATCTAAGATTTGGATTCTTACTTATATGTTCTTATATCATGACTTAAATTATTCATATAAATTATATAATATAATTATTAAAGAGTAATTTTTATTAGTTAATTTATCAAATAGATGAATTCAAGCTATAAAATTAAGTTTTGTAGTTTTATTTAAAATTATAAATGACCTTACATAATTTTCGTCAGCTTAAATTATTCTCTAAAGCAAGAAAATCATATAAGACCATTCTTTAAATTATAGTATTATTAGGTATCAACATTAAACTTTTCTATTACATATTCATATATTTCATCAATGTTTATTTTTTCATTAAAACTAAAAAAAATCCTATACCAAATTTAGTATATTTACTATATAGTTTTTCATTTATTCCATCGTCAATGATAGCTATATGGATGTTTTTTTCATGCTGGTTCTGAAGATATATTGTTTAACTGCTTATTTATGATTTTAACAATATTATTAAAAGTTTTAAAATCCCCATTTATAATATTTTCTTCAGGTATTTTAATAAAAAATTTTTCTTCAACTTCGAAAAATAAATATACTAAATCTCTAGGCGTAAAGCGCCAAATATTGCCCAAAAGGTTACTATCATAATTTTTTTCCGTCATATAATTAGGATCAATGTTTAATGAATTTATAAAAATATCTTTTAACTTTATTTTAATATCTTCCTCTTTAAATATTTTATTCATATATACCTCCATTAAATTGATTCTATAGATGAGTTATCAGCTAGATTATCTAGTATTAAACTTCCTATTAACTCACTAGAATTGGGATTTAATACATTTAATATATTCTTATCTAAATTTGAAAAATTAGATATTTTTTTATCTATAAAAAATGAATCTAACATATTATATACTAATCTTCTTTGATCTTTAGAAGTTAGCCAATCAAGTTGTGTATTTGATTGGTTAAAACAAGTAACTTCAAATCCAAATTTGTATCTTATAGAATTTGAAATTTGCTCAAAGTATTCAGGATAATAATCTTCATATAATACACTAAAAACTGCTGCATCTGGCTTAATTCCTAGAGAAACTTCTAAGGCTAGTATTCCAAATTTATGAGTGAACATTTTATTTATTGGGAAAGTTCCTCCTGGTATACCTACAATTATTACATCTGGCTTTTCGGCTTGTTCAATATCTTTTATAAGATAGTTGAAAGATATAATTTTTTCATTCTCAGTAATATTTGGATCAAACATAAATCTTGGGAAAGAGTGAAAACCAAATATTTCGCAGTAATTTTTTGTTCCGATTTGGCTAACTTTATAACCTTCATTTAGAAATTTATCTCTTAAAGCAAGTTGTATATTAAATTTATTTGTTCTTTCAGTAATACCAAGAACAAAAATTACTGGGACATTGATTTCATAAATTTCTTCGCTTGTAATTTTACTATTATTTGAATTAAGATGAGGAAAGTTATATTTAAAAGATACATTATTTTCTCTACATCTAAGTTTTATTTTGCTTAAAATATCATTTTCAAGTTCAAGATTACAGATAATGTTCTTTCCTGCATCAATTGATTTTAAAATCTTAGGATATATAACTTTATTGAAATCTAACTTATTTTCAGATTCAATAAATATAACTGTATCGCATTTATCAAATAGGTTTTCTAATTTGTCATTAACAATTATACCAATGTTAGGACCACCATCAGCACTACTGGCATCTTTATTATTTAGTCCCCAACCTTTGGGCGAAACTACACCAATTATTTCATAATCATTTAAAAGGTGTCTATATCTTAGCAAAGGAGTACTTTGTATATCATAAGGATAAATTACTATTTTATTCTTTATCTTCATTTAAGCTTCCTCCATATTAACACTATTTGTAGTGGCAAATGTCTTATTATCAAAAACATATCCAAATTCATTTAACATTATAAAGTCTTTGAATAGTTCTTCTGTATTTAGTTTCACTTTAACACATTCAGCCTGTTTTTTATCTGAATTTAGTCCATTTAAATCATCAGCATAAGCAGCACACAAAGTGCAAAAATTAGTTGCCCAACAGTTTTTACAGCTTTTTTCTGTAAGAGTACCAATATTTAAAAGTTTTCTACATTTTTCTATTTCAAAACCATCTTTAATATTACCTATTTTCATCATTTTTGAATTTTCACTTACTTTTTCACAAGGGAACAAATTACCATTTACATCTACAAATAATCTATTAACGCCAGGAATACAAGGTCCACTATGATGTCCGTATTCAGGTAGCTTAGTAGTTGGTTTTCTATAATCAAACATATATTGCTTAATATGATTAAAATATTCTAAGGAAATTGCAGATACATATTTTTTATCAAGTCTTTTCAAAATATGTAGAAAAACCTTAAAGTCTTCATAACCTTTTTCCAAAATAAAGTTTTCGTTTGTGGTATGATTTTGGTTATTTGTATAAACAGTAGAAAGACTACTTACATTTTTAGTAGAATTTTTAATAGTTTCATATGTTGTAAAAAATTCATCAATACATTTAAAACTATTTTCGGTATTCATTACAACACTAAAGGTAATCCTTTTGTGAAACTCCGGATATTTTTCTTTTATTCTTTCAATATTCTGCATAACAGTATTAAAGGTTCCACATCCGTTACCTGCAAATTTTCTGCTTTTATCATGAACTTCTTTTGGACCATCTAAACTTATCATTAAATAAAAATTATGATCTATTAAGAATTCTACGATTTCATCAGTTAATAGTGTTCCATTTACAGTTATATTAAAGATAAATTCTTTACCTTCAGCATTTTCTTCTAAGTATTCTACACATTTCTTTATTAAATCAAACTGGAGTAGTGGTTCTCCGCCATAAAACCCCAGAGCTATATTAGAAGAATCTCTTGAATGCGAAATTAGAAAATCTATTGATCTTTTTGCCACTTCAAAAGTCATCTTTTTATTATTATGACCTCTATTTAAATATCCTCCTGAGTATACACAATACTCGCATCTAAGATTACATTGTTGAGTAACTTGAAGTGCCATTAGACTTAATTTATTATTATAATAATACTCAAGGGTTTCATCAGCCCAATGGGTTATATATTTAAATCTTCTTGATGAAAGAAAACCATTTTCTTCAAATCTTTTGATTTTTTTATTTACTATTTCATTAGTAGGGCTTTCATTATTATTTAATACATTTGATAAGTTATTAAAAACATCTATATCTGTTTTTAAAATTTTATTAGTATTTACATCATATATATAGTTTCCTCTTGGAGTTTTAAATAAATGAATATGTGGTTTTTCTTTTAACATATAAACCTCCTAATTAAGTTACATTGCAAAGAGTTCAAAACCCTCTGCAATGATTTTTATAAGCTTGTACAAGCATAACTGAATTAATAATGTTTCATATTAATTTAGTTACTTTTAAGGTTTTTATAATAAATAAGAATTACAAATTTCCTCTATTTACAGCTTTACCTTCTGAGTACATACCAGCTTGTGCAGAAGGTGAATTATAACAAATAGAGCAGCTACATCCACAACTATGTGTAGAAATAGAAGCATAAGCTTCAACTGTTTCTTCTATTTGATTAAATTTTTTACTTAATTTTTTCATAAATTATACCTCCGTTTTTTATTATAGTGGTATAACAGAATACCAACCACTAACTACAGCATTACCCTCTGAGCTCATACCAGCTTGTGCAGAAGGTGAATTGTAACAAATAGAGCAGCTACATCCACAACTGTGTGAAGAAATAGAAGCATAAGCTTCAACTGTTTCTTCTACTTGATTAATTTTTTTACCTAATTTTTTCATAAATATCTCCCCCATCTTTTTATTTTGTTTAACATAGAAAGCTCGCGATTTCTTTCTTTGTTATTTTAATTTATTAAAATCCATGCTTTTATCTCGAGAATTCAATTCATGGAATTTAATCTTAATTATTAAATAATATCTTCATTTCTAGTAATATCATTTATACTAATCATATCTCTATATAAAGTATTTCTGTTTAATAATTCATCGTGGGTGCCAATATCAACAATTCTTCCTTTATGAAGTAATAAAATTTTATCCATTTCTTTTAATATGTTTACTTTATGTGTTATTATAATTACCGTTTTATCCTTAAAGTTGGTTAATAAGAGCTTGTTTAATAAGGCTTCTGATTCATTATCAAAATTTGAAGTTGCTTCATCAAAAACTATTATTTTTGAATCTCTTGCGAAGGCTCGTGCAACTGCAATCTTTTGTTTTTCACCACCTGATAGGTTTGAGCCATCTTGTCCAACTACAGTATCAAATTTTAATGGGAGTTCAGAAATAAAATCTAATGCCCCACTTGAATTTGCTGCTTTGTACATTTTGCTTTCATTTTTTTTAGAAAATAAGGTTATATTATCTTTAATAGAAGTATTAAAAAGATATAAATCTTGACTTACAACGGAAATTAACTTTCTGAAATCCTTTAATTTAATTTTAGAAATATCCATATTATCTAGTAGTATTCTTCCTTTTTGGGGTTCATAAAACCTTAAAAGAAGATTTAATAATGTACTTTTTCCGGAACCGTTGTGACCAATAATTGCAAGTTTTTCACCTTTATTTAGAGTGAAGTTTATATTTGTTAAGGTTTTCTCTCTTTTTAAATAGGAAAAACAAACATTTTCAAATGTTATAGCACCTTTTATTGAAGTGGCATCTAAATTAATTGTTTTACAGTCTGTTAAATTAGATTCTGTTTCCATACCTAAAAAATTGAATAATCTTTTTGCCGCTGGAAGGATGCCAGACAAAGCATAGCCTATATTTAATATAGAAGAGATAGGGGTTGTTACATAAACGCTATAAGTAATAAAGGCAAAAAGTTCTCCTACTGTTATGCTATTTTGGATTATTAGATGAGCACCTAATATATATAGTGCATTTATAATGATTTGAAGGATTATGGATTCAGAAATTTCATTTATTTTATCTACAAATAGCAACTTAATATTTGTTTTAATTATATTTCTTTGTTTTTTTGTAAATATACTTATTTGAACTCTCTCTAAGTTCCAAAGTTTAATTTCTTTTATTCCACGTATAGTATCACCATACCAAGCAGAATAATCTTCATTATATTTCATGTATTCTTCAAAAGAAGTTCTTCTTTTTTTAGATAAAGATTTTACTAATATATAACGAATTGGAAGGAATAAAAAAACTATTATGGTTAATCTCCAATCTATAATTAAAAGTCCAATTGTTCCTCCAATCATTTTAAAGATTTCTGTTATTATATAAAACATACCTTTATCAGCTATTTTTGAAACATTACTTATATCAATTGAAATATTATTCATTGTTTGCGAAAAGTTAGTATTGTTAAAATATTGTAATTTTAGATTCATCAAATGTTTAAAAGCCTTGTTATTAAGAGTATAAGGTAACATTGAATTTATATATGCAAAATATTTTGTTTCTAATAACTCTAATAATTGTTGAAAAATTATAATTAGAAAACAGAGAGTTACAGTGGAAACAACAGTTTTAAAGTTTTTTCCTATTAAGCCATCATCCATAATCTTTTTGCCAAGCATTGGCATTATCATAGTTGCAATTGATGATATAATAATACAGACTAATATGACTAAAACTTTCTTTTTATATGGTTTAAGTAAGCCTATTAATTGTTTTATTAGATACTTGTCATTTGGGGGTATAAACATTGAATCACCTCAAGTTCTTAATTAATATTACAAGTTTATATGTATGAAACATAATATTATGTAAAGTGGATTATGTAAAGAATTTAAAGAAATATTTATTATAGAATAGAAAATTTAGAATTTAATATGTAGTTAATTAGAATATTTTAATAGTAATTTGGAAATGTTTTAAATTATACTCTTACTAAATATTACTATATAAGTAAAATGTTTTCAATATATTATTTGAAATCAATTTGTTATGCTAAGAGTTTAAAAACACTAAGCATCTTATGGATTCTTCTATTTTTCACATTGAATATAATTGCTTATATATTATTTAATTTTGATTCTAAAGTGAAATTAAAACTTCAGGAATTTTAAAATAATATTCTTATTAAAAAAGCTATATTCAAATTAATTTCTGTAGTTAATTTGAATATAGCTTTTTATTATTAATTTAGCTTTATATAATTTTTATGTATTTTAGTCTAATAAGTTTCAATTTGTATAGTTTATACCTTGTTTTAATCCAAAGTTAAATCTTTATATTGTTGGTATTCTTAATCCGCCTATAAAACCTACATTACCATCTTCTATTTGAAGAGCTGATACAAATATTTTATGGATTTGAATTTAAAAGTATTTCTAATCTTGTACCAACAGATACTTCACTTTTAATAGAGCATTTTCCTTTATGCAAATTAATAAGTTTATTTGCTATTGCCATTCCAAGTCCTGAACCATTAGGGTTACTAGTTGTATTTGTCCCTCTAAAATACTCTTCAAATATATTATCTAAATCTTCTTTAGTCATTCCTCGACCATTATCTTCTAAAGTTATTCTTATAAAGTATTCGCTTTTTAGTACATTAATAGATATTTTAGCATCTTTATCATTATAAATTAGAAAATTTATTATCAAATTAGATAATGCCCTTTTCATTAATTGAACATCTATAGAAGTTATAATTTCTTCGCTATTACTTGAAAAAGAAATAGATTGTCCTTCAAATTTAGGATCCGAAAGCAACTCATCAATGAGACTTTTTAGAAAAATTACAATGTTAGTATCTTTAAGGTTTAATTCAACAGCACTATTTTTTAGCTTATAACTAAAGTTTAAATCATTTATAAGGTCTTCCATATAGTTTGCTTTATCGTACATTATATTAGAATATTCTTTGATTTCATCTTGTGAAAAGCTATAATTATCATCTTTTAATAACTCAGCAAAACCTTTTATAGATGATAAAGGGGTTTTCATATCATGACTTACATATGAAATCCATTTTTCTCTTGATTTATCTAATAACTCTTTCTTTTCTTTATTTTCTTTTAATGTATCCCTTAAATTATCTAGACAATTAAATACTTCTTTATATAAGTTTTTTTTATCTATTTGAAAATTAAAATCTCCTTTAGATAGTGCAAAGATATAATCAATAATTTTTTGTATTGGTTTACCAAATTTCTTTGAAAAATACAAGTATGAAAATGCAAATATAATTATTAAGTTAATTATTAAAATAAATATAAGATTTCTAATCAAAGCTCTTACTGCAGTAGGGTTAAAGGTTATATTGTGTTTATTTACAATATCTGTTGGAAAGCCTAGAAAATATGAGTATCTTGAATTTTCTACTTGAGTTTCGAACATAAAAACTGTGCTTTTACCTACATCATTTTTATATGAATGTATGAAATTTATAGGAGTATACGAAGTAGGAATATCAGATGGTTTGTTAAAAGAATATACCTCATTTAAAGAATTATCTACAAATTGAATCCATAGATTATCTTTTTTAAGTAAGTCTTTCCCTTCTTCATTCAAAATAAGTTGTCCATTTTCCTTTTTTATGGTTTTATCAATAAACTTTCCATATGAATCAGTACTAAATGATAATTTAGAACTATTAAATAGGTTTGCAATTATAAACATATTAGGCAAGAATAAAATAAGTATTAATATTATTAAGCTTTTAATAAATATAGATGAGATTTTAATATAAGGTGCTTTATTCATATAATTCTCCTAAATGCTAAATTTATATCCTATGCCTTTAACTGTTTTTATATAATTAGGCGCTGAGGGGTCATTTTCTAGTTTTTCTCTAAGCTTTCTTATATGAACCATTAAGGTATTATCATATCCATCAAAGCTTTCTCCCCAAACCTTTTCTATAATCATATCCTTAGGCAATATGTTATTCTTGTTAGTTACAAGGAGTTTTATTAATTTTAGCTCTTTAGCCCTTAGTTCATATGTATTGTTTCCCTTAGTGATTTCTCCATTTTTAAAGTCAATAGTAAAGTCTTTTGTATGGAGTTTTTCATCATCATTATTTAAGGATTCTTTAATCCTTTCAACAATTCTTAAATGAGCTTTTATTCTAAAAGCTACTTCTTTAGGAGAAAATGGTTTAGTGATATAATCATCTGCTCCAAAGCCTAAACCTAATATTTTATCTACTTCATCAGACTTTGCAGATAAGAAAAGTATAGGAACGTCAGTAAATTTACGAATTTCACTAAAAACTTCAAACCCACTCATAGTAGGCATCATTATGTCTAAAATTATAATATCTGGTTTATATGATTTGCATACTTTTATAGAAGATATACTGTCATTTATGGCTTTTATATTATTGAAGCCTTCTTTGTTTAGAACAGCAGTTAATAGTGTTAATATAGCTTCTTCATCATCTACAATCATAATTTTTTTATTAGTCAAAGCCTATCCCTCCTCTTTCACACATTATAACATATTTTACCTAATAATCTTGTTATTGTTACATCTTTTTTATTTAAGGTTTAGATAAGGTTGGGGTTATTTAGAGCTAAGGTGTACTTGATATTATTAAGATACCAAATAAAAAGTTTAAAGGGAGGAAAATTATGATAAATAATGTGGTATCTATTAATAATTTAAATAAGTCATATAAAGGAAAAAAGGTTCTTGATAATGTAAGTTTAAATGTTAAAAAGGGAAGAATATATGGATTTTTGGGGCCAAATGGAGCTGGTAAGTCTACAACAATTAGAATTATTTTAGGACTGATAAAAAATTATACTGGTAATGTAGAAGTATTTAACTCTGATATAAAAAAGAATCAAACTAAGATTTTAAGTAAAATTGGTGCATTAGTTGAATCGCCTTCTTATTATGATCATTTATCTGCATATAAGAATTTAAAGATTTGGGCAACTATGAAAGGAGTAGACTATTCAAGAATTGATGAAGTACTTAAGATAGTAAATCTTGAGCGTGCTAGGGATAAAAAGGCATCAAAATTTTCTTTAGGTATGAAACAAAGATTAGGTATAGCTCAAGCTCTTATTGGAAATCCAGATTTTCTAATTTTAGATGAGCCAACTAATGGACTTGATCCCATGGGAATAAAAGAAATAAGAAATTTAATTATTACATTAGCAAAAGATTATAATAAAACTATTTTTATAAGTTCTCACCTACTTAGTGAAATGGAGCTTATGGTAGATGATGTTGGGATAATTAATAATGGAAGGTTATTGTATGAAGGATCATTAAAAGATTTAAGGAATAAATACCCTGATATGAATAATCTAGAAGATATATTTCTTCTTCTTGTAGAAAGGAGTTAATTATGAGTCTTTCAAAATATATAAAGTTAGAATTTATAAAAATAAAAAACAGCAATATAAAGTATATAGTTATATTGCCAATTATACTATCAACTTCTATGATTATTTCAGATATTATACTTAGAAAAAATATAATACTTTCTAAGTATAATCCTATAATAAATGATGGATTTCAAAGCCTTTTAGTAGAAAATCATTTAGCTTTGATTTGGCCAATTATACTAATGTTCTCGATTATTATAAACAGTATTTGTATTTTCTATATAGACTTAAAAAATAATTCGCTAACACATATACTTTCTTGTTTAGGGAGTAGGAGTAAGTATTATTTATCTAAACTAATCACTATATTAATAGTTGGAGTTATATCAATCTTATTAGAAGGGATAGTTCTTATAATATTAGGTTATTTATTTAAGTTATCACCTAATATAGATGTACCCTTAGTTATAAGATATATGTGGATGCAGCTATTTGCATTGTTAGCTCTTATAGCCTTACAGGTATTCTTGTTTAGCCTTACTAGAGATGCGATGTTTTTAACTACTATAAATATAGTAGCTATCTGTGTTTCAATAATAGTTATTAGATATAGCTCAATTAATGTTTTTATTCCATACCTTCAAATATCAAATTCTATGAGTCTTACTGTACAAGGAAGTACAATATTAAAATCAATGCTTTTTTCTTCTATAGAATTTATATTATTTACATCATTGGGATTAATTATATTTAATAGAATAGATATTAAGGGGGAATAGGTGTGGTAGAACTTATCAAATGTGAAATAAATAAGGTAAAAACTTTAAAGTCACTTGTTTTAGCTTTTATAATACCATTATTTATGACACTTTTAGGGCTTATAAATATATATAGAGGAATTGTTGAAACAAAGGATTTGTGGGATGCTGTTTATAATCAAACATTAATTTTATATTCAGCCTTAATACTTCCACTTTCAATAACAATAATAATTGCACTTCAATGGAGGGTAGAATATAAGCATAATAATATAATTAATTTATGCTCCTCCCCTATTAAATTAAAGAATATTTATATTAGTAAAATATTGACTACTTTAATAATAGTTTTTATCAATTTTCTTATATTGATTGGATTATTATTAATTTTTTCAAAGATATTAATTCCTAAAGAGAGCTTTAGACTATATATAATATATGCACCACTTATAGCATTTGTATGTTCTATCCCTTTTATCTGTCTTCAACATATATTTTCTATGAGTTTTAGAAATTTTATTTTAAGTATCTCTGTTGGAATACTAATTTCCTTTTCAGGATTTATATTAAGCCATACTACAATAGGGATATTAAACCCTAGTACTTATATAGTTTGTGGGAGTTTTGTAGGTGTAGCAAAATATGATATTTTAAAACTTTCACCTATAACATTTCCTTATACAGATTTACTAGTGCTTGTAGTACCAATTTTAAGTGCAATATTGTATTGTATTGGAGCTAGTATATTTAATGGAAGGGAATTTTAAATAATGATAAAAAAAGCTTATATTAAAAGATTAGATGTTTTTAATATAAGCTTTTACGCTTTTTAGTCTAATAAATTTCCTTTCAACTTTATAGGTAAAATTTAAATATTCGTTATTTGGCAGTATAGTATGTAACTATATTTATTTAATAATATACTAACCGAAGTTGTATTTGAAATATTTTACAATATTAATTAACAATTTTAATTTGAACAACAAAACAATAAAAAGCCCCAAATATACATAAATGTAATACAACATATTATTGTGTTAATTATAGTTGGTTTATCATTTTTTACTTTTTTTAATATAGCAACAGAATTTGTTACAAATACTATTATAGCGATAAATCCTAAGATAACATATATAGCCATTTATTTTAACACTCCCCTTATTTAAAAGCTATTACTATACTTGTAGCTTCATTTAATTTACTAGAAACATTTATTGTTCCACCGTGAATTTCTATTATTTCTTTACTTATAGCCATACCAAGTCCTGACCCTTTATGGCTTTCACCTGTATTACTTGCCCTATAATATCTATCAAATAAGCTTTTTAGATCTTCTTCACTTATTCCATTTCCGTTATCTTTTATTTCTAAAGTTATTCCATTCTTTTTATAAATATTTATATCTATTACAGTATCTTTCGGATTATGAACTAAAGCATTAAATAAGAAGTTGTTTAATGCTCTCTTTATATATCTTTTATCACAATTTAAAATTATATTTTCTTCATCATAGTCAATATTGATTTCCCTATCTTCATAAAGTGGATTGTTAAGTATATCTATTACGATATTCCTTACTACCTCCACAAGGTTTTCATTTTGAAGTTTTAATGGGACTACCTTGTTCTTAAACTTATATACTAATGAAAGATCGCTTATTAAATCCTCTATATAAGCAGCTTTGTCTGTTATTATTTCACCATATTTTATGATTTCAGCTTCAGATACAGTATAATCTTCATCCTTTAAAAGCTGAGCATATCCATTTATTGAAGCTAGTGGAGTTTTTAAATCATGAGCTATATTTGCTATCCATTCTTCTTTTTGCTTCATGGCATTTTCTCTTTCTTTTTTTACTTCAATTAATGTGTTTGCTAAATTGTTTAAATTATTGTTTACTTCTTTGTAAACACCATGTTTCTTCTTGAATTTAAGATTGTAATCCCCTTTTGCTAGAGATTTTATATCATCTATTATACTTGCTACAGGTTTAGCAAGTCGTCTACTAAATAGATATCCAGCTACTATTGTTAAAATAAATCCCAACCCTATTAAACCTATATAAAACTTAAAGCTTTCATTTGTAAAACCAAGGGTATAGCTCATAGTTTGGTTACCGGGAAAACCCATAATTAAGCTATATTTTTTATCATTTTTATCAAGGGTTCTAGCAACTATTGTAGAGCCTGTTGGCATCTCATGAGATGCCTTTGAATACCTAATTAAATCTGCAGCTAAGTATTCTGATGGTATTTCAGCTGGTTTATTTATAGTCTTAATTTCTTTGTTAGTATTATCTAGTATCTGAATCCAAATATTATTATCAGTTAAAACCTTTAAATCATCTTCATTTAAGTTAAAATTTTCATCACTTTTTTCAAAGCTTGTTTTATATTTTTCACATACTTTATGAGGACTAAAAGCAAAGTTATAAAAGTCTTTTGAAAAAGAAAAACCTCTTTGAACGCTTAGTATGTTTAATGAGAAAAATAAAAATTGAATTATATATAATACGATTATATTCCAAAATAAGAATTGAAGAGTTAATCTTTTTTTCATACTACTTAATTACAAGCTTATAGCCTAGTCCTTTCATAGTTTTTATATGGTTTGGACTACTTGGATTATCTTCAAGCTTTTCTCTTAGGTGTCTTATATGGACCATTATAGTATTATCGTAACCATCATAATCAAAGCCCCAAATATTAGAACAAAGAGAGGATTTGCTAAAAATTTTATTTGGATTTTTAGCTAAAAATAGAAGTAATTGATATTCCTTGGCGGTTAGGATTACTGCTTCTTTAGATTTTGTGACTTCTCCAGTATCTTCATTTATTACAATATTACTAAAACTTATGATTTTTCCTTTTGTATCTTCTACTGAAGGTATATAGCTATTTCTTCTAAGTTGAGCTTTTACTCTTAAAACTACTTCCTTTATATTGAAAGGCTTAGTTACGTAATCATCCCCGCCAGCTCCTAAGCCATTTAATTTATCATCATCATCACCTTTTGCGGTAAGAAATATTATAGGACAAAAAGAAAAGTTTCTTATTTTATCACAAACCATAAAGCCATCTATATCAGGCAAATTAACATCTAACAGGATTATATCTGGATTTATATCTTTGGAATTTAATAGTGCATCTACGCCAGTAGTTGCTGTATATATGTTTTTAAAGCCTTCTCTTTTTAGAACATCACTTAAAAGATTAAGTAACTCTTGTTCATCATCTACTAATAATATCTTTTTTTCTAATAAAGTATCTTCTGCTATCATTTAATATTCTCCTTGCATAATTTAAACATATTATATTTATAATAACATAAATTATGGAGTAAGTTTGCATAAAATATCGTTGTTGTAAATTAAGGGTGATTAGTTGAGAAGTAATATTTAATATTATATAATGTCTTTTTTGTTGAAGCTTATAATGTCAAAGGAGAAGATAATAAGAAACAATACTAGGCTAACAGTAAGTAATGGGAATATTTCTTTTGTAAAATTTAATCCTTCAGCACAAATACCCATAGCATATGTCCAAGGTGCATATATCCAATATTTTGATTGAACTATCATTAAAGAAGATAATGTGAATAGCATACCAATAACTAAAGGAATAGAAATAGAGTTAAATCTATTTGATAAGAAAAATAATAAAGCTATAAAAGGCTGAGCAGCTAAAAATACGTATGTTGTATTTATAAAGATATCTTTTGGGATAAAGCCTGTAGCTCCTAAAGTGTATGCTACTACTCCATATTGAACTAAGTAAGAAACTAGACAAATTACTAATAATGATATTAAAACCAGGTATTTAGTTATATAAAGGTCAATCTTTTTTATTGGCATACATAAGACCTGCTTCCAACAGTTATTTGTATTTTCGATTTTTCCCATAGTAACAGTAGCATATATTATAAACATAGGAAGTAAGATCCCTATAAAGAAAGTAGCAGAACCAGAATATAAACCTTCCCAAGGTGTTAAATTAGGTGCATTTTTTTTAATAACTCCAAAGAACTTTATGCCGATTAATATTGAAAGGGTTGGAATACATAACGCTAATGTAAAGATAGATGTATTTTTAAGTTTTAATAATTCCGATTTAAAAAGTTTCATGATAAAAGCCTCCAATTTATATTTTAATAACTTTCTTTTATACTAAAAAGTTTACAATTAATGATTAAGCCTACTATAAATAGAATTGTAGATATCAAAATTACTTGTAAAAGGTCTACACCTTGTACTATACAAGATGAAAAAGCAAAGGAGTAAGGATTATAACTGCTAAAGCTTAATAAGTTTTGAGATATAACGCAAAATACTCCAGCATATCCTATGGATACTAAGGTATTTTTGTATTTTAAGGCTAAAAATAAGTGTATAGCTATAATTGAAAGTGCTCCTGAAAGTTTCAGAAGAAAACTTTTTACTATTAAACTAAAACTAAAAGCCTCTGGAAATTTCATTAGAAGACCTATTGCGACTAAACCAAATGAGTTTATGATAAGCATAATTAACACAAAAATTATAGTAGTTATAGTTTTTGATAAAATTATATTTTTCTTTTTTATAGGTTCTGTTAAAGTTAGCGTCCATCCATTATTTTTATATTCAGTCTCAAATATAGAGCCTATTATTATAGCTACAAAAAGTGGTAAAAACTGATTAAAAAGCACCATCTTTTCTTCATTTAAAAGCATCTGCCAAGATGTCATTCCTTTACTTATGGCTACTCCATATAAATAATTTTTATATCTTATAAAGAAATCAATGCCTAAAAGCATGGTTGTTGCAATTGGAATTAGTATAACCATAAACATCAATATTGTTCTTTTTTGCTTAAATATATCATTTAAAATAAGATTTTTTAACATGCTTTGCCCTCCTTGGTTAAGCTTAAAAATATATCTTCTAATGATTTATCTTCTTCTGATAAATAATTTACATCGATACCTGCTAGAACTAATTCTCTACATAATTTACAAGCTGTTAAATTTTCAGCTTTTACTACTAGTTGATGGTTTTTTTCTAAAACTCTATAATTTCTCTTTTTTAATAAGTCCATAGTAAGGTTCTTATCTGAGACCTCAATTATAATATTACTTTGATTATTTCTTCTTAAGTTTTCTATACTTCCTTGATATATAAGTTCACCTTTTTTTATGATACCTACTTCATCTGCCATAAGTTCTATTTCACTTAGTATATGACTAGAAATTACAACTGTTATATTTTCTTTTTTTGCAAGGGATTTTATAAGTTCTCTTATTTCTTGGATACCTGAAGGATCTAATCCATTAGTTGGTTCGTCTAAGATTATAAGTTTTGGATTTCCAATTAAAGCTTGAGCTATACCAAGTCTTTGCTTCATACCAAGCGAAAATTCCTTAACTTTTTTGTCTTTAACTTTACTTAAGTCTACCAGATTCAAAACCCTAGTTATTTCAGCTGTATCAAGGTTTAGAATCCTTCTTGTAATATCTAAATTTTCGTAAGCTGTCAAATGACCATAGTAGGATGGACTTTCGATTAAAGCTCCTACATTTTTTAGTATTTCTTCTCTACTGTCCTTTATATTTTTTGAGAATATAAAGGCTTCTCCTTCGCTTGGTTTTATTAGACCAAGTAGCATTCTTAAGCTTGTAGATTTACCAGCACCATTTGGTCCTAAAAATCCATAAATAGTTCCTTCTTTGACTTTTAAATCAATACCTTTAACAGCAATAAAATCTTTAAAATCCTTTTTTAAATTTCTTGTTTCAACTATATATTTACTCATATTAACGCCTCCGTTTATTTAAGTGAAGTTTTAAATTTTTGATTTAGGTAACTGAAGTTGAGTAAGCAGCTAAATTTTGGATTTAATTAATACGAACTTACTCTGGTAGACTACTCCTATGAATGATAGTGAGTGGAAGTTTCATTTAACCTATGAGTAAAGTATATAATCTCTAATTTAATTCTAAATTCAGTTAACCTTAATTCTATCTTAATTAAAAAATGATAGTTTGGTTAAAACACAAATAATGTTTTAGCAAACTAAAATAGCTATTTAAGATTAACCATAAAAACTATATATAAACCTGTACTATTTATTGATATAATTAATAGTATTACGAATGAAACATATTTATATTTGGGGGTAAGTATATGATGAATAGATTTTCAAACGTACTATTATTTAATATGTGTATGATAGTTGATGAAGAAGCAAATAAGGTACTAGTTCAAGACAAAAAGGATGAGGAATGGGGGGGCATTACGTTTCCAGGTGGTCACGTAGAGAATGCAGAAAGCATTATTGCTTCTACTATTAGAGAAGTTAAAGAGGAAACAGGGCTAATTATTAAAAACTTAAAAAAATGCGGGCTTATTCATTGGTATAATTCTGACAATAATAAACGTTGGTTTATTTTTTTATTTAAAACTAAAGATTTTGCTGGAGAACTTATAAATGAGACAGAGGAAGGTAAAGTTTTTTGGGTAGATATCAATGAACTACCAAAGATGAATCTAGCTCCAGATTTTAGTGTATATTTGAAGTTATTTTTTGATGAAAATTTAAATGAGGCATATGGTACTTGGAATAGTGAGAGTTCAAATGAACTTACTATTTTATAAATAGATTAATAATGAGTATATATATGTAAGATATACAAAATATTAGTATACTTTTTTATTTATATTAATGTTTATAAAATACAAATATATATGTAAACAAATATGTTTGTGTAAGATATTCAGTGATTTATAAAAGAAGCAGCTAAAATATATAAATTTTAGTTGCTTCTTTTTTTTCTATAATCATACATATCGTCTTCTATGCAAATTGGTATCTATATACTATATTTATATCTACGAATTGGTCGCTCAACACCTTGATAGTTGGCCAGTCCTTCATATTCCATAGCAAAGCCACACTTATCCAATACTCTTTGTGATGCAATATTTTCGGCAAGGCAAATTCCATAAATATTTGATATTTTAAGTTGTTTCATTATCACTGGCAAAAAAGCAATTACTGCTTCTGTTGAATATCCATTGCCCGTATATGATTTAGATACATGATATCCAATTTCCCATCCATTTTTTATTTGCACTGCTTGCACATATCCAATGTTTTTTCCGTCTTTTAGCAGCATTGGATATACAAAAGGTCCTTCATTAGTTTGATAACAAGAAATAAGCCATTTTACAGTTTCACGTGTTTCATCAACCGTTTCAAATACCTCATCTGGCACAAAACGTCTATTATCATCATCTAATGAATTCAGATGTACGCTTTCTATCATACTTTCATTTAATTCAGTTATAAGTAATCTATCTGTTTCTATCAACATTTTATTATTCATTTATAATCTCCTATCTGAATACCTATCCGTTAAATTCATGTATACTGTATAAGTTAATGGCGTTACAAAATAGAAAAGCAATATTTATTAAAAGATTATATATAACTTTAATCTATTTTATAGATATAAACCCATTTATATTCAAAAGGTAAACTAAGTATTGGCATTTTATATAATTTTTTCATACCTCCATATGGCTCACCTAGTTTGCAACTGTATTTAATATTATCTATTCTTATTAATGGTTCCATTGATTCTTCTATAATTACTAAATTTATATTTTCATTATTTGCATATCTAAATAATTCATTAGTAAAATCGTTAGAATTTATTATAGGCTCAACTGGTTCAAAATATAAATCGTAATTAGGGTCTAATAATTTCATTGTATTAGGATTAAATAATTTCATTATAAATTCCCCATTTCATGTTATAATTAACCTTATGTACATATTTTTTAAAATTATACCATGGATAAGCCAAAATTACTATATTTTAATGATGGTTGTACTTATTTGAAAATTAAAAATATATAGTGTTTTCTTATATTAATAAAAATATTTGATTAGGTATAACTATATATCCTTTTACTTTATATAAAAAAATGAATTTACAAATATAATACAATTGTGAAAATATTTGAGAAGTGATTGTAACATAGTATAATAAGCTAATGAATAATAAAAGTTTATACCTAAGCAAAGGGGGAAATGAAATTGATAGATTTTTGTATAGAAACACCTAATTTGATTCTTAGAAAGTTTTCAGAATTTGATACAAAGGATATAGTACATTATAGTCAGCAACCTAAAGTAGCATATTGGATGGCTGATATGGTATTAAATAATGAAGAGAAGGCACTTTCTTGGATAAGTCGAGTAAATAAAAGATTTAACTCTGGTGAACCTTTTATAATATTAGCAATTGAACATAAAATAGAAGGTATATGTATTGGTGTTGTTGGTGTTATTCCGAAAGATGAACTAGAGGATGAATTTGAAATCTTTTATGGTATTTCTGATGAGTATCAAAGGAAAGGATATGCAACTGAAGCATGTAAAACATTTATTCAGTGGGTTTTTGAGAATACTAAAATAAAGTCATTAACTGCAATGGTAAAACCAGAAAACATAGCATCTAAACTTGCAATTGAAAAGTTTGGTTTTAAATATTTTGATTCTAAAGTAATACCGTATAATGGTGGGGTGTGTAAGTTTAATTATTATAAATTATATAATAACTCAGTAAAATAAGCTATTTTATTTAATATTGAGATATATGTTTTCTCTATATTTATGGTAAACTCAAAGTGAACTACTCCCCTATTTATTTAATAGGGGAAGTTCAAGGCATCAATAGCTTATTTTAATTTGTGTTTTAAGTTGCTATTTTACCAAAAATAGTTTTGATAAAAACTTTAGTTTTTCCAAGCAGGAAGCTTAGAAAGCATTTCTTTAGCAACATTTTTAGCGACATCTTTATCTAAGCCTTGAGTTTTAATAATAAACCCCGCCATAGATTCTAATTTTTCTTCATAAGATTGCATTGTACCATCTGGTTTTGCACAATGAATGCAATAATCCTTAGTTTCATCTCCCATAGCAAATTCCTCTTTAGTTTTCATTGGCATTCCACAAGCTATACATGTTTTCATAATATTACTCCTTTCTTAGTTAGCAATTAGATTTAAATAATGATTAATTAGTTTATCTCCGTAGGTTTTTAAAACTGAGTTTTCTTTAGTAAATAAATCACTGTTTATTAAATAGTGATGTACTAAACCTATCCATGTGTTGAAAAGTAAATCAACAGGCATTTCTCGTATTTTACCCTCTTTCATTTCTCTTTCAGCAACTTGAATAATATGAAATGATACAGCGGATTGAATCATTATTATTGAATTACGAGCATCTTCATTTAATAGACGACTTTCTAAAATTAATCTTGTATAAAATTCTTCATATTCACTAATACCTTGTAAATGAGCCTGAAGAACTTCTTTCATCTCACAATTGCTACTAACTAGCTCATGAAGTCTACTAGTAATACGTCTGCCAAATTCTTCGATAACTTCTCCTAAAAGTATTTCTCGTGTTTCAAAATGAGCAAATATAGTACCATGAGATACTTTTGCTATAGATGCAATATCAGCTGTACGAGTAGTGGTTAGTCCATCTTTTGCAAATTGCTTTAGAGCTACTTCAATAATATTATTTTTTGTTTTAAGTTTTTGTTTTTGTCTTTGTGATTCTAACATTTCATTGACTCCTAACTCATTGAGTATGTACTCATTGTAATTCTTTTAACTATGAATGTCAATAAAATTATTGAATATTTTACAGTTTTACAATAGGAATATTGAAAATAAGTAAAGTTAAGGTGAAATATGTATATTGAATAATGTATAATAAATATTATTTATACTTTGTGAATGGAGGTATATATGGGAAAAGAATTATCAGAAATGACTTTGGAGGAATTATGGGAGCTATTCCCTATAATATTAAAAGAACATAATAAGGATTATAAAGATTGGTATGAGATTGAAAAACAAAGACTTTTAAGTTGTATCGATAAAAAAGATATTATAAGAATTAATCATATAGGAAGTTCTGCTGTTGAAGGATTGATTTCTAAACCAACAGTGGATATTTTATTAGAAATAGCTAATGAAACTAATATTGAACAATTAACAAATACACTATTGCATAATGATTGGCTACTAATGTCATCTGTGAAAAGTCCATATATGAAAATGGCATTCAATAAGGGTTATACAAAAAATGGATTTGAAGAGAAGGTATATCATTTACATGTTCGTTATAATGGTAATTGGAATGAATTGTATTTTAGAGATTATCTCATTGAACATGAGGATGTTTCTAAAGAATATGGTGAATTAAAGTTAAAATTAATAAAAGAATATGAACATAACCGGGATGGTTATACAAATTCTAAATCTGATTTTATTTTAAAATATACGGAAAAGGCAAAGAAAGAATATGATGACAAGTATAATCCCAAAAAACGATTATAATATAAAGTAAAATCAATGTAAAACCTAGTATATCTTTATATTAATAAGTAAATTAAATTGAAATATAGATTTTAAGGTGTGAATATCAAAAGCTTACTTTAATATAGATAAATAAAAAAGGATGTATTAAAATTTGATACATCCTTTTCTAAATAAGCATTCAAAAATTAATTTGAATATTAGGATAAAATTTTTTATTGTTTTATTAAAATTAATAGATTTCTTGAATGTGATTGCTATAGTTATTTAAATAAAGCATTCCAAGTTTGAGGACCTACAATTCCATCTTGATCTAAACTATGAGCCTTTTGAAATCTGATTACAGCTGCTTTTGTGTTATTTCCAAAATATCCATCAGCAGTACCTGCATTATAGCCTAAGGAATTTAATTTTTCTTGTAGTATTTTTACGTTTGAATCATATTTATTAACAAGAGCTGTGCTTAATAGATATCCTGGATAAGGTACAGTAGTTGGAGTAGAGCCGCCTGCTTTTCTAAACCCTATATAACCTTTACTACTTAATTGGGAAGAAGACCATGAAGTTACCATAGCTTTATAAGGAGTTTGTTCATAGCAAGTGAAGTTGCTACCATTCCTAGATGCGATTAAAAAAGTATGCTCTGCGCCACTGGTATTTGTTACTACCCCATCACCAGCAGTTAAATCGCTTATATTTACCCTTGAAAGAGTACTTCCTATTTCTTCTTCTAATTGCCAGGTATTATGTCTGCTTAATCCATATGCAAAGCTAACAAAACCAGAACAATCACTTCCGTATCTTGGCATAGATCTACCATTACTTGAGACAGTGCTGTAAAAATCACTATATCCTAGGGCGGCAATAAATGAATTTTCATCTGTTTGAGTCCATTGACTATAAGGGATACCTGTTTGCTGTTGATTTGCTTTAAAAACGTAATTTCCCCTCCAACCAACTAAATCTTGTCTTGGTGTCCATCTTACATTTATCATAGCTTCTGCTTTTCTTAAAATATCACTTGGTTGAAGACTTCTAGGTTGTCTAGTTATAGTGTTATTATTATTAACTTTGACTTTTATTGTTTTTTCAAAACCATCGCTTTTTAATGTAATAGTGCTTTCACCAATACCTACAGCTAAAAATCTTCCTTGCTCTTCAATAGGTAATATTACATTTTTATTGGAAGATTCTAAAGTTAGTTTTTGAGGTTTATTCTTTGTTAATATCTCATCTACAAATTTTGATTCTCCTACGTTTTGAATAACTATATTAGATTGAATATCTTTAGATGCTTCTTTAGTTAATGAAAGGTCCTTTGTATTGCTAGATAAAGTTAAACTACTGGTGTTAGTATAGCCAGTGCTATCTACATTTAGCTTGTCCATAGTTGAAGCTTGAACATTAGCACTGCTTAATGCTCCACTTAATATAACTGTTGATAATAAAATAGTTAAACTTGTTTTTTTCATAAATACCCCTCCATATAAATTAATAATATATTAAAAAGTTATTTTTAAAACTTTTTATATCATATATGGCACAATAGAAAATTGATTTTATCAACTATTAAAATACTTTTATTTAAATATATAACATTAAATACAATTTAATACAAAGTAAATGTTACTGTAAATGAATTCATAAAAAATTTAACATTGTTTAACATAATCTTTTTAAAACTGTAGCATTAAATTACCAATTTAATTAAAAATAAATATAAGTTTTTAAATTTAAATTAGTTATCATTAGTTTAAGTTGTCTAATTATTATATATTTTAATAAAAAAGGTTTCTGAAATTAATTCAGAATCTTTTTTATTGAAATTCTATTCTTCTTGTAATGGATAGATTGCTAATATAACTGAAAACCCTTTAATTATGTAAAGATATATTTTTCAATTCTTTTAATTTTTAGAGAATTAAACCTATAAATCTTTTTAGGGATTATAGAATAAAAATAGATTTTATTTACTTAATTTGGTAACGTTGTAAATACTTGTAGTTAATTTTCTCGTGGGTATATGTTTTTTTGCCTTAAATTAGTGGTAATATTCTATTTGTACAACATCAAAGAATCTTATTTACTAGAGAATAGTTAGCGTAAAATAAATTACGTTTCTTAATGTTGATTAAATTTTGTAATTAAGGAGGAAAAGTATGAGAAAAGATTTATTAATGGTATCATAAACAGAAGATTTAATGTAATAACGAATGTCAAAAAAATTATAATCGCATTGATTTAGTGACTAACTACATTCCTATCAAAAAATTTTATATTATTTAGAAAGGAGATATTAATATGAATAAAATGGTTAAACTGGAAGAATTGAAATCTATTTTTAAAGATGGAATGACAATTATGATTGGTGGTTTTTTAGATTGTGGATCACCTGATACTATAATTGATATGTTGGTTGATTTAAATATAAGGGATTTAACTGTAATTGCAAATGATACAGGTTTTCCTGATAAAGGTATAGGAAAATTGGTTACAAATGGGCAAGTGAAGAAGTTAATTGCTTCATATATTGGAGCTAATCCCGAGACTGGAAGAAAAATGAGTACTGGCGAAATGAAAGTAGAGCTTTCGCCACAAGGAACATTAATTGAAAGAATTCGTGCAGCTGGATCTGGTCTAGGTGGTGTACTAACACAAACCGGGTTGGGTACTACTGTAGAAAATGGGAAAAAAAGAATTACTGTTAGTAATAAAGATTACTTGTTAGAACTTCCTTTAGAGGCAGATGTTTCAATCATAAAAGGTAGTATAGTAGATGAATTTGGTAATACCTGCTATAAAGAAACTACAAAAAATTTTAATCCTTATGTTGCAATGGCTGCAAAAACAGTAATAATAGAAGCTGAGAATTTAGTAAAATGTGAAGAATTAAGAAAAGAAGATATAATGACTCCTGGTGTACTTGTAGATTATATTGTAAAGGAGGCAATCTAATGATTACAGATAGTAAGTTAGCAAAAGAAATTATTGCAAAAAGAGTTGCAAAAGAATTGAAAGATGGCCAACTTGTAAATCTTGGTATAGGACTTCCGACTTTGGTGGCAAGCTATGTGCCTGAGGAAATGAAAATCACTTTTCAATCAGAAAATGGCATGGTTGGCATGGGACCAAAGGCAAGACTAGATGAGGAAGATACAGATTTAGTTAATGCTGGGGGACAGTGCGTAACAGTCCTTCCAGAGGGGTCTTTTTTTGATAGTTCTATGTCTTTTGCACTTATTAGAGGTGGGCATGTTGATGTTACTGTGCTTGGAGCTTTAGAAGTAGATGAAGAAGGAAATTTAGCTAATTGGATTGTTCCAGGGAAAATGGTACCTGGAATGGGCGGTGCTATGGATTTAGCAATAGGTGCAAAGTTAGTAATTATAGCCATGCAACATACTGGAAAAGGAAAACCTAAAATTCTTAAAAAGTGTAGACTACCACTTACTGCAAAATCTCAAGTAAATTTAATAGTTACAGAACTTTGTGTAATAGAAGTAACAACTAAAGGTCTACTTTTAAAAGAAATACACAAAGATACAACAATTGAGGAAATTAAATCTGTAACAGAAGCAGATTTAATTATTTCAGATGATATAAAGATTATGGATGTATAGATATATATTTAAAAATTCATTAATATAAAAATTTATTTATGATAAAAAATAAGAAAAGAGAGTGAATATTTATGTTAAAAAGTGAAATATCTAAACAAATTACAACACCACTTACTGCTCCAGCATTCCCAAAAGGACCGTATAAGTTTCATAATAGAGAGTATTTAAATATAATGTATCGTACTGATTTAGAAGCTGTTAGAAAAATGATACCAGAACCATTAGAATTAGATGAAGATGAACCTTTTGTTAGGTTTGAAGTGATGGCTATGCCTGATGTAACTGGATTGGGATCTTACACTGAATGCGGACAGGTTATTCCAATAAAGTATAATGGAATTAAAGGTGATTATCTCCACATGATGTACTTAGACAATCATCCAGCCATTGCTGTTGGAAGAGAGCTTAGCGCTTATCCTAAGAAACTTGGTACTCCAAAGCTATTTGTTGATTCAGATACCTTGGTTGGTACATTAAACTATGGTTCATTAAGAGTTGCTACTGCTACAATGGGATATAAACATGAACCTTTAGACATTAAAGAAGCATATAATCAGATTTCTCGTCCTAGTTTCATGCTGAAAATTGTACAGGGGTATGATGGAAAGCCAAGAATTTGTGAGATTATATGTACACAGAACAAGGATATTACTATACATGGAGCATGGACCGGTTGTGCACGCTTGCAATTATTTAGCCATGCGTTAGCTCCTTTAGCGGATTTACCAGTCTTAGAAGTTGTAGCTTCATCACATATTCTTACAGATTTAACTCTTTCACCAGCCCATGTTGTGTATGACTATCTTACAAATAATTAAAAAAGATAATTTCATGATATTTAGATATGACCAAGTATAAAAAAGTGGTAGTATCAAAATAAATTTGATACTAGAGAATAAAAAAAGAGGACTCACTAAAATAAAATGGAATCCTCCTTTTTGAACAGAATATCTATATGAAAAAAAGTTATAAATGTTAATAAAATAGTATTAACAATAATTTTTTTATATTATACCTAAAAGTATACTTAGGATAATTGTATAGGCATATATAAGAATGTTTTTAATTTATAACCCTAGCATTAGCCCAATCAGCATGATCATTATTTAAACCATCTCCAGCATCAGTAACTACAAGCTTTAACTTTTTAACGCCAGTTACATCTACGCTTATTGGTTTAGCTGTTGTAGCGCCAGTCATAACTCCGCTGTCATAAAGTTTAACGTTATCTCCAAATACTTGGAATACTACACTACCGTTATTTCCAACCTCGCTATCAACTCCTATAGTAGATCTGAAAATCGAGAATTGTGCAGAAAGGTCATAAATAGTTTCACTTACAGTATGTGTACCAATTCCTTTTGTGTAAGTCTTCCCATTAAGTGTAATTGGTTGTGAGTATACACTTTTATCCTTTTGTGTTGGAAGTGCAGGAAAAGTTGTGCTCGCGGAGTCCCAATCAGTATCACTTAGATAGGTAGAGGTATTGTATAATCTAGCATTAGCCCAATCAGCATGATCGTTATTTATACCGTCTCCACCATCAGTTACAACTAATTTAAGTTGTTTAATTCCAGTTACATTTAATCTTACTGTTTTAGCTGTTGTAGCCCCAGTCATAACTCCACTGTCATAAAGTTTAATACCATCTCCAAAAACTTGGAAAATTACACTGCCGTTATTACCAACTTCACTATCAACTCCTATATCAGTTTCAAAGTTTGTGAAGTTTTTTCCAAGGGTATAAATAGTTTCACTTGAAGCATGTGTACCAATTCCTTTTGCATAGGTTTTTCCATTAAGTGTAATTGGAAGTGAATATACGCTTTTATCTTTTTGTGTTGGAAGTGAAGGGAAAGTTGTGTTTGCAGAGTCCCAGTTTATATCACTTAAATAGGTTAAATCAGTAAAAGCATTTACGCCTGAAGAAGTTGATGGTGGAGCTGCTTTTACAGATAGTGGTGGAGTCATTACAAAAGCTCCACAAAATAACGTAGATGTAATTAGAGACGTAGCAAGTAATGTTTTTAATTTTTTGCTCATTTAATTCCCCTTTTAATTTTCATTTATTTACATGAAAAAGTATATAATTATTTACATTAAATGTCAATAAGCATATTGAATAAAAATTTGTTTAATATTTAGTTAAGTAGTAACTTAAGATTTATATATACTTTGATAATGATATATTGTGGTATTATTACCCTTATTTTATAGATATTTCTAATGTACCTATTAACATTTTACTTTATTATAAAGAAAATATTTTACAGAAATTATGTAAACATAAAGAAAAAAGTATCCGTATTAATTTTTAAAGTTAATACAGATACTTAATTATTAGAAGGCTCCAGAGCCTCCACCGCCACCACAATCTCCGCCTGAGGAGGTAAAGGTGCTTGTGCTTGAAGTATTAGGTGATACTCTTCTATCGATATCATTATATACATCTTGATGATATATAGTCATTAGAGCTATACCATTTAAAAAGCTATAATCTTCAGGAAGATTTATATTTATAAAACTTTCTTCTAAATCAAAGGCTACTATATAGTTTATATATTCTTTACAAAAGTTTAAATCTACTTCAGTGCTAGTTTTCTTTATTATATATTTTTTAAAAGCTTTCAAGCGTAGTTTTTGATCATAGCTTTTATTATCTAATATTCTACGTCTAACTATAATTACATAATTAATAAGATTCTCACCTTCATCAATTACTAAGCTAGTCCATTCATTGAATTTATTTTTAAAGTTTTTAGCATCACTATAGTCTTTTGTATTTTTTTCTATATCATATATAGAAAAACTACCATTCTTACCATACTCACTAAACCATTTTATTATAAACCTTTCGTACTTCAAAAGATTAGTAAAGTTATTAGAATTTATAGTGAATTTAAAGTTCTTTTTATCATCTTCATTTTCTCCAACCGTATAGGTTAATGCCCCTTTATTTACTAAGTCTAGAAGTGTTACCATTAAGCATTTATTATCTATATCTTCATTTAATATATAATAAGCAAGGGTAGCATTTAAATCTCCAGGCTTTTCTTCTAAGTAAGGCTTATTGAAGATAGCATATTTAGCTCTATACTCTTTAAGTTCTTTATTATATTTTTTCTTATCATTAAATATAAAGCCACCTATTAAACCAATTAATATTACTACAAGTGGAATTGCATAAAAAAGTTCTTTATAACTATTTTTATATAAATTATCTTGGACATTTCTATCTTCAATTTCAGAAACACCAGTTAAATAATTAGAATCAAAGGAAAGTTTTGATCCAAATAATTCATTTTTATTTAGGTTTTTTACTTTAAATAAAAAGGTATTATTATTTAGAGATTCTGCACTACCATTTTCAGGACCTACCCCCAAATATTTAACTTCTCCATTTAGCTCATCTTTGAATACCAAATTAAGACTTAAATTAGTTATGTTTACATCATTAGTATTTTTATAAAATATCCATTTAAGATTACCTTGATTGTTAGCTTTATAAGCAGCATCTATTATTTTATACTTTATGGTAAACTTAGTTTTACAATCTTTATTTCTAGAATAAATTTTTAGGTTTTTAGAGTTATTTGGATTTTTTAACTCAAAGGTATTTTCGTCTTTGTTATCATTAATTTTGAAGCTTATGGTGTCATTTTTTATAACCTCAATACCTTCTACATCTTTTGCTCCATTGTAATCAATATCTCTAGTTATGCCATTAAAGCTTCCCTGAAAGTTGTAATAGTAATCTTCAGTTACAGAAAGATTACCATCTTTATCTAAGATAGCATTAATTTTTAGCTCATCTATAGAGTATTTTTTTTCGCTTGCAAGTACAGTAAAAGTATTTAGAAGTATTATACATAGTGTTACTAAAATTAAAGATAAAAATTTTTTCATAATACACCTCTTATTCATTAAATCATTTGTTTTTTCTATAAATCTTTATTTTATCAATTATTATATCTACAAGTAGACTACCTAGGCCCATAAGTAATATTTTTATAATTGTAAAATGTAAAGATTTAAAAAGAGCACCCATTGTAAAAAATACAAAAAATATAATAATATACTTTACTATACGTTCTTTAGTAGAAATATTCATTTTAAGTAAGCTCCTTTATTGTAATTTTTTAATATTATGACTATTACTAAAATTAAATATAAATTGCATCCTTTTTATAAAGTATAAGGGGAAAATTAACTTAAGAGAATTGAAATTTTTTAAAAACATAATTTTAGTCATCAAGATGTCATAAATAGGAGTTTAAATATCATTTTTATAGCTCTAAAGCTAGTACCAATCTATCTATTATTTTTTTCCTAATTCTTGCAGGTTCTATAACTTTAACAAAATGTCCAAGGCTTAATATTCTTCTTATAACTTCATCTTCATCAAAAGTATAGTAATAAATCTTTATTTCATAAAGATTTTCACCTATTACCCTAGCTGTTCTTTCAAAGGAGGAAAAGCTCATAAAACATCTTTCCATAGCTTCCTTTTCATCTTTTAATTCAAATACTATAGGCTCAGTGCAATATTTCTTATCCTTTAAGCTTTTGAATATTTCTAATTTTGTTAAATTACATTCTTTATCTTCTTTGATTTTTATATTAGATAAAGTATGTAGGTTTATCATTACAGGTCTATTTTCTTCAATAAAATATAAGGATATTCTTATTATTTCATCTTTCATACAATGCTCTATCTTTAGGGGAAGGCCTCTTAAACCTTTATATTCATTACCAAATTTATCTTTATTATCATAAACTATTTCTTTATCTTCTTTTATTGCATTAAGAATTTTAAGAAAATTATTATAGTAACCTTCATTTAAATGATTATTATTTCTCTTTACTACATTAGTTTTTTCAATTATGGAAGTCATATTCATATCTTTTAATTCTTCTAGTTCTGTATCTAAAATCACACAAATTTTATCACCTAAAAGATTTCTAAAATTTGAATCCTTTAAAAGTTCTTTCAACCATTGTTTTTCTATATTAGTAAATCTAATAGGTACTGGATTAAATCCATTTTTACCTATTACAGGATAATATTTTTTATTTTCAAGCTTAAGTAAGTTCAAATTATTTTCTTTAGTATATTTATTTAATAATAACCCTTCAAAGGATTCAAAATCCTTTCCTATAAGCTTTTCCTCATATTCACCATCTGCAATTAAAATTTTAAGATCACTTTCATTTAAGCCATTACTTGCTAAGTTAAGTATTTTTGAAACTAAGGAAAAATATCTGTTTTTATTTTCATGAAATAACTCCATAGTTTTTTAATACCTCCTTTAAATCCTTATCTAATCGTCTTTTTAAGTATGTTGGAGAATTTACTTTTATATAGCCTGTATATTCTCTAAGCCAAGGTATCATTTCAACACCATCATTTACTTTAGTACTAAAAATATATAGATCATTTTCTTTATATACTTCATAGTTCTTTAGTTCGCATTTTATTTTATCTATTATGTATAAATCTTTAGTATCTTTTATAATTACTGAAAAGTTAATATTCTCTGGCTCTCTTTCTCCATTTAAAGGGACTGCTGACCAACTATAATTCATAGTTTTTTCGTATAATTCGTCTAAGAAATTTAAAGATTTATTTGATTTCTTACTTTTTAAGTTTGAGATTCTATCTAATCTTGTATTGATACATTTTCCGTTAGTAGTAAAGGAAATAAGATAAAGTCTTCCGTATTTCAAATCATATCTTATCCTATAAGGAAAAAGTTCTTCAATTTTTCTAGAATTTCTTCTTTTAATTTCAGAATCATAATTTATGGTATGTCCATTATTTATGGCCTTAATAATATCCCAAACTAAATCTTCATCAATTACAGGATGAAAATGAAGACCTTTATATTGAAATATATCCTTATAATCTAATTTTAAGTTTCTTTCAAAATCTATGTAACTTTTTAATGTCTCAGAGAAATAATGCCCTACAACTGTTGGCATAGCAATATTTTTATATAAATCTATAATATACAAAAGATGTTCTACCTCAAAATCTTCTAAATCCTTTAAAATATCTTTAGAAATTTCATAACACTTGCTTCTTTTGGGTTTTGATACATCTAAAATTCCTAATTCTAGACTCATCTCTTTAAGTTTTCTTTCAATAGTTTTACTAGATATATTTAAAAGACTAAAATTTTCGTTAATCATTAAAAAATCTTCAAGCTCATTTAAACACAAAGGCTTTTCGTTAAAGTTAAGAGCTAGAAGTATGTAAAAGTATAGAATCAAATCTGCTTTAGTAAAGCTTTTATTATAATAAGTATTAACTAGAAAATTATTAGGATTAGAAATAGGATCATAACTTAAATTTAAAAGTTTATTTCTACCGTCTTTATCAACTTTTACAAAATCTTTTTCAAGATATTGTTGAATTCTTCTGATTTCATAGCTTATTTTTCTAGAACTCAGAGAAGTTTTCCCTTCTAAAGCTTCTCTAGAAAAGCAGCCATATAAAAATACATTTCTTAAAATATCTCTAATATTATCATAATGTTTAATAAAGTCACTAAACAAAAAATCACCTCATCTCTATTTCATAATATTATAAAATCAAAAAAATAAGCCGTATAATTTATAAGATGTAGTATTATAAATTATATCTTATAAAGTTATAAATTTTAATATAAATATAGATTTTAAATTTAAATATATAAATACTAATAAAAATTTATGATGTTAACAAAATGTAAAAAATGTAAAAAATGTAATTATAGGAAGGAAAAGTTAAATTTAAAGTGAATATATTAAAAGAAAAATTTTTATGGAGGCGAGAAAATGAAAAAATATCTATTAAAAACAATGACATTTTTAGTTTTGGCAGTATTGTTAGTATTTCCACCAGTTAGTGCAAAGGCTTTAGATCTTAATGCTCTTCCATCAGTTATTGGCGGAGGTCATATGCAAGATTTTGGCTGGGAAAGTATAAGCTATAATACTGTAGGAGGACGTGATGATTCTAAAAGATTAGAAGCTATAAAATTAAATACCCCAGGAGAGTTTAGCAATAAATATCATATAAATTATAAGATGTATGTGCCAAGGTTTGGTGGATGGTTACCTTGGGTTTCTAGTGATGTTCAATTTGATGCAAACAATACTAATACTTATGCAGGAACAACAGGACAGTCAGCAGAAGCTAAAGGTGTACAGCTAGAAATCCGTGATAATAATGGTAATTTAGTAACTGATAGAGCTGTTATAATATATAGAGTAAAATTAAATAATGGACAATGGTTAGATTGGGTTAGTACACCTTCTAACTATAAAAACATTAATTATGATGGTACTTGGATAGATGGTGATTATTATGCAGGCTCAATAAGAAGTGCAAATTATATAACAGCATTCCAAGCTAAAATATTAATACATTAATTACATTTTTATAAAATAGCTATATTCATGTTAAATATTAAAACTTTAACATGATACAGCTATTTTTATTTTTTGTAAGTAGTTTTTTTACCATAATTTAGTTAGCTTTAAAGTTATATATAGGTTTTATTATTTTGATATTATCAACTGTTTCTCCTATATATTTTAATATTTCATTTATAGGTTTATAAGCCATTGGTGCTTCATCTATAGTCGCATCATTTATAGAAGTTGTATATATTCCCTCCATAGATTTTTTAAAAGCTTCTAAGGTTAAAGTTTCTTTAGCTTTCCTTCTACTCATTAGTCTTCCAGCTCCATGTGGTGCAGAGTAATTCCACTCTTCATTTCCCATACCAGTACATAAAATACTTCCATCTCTCATGTTAATTGGAATAAGTAGCTTTTCATTTTTATAAGCTGATATACTACCCTTTCTTATAATATTATCTTTAAAGTTTATATAGTTATGGGTTGTATGAAAAAAGCTATATTCCTCTAAATCTTTAGAAAACATTTTATTTAATATAATCTTTGCCATAGTTTCTCTATTAAGAAGTGCATATTCTTGACAAATATTCATATCTTTCAAATACATTTCTCTATACTTACCTGTTAAATAGCATAAGTCTTTTGGGTACTTGGGTTGAAGCATATCATAAGATTTCTTTAATTTTTTTAGTTCAGTTTCTATTTCTTTTCTTCTACCAGCAGCTTTATACTCTTTTATTAATGCTTCTTTCTCATCAAAAAACTTTTCTTTACCACTACAAATATCTATTGCAAGTGTTTGATAATATTCAGCAACTTGTTTTCCTAAGTTTCTACTTCCAGAATGTATTATTAAATAATGATTACCTTCTTCGTCCTTATCAATTTCTATAAAATGATTTCCTCCACCTAAGGTACCGATACTTCTTTCAATTCTTTTAGTTTGTTTAAGTACTCTATAGCAATTTAATTCTTGAAGTTTATCAAAACGAACTATTCTACCAGAGTGAGTGTTCTTACCTGATGGAACATATTCATTTATAATTTTATCTAACTTTTCTAAATCTAAATAGTCTTTTCCAATTTCTACAGTAAGCATTCCACAACCTATATCAACACCAACTATATTAGGTATAACCTTATCGCCTAAATCGGCAGTAAAGCCTATAACACAGCTAGCTCCAGCGTGAGTATCAGGCATTATCCTAACTTTACAATCTTTGCTAAAGCTTTGATTACATAAATCAGATATCTGAGCAAGAGCTTCTTCTTCTATATTATCAGTAAATATTTTTGCGTTAGTATATTTTCCATTGACCTCTATCATTTAAGTTCAACCCCTTTTAATTCAATATTTTGTAATTATATTTTAGAATATATTTTCTATAAGTTACAGACAAAATATTTGCAATAAAGAAAAAAAGATAATTTAAATAAGTGTTTTAATTATATGGGGTATTATTTGTTTACTTCGTTTTTTCTATAATCATCTGTATCATTTATTTGAACGTCTATATCTATAAGTTCTTTTTTTTCTGTTTTGACCTTAATATCCATTATAAAATAGTAAAAAATCAGTAAAGCTTGCTACTGATTTTTTTATAATAGGGAGAAAAACTATTTAAGCATAAGCAATAAGTGCTCTACCAACTGAGCTATTACGCTAAATCTTAACGTAAGCTGGAATTGAACCAGCGACACCTTCGTTTCAATCGATGCAACTTAAATATACACTACCCTATAACTATTCAAATAAGATTTTTATTCACTATCTTTTTATAGGCTGAAATTTGAGTTATCCAAAGTTAAGTCCTTCTCATGTTCATTTGAAGTTAAAGGAAACTCCTTCTCATATTCATTCGAATGAGTAAGTTCGAATACCCAAATTAAAATTTGGATTCTCACTTAAAGTGATAGCTTTCAATTGATTTTTGTAAGGTATCTGTACCTTGTTCTGCTTTTGGTATAAAATCTAGTACCTTTTCATTCCAACCTGCTATGATATTTGTTTTAGGACCTTTAAATTGTTGAGTACCATAACCCATTAAATCTATAGCATGAACCCATACATCCTTATTTATCTTCTTTCTGTATGACTCTATTAGATTTTGGCATACTCTATCATAACCATGGTTGATTTCATTATCTGAAAGAATTATTATTCTATCTACTTTTACATTATTGTTAAGTAAATATTGTATAGGTAAACCTAGGTTTGTACCTCCCCCTGTAACTCTTACAGAATTTGCATTTGTAATTATGCCACCTTCACTAGCCATAGGAACTGATTCTAACTTAAAATCAAAGGTAACAGTTATAGCATCTTCGCAAATATGATTTGCCATAGCCATTAATAGTATTGCAATTTCACCGCAGGTTGTATCACCATTTCGGCTTAAGGAAGAATTCATAGAGCCAGATACATCAGCTGCTATTAAAGTTGTTCCTTTTAAGGTTTCTATATTTTTAGTGGATGCTTTTATAGCTTTTTCTAAAGAACTATATGGCTTTGAAGATATAAACCCTTCATTCTTTAAGGCTTTATATGCTGTATAATATCTAAAAGGCAATTGTTTGCTTTTTAGGACTCTATTTTCATCACTTATTATATCATAGACCTTATCTATATTATTAGGCTGCACTTTAGCTATATTTCTAAGATTACGAAGCATAGCCATATAGCCAAGTTTACCATTTTGTATAAGATATTCCCAAGTTTCCTTAGTATTTCCGTGAGCAGAAAGCTGAGTCTCCCAAGTTATTGGTGTTTCTAACTTATCTTCTAAAACTCTTTTAAATAAGTGTTCTTGATCTTTATTTTTTGGTTTAGGATGAGTTAAACATAAAATATCTTTTAGTTTAATAGCACCTTGTCTATTATATTTTGCTAAAGAGTATTCATCAAAAGTAAGAAATTTATCTGCTAATCCCTTTTTTAAAGAGTTAGGGATTGGCTTTCCATAGTTATTAATATAACAAGCAAGTATTTCATTCATATCATCTACTCTTTCAACTATATTATTAACTACTTCTCTCACATAAGGTTTACCCTTGTTTGATTTAGCTAATTCAGATACTAATACATGAGAGATACTTCTTAAATGAAATTCCTTTCTTACATATATACAAAGGTTAGCTACGAATTTTGGATCTTCTTCAATAGCTTGTCTAACATCCTTTAATATATCTTCTGAGTTATCGCCATAAAATTTCTTTTCATTAAACAAACTAGTTAAAACCTCTGTTACTAGCTTTTCCTTCAAAGTCATTTTATAAGCTACATGACCTGATTTATTTTTAGTTAAACCAAGCTTTAAATTAAATTTCCCCATTTTCATAGCCTCCATTCTTTTAAATTTATAGGGAGAAAAACGATAAGTGTAACGCTCAAAAACTTGAGCCTTGCAGATTTGAACTGCCAAAACTAAACTAATTAAAGTCTAATTTTCCTAAGCCAATATAGAAGTAACACTTATCTGCACTACCCTTTTTAAAGGAAATTCCTATTTACTATCGTTCATAGGAGTAGTTTATATTAATCAAATTAAAATTTGGATGATATTTAAATAAACTCCTTCTTATATACAATCGAATGAGTAAGTTCTAATACCCAAATTAAAATTTGGATTCTCACTTATAGGGAGAAAAGCTATTTAAGAACACAATGCTCTATCCTGACTGAGCTATTCTTAAAGGTACTTAAACCTTTAAGAAGCTGGATTCGAACCAGCGACCTTTCGTTTGGAAGACGAAGTAGCTTAAATATGCACTGCCCTATATGTAAATCTTTATCTTACAATACTTAGTATAATAACCAGTAGTTAAATATTACAGACAAAAAGTTTGCAATATTAAAAATAAAAGGAAGTCAATTTGGACTTCCTTTTTTGATGGCATTATTATTGGATTTTTAAATTTACAAATTAAATGAAAATTAACAACACTGTAAGTTATAATATCTACCATATCATTCAAAAAATAAAATATTACAATTTTAATTATATCTTTTATATATATTATTTTGCAAAATTTTTAGTATTCTTATTTTTACATTTAAACCTAAAATTTTACAGAAACCATTTAAATTCTACTTCATTATATAAGGAAGATGTTTATAAGAATGGGATTTCAAAAAGCTAAAGTATTTGTTTACTTATTAACTGACAATTCAAAACTCACAAGGAAATCTTCAATATAATCATTACGTTTTAGAGTTTGATTTAGACGATATTATTAAGGCTGAAAATTTTCCGCTATTGATATATTTATTTTTTATAAGTTTCTATAAATAATTCTCTATTTTCTTCATACCCATTTGTTACATTAACTATTCCGCAATCATGAATACACCAACATACTTGTTGATTTGGAACAACAACTTTATAACCCTTTTTTCTAAATTCCATACACTGGGATAAATCATAAAAATGCCATCCTTTAAAGACATCCTCTCTCCAAGGAATATCGTATTGAGTTATCATTATTAAACCATCAACACCTTCAACTTCCTCAAATTCTCCATCTATATTATTAAAGTTTAATAAGGAAAGATTTCCAGTGTGACTATCATATACTTTGCCTACTAATCTAGGACTTTCCCACCATATGCCATTATCAGGAATAGATGTAGCACCACACATACCTATAAGCCCTATATTAATATCTAAATTAAATAAATTTATTATATCATTTATAAAATTGGGATTTATTATGAATACATCTTGATGAAGATATACTTTATATTTGCCATTGGATTTATTCATACCAAGGTTATATGCATTAGTTAAAGAAATGGCATTTCTTATAGGAATTATCTCTACTTCAAAGTTATCAGGCTTTATTATCTTATTGATATGGACACTACATTTATTAAAATCTATTTCATTATTAACAGCAACAATAAAGCTTATTTTATTAGGATTCATATTTTCACCACCTTATAATATCTTGTTTACAAGTATTTACATGAAATATATTTCTAAATTATCGAATACTACATTCTATATTATTTAAGGCTGATTTAGCACAAAATTTTATTAATATATTATCTTTCAGAAAATACTTCTATTATTCATTCAAATGAGTAAATTTTTGTTACTAAAATCTAAGATTTAGATAATCACCTATTACTAAATTAAATCTTAAAAACAATTATTTAGGATTAGATTAGATATTATTTTTTATACCAAATTATATGTAAAGAAGATATTGACAAGTAAATAATTTTAAATTAATATTAATACATACTATTCCTATAAGAATTATATGAATAGTTAAAGCTTTTAAGTTTTAGACAAAAGAGGTGATTTAGTTTATGAATATTAATTTTGAATTTATTAAAGAAAATATACCCTTATATCAAAAAGCAGCTTTAATTACTTTAAATTTAGCTTTTTGGAGTATATTGTTTTCTATATTACTTGGAATTGTATGTAGTCTAATACAGTATCATAAAATTAAAATTTTGAGAAATGTAGTACAAGTCTATATAGAGTTATCTCGTAACACACCACTGCTTATTCAGTTATTTTTCTTATATTATGGCTTAACTAAGTTTGGCTTGAAACTAAATGAAAATACCTGTGCTATTGTAGGACTGACTTTTTTAGGTGGTAGTTATATGGCTGAATCTTTTAGAAGTGGAATAGAAGCTGTTAGTAAAACCCAAATTGAAGCAGGTCTTAGTATAGGACTTTCTAAGATACAACTTACAAGGTATATAATAATGCCCCAGGCTTTTTCAATAAGTATTCCAGCTATAAGTGCTAACTGTATTTTTTTATTAAAAGAAACTTCTATTGTGGGAGCAATATCAATTTTGGAACTTATGAATGTAACAAAGGACCTAATAGGTATGTATTATCAAACTACTGAAGCATTACTAATGCTTGTAGTATCATATTTTATATTAATTTTACCTTTATCAGTTCTTCTTACATTTATAGAAAGGAAGGTACGTTATGCAGAGTTTGGACATAAAAATGCTTTTTGATGGATTAAATCTCCAAAGATTACTTTCTGGTTTATGGGTAACTGCCGCAATCTCTTTTTCTTCAATCTTTATAGGTACTTTTTTAGGTATTATTTTTGGAATTATTAGAACATCAAAATCAAAATTTATAGCAATTATTAGTCGTTTATATTTAGAACTTTTTAGAATAATTCCTATTTTAGTTTGGCTATTTGTTGTATATTTTGAAGTTACCACAGCCCTAAATCTACAGTTAAGTGGAGAAATAGTTTCAGTTATAGTGTTTAGCCTTTGGGGAGCTGCTGAAATGGGAGATATAGTTAGAGGTGCTTTAGAATCTTTACCTAAGCATCAAATTGAATCAGGGAAAGCTATTGGTCTTTCAAGGCTTAATATTTATAGATATATTCTTATACCACAAGCAATAAGAAGAATGTTACCTTCAGCTATAAATTTAGCTACAAGAATGATTAAAACTAGTTCTTTAGTTGTTCTAATAGGAGTTATAGATGTTGTTAAGGTAGGTCAACAGATTATAGAACTTTCTCGTTTTAAGGTTCCTACTGCATCCTTTTGGATTTATGGTTTTATATTTATGCTATATTTTATAATTTGTTATCCCCTATCAAAGTTATCAAAAAAACTAGAGAAAAAGTGGCAAGTATAAGGAGGTTTTGGTTATGGAAAGTAATGTTTTAATTGAAATAAAAGATTTACAAAAACAATTTGGAGATAAAAAAATACTAAATGGAATAAACCTTGATGTCCATAAGGGTGAAGTAGTTGTTATATTAGGGCCTTCTGGTTGTGGTAAGAGTACTTTTCTTAGATGTTTAAATGGACTTGAAAGTGTACAAGGTGGACATATCAATTTTTATGATAAGGATCTTACAGAAAAAAATGTTAATTGGGGAGAGATTCGTCAAAGAATAGGAATGGTTTTTCAAAGCTATGACCTTTTCCCTCATATGACTGTTATAGAAAATATACTTTTAGGACCAGTAAAGGTTCAAAAAAGGGCTAAAGATGAAGTGCTAAGGGAAGCTGAAGAATTATTAGATAAAGTTGGATTATTAGAACGCAAAAATGCCTATCCAAGGGAGCTTTCAGGAGGTCAAAAGCAAAGAATTGCTATAGTAAGAGCATTATGTATGAAGCCTGAAATAATGCTTTTTGATGAGGTGACAGCTTCGTTAGATCCTGAAATGGTTAGAGAGGTTTTAGAGGTTATATTAAATTTAGCTAATCAAGGCATGACTATGGTAATCGTAACTCACGAAATGAGTTTTGCTAAAGCTGTCGCAGATAAAGTTATCTTTATAGATGGAGGAAATGTAGCTGAAGCAGGAACTCCACAAGAATTTTTTTCAAATCCTAAAACTGAAAGAGCTAAAAGATTTTTAAATATGTTTGAATATGAGAATTTAGCCTAAATATTAATTTTAGAAAGGAAGATATATTATGAAGAATGTAAAAAAAATATTAACATCATTAATTGTTGTAAGTTTAATAGGCGGAGTATTAATAGGTTGTGGATCTTCAAATACAGCTAAAACAGATACTAAAAAAGAAACAGCTAAAAGCTCAGTTGAAGAAATCAAAAAAAGAGGGACTATAAAGATAGGTGTATTTAGTGATAAGGCTCCCTTTGGCTATTTAGATGCAAATGGTAAAAATCAAGGTTTTGACGTATATATCGCTAAAAGATTTGCTAAGGATCTTCTAGGTGATGAATCAAAAGTAGAGTTTGTACTTGTAGATGCTTCGAGCAGGGTTGCTTATTTAGAATCAAATAAAGTTGATATAATAATGGCAAACTTTACTGTTACAGATGAAAGAAAGAAAAAGGTTGATTTTGCAAATCCTTATATGAATGTTTCTCTTGGAGTAGTATCTCCAGATGGAGCTAAGATAACATCAGTGGATGGGTTAAAAGGTAAAAAGATTATAGTAGCTAAAGGAACTACTGCTGAAACTTATTTTACTAAAAACCTTCCTGATATACAACTAGTAAAATATGATCAATATTCAGAAATATTTGAGGCTTTAAAAGATAAACGTGGAGATGCTATAGCTAATGATAATACAGAAGTTATAGCATGGGCAAAGAAGACTCCAGGGTTTACAGTTGGAATTCCTGAGCTAGGAAGCAAGGATACCATAGCCCCTGCCGTAGCTAAAGGTAATAAAGATCTTCTTGACTGGATCAATAATGAACTTGAAAGTTTAGGAAAAGAAAACTTTATTCATAAGGATTATGATGAAACATTAAAAGACACTTATGGAGAAGAATTCAAAGATAGCCTTGTAATTGAAGGTGGAAAAGTAAAATAGTTTAATAAATATAAGTGTAAATTATAATTAATAAAGGAAATTCCTATTCATTTCATTCATATGAGTAAGTTCGAATTAATCAAATTAAAATTTGGATTCTTACTTAAAGAAGCCCACTGTGAAATGTATTTTCACAGTGGGCTAATTCAATATAATAAAATATTTACACCAGCTCTACGTCACTAAGCTCACGATGTAATACATTATTTGCTTGTCCAATTACAAATGGTAGAGCAGTTAATCCGTAACAATTAAATATTATATCATTATCAAAGGTATATACAAACCTTATTTCATAAAAAGATACACTACTTAAACTAGCTGTAATATTTTGGAAGGTATCTGGCAAAATTATCACAGGATTTGGTATAGATGTTGTTAATTGAACAGGAGAACCTGAAGTCCAATCAAAAACAAATACTGATACATTTGCTGAATCATCTGAGTCAACATTAACTAAAGTTATTCCTGCTAAGGTTGTGGTAACATCTTTTGCAAGAACTCCAGTAGATAATTTTTTTATAGTCATATATGACACTTCCTTTTAAAATTAAATAAATAATAATTGTCTAGTATAATATATGAATTTATATTTAATTCTGTTACATTTATTAAATGTATAAATTTTATTTAAGAGTATTAATTTTTAATTATATAATAATAAAGACTCAAATTGAATTCCAATTATCTAGTCAATCCCTTCATTAAAGTATACTAATAATATATTTGCTGTTCTTGTAATTTATAAATATATGCAATATAACTTTGTAGGATTTTCTAAAATACATATTTAAATTTTATAATTAATAAAATTTCTAAAAAAACACTTTAAATCTAAAAAATACCCTAACTATTGTATATATAGAGAAAGAAGGGGGTGGATAAAATGGAGGTTAAGGATTTTGTTAATTTAGTAGCTAATGTTGGCTTTCCTGTTACTATAAGTGCTTATCTTCTTATAAGGCTAGAAAAGCAAATAGTAAGTTTAGCAGCATCTATAAATCGGCTTAACACTATAATATCTACAAAACTTGGAGTAGTAATTGATACTACGGATAATTTTAAGGCTTCTTAAAAACATATGAAAAAATAGACTCGGAACTAAATAATAACCAAAAATATAGACACAAAAAAATTTATTTTTTGTGTCTATATTTTTTATATGAATTAAACTAAAATAAAGAAGTATATATGTTTTTTATATCCTCTCTAGTCATATCTACATAGTTGTTTTGTAAAAGTCTTTGTTGAGTTTCTATAACACTATCAGTAAATAGCTCAATTTCTTCTTTCTTCATACCATAGGTGTTTAAATTTTTTCTTACTATTAAGTTATTTAGAAGTTCTTCTAATGATTCATATACTTTATCCTCTGAAACATTAAGTATGTTAGCCATGAATGTATTTACCTTTTTAATTTTTCCATCTGGATTCATTTTTTTATAGAACTTAAATACTTCTATAAAAAACGCATAATTTGCTTCACCATGAGGTACGTGATATTTTCCACCTAAAGGATATGATAAGGCATGAACTGCTCCAACACCAGTGTTTTGAAATGCTATACCAGCATAGTTACTAGCAATAAGAAAATCTTCTATTATTTTTTTTCGATAATTAGTACCTTTTTCTATTATGGCTTTATATCCGTTTATTATAGTTTTAATAGCTTCAAAACTAAACATCTCTGTATATGCATTGGCTTTTGGAGAAACTAATGATTCTATTGCATGTATAAATGCATCTATTGAACTATACACGAAAAATTCATAAGGAAGTTCTCTTACAAGTTCAGGAATTAATACTGCATAATCAGCAAAAAGTTCTTCTGTAGCAAGTCCCATCTTTGTTCTTTTTGCTTTTATTTCTGTTATAGATATATTAGTAACTTCGCTTCCTGTGCCGCAAGTTGTAGGAATTATTATAAGAGTTTTTTCTTTTATTACAGGTATTTTTCTTTCAAATAATTCTTTAGTAGATATTACATTCTTTAATACAAGAATTTTAGCAATATCTATTATAGATCCGCCACCAATAGCAATAACTCTATCTATATCCTTATATTTTATTTCACTTAGTATTTTATCTATTATGTCATCTGATGGCTCTTTTAAATTATAATCCTCTTGAAATATGTAGTTACAATTTATATCTAAACTTTTAAGAAATCTTTCATATAAAAATTTATTTGTAAATATTAAATCCTTATTGTTTAATTTAAATTCATTTTTAAATTCTAAACAGTCATTAAACTTAAAGATTTGAGGTCTTAATTCTAAAAGTTTCATTATATACTCCTCCTTGAGCTTCTATTTATTTAGTTTATTTAACTATACTATTCCAATATAATCTTGTATGTCAATATTTCTCCTTTTTCATGGCATTAAATTTACTCTGAAAATATTTTAAACAGGATTGCATAATTTATGTCTAGGTTCAAAAATCCTATTATTATATGTTATTAAAATAACTTTTCATAGAAAGCTTCTAGAGGATATTAAAAAAGCTCAAGAACAAAGTAGTTAGTTTATATATTTACATAAGTACCCTTATATAAAACGACTATTGCTGCTACTATAAGTATCATCCCCATAAAAGCAGGTGCAGCATGTCCAAGTGATATATAAATTTGACCTCCAATGACAGGCCCAATCATTCTTGCTAAAGCCTGAATAGATTGACTACCTCCTTGAATCCTTCCTTGTTCACTAGAATCGACAGACTTGGAGAGCATCCCATTAAATGAAGGGCCAAAGATCGAATCACCAAAGCCAAATATAAACATTCCAGCTATAAAAAGAGGATAGAATGTGAACAAAGCCGATGCTGCAATAAGACTGTAGCCTATAATCTCCGAAAACATTCCAAGAATTGCTATCTGCTTATCGCTAAGTTTTATCAAAAGCTTTGGCATTATGAACCCTTGTGAAATGATATCTTGGAAGCCAATAATTGAAAACATAAGTCCGATTAGTGCCGGCTGAAAGCTGAAAGTATCCATTATAAGTTGTGGAAAAATTGCCTGTAAAGATCCATTGGGTATCCAAAGTAAAAAAGCTGAGACAAGTAGCATTTTTAAGCTTTTCATGGAAAGTATGTTTGCAAGCTGTGTAAATGGATTCAGTCTTACAAAAGTAATTTCTTTCAGTCTATTGTTCTTGTCAAGACTTTCAGGCATAAAAAAGAATCCATAAACAACATTCAATAAAGTTATTATTGCTCCAAAATACATAGGTACAGAATAACCAACCTTGGCAAGCAATCCTCCTAGAGTTGGTCCAATGACAGTGCCTACACCTACAACCGCACTCGCCCACCCAAAGTATTTGGTTCTCTGCTTTGGAGGAATTATGTCTGCAAAATATGCTAAGATAGTGCTTATGTCCCCGCCTGTTATACCATCTATTATGCGCCCAGCAAATAGTATCCATATAGCTCCGCCCATACCCAAAACTAAGTATCCAATTGCAGAACCAAGAAGGCATACTAATAGTATTGGACGACGGCCATATTTGTCGCTCAAGGTTCCAAGTACTGGGGCTGCAAAAAACACGCAGACTGCATAAATGGAGGTAAGCAGCGTAACAACTATAGCTTGTTCTCCAGGAGTTCTTGTATAAGGCTGAACTAAGAATGGGACTACAGGTGCTACAATAGTGAAGCCTAATCCGCAAAGAAACATAGATACAATACCAAATATTAAAGCCTTCTTATCTACGGTTTCTTCTATGTTCTGTTCATTGTGTGATCTAAATTTGAACATTTAAATTTCTCCTCAAAAATCATATTTTACTTCCGTGGAAGCAAAAATATCATATCATCATTTTGCTTCCTTGTCAACAAAATAATAGCGATAAAAAAAGCAGCCTTTTCTCAATAGAGTTTGGCTACTTATGGTTTCATTTTCATTATTCAAATTTATTCCGACTTAATATCTATATCTAGTTTCTTTATTTCTGCATCTAAATGATTACTATACTTTTCTACGAAGCTAAGCATACTATCAAATTGTTCTTCGCTTACCTGATCAAATATTACTTTATCCCGCTCTTGAAACTCTTTGTGCAAATCTTCATGAATTTTATAAATTACTTTGCCTTGCGAAGTCAAGCGAAAATAGATTTCTTTCTTGTTATCAGGCTTCTTGTAGCTTTCGATAATGCCTTTTTTTATGAGCTTCTTAGTTAATTTGGTTATGGCACCTGTAGTCATATAAAAGGACGCCGCAAGTTTTGTTACGTTGGAATCTACATTTTTTTCAATGTATTCAATGCAATGTACTTCAGAAGATTTATAATCTTTAAGACTATCTTCCATCTTAAACTTATTAAGCCAAACCATCTTGTTGTATACGTCCCTAAAACCCCTTATGACCTGTTCTGCTTTGTTCATGACCTGTCCTCCCACACGTTGATACATTAACAATAGTATATTAAATTTTTGTTTCTATTTCAACAATATTAAAATAATTATTTTAGAAATTGAATTATACTTGAAAAAAGAGAGGCAAAAGCGTCTAAGTACCGAGTAAATAGACGCTAGTTATCTAAATAAGATTGAGATAGTTATTTGTAACTAAGTTACTCTACTTGGCTAGTGGTTAGCTTATAACATTGTTTAATTTAGCTTCTTTTTTCTTCTAACAATAACTACTCCTGTAGCAAGAAGCAATATAGAAACTATAATGCAAGTTGTAGCAGATACGCCACCAAGCTTAGCTATATTTCCTTTATTAGCATTTGATTTATTTTCTTCTATTTTATTAGTAGAGTTATTTGTATTGCTCGGATTAACAGGTTTAGATGGATCTACTGGTTTATTTGGATCTACTGGGATTGGGTCAGTAGGTTTAACATTAGCAGAATCAACTTTAAGAATTTTATCTGTAATAAAGTAATCACTAAAGTGATCTACTTCAAAGTCGATAAAACCATTTTCATCAATAATACAGTCAGCTATTTTAGTTGCTTTACCATCGTTTGCTAGATAATAAACATAGACTTGTTTAGAAGCTATATCCTTATTAATTAGAACCTTTATATTAATCTTTCCACCAAAATCTATATTTTCAAAACCATCTACATTAAAATTGTATTTTGATAAAAATTTTATACCTTCATTAGCCTTTTGTAGGGCTTTAAGACTAGACTCGTTTTTTAAAGTGTTAGTAGATAGTAGCCTAAAATCGAAGATACCTAAAGATTTCAATTTATCATAAACTGCTGGGTCTTCAAAAATAAATACTGTACCATTTTCAGCCTTCACAGATAAAACCACTTTATTTTCTTTTAAAACATCAAGTACTGGTCTTGATATAGATTCATTACCTGTTAAAGAGATTTCTATCTTTTTATTTTGATTATCTTTTATTTCTTTAATTAGATCTGCTTCTGGTTTTGGAATATTTCTATCCTTAACTATACCTTCTTTATCATAAATATCTTTTAATGGAGAATAGTTTGGAGTTACCTCAATATAATTTTTAACAAGTATCAATCCATTTAATGGGTCTACAGCTACAGTAACTTTACCATCTTTAACAGTATATTTATTAGAGTTATTTAAAGCGTCTGTCAAAATAGTACCATCTTTAATATCGCTAACACTAATAGAAACATTAGTTAGTTTTTCAACTTTTCTATTTGCAATTATAAGTGCATAGTCATCTTTATTTGATCTTTCAAAGGCTAATACATCATTTTGTATATCTTTATCTAAAGTTATAAAATTAGTACTACCTGTTTTTAAAACTTCATATTTATTTCTTGTTGTTCCAAGTAAAGAATACCATAGAGCTAATTCTTTATTACCTTTTCCCCAAATCATACCACGTCTATTATCTGGATCATCGCAGCCAGGGGTACCAGCTTCATCACCATAATAGATTGTTGGAGCACCTTCTAGCGTCATCTGAAGAAATGGTATTAATCTCATTTTATTCAAAGCTTCCTTAGATGGATCATTTGCAAAACCTCTTTGATTCTTTTTTACGCCATCTAAAGCAGATATTATTCTTTGAGTATCATGAGAACCTACAAGATTCATCATTGCATCTAGTGCTTCCTGTGGATATTGTTCCCTCATTTTCTCAAGTTCTTTAGTCGCATCTAGTGCTGTATAAGAACCCTCTTGACCATCTAAAGTCTTTCCATTAACAAAGTTTCCTATAGCACCTCTAAATCTGTAGTTCATTACCGAGTCATACATATCTCCAAGTATATATTTAGAAGCATCAGTCCATATCTCTCCAACTATTGCATTGTCTTTATTTTCTTCTTTAACTGCAGTTCTAAAGTGCTGCCAAGTCTCATCTGAAACTTCGTTAGCTACATCAAGTCTCCATCCATTACTTCCATTTCTAAGCCATTTTCTTGTAACAGAATCTTTACCATCTATTATTTCATTTGCCCAGGAGTTAACTTTATATTCTGAACCGTTTAAGGCCTTGATAACTGGCATTGAATCATAGCCCCACCAGCCTTCATAATAATAATGTTCTTTATCCTTAGGTAATGGTTTATTATCTTTATCCTTAGTAGCCCATACATTTTCAACATTAAACCAATCTTTGTAGTGTAAATCAGTTATTTTAAGTGCTTTAAAATGTTCTACTGCTTTAGCCTCAGCATCAGATTGATTTATATTTTCTTTTTTCATTGTATCATATACATATTCCCAGTACTTATAAGCCCCTAATGGCTTTTCCGGAGTCATGAATTTACCATATCTATCAAAATATATTGAATCATCAGAAACATGATTAAATACACCATCAAGAATTATATGCATATTTCTTTTTTTAGCTTCATTAACAAGGTTTACAAAGTCGTCCATGTGGCCTAATAATGGATCTACATTATTATAATCTGAGGTATCATATCTGTGGTTTGAAATAGACTGTCCAATTGGGTTAAAGTAAAGAATAGTAACACCTAAGCCTTGAAGGTAATCAAGTTTCTTTTGGACCCCTATTAAATCTCCCCCATACATTTCATTTGCCCATATACCATCGCCCTTTGTCCCAGCGTATTTGCCTCCATCAGAAAGCTCTAAATCAGGATTTTCAGTAGTATTATACCAACTCTTGTAGAACTCGTAGGCTACATCTCCCCTAGCATATTTTTGAGAATAGTCATTTAAGCTGTCCCCGTTAAAGAATCTGTCAGGAAAGATTTGATAGATTATACCTTGTTTTAACCAATCTGGAGTCTTAAAGTTCTTATCAAATACGTTAAATTCATAATTTTTAACCTTTCCAAGGTCATTACAAATTCCAGGGCCAAAGAAACCATCATCATCTCCATAAGCTTTTACATCAGAACCATTACTTATTACAAAATAATAGCTATAAGTTCCAATAGTAGAAGGTTTTAAATTTAATGTCCATTTATCATTGCCATCATCAAAAGAACCATTCTTATTCATTTCTAGCTTCTGAACTCCACTTGCTTCAGTAAGGATCATTTTAACTTGAGAAGCCATATCCTTCTTTATTTTCAAATTAAAATCTACTGAAGCATCTGTTTTAATAGCTCCAAAAACAGATTTGTATTCTTTCTTTTTTGAATCATAGCTTATGCCATTAATATCTAATTTATTGTCTGAAGAATCATTAAAAACAAACTCTGTAGCAGGATCGTAGCTTATCTTTACTGATTTATCTTGAGAAAGTTCTATTTTTCCTACAGGAACTTCTTTTGAAGCATCTCCTTCTTTTACAGTTAAGCTTAAGTCATCATAAGCTCCTTTCTTCATATCTAATGTAGCAGAATAAATACCTGTTAAATTTGTATCAGTTAATTTTGTAGATGTTATACTTTTTCCATGTAGATTTATATCTAAAGCTTTATAATTAATATTATCCACCACCCTATGAGAATCATCATTATATAAAAATGTTATATCTTGCTTTTTAGGTATAGTTATAGGTATATTAGACCCATGCTCTACACCATTTAAGCCATAATTTTCAGGTTCCCATTTGAAATTTATAGCTATTTTATATTCATAAGAACCAGGGGAGGCTCCTTTAAGAACATATTTATATAAACCATTACCTAAATAAGAAAATTGAAAATCCTTATCTGCTGGTTCCCATGCAGTTTTTCCTATAGCAGTTTGTATAGAGCCAGGAAGTGTTATTGCTCTTCCATTAAAACCATTAAATTTTATTATAGAATTTTCTCCATTTGGATTTTCATTATTTGGATCCTGATACATTTTTCCATCTACTAAAAATTTATATTCTATATTTTGAGGCTTATCACCTATTCTAGTTATAAGACTCCAGATTCCCTCATCCTTATCTTCTAAAATCATTTGTCTTTTACTAGTTTGTGAGTTAGTTATATTACCTACTAAAAAGACGTCTTTAGCTTCCTTATTTTTATACATAAATTTAATTGTTCCATTATCTAATACTGTAGCGCCCTTTACTTCTATAGGTTTTTTTGTAAACCCTAGAATTTCACAAACTTTATTATAATCATTTGCACTATCATATAACTTCTTATTTGAAAGATCTAAGATAAATACTACATATTTATTATCTTCTTCTATAGTTAAACTTTTATTATCACTAGGATAAGATTCTGACCAATCATAATTTATACAAGCTTTATAAGAATAATTTCCTTTTTTAAATAGCCCAGTATAAGCAAAAACTCCATTGCTATTCAAAGGATAGAACTCCCAACCTTTAACATTTTGCTCCCAATCTTTTTCACCTCTTAAGGTACCTATAAGAGATGGAATCTTATTTGTATTAAGAGAATTTATTGAATCTGTAGCAGAGTTTTGAAGGTAATTACTTAAGAAGGAGATTTTTTTAGTATTTGCAGGAATTTTACAAGTTATATCGTTTCCTACTTCTCCGTTATTCCATTCACCATTATAAGCAATTTTATAATTAAGATCATATTGTTTTTTAGATGCAGTTTCTTTTATGTCAAAAGTACGTGAATAGAAGCCACCACCTATATAATTAAGGGCTTGTTTATCATCTTTAGGATTCCAATCAGAAGCATTTTCTATTAGATTTCCTATAGTTCCAACTAATGTGGCTTTACTCTTAAATTGCTCTGGATTGTTTACAGAATCATAAACCTTTTTGTTTAAATAATCTAATCTAAAATAAACTTTACTTTTATTTGTAAGTTTTAATGATATATTGTTACCTGAATTTCCATAACTTTCATCCCAAGTACCATTTATAGCTATTTTATATTCATAATTTTTGGGCTCAAGTTCTAAAAATGTTTCATAAATACCTTTCGAATATGTTTTCATTAAACCTTTTAAGTTGTCTGGCTTCCAGTCTAATTTATCATTACCAAAGAAATTACCTACTACTACAGCATAGTTATTAATATTCGGCTCTTGGGATGAAGCTTTTGCTATAGTTGAGGTGTTAACATTAATTAAAGAAAAGATAAAGAATATTGAGATAAATAGGCTTAATACTTTTGAAGCGTTCTTTCTCATAATTTCCCCCCTACTTATATTAAAGCAATCGTTTGCAATAAGTGCTATACTTACACTTAAAAATTAAACGACTGTATGTACTATTAAAGATAATCTTTAATAGATTTTATTTGCATTAATTAATATATTTTATGACGATAGATTGTTAAATATTAATAATCTATTACGTGTATATGAAATTTAAAATTGTTTATAAGTTGTCTTTTTTATATAACTAAGAAATTATAAAATTTATAGAATAATAATTTGAAACTAATATAAAATTAGCTATATTAAGAAACTTTATAGTTTTCAAAGGAGAACTATATTTATATAAACCTATAAAAATAAGTTCAAAAAGATAAATCTAAGATTTAGATTATTTTCTTGAATTTAAATTTATATATTCACTTAAACACTAATAGACTTTTGGGATATCCCAAAAGTCTTATATTAAAAAAGGGATACTTATAGAAATTTTTTTACTACGTAGCAAGCTCCAAGTCGTCAAAAATTTCTATTAGCCCCCTTCGAATTTTAAAAGGAAGCGCCTATTCATTATAATCAGGATATTATTACTTAATAATGTATAGCCATAGTTTATTCATTCCTTTAATATATATTACATTTACATAATATATATACATAAATTTCAAAAACTTTTAAACTTATTCTAAACATAAAAAGTAATCTTAATAAAATCTTTAATTTATCTATTTTAGGTAATACTCCTTGCTGTAAACTTCGTTTAGCTTTAAATATCCACTATCTACAATTATATCTCTAATATTATTTTTATCTACAGCTATTGGTTCAAGGATGACTGAAGGTACATCTATTTTACCATTGTTTATATAATTAGTTGTATATATAGGCTCGTTATTAGCTAATTTTATTGCAAGATCTATAGCTGTTTTAGCTTCTTCTCTGACATCCTTAAATACTGTCATTGATTGGGTTCCTCCAATTATTCTTTGAATAGCATCTAAGTAAGCATTTTGTCCTGTTACTGCTACCTTACCTGCCAAACCTTCTTCTTTCAATGCTTCAACTACACCAGATGCTATACTATCATTTGGTGCTAATATAGCATCAATTTTATTATTAGTATTTAAAATATCTTTCACTATATTATAAGCAATCTTTGGATCCCAATGTTGTACTGCTTTATCTGCAACTATCTTTATATTGCCTATATCAGCTAGAGGTTTTATATACTTCATTGCACCATCTTTATATATCTTAGAATTAAAATTTCCTGGATCTCCAGAAAGAATAATATAATTTCCCTTTGGAATTTTTTTTGTAAGATACTGCCCTTGAAGTTCACCAACTTTAGTTCCATTAAAAGAAATATACGCATCTATATCACTATTTGGTATAAGAACATCATAGGCTATTACCTTAATTCCTGCTTTGTGAGCCTTTTCAACTAAATCGGCTCCAACTAAAAAATCTACAGGTACTAAAATTAATACATCTATACCCTGTGATATTAGTTTATCCACTTGTTCAGCTTGTTTAACTATGTCAGCATCATCAATTTCCATCTTAAGTGTAACTCCATTTGATTTGGCGTATTCTTCTATGAATTTGCTATCTATAATCCATCTTGGACTTATTCGATCAGGTAAAGATACACCTATTACTAAATCCTTTCTTTCTATAGTTTTGTCTATTGAATTATTATAAAATTTGTATTCTTGTATTTTTATTTCTAATATATGTTTTTCTGCATAATAAACTGGTACTAAAAAAATATTAGGTATTGATAGATACATATTTACCACCTATTAATTATTCATATAATATATAATACATAATACATAAAATATTCATAATAAATATATTTATTTATAATTAATTTATATTGTGGTTTTTATTATTGTTTTAGTAGAAACTTCCACAAACTCATATACTGTAATTTGTGGAAGAACAATTTAATATAATTTATTATATCTTAAAATTATCTTTATATATTATGTTGCAATTTAAAATCTACATTTATATCAATATATATGTCAAAGCCAAAATAAAGGCAAAATTAAATTTAATTTGTAGAAATCATATTGCAATATATATATTTAAATTTTTAAAACTTGGCCAGGATATATTAAATCAGGGTTGCTTATATTATTAATTTCAGCTAAATGTTGCCAAGTAGTTCCGTACATCTCTGCTATGCCTGATAAAGTATCACCAGATCTTACGGTGTAGGTACTTTGAGAACCAGTACCTATAATTAAAACTTGGCCAGGATATATTAAATTAGGATTACTTATATTGTTGATTGAAGCTAGATGTTGCCAAGTAGTTCCATACATCTCTGCTATGCCTGATAGGGTGTCACCAGATTTTACAGTGTAGGTATTTTGTGAATCAGTACCTATAATTAAAACCTGACCAGGATATATTAAATTAGGATTACTTATATTATTGATTGAAGCTAGATGTTGCCAGGTAGTCCCATACATCTGGGCTATGCCTGATAAGGTGTCACCAGATTTTACTGTATAGGTATTTTGCGAACCAGTATCTATAATTAAAACTTGACCAGGATATATTAAATCAGGGTTGCTTAAATTATTGATTTCAGCTAAATGTTGCCAAGTAGTTCCATACATTTGAGCTATACTAGATAAGGTATCGCCAGGTTTTACTGTATAGGTGTTCTGAGGATCTGGTGGTGGAGTTGGCGGAGTTGGAGTACCATCCAAAAGGATTCCGTCCATAAATACATCTAAGTCACAATTACCATCTATACCATTTACATGCCCAGTATCTGAATATTGAAATCCAACCCAACTATCCCATATTGGATTATCATCAGGAGCATCAACTTCATAATGTGCTATCCATAACGGATAAACTGAAAGTATTGTTGTTAGGTTATTTTGAGCAAAATTAGTATAGGTGTAAACTACAACACCTTTTCCAGATAATTTTTCTACTTCTTGTAAAAATTCTACACACATATTAGACAATAAATCTGGGTCACATCCTTCATTCTCTTCTATATCTAAAGCTAATCTACACTCAATAGTTTTTCCATATATATTATCGACGAAAAATTGTGCTTGAGCTTTTGGATCTATATTGGCCTTAAAATAATGATAAAAACCTACTAATAAACCATTATTTTTAGCTGCTTCATAGTAATTATCTAAATAAGGATCTGCATAGTAATTTCCTTCTGTAGCTTTTATATAGACTATTTCAATACCATCATTTTTAGCACCTGTAAAATTAATATTTCCTTGCCAGTTAGATATATCTATTCCTTTATATTTTCCTTCACTTAATGATTTCATAAAAATCAACTCCTAAAAGTATAATCATAAAATATTTTATGCAATAAATAAATAAAAGTTAATTATATACGTTAGTTAGTAATTAATAATATATCGAAATTTATTATTAAAAAAATATAATACTCTTAATTTATAAAACAATTTACAAGATTTATAAAGCAATTTACAAGTTGTATGAGGAAGGTTAGAATAAATTTAACTACTAAGTTTGAGAGGTGAAGATGATGAAGTTATATATTAGTGCAGATATTGAAGGAATAACAGGGGTGACTACTTGGAGTGAAACTGAAAAAACTAACAGTGACTATGCTGAATTTAGAATACAAATGAATAAAGAAGTTAAGGCTGCTTGTGATGCAGCAGTAAACTTTGGAGTAAAAGAGATATTGGTAAAGGATGGACATGATACAGCAACAAATTTAGACCACAGTTTATTGCCAGAAGAAGCCATTCTCCATAGAGGTTGGCAAGAAGATCCTAAGTGTATGATGAGTTCTTTAGATAGTAGTTTTGATGGAGTTTTATTCATAGGTTATCATTCAAGAGGTGGAAGTGTACAAAATCCAATTTCTCATACTTTAATGCCTTATATAGAATCTATAAAAATAAATGGCATATTTGCTAGTGAGTTTCTAATAAATGCTTATACGGCAGCTCTTTATAATGTACCTGTTTTGTTTTTAAGTGGAGATAAGGGGCTTTGTGAGGAAGTTAATAGTATTAATCCTAACATTTTAACATTAGCAGTAAAAGAAGGTATAGGTGGAGCTACTATAAATATGCACCCAAATAAGGCTATAAGAGACATAGAAAATTTAGTTTATAAAGCTTTAAATTCCGACTTTAATTTATGTAAAATAGAGTTACCGAAAACCTTTGATGTAGAAATTTGTTATAAAGATTTTAAAAAGGCGTATAGAAATTCTTTTTACAATGGAGCTAAACTTATGAATGAAAGAACTATATGCTTTAATACCGAAGATTATTATGAAGTACTTAGATTTTTACATTTTACAGCTTGTTAGATGGGAAATTAATGAAGATATTAGCTTTTATTTATAATTATATTGTTTTATTTAATTAAAAATAGAAAATCTAAATAATCTAAAGACACTCTATTCATAGAGTGTCTTATCTGTCATCATATAATTTTTATAATTCCACTAGCATGCTTAATTAATATAATGTATATTATCAGAAAAGATTTTATAAATGATATATATTTAGTTATTAAACATACTTATTACTTTGGCTAGTGTTAATTTGAATAAGTTCTGTAATATTTGTTTTGTGAGTTACATGGATCAAATTCATCACATGGATCAAATTCATCACGTGAATTACAAGAGTTACAAGAATTACATGGTGTAGGTTGCTCTGGTGTATAGAAGAATACTTTAACTACAAAATCAATTTCTGATTCTACACCAAACAAAAATTGACCACATTCATCTGTAAAAGTAAATGTAATAGGAATTAAATCACAAGAGTCGCATCCTTTTTTCTTAAATAATTTAACTAATGCATTCTTTACAGGAGTACCATCAGGAAATTTAACCACTCCATGAATAGCAGCTCTTTTTTCTGGAGCTAATACTAAGACTACATCTTTTTCTTCATGAGGTTCTAATTTCAAATCTACTTTTTTTAATTTCCAACCCATTATTACACATCCTTTCGATATACTATACTTGGGGAAATATTGTTATTTAGTGCATAAAATAAATTCTTAAGTTTAGATAAAATTTTGATAAATTACAATTTTTAAGAACAATTGATTTTCATAAATTAATTTTTTCATTAGCTAAATACTTTTTAAATATAAGTATTAGGGATTTCATATCTTTTGTAAGTATATTTGTATTTGGTTTTTTCATACATAACTATTTTTCTTAGCTAGGTATGTAAAGGGCTAACTATAACTTCAAGTTCTACTGGCTCATCATTTGTTGCTTTTATTGATTGATTTAAATCAATATTAGTTTTAGAACCCCAAAAATTTTTAATATCAATTTTTAAAATATTTAATTCATTATTAGTATTGTTGGAATTTATGATAGGCTTACAGGTAGAAGAGTTACTTAGAAGATTTTTAAATTCTTCATTAGGAAGATTTATTTTATAATTAGTTAAAATAAGTTGACTTTTTAAGAAAGCCTGTATTGTAATAAGATGCTTATCAGAATTCTGTGAATTTGTGTAATAATTAAAAATAGCTACAGCTACTTCCTCAGGACAATTTTTAAATACAATATATGCTTTAATAATAGGCAGGTTTCTCGAAATATTTGCTGATAAAATATTCAATTTATTCTTTGTGTAAGCAAGTTGGATATTAGTATTCTCACAGAGTTCTTTTAGATAATCTATCATATAGGTCACCTCTCAAGATTATATTAAAATTACGTGCAGTAAAATAGGTGGTTATATATAGTTTGAATTATATTGTTTCTAACAATAATATTTTACACAATATAATTTAAAATGTTACAAACATACAAAAATCTTCAAATGCATTACATAATGAGATACTAGGGCGAAGGTAACATTTATACTTAAATAGCATATCATGTACTGTATAATATAGCGAAATAAGAAGTGATTATAAATTAATATAGATAAATTTAGGAGGCATGTAAAGTATGGATAAAATAAGATCATACAAAACTGATCAGCGGTTATGTGATGATAAAAATTCATGTAGTTATCATACACATATTTCCTGTGAAAATGAGTATGATAACAACTGTAAATGTACCTTTGATGAATCATCATTAGAACAGTTTTATTTCATTTTAGATTCCTTAAAAAAACAATTAGAAGATGTAGAGAGTCAATTGAACAGTCCATATTTTGGATTAGAGGAAATTAAGAAAGAAATCAAAGATATTGAACAAAAAGTGAATAATCCTTGTTTTGGATTAGAAGAAATTAAAGCAGAAGTAAGGAATATAGAAGAAACAGTAAAGAACCCTTCTTTTGGATTGAAGGAAATAAAAAAAGAAATTAAAGATATTGAATTATTATTAAAAAATCCTTGTTTTGGATTAAAAGAAATCAAAAATGAAGTAGTTAATATTGAGAATATAGTAACAGCAATAATTAAAGAGGTTACAAAAATTGAATGCAAATTAGATAGTCCAACCTTTGGACTTGCTGAAATAAAAACAGAAGTATTTGCAATAGAAAAGGCTGTTTTTAATCATAATTATGGCTTGAAGGAAATAAAGACAGAAGTATTTGCAATAGAGCAAGCAGTATTTGATCCTGATTATGGCTTAGAGGAAATCAAAACCGAAGTATATAACATTGAACAAATAGTTTCGAGTCCAACCTTTGGTTTAGCAGATATAAAAACTGAAGTTTTTAGTATAATTAATAGCCCAACCTATGGACTAATAGATATTAAATCCGAATTACTTGCTTCTGGATCTTCATGTTCAACTCAAATTTCAAGTCAAATAAATAATATAATAAACAATTCAACCTATGG
>NZ_FQZB01000020.1 GCF_900141845.1 Clostridium cavendishii DSM 21758 | reverse complement strand
TCATTACTGTTGTATGTCTTATGATTTAAATCATAAAGAATTGCTGGTCATATATTTTCTTGCTCTGTTTAATTTTCAAAGACCAAATTTCATTCATCACCTTTTAGCGACTTATTTATCTTACCATCATTATTTTTTGTTGTCAACATATTTTTTAAATATTTTAAAATGTTTTTAATATTTTTTTTATATTTAAATTATGTTGTGATGGTTTGTCGCACTCACAATTTGTATCAGCGACGTGTTTTATAATATCATGTTTTTCAATAAGTTTTTATTGTTAAATTACAATACTATGAATATATTCTTATATTCATAGCTTTTTCTACTAATTTCTTCTCTTTTCTATATATGACACACTAGGCATTGTGTTTATGCATATACAGTATATACCCAAATTATCTATATATTAAAATAGTCTAGAAACTTTTATTTAGTTTCTAGACTATCTAATTATATTATATTCTATTCTTCTAAGTTTTCTTCTTCATCAGCTCTTTCTAATAACTCATCTAAGCTATTATCATTAACTTCAGTTGACTCATTAGCATTTACATCAGTTGATTCATCATTAACTTCAGTATCTTCTTCTTTTTCACTAGCTGGTATTTTTGCTATAGCTACAACTTGCTCTTCTTCTAGAGTTCTCATTAGTGTAACACCCATAGTAGATCTACTTGTTACTGATATATCAGAAACATTTATTCTTATAGCTACACCACTACTATTTATAAGCATAAGTTCATTATCTGGTTTACATATAGTAGCTCCGGCAAGTTTTCCTGTCTTTTCAGCTATTTTATATGTTATAAGTCCCATACCACCTCTATTTTGAAGTTTATATTCAGTGATAGGTGTTCTCTTTCCAAATCCATTTTCACTTATTACAAGAACATCTTCTTCTGGTACAGCTATATCCATACATATAGCTATATCTTCATCCCTTAATGTTATTGCTTTAACTCCTGAAGCTGTTCTTCCCATTGGTCTTACATCTTTTTCGCTAAATTTAATTGCATATCCATTTTTAGTCACGATTATTATATGAGCATCTCCATAAGTTACCTTAACTCTTAATAGCTCATCACCTTCTCTAAGGTTTAATGCTATTAATCCATTTTTTCTTAGATTCTTAAAATCACTCAATGGAGTTTTCTTTACTATACCATGCTTAGTTGCCATAAATAGATATCCTTCTTGATTCATATCCTTTATAGCTAATACTGTTTCTATTTTTTCATCTTGTTCTACAGGTATTAAATTTATTAAATTAGTACCCTTAGCTGTTCTTCCTGCATCAGGTATTTCATATCCTCTTAATTTATAAGCTTTTCCCTTATTACTAAAGAATAATATATCTGAATGAGTAGATGTAATAAAGACATGTTCTACAAAGTCATCTTCCTTTGTAGTCATTGCTTGTATTCCCTTACCACCTCTTTTTTGAGCTGAGTAAGTATCTGCTGCTATTCTTTTTATATAACCGCTATGAGTTAATGTTATAACTACTTCAGACTCTTGTATTAAGTCTTCTATATCTATTTCATTTGCATTTTTTTCTATAGCAGTTCTTCTTTCATCACCATATCTATTCTTTATTTCTATTAACTCTTCTTTAATAACCTCTAATAATCTTATTTCACTACCTAATATTTCATTTAAGTAATCTATAAGCTTCATAAGTTCATTAAACTCTTCATCTATTTTATCTCTTTCTAAACCTGTAAGTCTTCTAAGTTTCATTTCCAAAATAGCTTGAGCTTGTTTTTCTGATAAAGCAAATTTTTCTATAAGTGTATTTTTAGCTATTTCTGAAGTTTTTGAACCTCTTATAATACTTATAACCTCATCTATATTATCTAAAGCTATTTTTAAACCCTCTAATATGTGAGCTCTTTCCTGTGCCTTATTTAATTCGAAAACAGTTCTTCTTGTAATAACTTCTTTTTGGAAAGTTATATAATATTCTAGGATTTGTTTTAAATTTAGAACTTGTGGCTCATTATCAACTAATGCAAGCATTATAACACCAAATGTATCTTGCATTTTTGTATGTTTGTATAGAGTATTTAAAACAACGCTAGGCGTAGCATCCTTTTTTAATTCTATAACTATTCTCATACCATCTCTATCAGATTCATCTCTCAGATCTGATATACCCACTATCTTTTTATCTTTAACTAAATCAGCTATATTTTCTACTAATCTAGCCTTGTTAACTTGATATGGTATTTCAGTTACAATTATTCTATGCCTACCTCTTTCATCTTCTTCAATTTCAGCCTTTGCTCTAGTTACAATTCTTCCTCTACCAGTTTCATATGCTTCCCTTATACCGTTAGTTCCCATTATTATTCCTGCAGTCGGAAAATCAGGTCCTTTTATATACGTCATTAAATCTAAAACTGTAGCTTCTGGATTGTCTATAAGCATTATAGTTCCATCTATTATCTCTCCTAGATTGTGAGGAGGTATATTAGTAGCCATACCAACAGCTATACCTGAAGATCCATTTACTAAAATATTAGGGAATCTTGAAGGTAATACTACAGGTTCTTCCTCTTCACCATCAAAGTTAGGAATAAAATCAACAGTATTCTTATTTATATCTCTTAACATTTCAACAGAAATTTTATTCATTTTTGCTTCTGTATATCTCATTGCCGCAGCAGAATCACCATCAACCGAACCGAAGTTACCATGACCATCTACAAGCATACATCTCATTGAAAAGTCTTGAGCCATTCTAACTAAAGCATCATAAACTGATGTATCACCATGTGGATGGTATTTACCTAAAACTTCTCCAACTATTCTTGCACATTTTCTATAGCCCTTATCGGGTCCTAAATTTAATTCTTGCATAGCATATAGAATTCTTCTATGAACTGGTTTTAATCCATCTCTTACATCAGGTAGTGCTCTACCTACTATAACGCTCATAGCATAATCTATATAACATTTTTTCATTTCATTTTTTATATCTACGGGTATAATCTTTCCCTCGTTTAAGCTCATCAACATCACCTCATAATTAGTACTAAATATCTAAGTTACTAACCTTCTTAGCGTTTTCTGTTATAAATTCTCTTCTTGGTTCAACTTTATCACCCATAAGGATAGTAAATATTTCATCTGCCGCCATGGCATCTTCAATAGTTGCCTTTAATAATATTCTATTTTCTGGATCCATTGTAGTATCCCAAAGTTGGGATGCATTCATTTCTCCAAGACCTTTATATCTTTGTATATTTACACTACTATCTTTTCCACCAAATTCAGAAAGGACAGTTTCTAACTCCTTATCAGAGTAAGTATATTGTTCTCTTTTTCCCTTTGAAACTTTATATAGTGGTGGTTGTGCTATAAATACATGCCCTTGTTCTACAAGATCTCTCATATATCTATAGAAAAATGTTAATAAAAGAGTTCTTATATGAGCACCATCAACATCAGCATCTGTCATTATAATTATTCTATTATATCTTATCTTCTCTATATCAAATTCATTACCTATACCAGCTCCTATAGCTGTTATAAGTGATCTTATAGTATCTGAATTAAGTATTTTATCAAGTCTTTGTTTTTCAACATTCATTATTTTACCTCTTAACGGTAAAATTGCTTGAAACTTTCTATCTCTCCCTTGCTTAGCTGAACCCCCCGCAGAATCACCTTCGACTATGTATATTTCACATTCCATAGGATCCTTAGATGAACAATCTGCAAGTTTTCCTGGTAATGAACTTCTCTCTAAAACTGATTTTCTAGTAAGTTCTCTAGCTTTTCTCGCTGCATCCCTAGCTCTCGCTGCAAGTAACGCCTTTTCTATTACTATTTTCCCAACACCAGGGTTTTCTTCTAAAAACACTGCTATACCTTCACCAGCTATACTATCAACAGCACTTCTAACCTCTGTATTACCAAGTTTTGTTTTTGTTTGTCCCTCAAATTGAGGATCTGTTATCTTTACAGATACAACAGCTGTTAAACCTTCTCTAATATCATCACCTGAAAGATTTTTATCAGTTTCCTTTAAGTGATTATACCTTTTAGCATAATCATTTATAACTCTAGTTAAAGCTGTTTTAAATCCTACTAAATGGGTACCACCTTCAACAGTATCTATATTATTAGCAAAAGAAAATAAATTTTCATTATAGCCATCATTGTACTGAAGTGAGACTTCTACTGTTATATCATCTTTAACTCCTTCAACATATATAGGCTCTTCATGAAGTATTTCTTTATTTCTATTTAAATAACTAACAAAAGACTTTATTCCGCCTTCATAAAGATATTTTTGATCTTTACCATTTCTCTCATCGTAAAGTTCTATATTTATTCCTTTATTTAAAAAAGCAAGTTCCCTTAATCTATTTGAAAGTATCTCAAAGTCATACTCTAATTCTTCAAAAATTTCAGAATCAGGCTTAAAGTGAACCTTAGTTCCATGTCCATCACTTTCACTTATCTTATTAAGACCTGATGTAACATTTCCTCTTTCATATGTCTGTTTCCAAATATAACCTTCTCTAGCTACTATTACCTCACATTGTTCTGAAAGTGCATTAACAACAGATGCACCAACACCATGAAGACCACCTGAAACCTTATAGCCTCCACCTCCAAATTTTCCACCCGCATGTAATATAGTCATTATAACTTCTACTGCTGGCTTTCCCATTTTAGGATGCATACCTACAGGCATACCTCTACCATTATCTTCAACAGTAACTGAATTATCTTGATGTATATATACTTTAATACTATCACAATAACCCGCTAATGCTTCATCAATACTATTATCTACTATTTCATAAACTAAATGATGAAGACCTCTTGAACTAGTACTTCCAATATACATACCTGGTCTTTTTCTTACGGCCTCAAGACCTTCAAGTACTTGTATTTGACTTTCATCATAGCTTTGTTTATTTTGTTCCAACATGTAACTCCTCCTATACTAAAAATACATTTTATTTAATCCCTAAAAAACCACCTTAATTAAAGTTAAATATTGGACTTCTTTAAAGATTATAATTAATATCAGTACGCTTTGTTAAAGTGGATGAAGAAATTGGAGATAGATAAATCTTGCTCATTTTATTTACTTCAGCTATAACAAATGACTTAGGTTGTTCTTTAGTTATTCTTTCGACAAAACCATCTTCTTCCGCCATTCTTAAAAATTGAATAGTATCTGAACTATACATTGTCGTTTGAAGATCAAATATACCAATAACATCTTTTATTGGTACTACTACGTTTTCTCCTAAATGTAAAAACATATTTATACCTCCCTTAGTGTTTATTTAATAAATCCATCCCTTACTCTAAAAACCTTTGAATTCTCATCTAAATAATCAGTTAGATCTTCTATTCCTGTACAAGTAATTACAGTTTGAATATTTTGAATTGAGCTTAGTATGTATCTTTTTCTACTAAAGTCAAGTTCTGATAATACATCATCTAATAATAAAACAGGATATTCTCCTGTAAGCTCCTTAATTATTCTAAGTGATGCAAATTTTATAGTTAAAACAGCAGTTCTTTGTTGTCCTTGAGAACCAAAGCTTTTTGCATCTATTGAATTTATAAGTATATTGAAATCATCTCGATGTGGACCTATAGATGTTATTTTTTTATCTAAGTCTTTTTTTCTATTCTGCTCTAATAATAAAATCATAGATTCTTTTATATTTTCTAAATCTTTTACAGTGGAAATATATTTAAATTCTATTTTTTCTTTTGAAGAAGTAATATCTTCATGAACCTTACTTCCATGATTATTCAGATTCTTTATATATTCTAATCTTGCTTTTATTATGTATTCAGCAAAATTTACTAGCTGACTATCATAAATATCAAGCATAGATAAATCTAAATTTTTAGTTTTTAGCATTGTATTTCTTTCTGCTAATACTTTATTATACTGAACTAAATTGTAATAATATTTTTTATTTAGTTGGCAAAGTTCCATGTCTAGAAACTTTCTCCTGAATCCTGGAGACTCTTTTACTATTCTTAAGTCTTCAGGCGAAAACATAACCACATTAAAGGTTCCAACTAACTCTCCAATTTTACTAATCTTTATAGAGTTTATTTTTATGGCTTTTTTACCATCCTTTAATATGGTTATATCTATTTTTTTATCTAATCTTTCTTTACCTATACTTAAACTTATAAATGATTTTTCTTTATCCCAAGATATTAATTCTTTATCTCTAGTAGTTCTATGTGATTTTGCAAAACCACAGTAATATATAGACTCTAAAATATTTGTTTTTCCTTGAGCATTATCTCCCATAAAAACATTCACATTCTTACAAAAGTTAATGTTAAGAGTTTCATAATTCCTATAATTAATTAATTGCAAACTTTTAATATACATAAAAAACACCTATATTAATTATAACACACTATCATGTATTCATGTTTATGTATTTAATTAAATTACTTTATAAATTTCTCCATTGAACTCAACACTATCTCCATGCCTTATCTTTTTTCCTCTTTGAGTACAAACCTCACCATTAACAAGCACTTCTCCATCTTGTATAAACATCTTAGCTTCTGATCCCATTCCTACAGCTCCGCACCATTTTAAAAAAGAATCTAATTTTATAAATTCAGTATTTATTTTAATTTCTTCCATTCTTGTAGAATATCCTTTCTTGTTTTAATTCAATTTAATTACAGCAAAGTGAATAAATCACCTTGCTGATTAATATATAACTATAAACATTCTAATATTTTCTATTATATCCAAAAAATTATTTTTTATTTAACAAGTCTAACAGGAAGTACAAGATATTTACTATTCTCGGCATTTTTATTTTTTATGATACAAGGTGAAATCGAACTTGTTAGTTCCATTTCAACTTCTCCATCTTCCATATTTTTAAGAACATCTAGAAGATATTTTGAGTTAAATGCAATTTGCATTCCTTCTCCTTGCATATTTGCAGAAACTTCTTCTCTTACTTTTCCCAATTGAGAATTAGATGTGATAACTATAGCATCATCATTTATATCAAACTTTATAAGATTAGAGTTTCCGTCCTTCGCCATAAGTGAAGCTCTTTCAATACCATTTTGGATTGCTTGTTTGTCTACTGTTACTAATAATTTATAATCTTGAGGAAGTAATGCATTATATTTTATAAATTCTCCTTCAAGAAGTCTAGAAATAACCTTAGTATTTCCAAGATTAAATAGAATATGGTTTGTAGTAAAGGTTATACTTACTACACATTCATTATCTTCTAATATTTTAGCTACTTCATTAAGGGTTTTGCCTGGTATTACAGCATTTATAGTATTATTAGTATCTATTAATTCGCTTTTCAATGCTAATCTGTAGCCATCTAAAGCAACTAAATTTAATTTAGAATTTTCAACTTCAAAAAGTATTCCTTGTAATATTGGTCTTGTTTCATCTTGAGCTACTGCAAAAGATGTACCTTTAATCATATTTCTAAGTAAATTTTGAGGAATACCAAAAATTATATTTTCGTTTATTTGAGGTAATCCAGGAAACTCTTCTGAATTCATATGAACTAAGTTAAACACTGACTTTTCACAAGATATTTGTATACTATTATTTTCTAATGTTTCTATTTTAACTTCAGAATTAGGTAATTTTCTTATTATCTCACCAAATATTTTAGCATCAACGACTATTTTGCCTTCTTTTAATACATCTGCTTCTAATTTTGTTTCTATGCTTACATCTTTATCCGATCCAATTAGTGTTAATGTATTTTTATTCGCTTCTATGTATAAACCTTCTAATATTGGCATAGTAGATTTACCAGTTATAGCTTTTTGAGCTATTGCTATTGCATCTTGTAATTTTGTTTTGTCACATATAAAAATCAATTTAAAAAACCTCCTTAGATATCAACAGTTATATTTATATAAATAGATAATAAATAGATAAAATTTTTAGTAATAATAGTAGTAGGGGCTGTGAGTTTGTTGAAAACTGCTATTAGCCCTTTAAAATCAACGATCTTAAATAAAAAAATATTGTGGATAAGTTAGTAACTATTTATTATACTTATCCACATTTATTAACAGGAAAACTCAAACCTTATATTATCCACAACCAATTCAGATGTTATTATATACAGTTGTGAATTATTTTTGGGTTAGTTTCTTAGTTAGCTCATTTACTGTGTTTTGCAGCATTTCATCATTTTTCAAGCCTTCTGAAATTTTTTCGTAAGCATGAATTACAGTAGTATGATCTCTACCTCCAAATTCTTCTCCGATTTTAGGAAGTGACATATCAGTCAATTTTCTACTTAAATACATTGCTATTTGCCTTGGATATGCTACATTTCTAGTTCTTCTTTGAGATTTTAAATCTTCAACTCTAAGGTTAAAGTAATTTGAAACAGTATCTTGTATTAAGTCAATAGTTACATGAGCGCCTTGTTTATTAGATATAATATCCTTTAATGCTTCAGATGCTAAATCGACTGTAATTTGTCTATTGGTAAGAGAGGAATAAGCAACTATTCTAATTAAAGCACCTTCCAATTCTCGAATATTAGATTTAATTTTAGTAGCAATATAAACCATAACTTCGTTGGCCACACTAAGTTTTTCAACATCAGCTTTCTTTTTTAATATAGCCATTCTAGTTTCAAAATCTGGAGCTTGAATATCGGCGATTAAACCCCATTCGAATCTTGATCGTAATCTATCTTCTAATGTAGGAATTTCTTTTGGTGGTCTATCTGATGATAATATAATTTGTTTATTTGCATCATGTAATGTATTAAAAGTATGGAAAAATTCTTCCTGAGTTCTTTCCTTACCACCTATAAATTGAATATCATCTATTAAAAGAACATCTACTTTTCTATATTTATTTCTAAATTCTTCATTATTATCATCTTTAATAGCGTTTATAAGTTCATTTGTAAATTTTTCAGATGATACATAAACTACTTTTGCTTTTGGATTACCTTGTAATATGTAATGTCCAATCGCATGCATTAAGTGAGTTTTTCCAAGTCCAACTCCTCCATATATAAATAAAGGATTATAAGCTTTGGCTGGAGACTCTGCAACGGCTAATGAAGCTGCATGGGCAAACCTATTACTATTACCTATAACAAAAGAATCAAAAGTGTATTTTGGATTAAGGGTTGCAGACATTTCATCATTTACAGTCACAGCACTATTTTCCTTTTTAACTACTTGTTGTTCTCCCATATTTTTGGACGCATCTAAGTCAGTCTCTAACAAAAAATCAATAGAGTAATTTTTTGATGAGACTATCTTCAATGCTTGAATTAAAAGGGATTTATATCTTTGTTCTAAGATATCTTTTGTAAAGTCATTAGGAACGCTAAGTTTAAGAGTATCATTGTCTATAGATAAGGGCTGACAGCTTTTTATCCATGTATTAAAACTTACTTCGCTCATTTCCCCTTTGATAATGTTCAAAGTCTGTTCCCAGATATTACTTAATTGGGCATCCATTTCTTATCCTCCAGTCAATAAAAATCATTAAAATAAAAAAAATTTTTCTTTAAAAATAAGGTTGAAAAATATATAATAACATTTTATAAACAAAATAATTAACAGCTAAATATGTTAAATAACTATGAGTATAATTTTATTCACATGTTAATAATAGTGTGGATATAAATTTATATATTATGTTATCCACAATTACTAATATATATTTTATAAACATAATTAACAAGGTATAATATTAGAATTTATGTCAAAAATATATGTGTTTAATGTAGATGGTGTGAAGAATTGCACAAGTTATGCACAATTATATCCACAGATGTGGATAACCTTTCGAGTTTTATAAATTTATACACAGTTCTTTTTAATAATAACACAAATAAACACTAGGGTTCAACAACTTATCCACAAAAAAATAAAAGCTTTCAAAAATAATCAACAAGTTTTGATTTTCTTGACAGACTATGCTTTCGAATATATAATTAAAAAGTAAAACCTAAATTAACTGAGAAATGTAATTTAGTATAGTTTATGACTATAAAAATATTTCGCCGAAGGGGGTGTATTTGAATGTTCATGACATACCAACCTAAAAAAAGACAAAGAAAAAAAGAACATGGTTTTAGAAAAAGAATGAAAACTAAAGCTGGAAGAAATGTTCTTAAGAGAAGAAGACTTAAAGGTAGAAAAACTTTGACAGCATAAGGGCCGCTTTTGTGGCCTTTTTCTGCAATTTAGCAGAAAATAAGGAGAATAGGATATCGTTATGTTAATAGAGAAGTTAAGAAAAAACATTGAATTTAGAAATGTTTATAGAAGAGGAAAGTCTTATTCTAATGACATACTAGTTTTGTATGTTTTTAATAACAGAAAAAATAAAGATAAAGAAAATTTCTTCTTTAATAGGATAGGAATTTCTGTTAGTAAAAAAGTAGGAAAAAGTGTAGTTAGAAGTAGAGTGAAGAGATTGATCTTAGAAAGCTACAGATTAAATTGTGCAAATCTTAAAAAAGGTCATGATTTTGTTTTTATTGCAAGAGTAGCATCTAAGGATAAGTCTTATATTGAAGTAGAAAGAGCTATGAAAAATCTTTTTAAAAAGGCAGGACTAAATTTAGATGAAAAGGATTTTAATACTTCTAATAAAATTTTATAGAAAATTCATCTCACCTTTAAAGAAACCATGTTGTAGATTTTATCCTACATGTTCACAATATGCATTAGAAGCTATTGAGAAATATGGGGCTTTAAAAGGGGGATTTATGAGTATAAAGAGAATCTTAAAGTGTCATCCATTTCATGAAGGTGGATATGATCCTGTTAAGTAATAGAATTACCTAGGAGGTTAAAAGTTTGAACGTAGAATTTTTAAAAGTGCCAATGGCAAAATTTTTTGAATTACTTCATAATTTTGTAGTAAATAATTTAGGAGTAACTGATGTTGGTTTAGGATACGTTTTATCAATATTCCTATTAACATTAATGGTTAGGTTAGTATTATTACCTCTAAATGTTAAACAATTAAAATCTCAAGCTAAAATGAATGAGATTCAACCAGAGGTAAAAAAATTACAAAATAAGTATAAAAGTGATCCGCAAAAGGCTAATATGGAAGTAATGAAACTTTATAAGGATAATAAAGTTAATCCTATGAGTGGATGCCTTCCTTTATTTATACAAATGCCAATATTAATAGCTTTATATTGGGTATTTATAGGAGTAAATGGTTTAGATGGAGCTTCATTTTTATGGATAGCTGATTTAGGTGCTAAGAGAAGTGGAATAGTACTACCATTATTATCAGCTGCTACAACATATTTATCATCATGGCTTATGACAAGTAATACTCCTAAGCAAGAAGGTGGTATGAACATGGGATCAATGAATATAGGTATGGCTATAATGATGGGTTTCATGGCAATTAACTTTAAACCAGCTTTAGTTTTATATTGGATAATGGGTAACATAATACAAATAGCTCAAACATATGTATTAGTTGTAAGACCAGCTAAAAAGAAAGCAGCTATACAATCTTAAAAATTTAAAATATTTTAGCTTTTATAGGGTGGTGAAAAGGGTATGAAAAATGTAGTAACGTTAGGTAAATCCGTTGAAGAAGCACTTAAAAATGCTTTGAATGAACTAAACACTACTGAAGATAAAGTGGAATATGAGATTATAGAAGAAGGTAGCAAAGGATTATTATTTGGTATAGGCTCAAAACCTGCTAAGGTATCAGTTACTTTAAAAAGAGATTATATAAGTGAAGCTAAAAAATTCTTAACTGATGTATTGGCTAAGATGGATATTAGTGCAGAGATTGATATTAAGGAAACTGATGATGTTATTAGTATTAACTTAACAGGGTCTAAAATGGGACTTATTATAGGATATAGAGGTGAAACACTAGATTCACTTCAATACTTAACAAGCCTAGTTGTTAATAAGTATCATGATATACCATATAAAAGGGTAGTTTTAGATACTGAAAATTATAGGAATAAGAGAGAAGAAACATTAAGAAGACTTGCTGATAAAACAGCATATAAAGTTAAAAAAACAGGAAAGCTATTTAAGCTAGAACCTATGAATCCTTATGAAAGAAGAATAATTCATTCCGCACTTCAGGGGGATGACACTATAAATACATATAGTGAAGGTGAAGAGCCATATAGAAGAATAGTAGTAGATATAAAGAGATAATTAAGAAAGAAAGCCAAATTTTTGGCTTTCTTTTGTTGATATAGAGTAAATTTTTTTATTTTTGATAGTTATAAGATAAAATTTTAATTTTTTATAATTTGAAGTTATAAATTTTTGAATTAAATTATTAAATTTCCTATTAATTTAAAGATAATATCTAATGTTAATACTATTTAAATATTACATATAATAAACTTTGACTATTGATTTATAGTTAGGTAAAATGAATATTAGTATAAAATAAGAAACTTTGTTTAAGCTTATATATAATAAATTTATCCTATCTACAATAATTCTAATGATTTATTTTGTTAGTGTAATTTCAAGAATTATATGTTGATGGATAAATTATTCTTGTTTCAATTTAAGGTAGATTTGAAGCTAAAAATCAACCTATAAGTTAAGGAGGATATATGAAAGAATTTGATACAATAGCTGCTATAGCTACTGCCATAGGTGAAGGTGGAATATCTATCATCAGGGTATCAGGATTTAAGGCATTAGAAATAGTAGATAAGATATTTAAGGCTAAAAATGGTTTAAGTATTTTAAATATGAAACCTTATACTATGAAGTACGGACATATTGTTGATATGGAAACCTCACAAAATATTGATGAGGTTATTATTAGTTTTATGAAGGGACCTAGAAGTTTTACGGCAGAGGATACTGTGGAAATAAATTGTCACGGGGGAGTTGTTTCTACTAATAAGGTTCTTCAAGAAGTTATAAAGGCAGGTGCAAGACTAGCAGAACCAGGTGAGTTTACAAAAAGGGCATTTTTAAATGGAAGAATAGATTTAAGTCAAGCAGAAGCAGTTATGGATATAATTACTGCTAAAACAGAACTTTCTATGAAGTCAGCAATGATGCAAAGTGAAGGTATTCTTTCCAGGGAAATAAATAATTTAAGAGCTAGAGTTTTAGATATAGTAGCACTTATAGAGTATGCGGTAGATTTTACTGAAGATGAAGAAGAGATAGATCCACAAATACCTATAGATGTTGCGAACAAGTTAAGAAACGTTATAAATGAGATAGATAAACTTTTGAAATGTGCAGATGAGGGCAAAATAATAAGAGATGGTCTTAATTTAGTTATAGTGGGTAAACCTAATGTGGGAAAATCTTCTTTATTAAATGCACTTTTAAAGGAAAAAAGGGCTATAGTTACAGATATACCTGGAACTACGAGAGATGTTATAGAAGAGTATATAAATTTAGACGGTATTCCTGTTAGAATAGTTGATACTGCAGGAATTAGAGAAACTGAGGATGTAGTTGAAAAAATTGGTGTAGAAAAATCAAAAGAAAAAATAAATGAAGCTGATTTAGTTGTATTCATGTTAGATACAAGTAGGGAGTTAGATGAGGAAGATAGAGAAATTATAGAATTCATAAAAGATAAGAAATATGTAGTTCTATTAAATAAAGTAGATTTAGATAGAAAGTTAAATTTTGATGCGCTTAAGGATCTTTCTAATTTTATAGAAATATCAGCTAAAACAGGTTTTGGTATAGAATTATTAAAGGAAAAGATAAAGGAATTATTCTTTAATGGAAGTATAGATTCTGAAAGTTTAATGATAACTAATACTAGACATAAACAAGCACTTTATAGAGCAATTGAAAATTTAGAATTAGGACTTACAAATTTAAATAATAACGAATTTTTGGATTTGATATCAATATATGTAACATCAGGATTAAGAGCTTTAGGAGAAATAACTGGGGCTGAACTTGAAGAAGATGTAGTAAATAAAATTTTTGCAGAATTTTGTTGTGGAAAGTAGGAGTTTGATAATAGATGAAGTATATAGCTGGAGATTATGATGTAATTGTAATTGGAGCAGGTCACGCTGGCTGTGAAGCAGGTCTTGCTTCAGCAAGAATGGGATGTAAAACATTAGTGCTAACTATGAATTTAGATTCTATAGCTATGATGCCATGTAATCCTAATATAGGAGGTACTGCTAAAGGTCATTTAGTAAGAGAAGTAGATGCTTTAGGTGGAGAGATGGGTGTTAATATAGATAATACCTTTATTCAATCTAGAATGCTTAATACTTCAAAAGGACCTGCTGTACATTCACTTAGGGCACAGGCAGATAAGAAGGCTTATCAAGATAGAATGAAACATGTTATGGAAGACACTGAAAACTTATATGTGAGACAATTAGAGGCTATTTCTATAGATGTTAAGGATGGAAAAGTTTGTGGAGTATTAACTAAGAATGGAGCTTACTATAACTGTAAAGCTATAATTTTAACTACTGGTACTTATTTAAAAGGTAGAATAATAATAGGTGATGTAAGTTATAGTGGGGGACCTAATGGATTATTTCCAGCTAATGATTTATCACAAAGTCTTTTGGACTTAGGTATATCATTAAGAAGATTTAAGACAGGGACACCCGCAAGAATAAATATGAGAAGTGTAGATTTTTCAAAAATGACAAGACAGCCTGGTGATAAAAGGATAGTTCCATTTTCATTTATAAGTAAAAACATAGATAGAGAACAAGTAGATTGTTGGCTTACTTACACTACTGAAGAAACTCAAGAAATTATAAAAGAAAATATACATAGGTCACCTATGTATAATGGAAGTATAGAAGGTATAGGTCCTAGATACTGTCCATCTATAGAAGATAAAATAATGAGATTTCCAGATAAGATGAGGCACCAGATATTTGTTGAACCTGAGGGAGAAAATACATTAGAAATGTATGTAGGGGGTATGAGTTCATCACTTCCTGAAGATGTTCAAGTAAAGATGCTTAGAACTGTTATTGGATTAGAAAATGTTGAAATATTAAGAACTGCGTATGCTATAGAATATGATTCAATAGATTCAACACAACTTAAACCAACTTTAGAATTTAAAAATTATGAAGGATTTTTTAGTGCTGGTCAGGTAAATGGAAGTTCAGGTTATGAAGAGGCAGCCGCACAAGGTATTATAGCTGGTATGAATGCTGCACTTATGGTGTTAAATAAAGAACAGGTTGTATTAACAAGATCTGACGGATATATAGGTGTCCTTATAGACGATTTAGTTACAAAGGGAACAAATGAACCTTATAGAATGATGACTTCGAGATCAGAATATAGATTATTATTAAGGCAAGATAATGCTGATTTAAGACTTACACCTATAGGTTATAAGGCCGGGCTCGTAAGTGAAGAAAGATGGAATATATTTAATGAAAGAAAAAATAATATAGAGTCAGAATTTGAAAGAATTAAGAATCTTCAAATAACTAATAAGAAGGAAGTTAATGAATTTTTATTAAGTATAGGTTCTGTTGAACTAAGAAAGCCAATATCAATGTATGAACTTATAAAAAGACCAGAAGTGGATTACTTCTCAGTGGCACCATTAGATCAAGAAAGACCAGAACTACCTTATGATATAGGGGAACAACTTAACATAATGGCTAAATATGAGGGGTATATAGAAAAACAATTAGAGCAAGTTGGTCAATTCAGAAAGTTTGAAAAGAAGCTTATCCCGGAAGCCTTGGATTATAACAACATTAAGGGGTTAAGAATTGAAGCAATTCAAAAACTTTCAAAAATAAGACCTATAAGCATAGGGCAAGCATCAAGAATATCTGGAGTTTCTCCAGCAGATATATCAGTGCTTTTAATATATTTAGAGCACCAATATAGAGTTAATAACTAATGGAGGATTAGTATGGAATTTTTTGAATTAATGAAATCAGCTTGTGATAAAGTTGAAATGAGTTTTGATGAAAAAACATATAATAAATTTATAACTTACAAAGATTTATTAAAAGAATGGAATGAAAAGATAAATTTAACTGCTATTACAGAAGATGAAGAGATAATAAAAAAGCATTTTATAGATTGTATAAATGCGTTTAAACTAGATGAATTTAAAAAATGTAAAAGTGTTATAGATGTAGGAACAGGAGCTGGATTTCCTGGGCTTCCTATAGCAATAATGAAAACTGACATAAATGTAACATTATTAGATTCATTAAACAAAAGAATAAATTTTTTAAATCAAATTAAAACATCTTTAAACTTAGACAATGTAGTAACTATACATTCAAGAGCTGAGGATGGTGCAAGACAAAAAGATTTAAGAGAAAAATTTGATATTGCAACGTCAAGAGCTGTAGCAAATATGAGTGTACTTAGTGAATTTTGTATACCATACGTAAAAGTTGGAGGATATTTTATAGCGCTTAAGGGTCCTTCTATTGATGAAGAATTAGAAGAGGCTAAAAAAGCTATAGGAATGTTAGGTGGAAAATTATTACAGGTGATTTCTGTAGATATAGAAGGAACTGATTTAAATCATAATTTAGTAGTTATAAAGAAAGTTAAAGCAACACCAAATGTTTATCCAAGAAAAGCTGGAACTATAACTAAAAAACCGCTAAAATAATAAGAGTGGGTTTATATAGAAAAATTAACTTTTTTGTCATAAATTTTTTGATAAAAAAGAAGGATTTTAGCTGTCAATAGAGAATATGTAAAATAATGGCAGCTTATATTCGAGATTGTTTATTGTAAGGGATGGTATGGGATATGCACAAAGAAATAATAAATGTTAGTGTGGAGAATATAATTCCAAACACTTATCAACCAAGAAAATTTTTTAATGAGGACGCATTGAAGGAATTATCTCAATCTATATCAGAGTTTGGAATAATTCAACCTCTAACTGTTAGAAAAAGAGGAGATTTATATGAGTTGGTAGCTGGTGAAAGAAGATGGAGAGCAGCAAGATTAGCATCTTTAGAAACAGTTCCTTGTACAGTAGTAGAAATAACAGACTCAGAATCAGCAGAAGTTGCATTACTTGAAAATTTACAAAGAGAAGATCTTAATTTTATAGAAGAAGCAGAAGCATATTTTAATTTAATAAAGGATCATAAATTTACGCAAGAACAAATAGCTGAAAGAATGGGAAAGAAGCAGTCTACTATAGCTAATAAATTAAGATTATTAAAATTAAGTGAAGAAGTGAGACTTATATGTTTAGAAAATGCTCTTACTGAAAGACATGCAAGAGCTTTATTGTCTTTACCAGATGAAAAATTACAATTACAGGTTATTAAAAAAGTAATAAAGCAAGGTTTAAATGTTAAGGCTACGGAAGATTTAATAAACAGAGAATTATTAAAGCTTGCAGGTGATGAATTAAATAACGAAGGAAAGAAAAAAATAAAAGGTATTTTTTCTTCTAAAATTTATGTTAATTCTATAAAACAAGTTTTTGATAAATTTAAAATACCAGCTGAATATAAATCAAAGGATTTTGATGAATATATTCAAATTACAGTTAAGATACCTAAAAAGTAGGTATTAGTGGAACTGTCGCATTAACAGATTTAAAATTTGTTAGCGATAGTTCCTTTTTTATTTTTAAGACTTTACAATTTTAATATTTCATTAATTATAGAATATTTAAAAATAAATTTTATGATGGTTATATATTTTGATTTATACTTATAAATTAAATATAAGTTTTAATTAAGTTTCTATATTTAGACTATCTATAAAATATAGCTCAATGTAAATTTTATAGATATAAATTATTTATTATAATCTAGAATTTTATTTTTTATCATTTTAGGCATATTTAGGATTAGTATTTATATGTTTCACGTGAAACATATAAAAAAATATATAAAATTCATATATATATAACAAGTAATCACTTTTATTATGTTAAATTTAAAGATATAATATTTATGTATGGAAGGAGGTTTTGATATGAAAACTATATGTGTTTTTAATCAAAAAGGTGGAGTTGGAAAAACAACTACCAATATAAATTTATGCTCTTATGTAGCTATGTTAGGGTATAAAGTATTAGCAATAGATATAGACCCACAAGGTAATACAACTAGTGGGTTAGGAATAGATAAAAGAAAGTTAGATAAGTCTATATATGATGTAATGACAGATAGTGATACATCTTTGAAAGATATAATTAAACAAAGTGAATTAGTTGAAAATCTTTATGTAGCACCAGCAAAAATGAATTTAGCTGGGGCTGAAGTTGAAATAATTGGAACAGAATCTAGAGAGCTTATATTAAAGAATAAAATAAAAGAAATTGAAGATCAATTTGATTTTATTTTCTTAGATTGTCCACCTTCTTTAGGTATATTAACAATAAATGCATTGACATGTTGTCAATCTGTATTAATACCAATACAATGCGAATTTTACGCATTAGAAGGTGTTGGACAACTTATAAATACTATAAATTTAGTTAAAAAGTCATTAAACAAAAATCTAGAAATAGAAGGAGTAGTAATGACTATGTATGATTCTAGAACTAATTTAAGTAATGAAGTTTATAAAGAAGTTCAAAAATATTTTAAAGACAAGGTATATAAGTCTACAATCCCTAGAAATATAAGATTAGCAGAAGCACCAAGCTTTGGTTTGCCAATAATGTTATATGATGATAAGTGTAAGGGTGCAGAAGCATATGAAATTTTAACTAAAGAATTTTTAAGTAGGCAAGGAGTGAAAATAAGTGAGTAAAAAGTTTGGCTTAGGCAAAGGGTTAGGAGCTTTAATACCAGAAGATGATAGTATTGAGACTAAAGAAGCTAAAAATACAAATACTATATCAATGAATAAAATTAAACCCAATAAAGAACAGCCAAGAATATATTTTGATAATGAAAAAATAGTTGAATTATCAACATCAATTAAAGAACATGGATTAATTCAGCCATTAATACTTAAAAAAGATGAGGATTGCTATTCTATAATCGCAGGTGAAAGAAGATGGAGAGCTGCTAAAATGGCCGGATTAAAAGAAGTGCCTGCAATAATTATGGATTTAGATGAGGAAAAACTTTTAGAGGTATCTCTTATAGAAAATATTCAAAGAGAAGATTTAAATGCGATAGAAGAAGGAAAGGCATATCAAAGATTATTAAATGATTTTAAATTAACTCAGGAAGAATTATCAAAAAAAATAGGAAAATCAAGAACAGCTATTTCAAATACAATGAGATTATTGCAGTTAGATAATAGAGTTCAAAATTATATAATTGAATCAGTTTTAAGTGAAGGGCACGGAAGAGCGTTATTAGGATTAGAGGACAAAGAAAATCAATATAAAACAGCTCAATTAGTAATAGACGAGAATTTGTCTGTTAGAGAAACAGAAAAAATTGTAAAGAAAATAAATGAAGAAGAAAATGAAAACAATAAAAGTAATGAAGAAAAAAAGATAAATCCATATTATAAAGACCTTCAAAATAGATTGCAAAATTATTTTGGCACAAAGGTTAAACTTAATAATAAAAATAATAAGGGTAAAATAGAAATAGAGTATTATTCTGAAGAAGATTTACAAAGAATAATAGAAATAATAAATTTATAATGTTTCACGTGAAACAATCAGGAAGGATGAAGAAGCTTGGAATTTTTAACAAACAATATACAAATGTATATGCCTTATATTGCAATAGCTTTAGCAGTAATTATACTTTTACAATTTATTTTGATAATTGTACTATTTAGATCAGTAGGAAAAGTTGAAAAAAAATATAGAAAAATGATGAGAGGTGTGAATAATAAAAATATTGAAGAATTAATTATTTCATATCTTGATAGAGTTGATGAAGCAAATAACAATTCTCAAAATGCTATAGAGCATGCTAACCTGTTAGAAGAAAAAATGAAAAGCTGTGTTCAAAAGGTAGCAATGGTAAGATATAAAGCATTTGAAGATGTTGGAAGTGACTTGAGTTTTTCAATTGCAATATTAGATGAAAATAATGATGGTATTATATTAACTGGTATATATGGAAGAAATGAAAGTACTTGTTATGCTAAGCCAATAGATAAAGGTATTTCTAGATATGATTTATCAGAAGAAGAAATGACAGCATTAAATAATGCAATAAATAAAGTAAAAACAACAGTATAAATATTGTATAAAAACCTCCTTATAGGTCTAGAATACCTAAAAAGGAGGTTTTTTTATGAGACTATATATAACTAGCGAATTAAAACAATTAAAAGAAGAATTATATAATAGAGGTTTTGAAATAGTTGATAATGCACAAGAGGATTATGACGCAGCAATATGTAATTTAAAAAGTATCAATACTGCTGAGTTAAACTATAAGTATAATAAAATTGAAGGAGCAATTATAATAGATAAAGGAAGTAAAGACATAAATGATATAGAAAATATATTGATGAATAAAAATAACAATTATTAAAGTTATTTAACTAGTATAATAATATTTAATTAATATATATTTTATAATATGTTTTTTATAAATTAGATTAAATACTATCTTTACTTTATGTTTAACAAGTGTATTAATATAAATGTAGATTTTAAACTATAATATATATAGGTTCTAATAAGTAATCTACATTCAGAACTTTTAGAGTAATTTACAATTTCGAACAAGTTGAGTGTAGAAATCATATTGCAACATATATATATTAATAATATTTAATTAGTATTAATTATACCTTCAATAGTGGCATTAATGATATTTTTTTTCTTACCAATACATTTTAAAATGCAATGACTTATTCCAATAGAAATAGAATCAGCTAATTTCATTACTGTATGAAGCCTAGTATTTTGTAATACCATAAATTCTAAACTTCCAGAAATATTAACTATACCAACTATACTTAAATCACCAACTGGGGGTAATTTCTTATTTACAGCCATACCTGGATATATAGGTTTTTCGCTTATAAAAATCTTACCTACATTTTCAAGAGCTCCAAGACAAGCATCTATAGCAACTATATATGCGTTGGGTAACTTTGTATTTATTTCTACTAATATATCTTCAATATTTTTAGCATGAACTGGATTTTCTAAATTTCCATAAATATAAACATCATTTCTAGGTAGATATTTGAGTTTTTCACCAACTAGTGGACCAAGAGCATCACCTGTAGATCTATCTGTACCTATACATATAAAAACTACTGATCTGTGTTCTTTAAAAATAGGTAATAGAATTTTGTGTAAGTAATCTCTTATACGAAAAGATGCATCAACGTCAGTTGCATCCACTACAAATTTTGATTGCATAGAAAAACCTCCTTTAATGTAATTATTTCCATAAAAAGAGGTATTTATTCAAAAATGGGCATTAAAAATAAAAATCCTAGTTAAAATAAACTAGGATTTTTAAGCTTAATAATTTTATTTATGCATTCTTTAAAGTATTTAATTTCTGAAACTGTATTAAAGTAACCAAGACTTATTCTAACTGTACCATTTGGAAAGGTTCCTATAGTTTTATGTGCTAGTGGTGCACAATGTAACCCAGTTCGAGTAACTATATTAAATTCTTTATCTAAATAGAAACCTATCTGAGAAGCATCAAAACCATCTATATTAAATGCAATTGTAGAAGTCTTTAAAGCTACATTAGTAGGACCATATAATTTTATTTTATCAAAATCTAATAGAACTTTCATAGCTTCATCACATAAGAATTCTTCTTTTTCTCTTATAGTGTTTAAACCTTCTTTTGATATAAAATCAATTCCGGCAGATAAGCCACTTATTCCAGGAGTATTTAAAGTTCCACATTCAAATTTATCAGGCATAAAATTTGGAGTTATTGTTGAATGTGAGTCGCTTCCAGTACCTCCTACCAGAACAGGTTTAGAAATTCTTTCTAAATCATCACTAATTAAAAATCCACCAATGCCCTGAGGCCCAAGTAAAGATTTATGTCCGGTAAATGCTAAAGCGCTTACATTTAAATCCTTCATATCTATATCAATTACACCAGCAGTTTGAGCTGTATCTAAAATTAAAAATATATCCTTATCCTTGCAAATTTGACCTAATTCTTTTATAGGTTGTATAGTTCCAACTAAATTAGAACTGTGGGATAAGATAATCAATTTAGTATTATCTTGAATTTTAGATTTAATTTTGTCAATAGATATTAAGCCAGTAGAATCTGCATTAACTATAGATAAATCTATGTTTAAGTCTTCTCTTAATTTAAATAAAGGTCTAAGTACTGAATTATGTTCCATAGAAGTTGATATAATGTGCCAGTCTGGCTTCACTATACTAAGTAAAAGTATATTTAAAGCTGTAGTAATATTATTTGAAAATATTACATTTTCTTCAATATTAAAGTTGAAGAAATCACATAACTTATGTCTACAATTATAAATTATGCGATTACTATCCATTGTAAAACTAGAAAAACCTCTTCCAGAGTTACCACCAAAACAAGTTAATGTTTGATTTATAGCTGATACAACTTCTTGTGGTTTAGGAAAAGATGTAGCTGCATTATCAAAATATATATTCATTAGTTACCACCCCTGAAATAATAGTGAAAATGTTCCGTAAGCAATAAAACCAACACCTAAAGCTAACATGATATATTTCATTATTATAGATGTTTTTTCTGATATATCATCTTTTAATATCTTAATACCTTTAGATGCCAAGACGTTTAAAATTGCAAACCAACAAAGGCCACCGATCATCATACTACATAAAGCTATTACGTAAAAGAGATATCCATTAGTTCTCCAAGTAGTCATTAGGGTCCCGCTTAAGACCAACCACATAGAAGGGGTCATTGGATTTAAAAATGTAACTAAAAACCCATTAAGCATACCTGAATACTTATGATTAGTAAGTCTATCTACTATAGGATGATCTGACTTGTGAGACATTTTATTAAATAAAATTAATATTATACCAGATATTATCCAAAATAATCCTTCTAATTTTTTATTTGCACTTAAAAGTGCAGAGAAACCTAAATTTATTAATAAAACATAAAAGTAATCTGCAATTATTGCGCCAACGGAAACCTTGAATCCTTCACGAAATCCATGAGATAAGGAACGTTTTATAGATTCCATTCCAGAGGGACCAAGTGGAATTGCAGCAACAAAGCCCCAGCCAAAGCCCGCTACAATTGCGTGTATAAAAAAGCTAATATTATTCATTTTAAATCTCCCTCAAAATTATTAAAAAACACTGCATCTTTAATTATAAAATAAATAGATAAAAATTTCATTACTTTATTATATATTAATATAATAAAACTATGTTAACAACTTTTATTATTATTATAATTGATATATACTATAAAAAGCTAAGGAATATTAGTAAGAGGTGAAAATTATGAAAAGATATATAATGGTATTTAAAAATACTAATGATGCTGTTAGGGGAGAAGAAATTCTTAAAAATAAATCTATTAATATGACTATGATGCCAACACCTACACAGATAACTCAAAGCTGTGGAATTTGTGCTTTATTTAATGAAGAAGAACTTGAAAAGATAAATAATATAATAGAAGATAAAAAAATATCGTTTAAGAATATATATGAAATAAGTTCAAATGGGTTTTCTATTTATAAATAATTAAAACAAGCCTACTTGGCATAATATAAATTAAGAGACTTTTTTAGGCGGTGATATATTGAATTTTAAAACTTTATTTATGCTAGATTTAGATAATAGACAAATTACAATTGGAGGTATACCGATAAGTATGGATACACTAGAACACATAGCAGAAAAGGCAGTACAAATAATAGGTATTTGTATACTTATGTGTATAACTATTAAAATAGGTAATTCAATTATTCAAAAGATGGTTGATAAACAAGTTGAAAGTACAAGAAGATTTTCGATGGATACAAAAAAGGCCAATACTTTAGGTGAGCTATTAAAAAGTATATTAAAATATACTGTTTACTTTTTTGGTATTGCGGCTATACTTACAAATATATTTGGAGGAATATCATTAACTTTTGCATCTATAAGTGGTGTAGCTGTCGGTTTCGGAGCTCAAAGCTTAGTTAAAGATGTTATAAATGGTATATCTATATTATTTGAAGATCAATATGCTGTAGGAGATAGCGTAACTATAGGAAATTTTAGTGGTGAAGTAGAATCTTTAGGTATAAGAACCACTGTTTTGAAAGATGCTTCTGGAGCAGTCCATATAATACCAAATGGTAGTATAACAACTGTAACAAATCATTCTAAAAGCGATAGTAGATTTATTGTGGATGTTAATATAGATTATACTGAAAGTATAGACAAGACTATTGAAATAATTAATAAAGTTTGTGATAGATACTCATTAACTAATGATAATATTACAGAAAATCCAAAGGTTTTAGGTATAAATTCTCTAAATGCTTCAGGTATGACTATTCGAGTTATGGGAAAAGCAAAAGCGTCCACACAAGCTGTAGCAGAAAGAGAAATTAGAAAAGAAATACTAGTTGAGTTTAATAGAAATGATATAAAAATGCCTTATGAAAAAAGATATATCATTAATGAAGGGTAAAAGAGGTGACTTAAGTGGTTGAAAATTTTGAACTTGGTGATATTGTAAAGATGAAAAAGCAACATCCTTGTGGCAGTTATGAATGGGAAATTATAAGAGTTGGCGCAGATATAAAAATAAAATGTGTTGGCTGTGGAAGACTTGTTATGCTACCTAGGGTTAAATTTCAAAAGGATGCGAAAAAAGTTATAAAGATAAGTGAATAGTAATTAAGTTAAGATTCCAATTTTTAAAGTTCAATTTAAAAATTGGAATTTAAAATTACTTGCAATAATTCAAAATAAGTGATAAAATCATATATTGTAATCCCTGCTGTGTAAAGCACAGCCATAGGCCAGAGGGAGGAGGTGAAAATGATGAGAAAATACGAAACTATATTCGTAATGCACCCATCATTAGATGCAGAAGCTAATAAAGCAGCTGTTGAAAAATTTAAGGGTGTTATAGAAAATGGTGGAGGAACAGTTGACAATGTTGATGACTGGGGTAAGAGAAAACTTGCTTACGAAATCAAAAAAGTTAACGAAGGTTACTACACTTTAATAAACTTTACTGCAGGTCCTGAATTACCAAAAGAGTTAGACAGAATATTCAGAATCACTGACGGTGTTATCAGACACATTATCGTTAAAGAAGAAAAGTAAGAGGTGGTATCTAAATGAATAAAGTTATACTTATTGGCAGACTTACAAAAGATCCTGATTTAAGATTTGCGGCAGGTAGCGGCACAGCTGTTACAAGATTTACTCTTGCTGTTAACAGACAGTTTAAAAGAGAAGGTCAGCCAGAAGCAGATTTTATAAATTGTATAGCATTTGGGAAAACTGGTGAAATGATAGCTCAATACCTAACTAAAGGTAGACAGTTAGCTGTTACAGGAAGTATTCAAACAGGTAGCTATGATGCTAAAGATGGAACAAAGAGATATACTACTGACATAATAGTAGATACTTTCGAGTTCATAGGTTCATCAAATGGTGGAGGAAGAGATTCTCAAAACCATAATAATTCAAATGGATTTACACCATCAGGTTTTGATACGCCAAATAACTCATTTAGTCAACCATCATATGATGATGATATGACACCAATTGATGATGGAGACATTCCATTCTAATTTTAAAATAGGTAAGGAGGGAAAAAAATGAGCAGAGAAATGAAAAAAGGCGGCCCAAGAGTTAGAAGATCTAAGAGAAAAGTTTGTGCATTCTGTGTAGAAAAAGCTGAAGCTATAGATTACAAAGATGTTACTAAACTAAGAAAGTACGTTACTGAAAGAGGTAAGATATTACCAAGAAGAATTTCAGGTACTTGTGCTAAGCACCAAAGACAACTAACTGACGCTATAAAGAGATCAAGAAACATAGCATTATTACCATTCTCAACAGACTAGGATGGTTTATAGCCCCTGACTTTGGTCGGGGGCTTTTATGTTAGGTTTAAATGAGTCTTGAAAACTATGTTTTTCAAGACTCATTTTCAATATATAGGGAATTATGAGATTTTTTATAGTTATATTGATAGTTCATAGTATTATAAAAGAAATAATAGATATTATAATAAAATTAATAAGTCTTATAAATATATATTGTAGTACAATTTCTACAGATTAAATTTAATGACATTTTTATTTTGTGTTTATGTGTTTAATAATTATATTAGGATAAATGTAGATTTTAAATTGTAATAAATATATTAAATTATTTTCAATCATTTAAAGATAAAAAGAGAAAGTAATAAGATTTTGAAAGAAGACCCTTAAAATAATAATAAAATATTATTATTTTAAATGTATTATTAGTAGATAAATATACTTATTGCATTAAAATGCAAAAATAACTAAAATATAAGTATACTATTAAGAAAATAGTATAACTTAAGGGGGTATTGGTATGAGGAAAGATGAGTTTAACATAATGTCAGATATAAAAATAATTGAACAACTAAAAGCTCAGCTTCTATGTGTTATAGGAGATTTATTTATGCTTTTAACAAGAGGAAGTAATGTTGCTAAAAATTCTATTCTAGAATGCATATCAAATGGAATAATAATACTATATATGCTTGGTGATAAACTTGGATATTCGCACATAGAAATAGATGAAACAATGAAGAAAAATTTAAAGGTAGGGATAGTTGAAGAAGATAACTTTGAAAAGGAAGGAAAAAATTTGACTAAGCTATACAATCATTTAAAAGAAAGAAATTAGATGGATTTAATTCGGAGGAAAAAATGGATAATATAAAAAATACTAAATCGATAGTAGAGGCGGCTATTATTTCAGCTTTAGTGTGTGTTCTGATAATTTTGTCTATGGGAGTACCTGGACTTTCAGGTATTGGAAAGTTTGTAATATCTATACCTATAACTATTTTATATATTAGACACAAGCATAGAACAACATTATTATCGTCTATAGTAACACTAATGCTAACTTCAATTATATTTAATCCTATAATAGCGGTTGGTTCCGTTATTATGTTTTATATTATGGGTATAATTTTGGGAATATGCATAGAACGAAATATGAGTGCTGGAAAAACATTGTTGTTCATGACATTAGCAATATTTTTAGGATCAGTTATTGATGGAGCTATATATATATATGGTTTTATTGGTAAAGATATATACAGTTTAATAAAAGAACAATTAGATTTGTTAAAAAGTTCTTTTGAATCAAGTAAGGCTTTAATCACAAATCAGGAACAATATAATATGACCTTGGAATTAATAAATTCTATTGATGTAAATACAATATTATATTTTTTACCAGGGTTTATTTTTATAAGTAGTATTTTATATGCGTTCTTGAATATTATAATTACTAAAAAAGTTGGGAAAAAGTTTGATATAAATATGAAACCTATGCCTAAATTCTCTAATTGGTATGTGGATAATAGATTAGGAGCAGGTATGATAGCTCTTTGTTGTATAGGTATTTTATTAATATCAAAAGATATTAATATTGGTAACTATATCTATAATAGTGTATATTTATCATTTGCTATTGTAATGGTGGTTCAAGGAATTTCAATTTTATATTTTATGTTAGTTGATAAACATAAAATGAAACAAGGACTATTTATATTCTTTATTGTTCTATTATTTATGACTCAAATGATTAAAATGACATTCTTCCTTGGTGTAATAGATTTAATTATAGATATAAGAGGTATTGATCCAAATAGTTTAGGAAATGCTATTAGAAATAAATTCAAAAATAAAACATTAAAAAAATAGGTTTTATAAGTAATGTTAAAAAGGAGACAGTTTATGAAAAGGAATAAATATAAAAAAAATAGAGTAAGGATTTATTCTATAATTATTCTAGGTATAGCTGTATTACTTTGGGTGTTTAAGCTTAAAGAAATATCATTACTTCTATTAGGTATGTACATTGTTTTTTTACAATATAGATGGAATATCTCTGTGTTAAATGAAAATAAATTAAAAGTTAAAGTTAGTAATATAAATAATACAATAGAAGAGTCTTTAGAAAAAAATTTATTAAATTATATATATCCATTAACAATAGTAAAACATGATGGAGAAGTTATTTGGTATAATAAAAAGTTTAGAGAAGCTTTTAATGTTGAAAATGGAATAGGAAGCAATTTAGCAATGCTAGCTAGAGGGATAAAACTAGATACTCTTTTAAAATGGGATAAAAAATATATTCAAAAAATAAAATTTAAAAAATCTATATATGAGGTATATGGAGATAAAATTAAAATAGATGATGATATTAACTTTAGTGTGGTTTATTTCAATGACGTAACTTATTTAACAGAAGGAACTAAGGAAAGTATAGTTTTAATAGAATTAGATAACTTAAACGAAGTAATTAAAACTATAGAAGAAATAAAAGCTCCATTGCTAATTGCAGAAATAGAAACAGCAATAAACAGCTATGCAAATAACTTAAAAGCAATGATAAAAAAATATGACAATAATAAATATATATTATCAGTAGATGATAAAGTTATTGAATCTGAAATAAATAAAAAGTTTGATATTTTAGATTCTATAAGAGACATTAATTTAGGAAATAAAATGGAGGTTACTTTAAGCATAGGCGTTGGTAGAGGAGGAGATACTCCAATGCAAAACCAGAACTATGCAGTAACGGCTAAAGAATTGGCATTAGGTAGAGGCGGAGACCAAGCTGTTGTAAAAAAGAGAGATAGCATATCCTTCTTTGGTGGAAATACTAAAGAATTAGAAAAGAGAACTAGAGTCAGGGTTAGGGTAGTGGCTCATGCATTAAAAGATTTAGTTTATGAGAGTAATAAAGTTTATATAATGGGTCATAAAAATCCTGATATGGATTGCTTAGGAGCAGCTGTTGGAATAAGTTCTGTTATAAAACAGTTAGGTAAACCATGCAAAATTATTTTAAATGAAGATATTAAGGCTGTAGATTTCTTTTTAGAAAAATTAAAAGTAAAGTCAGAATATGCAGATTTATTTGTAAAATCAGAAGAAGTTTATGGTAAAATAGATGATGATACATTAATTATAATAGTTGATGTACATAGTAAAAATTATGTACAGGATAAAGAAATAATTAATAAGGCTAAAAAGGTGGTAATAATAGACCATCATAGAAGAAGTCCTGACTACATTGAGGGGGCACTTCTTAACTATATTGAGGTCTATGCTTCTTCAACTTCAGAGCTTGTAGCAGAAATGGTTCAATACATGTTAGATAGACCAAAACTATCTCAAATAGAAGCAGAAGGATTACTTGCAGGAATTTGTATGGACACTAAGAATTTTCACTTCAAAACTGGGGTAAGGACTTTCGAAGCAGCATCTTTTTTGAGAAGACTTGGAGCTGATACTATAGACATTAAAAAAATGTTTAGTAATGATTTTGAAAGTTTTATTGCTAAAGCTAATATTGTTAAATCAGCAGAAGTGGAAAATAATATGGCAATTGCCGTTTGTCCACCAAATATAACACAAACTGTGTTGGCTGCCCAAGCTGCGGATGAACTACTAAATATTACAGGTATTCAAGCATCCTTTGTATTTGTTAAAATAGATAGTGACATATATATAAGTGGAAGGTCGCTTGGAGATGTAAATGTTCAAGTAGTTTTAGAAGCCTTAGGTGGTGGCGGTCATATGACAATGGCTGGTGCAAAGCTTGAAAATATAGATATGGAGGAAGCAAAAAACAGACTAAAAGATGCTATATCTAAATATTTAAAGGAAGGTGACTAGAATGAAAGTTATATTATTACAAGATGTTAAAAAGATGGGTAAAAAAGGTGATGTTATAAATGCATCTGATGGATATGCGAGAAATTATTTATTCCCAAGGAAATTAGCTGAAGAAGCAACTGATGCAAATTTACATGTATTAAATGCTAAAAAAGAAACAGAAAGAAGAAAGAAAACTGCTGAAATAGAAGCAGCTCAAAAATTAGCGGAAGAACTTAAAAACAAAGAAGTTACAATACAAGCTAAATCAGGGGAAAATGGAAAGCTATTTGGGGCAATAACAAGCAAAGATGTTGCAGAAGAAATAACTAAACAATATAAGATAGAAGTAGATAAAAAGAAATTAGTGATGGATACAATAAAGCTGGCAGGAACTTATAACATAGAATTAAAGCTATATCCAGAAGTAAGTGCAAAAATGAAAGTTGTTATTGTTCCTACCAAATAAGGAGGAAAAATTTTGAGTTCACAAAAAAATACTAATATACTACAAGAAATAATGAGTAGTGGTATAAATTTAGATGCACAAGTAAATATTCTTTTTGAAATAGCAAACAACATACTTGATAAAGGTGCTGTTCAAGCTAGAACTGTTAGATTTAAATTACAAAAATATGTAAAATCTAAAAATGCTTATGAAAGACTATATGGACTTAATAAAATAGTATCAGAAGGTAAGGGTTTATCCGCTATACCTTCTGATGAAAATGTACATGAAGCATTAGAAGATACCTATGGATGGATATCAGAAGAACTTGCTAGAAAGTATATTCAAAATAATATAGAATCTAAGGTTGAAGAGGCTTTAACGAAAAGACAAGAAAAATATGTTGATGAAATGAGACTTAATATTATTAATAAACAGAAGGGACCTGAAAATGCTAAAACCTTAAAGAAGTATGCAAAACTTGAGGTTTTAGATGCAAGAACGCCTAATAAAAATATAATGTCTCTTTTAAGACCAGCAGATTTTGATGAAGTAATAGGACAAGAAAGAGCTATTAAATCATTAATATCCAAAATGTCATCGCCATATCCACAACATATAATACTTTACGGACCTCCAGGGGTTGGTAAGACATCTGCTGCTAGAATAGCTCTAGAGGCAGCTAAAAAGCTTAAGTTTACACCATTTGATGAGAATTCTAAGTTCGTAGAGGTGGATGGTACTACAATGAGATGGGATCCTAGAGAGATAACAAACCCTCTTTTAGGTTCTGTACATGATCCTATATATCAAGGTAGTAAGAAAGATTTAGCTGAAATGGGAGTTCCAGAACCAAAACCAGGTCTTGTAACAGATGCTCATGGTGGAGTTCTATTTATAGATGAAATTGGAGAATTAGATGAGATTCTTCAAAATAAAATTTTAAAAGTTTTAGAAGATAAGAGGGTAGAGTTTTCATCGTCTTATTATGATCCAGATGATCAAAATATACCTAAATATATAAAGTATTTATTTGAAAATGGAGCACCAGCTGATTTTGTTCTTATAGGAGCAACAACTAGAAGTCCAGGAGATATAAATCCTGCGCTTCGTTCAAGATGTACTGAAGTATACTTTGAACCACTTTCAGCAGTCGATATTAGAAAAATAGTAAAGAATGCAGCTAAGAAATTAGAGGTAACTCTTCAAAAAGGTGTTGATGAGCTTATTGCAACTTATACTATAGAAGGTAGAAAGGCTGTAAATATATTAGCTGATGCTTATGGATATGCTCTTTACAACTATAAAGATGAAATGCCTAAAAAATTAAAGATAACTTTAAAAGACGTAGAAGAAGTTTTAAGTATTGGAAGATTTACTCCTTATGAAAGATTGGAAAATCTTGACAAGAGTGAAATTGGACAAGTTTATGGATTAGGTGTATCAGGATTTTTAGGTTCAACATTAGAGATTGAAGCTACAGTATTTGAAGCTAAGAAAAAAGGTACAGGAACTATAAGATTTAATGATACAGCGGGATCTATGGCTAAGGATTCAGTATTTAATGCTGCTTCAGTTATAAGAAGAGTTACGGATAAAGATATTAAAGATTACGATATACATGTAAATGTAGTTGGTGGTGGAAATATAGATGGTCCATCAGCAGGAACTGCAATAACTATATGTATAATAAGTGCTTTACTTGAAAGACCTATAAGGGGAGATGTAGCTATAACTGGGGAGATATCCTTAAGAGGAAAGGTTAAGCCTGTAGGAGGTATTTTTGAAAAAGTTTATGGAGCTAGAAGAAAAGGAATTAAACTTGTTCTAGTACCAAAAGATAATGAAAAAGAAATACCAAATGGATTAACCGATATAGAAGTTAGGACTATAAGTACAATAGAAGAAGTTATGGATATTGTATTAGAAAAATAAAGTTAGGCATTATAAAGAGGTTTAAATACTTTATATTATAAAAAAGTATTTAAATCTCTTTTTTAACTGGAATACAATTGCATATGGTAAATTGGAGTGAAAAATTAAGAATTACTATATAATGAAAAAGTGTTATCATATTATTATAGAGTAGAAATAAGAAAATTTTATTTCTAAATATGTATAAAATATAAGAAGATTTTAATAGATAGTTTAAATTTTATATTAGTATCGTATTGTAAAAAGGATATATATATTGCATAATAATATTATTGTAAAGCAATGATGAGCGAAAGGAAGTGATGCAGTTTTGGATACACCAATTATGAGAAGTTTACCTCAAAGTATTGAGGCAGAGCAGTCAGTTCTTGGTTCTATGATTATTGATAGAAATACTATAGCTCAAGCAGCGGAAGGATTAACTACAGAAGATTTTTATAGAGATGCTCATAAGACTATATTCCAAAGTATAGTTGAAATGTTTCAAAGAGATGAAGCTGTGGATCAAGTTACTTTATTAGAATATTTAAAATCCACAGGAAGGCTTGAAAAGAGTGGTGGAATAACTTATGTTACTGAGATAAGTGGTTCTGTTCCTACAACAGCTAACGTTGCAGATTATATAAAAATAGTTAGCGAAAAATCTATACTTAGAAAGCTTATAAAATCTTCAACTGAAATAATTGAGAGTTGTTATAATGATCAATCTAACGTTGAAGAAGTAGTTGATAAAGCAGAAAAAAAGATATTTGATATAGCTGAAACTAAAACAACTAGTGATTTTGAACCAATAAGTGCTGTACTTGAAAGAGGATTTAAGCAAATAGAATCTCTTTATAATAATAAAGGTAGCATAACTGGTGTTGGTTCAGGATTTAAGGACTTAGATGCCAAAACATCTGGATTCCAAAGCGGAGATATGGTACTTATAGCGGCTAGACCATCTATGGGTAAAACAACTTTTGCTCTTAATATATGTGAACATGCAGCATTGAGAGAAGGAAAAAGTGTAGTAATATTTTCTTTAGAAATGTCTAAAGAACAATTAGCATATAAGCTTCTATGTTCGGAGGCTAATGTTGACATGCTTTCACTTAGAACTGGTAACTTAGATGATAAAGATTGGGAAAATATAGCTAGAGCAGCAGGACCACTAGCTGCAGCTAAGATATATATAGATGATAGTGCTGGAGTTTCTGTAATGGAAATGAGAAGTAAGTGTAGAAGACTTAAAATGGAATATGGAATAGATTTAATAATGATTGACTATCTTCAACTTATGAGTGGTAGTGGAGAAAGCCGACAACAAGAAGTATCAGAAATATCAAGAAATATTAAAGCTATTGCAAAGGAAATGGAATGTCCGGTTATAGCCTTATCGCAGCTTTCTCGTGCTCCTGAGCAAAGAGCAGATCATAGACCTATGCTATCTGACCTTAGAGAATCAGGATCTATAGAGCAGGATGCCGATCTTGCAATGTTTTTATATAGAGATGAATATTACAATAAAGAAACGGAAGATAAGAATGTAGCTGAATGTATTATAGCAAAACAGAGAAACGGTCCAGTTGGTACTGTTAAACTTGCATGGCTTGGTCAATTCAGTAAATTTGGTAATCTTGATATAGTACACAATGAATAATTAATAAATTTTAGATATAAATAAACTAAGGGTGAATTAAGTTATAGAAAAAAAGAGGTGAAAATTTTTATGGAAGGCGAAGCCCAGAGTTGCTTAAAAATCTACAAAAAATTAAATAATAATAATAGTAGAAGGATTCTGTGGCTTTATTCTTAAATAAAAACCATTAATCCTTCTACTTAATGAGGAGGATATATAATGGAAAATCTAAATTCAACAGAAGAGCTAAAAATATCTTTACTTAGTTTAAATGAAAAAGAGCTTTCTGAGTTATTAGAGGAGATTCATCCAGCAGATATACTAGATGTTCTTAGAAAAGAAGAAGATGTTAGAGGAGAGATATTAGGAAGGCTTCCACATTGGCTTGTAGCAGATATTTTGGAAGAAATGGATGAAGAAGAGCAAACAGAATTTCTAGAGTTATTTCCAGAGCTTGAGCAATATAAGATATTTAATGAAATGAGTTCAGATGAGCAAGCCGATCTATTATCTAACTTAGAGCCTGAAGAGGTAGATAGATTTCTTGATAATATAGATGAAGAGGATGCTGAAGAAGTTAAAGAACTTATGAACTATGAAGAAGATAGTTCAGGTGGAATAATGGCTACGGAATTCGTATCTATAAGGGAGTCTATGACTGTTAAAGAAACTTTAAATTATCTTCAAACAGCTACTATTGAAGCTGAAACTGTATATTATTTATATGTATTAGATGAAGATGAGATACTTAAGGGAATATTATCATTAAGAGATTTAGTTACAGCTAAATTTGATACAGTAATAAGAGACATAATGACTGAGCAGGTTAAAAGTATTCCTGTAAATATGGACCAAGAAGAGGTTGCACAGATATTTGAAAAATATGGATTCCAGGCTATGCCAGTAGTTGATGAAAAGGGAGAAATGCTTGGAGTAATAACATTTGATGATATTATAGAGGTAGTCAGAGAAGAAGATAGTGAAGATATGTACCGTCTAGGAGGTCTTAATGAGGGAGAAATTATAGACGGGCCAGCAATAGAATCTGTAAAGAGTAGAGTACCATGGCTTTTTATAAATTTATTAACTGCATTTTTGGCAGCAGCGACTGTCAATCTTTTCTCTTCTACTATAGATAAAGTTGTAATACTTGCAAGCTTTATGCCAATAGTTTCAGGTATGGGTGGTAATGCAGGAACTCAAACATTAACATTAATAGTTAGAGGTATAGCATTAGGTGAACTTACAATAGAGAATGCTAAAAAAGTATTTTTTAAAGAGGCTCTTACAGGAATATGTAATGGCCTTTGTGTGGGGTTAGCTGTTGCTACGATAGGGTACTTATGGGCTGGAAATCCTGTATTTGGGTTAGTTATAGGCTTAGCAATGCTCCTTAATATGAGTGTAGCTACAATGGCAGGATATTTGGTTCCTGTAACTCTTAAAAAGTTAAATGTGGATCCAGCTTTAGCATCGGCAGTTTTTGTAACTACATTTACAGATGTTTGTGGATTTTTCTTTTTCTTAGGTTTGGCGACTATGTTCCTAAAGTTTTTAACATAATGTAATAAAAGAGTAGAAACTGAAGTTTCTACTCTTTTACGTATTATTAGATAATTAAAATATAATCATATTAAACTACACCCTCATTTGAATTATTGTTATTTTGGAGAGTACTATGTTTCCTTCCATAAGTAAAGTAAATAATTAATCCAATTATAAGCCATATACAGAAGGCTAACCAAGTTATAAGGTGTAATCTACTTATTAAAGCTACACAACATATTATTGTTATAATAGGGGTATATGGAACACCAGGGCATTTAAATAGTCTATTAAAGTTAGGCATTGTTTTTCTAAGTACTATTACTGCAAGAGATACTACTATAAAGCTTAATAAAGTTCCTATACTTAAAAATTGAACTATTACATCAAGTGGTAAGAATCCTGCTATTATAGCAGCTATAACACCAGTTAGTACTGTTGATATATAAGGGGTTTTATGTTTTGAATGAATTTTTGATAATGCTTTTGGTAGTAAACCATCCCTAGACATAACCATAAATATTCTAACCTGCCCATATAGCATTACAAGTAGTGTTGAAATCATTCCTAAAATAGCTCCAGTTCCGATTAGAGCAGCTCCCCAGTTTATACCTATAGAGGCTAATGCACCTGGTACAGCATTTTCAGATATAATTTCTTTAAAAGGAACAATACCTGTAAGAACTAAGGCAACACCAACATAAAGTAAACTTACTACTGATAAACAGATTATAAGACCTAGAGGTACATCTCTTTTTGGATTTTTAGCTTCTTCAGCAGCGGTAGATATAGCATCAAAACCTATATATGAGAAGAATATTGTAGCAGTACCTGCAAATACTCCTTTCCAACCAAATGGCATAAAAGGTTTATAATTAGCTGGATTAATATGTTTAACACCTAAGAATATAAATAAAAGAATTATAGCTATTTTAATTCCAACAATTACATTATTCAGTTTAGCACTTTCTTGCATACCGTAATAAAGTAAATAAGTTATCAATGCTACTATTAAAATAGCTGGTAAATCTACTACTCCTCCATTACTAGGAGATGTAGTAAGCATTTTTGGAACTGTTAAACCAACAGATTTTAATATTCCTACAAAGGTTCCTGACCAACCCGAAGCAACTGCACTACAAGCAACTAAATATTCTGCAGTTAAGCACCAGCCTATAATCATAGCTACTATTTCTCCAAATGTAATATAGGCATAGGAGTAAGTACTTCCAGCTACAGGAAACATAGTAGAAAGCTCAGAATAACAAAGACCGCATAGAGCTGCAACTATAGCAGCTATTATAAATGATATCACGACAGCAGGACCTGCTAGATGAGCACCTTCTCCAGTAGCAACAAAAATTCCAACTCCAACCACTGCACCTATACCTAATGCTGCAATATCTTTAGCTCTTAAATTTTTATTTAAGGCACTTTTTTCAGCACCTTTAAGCATTTCTTCAATTGATTTTTTTTTGAAAATCTCCATAATAATTCTAATTTAAAAATTAAAAGCAAATTTAATATTTTAATAATAATAAATTCCTTGCTTTAATTATAAATTAGAGCTTCACCCCTTCCTTTGTAAATTAAATAATATTTTATCGAAATTTGTAGTAATTTAATATTTTTTATAATTATATAAGAAATGGACAAGAAAATAAAGAGATTTTTATTAAAAAAATAAAAAAAAATATTTAGTTAAGATAAAATACTAAAAAATATACAAAAAAGTATTTAATTTAATATTATTTAGGTTTCTTTTTTATAATTATAGTTAACTCTCCTAAATTGTAATTTGAAGATAATGAATTTATATCTATATCATCTAAATAGAACATTCTTTTTTGCTCACCAAATACTCTTTCTTTTTTTAAAGTAGTTGAATTAGAAAAGTTTTCTTTTCTATCAGCAGATATAAGTAGAAAGTTATTTATATATTCTATAGAAATTTCATTCTTTTTTAAACCTGGTAAGTCTGCTTGAAGAATGTAGGAATCATCTGTTTCTTTTAAATCAACTTTAAAATTACATAATGTATTTGATAAAACAATATTTTTTTCACAAAATACATCGTTCCATATTAACTCGAAAAATTCTTTAGAATTTATTAAACTACTAGAATAAATGGGAAGCATACTAAACATAAATAAGTACCTCCTTAATCGAGAATCCAAACATTATATTTGGTTATTCGAACTTACTTCTATGAATGTAATGAATAGGAGTTCCTTTTATTCAAAGTTAAGATATATTATGATAGTAGTTTGTTATTATATAAAACAAGCTATACTATGATTTTTTTGGACTAGAATATAAATTATAATAATAAAACATAATATTTCTAACAAAATAAAAAATTTAGCAATTTATTTTTATGTATTGTAAAATATAAATATAAAAATTTTTTAAGGAGGGTTATATGAAAATTGGATTTATAGGCTGTGGAAATATGGGAAAAGCAATGCTTGGAGGTATAATAAAATCTGGAAAAGTTAAAAATGATGATATTATGGCTTCAGCTAAAAGTCAAAATACTATAGATAAAATAAAAAGAGAATTCAATGTTAAAACTACTTTAAATAATAGAGAGGTAGTAGTTGAATCAAATATTATAATACTTGCAGTTAAGCCGTATCTATATAATTCAGTAATAGATGAAATTAAAGATATTATGGATGAGAGTAAGATAATAATTACTATAGCTGCAGGGATAACAATTGATGGTGTTATAAAGAGGTTTGGTAAGAAAATAAAAGTTATAAAAACGATGCCTAATACTCCTGCTTTAGTATGTGAAGGAATGACAGCGATTTGTCATAATGAAAATGTAACAATAGAAGAAAAAAATAGTGTAATAGATTTATTTAAAGCGTTTGGAAAGGTAGAGGAATTAGAAGAAAAAGATTTTTATGCGTTTACAGCTCTTTGCGGATCATCCCCTGCATATGTATTTATGTTTGTAGAGGCTATGGCAGATGCAGCAGTTAAACAAGGGATACCAAGAAAAAAAGCGTATAGTCTAGCAGCTCAAGCTGTTTTAGGTTCAGCTAAGATGATATTAGAAACTGAAAAGCATCCAGGAGAGCTTAAAGATGCAGTCTGTTCACCTGGAGGAACAACAATAGAAGCTGTATTAGAACTTGAAAAATCAGGATTTAGATCAAGTGTTATAAATGCTATGAATAAGTGCGAGGAAAAAGCTAAAAAAATGTAATAAAACATATTGACAAAATTAAAAAATGGATATAAACTATAGATAGTGATAATCAATCTCAATTAGAGAATGGTTTTACGGCAAACACACACAAATAGCATTAACAAATAAAACTCCTCTTAATATTATTTAATCATCTAAAGTAGCTTGAGTAAATTTTACTCAAGCTACTTTTTAAGTTTAGAATATTTTTTTATTTTAGGGTAAAACTTATGTTGTAACAATTTTATTAAGAGGTGATAGTTATGGCGAAGAATAAAGGATTAAAACAAAAACAACAATCTCAGATGGCAGAAAGCAATGATTCAGCAAAGTCTAGAAATGGTTTTAATGAATCAGGAAATGCTGTTACACAAGGTGGAAATGCAAAGAATAAGAATAAAAGATAAAATGGGTGGTTTTAAAACCACCCATTTTATCTTTATTTTCCAAAAACCTTATTTTTAAGTTCTATCCCTGTTTTAGTAATAGCTAAACCACCCATAGCAGTTTCTCTAAGTTCACTAGGAAGTTGTCTACCTACCTTGTACATAGCTTCTACTGTATCATCAAAAGGTATTTTGCTATCTATACCTGCCATCACTAAATCAGCAGTAGTTAAAGCACTTACGGCTCCAGCAAAGTTTCTTTTTGCACAAGGGACTTCTACAAGTCCAGCTATAGGATCGCAAACAAGACCAAGGATATTCTTTATTACTATAGCAGCAGCATCTAAGCTCATTTTAGGAGTTCCACCCATCATTTCTACAACTGCGCCTGAGGCCATAGCAGCAGCAGAACCACATTCCGCTTGACAGCCTCCTTCAGCTCCAGCTAAAGTAGCATTTTGAGCTATTATAATACCAATTGCAGAAGATGCAAAAAGACCTCTTAGTATTTCTTCTTCTGAAAGGTTTAGCTTTTCTCCAGCTGTAAGTATAACTGATGGAAGGATGCCACAAGATCCAGCTGTAGGACAAGCTACTATTCTTCCCATAGAAGCATTAACTTCAGAGCAAGAAAGAGCTCTTGCCATAGCTTTAATCATAACATCACCAGTTAAATAATTACCTTTAGATAAGTAATTTTTCAACTTATAGGCATCTCCTCCTATAAGACCACTTACTGAGAAAACTTCTTTTTCTTGAGCTTCTGAGGCAGATTGTTGCATCACATGAAGTACGCTTCTCATCTCATCAAAAACTTGTTCTTTAGTTATATCTCTTTGTTCCATTTCATAATTTATAGCAAAATCGCTTAGTTTAAAATTATTTTCTTTACATATATTTAAAAGGTCAACACCAGTTCTAGCAATCATATTATTCACCTTTCTTTATTGGATTTATTATTATTAAATTTACTACAGCATCTACTTTTTTTATTTCGTCAAGTATTTCAGTAGATAATTCATTATCCATTTCAAAAACCATTTGAGCAAGTTTTCCTTTTTCATGTCTATAAACTTTCATAAAAGCAATATTTATATTACCTTTATAAACTATATCAGCAACTTTCGAAACAGCTCCAGGAACATCTTTATGACAAATAATCAATGTTGGATATTCACCAGTAAATTCTACTTCGTTACCATTAATATTAGTGATTTTTATACTTCCTCCGCCTATAGATGAACCTGTTATTTCGAAGTGTTCATTTTTAGAATTAAGTATTAAAAATTTAACAGTATTAGGATGTTCATCTCCTAAATCAGCTTCTTTAAAAGTAAATTTTAGACCTTTTTCAGTGGCTATTTCCATAGAATCTCTAAGATTTACATCGCTAGGTTCCATACCTAAGATACCCGCAACTAGCGCCTTATCAGTTCCATGGCCTTTATAGGTTTTTCCAAAAGAACCATGAAGTAAAAAAGTTACTTCTTTAATGCTTCCACCTGCTATTGCACTAGCTATTTTACCAAGTCTAGCAGCACCAGCTGTATGAGAGCTAGATGGTCCTATCATTATTGGCCCTAATATATCGAAAACTCCGTATTTTTTCATAAGATTTCTCCTTTGCTTTGGAAAGTATATTTCAATTTAATATTAATTTAGTTTAAGTGTTAAAGCAATAAATATTAATTGCCAAACATAGAAAGTGAACGTAAAAGTTTTCTTCAAATTAAATATATAAAATTAAAAATAATCGAAAATAATTAAAAGATAAATATAAATACATTTTAATTTGAAAATAGTTAAAAATATATATGAAAAAATATAAAACTGAATTTGAAATTTAAAGTTTAAAATTTAGAAACAATTTAAACATCTAAACAACAAATATAAGACTTAAACTTATAGTATAGCAAGCGTATTTATTGTTTAGGAGGTACTATATGAGTTTTAATGTAATAGAAGAAAAAAGTAGATTCGATTATTTAGATTTAGCAAAAGGTTTTTTAATAATATCAGTAGTTTTATCTCATGCGCCTTTTGATAATGCAATGTATATATACTGGTTTCATATGCCAGCATTTTTTATAATAAGTGGTTTATTAGCTAAAGAAAAAATAAATATTAAAGATCAAGCCATTAAATTTTTTGTACCATATTTAGCTTTTAGTATAGTTGATTTATTAATGTCTTATGCAGGAAGCTACGATAGTTTATCACTGCAAGGTTTTGTAGATGATTTGTCCAAATATATTTATGGAGGAAAAAATGTTGGTGGAGTATTTTGGTTTATTCCATGTCTTTTTTTAACAAAAATAATATTTAATAAATTAAGAAAATACTTAAGCACAAAGCAACTAATTGGAAGCATTATTATTTTATATATTTTGGCTCATCTTTATACAAGGTTTATAATGACCTATGATATAGGTGATATACCAAATTACCTAAAGTTCCCTTGGGATATAGATGTTTTGTTTATTACAATACCTTATTACGCTATAGGATATGGATTTAAAAATATAACAAATTTTATAACAAATAAATATACCTTTATTGTAACTGCAATATTAACTTTTGTTATTTATGCTAAAGACTTTATGGGGCATAATTATTTTTATATAAATCTAAAATTTTCTCAGTATAAAGATCCAATATTGGATTTAGTAATTCCAGTTACAATAACAATATGTATATTATCATTCTGTTCTTTAGTAAGTAAATTCGATATATTAAGTCCTATAAGATATTTAGGCAAGATATCTCTTATTGTAATGTATTTGCACAAACCTATATGTAGTCTTGTAGAAGACTATGTACCTTTAAATTTTGTGCAGTTTACAGTTATAGGTGTATTAATACCGGTTTTAATATATAATTTATTTATATCTAAGTTTAGCATTACTGAAATGATATTTGCAGGTAAAAGATTGGTTAAATCTAAAAATAATGTAGTAGATAAAAGTATAGTTTTAAATGCTTATAAATAAAATAGTGATCCGTAACATAGTTAATAATAAAAACTATGTTATGGATTTATTTTTTTAGAACTTTATTTAAATTTGTACAATATAAAGTTTTATAATAATATTAAAATATGGAGCATTAATTCAAGCTTCTATATAATAAATATGAAAAACTATAAACTTAAGAGGTGTTTTATGGTTAAAAATAATGGTTTAATAATTGAACAATCTCACAAAAGAAGTGAAGATTATGGAGTTGAAAAAAATACCTATCATTCAAGAAAAGTTTTAAATAATGACCAAATAGAGACCTTATTGAAGGTTAATAGATATTTAGTAGAAGTTGCTACGCCCTATATAAACATGATAAATTCAGCCTTAAATAATGAAGACTTTATAGTTGTGTTAACAGACAATGAAGGATGTATATTGTATATAGATGGACAAGAAAGTATTTTAAATGAGTTTAGTAAAATAGATTTAGTCATTGGGGCATATATGGATGAAAAGAGTATAGGTACAAATGCAATGGGAACGGCAATAAAAGAAGACAGACCTATTCAGATTACAGCAAATGAACATTATATTAAGGCTTTCCAATCATTAACTTGCTCAGCAGCTCCAATACATGATGATAGGGGAAAAATAATAGGAACTTTAAATCTTACGGGAAATAGTGATAAAAAGCATCCCCATACATTAGGCTTAGTAATTGTAGGGGTTAAGGCAATAGAAAATGAAATAGATAAAGAGAAAGCTAAGAATGTCTTAAATGAAACTTATAATTATATGGAAAGTATAATTGACAATGTATCTAAGGGAGTTATGATAATTGATAATTATGGGAAAATAAAGAATATAAATAAACTCGGAGAAAAAATATTTAATAAAGAAAAGGACATGCTAATAGATAGAGATGTATCCACAATAGTTTCTGATTGGTATAACATATTAGATAAATTTGAAAATGGTGAAAAAAGTTACACTAAAGAAGTTAAGGTGAAACATTCAAGTAAATATAAAACAGTACTAGATTTTAAACCAGTAAACTTCAAGGATAAGATAGTAGGAATGGTTGTATTAATGACAAACCAAGAAGACATAATAAGTGAATGTTCAACCAATACAGGAGCTTTTTATGATTTTGATGATATTATAGGAAGTAGTGCCATAATAAAAAATACTATTACAAATTGTAAAATAATATCAAACAGTCCCTCTACAGTATTAATTGAAGGTGAAAGTGGTACTGGCAAGGAAATTTTAGCACAATCAATACACAATTACAGTTATAGAAGAAACAATAAATTTGTAGCGATAAATTGTGGTGCTATACCAACGAATATAATAGAAAGTGAATTATTTGGATATGAAGAAGGAACTTTTACTGGTGGGAAAAAAGGTGGAAGAAAAGGTAAAATTGAATTAGCCAATGGAGGAACTTTATTTTTAGATGAGATTGGTGAAATGCCATTAGATATGCAGGTCAATTTACTTAGATTTCTTCAAGAAGGTAGAATTACAAGACTTGGAGGAGATAAGGAAATAGCTGTTGATGTAAGAATTATAGCTGCAACTAATAAAGATTTAAAAAAGGAAATATTAAAGGGAAATTTTAGGGAAGATTTATATTATAGATTATGTGTTATTCCTATAAAAGTGCCTTCTCTTAGAGAGAGAAAAGGAGATATAGAGGAACTTATAAATTATTTTATTAGAATAAAATCTTTAAAACTTAATAAAAGTATTCTTAATATAAGTGATGCTGTTTATGATACTTTAATAAATTATAATTGGCCAGGAAACGTAAGACAGCTTGAAAATTATATAGAAAGTTTAGTTAACCTAGATGGAAAACTATGCCTAGACTTATTAAATGAAGAGGAAATTGTTAAAAAATCAAGAGTTAAATTTGAAAGTGAAGAAACAAGTGAGTTAGTCACTTTAGAAGAAATGGAAAGAAGACTTATACTAAAAACCGTTAGATGTTTAGATAATAATATGACAAAAGTAGCAAGACAACTAGGGATAGGCAGAAATACCTTATATGCAAAAATGAGGAAATATGATATATATTAAAAATTGTTATTTATAAAACTGTATCAAAATAGAACAGTGTCATGAATTAGAACAATAAATTTAAAAAAGTGTTCGATTTTAGAACAAAAATATTAGGAAATAATACATGTAAAGCTTTGCAAGTTGCCATTTTAAAACGTTTTTCAAATTTGGCATATAAATTGCTGTTAATAAAAGTGTTAATTGTTTAACATACTTTTACTTAAAAACTTATATATTTAATTATAAGATATTAATATTTAGGAGGAGAACAAAATGGCACGTTTTACATTACCAAGAGATATTTATCATGGACAAGGATCTTTAGAGGTTTTAAAAACATTAAAAGGAAAGAGAGCAATCATCGTTGTTGGTGGTGGTTCAATGAAAAAATTTGGATTCTTAGAGAAAGTAGAAAATTATCTAAGAGAAGCTGGAATAGAAACAATTTTATTTGAAGGTGTTGAACCAGATCCATCAGTAGAAACAGTTATGAAAGGTGCTCAAGTTATGAGAGAGTTTGAGCCAGATTGGATAGTAGCAATGGGTGGTGGATCACCAATAGATGCAGCTAAGGCTATGTGGATATTCTATGAGTACCCAGATTTTACTTTTGAACAAGCAGTTGTTCCATTTGGATTACCAGAATTAAGACAAAAGGCTAAATTTATAGCTATTCCATCAACAAGTGGTACTGCTACAGAAGTTACTGCTTTTTCAGTAATAACTGATTATAAAGCAAAAATTAAATATCCTTTAGCTGATTTTAATATAACTCCAGATATAGCTATAGTTGATCCAGATTTAGCTCAAACAATGCCGGCTAAATTAGTAGCACATACAGGGATGGATGCTTTAACTCATGCTATAGAAGCATATACAGCTAGTTTAAAATCAAATTTCTCAGATCCATTAGCTATGAGAGCTATAGAAATGGTACAAGAAAACATTGTTAAATCATTTGAAGGTGATGTAGAAGCTAGAAACTTAATGCATGAAGCTCAATGTTTAGCTGGTATGGCATTCTCAAATGCTTTACTTGGAATAGTTCACTCAATGGCACACAAAACAGGAGCTGTATTCCATATTCCTCATGGATGTGCTAATGCAATATTTTTACCATATGTAATTGAATATAATAGAGTAGTATGTGAAGATAGATATGCAAACATTGCTAGAACATTAGGTTTAAAGGGTCAAACTGATGCTGAATTAACAGATTCATTAATAGAAATGATAAATGATTTAAATACTAAACTTAATATTCCACATACAATGAAAGAGTATGGAGTTACTGAAGAAGATTTCAAGGCTAATGTAGAATTTATATCTAAAAATGCTATAATAGATGCATGTACAGGATCTAGTCCAAGAGAAATAGATGCTAAAACTATGGAGAAATTATTTGAATGTACATTCTATGGAACTAAAGTAAATTTCTAATTTAATAATAAGGCATATTCTTAAAATAATAGGCTACCATATTTGCCTGATTTGATTTATTATTCTTTAAAAATGCCTAAAAGCTCTCTTTAAGAGAGCTTTTTATTAATTAAATAGAAAGTATACAAAAAATTAAAACATTAACATTAAATAGATATTTAGAGGAGATAAATATGTACAAGATAGTAAAAAAGAGAGAACTTACAAATAACATATTTTTAATGGATATAGAGGCTCCTAGAGTTGCAAAATCTGCAAATCCAGGACAATTTATAATAATAAAGAATGATGAAAAGGGTGAAAGAATTCCTTTAACTATAGCTGATTATGATAAAGAAGCTGGTACAGTATCAATAGTATTTCAAACTGTAGGACAAGGAACAAAACAGTTAGCAACATTTAATGAAGGCGATTATGTAAGAGATTTTGTTGGACCATTAGGACAACCAAGTGAATTTATACATGAAAATATAGAAGAATTAAAGAAAAAGAAATTAATATTTATAGCAGGTGGTGTTGGAGCTGCACCTGTATATCCGCAAGTTAAATGGATGAAAGAAAATGGAATAGATGTAGACGTAATAGTAGGTTCAAGAAATAAAGAGCTTTTGATATTAGAAGATGAAATGAGATCTGTTGCTTCAAATTTATATATTGCTACAGATGATGGTTCTTATGGTTTTAATGGAAGAGTTACAGATTGTTTAAAAGATTTAGTTGAGAATAAGGGAAATAAATATGATCATGCAATAGTTATAGGACCTATGATAATGATGAAATTTATGGTAGCCTTGACTAAAGAAATGGATATACCAACAACAGTAAGTTTAAATCCTATAATGGTTGATGGAACTGGAATGTGTGGTGCTTGTAGAGTTACAGTAGGTGGACAAGTAAAATTTGCTTGTGTTGATGGACCAGAATTTGATGGACATTTAGTAGATTTTGATGAATCAATGAGAAGACAAGCTTTATATAAATCAGAAGAAGGAAGAGCACAGTTAAAAATAGAAGAAGGAAGTACACATAATCATGGAGGCTGTGGCTGCGGAGGTGAAAAATAATGGATATGGCAGATAGAATGAAAAGAACTCCTGTAAAAGAACAAGAACCTAAAATTAGAGCCAAAAATTTTGATGAGGTTTGCTTAGGATATGAAGAAGAAAAGGCAATACAAGAAGCTAATAGATGTTTAACTTGTAAGAATCCAAAATGTGTAGAAGGATGCCCTGTATCAGTAAATATACCGGGATTCATAAGTTATGTTAAAGAAGGAAAAATTGAAGAGGCTGCAAAAGAAATAGCAAAATATAGTGCATTACCAGCAGTATGTGGTAGAGTTTGCCCTCAAGAAAACCAATGTGAAGGTAAATGTGTTCTTGGAATAAAAGGACAAGCTGTTGCTATAGGAAAACTAGAAAAGTTTGTTGCAGACTGGTCTAGAAAAAATAATGTTGATTTAAGTCAAACTGAACCTAAGAATAATAAAAAAGTAGCTGTAGTAGGAAGTGGTCCAGCTGGACTTACTTGTGCAGGAGATTTAGCTAAAAAAGGTTATGATGTTACTATATTTGAAGCTTTACACGAAGCGGGCGGAGTTTTAGTATATGGAATACCTGAATTCAGATTGCCAAAAGATGAAGTTGTTAAAGCTGAAATTGAAAACATTAAAAAATTAGGTGTTAAAATAGAAACTAACGTTATCGTTGGTAGAACAGTAACTATAGATGAACTTATAGAAGATGAAAAGTTTGAAGCAGTATTTATAGGATCAGGAGCTGGTCTTCCGAAATTCATGGGTATACCAGGAGAAAATGCTAATGGAGTATTCTCAGCTAATGAGTTTTTAACTAGAGTAAATCTAATGAAAGCATTTAAAGAAGAATATCATACTCCTGTAAAAGTAGGAAAGAAAGTTGCAGTTGTAGGTGGCGGAAATGTTGCTATGGATGCAGCTAGAACAGCTTTAAGATTAGGTGCAGAAACTCACATAGTATATAGAAGAGGGATAGATGAGCTTCCAGCAAGAGCAGAAGAAGTACATCATGCAAAAGAAGAGGGAATAATATTTGACGTCTTAACTAACCCAAATGAGATTCTTGTTGATGAAAATGGTTGGGTAAAGGGCATGAAATGCGTTAAAATGGGCTTAGGAGAACCTGATGCTTCTGGTAGAAGAAGACCGGTAGAAATTGAAGGATCAGAATTTATAATGGATGTTGAAACTGTTATAATGTCTCTTGGAACATCACCAAATCCATTAATATCTTCAACTACTGAAGGACTAGAAATAAACAAGTGGAAGTGTATAGTAGCAGATGAAACTACAGGTTTAACTTCTAGAGAAGGAGTTTATGCTGGTGGAGATGCTGTAACTGGGGCTGCAACAGTAATACTAGCTATGGGAGCTGGTAAAAATGCAGCAAAGGCAATTGATGAGTATTTAAAAAATAAATAATATATTTAATCCATGAAATAAATAATATATTTCATGGATTATTTTTTTGTAAAAAACTATTAAAATTTGTACAATATAAACATGAAGAGTAACGATATATAATTAAGAGCTTGAAAGGAGAAAAATAATGTTTAAAATTTTTGTAGTTGAAGATGATGAAAAAATAAAAGATATAGTTTTAGAAAATGTATCAAAGTGGGGATATGAAGGAAAAGGAGTAGAAAGTTTTCCTAATATTTTAAATGAATTTGTTGAGTTTAATCCACACATAGTTTTAATGGATATTAATCTACCAGCCTTTGATGGATTTTATTGGTGTAATAAAATAAGAGAAATATCTAAGGTGCCTATAATATTTATATCTTCAAGAAATACTAATATGGATATAATTATGGCTATGAATATGGGGGGAGATGACTTCGTTCAAAAACCATTTTCATTAGAAGTTTTAATGGCTAAGGTTCAAGCTATATTAAGAAGAACTTATTCATATACAAATGTTGAATCAAATGTGTTAGAGCATAAAGGAGCAATATTAAATTTAAAAGATGGAAATGTAATGTTTGAAGAAGAGAAAGTTGAACTAACTAAAAATGAGTTTAAGATTCTTTATATGCTTATGAAGAATAACGGAAAAGTAGTAAGTAGAGAAAAGATAATGAGGAGTCTTTGGGAGGATGAAAGCTTCGTAGATGATAACACATTAACTGTAAATATAAATAGATTAAGAAAGAAATTATCGGATATAGGTCTTGAAGAATATATATTAACCAAAAAAGGGCAAGGATATATAGTTTAGACAAAGGAAGTGAAGTAGTTGAGTTTTAAGAATTATGTGATAGATAAAATTCACCTTATATTATTTTATGTTTTTATTATTAGTTTAATATCTTTAGTTGTATTTTTATATGGAAATTATAACATGGGATTTGGTAGTATAATTTATTTAAATATATTATCGTATACCTTTTTTATTATATTTTTAGCTTACGATTTTTATAGAAATAAAAATTACTATGAAAATTTGAGCTATTTTTTAGAGAATGATGTAGAGGATATAAATTCTATGCTTCCTAAAGCAAATAATAGAGAGCAGATATTTATAAATAAAATTCTAAGAAACACTTTTAAATCTCAAAGTAATAAGATTGAAGCTTTATATTTAGATAAGGTAGAAAACATGGATTTTATAACTTCATGGGTTCATGAGATAAAGACGCCTATATCTGTTTCAAGACTTATTATAGAAAATAGTGAAGGCAAAGACATGGAAGATGTTTTAGATAGTATAGATGATGAATTAGATAAAATAGATAATTATGTAGAGCAATCATTATATTATTCAAAAATAGATGATTTTTCTAAAGATTATTTAATATCTGAGTTAGATCTAAAAAAGTTTATGAATGAGATAATTAAAAAGAATTCTAAAATGTTTATAAACAAAAGAATAGGTCTTAATATGCACGATATGGATAAAACAGTCCTAACAGATAAAAAGTGGCTTTTATTTATTGTAAATCAAGTGTTAGGTAATGCTTTGAAGTATACAGGAAAGAGTGGAAATATAGAAATATATGCACAAGAGCTTGAAAAAGAAAAAATGTTAATTATAAAAGATAACGGAATTGGGATAAAAGAAGCAGATTTAAGTCGTGTTTTTGATAAGGGTTTTACAGGGGAAACAGGAAGGGAATTTACTAAGTCAACAGGTATGGGGCTTTATTTAGCTAAAAAAATGGCAAATAAATTAGGTCATAACATAGCTATATATTCTAAGATAAATGAATATACAAAGGTAGAAATAGTGTTTCCTAAATTCCTAGAACATCTTAATGTTACAAAAATGTAATAAATATGCACAACATTGTTAGGTTATTAAATGGATGATGCTGTAAATGCGTTGTAAAATAGTCTCATAAGGTATATATATGGAGGTAATGAGAATGAACAACGTTTTAATAGCAAGAAATTTAAAGAAAGTATATTCATCAAAAGGAAATAATTATACTGCACTAAGAGATATAGATTTAGACATAAAAGAAGGCGAATTTATAGGAGTAATGGGACCTTCGGGAGCAGGGAAAACCACATTACTTAATATAGTGTCTACTATAGATACATTATCATCAGGTAGTGTAATTATAGATGGCGATGATATTGCAAAAATGAAAGAAGAGAAGTTAGCCAATTTTAGAAGAAACAAATTAGGGTTTGTATTTCAAGATTATAATCTTTTAAATACATTGACCATTAAAGAAAATATAATATTACCTTTGGCACTTTCAAAGATAAATTATAAGGAAATAGATAAAAGGGTAGATGAATTAGCAAAGAAGTTTGATATATATGATATTTTAAATAAATATCCTTATGAGGTATCAGGAGGTCAGAAGCAAAGAGCTTCAATATCTAGAGCTATTATAACAAAGCCTGCTTTAATACTTGCAGATGAACCAACAGGAGCACTTGATTCCAAATCTTCAGCAGAAATATTGCAAACATTAAGCGATTTAAATAAAAATGATAATGTAACTATAATGATGGTAACTCATGATGCATTTGCAGCAAGTTATTGTAAGAGGATAATATTTATAAAAGATGGTACAGTATTTTCAGAAATTATTAGAAGTGGATCAAGAAAAGAATTCTTTCAAAAGATTTTAGATGTGCTTTCAACACTTGGAAATTCAGTGGCAGATCTATAATTAAAGGAGGGATTCAGAAATGTCATTATTTGATATAGCGGTCAAAAACATAAAAAGAAATTTTAGCAACTATATGTTGTATTTTGTATCAATGGTATTTAGCATAATGATGTATTTCATATTTTCTACCATGCAATATTCTGATTCTGTAGATAAAGCTTTAAAATCCTCAAGTAGTGTAAAAGTTGCTGTTGGATTAGCATCTGGGGTATTAGTTTTGTTTGTAGCTATATTTATATGGTACTCAAACTCTTTTTTTACAAGAAAGAGAAAAAGAGAAGTTGGATTATATTCAATGCTTGGTGTTAGAAAAAAAGATATATCCAAAATGTTATTTTATGAGACTTTAGTAATGGGATTGATAGCATTAGTAGTAGGAATAATACTAGGAATACTTTTAGCAAACCTATTTATAATGTTACTTTTAAAACTTATGGATTTTACTAGTGTTAGCATAGGATTTGTAATATCCTTAAAAGCTATAATAAAAACTTTTATAGTGTTTTTTATAATATTTTTTATAGTGTCTATGAATTCTAAAAAACTAATATATAAATTTAAATTAATAGATTTATTTAAAGCAGAATCAACCGGAGAAACTGAACCAAAGGCATCAGGTATAAAGGCACTATTAGCTATTATAATTATAGGTGCAGGGTATATTTTTTCAACTAAGATATTCACTTTGGAATTTCTTAGTATGTCAACACTTACCTTAATTTTTACTGTAGTAGGAACATACTTATTATTCTCTTCATTTGTAGTGTTTGTAGTTAAATTATCCAAAAGGAATAAAAACAAATACTATAATGGAATTAATATGATAGGTACCTCACAGCTTTTATATAGAATAAAAGGAAATGCTAGAACTTTAGCAACTATTGCTATTTTAAGTGCTACTACATTAACGACTGTAGGTATAGCATATAGTTTTTATTATAATATAGAAACAACTCAAAGAAAGATTATTCCATATTCTTATATTTTTAAAGATAAAAATGATAATAATAAAAAGTTTGAAGATTTAGTTAGGAAATATCCTGAAAATGAAATTTTAGTAAATCGTAAACTTACTATATTAAATTCTAAGATCAGTATGGAAGGCTATAAGAAAGAATTTTTTACTCCTATAATATCATTAACTGATTATAATATGTTGGTTAAGGATATTAAAAAAAGTGAAGGAAGTTTAGAATTAAAAAAAGGACAAGCTTTTGTGGCAGATTCAAATTATGTAAATGGATTCTCTTCAGATTATAAAAATAAAAAAGTAGGTATAAAAGGTAAAAATCTAAATATTATTGATTTCGAAAAAGAATCTCCTATTGGGATACAAATATCAATGAATGAGCTTGTAGTTTTAAATGATGAGGCTTTTAAAGATGTTTATAACGAAAATGAAGTAATGCAATTTAATCTTTATAATGTGAAAGATGATAAACATGCAGAAGGATTAACAAATGATTTTAATGAGCTCATAGCAAAAGATATTAATTCTGAATTAAAACATAATGATAAGAAAACTGAATTTAATGGAATGGTGGCATATGCTACAAACTATTACGAAGGTTATAAAGCTTCGATGATGTTTACAGGAATATTTATTTTTATAGGTGGATTCTTGGGATTAGTATTTTTATTAAGTACAGGAAGTATAATATTTTTCAAGCAGTTATCAGAGGCTACAAATGATAAGGGTGACTATAAAATATTAAGAAAAATAGGGGTTAGCGAAAAAGAAGTTAAATACGCTATAAATAAACAAATATTCATAGTATTTTTATTACCTTTAATTGTTGGAGCAATACATGCTTATATGGCCGTTAGATTATTAGAACCTTTATTTAATAAGAGTTTAATAATTCCTATGCTTGTAACTTTAGGTGCTTACACAGCTATATATATAATGTATTATTTTTTAACAAGAAAAGCCTACTATAAAATAATATCTGAAAAGTAGTTAAGATATAGGTCGCAATTTAGCTTATACATTTAATTAAATATTCTTAAAAAGATAACTTAAAAATAATTTTTTAATTAGATTGTAGAAAACATATTATAAATAATATAATTAATAATAAACAAAAATAAGGATATAAAAGTTATTAAATAATAGATCAAATTTAAATATATTGATCTATTATTTTTTTGTATATCATTATAAAAAGTTTAATGTTACAAAATTGTAAGGAATAAAGTTTATTTTGTTAGCTTCATAAATGGTTAAACAAATAAAAAAAATATAAAATAAGAACATAGGATAAACATGAGGGAGGAAAAATAAATGAACAATGTTTTAGTAGCAAAAAATTTAAAGAAAGTATATTCATCAAAGGGTGTAAATTATACAGCATTAAGAGATGTTGATTTAGCGATAAAAGAAGGTGAGTTTATAGGTGTAATGGGCCCATCTGGAGCAGGTAAAACTACATTACTTAACATAGTATCAACAATAGATACGTTGACTTCAGGAACTGTAACTATAGATGGTGATGATATAACAAAGATGAATGAAGAAAAATTATCAAGTTTTAGAAGAAATAAATTAGGTTTTGTATTTCAGGATTATAATCTATTAGATACATTAACAATGAAAGAGAATATAGTTCTTCCATTAGCACTTTCAAAGGTTAATCATAAGGAAATTGACAAAAGAGTAGAGACGATAGCGAAGAAGTTTGGTATATATGAAATTTTAAATAAATACCCATATGAAGTTTCAGGTGGACAAAAGCAAAGAGCTTCTATTGCCAGGGCAATAATAACAAAACCAGCATTACTTTTAGCAGATGAACCAACAGGAGCGTTAGATTCTAAATCATCAGCAGAAATTTTACAAACTCTAAGCGATTTAAATAAAGAAGACAATGCAACAATAATGATGGTAACTCATGATGCTTTTGCAGCAAGCTATTGTAAAAGAATAATATTTATAAAAGATGGTACAATATTTGCTGAACTTGTTAACAGCGGTTCAAGAAAAGAATTCTTCCAGAAGATTTTAGATGTGCTATCAACTTTAGGTAATTCTGTAGCAGATTTATAATAAAAGGAGGATTTTAAAATGTCATTATTTGATATAGCAATTAAAAATATAAAGAAAAATTTTGATAATTACTTATTGTACTTTATATCCATGGTATTTAGTATACTTATGTACTTCACATTTGCTACTCTTCAATATACTGATAAAGTAGAAAAGGCCATAAATGCAAAAGCAAAACTTAGTAATGCATTTTCTTTTTCATCAGTAGTTTTAATTCTTTTTGCTACTATATTCATATGGTATTCAAACTCATTTTTTACTAGAAAGAGGAAAAGAGAAATAGGTCTTTATGCCATGCTTGGAGTTAAAAAAAAGGATATATCCAAAATGCTATTTTATGAAACATTAATAATGGGAATAATAGCTTCAATAGTTGGTATAGTATTAGGTATATTTTTATCTAACATATTTATAATGATTTTATTAAGACTTATGGATTTTACGGGAATAAGTATAGGTTTTGTAATATCTATGAAAGCTATAGTAAACACATTCTTAGTATTTTTAGTAATATTTTTAATAGTATCACTACATTCTAGAACATTAATATATAGATTTAAATTAATAGATTTATTCAAAGCAGAATCAACAGGGGAGAAAGAACCTAAGGCATCTGTAATAAAGGCTATATTTTCATTAACAATATTAATTTTAGGTTACTTCTTTTCAACAAAAGTATTTTCGGATAATTTTGCTTTAATGGCAGGACTTACTTTATTATTTACAATAGTGGGAACATATTTATTGTTTTCTTCCTTCGTAGTATTCATTGTGAAAATGTCTAAGAAAAACAAGAAAAAATATTACAATGGAATTAATATGATAGGAACTTCACAGCTTTTATATAGGATAAAAGGGAATGCAAGAACATTAGCTACAATAGCTATTTTAAGTGCAACTACATTAACTACAGTTGGTATTGCATATAGTCTTTATTATAATGCAGAAAATACAGTTAGAAATTCTCAGCCGTATTCATATAGTTTTAAAAATGATAATAATTTAGATAAAACATTTGAAGAAATAGTAAAGAAGTATCCAGAAAATAAAGTATTAGCAAAGCATAATGTAGACATTTTAGCTAAAAAGATTACTATGGACGGTGGTCGTGAAGGATCTATAGAATCTCCAATAATTTCAGTAAGCGAATATAATAGCTTAGCTAAGGACATTGATTATAAATCTGATGTTAAATTAAATAAGGGAGAAGCATTTTTTAATTTTTCATATTATGCACAAGGTTTCTCGCCTGACTATAAGGGGAAAAATTTAAAAATAGAAAATAAAAACTTTAAAATAATAGATTTTGCTAAAGCATCACCTATGGGTAATTCACTTTCAATGGAGGACCTAATAGTATTAAATGATGAAGATTTTAAAGAATTATATTCTAAAGATGATATAATTAAATTTACTTTCTTTAAAGTAGCAAATGAAAAGAAATCAGAAAAATTAACTAATGAATATAACCTAAAAATAGATGAAAAAGTTAAAGAAAATATGAAAGCTAGCAAAGAGACTAAAGAATCAGACCTTGTAAAAGGATTTAGAATGTATTCTTCAAACTTCTATGAAGGATATAAAGGTAGTATGGTGGCATATGGAATGTTAATCTTTATAGGTGGATTTTTAGGATTAGTATTCTTATTAAGTACAGGAAGTATAATATTCTTCAAACAACTATCAGAGGCGACAAATGATAAAGGAAATTATGCAATACTTAGAAAGATAGGTGTTAGTGAAAAAGAGGTTAAGAAATCTATAAATAAGCAAATACTTATAGTATTCCTGTTACCATTAATACTTGGTGCAACACATGCTTATATGGCAGTTAGATTATTAGAGCCTTTATTTAGTAAAAGCTTAATAATTCCTATGCTTATAACATTAGGAGCATATTCAGTTATATATTTAGTATATTACATTTTAACAACAAAAGCATATTATAAGATAGTATCTGAAAAATAATATAAAATTTAAAATATAGAAATATCCTTTTTAAGTTATAATAAAAATAATTTGGAAAGGGTATTTTTTTTGTATAAAAGTAAAACAGTTTAGATTTTTCAGTTGTCTAATAAGTGTAAGAAAAAATTACTAGTGATTTTAAAAAATCTAGATTTTAAGTTAAGGAGAATTTTATGAGTATAGAGAAATATGTGAAAGCAGCTATTAAAGGTGATGACAAAGCATTTAGCTACTTGATGGAAATAAATAAAGAGAGTTTATATAGGACAGCTTTTGCCTATGTGAAAAATAAAGAGGATGCATTAGATATATTACAAGAAACAGTTTATAAAGCTTATATATCTATAGATAAACTTAAAGAACCTAAATATTTTAATACGTGGATAACTAGAATACTAATAAATAATGCTATAAATCTCATAAGAAAAAATGGAAAAGTAATTTTATTGGTAGATAATATGAAAGAAAATGATGAGTTTGTATCAGATTCAAATAGTGATACAAAATTAGATTTGCTTAATGCTATAGATGGTCTAGATGATAGATATAAAAACGTAATAATCCTAAAATACTTTAAGGATTTAACTATAAATGAAATTGCAGAAGTTTTGGATTGTCCAGTAGGTACTGTAAAAACTCATTTGAATAAGGGATTAAGTAAACTTAGAGTATTTTTAGGGGAGGAGATTATATAGTTATGAATAATATAGATGACTTTAAAAAAAGTATAGAGATTCCAAGTGAAATAAACCTTGCTATAGAAAAGGGAATTAAAAGAGGAAAGGAAGAAAAAATTAAAAGAAAGGGAAAGTTTAAATATAAAAAGATAGTGGCAGTATCTGGAATTGCAGTAGCTATGATTTCAGTTATTGGGTTTACTAACCCACAATTAGTTGAGGCTTTACCAGGTATAGGTTCTATATTTAAGCAAATTACACATGGAAATATGGGAGAGCCTATTGATAAGTTTGAAAAATACGCTACTAATATTAATCAAACAGTTGAAGATAATGGAATAAAAATAAATGTTGATCAAGTTACAATAGATGATAATTCTTTAGCAATAACAGCTTTAATAGAAGGAAAAGATTTAAAACAAGATGAAGGAATAATGAGTAGTATGAAGTTAAACAATCAAGAGGTTAATACTCATAGTGATAAACAAAAAAAACTTGAAGATGGAAGTTTAATGGTAGTAACTTATGCTAATATATCTGATTTAAAAATAGATAAAGACATAAATCTTGATTGGAATATAGCATATGTTGGAGATAAAAAAGGTAAATGGGATTTTAAATTTAAAGTAAACAAAAATAAGGAAACAAACTCTAAAGTTATAAATATAAATAAAAAAATAAAAATACCTAATAGTACTTTAGAGGTACAAAATATAGTAGTTAGTTCACTAGGTAATAGTATTAATATAAAAGGTACCTATGATGAAGTTAATAATAGTAAAAGAACAGGGATAGAAGATTATTTAGTATTAGATGAAAAAGGAAATATTTTAATAACTAGACAAAACTCTTCATGTTCTACTGATAAGGAGTATGATATTAAACTATCAATATTAAGTGATGTAAAAGATTTTAAAAGAATAACACTAATACCTTTATTTAATACGTGGGGAACCCGAGGAAAAGAAGTTAATAATATATCTTATGACATATTACAATGTACTATAAATAATAATGATTTTAAAAATACTCCCCAAGAGATTGTACAAAAATCCAGACCTGCTACAGATAAGGAAAAAAAGGATGGATACGCTTATAATGAAGTAACTCATATATACAAGATAGACAAAAATAAAGACTTTAAACCGTTAAACGAACTTATTAATCAAGAAATAGTTCTGGGAGATAAGAGTAAAGCTATAATAAAAGGAATAGATTCAACAGATAAATATACAAAATTAACATTTAAACTTGAAGGATATTATAAATATGACTTTGTTAATTCAGTTGTTTTATTAGATGAGGATTTTAATGATGTGGAGAGAGCTGAGGATGGAGAAGCAGCTATTTTAGAAGATACTAAGAATAATATAGTAAGTATAAAACTATCACCTATAGATAATAAGAAAAAGTATAAAATAGCATTACCAATGATAAAAGATCCTGTTGTTGATGATAAATATAAGCTTGATATAAATTTAAAATAAATTTGTTAAATTGAAAAGAGTTAGACAGATTCTAGCAGGATTTTGTTTAATTCTTTTTTTTGTTTATTAAATTAAGATATAATTTAATAAAAAGTGGGAACCAAAAATCATTTTCTTATGTCTTATAGATGAATATGGCAAAGGAGTGATGATATGGAGTATGTAAAAAATATGTACTACGAGGAAGAAAGTATGAAAAATGATGATTTAATAATAGATGAGATTACTTTAGCTATTAATGGAGATAAAACAGCGTTTATAAACCTTATTGAAAAATACAAATTAGATATGTATAAGATAGGAAGAGGTCTTTTAAGTTGTGATGAAGATGTAGGAGATGCCATGCAGGAAACTGTAGTGAAAGCTTTTAAGAATATAGGAAAGCTTAAAAATAGAAATAGTTTTAAAGGTTGGTTATTAAAAATAATGGTAAATGAATGTCACAACATATTAAAAAGTAAAGGGAAATATATAGTCACGGAAGAGGCTATTGTAAATGCAAGTTATACTGATGAATATAAAGTTGAAACTGAGCATGTAAGAAAGGCTATCAAGAGCTTAGATGAAGAGTTTAGGGACGTAGTGATACTTTATTATTATAATGATTTAAATATTAATGATATAAGTAATACCTTAGATATACCAGAAGGTACGGTTAAGTCGAGATTATCTAGGGCAAGAAAAAAATTATTCAATCTATTAAGGGAGGAGAGATAGTTATGGAAGATAAATTAATAGATAAGATTATAAAGGATAAAGTAAATAACGAAGATATAAAAATCCCTGAGTCTATAGATTTGAAACTTAAAAATGCATATGAAATTATTGAAAAAACAGATATAAAAGTAGAAAAAAAGAAATTATACTCAAAGAAAAAGATAGTAAAAAGAACCGCTTTAGCAGCAGGTTTGATTTTTGGATTTTTAGGATTTGCAACAATTAATCCTGCATTTGCGGAAAATATACCAGGTATAGGATCACTAGTTAAATACTTAAACAATGCATATAGTTTTAATAGTAATATGGGAAAATATGCTGATAATAAAAATATAGTTCAGAATAAAAACAATATGGAAGTAAGTTTAGAAAGTGTTATATATGATGAATCGAGTTTAAAGTTCATTTATACAGTAACAAGTAAGGAAAAGTTACAGTGGGGTGTTCAAATGAGAAATACTTCATTGAAAATAAACGGAAAAGAAATAATGAAAAGAGACAAAACCGATTGGAGAAAAGATAATGAGGATCGTATTGATGATGTTAAGATAGAGGATATAAAAGATGGAGGGCAAAAATATGCAGTAATAAATAATTATGATATTTCTGATTTAAAACTTGATAAAGATATAAATATAGATTGGACTATAAATGAAATACATCTTCATGATGGTAAATATAATAAGGGACCTTGGAACTTTAAGTTTAAAACATCAAAAGAAAAGTTAATGGGTGATACTAAGGTTATAAATGTAAATCATGAATATGATGTGGAAGGATATAAATATACGTTGGATAAAATTATAATAACACCAATAGAAATGAAGGTATTAGCTACTAAGGATACAAGAGTTTTTGCAGATTTAGAAGAGGCAAAAAAGAAAATAGAAAGTAAATTTAAAGATGAAAAAGTAGATCCACATCAAATGTCTATAGAAAGAATTAATAGTATTATAGAAAAAATTGATAACACAAAGGAAAATCAAGAATTAATAGAAAAATACTATAAACTTAGAAAAGTAGAAGATAAAATGACTGGATTTCAAATGGGGTATTTCCTAAATGAAAAAGGAGAAATGGCAATACCATTAAGTGGTTCAGGAAGCAATGGTAAAAATATAGATTTATATAAAGGATTTAAAGAAACACCTAAAAAGATCACATTTATTCCAAGAAACAATGTTAGAGCATATGGAGATAATGATATTAAACAAAAAGAACAGATCTTTAAAGATAAGTATATAGAAGTGCCTATTAGTGATTTTAAAGCTGGAGCAGAGTTTAGACAGGGCGAAAATATGAGTATGTTGATTAAATCTGTAGAAAATAAAGATAATACATTAACATTAAGAGTGGATTATAAGGGTGAGTTTAAGAATTATAGAAGAGGATATGAGATTTTATTAGTACCTCCAAATAGGAGTTTAGAAGAAAAAATAGATAAAAACTTTTATGAGCAAAATGATGATGTCATAAGAGATAAAAGGTCTCTTAGTAATGAAGAAATTGGAAAGTATGAAGATGTTAAATATACTTTTAAATTAGAAAAAGGTAAAGAGTATAAAGTTTGGTTAGAACAAGAGGAGAAGGATAGCTTAGATAGAAAAAATCAAATTATAATTGATGTAAAATAAATTTAGAAAGCAGGTGATGGCTCAAATTCACCTGCTTTTCAAATTAAAATATAGTTTCAGTTTCCCCTAAATTTATAGCAATATTTTTCATAGAGTTTAACATAGTTATAATTTGGATAGATTTTCCCTTAGCTTTTTTGCTATTCTCTTGTGCTTGTGAGGCTTGGTTATTTTTAATATTATCCTCTACTAAAGCACCTATATTATGTAAATCTAGATGAATACTATCTATTTTATCCCAAATTTCTTTTATTTGAGGGTGAGTAGGTTTTACGATATTATAAAAATGACCAAATCCGCAACGATGTCCATTTATTTGAATTGGTTTAAGTTTCATTTCATTTGACATAGATAGTAAATTATCAACCCAGTTTGTATGGGCAACTATTGCTTTATCTAGATTTGTAAGAAAGTCTTCTTTTGAAACTTTTAAATATTCTTCCTTAGTTATTTCACCACTTAATTTAGCCAAATCGGATATTTCTAACTCTATTTCACCTATATCATTACCTATATTTTTAGCTAGAATAGATTTATCCCTAATCTTTTTAGACGCTTCAACGGTGTTTTCAGCATTTTTATTAATAAGATCCATTACTGCAGAAATTTCTTCGCTTGAGGCTGCAATTTCCTCAGATTTTGTTGCAATTTCTTGAACACCATTTATAACATATGTAATATCATTTTTTGATTTTGAAAATGAAGTCTTTAAGTTAGAACTTTTTTCATTAATGGAGTCAATATTTTTTAAGGTAAAGGAAACACTATCCAGACTCTTAAGTGAAGCTGTCTCTATAGTTTCCATAAATTTTTTCATCGTGTTTAATTGCTCAGTAGTAGTCTCAGAAAGTTTTCTAACTTCTTCTGCGACTATTGCAAAACCTTTACCATGTTCGCCAGCCCTTGCTGCTTCTATACTAGCATTTAAGGCTAATAAGTTTGTATTAGAAGCGACACTTTCTATACCACTTACTATAGTTCTCATTTCATTTATTATCTTATTTAAATTAGTAGTATCTTCTTCTATAGATTTTGCATTATTAGAAAGATCAGAATTTATAGAACTAATTTCATTTAAAATGCCATCATTTTTATCTATGTCATCAAATATTGAATTGGCCATTTGTGATACATTTGATATTTCATTTGCTGATTTATACATTACTGTAGATATTTCAGACATACTGTTATTAGTTTCTTCTATAGAATCAAAAAGGTTTTCAGAGTTTTTTTCTAACTCTGTAGATAAGTTTTCTAATTCTTTAGAAAAATGTAATAGTTGTACATTGAATGTGCTTACTTTAATAGCTACACCTAAAATTCCTTTTGTTAGTTTGGTTATTTTAGGTGAAATACTTCTGAAAATTTTCATAACATTAGCTGATAATTTTATTGATTTATTAGAGCTAAATTTGTTAATCTTTTTAAGACCTTCTAAATTATTAGAATTAAAATTGCTTTCAATTTCTTCAATGGTTTTAGCTATTTTTTGATTTTTGAACATAATACTTTATCCCCTTAAAAATATATATTTTAAATAAGTAGAAAATGGTTACAATGAAATTAAGAAAATTATATTATAAATATTTTAGTTGTACAAACAGTTTTTATTTTACAACAAATGAGTTTGATTTTCAAATGAAAAATTAAAAATAAGTTGTTTAGAGAATATTGACATAACGATTTCTTGATATTATACTAAAATCAACTACTATGTATAACATAATAACTAGCTAATAATAAGCTAGTTTAATTTTTAAAACAACTACTATGTTAAACAAAGTATGGAGGTAAGTATGAATGATAAATCACAATTACTAAAGGGTGTTTTGGAAGGATGCATATTAAAAATAATAAAGCATAAAGGCGAGGCGTATGGATACGAGATAGTTACTGAACTTAGAGAGTATGGGTTTGGCCAATGTACAGAAGGTACTATATATCCTCTTCTTACAAGAATAGAAAAGAAGGGGTTATTAAAATCAATAAAGAAGGAATCACCTTTTGGACCTATGAGAAAGTATTATTTATTAACAGAGCTTGGGGAAAAAGATCTAGAGGAATTCTATGATGTGTGGATAGAATTTAAGGGGTTTGTGGAAAAAATTTTTATTGATTATGAAAGGGGCGTTTAATATGAAAACTAAGGAGTTAATAAAATTAAACTATAAAAATAGTCAAAAAATAAACAAAGAGTATAGTGAGTTAGTAACAGACATAATAGCTTATGTAAAATGTGAGCTTACTCAGGATGATGGAGAAGAAGCTGTTAATGATATTTTAGATATCCTACTAGGGGCACAAGAAAGAGGAGAAGATTTAAATATAGTAGTCGGAGATTATAAGATTTTTTGTGATGAAGTTATAAAATCTTATAAAGATGATAATAAATTATATTTTTTAAAAAATGTAAAAGAATTTATTCAAATAGGATTAGGTATGGCTTTTTTCTTTATAGCATTAGATGTTATTTTAAAATTAAAAGATGTAAAAATAATAACATTAGATAACTTAGAACAAACAAATTATTCATTTACATTGGTACCAATTTTAAATACGATAATAAGTGTTATTTTTGCATATATTATAATAAAAGTGATTATAAGACTAGATGAAAAAAAACAATCAAGAAATATCTTAAAAAGTAAAAGTTTTTATTTAATGTGGATTATAAATATAGCTTTGATAGGAATTATGGTAGTTATAGGTTTAAAATTTAGAAATATTATATTGATAGCAATACCGAATTATTTAGTAGTTTTAACAGTAGCAATATTTGTTTTGGTAACTTACATTATTGTATTTGCTATGTTTTCTAGGAAAAATAAGAATATATAATTTTAATGAGGAGATATTTTAATGAGGGCTTTAATAGTAGAAGATGATGATTTGTTAAGAGAGAGTATAGCAGATTCGATTAAAAGATTATTTGAATGTGACTTTGCTAGTGATGGAGAAGAAGGCTTGTATTTGGCTTTACAAAATATATATGATGTTATTATTTTAGATATAATGATGCCTAATATGGATGGATATGAAGTTTTAAAATCTATAAGAGAAAAGGGAATAGTTACACCAGTTTTATTTTTAACAGCAAAAGATTCAATTGATGATAAGATAAAAGGGTTTAAGATTGGAGCAGATGATTATATAATAAAGCCATTTTTTTCAGAAGAGCTATTGCTTAGAATAGAAGCTATATTAAGGAGAAATGGAACTATATTAAAGGAAAACAAGATAAGGTTTCTAGAGCTTGAATTAGATATAACAAAAAGAAGTATGACTATAGATGGTAGTAATATAGTTTTAAAGGGTAAACAATTTGACCTCATGGAATATTTAATAAATAACAAGGATGTCATATTAACAAAGGAACAGATTTTTGATAGGATATGGGGATTTGATTCAGATACTACTGTTAATGTAGTAGAGGTTTATGCTAGTAATTTGCGAAAAGTACTTAAGACTAAAGGTTATGATAAATATATTAAAACTATAAGGGGAGTAGGGTATATTTTATCAGAGGATGTGCAAGATGAGGGGTAATAAGAAAAAAGTTATTATATTAGCTACAAACATAATAATTTATATAGTCTTATTTTCTATTTTTAGTTTGATAATTTATAAGTTTGTATCTAGTAATCAGTACGAAAGTGTAGATAAGGAACTTTTGAATTATAAAGATACAATGATTAAACATAAAAAAGGTGGAAAAGGTGGAGGCGGAAAACAAAATCCTAGAATAATAGTTGTTGCAAAAGACAGTTTAGGAAATATTAAGTCTTATGATTTTGCAAATGAGTTTATAATGGAAAATAGTTCAGAATTAAAAACAACTGATTTTGATAAAATACAGGATTTGAAAATAGAAGATTATTATTTTAGGTCTTTAAGTTTTAAAAGGTCTGATAATAATAAAGATGATATTATTCAATTATTAATAAACACAAATTCAGAAAATAAGTTATTAGAAAAGCTTTTTACAATACTTATTTTTGGAGGAACTTTTATAATAATATTATCTATAGGTGCTAGTTTTTATTTAACTGAAAAGAGCATGAAGCCTATATTAGAATCATGGGAAAAACAAAGACAGTTTGTTGAAAATGCTTCACATGAATTAAGGACACCATTAACTATAATTCAAACAAAATTAGAAGCATTACTTAAAGAACCTAATTCAAAAATAATAGATAAGGTAGAATATATAAGTATGCCATTATCAGAAACTAGAAGATTATCAAAACTAGTTTCAAGTTTATTAACTTTAGCAAGGGCTGATTCTAATTCAACAGAAATTGAGATTGAGAACCTTAATATTAAAGCTTTAATATATGAAATAGTAGAAACATATAAAGAAATAGGTGAACTTGAAGAAAAGAGTGTAAGGTTAGAATTTAACGGGGATGAGTTTATAAACTGTGATAAGGATAGAATTAAACAATTACTTATAATTCTTTTAGACAATGCTATGAAATATACAGATAGTAATGGTGTTATAGAGGTTATAGTAAACAATTCAAAAACAGAATTTATTCTTTGTATAGAAGACGATGGAATAGGGGTAAAAAGTGAAAATAGACAAAGGATATTTGAACGGTTTTTTAGAGAGGATAAAGCAAGGTCCAGAGAAACTGGAGGTTCAGGCTTAGGACTTTCAATAGCATATTGGATTGTAAAAAAACATGGAGGGAATATAATGTGTATAGAAAATAGACCTAAGGGTTCTATATTTAAAGTTATATTACCTAAGAAATAATTAATTGATTTAATAATAGTTAAGGTGTCTCAATTATGTTGAGACACCTTAATTATTTTATCCACTTAGAAGCCCAATTTTGTAGGCTATCCATAACAACTTCTAAGTCTTTACCCTTTTCAGTAAGTTCATATTCTATACGTACAGGGGTTTCTGGGTATACATTTCTTTTAACTATATCATTAAGTTCTAATTCTTTGAATCTTTCTGTTAACATCTTATCACTTAGCTCTGGGATGACAGCTTTTATTTCAGAGAATCTTTTAGGCCCATCTAATAAAACTTTTAATATAAGTCCAGTCCATCTTTTCCCTAATAGACTAAAGGCTGTTTCGAATTTAGGACATAGCTTTAAATCATTCATATTTTCACCTTCTTAATATATAAATAATCTTCTAATAGTATTTAATTATATACCACTTTAAATAATTTTAAAATTATTTCTTTAAAAAATAAATAAAAAAATTATTAAATAACTTGATTTTATATAATCAATTATGGTAATATACTTACATAAAGTAAGTAATAAAAATTATTAAGTAAAATATATTAGGGGGAAATTATTATGATTAATAAAAATTTTTCAGAAATTGTAGATGAGAGAAGATCAGCAAATAATTTTGAAGAAGGAGTGAAGATATCAAAAGATGAATTAAATGAAATCTTTAAAGAGGTTGCACTAGCACCTTCATGTTTCAATCTTCAGCATGCAAATTATTTGGTTATAAATAATGATAGTTTAAAGGAAGTTTTTAGAGAAAAAGCTTGCAATCAATATAAGGTACATACAGCATCAGCAGCTATTCTAGTCTTAGGAGATAAGGAAGCATATAAAAACGCAGAAAAATTATATGAGCCAATGAAATGGCTTAAGATAATGGATTCCATTCAATATGCTCAAACAGTAGATGCTATATACAAGTTGTATGAAAGTAGGGGCGAAAGCTTTATGCAAGAAGAAGCCGTTAGAAATGGAGCTTTGTCAGCTATGTTATTTATGTTAAGTGCTAAAAATAAAGGCTGGGATACATGTCCTATGATAGGCTTTGATAGAGAAGAAACAAGAAAATTATTCAAGATAGATGATAAGTATGAAATAGTGTTACTTATAACTATAGGTAAAGAAGATCAGAATAATAAAAGATTTAGAGGCTACAGAAAACCAATAGAGGAATTTGTAACCTATATTGAATAAAAGGGAGTGAAGTTTTATGGTCAAAAGATTGCCAGCATTATTTATAGCTCATGGTAGTCCTATGAATATTGCACTAGAAAATGAATACACAGAAGCTTTAAAAAAACTTGGACACAGTATAGAAACACCTAAAGCAATACTAGTCATATCAGCGCATTGGAGGACTAATGGAGCAGGAATAAATATATCTGACACCCCAAAACAGATTTACGATTTTTATGGCTTTCCTGATGAACTGTATAATATTAAATATGAAGTTACGGGAAGTAGAAAGTATGCTTTAGAGGCATTAGAAGAAGTAAAAGATTTAGGTGTTTTAGCTACTGAATCTTGGGGATTAGATCACGGTGCATGGGGAATATTAAAGCATATTTATCCTAAAGCTGACATTCCAGTATTTCAGCTAAGTTTAAATGCGTTAGAAGATGAAAATTATCATTATAAGTTAGGAAAAAAACTTAGTGAATTAAGAGATAAGGGTTTTTTAATAATAGGTAGTGGAAATATAGTTCATAGTTTTAGATATATGGACTATGATATGGATGCAGAACCACAAGATTTTGCTGTAAAATTCGAAGAGTATATAAAGGATGCATTATTAAATGATGACCATAAAAAACTCATAAATTATAAAGACTCTGGTGAGTTAGCATTAAAATCTGTACCTACAGATGAGCACTATGTACCTTTGCTTTATATAGCTGGATTAAAACAAAAGAATGAAAAAATAACTTTCATATATGAGGGGATTCAAAATGCTTCAATGTCTATGACTTCTTTTATGATTAGTTAACAATAAGGGATTATATTAAAATAGATTGGAGCATGAATTAATCAATAAGCTTAATGATTAATTACAAACTATAAATGATAAATTATAAACTATATTAGTAGATTTTAAGAAAACACAAGACTATTGGTAGATTTAAAGATACCAATAGTCTGTTTTAGTTTGTGGCTTAAATTGTTATTTTATCAAAACTAATTTTATAGTCTTTTTATACTAAATTGTAGCTACGCCACTCTTTATAGCTGCTTCTCTTACAGCTTGAGAAACCTTATTTTGAACATCTTTGTCAAAAGATTTAGGTATAACGAAATCTTCACATAAATCTTTTTCAGATACAGAGTTAGCTATAGCAAAGGCAGCAGCTATTTTCATATCTTCATTTATATCACTTGCTCTTACATCTAAAGCACCTCTAAATATTCCAGGGAAAGCTAAAACGTTATTTACTTGATTAGGGAAGTCAGAACGGCCTGTACCTACGACTCTAGCACCAGCTTCTCTTGCTACATCTGGGAAAATTTCTGGTGTTGGATTTGCCATAGCAAATATTATGGCATCTTTATTCATTGACATAACCATTTCTTTAGTAACTATATTGGGTGCTGAAACCCCTATAAAAATATCAGTATCCTTTATAACTTCAGCTAAAGTACCAGAAACATTCCTTGGGTTAGTTAAGTTAGCTAATTCCTTTTGAGCGTTATTTTTGAAATCAGTATTTTTGTGTAAAGCACCATTTATATCACAAACAACTATATCCTTAACACCTGTAGATAGAAGTAGTTTAGTTATAGCAGTACCTGCAGAACCACCACCATTAACAACAACCTTTGAATTTTCTAATTTTTTATTTACTATTTTTAGAGCATTTAAAAGTCCTGCAAGAACAACTATTGCAGTTCCATGTTGATCATCGTGAAATACTGGGATGTTCAACCTCTCTTTAAGTTTTTTTTCTATTTCGAAACATCTTGGTGCAGATATATCTTCTAAGTTTATTCCACCTAAACCAGGAGCTATTCTGACTACTGTCTCTACTATTTCATCAACTTCTTTAGTATCTAATACTATAGGAAAAGCGTCTACTCCACCAAATTCTTTAAATAATATAGATTTGCCCTCCATAACTGGTAATGAAGCTTCAGGACCAATATCACCAAGACCTAAAACAGCAGTACCATCAGAAACTACAGCTACTGTATTCCATTTCCTTGTGTATGTATAAGCTTTCGATTTATCTTTATGAATTTCCTTACAAGGTTCAGCAACTCCTGGCGTATAAGCAAGGCTTAAATCTCTAGCATCTTTAACTGGTACTCTAGAGATAATTTCTAGTTTACCTTTATTATCTTCATGAAACTTTAAAGCTTCTTCATAAATATTCATTAAATCACCTCATAAAAATTATTGATATCTAATTATAACATTAAATTAACGAATTATTTATACTTTTATATAAAAAATATTCGTTAATTTTGTTGACCATTAGCTTTTACTTTGATAGTATGATATAGGGAGTTATTATTTTTAATATACCCAAATAAGTAATTAATAAAATCTATATACTAATGTAAATAATAAAATAGTTAAAATTTTAAACAATTAGGTATAGATATAAAAGAATTTTAAAATTCTTTTAAGCGAGGAGGAAGTTATATGTCAGCATTTATCGTTTTAGGAGCTCAATGGGGTGACGAAGGAAAAGGTAAGATGACAGATTACCTAGCAGAAGAAGCTGAGGTAGTTGTTAGATTCCAAGGGGGAAACAATGCAGGTCATACTGTAGAAGTTGAAGATAAGCAATACAAACTTCACTTAATACCATCAGGAATATTACATGATGAAAAATTAAATGTAATAGGAAATGGTGTTGTAGTAGATCCAGAAGCTTTATTTAATGAAATAGATTATTTAGAAGGTTTAGGCGTAAAGGTTACTCCAGAAAAACTTATAGTAAGTGATAGAGCACACCTTATAATGCCATATCACAGAGTTTTAGATGCTTTAAAAGAAAGAGCAAGAGGAAAAAATGACATAGGAACTACAGGAAAAGGTATAGGGCCATGTTATACAGATAAAATTGAAAGATGTGGTATAAGAGTTTGTGACCTTATGCACGAAGATGTTTTTAAAGAAAAATTAAAAGAAAACATAGAAATGAAAAATGCATATATAACTAAAGTTTTAGGCGGAGAAGCTTTAAACTATGAAGAAATATGTGCTAAATATTTAGAATTTGCTAAGAGATTAAGACCTTTTGTTACTGAAACTTCAGTAAGAGTATATGATTCAATAAAAGCTGATAAAACAGTTTTATTTGAAGGTGCTCAAGGTATGCTTCTTGATATAGATTATGGTACTTATCCATATGTTACATCATCAAATACAACTTCAGGTGGAGTTTCAAATGGTGTTGGTATAGGACCAACTATGATAACAAATGCTGTTGGTATAACTAAGGCTTATACAACAAGAGTTGGTAAAGGACCATTCCCAACAGAACTTAATGATAAAGTAGGTGACTGGATAAGAGAAGTAGGTCATGAATATGGCGTTACTACTGGAAGATCTAGAAGATGTGGATGGCTTGACCTTGTAATAGTAAAAACTACAGCTAGAGTTTGTGGATTAACTTCTCTTGCAGTAACTAAGATAGATACATTAGCAGGTCTTGAAAAAATTAAAATATGTACTGGATACAAATTTAATGGAGAAGTTATAGATTACTTCCCTGCAAGTTTAGAAGACTTAGCTGTTTGTGAGCCAGTTTACGAAGAATTTGAAGGTTGGGGAAAAGAAGTAGCTGACGCTAGAAGCTATGAAGAACTACCTGAAAATGCTAAGAAATATATAAAGAGAATAGAAGAATTCACTGGGGTTAGAGTTTCTATAGTTGGTGTTGGACCAAAGAGAGACCAAACTATTAGAGTTGGAGAACTTTAATATAGAATTTTAAAAATGCTTCTTGTTACACCATTACATTATATAAGGCATATTATCATATTTGTGATAATATGCCTTTTTTATTTCTAGAAATCTTACTAAAGAGTAAGATTTCTAGAAATATTATAGTAAGACTAATATGCTAACATAAGTTTATAGAAATTAGTATTTAGGGGGAGATTAAATGAATGTTTTAAGGGTTGAGAATTTAAGTAAATATTATGGTGAAAAAGAAAATCAAGTAAAGGCTTTAGATGGTGTTAGCTTTAATATTAAAGGTGGAGAATTTGTTGCTATAGTTGGTGCTTCAGGTTCTGGAAAGAGTACTTTACTACATTTATTAGGTGGACTAGATAGACCAAGTGAAGGCAAAGTATTTATAGAAGATGAGGATATATTTAAATACAATGAGGAAAAACTATCAATTTTAAGAAGAAGAAAGGTCGGTTTTGTATTTCAGTTTTTTAACCTAGTTCCAATCTTAAATATAGAAGAAAATATATCATTACCAGTGCTTATTGATGAAGAAAAGGTAGATAAGGATTATTTAAAGGAAGTTATAGGTTTTCTAGGATTAAGTGAAAGAAAGAAGCATTTACCTGGAGAACTTTCAGGAGGACAACAACAAAGGGTAGCAATAGGTAGAGCTATTATTAATAAACCTTCAATAATACTAGCAGATGAGCCTACGGGGAATTTGGATTCTAAAAGTTCAAGAGAAATTTTAGAAGCTTTGAAACTTTCAGCTAAAAAATATAAACAAACATTAGTTATTGTAACTCATGATATGAATATAGCTAATGAAGCTGATAGAATTATAAGGATGCAGGATGGAATGATAGTTAATGATAAGTATTTAAGAGAAGTAGGTGAGCGTTAGTATGCTTAAATCATATAAAGACGTTACTATTAGAAGTTTAATTTTTAATAAGAAAAGAAGTATGTTTACCTTAATAGGAATAATTTTATCTATAATGCTTATTACTGCATTTTGCAATTTTTCAGCGTCAATGAAGAAAACAGCTATAGATAATATTAAACTCGAATCTGGTAAATGGCATTTAAACTTTTATGATACAGATAATAATCTAAAACAAATGGTTAAGGGAAGTCCTAAAGTTGATGAGTATGTATTTATTAAAAGCTATATGATAGTAAAAGAAAAGGGAATGGGTATCGATATAAAATGGTTTGATGGCAATTTGGATTATGGAGAGCCAATAAAGCTTAAGCAAGGAGAACTTCCTAAAAATGATAAAGAAATTGTTTTAGACGATTGTGCTATAGAAAGGATAAAAAAAGATGCTAAGATAGGCGAAACTATTGAATTTAAGAACAGTGAAAATAATGAACTGGTTAATTTTAAACTTGTAGGTATTTTAAGCGGATATCCTAATAGCAAGTTTGCAACAGCTTATAGTAAAAAAGATATTAGTTTGGAGAAAAATAGTTTTCTTTATGTTAAATTTAAAGAAAATAATAAATTAAATGATACTATAAATGAATTTAAGGATTTAGAAAAAAATAAAGATAAAGTAACTGCTAATAAGCCCTTATTAGATTTTTTAGGTATTAAAGAATATAGAGTAACTAGTAGAGCTATAGATGCTGTAACTGCAAGTGTTATAGCTATAATAATTTTAGCTACTATATCTATCATATATAATGCATTTAATATATCTGTAGTTCAAAGAACAAAAGAGTTTGGAGTATTTAGAATGCTGGGATGTACTCCAAGACAAATTAAAAAATTAGTATTACGAGAAGCAACTATTTTGGGTATAATAGCAATACCAATAGGTGTGTTATTAGGAATTCTAAGCTTAAAAATTGTTATACTCATACTTAATAATGTGACTTCAGGGATAAGAAGTTTTATCGGCACTGGAAATGTAGAAGCTGTTATTTCATATAAAGCGATTATTTTAAGTGCAATTATAGGTTTACTTACAGTATATATTTCTGTACTTTTACCAACAAAGTTAGCTAGTAGGATTTCACCATTAGTAGCTATAAGTGGTGGAAGATTTATAAAAAAGGAAAAGATAAAAAAGACCCGAGCTTTTATAGCAAAAAAATTATTAAAGGCAGAAGGTTTAATAGCCTATAAAAATTTAAAAAGAAATAGAAAGAGATATAGAATTACGGTTTTTTCAATGAGCATAAGTATAATATTAGTTATCTCATTCACAGCAGGAATGAGGGCTATAGTAGGTCTAGTAGAGAAAAAGGATAATGTATCAAGAAATATAGATATTATTACTTATATAGATGAGGAAAATAAAGATTCTTACCATAGTATTTTTAACAAAATTAAAGCTTTAGATGGAGTTAAATCAGTTTATTCAGAATATATAACTCCAGAGTATTCAGTGATTATAGATAGGGATAAGGTAAATAGCTCATTTTTAGATTGTATAGGAAATAAAAAAAGGGATTATTATAAATTGAATAATAAAAATGTAGAAAATATACCAAGCAGAATATCTGTATATGAAAAGCAAGAAGTTAATTTATGTAGTAGTAAGTTGCTTAAAGGAAATATAGATTTTGATAAAATGGAAAAGAAAGATGGAATAATAGTTATAAATAAAGGAACTTTTAAAAAAGATAAAAATAGATATAATGGCAATATTACTAATTTAAATGTCGGAGATGAAGTATTTATTAATTTTAATGGGGATATAGGTAGGAATGTTAAGAAGATATCTGATGATGGTGAATCAGGGGACTATAGAAGAATTAGTGAATCAAATACACCTAAAAATATAAAAACTAATGAAGTATATAAGCTAAATGTCTTAGCTGTTATAGATGATGCACCGTTTGACATAGAAGAAGGTGGAGTAAAAATAATAATGACACCGAAGACTGCTAACACTATTAATCAAAAGGTAATAGCTATGAAGTCTAAAGATAATAAATTTTCTAAAGAATATTTAACTACAATTCCAAGTGCTATTAATATTGTATTAAATGATAGAAATAAAACAGAAATTATGAATAATAAAATAAAAGAAGTATTATCTGAAAACAATGTATTGGGTGTAAATATTGATTTAGCAAAGAAAAATGCTAATGAAAAAAATATGCTAATGCAAATAAATATATTATTTTATGGATTTGTATCAGTTATAGCATTAATTGCAGCTGTAAATATAATTAATATAATTAATACCAATATAACTTTAAGGCTTAAGGAATTAGCTTGTTTGATGAGTCTTGGTATGTCTAGTGAAAGAATAAGAAAGGTTATATTTTTAGAGGGAGCATTTTACGGTATAGTTAGCGCCTTTTGGGGTGGGATTATAGGGAGTTTAATAAGTTATAAGATAGGAACAATTATAAATAAGGGTTCAAATTTCATAAGTGTAATACCTTGGTTCACTGTACTGACAGTTACACTTATATCGATATTAATAGGTATTTTGTCAGCTTTACCGGGGTTATTAAAGCTGAAAAAGATAAATATTATAGAAACTATAAAGATGGAAAGTTAAACAAAAAAATATATATATTAACAGGAAAATATATTAATATATAATTAAGTATTAAAATTGATAATTATCTTAAGATAATTATCAATTTTAATTTTGAATAATTTTTGGGGGTAAATTTATGAATGTACTTTTATTAGAGGATGATGAAGCATTAGCTATAGGTATAGAATTTACTTTGAGAAAAGAGGGATTTAATGTTAAAAAAGCTTATACTGTAAAAGATGCAATAGAAGTTATAGATAATGAGTCAATAGATTTAGCTTTATTAGATATATCATTACCAGATGGAACAGGATATTCAGTATGTGAGCACATAAGAGATAAAAGTGATATGCCAATAATATTCTTAACGGCTTTAGATGAAGAGGTTAATGTTATATTAGGACTTGAAATGGGTGGAGATGATTATATAACTAAGCCTTTTGGAGTAAGAGAATTAATAGCTAGAATAAAAGTTATATTAAGAAGAATAAATAAAAATTCTACAAGTTCGGATATACTTAAATCAGGAGATTTAGAGCTTGATACAAAGGATATAAAGGTTAGAAAAAACAATGAAGAAGTTTTGCTAACAGCTCAGGAATATAGATTAGTATCAATATTTATGAATAATCCTGGAATTGTTTTAGAAAGAGATTTAATATTAGACAAGCTTTTAGATGGGATGAGTGATTTTATAGATTCTAATACATTATCAGTTTATATAAGAAGGATAAGAGAAAAAATAGAAGATGATATAAGAAGCCCTGAATACATTACTACAATAAGAGGTATAGGATATAAGTGGAATAAAAAAGTTTATAAGGGGTAGGATTATGAGATGCTTTAATAACAGAGGATTTTGGATAGGTTTATTGATTGGGTTTTTAATAATGTTTCTGGGAATTGCAATAAATATTAAATTAACAGATAATAATGTTAGAACATTAGAAAAAAGTTATTTGGATATTCAAGCCAATTTAGTGGGAATTATAGGGGAAAAGGACAAGAAATACGCAGAAGAAGTGGCTATTTTACTCAAAGAAAATGATTTAAATCATAAGGAGTTAGGATATGAGATCATAGATAAATATGGATATAATGCAAGCTTAGATAAAGAGTTCTTAGAGCCTATAAATACTGTATATAAGAATTTGATTAACAATAATATAATTTTTCTAATAAGCTTTTCCTTTTGTCTAATATTACTAATGTCTATAATGTTAAATTATATTTATAAGAAAATGAATTTATTAGCTGTGAGTATGCAGGAATCTTTAGAAGATAGTTTAATTAGTAAGAAGTATAAATATTTAGAAGGTGATTACGGAAAGCTAGTATTTGCTTTTGACGATATAAGAAAGAGACTTCAGCAAAGTATATTAAATTTATCTAAAGAAAAAACTTTTTTAAAAAATACCTTATCAGATATATCACATCAACTAAAAACTCCTTTGGCAGCTTTAAAAATGTATAATGAAATATTAATTGATGAAAATTTATCAAATGAGGAAAAAAGTTTTTTCTTACAAAATTCTAAAACTCAAATAAATAGAATGGAATGGTTAATAAAAAATTTATTAAAGTTAGCAAAGTTAGATACAGGAACTATAGCCTTTAACATAAGAAATGAGAATCTAAAAGAAACTATTGAAGATTCCTTAGATACGCTATATTCAAAGGCTAGAGAGAAGAGTATAGTGTTTGATTTAAACCTTTGTAGTAGTTATATAAATCATGATAAAGAATGGCTTAGTGAAGCGTTTATAAACATAATAAAAAACGGATTAGAACATACTAATGAAAATGGAAAGATAGAGATAAGCCTAATTGACAATGCAATGTATTCAAAGGTTAGTATAAGAGACAATGGTGTGGGAATAGATGCAGAAGAATTGCCTAAAATATTTAATAGATTTTATAAAAGTAAAAACAATAAGAATAAAGAGTCTGTGGGGATTGGTTTGTCTTTAAGTAAATCTATAATAGAAGCAAATGGTGGAATGATAGAAGCTAGAAGTGAGATAAATAAGGGAACTGAGTTTATAGTAACTTTCATAAAGTAAATCTTATAAAAAATAATAGGTTTATTTTTCATAAAAGTTTGGTATAATGTAAATATAAAATGTAGAAGATAAAAATAGAGTTTAAAACATACGGCTAATATGTCTTAAACTCTATAGTATACAATTCTAGTTGCTAGGCAACTGGTATCACTATAATTTAATATTAAAAAATTAGTAGCATCCACTTGCGATTACGGGGCTACTATTTTTTTGAGATTTTTTCTATAAGCAGTACTATTAACGTTAATAGTGCTATTAAGAATAAACCGCCTTGAAATAGTAACATTAAAACGTCATTACTCATATGTATCACCTCCCTTCAACAAGAGGTCAGTGATACCAGTAGCCCGTATTCAACTATAAGTGAAACTCTAAATCTCTGATTTAATAAGTTGAACTTACTCATTCGAACGAATGTGAGAGGGAGTTTCATTAATTGTACCCCAAGATTATAGCATAACTTTTACAGGGTTACCATAGAAAATAATAGTAAAATGTTAGAGATTATCTACGTTTAAAACAGATTATAATTATTGAATAATTAAATGTAATATACTATACTTATGTAAGTAAGAGATTACGAATTTAAATTGAAAAGAGGTAGATTTTGATGATTACTAAGGATATGACAATAGGTGAGGTAGTTAGAGAAAATCCAGATAAAGCAGAAGTTCTAATGAGTTTTGGAATGGGTTGTGTAGGTTGTCCATCTGCTCAATCAGAAACTATAGAAGAAGCGTCCATAGTTCATGGATTAAACTTAGAAGCATTATTAGAAGCATTAAATAAATAATTTTTAATGGGTTAGTATTATTTACTAACCCATTTGTTTATCTATAGGCGGGAACATTTAGTATTTTGTCTATTGTTACAAATTCATATCCTTTAGCTCTTAAATCGTCTATTATAGTCTCTGTAGCCTTTAAGGTTTCATCTGTGGCAGAAGTATGCATAAGTATTACATCACCATTTCTTACGTTATCTTCAACATTTTTAACTATGTTAGTAGCTTCTTTCTGAGACCAATCTAATGTATCTATTGACCAAAGCGCAATTTTATAATTTTCCTTATCAAAATAATCATCTATAAGTTTAGCGTTTATATCTCCATAAGGTGGTCTTATTATATTGGGCTTTTTTCCTGTCAAATTTTCTATTAAGTTTTCAGTATCTAAAACTTCTTTTTTTACTTTATCTAAGCTTAGTTTTGTAAGTTCTTTATGTGAATAAGTATGGTTCATAGGAAGATGACCTTCATCAAATATCCTTTTAACTATTTTGGGATTAGCTTTGACTTTTTCGCCTAATAAGAAGAATGTGGCTTTTACATTTTTGTTTTTTAAAATATTTAGTAATCTATCTGTTCTACCTGGGTCAGGACCATCGTCATATGTTAAAGCTATTTGCTTTTTAGTAGTTATACCATTTGTAAATACAGAATCAGGATATTTTTTAGCTAGAGCAACTTGCTTCTTACGAGATTCAAGCATGTTATCCCATGATTTTCCTTTAATGTTAATAGAAACACCTTTAATATCATAAATCTCTTCTATAGTATCTTTGGGCTCAGATTGAATATCATTGGGTTTTTCTTTAGAGGATTTATTGACGTCATCTTTCACTATGTTAGAAGAACCTTTTTTATTAATAGAGTCTTTATTAGTTATATAAAATTTATAATAAAAAAAGGCAAGAGCTAAAGTTAGAAGTAATAGAATAAAAACTATAAATTTCTTCATTTAAAATCTCCTAAAATACAAATTTTTCCTCAACATAATTATATCACTATATAAATATATTAGAATAATACTTCTTAAATATGATAAAATATATTTAGATTTATTTACTAGGGGGTTTATTATGGCAAAAAGATACACAAGAGTTTATGATATAAATTACAATGATGTTGACTATAGGCTTAAAGCAACTATCTCAACTATAATGAATATATTTTGTGATATAGGAACAAGGCAGTCGAACAGTTTAGGGGTAGGATTATCAGAGCTCATTAGAGATAATATGGCATGGGTTTTCTATGCATATGATATAAAGGTTAATGAGTATCCTAAGTATGAGGATAGAGTCACTGTAAGTACAGAGGCGGCTGGGTTTAAAAAATTTTATGCCTATAGAAACTATACAATAGAAGATGAGAGTGGAAAAGTATTAGTAGAAGCTACTGCATTATTCTTTCTAATTGATTTAACAAAGAGAAGACCTATTAGAATTCCAAAGGATCAATATGAGGCATATGGACTTAATGAAGATTTAGAAAAGCTTATAGAAATGGACAAGATAACTAAGTTTGAGGAAGAATTTATAGAATCAGATTTTAAGGTTAGATATAGCGATATAGATTCTAATAGACATGTTAATAATGTAAAGTATTTAGAATGGGCAATAGAAACTGTACCTCTAGATATAGTTAAAGATTTTAGATTAAATAGAGTCAAGATTGTGTTTGAAAAGGAAATTACTTATGGATATACAGTAAAATCAAAGACAAAGATATTAGAATCAGGGGACAAAAATGTGATTTGTGCTCATAAGATAGAAGATGAAAATGGTAGAGAGATAACAATACTAGAAACTTATTGGGAGAAGTAAGTTTAGAGAAAAGGTGTGTTTTAATGGAACTAAAGAAGGATTGTTTGGATATACTGTTTTATCTAAAGGATAAAAATGATTTTATCAAGATTAGTGATATAGCTGAAAAATATAATCTCACAGAAAGAGCAATAAGATATAAAATAGATAAGATAGATAAGTTTTTAGTAAGAAATAAGTTTGATTATATAGAGAAGAAACATAATAAAGGAATTAAGCTATCTGAAGATGATAAACTATATGAATTTATAGATGAGTTTAGAGGCAATTATACACCATTTAAATATTCTTATAGTAAGGATGAAAGGTTTAAATTTATTGTAGCAAAATTGTTAGAAAGTAGTGAACCTGTAAATTTAGATTTTTTCGAGAGTATGTTATCTGTATCTAAAAATACTGTACTTAAGGAAATTGACATTGTAGAGGAATGGCTAAAGGCTAATAACTTAAGTATAAATAGAGGAAATAGAAGGGGTATGCTAGTTATTGGGGATGAAATAGACAAAAGAGATGCACTTAAAGAGGTTATGTCTCAAAGCTTTTCTAGTGAAGAGGTATTAAAGTATGTTGCAACAAAGAAGGGAACTTCAAAGATAGCTAATTTACAATTTTCATTATTATTTAGTGAAGAAATAGTAGAATTTTTAGATGAGGTTATAAGAGGGGCAGAAATTATCTTAAAAAAAGAGTTTACAGATGAATCTTATGGTGGGATATTTACACATTTAGCAATAATGATTAAGCGCATACAACTAGGTAAGGAGCTTTATATACCTAGCATAAATGAAGATTTTGTATTAGAATCTAATGAGTATAAAGCAGCGGAATATATAATAGAGAGAATAAAGAAAAAGTTTAATATAAATGTTCCAGATGAAGAAAAATCATATATAGTAGTTCATCTTTTAGGTGCAAGGGTTTTAAAGGATGAGGGAATATATTCAGACGGAAACAATAGAAAGATAGTTTCATCAATTAAGGATATAGTTGAAAAAATGACAGGGTATGTTGAAGAAAACTATGGTATAAGTTTTGGAGAAGAAAGGGAAAGACTTATAAATGATTTAGTTCTACATTTAAGACCTATAATATATAGACTTAAGTTTGGTAAGCCTTTAAATAATCCATTTTTTGAAGAAATAAAGTTAAATTATAAGGAACTTTTTCAATGTGTGAGGGTGGCAAGTAAGTGGCTTGAAGAGTTTATTAACGTAAAGGTAGATGAACATGAAATATCATATATAGTTATACATTATGCAGCTGCAATTAGAAATCATAATCTTAAGAAAAAGGATAAAACTAAGGTTGTTATAATTTGTGGTACAGGAATAGGTACAGCAAAGATGCTTGAGGCTCAAATAAAAGAAATGTTTTTTGTGAAGGTAGTAGCAACCTTATCTAGTAGAGCTATTAAAAATTTAAAAGATTTAGAATATGATGTAATAATATCATCTGTAAATATACCTGATATAGAAAGTAATGAGTATATAAAAGTAAACCCAATGCTCCTTAAAGAAGATATAGATAAATTGCAAGGAGTATTTAGACAAAAGAAGAAAAGCAAAGATTATGAGGATGCTACGTTAATAAAAAGAATTTTAAGTGTAGTAGAAAAATATTGTGATATAAAAGATAGAGAACAGTTACAATATGAATTGCTTTTTGAACTGAAAAGGGAAGCCTTTGAAAATAATAACAATGAAAAAATATCACTTAAAGATATAGTTAAACTAGATTCTATAATAACTATGGAAAATGTAAATAGTTTCAAAGAAGCATTAATTAAAGGATGTGAACCCTTGATTAATAGAGGGTTATGTAATTATTCATACACAGAAGAAATTTTATATAATTTAGATGATATTGGACCATATATAGTTATAGCTCCAGGTATCGCATTAGCTCATGGAAAAGGAGAGTCTTCGGTAAATGGTATAGGTATGTCTATATTAAATTTGAAGTATCCAGTTAAATCAGGGCACGTAACAAATGACCCTGTAAGACTTATAATAACTTTTTGTACAAATCATAGGGAAAAACATCTTAAGGCATTATCAGAGCTTATGGAACTATTAAATAATACTAAGGATTTAAAAAAGCTTATGACTGGAAATGATAAAAAGGAAATATTAGATACAATATATAAGTATTCAAAGTAAAATGAGACTTATTAAGAGTAATTTCTTAATAAGTTTTTTTGAGTTCATTTTTTCCGAATTAAAAAGAAAAAAACAGTAATGAAAACCTATTCAATAGGGTTTGTATATTTAATATAATGTAATCACAGACAGGAACTAAAGACAGAAGAGAGGAAAAGATTATGCTAAATAAATTATTAACTAAAGACTTTATAAGGACAAGTGTAAAATGTAAAGATTGGAAGGATGCTATATGTAAGGGCGTTAAGTTATTAGAAGATAAGAATTTAGTTAAAGAATGTTATAAGGATGCAATTTTTAGATGCTTTGATGAATTTGGGCCGTATATGGTTATAGCACCTGGTATAGTTTTATCACATGCAAGACCGGAAGATGGTGTTATTGAAAAGGGAATGAGTCTTATAACTTTAGATACACCAATTGAATTTGGAAGTGAGTTAAATGATCCTGTAACACTAATATTCACTTTAGCGGCTAAAGATAGTAATGCACATTTAGAAGCACTTAAAGAACTTATGGAAATACTTATTAATGAAGATGATTTAAAATCTTTATTTAATGCTAAAAATACTAACGATATTTTAAAAATATTAAATAAATAAAAATAAATTAATTTAAATATTTAGGAGGAATTTATTATGAAAATTTTAGTTTGTTGTGGAAATGGATTAGGAAGTAGCTTTATGATTGAAATGAATGTTAAGAAGGTTCTAAATGAACTTAATGTTGAGGCGGAAGTAAATCATGCTGATTTAGCTTCAGCTAAAGGAATACCATCAGATTTATATGTAGGAACAAGGGATATAGCAAGTCAATTAGAGGGGTTAGGTGGAGAAGTTGTATCTTTAAATAACATGATAGATATTAATGAACTTAAAAATAAGCTTGAAGAAGGATTAAAGAAAATAGGTAAATTATAAGATTAAAAATTATATAGGTCCCAATTGATTTTATACCTTCAAAGTATTTAAAACTATAGAGTGAGTTAAAACTCACAGATATAGATTATTTATTGGGGATTATATACAGATTGAATAAACAAATGAAGGGGATGGCATCATGTTAAAATTTATATTAGATATTTTAAGCTCACCGGCTATATTAGTTGGATTAGTAGCACTTATAGGGTTAGTTTTACAAAAAAAGTCGGCATCAGATACTATCTCGGGTACAATAAAAACTATAATGGGATTTTTAGTACTTGGAGGAGGAGCTACAATAGTTGTAGGGGCATTAGAATATTTCAGTAAGATGTTCCAAAAAGGATTCGGAATTCAGGGAATAGTTCCTAATAATGAAGCTATAGTAGCACTTGCCTTAAAAAATTATGGAACTCAAACAGCTCTTATAATGGCTTTAGCAATGGTAGTAAATATATTAATAGCTAGATATACAAAATTAAAATATATATTCTTAACAGGACATCATGCATTATATATGTCTTGTATGGTAGCAGCTATATTAATAGCTGGAGGTTTAAAAGGAACTCCACTTGTTATAATAGGGGCAATACTTATGGGTATTATAATGGCGGGTATGCCAGCATTAGCGCATCCAACTATGAAAAAAATCACTGGAGTTGATGATGTAGCATTTGGTCACTTTGGAACATTTGGATATATAGTATCAGCAGCAATAGGTAAAATTTTTGGAAAAAATTCTAAATCTACTGAAGAAATAAAATTTCCTCAAGGGTTAAATTTCTTAAGAGATACATCAGTAGCTATAAGTTTAACTATGGCTATACTTTATATAATAGTTGCAGTAGCGGCAGG
>NZ_FQZB01000021.1 GCF_900141845.1 Clostridium cavendishii DSM 21758 | reverse complement strand
AAATAATAGCTTCCTATCCCTAAATTAATTTCTTCTATTATTCCATCCTTTGTCTTATAAATCTTATTACTATCTATTTCTTTTCCATCCTTATATAGCCTAAACTCTGCTGTATCAGATGTTATAGCCTTTAAATCACCATCTACCTTTGTCAATTTAACTTTTGACTTTTCTTCTGGTGGATTTGGTGGATTTGTACTATTCCACTTATCCCAATTAAGCTTAAAATTATGAATTTCTCCTCCATTTTCTTGAATTGCATTTTTTAAAAACATCTGCCCATTTACAGCCTTAGCTGAAATCTTTAGGGTAGCATTTGGTGCAAATATACTTCCTTTTAATGCATTATTTCCTGTATTTATAATTTCCTGTGCCCTAGGAAAAACGTACATTATTTTTGATGATGTTATCTTCATTGGTGAATTGTCTGGTGTATTACTATATATTTGGTTATCTCCATCTACTGTAACTCCATTATATTTTAAATCACTATTAAAATTAATCTTTGTAGCGTTGGAATATATTATAACAAAATCTATATTTGATAAGTCTGGCACGTTAAAACTTTCAGTAATATTTAGATAATCTACATTTCTATTAATAGAGTTTACTAGTACCCTTGAATTTTCATTTGATTCTACAAATTTAAATGCACTATCTAAGTCCCCTCCAACTAATTTAGTTGAAGGTTTAAAACTTTCAGCTTTTATCATAAACTCTTCAACTTGATTCTGTAATTTTTTAAAAGCATTATCTATTATGTCCTTATTAAGTTTTGTATAAGGAATCTGAGTTTCAGGAATTTTTTTATCTACATTTGATGTATTACTTACTACTAAATCCTCTTTATTTCCCTTAGTCATTATTGTTGGTACTTTTCCCAATATGTCGCCACCTAAAAGTAATGTTGGCCCATTATTATCTATATATCCATTCCCTATTGACCACCCCGTATGATTTTGGTTTACCCCTCCAATAGTGTACGTTTCTGAAATATTAACATTTCCCTGTATTCCTATGGCTCCTTCTGTTTCTGCATGAATAGGTGTGAAATCTCCGAACATTATAGCATTATAGTGACTTATATCACCTAATTTAATATTATTATCTGTGGCTTTAGCTAAATATGTTGGCAAAAGTCCAACTATCATTATTATACTTAGAATAAAAACTAACGAACTTTTAAACTTTCTTCTTTTAGCATTTGTACTAAACTCTCTAGAATTATTTTTCATTTCCCCTCTCCCGTTTTAAAATTGCTAACAGATGATTAGATTTAAAATTTTTAATATAGACTATCCTCCTTTTTATTGCTAAAAAAAAGACCGACCACAAAAAGACTGTGGTCGGTTGCACTACTAACTCCATGAATCTAAAGTGCCCAAATAAAAGATTCATATCTCAGTTCCCTTTAGGTTCTTATTAAGTACTTTTTTATTAAACTATTTCAACTACTAAACATGATATTCTATAATTATAAATTGGTTACTACTTTATAAAAAATAAGCTTATAGAATTTTCGACACTCTTCCCACCTCAGAAAATTCTATAAGCCTATTTACATTACTAGTAATAAAACTAAAAAAAGTTTTTATCACCCCTCACCCCTCAGTATGATATTTTAAAAACTTAAAACTCTAAATTCTTAATTCCTTCTATGTTTCAAAACCTTAAAAATTATATATTTTCTCATAAAAAAACACTCCCTCTATAGTAACAGCTTTATTATTTTAACTGCCTACTATAAAGGGAGCATATCATATTAGGTTATCTTTGAAAAATACTATTTAACTTCTGTAACTTTTAATAAATTTGTAGCCCCTATTTCATGAACTGGTACTCCAGCTGCAACGACTACAGTATCTCCAGCTTTAACAAACCCATTTTCTTTAGCTATTTCAACTGATTTTTCAAGCATTTCATCAGTTGATAGCATTTTTGGTGCTACTACTGGATATACTCCAAAGCTTAAAGCTAAGCTCTTAGCTACCTTTTCTGATGGTGTAACAGCTATTATTGGACAATCTGGTCTGCATTGAGATATTCTTCTTGCAGTTGCTCCTGATTGAGTAGCTGAAACTATTCCAGCAGCTTGTAATTCATTAGCAGCATTGCAAGCGGCTCTTGATATAACTCCTGCTATTGCTGGTATATGTTTTTTAGCTTTTGAAACAGCAACTTCATAGCTTAATTTCTTTTCAGTTTCTGTTGCTATAGTAGCCATTGTTTCAACTGCTTCTACTGGCCAGCTTCCATTTGCTGATTCACCACTTAACATTATAGCATCAGTTCCATCAAGTATAGCATTAGCTACATCTGATACTTCTGCTCTTGTTGGTCTTGGATTTCTTATCATTGAGTCTAACATTTGTGTTGCTGTTATAACTGGTTTTCCAGCATGATTACATTTTTCTATCATCATCTTTTGAGCAGCAGGTACTTTTTCTATTGGAATTTCAACACCTAGGTCTCCTCTAGCTACCATTATACCATCTGATACTTCTATGATTGAATCTATGTTATCAACACCTTCTTGGTTCTCAATTTTTGAGAATATTTGAATGTGTTTTCCACCATTAGCATTTAAGATTTCTCTTATAGCTATTACATCTTCTGCTTTTCTTATGAATGATGCAGCTACCATATTAACTCCGATTTCACAACCGAATATTAAGTCTGATTTATCTTTTTCAGTCATAGCTGGTAATTTTATTGAAACTCCTGGAACATTAACTCCTTTATGAGTTCCTACCATTCCTGTATTTTTAACTACACAGTGAACTTTATTGCCTTCTACTGCTTCTACTTCAAGTCCTACTAAACCATCATCTATTAAGATCATGTTTCCAGGTTTAACATCATTTGCAAGACCTTCATAAGTTACTGAGCACTTAGTAGTGTCTCCTAAAACTTCTTCACCTACATATATAGTGAATTTTGTTCCTGCAACTAATTCAACTTTGCTTGGTTCAAATTTGTGAGTTCTTATTTCTGGTCCCTTTGTATCAAGAAGCACAGCTATTTCTTTGTTGTATTTTTTAGCTAATTCTTTAACTTTGTTTATTCTTCCTGCGTGCTCTGCGTGATCTCCGTGTGAGAAATTGTGTCTTGAAGCGCTCATTCCTGCTTCTATTATTTTTGATAATATTTCCTCATTTTCACTAGCTGGTCCAATTGTGCAAACTATTTTTGTCTTTCTCATTCGATAACACTCCTTATGTTTTATTAACCCTAAATTAAAATATAAATATAAATATAAAAATAAATTTATTTAAAACATATTTATTAATATGTTAGAAAACTACTTGTTGATTGCTAAAGCAACATCGAATAAATCATTATCAAATGTTCTTTCCATAGCTAAAGCTTCATCGATATCCATATCAATTATCTTATTTTCTCTTATACCAACAACTCTAGCTGTTTTTCCTTCCATAAGAAGTTCAACCGCTCTAGCTCCAAGTCTTGAAGCTAAAACTCTATCAGCTGCTGTTGGACTTCCACCTCTTTGTATATGTCCAAGTATAGTAGCTCTTGTTTCTATTCCTGTAACATTTTCTATATATTTAGCTAATTCACCAGCTCCACCAACACCTTCTGCAACTAGAACTAGGTTGTGGTTTTTACCAGATGCTTTTCCTTCTAAAATTGTTCTACAAAGATCTTCTTTACAGAAATCTTTTTCTGGAACTATTATTGATTCAGCTCCACCTGCAATACCAGCATATAAAGCTAAATCTCCACAGTTTCTTCCCATTATTTCAACTACTGATACTCTTTCATGAGATGTAGAAGTATCTCTTAATTTATTTATAGCATCTAATACTGTATTTAATGCAGTATCAAATCCAATTGTGTAATCAGTGTAAGCTAAGTCATTATCTATAGTTCCTGGAAGACCTACAGTTTTCACTCCTAATTTAGAGACTAATTTAGCTCCCATGAATGATCCATCTCCACCACAAACAACTAAAGCATCTATTCCATAAGCCTTTAATATGTTAGCAGCTTTTTGTCTTCCCTCTTCAGTCTTAAATTCTTCACATCTAGCAGTTCTTAGGATTGTACCACCTCTTTGGATTATATCTGAAACGCTACTTCTATCCATTTTGAATAGTTCCCCGTTAATTAATCCACTATATCCTCTTTCCACTCCCATAACTTCAATTCCATGATATAGAGCCATTCTTACTACAGCTCTTATGGCAGCATTCATTCCTGGTGCATCTCCACCACTTGTTAAAACAGCAATCTTTTTCATAATATTTCCTCCTTCGCACCTCAGGGACATTTTTAGTCCCACATGTGCCAAATATTACCCACGTTTCCTAAAATGATATTAGTTACCTAGCCCCTAAAGACTTTTTTATTAATTAATGTATTTGTGTAACTCTTCTAACCTATTACACTCTAACAAATACATTTTACTTAAAGTATGTCTTATTTTCAACCTTTTTTGTGTAGAAAAATAGAAAAAAAACTCGACAAAATTTATTTACTCCTACAAAAGTAGTTTAACCAAATTTAAATTATTTTATATGCATGTATTTTTTGCATTTAAAATCTTTTTGAAATTGCAAATTTCCAGTATCTTTTTGAATTTATATACAATATTTTTTCTATATAATTATTTTATTACTTTTATAATTAAACAAATTATATTTTATCTATATAAATATTATTAAATTTTAAATGTTCCTACTCTATTATTCTTTTGCTTTTCAAATTCGTATAAATTCATTTTTAATAATTCTATGAAAAATTCTTTAAATAAAATATAGCCAATTGAGTTCTATCTCTCAAGTTAAATTTTGTTAAAAGTATGGTTATATAATTTCTTATAGTGCCTTCTCCTAAAAATAAATTTTCAGCTATTTCTTTGTTAGACAACCCCTCACCAACAAGCTTCATTATTGAAATTTCTCTTTCTGTTAATTTTATTTCTAACTTTAGCTTCTCTTTATTATTTTTCATCAAAAAAGAAATTTTATTAACTATTTCTTTTTCAAAAACACTATTTCCCTTATATACTGTCCTTAAACTTTCAATTATAATATCTGATGATTGACTTTTAAGTATGTATCCCTCAGCTCCACATTTTATTGCTTCTGTAATATATTCATCATCTTTAAAAGTAGTTAATAATACAACCTTAATGTCTGGATATTTCTTTTTTATTATACCAGTTGCAATAACTCCATCCATAACGGGCATTCTTATATCCATTAAGACAATATTAGGATTTAATTTTTCACATAATTTAATAGCTTCTTGTCCATCTTTTGCAGTTGCAATAACCTCAAAATCCTCTTCTAAATCAATCAATACTTTTAAACCTTCTCTAATAAGTATATCATCATCTACTATTAATATCTTTTTCATAAAATCCTAACTCCCCTTTTGGAATAATTCCCACTATCATAAACCCATTATCTGAACTCACTGAAAGACTTCCACCTAATTGTTTTAATCTTTCCCTCATCCCACTCAAGCCCATACCTTCTTTGATTCTTTGACATCCTATTCCATTATCCTTGATATATAGCCTAATATAATTTTCATTAATATCTATATTTATATCTACTTTAGTAGCTTTAGAGTATCTAGAAACATTTGTTAATGCTTCCTTAACACTAGAAATTATAACTTCCAAATATTGAATTCCTATATCTATAAAGTCTCCATTTAAACTTAAATTAACTTTACAGAACTTAAATTCATTAATTATCCTTTCCAAGTAAGAAATACTAGAACTCTCCTTAGGCTTTAGATTATGAACTGTTTCCCTGATTTCAATTACGGCTTCTGATAATCTTTCTATAGAATCTCTTAGAAATAATCTAGATTTTTCTCTATCTACGTCCTGTAACTTCTCAGCAGCTCTTAATTTTATTAATACCCCTGATAAACTATGCCCTACGTTATCATGAATCTCTCTGGCTATTCTATTTCTCTCCCTAACTTCTGTTAAATAAGCGATGTCATTTGAAGTGTTAATAAGTTTTCTTCTAGCATCCTCTAATTCATATCTTAGCTTTCTTTCATTATCAAGCCATTCTAAATATTTAACCTGCTTATTTCTATTTGAATTTACTGTTCTTGAAAAAATAATAGATATAATAGTTAATGCTATATAAATATATAAATTAGGTTTGTTAGATATACATACTCCTTGAATGACTATTATAGCTAATGACACTTTATTTAAATCAACTACACAAAAATCAAATACAACTAATGATAATAATGCAATGAAACATGAATTATATAAAATGCTACCTAGAGAAAAAAATAAAAATAAGCAGAGTATGTATTTACTATTTGAAATTTTTTCTATAACTACTATAAAAATAATAGATATAAGAAAAATACTGCAAACCTGAAAACAAATATCTTCAGATAGGCAGTTTAATAACGTTATAAAAATAATTACCAATTTAAATAACCATACATTATTCTTCATTTCTTCCCTCAATTTACATAATAGTCAATATAATTATAACACAAATACTAGTAAAACAAAATCTCTTTTCCAATAATCATTTTTTAGGATGATTCTATAAATATATCACTTACTAATTACTTTTATTTACTCTCCTAATGCAGAATAATATAAATTATCTCCTTTTTTCCACATTCCCACTAATAAGAACAGTATTGTGAATAATATCATTATAAAAATATTATTTACAACCCCTTCTAGTCTAGTATTATTCAATAAAATGTTAACACCATCAAGGGACCAATATATAGGAGTTAACTTTGAAATATTCAAAAGAATGCCTTTAGGTAAAAATCCCCAACCTCCACCTAATGCTGTAAGCAGTGTTGTAATTATTATCCCAAATCCTAACGCCTGAATTATAGTTTTCATATGTGAACTTATAGCAAGACCTAACGCTGATGCCATCAAGGTAACTATAGACATATAAATAAACATATTTAAATAACTATCACCTATATAAAGCTTTAAGAAAAATTTACTGACTAAGAGAAGAATTGAAAGCTGCAATATTCCTATTGTAAAAAAGCTTAATATAGTTTCAAATAAATATCTCCTAACACTTATTGGTGCAGACAAATTTCTAAAGAATATTTTTTCTTCCTTATCTTTTAATAATAAAGTTGATGCAAGTATAGAAGAAAACATTATAAACTGTATCATAATTCCAAATGCTGCTCTCGATTTTTCTTTATTAATTTTGAATTCCTTTATACTATTCAATTTTACTAAACTACTATTTAATTTCTCAAACTTGTCGACTAATTCATTATCAGATTTACATACTGCTGATATGGATAACAACTTATTATTAAAATTATTAATATACCCATTTACCAAATATGAAACATCCTCTCCTTCAATATAAAGTCCCTTTATCTTAAGCATATCTCCTATCCTCACACTCTTCATATATCCATTAGGTATTACTATCACAGCCTTTACTCTTGAATTATACAATGAATTATTTATTTCATCCTCTTTTATTGGTATTGTTTTAAACTCATTATCTAAGTTAGATTTAAATAATTGCGATAATTCACTCTTATCATTATCAACTATACCAATATTTATGGGCGTATTTTTTACATCTGCAGAAGCTGATACTGGTATTAATGGCAATATAGGAACAATTACCATTAATATTAATTGAACCCTATCTCTTAATAATCTTTTAAGAGTCATCTTAAATATATTCATATGCTTTCCTCCTCTCTAACAACATAACAACTATAGTTGTAATAACTGCAACTCCTCCAACTATTAACAGTCCACTATTTGCACCATTCACATTTGTATATAAGCTTCCAAGCATTCCATTATAACAATAATAATGTGGTGAATGCATCTTAATAATATTAGGAACAGAATTACCTCCTGGATTGAAAGCTTCTGTCATAACAGGGAAAACAAAGAGGAAATTTATAGAAAACAACATTAATGCATCTACATAAATATTTCTTGAGATATAAGTTGTTATTGCACCTAAATTACTTGCAAATAAAAAGAACATTAATGCTATTAATATTAACTTCAGAATTCCGATATTAAACTCTATACCAATTACTAATTTACCCATTATTATCACTATACTTAAAACTATAAACATAAATAGTATATTTCCAATAGATATTCCAAGATAATTTTCTATAGCTTTTGCTGATGAACATCTAATCCTAATATAAGTATTATTTCTATAATTTTTAATAATTGAATAGGCTGTTAATATTGATACATAGAATAAAAGTGTTATTGTTACTGCTATTAATATTCTAATATTTGCATTTGGTATTTTACCTTCCGTTTTTATCCTCATAGTTTCAACCTCTGATTTTTTTACATTTTCATTTCTTATATTTAAATATTGCTTTTTAACTTCTGTTAAATAAGAATCCACTATTAAATTTACACTAGAGAAAGAAGTAGTATTATAAATCTTTATTTCCTCTTTTCCTTCACTATAGATAAATGTTTCTAAATCTCCTTTTTCCATATCTTCCAAAGCACTACTTAAAGTTTTATATTCTTTTATTTCTATCTTCTCTTTAATTTTATTAGTATTTAGAAGTTCTAAAACACCTTCACTTACTTTGTTTCCTATATCAAAACAATATCCAACCTTTTCCCTGTTTTTGAATTCAATCTTATAATCTGCACCCTGCATAATTAACACAAAAGCTATTGGCCCTAAAATAAAAAACATAAGAACTAATTTATTTCTTAAATATCTAATTAGTGTAATATAAGCGGTTGATAAAATCCTCATAGTTATCCACCTCCTATTCCCTTAAAGAACGTCCTGTTAAGTTTAAAAATACAGTTTCTAACGATGGTTTTTCAATACTTATAGATAATATTTCAATTTCTTTTTCATTTATAATTTCAATGACTCTACTTAAAATTTTATTTCTTTTATCAAAAGTTATCCTTATCCTATTCCTATCATATTCACACATTTTTACACCTTGGATATTCCTTAGGTTATCTATTAAAGTAAAATTAATCTTATTTACATCTAGCATCATTATTTCATCTGTAGATACCATGGATTTTAACCTCTCCGCATCCCCCTCAGCTATGACTCTCCCATTATCTATAATAACTATTCTTGAACAGATTTCTTCAACCTCATCCATATAATGAGTAGTATAAATAATTGTAGTACCTCTTCTATTTAATTCTTTAATTGATTGCAAAATATGGTTCCTTGATTGTGGATCAATACCTACTGTAGGTTCATCCATTATTATTAATTTAGGCTTATGAACTAGTGCACAACCAATATTTAATCTTCTCTTCATTCCTACCGAAAGTTTTTTAGGATATTCTTTAGCTTTATCACTAAGCCCTATAAATTTTAACGCCTCTTCTATACTTTTTTTAAGTTCCTCTCCTTTTAATCCATAAAGCTTTCCAAAATACCATAGGTTTTCCCAAGTCGTTAAATCTTCATATATAGCTAAATCTTGAGGTACAATCCCCATATTTTTCTTTACAAAATCCTCAAATTTAATTATATCCTTTTCTAAAACCTTTATAGTCCCACTATTAAAACTTATAAGTCCCATTAAAACATTAATTATAGTTGTTTTACCTGCTCCATTAGGTCCTAATAACCCTAATATTTCGCCCTCACTAACTTTAATATTTACATTATCTACAGCTATAAAATCATCATATCTTTTAACTAAATCATTAATTTCAACTATCATAAAAAACCTCCATAAATTTCTTATATCTTAATGATATAGAAATCTATGAAGGTTTTTTAGTAATTAAAATAATATTATTTAGTGACAAATGTCACTAATTTTAATATATATTTGTGCAATTCTTATACTTTATAATATCCGTTACTCCTAACATCAAATATAATTTTAAATCTACAACAAAAAATATATTAATCCACAACTTTTACATTTTCATCCCCAAATTTATCCCTTAAGAACTCCACAGCTCCTTCTTCTAAATCTAACCATAGATTTCTTGCAGCTCTAAAAGTTTGTCTTTCTTTTGCCGCAAATAGATAAAGTGGCGTGTCTCCATGATAAGGTTGAAGTAATACATTTAATACCTTATTTACTTCTCTTATCTTTTCTACACTTTCTAATTTTAAATATATTTTTGAAGAATTTATTTTCTCTAGTGGCCTTATTTCTTCACATATTAGCTTAGGTTCTTCATCTTCCCTTATAGATACCCTAGCTCTTATAGTAACTAGCTCATCTTCATTAATTAGGGCATTTACCTTTTCTAAATTTTTTGGAAATACTATAACCTCAATACTTCCACTTAAATCCTCTATATTTATAAAAGCCATTATAGTATTATTTCTAGTTACTTTTCTAGAAACAGAGGATATTATCCCTCCAACAATAACTCTTTCACCATCGCTAAAGCTATGACTACTCCTAGATACTTCTAAATCTGTTTCTAGCATGCTATCATCTAATACTTCTCTTGTAGCTAGTATCTCACGAATTTCTGTTGATGTTTGCATTTTTAAGCTATCTTTATAATCATCTAAAGGATGACCACTTATATAAAGTCCTGTCATTTCCTTTTCTAAAGTTAACATAGCCTTTTTATCAAACTCTCTTATATTAGGATATTTTATTTCAAAAGCATCTTCATGATGCTCTTCTATAACTCCAAATAAAGACATTTGACCATCTATATTCCTCTTTCTTTGAGCTGTTATTGAATCCATTATCTTTTCATGAACAGCTAAAAGCTTTGATCTAAATACTCCGAACTCATCAAAAGCTCCTGACTTTATAAGACTTTCTACAGCTCTTTTATTTATAGCACTTAAATCTACCTTGTTACAGAAATCCATAAGAGAAATAAATCTGCCTTTCTCTTCTCTAGCCTTAACTATAGCTTCAACAACATTTAAGCCTACATTTTTTATTGCCCCCATACCAAATCTTATAGTATCACCCTTAACGGTAAACTTTGTATAACTTTCATTGATATCAGGCGGTAAAACTTGTATACCTAAACTTTCAGCAAATCTTATATAATAAGCAACTTTTTCATTTATGCCCATAACTGAGTTAAGCATAGCTGCTATATATTCTACTGGATAATATCTCATTAAATATGCAGTTTGATATCCTACTACTGCGTATGCTGCTGCATGAGATTTATTAAAAGCATAGGATGCAAAGTCCATCATTTGGTCAAATATCTTATTTGCCACATCTTCGCTTATCCCATTCCTTACGCAGCCAGGAACTACTACTTCTCCATTTTCAATAATTCCATGAATAAAGTTTTTTCTTTCTTCCTCCATGACTTTGTGCTTCTTCTTTGACATAGCTCTTCTAACTAAGTCACTTCTACCTAATGAGTAACCAGCTAAGTCTCTTACCGTTTGCATTACCTGTTCTTGATATACAAGGCACCCATAGGTAACTTTAAGAATAGGTTCCAATTTATCTGTTAAATAAGTTACTTTGTCTGGATTTCTCTTCCCCTGAACATACTTTGGTATTTCAGCCATAGGACCTGGTCTATATAGCGAAATACCAGCAATTATATCTTCTAAACAGTCTGGTTTTAATTCCTTCATGAAGGATGTCATTCCAGCAGATTCTAATTGGAATACCCCTACTGTTTTTCCTTCTCCTAGCATGCTATAAACATTACTATCTGCCATATCAATCTTATCTAAATCAACATCTACGCCTCTATTTTCTTTTACCATAACTACAGCATCTCTCATAACTGTAAGAGTTCTAAGACCTAAGAAGTCCATTTTCAAAAGGCCTAGTTCTTCTAATGTAGTCATACCAAATTGAGTTACTATAGACTCATCATTCTTTTGAAGTGGTACATATTCTACAAGAGGCTTAGATGCTATAACAACACCAGCTGCATGAGTTGATGAATGTCTTGGTAATCCCTCTAATTTTCTACTTACATCTATAAGTTCTTTAACTCTCATATCATTTTCATAAGTAGTTTTAAGTTCTGGATTTAAGTCTAGTGCTTTTTCTATAGTTACTCCTAGCACCGTAGGTATCATCTTAGCGATTTTATCTACCTCCGCATAGGAATAGTTCATAGCCCTACCAACGTCTCTTATACAAGCTCTTGCAGCCATTGTACCAAATGTTATTATCTGTGATACATTATTTTCCCCATATTTATCTACAACATAATCTATTACATCCTGTCTTCTTTCATAGCAGAAGTCAGAATCTATATCTGGCATAGATACTCTTTCTGGATTTAAGAAACGTTCAAAAATCAGACTATACTCTATAGGGTCTATTTTAGTAATCCCTAATGTATATGCAACTATAGAACCAGCAGCACTACCTCTTCCTGGACCTGTCGGTATTCCACTTTCATTTGAATATCTTATAAAGTCCCAAACTATTAAGAAATAATCCACATAGCCCATCTGTTTTATTACACCAAGCTCATAATTTAATCTTTCTATTAAAAGCTTAGCTTCTTCATTTTCATCTGCCAATTTTATAGTGTTTTCATAATCAAAATCAGCATCCCTTAAGATTTCAAATACCTCATATCTTTCAATTAGCCCTTTAAAGCACGTATCTCTCAAATACTCATAAGGTCCTACCCCTTCTGGTACTGGAAACTTAGGTAACTTTGACACATGAAACTCATAATCAAAATTGCATTCATTAGCTATCTTAACTGTATTTTCTAGTGCTTCTGGAACATAACTAAACATCTCCCACATTTCTTCTTGGGACTTAAGATAAAATTGATCCGAAGGATATCTTCTTCTATTTTCATCTTCTATAGTTTTACCAGTTTGAATACACATTAAAATATCATGGGATCTATAGTCTTCTTTTTCTATGTAATGAACATCATTTGTTGCTACTAATGGTATATCTAATTCTTTAGATAGCTTAATATTCAATTCATTAACCTTTCTTTGCTCTTCCATCCCATGATTCTGAATTTCTAAATAAAATCCATCTTTAAAAGTTTCCTTATAAAAAATAGCAGCTTCTCTCGCCTTTTCATTGTTACCATTAAGTAGATTTCTTTGGACTTCCCCTCCAAGACAAGCACTTAATGCTATAAGCCCCTCAGAATGATTTTCTAAATATCTTCTATCTACTCTTGGCTTATAATAAAAACCTTCTATTGAAGCAGCTGAAACTATCTTCATAAGATTTTCATAGCCTTGTTCATTTTTTACAAGTAACACAAGATGGTGCGTCTCATTATCTCTCTCTACAGCTTTTATAGTCATATCCTTTGGTACTACATATACTTCACAACCTAATATAGGCTTTATTCCTTGAGCTTTAGCCGCTTGATAAAAGTCTACACACCCATACATCACCCCATGGTCTGTTATAGCTATACTATCCATTTCAAATTCTTTTGCCTTAGCAATTATATTTTTAACCTTGGCTGAACTATCTAATAAGCTATATTCAGTATGGAGATGGAGGTGACAAAAAGCTTTATTATTCAAATACTCACTTCCCTTCTATATATAAACTAAAAAAGTGTGCTTATACACTAAAACATTCTTTCTTTACCCTAAATTCTATCATATTTACATATTAAAATAAAACTCTAACGAATAGACCTATAACATAAAGTTTATTCCAATTGGACTTTATTTTTCCCCGTTCTTTTTGCTATATAAAGTAAATCATCAGCTTTTTTTATGAGAGTATCCACATCCTCATATTCATTATGTACTAAACCTATACTAGCTGTAACCTTCAAATCTTCTTTATTCCATTCTTTATTTTCTAATTTCTCCCTTATACCCTCTACAATTTGTATAGCTTCTTCCTTTGTTTTATCATCTAATATTATTATAAACTCTTCACCACCAAACCTTGCTACAAAATCTTCACCACTAAGAAAACTTTTACAAATCTCAACAAAACTTATTAATACTCTATCACCTACATCATGTCCAAATTTATCATTTATCCTTTTATAATTGTCCAAATCTACCATAGCAAGATGTATTGATTTTTTAGATTTTAAGATACTTTTTAAATTTTCATAAGCATATCCTCTAGTATATGCCTTAGTCAAATAATCTTCATTTATAATTTTCTTAAGCTTTGATTCACTATTTTTTCTAAGTTTTATCTCATAATATAATTTATATGTGGTTAATCCTAAAAGCACTAATGTTACAACTGCAAATACTAATACTAAGTTTACAGCTTTACGTTTTTCTATCTCTGATTTCTTTTCCTTTTCTATTACTGAGATTCTTTCATTACCAAGTTGATTATTTAAAGCTAAAATACCTTTTATGTAAGATTCCGCATTTCCTTGATTAGCTATCGACAATTTCCAAAACTTCTTGTAATCTCCTTCCTTATCCATTGTTCTATTATTTTTTTCATATAATGCTATAAGTGATCCTAAACTTCTTATAGCCTTCGTATTATCTTTATTCTCTTCTGCCAAACTTAAAGCTTTTTCATAATTTATTTTTGCATTATCAAAAACACCTGACATATCATAATAAAATCCATAAGCTATATAACATTCAATTAACAGATCCTTTTTCTCATTATTATTTATCTTAATAGCTTTATCAATATATCCTAAGGCATTCTCAAGATTACCATTACTTATCTTAATTATTGCTGTACTTAAGTAAATATCCGATTTAATATATACTAAATTTCTGGATTCACCATCCATTTTTTCACACAACTTTTCCATGTCTTGTTCTGACATCTTTATATCACCAAAATTAAAATTGTACATACTTTTAGCATACGTTATTATATAGCTTATTTCCTTATCCTTAATATTTTTACTATCAAAATCATTTAAAAATTTAAAGTATTCATTAGCTTTATTATAATTATTACATTTACTATAAAATGCAGTTAACATAGCATTATTTAAACCTTCTACATCCTCTTTTGTAAAACCACTACTTTTTATAATTTCATTCTTTTTTGAAACTTCTAGCATCCTATCATAATAATTTAATGATTCTGAACCATTATTTTGCCATATATCTAGAATACTTATATTTTTAAAAGCATCTAATATATAATTATCTTTATTTTTTAATTTACTATATTCCCTAATGGTTTTATCTGAATAAGTTTTTGCTTTTTCTAAATTATTATTTAATATGTAATATCTAGTTAATGCATCATAATATTCAGCTAATTTTAAATTATCTTTTTCTTTATTTATACTATTTAGAGTTTCTTGTTCAAAATTTATTGTTTTTAAATTAGCTTTAGAATATAAATCATTAAGTCTATAATAATGAAGTTTATAATTTTCATTATTATTCTTATTTACTAATACAAATACACTACTTATACTTACTAATAAAAAACTTATAGTTATAACCGCAACACAAACCTTCTTCTTCATAACTATTCATTCCTTCCACCAAAGACTTACTACAATCAACTCTTTAATCTAATTAAAATTAAATTTAAATTTAAATCTATTCTGTATATTATTATTTTACATAATTTTTGTGGTATTTAAAACCTTTATAAGAATATATAGACAAAAAGTAGTTATAAATGTTTTAATAAATTTATATATAAATAAGCTTTGTCAAAACCATTTTTTGTTAAAATGCAAAGTTAACACGCAAGCTAAAATAAGCTATTGGTATTTTAATTTTTACCAATAGCCATATGTTTCTTCACTAATTTTTATAATATAATTTGTAATTTAAAATTAAACTTATTAATTAACTTATACCCAAAGTTATTTTGATATAAACTTTTGTATATCTAACCTATATAATCTACAGTTTTAGAACATTGTATTAATGGTTTTATCTTTGCAATTACTTCATTTAAATGGTAATCACAAATTGCATAGACATCATAATCTTCTTTGGATTCAAATTTAGTAACTAAAGCAATGTCATAACTTCTATCACTTCTTATAACATCTACACCAACTTCTAGTCCTTTAAGTTCTATTATCTTGCCATTCATAGATAATAATATATTCTTAACTTTATCAACGTTGTCTTGCGTTGCTTCTTTTAATTTAAAAAATACTATATGAGTAAACATTAAAACTCTCCTTCTCTTATTTCTTCTGCTATTTTTTCTATTTTTCTGAGTCTATGATTTACACCAGACTTTCCTACTGGCGGATTTAACATTTCTCCAAGCTCTTTCAATGACTCATCAGGATAATTTAATCTAAGTTCTGCAATCTCTCTCAAATTTTGTGGTAATCTTGAAAGCCCTACTTCTCTCTCTATAAGTCTTATACTTTCAACCTGTCTTACCGCTGCATTTACAGTTTTACTTAAATTTGCAGTCTCACAATTAACCAATCTATTTACATTATTCCTCATTTCCTTCATTATTCTTACATTTTCAAGCTCTAATAATGAAGTATGTGCACCTATTATATTTAAAAGATCAACTATCTGTTCCCCTTCTTTTATATATATAATATAGCTATTCTTTCTTTGGATAACCTTTGAATTTAATCCAAACCTATTTATAAGCCTTGATAAATCCTCAGCATACTCTAATGAATGAGTAACAAATTCTAGATGATAAGTTTTTTCTGGATTACTTATACTACCTCCACCTAAAAATGCTCCTCTTATATATGCTTTAGCTGTTTCTTCAGTTTTTATTAGCTCTTTATCTATACTATAATCTAATGACATTATGCCATCTATTTCTCTTAATATTCCAGTTATCTCAAGAAGTTTTTTTACTCCCATATCCTCAGTTATAAGAACCATATATATATTATTCTTTTTAAGAGAATTACTTTTCTTTACCATTAACTTAGAATGTATATTAAACTTATCCTTTAGCAACGTAAATATAAACCTTGCTGATGCAGGATTTTCTGTAGTTATCTTGAAGCTTATTTGTCTTCCACTAAATGCTAATGTTCCACTTACTTTCATTATAGCAGAAATTTCTGCCAAAGCCTCTTCCATTGATATATCTACATACCTACATATTTCTCCTTTAACTTTAGCTGAAAATGACATATATCCGACCCATCCTTATTACTTTTCTCTACTTTTAATTCTTTGTGATAAATACATATATTCTATTATTTTCTTTCTATCATATAATAACTTCTTTTCCATTATAGTTTCAATAATAACTTCAGCAAGATTATCTGAATCATGCCTTATATAGTCTTTATTAATCTTTATTAGATTAGCTTTAACTAAGTCAATGCCCATCTTATCTAGCTTATCCTTATCTATTTCAACAAGTTCAGAACCATCTTGTAAATACTTTCCTTTTACTCTATCTGAAATATTATCTACATTTGCCACGACACACTCAACAATATCCTTGCCACCATACTTTTGTATTGTCTTTATATGATCAGAAACCTTAAAATTATCTGATTCACCTGGCTGTGTCATTATGTTTGATATATATATCTTGAGGGCATTGCTCTTTCTAACAGTAGAAGCTATTTCCTTAACTAAAAGATTAGGTATTATTGAAGTATAAAGACTTCCTGGACCTAAAACTATAGCATCTGCTTCACTTATTGCTAATAATGCATCTTTAAGTGGTTTAGCATTTTCTGGCGTTATACTAAGCTTCTTTATTCTACTTTTTTGCTTTACAGCCTCCTCTGGTATATTAGATTCTCCTTCTACAACATTACCATTTTCGAGTTCTGCACTAAGCTTCATATTCTCTAAGGTAACAGGCAAAACCTTACCCGTTACCGCAAGAACAGAACCCATTTTTTGAACTGCATCCTCAAAATTTTCTGATATTCCATCCATAGCAGCTAAAAATAAGTTACCAAAACTTTGATTTTTAAGTCTGCCATCCTTGAACCTATATTGAAGTAATTCTTCCATTAGTGGTTCTGTATCAGCTAAAGCCAAAATACAGTTTCTTATATCTCCAGGTGGAAGTATTCCAAGATCTTCTCTTAAATCCCCTGAGCCTCCACCATCATCAGCTACAGTTACTATAGCAGTTATATTGGAAGTATAATATTTAAGACCTCTAAGCATTGTAGATAATCCTGTTCCTCCACCTATAACAACTATCTTAGGACCTTTAACTAAAAGCCTTTTTTCATAAATAAGATTTTCAATTTTCCTGTTATCTAAAGATACCTTTATATATCCTGAATTCACCAATGCTATTATGCTCTTCATGGCTTCAGTAGTTGATACATAAATAACAAAAGCACCTGTTATATTTAAAAATATAAAGAAAATTTTATAAAGAGGATCATAAACCCTATGAGTTACTAGTTCATTTAATCCAAATGCTATTAACAAGATTCCAAATATACCAAATACTAAATATCTCTTAACTCTAATACCTGGTTTAAGCCAATCTATAAACCTCATAGCTTCTTCGCTCCTCTATGAGCATCTTCATCTATATCCCTATGCTCTATTGTAGATTTAAAGCCTTTCGTGTTTAACAAATTATTAGTTTCAGTTGCTATAGCAACTGAACGATGTCTTCCACCTGTACAACCTATAGCTATTATAAGTTGTCTTTTACCCTCTCTAACATAATTCGGTATTAAGAATTTCAACATATCTTCCAATCTTGTTAAGAAACCTGTAGTCTCAGCCTGTGATAAAACATAATTCTTAACAGGTTCATCACTACCTGAAAATGGTTTAAGCTCTGGGATATAAAAAGGATTTGGTATAAATCTTACATCAAAAACTAAATCTGCATCCATAGGTATTCCATACTTAAATCCAAAAGATAAAACAGTTATTGATAAACTACGATCTACTTCCTTTCCAGTTCCGTAAGAAAGGTTTAACTTCTCTCTTAAATCTTTTATAGCATATTTAGAAGTATCTACTATATTATCTGCTCTATCCTTAAGTTCTCTAAGCTTCTTTCTCTCATTTTCTATTCCAGTTATTACTCTTCCATCTGGAGACAAAGGATGACTTCTTCTAGACTCCTTAAATCTCTTTACTAATATTTCATCAGCAGCATCTAAAAATAATATTTCATATTTAAACTCATTATCTTTTAAATATTTTAAGCTTTCAAATAAATCATCAAAGAAGATTCCCCCTCTGATATCTATAACTAAAGCTACCTTATCTATCTTACCATCGCTTTGTAAGCAAGCTTCTGCAAACTTAGGAATAAGTGTAGGAGGTAAATTATCTACGCAAAAATATCCTAAATCTTCTAAACTTCTTGTAGCTTCTGTTTTTCCAGCACCAGAAAGCCCTGTTACTATTACAAATCGCATATTTTCTCCTCCTTAAAAATTTAATAAATAAATTATATCATATAAATAATATTTTAATTAGTGTAAAATATGATATTTTTAAGTTATTTATTTTTTCACCTTCTTATACATTTAAGAATTTATTTATTTATGTTTAATATTTCATTACTATACTTCTAAATATTATAATTTTCTTAAATCCATTATCTTTTCAGTTGAAAAGGATAACTTTGTTTTGTATTTCAGTTTTATAACCTAGGTCCTAACCTTAATGTTGAAGATAATATACTACTTCCATTACTTTTAGATGGTAAAAAGCCAAAGAATTTTAACGCTGACTTAAATAAAATTTTAGATGTTATAGGTATGACAGCTAAAAGGAAACATACACCTAGAGAGCTATCAGGTGGTCAACAACAAAGGGTTGCAATAGCTAGAGCACTTCTATTCAGCCCTGAAATAATACTAGCGGATGAACCAATAGGAAATCTTGATTCAAAATCTGGTACTGAAATAATGAAGTTATTTAAAACTATAAACAAAGAATTTGGAAAGACTATTATACAAGTTACTCATTCTCACGAGTCTGCAAATTTTGGAAATAGTATATTACAACTTAAAGATGGTGAAATAGACAAACAAATTCTTAGTGCTTAAATTTGCATCAAAATTAAAAATCTAGCTATATAAATCTCTAATTCAAGGTAATCCCTAACATTAGTTAATAGGGATTACTTTTTTCATTACTAAAGTAATATTACAATTGTGACCTTTTTCAATTATAAGAAGTCCCATAAATTAATATAATTAATTCATAAGATATAAAAAATATTTGAAAAGAGGTTTTTATTTATGGGAAGACATAGAAATGATGATTTATTTGTTAATAAGGATATGAATGATAATGATATTTACTCTTTAGCTGTAAAAAGAATTATGGCAAAAAGAAAGTTTTTGGTTCATCTTGCTGTTTACGTTGCAGTTAATTTAATGCTTTGGACTATGTATATTATTGATGGAAATGAACACGCTTGGCCTATGTGGGTTACATTTGGTTGGGGAATTGCTATTATATCTCATGGAATAGAGCTATTTACAACAGCAAATTCGTCATCTATATCCAAAGAAATTGAGCATATTAAAACAGAATATGATATGTTAAATAAATAATTAAAGCTCCTCATAACGAGGAGCTTTAATTATTTCATATCCCTATTTTTTAATTTAGAATTAAAAAGGTTTATTCTTTTTCTTCACCTATTATTCTCACTTCTGTGTGTAAATCTACACCATAATTTTCTTTTATAACTTTTTGTACATAAGCTATAACTTCTAATACTTCTGTAGCGGTAGCCCCACCTCTGTTTATAATGAAACCTGAATGCTTTTCAGACACCCCTGCTCTCCCCATGGTAAAGCCCTTTAATCCTGAATCTTGAATTAATTTCCCAACAAAGTATCCCTCAGGTCTTTTAAATGTACTTCCTGCTGATGGATATTCTAATGGTTGACTATCTTCTCTTCTTTTAGTAAGATGATCTACTCTTGCTTTTATTGTATCATAGTCACCATTTTTCAAAGCAAATGTGGCACTTAAAACTACATAACCATGTGTCATAACTGCTGAAGTTCTATATCCTAATGCTAGTTCTTCTTTACTTAAAGTTATTATCTCATTTTTATCATTTACTACCGTAGCTTCCTTGATTATAAATGATATTTCTCCATCATAAGCTCCTGCATTCATATACACAGCTCCACCTATGCTTCCTGGTATTCCACAAGCAAATTCGAAACCTGTTAAACTATTTTTCAATGCTACCTTTGAAACATCTGCTAATAAAGCTCCACACTCTGCATATATTTCTGTATCATTTACGCTTATATTATTAAGCTTACATAGTTTTATTACTACACCTCTGATTCCTCCATCTTTAACTAAAAGGTTAGAACCATTTCCAATTATAAAATAAGGTACCTTATGTTCTTTACATAATGCAATTGTTTTAACAATCTGTCCTGTATTATTAGGATTTAATAATATATCTACAGGACCTCCAACTTTAAAATAAATATGTTCACTCATAAGAGAATCTATTTCTATTTCATCTTCACTATAAAATTCATAAAACAACTTGCTAAATTCCATATATTGATTCATATTAAAACTCCTCGATTAAATATTAGTTAAGCATCGTTCAATTAAATAGTATAAATTAAATATTACCAATTAATCAAGCTAAAACTAAGCATTTTATACTATTTTTTTTAATTATACCCCTCATTCATTACTTATAAACCATTATATTCCATATATGTAGTTTTGGTAACTTCTTTTTTTACCTATATAACTAGGAATTTCCTTCCCCACTAAAATACTTAACTATACTTTCAGCTGCCTTTTTATCTATGCCTTGTGTATTCATTAATTCATCAAAGTTTGCTTTTTTTATATTTTCTACATTTCCAAACTTAATAAGTAATGCGCGTCTTCTCTTCTCACCTATATATGGAATATCCTCTAATATGGAATGTAGAGTTCTCTTATCTCTAAGTGATCTATGATAAGTTATTGCAAATCTATGAACCTCATCTTGTATTCTAGTTATTAGATGCATAAGGTTAGAACTTCTTCTAATTATCAATTCCTCATTATTATAAATTAGCCCTCTAGTATTGTGTTTATCGTCCTTAACCATACCACAAACCGGTATGTCTATACCATATTCCTTAAGAACTTCTAATGCAACATTTATTTGACCTTTTCCACCATCCATAAGAATTAAATCTGGAAATATTGAAAACTTTCCCTTTGAAAATTCTAGATTTCTTTCTTGTATAGCTTTTATTTCTTCTATACCATGTGAAAATCTCCTAGATAATATCTCCCTCATACTATCATAATCATTAGCACCCTTAACTGTTTTTATCTTAAACCTTCTATAGTCTGAGTTTTTAGCTTTACCATCTTCAAAAACTACCATTGTTCCAACAGAATCAACACCTTGTATATTTGATATATCATAAGCCTCTATTCTTCTTGGAAACTCTTCAAGCTCTAAAATATTATGAAGTTCAGTTAATGCAATATTATTTATCTCATTCTCTTTAAGCATTTTATCTTTGAATTGCTCCATCATAAGTTTAGCATTATTATATACCATATCTAGCATATCTTTTTTATCACCTTTTTTAGGAATTTTAAGCCAAACTTTTGAACCCCTTTTTGCAGTTAAAAATGCTTCTAATAATTCAATATCCTCAACCTCTGGAACATATATATTCTTAGGTATTTGAGCTGTCCCTCCATAAAAACTAGTTATAAACTCGGTTATTATATTAGCTGTTCCTGTAGTTGCAGTATCCTTAAACATAAAATGCTCTCTACCAGTTACCTTCCCTTCTCTTACAAAGAAGATTTGTACACAGCTATGAACCTCATCTGAATAAACATTTATAAAATCTTCATCCCCATCCTTAGCTGTAAACATCTTTTGTTTTTGCACTATAGTATTTATAGATAATATTTTATCTCTCAACATTGCAGCTTTTTCAAATTCCAATTCTTCTGATGCTTTTTCCATTTCTACCTTAAACTTTTTAATTATATCATCATCTTTTCCTGTTAATATACTTATTATAGTTTCTATCATTTTGCCATATTCTACTTTAGAAATAAGACCTCCGCAAGGTGCATCACATAGCTTAATATGATAGTTTAGACAAGGTCTTGTTTTTTCTCCACCTTCTAATATAACCCTTTTACAGGTCCTGAGAGGAAAAGTCTTTTTTATTAAATCTATAACTTCATAAACTGCTGTTCCATTAGTATAAGGTCCGAAATACTTATTGCCATCCTTAGCATAATTTCTAGTAACATATACTCTTGGAAAATCCTCATTTGTTGTTATCTTTATAAATGGATAAAACTTATCATCCTTTAAGGCTATATTATATTTAGGACTATACTTTTTTATCAGATTACACTCTAATAATAATGCTTCCATTTCTGAATCTGTAACTATATACTCAAACTCAGCTATATTCTTTACCATAGCCCTTACCTTAGTAGAATGATTCTTTGAATTTTGAAAATATTGTCTTACTCTATTTTTTAAAACCTTAGCCTTTCCTACATATATAACTTCTCCTAAATTATTCTTCATTATATATACTCCAGGCTTATCTGGTAGAATCTTCAACTGATATTCGAAGTCAAAAATTTTAATCCACCTCCTATTTTGCTAAAGCACATGAAAATAAATACTGGTCTACTATTTATTTGATTGTGACAAAGCAGCTTGAAATATCTTTCCTACAACTGGTGCAGCCTTTAAGCCTCCCTGTCCGCCACCTTCTATAATAATAGCTACTGCTATTTGAGGATTTTCTGCTGGTGCAAATCCTATAGTCCAAGCATGAGGCTCACCATCTTGACCATTTGGAAGTTGATAATCAGCTGTACCTGTCTTTACTGCAGCATTTGTTCCTCTAAAAATTCCCCAGTCACCATTCACTCTTTGATCAACTATATTTTTCATATAATCCCTTATCAGATTTGCATCTGACTTAGATATTACAGACTTCACTGTTACTGGAGCTATCTTTCTTACTAACTCACCATTTTTGTCCTTAACTTCATTTACAAGTCTAGGCTCCATCATAACACCATCATTAGCTATAGTACTAGCAACTAAAGCCATTTGTATAGGCGTTGCTAATATACTACTTTGCCCTATCCCACTTTGAGCTATACTACCTTTTTCGGAACTCTTTAAAGTAGGAAACTTACTTTTATCTATAACTATACCATCAGATGGTATGCTATTATTAAATCCAAACTTCTCAGCTGTAGCTTTTAATTTTTCATTTCCAAGCTCCATAGCAAGCCCACCATAAACCACATTACTAGATACAGCTAATGCTTTTTTAAGATCTATATTTCCATATGCATTACCATTAAGGTTACTTAAAGATTGCTTTGAATTAAATTGTATTTTACCATTATCTTGGAAAGTCCTATTTGTAACACCAGGGATATTTTCTAAAGCTGAAGCTAAAGTTACAGTTTTAAATGTAGATCCTGGGGGATACATACCTGAAACAGCTCTATTTAAAAGTATTATATCATTAGGATTCTCCTTTGCTTGTTTCATTACATTATCTAAATCATTAGGATTATAGGTCGGTTTTGATACCATAGCTAAAATTTCTCCCGTTTTTGGATTTAAAGCTACTACCGCACCCTTCTTATCTCCTAATGCATCAAATGCTGCCTGTTGTATCTTAGGAGATAAAGTTGTATATACACTATTTCCAATCTTTTCTTCCTTTTGTCCTCTATTTTTAAAAGCTTCTACAAAATTTAAAGATTTAAGGAAAGTTTTAAAGTTAACATTCTTATAATTTCTAAGTTCATAATCATACTTATTCTCTAAACCTGCTAGGCTATATTTGGGATTTACATACCCTAAAACATGTGCATATAATTCTCCATTTGTATAAGTTCTTTCTTGATTTAAAGCATCTTTTCTTGCACTAGTAGTTAAAGCATTTCCATCTCTATCATAAATGGTTCCTCTAAGGACTTCATTTCTAACGGCCCATAATCTTTTATTTCCTGTTCTATTTGCAATAGTATCAGCTTTAAATAATTGAAAATATGCTATATAAGATATTAAGCTAAGTATTAATGCCAAAAACACTACCATTACTTTAGCTATACTACTTGATAATTCTGTTTGTTTCATTAAACGGCCTCCTCAGATATTTTTTGCAATATTCCAAGTGCAAAAAACATTGTAAGCATTGATGTTCCACCATGACTTATAAGTGGTAGTGCTATACCTGTTAATGGTATTACAGAAAATACTCCCCCTACTATAACTAAAACCTGAGAGATTATCATAGCACTAAAACCTACTGCACTTAATTGTGAAAACTTATCATCTGTTTTTAGTGCTGATCTCATACCTCTATAAAATAGTAAGAAATATACTAATAATACTCCTATACCAAATATAACACCTAACTCTTCACATATTACTGCAAATATAAAATCACTCTCGTTTACTGGAATAAATCCTGGATATCCTTGACCTAAACCAGAACCAAATAGTCCACCAGATGATACTCCATATAATCCTTGAGCTAGTTGATAACTTTGATTATTTTCATACGTCCATAAATCTTTCCATATTAAAACTCTTTTTCTTACATGTCCAAACATATTGAAACTTGCTACTGAACCTATACCAAACAACCCTAGGCATGTCATTACATATTTTAACTTTGATGTGGCTATAAATAACATAGTTACTGCTATTCCAAAGAATATTAATGCAGAACCTAAGTCTCTTTGTAAAACCATACATCCCAGTGAAGCCATTACAACACCTGCTGGTTCTATTAATTGTTTAAAGTCTTCCTTTATGTTCTTTTTATCCTCATAATTCATAAGTGCTGAAGCTAGATATAGAACTAACAATATCTTGCCTAACTCTGATGGTTGAAAACTAATAGGCCCTAGCTTAACCCAGTTTCTAGCTCCTAAAATCTCCTTACCTAATGGAGTAAGAGCCAAAGACATACATACTAATGTAGCTCCTAAATACCAATATCTATACTTAGCGAAGCTTTTTAAATCTGGCATTAAGACAACTATTAATATGTATGCTGTTATACCTGCTGCAAACCAAATCATTTGCTTTATAGCTAAGCTAGTATGTGTAGCTGAACCTTGATCTAATCTATATAAAATAGCTACACTTATAGTTGCTAAAACTGATGAGAATATTAATATAAACTTATCTCCATCTGGGAAAAATTTTCTTATAATAAAATGAGAGTATCCTATTAATACAATAAGGATACCACCCATAACTAAGGCGCCCTTATCTACAGGCGATTTTAATAACGCTAGGTTTCCAAATAGACCTACACATAATAGATACGTCATAAACAAAAGCCTTTTTTCGTATTTTACATGATTCATCTTGTCACCCCTACTATCCTATAACTTTAAATATGGTACTTCCTAGCTTAACTTCATCCTCAACCTTAAGCTTTACTCTTCCTGTTATTTGTCCTCCATTAACATAACTACCATTAGTACTGTCTAAATCTTCTAAATAAAAATCATTATTTCTAACATATAGTTTCGCATGATGAGAAGATACAAATTGATCATTAAGACAGATAGAATTATCTCCCTTTCTTCCTATGCTTAGAGTTCCTCTTACAGGAATTACAGAACCTATTTTTAAAGTTTCACTATTATCAGTAGCCATAACCTCTAATCCATGAGCTTTTTTACTATTAACAGCAGAAGACCTTTTACGTCCTCCCCCTTTTACATCCCTATACATAATTTTTAGGGCATAATATATGATTGAATATAAAATAACTATAAATACTAGAGCAAATGCCCCACTAATTAACTTTGTAAAATTCATTTTTTCACCTCAAATTCTTAATACTGTCTAATTTATATTTTTTCAATTGTTCTATAATGATTATACAACAAAAAAAAGAAGAATTCATTTGAATATAGCTTGGAAAACCTTAAATATTTATTAATATTATATTCAAAATAACTACAATTACACTTTAAATATTTAGAAGCCTTTATTCATTAATAAAACTCATGGATAAATTCCATGAGTTTTATTTTACAAGTATTTCTTTAAATATTTGCCTGTATAAGATTCTTCTACCTTACAAATATCTTCCGGAGTTCCTGTTGCAATTATAGTACCACCTTTATCTCCACCTTCTGGTCCTAAATCAACAATATAGTCTGCACATTTTATCATATCTAAATTGTGTTCTATTACTACTACACTATTTCCACCGTCTACCAAACGTTGAAGAATCTGCACTAATCTATTAACATCATCTACATGAAGTCCTGTGGTTGGCTCGTCTAAGATATATAAAGTCTTTCCAGTATTTCTCTTTGACAGTTCATAAGCTAACTTTATTCTTTGAGCCTCTCCACCTGATAATTGAGTTGATGGTTGACCTAATCTTATGTAGCCAAGACCTACATCATAAAGCGTTTGAAGCTTATTCTTAATTCTAGGTATGTTTTCAAAAAATTCTAGTGCCTCTCCTACCGTCATATTTAAAACATCATCTATATTCTTTCCCTTATACTTAACTTCTAATGTTTCTCTATTGTACCTCTTACCTTTACATACTTCACAAGGTACATAAACATCTGATAAGAATTGCATTTCTATTTTTATTATTCCATCACCTGAACAGGCTTCACATCTTCCACCTTTTACATTAAAAGAGAATCTTCCTTGCTTGTAACCTCTCATCTTAGCTTCTGTTGTATTTGAAAATAATTCTCTTATTATATCAAAGGTTCCTGTATAGGTAGCTGGATTACTTCTTGGAGTTCTTCCTATTGGACTTTGATCTATATCTATTATTTTATCTATATTTTCATACCCTATAATCTCTTTATATTGACCTGGATTTACTTTTGATTTATTTATTATCTTTGTTAACCCTTTAAATAGAATTTCATTAATTAACGTACTCTTACCTGAACCAGATACACCAGTTACCATAGTTAACGTTCCTAAAGGTAATTTAACATTAACGTTTTTCAGATTATTTTCCTTAGCTCCTTTAATAGTTAAGAAATTCCCATTACCTTTTCTTCTATCTTCAGGTAGCTCTACTTTTTTCTTCCCTGTCAAATATTGACCTGTTAGTGATTCTTCTGTAGCCTCTATTACTTCTAAAGGTCCTGCTGCTATAATTTCACCACCATGTTCTCCTGCTCTTGGTCCTATATCTACTATAAAATCAGCTGCTCTCATAGTATCTTCATCATGCTCTACAACAATTAAGGTATTACCTATATCTCTAAGATGCTTTAAAGTAGCTATAAGCCTGTCATTATCCCTTTGATGAAGACCTATTGAAGGTTCATCAAGTATATATAAGACTCCCATAAGTTGAGATCCTATCTGAGTTGCAAGTCTTATTCTTTGAGCTTCTCCTCCAGATAAAGTACCTGAATTTCTAGCCAAATCTAGATAATCTAATCCTACGTCTATAAGAAATTTTAATCTTGAATTAATTTCTTTTACTATTTGATTACTTATTATTTTATTTTTTTCCGAGAATTCTATGGAATTTATAAATTCGAGTTCATCTCTTATAGAAAGTCTAGTAAATTGATTAATATTTTTATCACCTACAGTAACTGCTAGTGCTTCCGGCTTTAATCTTGCTCCTTTACATTTTGGACAAGGATTATTACTCATATATTGCTCTATTTCAGATTTAATATAATCTGAATTTGTTTCCATATATCTTCTTCTTAAACCGTTTATTTCTCCCTCAAAAGAATGATTATATTTTCCCTTTATACCTTCTTTTGTATACTCTACAATAACCTTTTCGCCTTTTGTTCCATATAAAAGTATATTATAGATCTCTTTTGGCAAGTCCTTAATGGGTGTTTTTAAATCAAATTTATATTTCTTGCTTAATGCTTTAAGTATTGCATACGTCCAAGAATCCTCTTTAAGCCTTCCTTCTCCCCAGGAAGCTATAGCCCCATCCATTATGCTTAACTCTTTGTTCGGAATAATTAAATCTTCATCTATCTCTAGAAGAGTACCTAATCCATCACAATGATTACATTTTCCAAATGGTGAGTTAAATGAAAATAATCTTGGTGCTAACTCATCAATACTTATGCCACAATCTGCGCAAGCAAAATTTTCACTATAAAGTCTGTCTTCTTCCCCTATAATATTTATTACTACTAACCCATCTGCTAATTTTAATGAAGCCTCTATAGAATCTGTTAATCTCCCTTCTATTTCTGGCTTAACTATAAGCCTATCAATAACAGCTTCTATATTATGTTTATTATTTTTTTCTAATTTTATCTCATCTTCTGTTAAATCATAAATTTCCCCATCTATTCTAGCTCTTACATAACCACTTTTCTTTATATTTTCAAGCATTTTTTCATGAGTTCCTTTTCTTCCCCTAACTATAGGAGCTAAAACTTGTATTTTAGTTCTTTCAGGTAAACTCATCACTTGGTCTACTATTTGATCAACTGTTTGCTGAGTTATCTCCTTTCCACATTTGGGACAATGTGGTATACCCACTCTAGCATATAGCAACCTTAAATAATCGTATATTTCTGTTACTGTCCCTACTGTAGATCTTGGATTTTTTGAAGTTGTTTTTTGATCTATAGAAATAGCTGGTGATAGTCCTTCTATAGCTTCTACATCCGGTTTATTCATTTGTCCTAAAAACTGCCTAGCATAGGCTGAAAGTGATTCTACATATCTTCTTTGACCTTCTGCATATAAAGTATCAAAAGCTAAAGAAGATTTACCTGAACCTGAAAGGCCAGTAAAAACAACAAGTTTATCCCTAGGTATTTCAAGAGATACATTTTTTAAATTATGAACCTTAGCATTTTTTATAACTATCTTGTCCTTCATATTTTCTCTCCTCTATTTTATCTGTTTTTATTGTCAATATATTTTTTCGTTCTTGTAGTGAACATCAGTTCTCATATCTATACTAATAATTTTAATTAATTAATAATTTAAAGTCAACTAAAAAGTACGCTAATATACCTTTTATTTATGTCCACATTTATTTAATTCATTCGTTATATATTAATTATTCACTTCCTATTTACATTTTTATCCATTTATACTAAAATTAAGCTATATTATTTAATAAGGGGGCTGTTAAAATGTTAAATATAAGCAAAATAGAAACAATGGTTTCAAGCGTAGGATCAGTTTCTTTAGATGCCATTCGAACATGGTATCCTAAAGTGCCAATATCGGATCTTAAAGATGCCATTAATAAATCTGAGAAAATTAAATTATCGGGATCAAAAGTAACTAATAAAACTATCTCAAATAATACTACTGTCGAAGTTAATAAATCAAAAAATTTTAAGCCTAATATTTTAGATAAAAACTCTAAAATTAATTCAAATAAAGATATTTTGATTGCATCAAACAAAATTAATGAAAACTTTCCAGAAACCAAAAACATATATTCTAATTTAAAATACGAGGATCTCTATAATATTATCCAATCCTATAATGAACAGGTTTTAAGTAAACATAAGGAACTTATTGAAAATGATGAGTCCTACAAATATAATGCAATACTGAGTTTTCTAAAAGAAAAGTATGATTTAACTGCTATTGATAATGATAATTTTAATAAATTATACCTTCTACACAAAAAAAATACTAATGCTGAGATTGGATATGCAATTTTAGTTCCAGATTTTGATGAAAAAGTATTAGCCCTTATACAAAGCCATTTCCCTTCTGATACAGTATTTGTATACTATATAAATTCAAATTCAGTAGATGTTGACAATATAATATCTACAATTTTTCCAAAGGCAACTACAAAAATAATTGAAAAATACAAAATGTTTTTCGAAATAGATACATTATCCCTGGAAATTTTACAAATTAAAAGTACAGTCGGTAAAAACTAAAACTAACTAAAACACCATGAGTTTCATTGATTAACGAAATCCCATGGTGTTTAATTATATTTTAAATATACACTTTTATAAAATTAATTAATTTTAAATACATCAATCTTAGTTTTTAAATTTTCAGATGCGTCATCCATTTTACCTGCCATTTCAGCAAGTTGTTCACTTGAAGACATTAACTCTTCTGCTGAAGCTGCAATTTCTTCTGCTGAAGCTGAAACTTCTTCTGACACAGCTGAAATACCTTGAACCTTATTATTTACAACATCCTTTGATTTATTAGCATTATCTAATGAATTTTTAGTTTCATTCATTAATGGAGTTATATCATTTATAGATGTTATAATATTATTAAATGAATCTGTTGTATCTTCAGCAATACCTTTTTGTTGTGTTAGCAATACTTTAACATCTTCAGTTGTAGTTATAACATCATTTGTTTCATTTGCAATAGTTTTTATAAGTAATAAAATTTCTTCTGAAGAATTTCTAGATTCTTCTGCAAGCTTTCTTACCTCTTCAGCTACTACTGCAAAGCCTTTTCCTTGCTCCCCAGCTCTAGCTGCTTCTATAGCGGCGTTAAGTGCAAGTAAGTTTGTTTGTTCAGAAATAGCATTTATTGCATCTGTAATATTTCCTATTTTAGAAACTGTAGATGAAAGACCATTTATCTTACTTGTAACAACATTAAATGAGCTTGTAATAGAAGTTATAGATTCTAATAACATATCTATTTTATCCTTACCATTTACAGCTTTATATTGTGATTCATCTGTTTTCATACTTACATTTAAAAGACTACGTTCAACTATAGCTAATTCTTCACTAAATGTAGTTAATACAGAAGCTATATCCACAAGTTCAGCAGCTTGATCTGTTGCACCTCTCGCCACTTCTTGTATTGCAGATGCAACCTCCCCAGCAGAAGATGACATTTGCCCAGCACTATTTTTTAGGCTACTTGCATTTTCTTCAACAACAACTGACGTATCCTGTACTCCACTTATAGAACCTTTTAAGCTATTAAGGGTGTTATTAATATTCTCAGTCATTTTAGCAATTTCATCTTTACCTTTTATATCTACAGTAACAGTAAGATCACCTTCAGATATCTTGCGCATAGCCTCTGAAACTTTAACAATTGGATTAGACAGTCTTCTAGCTATAAGTGACGCAAAAAATGCTACTACAACTATAGTTACAGCCCCTATTATTAACATTATTTTCATTGTTAGATCACTAATTTTATTAACTTCCGTTAATGGTACATTAGCAATAAAAGTCCATCCAAGAGTTTCATCCGTAGAATATGATATTATTTTTGATACTCCATTATACGTGTATTCATCAAAACCATTTTTAGCACTTAAAACCTTTTTAGATATTTCTACTTTATTAAAGTTTTGATTTAATATTTCTTCAGGTTTAGGATGTGCCAACATAGTTCCATCACTTTCTACAACATATACATATCCAGTTTCCCCTATTTTAACATTATTAATGTAATTTTTAGAAATATTAGTTAAAGATATTGAAGTTAGTAAAGAACCCTTAAGTTCATTATTCTCTAGTATTGGAATAGCCACTATCACTATAGGATTTCCACTAGCTACACTCTTTTTAACTTTGGAGACTGTTATAGCCTTACTAGACTTCATTTTTGTATAGTATTCCATTTGAGATAAGTCTTTACCTTCTAATGTATTTACTGCATTTAATAACGCTGTACCATTCTTATTGATTAAAACTATATCGTCAAAATCAGTATAACGCTTAATATCACCTTGGAATCTTGTTATAAGCTTATTCTTATCATCCTCATTGATTATTCCACTATTAACATTAGTTAGATATTTATTAATATCATTTCTTGTAGAAATATCGATGCCTATTTTTTGCAGCAAAGTAATAGTATCAACAATACTATTTTTAGACATTTCACTTTGTACTTTCAATCGCGTCTCCTCATCATTATAAATATTCCTTGAAATGGCGATTTCAACTATAATTCCTGCTAACAATATTGGTACAATAGCAAATACTATAAAGAAAGTAATAAATTTAGATTTTAGTTTCAAGATTTAATCCTCCTCTGTAAATTGTTGTTTTTTCGTCTTTTGTTTACCGTAAAATCATTTCAATATAACTATCGTCATACCTAGAAACAAATTAATATTAAAGTTCATCTTTTTTAAAATTAAATTTTCCAGCGAGACCTTTCATTAACTTACATTACAATTAACATGCCTTATAATTAAAATTTCACACTTTATTTAAAAATAATTTTTTTAATATAATAATTCTTACGACTCTGTATTAATTATAAATATTATTTTTCTATTTATTATTTCCCTGAAAATATAACAAAAAAAAACAAAAGTTGAAATTTCAATAATTCAAAACTCAACTTTTGTCTATTTATAATTTTATACCAAAGCAATTTTCAATAACCTACAATACTAACTATTGAAAAATTACATTTTTTCTTTTAACTTGTTAATTGCATCTCTAAGTTCTGCTGCTCTTTCAAACTGTAGATTTTTAGCTGCTTCCTTCATCTCTTTTTCATATTTCTTTATTAAAACTTCTACAGGTACATCATTTTCCTCTACCGCCTTTTTAGCTTCATATTCGGCAGTTTTCTCTGCTACTGTTGTTGCTTCTATAACTTCTCTTACATCTTTTATTATAGTAGTTGGAGTTATTCCATTTTCCTCATTATATTGCATCTGTATTTCTCTTCTTCTATTTGTTTCTTTTATAGCTTTATCCATAGAATTAGTTATTCTATCAGCATACATTATAACCTTACTTTCAGAATTTCTCGCAGCCCTACCTATTGTCTGTATAAGTGAAGTTTCTGAGCGCAAAAAGCCTTCCTTATCTGCATCTAAGATAGCGACTAAAGCTACCTCTGGTATATCTAATCCTTCTCTTAGAAGATTTATACCTACTAACACATCCTCTTCTCCAAGCCTTAGACTTCTTATAATTTTCATTCTTTCTATAGTCTCTATATCTGAATGCATATAAGTAGTTTTAACACCCAGTTCCTTTAAATATTTAGTTAAATCTTCAGCCATTCTCTTCGTAAGTGTAGTAACCAGAACCCTAAAACCTTTTTTAACGGTTTCTTGTATTCTTCCATACAAATCATCTATTTGCCCTGTTACTGGTTGTATAATTATTTCAGGATCTAAAAGTCCTGTAGGTCTTATTATTTGTTCTGCTATATTATTAGAATTATCTATTTCATACTGTGCTGGTGTAGCGCTCACAAATACAACTTGATTTATTTTCTTCTCAAATTCATGAAACTTAAGAGGTCTATTATCATAAGCACAAGGAAGTCTAAAACCGTACTCTACTAAATTTTCTTTTCTTGATCTATCACCAGCATACATAGCTCTTACTTGTGGAAGTGTTACATGACTTTCATCTATAAACATTAAGAAATCTTCTGGGAAGTAATCTATAAGGGTCTTAGGTGGCGTTCCTTGACCTCTTCCGTCAAGCACTCTTGAATAGTTTTCTATTCCTGTACAATATCCCATTTCTCTCATCATCTCTATATCATAATTAGTTCTTTGTTTTAGTCTTTGTGCTTCTAAAAGCTTATCCTGAGCATTCAATTCCTTCAAGCGTTCTTCAAGCTCATCCTCAATAACTCTAATCGCTCCCTCTAGTTTCTCCTGTGAGGTAGCAAAGTGAGATGCTGGGAATATAGACACATGTTTTCTATCCCCTAATATATTGCCCGTAAGTACATCGAACTCTCTTATTCTTTCTATCTCATCTCCAAAGAATTCTACTCTAATTCCTTTTGAAGAAGATGATGCTGGAATAATATCTAAATTATCTCCCCTAACTCTAAATGTTCCCCTTGCAAAATCTATATCATTTCTTTCATAATGAATTTCTATAAGTTTTCTTATAACTTCATCTCTATCTTTTTCCATTCCTTCTCTTAATGAAATAGTAAGATTTTTGTATTCTTCTGGGTTACCAAGACCATAAATACATGAGACGGAAGCCACTATAATAACATCTCTTCTTTCAAAAAGTGCTGATGTAGCTGAATGCCTTAATTTATCTATTTCATCATTTATAGATGCATCCTTTTCTATAAAGGTATCTGTTTGAGCAACGTAAGCTTCTGGTTGATAATAATCATAATAAGACACAAAGTATTCAACTATACTGTTTGGAAAAAACTCCTTAAATTCTGAGCAAAGTTGAGCTGCTAAGGTTTTATTATGTGCCAAAATTAATGTTGGTTTTTGAGTTCTTTCTATTATATTTGCCATAGTAAAGGTCTTACCTGACCCAGTAACACCAAGTAAGGTTTGACATCTCTCACCTTTATTTATTCCATTTACTAAACTCTCTATAGCTTGTGGTTGATCACCAGTTGGCTTAAATTTTGACTCTATTTTAAATTCCATAATTTTCACCTCTTTCATAATATCTATTTTTTATTTTTAATTATTTTCTAATTATCATCTTATCAAATTCAACTTATACTTTCCATCATTTAAGCCAAAAATATCCACAGAAATAATATTTAAAATTATCATTTCTGTGGATAGCTTTTAATGTTCATCTTTTTTTCTTATTTTATCTAATACATCTTTAAACTTTTCTGCATTAAAATCTATAACATCATCTTGTTTTACCATCAATGGTACTAATACAACACCTATTCTTTTAGTTTTATCAAAATTAAATAGTTTATCTACAATCTCACCCTTTGAATTTTTTATCTTCATAGATGTTCCCATATAACTTTGCTTAATTGCAGTATATACTTCTAATTCAGAGTTCACTTTATTGTCATTTATTTCTAATATTCTATCCCCACTTTTTATACCCTCTATATATGCTTGTGAGTTTGGTGATACTTCTAAAACTACAACCCCATTTTCATCAGACACAAACTTAGGCTTTCTCTTTGCTTCAAGATTCCTTTGGAGAATCATTACACCTTCATGAGCTATTGGTGTAATTAGTACTGCAAATATCTCAAACGGTAATCCCAATCTGCAAGTTTGAGCTACTAAAGTTATAATAGCACCATATACAAGTATTGTAAAACCTACTTGAAGTGATTTTTCTCTTTTTGTTCTTGTAAATGTAACTGTATTATAACCTACTACTCCGTAATAAGGTATTATTGTCATTGCAGCAGTTGCTAATGCAAGTATTAACTCTTTACTATTTAAAATTGGCAAACTATCAAATCCTACTTTGCCATAGCCTGAACCTGCTATAATTATAGCTATTGGTAATGCCCAGTTTCTTTTTAGGGCAAATCCACCCATTATCTTATCATCTCTATTTGTAAATACTGGTACTGCACCTTTAGTACCATCCAACATAACTAGTAATCCTTCAACTACGTGTAATATCCCTACAAAGGTTATTAAACTAGTAATATTTACTTTTATAGGAGAGGGTTGACCAATATTACTACATATTATAGAACTTATTATGCTTATCATACCTAATATTGCTGCTGAATATGAGAAACAAAAAAATCTTGGTTTATATAGCATTAGTAGTACTGAAATTATAAATAAAATTTCTATACCTGAGTTTTCATTAAAAACTACTCCTAAACTAGTTAACATAAGACTTGCTAATGTCCCTGCAAATATTCCTAAAACCATTTGTGATAAGGTTAACTCTAATGGAGAGCAAAGACGCTCTCCAATTATCATTCTTTGCATTGCAGCAACTTTCTTATTTTGCATGTAAAACATTATTCCTATAGCAAGCATAACTAATGCCATAGATGGCTCAATAATAGCATAAGCCACAGCTCTTAATGTATATAATGCTAATTCCATTTGTTAGATCCTCCTATTTAATCTTTTCTTGTATAACCTCTAATGCCTTGCTAAATTGTGGATCTACATTCCTATCATATGGTTTTTCAGCTAATTCTTTTGGATAGTCTACTTCTATATCAGGTGCTATTCCCTTTTTATGAATATTTTCACCATTTGGTGTGTAGTACTTTGATATTGTTACTTTTAAAGCCGTTCCATCATCAAATAAATTAAGTCTAGTTTTATCTATTACAGTTTGAACAACACCTTTACCATACGTTTTCTTTCCTATCAATGTACCTATCTTATAATCTCTTATTGCTCCTGATACTATTTCTGATGCTGAAGCAGAACCTCCATCTGTTAATACTACTAATGGCATGCCTATAGCCATACCTCCAACAGATTTACTTTCATCCTTATCTCCATATTTATTTATAGTAGATACTATAACTTTGTCTTTTGGTATAAAGTTAGAAACTACATTTACACATTCATTCATATATCCACCAGGATTTCCTCTTAAATCTAGTATCAAACCTTTCATACCTCTATCTTTTAGCTGTTTTAAATTTTTATTAAAATCTTTTGCTACATCTTCATCAAAGCTAGAAATTCTTATATAGCCTACAGACTTATCTAACATTTCACCTTTTACATTTATCATTTTAACTATATCTCTTGTCACTTTAACTTCTGACAACTTATTTTCTCTTAAAATAGTAAGTTTTATTTCTGCTTTTTCTTTTCCCTTCATCATTGAAACAGCTTTATCTATATCTTTCCCTGTTATCGGAATATCATTTATTTTTACTATAAAATCTCCTTGTCTTATACCAGCCTTCTCTGCTGGTGAACCTTCAAATACAGTTGCAGCCTCCATTTTACCGTCTTTTTCGCCTACTTGCATTCCTACACCCATATAGTTTCCTTCACTTTTCTCACTAAAATCCTCATATTCATCTTTATTCATAAATACTGTATATGGATCCTTAAGCGATTCAGTCATACCTTTAATTGCACCTTCTACTAAATCATCTTCTTTTATATTCCCATCATAAAGTTTATAAATTAAAGCTCTTATTTTAAAAAGCTTTTCATACTTAGAAACATCTTCTATATTCTTCAAATTTTTTATACCATCATTAGTAGCTCCTAAAGATACTCCTTTAAAAGCTAACTTATTTCCAGCATAAAAAGCTCCTATATTTGATATTATTAAGGCAGTTATTACTATAGTTATTATAATCTTGCTGGATTTTTTATTAGTTTTAATCTGCTTATCATCTTCATTCCCTATATCCATTATTATCACCCTTCCAAATAGTTAATAAGTTAGTAATCACAGTTTATTATATAAAATTAGGGAAAAATCAAAAATTTATTTTTCCTCAATTTGTAAAATTACTCCTACTAAAATTATATTTCAGTAGGAGTTTTATCATTAACTATATTGTATACCTATTTTCAAAATTATACTACCAAAAATTTCCTTAAGGCTATTATACTTCCAAAAACACCTATAAACATACCTGCAAGGATGAATTGCCATGACATTGTTGTTAATACATACATAGGATCTACTAATTGTATTGTATATATAGTCTTTGTAATCCAACCATACACACCTTTATATCCAAAAAATAATGCTACATTAGATACAACAGCTCCTAGTACTCCTATAACTACACCTTCAATAATAAAAGGCCATCTTATAAACCAATCTGTAGCTCCTACAAACTTCATTATACCTACTTCTCTTCTTCTTGAATATACAGTTAATTTTATGGTATTTACTATTAGGAATAAAGATACACCTATTAATACTGCAAATAAACCTACTCCTACCCACTTTATAGTTTTTGCAAAAGAAGCAATTTTATTTATTAATTCTTGATCATTTACAACTTCATCAAGTCCAGTCATACCTTTAACAGTTGTTTCTACTTTTGGAGCTGCTTCTGTTGATTCAAGTGTAACTACAAAACAATTTAATAGTGGATTGTTACTTTCATCAAAGCCTTTTAAGATTTCAGGTCTATTCTTAAACTGCTCTTTAAGATTTTTAAGTCCTTGTGATTTATCTTCATATTTAACTTCTTTAGCTCCAGATATATCTTTTAATTTTGTTTCTATCTCTCTTTGATCCATCATATTTATGTCATCTTTTAAGAAAACTTTAACTTGAACCTTTGACTCAACATCTTTTATTCCCTGACTTACATTAAGTCCTGCAAGTAAAAATACCCCAAAAACAAATAATGTTGCAAATACAGTTAATATAGAAGCTATACTTATAGTTGTATTTCTTTTTAAACTTTTAAACGCATCTGATATAAAATAACCAATAGTACTAATTTTCATCCTCGTATTTACCTCTCTTTTCATCTCTAGCAACAGCACCTTTTTCTATTGCTATTACTCTCTTTTTCATGCTATCAACTATATCTTTAGCATGTGTTGCCATAACAACTGTTGTTCCAGCTCTGTTGATATCATCTATTAATTCCATTATTTCCTTAGCTGTTTCAGGATCAAGATTTCCTGTTGGTTCGTCAGCAATAAGTACTTGTGGATTATTTACAATAGCTCTCGCTATAGATACTCTTTGTTGTTCTCCACCAGACAATTCATTTGGAAACATTTTATATTTATTTGAAAGCCCTACTAATGATAACACCATAGGAACTCTTCTTCTTATTTCTTTTTGTGATGCCTCTACTACTCTCATAGCAAATGCTACATTTTCATAAACATTTAATGTTGGTATAAGTCTAAAATCTTGAAAAACCATCCCTATTTTTCTTCTATAATAAGGAACTTGACTTCTCTTTATATTTGATAAATTTGTTCCATTCATAAGTATCTTTCCTGATGTTGGTTCAATCTCTTTTAATAACATCTTTATTAGAGTAGACTTACCAGCTCCACTTGGGCCAACTAAAAATATAAACTCTCCTGACTGTATCTCTACGTCTACACTTGTAAGAGCTCTAACATTATTGTTATAAACCTTAGTTACATTCTTAAATTCTATCATATAAACTCTCCTTAAATAGTATTAAATTCGACTTCTTAATTTTATTTTCTTTATAAATTGTACTTTTTTATTATAACATAATGAACCTCTAATTTATAATTTAATTTATTAAAACTTTATTAATATAATTAAATACCTATATATTACAAGGTAAATTCCCATTATACTACAATTATAAATATAATAAAATAATTTATTTTTGTAAAGTGCTACTATAAACAATCAATGAATTACATTAATCGTTTATATATTACATTTTTATCATTAATAACTTGTAATTGTAGTTTTTTTACTCTAACCATTTTATAAAACAAAAAAGGATATGTTAAAATAATCCTAAATATTTTAACATATCCTTTTTAACCTTATAAATCTTACATATCTATTATTTGTGTAAATCCTTCTCCTAATACTTCATGAACATCACTGACTGTAATAAAAGCTTTTGGATCTAATTGTTTCATATAGTTTTTAAGCTTAATGAACTCTGTACGTCCTAAGACCGTATAAATTATATATATATCTCTTTTTGAATAAACTCCTACTCCTTTTACATAAGTGCATCCTCTTCCTAGCTCTTCCATTATAAAATTAGCTATACCATCATGTTTTTCACTAACTATAGTTATTGCTTTACAAGTTCTAAAGCCCTCTATAAATTCATCTATAGCTAATCCATTAATTATTACAGAAAGTAAAGCATAAAATCCTACATTAACCCCAAAGGTAGCTCCTGCTGCTAATGTTACCAAAAAGTCTACTACAAGAAGTGATTTCCCAATATCTGTGTGAATGAATTTATTTAAAATTTTAGCAATAATATCAGTTCCACCAGTTGATCCATTCGCATTAAATACTAGAGCCATCCCTATAGCAGAAGTTATTGTTCCGAACAATGTAGCAATAATCAAATCATTTGTTATCGCTACAGGATGCATAAACTTTTCCATAAAAGCCATTATTATTGATAATCCAAAGGAAGCATATATAGTCTTTCCTCCAAAGTTACTTCCTAAAAATATAAATGCTATTATAAAGAGTATTATATTCATAATAAAAACTAAAACACCAGTACTAAGAAAACTAATATAATAATTTATTACTATAGCTATACCTGTAACCCCGCCAGCTGCTATATTATTCGGCGCAAAAAAGTACTCCACTGCCACAGCAACCAAAATAATACCTATAGTTATTACCACATAATCTTTTAAAATCTTTAAACTCATAAATTCAACTCCTTATAAAAAACCCTCGGCTTTATATTTTCCGAGGGTTTAAATTAATATACCATTTATTTTTTAGCAATATACTTTTTAGGAATGTCTCCAAAGCCCCTTCCCATTACTTCATAGGCATCTCCAACTATAACAAAAGCTGCTGGATCCACCTTTTTTATATAGTTTCTTAGTTTTATAAGTTCTCCTCTTTCTAACACGCAGTATATTACAGGATTTTCCCTTCCTGTATATCCACCTTCTGCATTAAAAACGGTACATCCTCTTTCAAGTTCTACCGTTATGTACTCTCTGATGTTTTCTACATCTTTTGTTATTATTCTTATATCTTTACAAGAATTAAAACCTTGTATTACCTTATCTATTATAAACCCATTAAAAGTAACACAAACAATTGCATATAACCCACTATTTACGCCAAAATTAATCATAACTAATGCTACAACAAACATATCAACAACCTGCATACATTTTCCCATATCTATATGGAAAAACTTATTTAATATCTTCGCAAGTATATCAGTTCCCCCTGTAGATGCATTTTGAGAAAACACTAGTGCAAGTCCTATTCCAAGCAACATAGTTCCTATTATAGCTGCAAGCATAACATCATTTGTAAGTGCATGAGGATGCATAAATGATTCTATAAACCACATAGCTCCTGAAAGTCCAAATGCTGCATATAATGTTTTAGCACCAAAACCACTTCCTAAAACTATAAATGCTATTACAAAAAGTATTATGTTCATAGCCGCCATTAAAAGTCCAATTGAAAGTGCTGGTATTTTATCATTTATAACCTGAGCTATTCCTGTTATACCACCACCAGTTATATGACTAGGTTTGTAAAAATACTGTACTGCTATTGATACTAATATAAATCCAATAGTAATAATAGCAAATTCTTTAATTTTATCTTTCATCTCTTGTCCCCCTAAGCTTTAAATATAATATGATAAAATATCACTATATATCCTGCCTTTCTTCCATACTACGCATATATGTTATTTTTATCCAAAAAATATAGCAGTATATTCCGCTATACTGCTATTTTAATTCATTTTAAATATATATTCTACTATTTTTTAATTGTTAAACCTTTTTTTGCAGCTTTTACTATATTTTCTGCTGTTAAACCATAGGCTTCCATTAATTCATTAGGTTTTCCACTTTCTCCAAAAGTGTCCATAACTCCAACTTTTATAACTGGTACTGGATATTCTTCTGAAACAACTTCTGAAACAGCTGAGCCTAACCCACCTATAACATTGTGTTCTTCTGCAGTTACTATGACTCCAGTTTCTTTAGCTGCTTTTATCATTAATTCACTATCCATTGGTTTTAAAGTATGAATGTTTATAACTCTAGCTGATATGCCTTCTTTAGCTAACATTTCACAAGCTTCTAAAGCTACATCTACCATTATCCCAGTAGCAACTATAGTAACATCTGTACCTTCTTTTAAAGTAACACCTTTACCAATTTCAAACTTGTAATCTGGATTATCATTAATTGTATTTACTCCAGCTCTTCCAAGTCTTACATAACATGGTCCATTATATTCAGCTATAGCTTTTATAACTTCTGCAGTTTCAACTGAATCTGATGGACAAATTACTGTCATATTTGGTATGCTTCTCATTAATGATAAATCTTCTATAGCTTGGTGTGATGCTCCATCTTCACCAACTGTTAAACCAGCATGAGTTGCACATACTTTAACATTTAATTTTGGATAACATATTGAATTTCTTATTTGTTCAAAAGCTCTTCCTGCTGCAAACATAGCAAAAGTACTTACAAATGGAATTTTTCCACAAGTTGATAATCCTGCTGCTACTGACATCATATTAGCTTCTGCTATACCCATATTTATAAATCTTTCAGGGCAAACATTTTTAAAATCTGCTGTTTTAGTTGATTTTGATAAATCCGCATCTAAAACTAAAATATTTTCATTTTTTAATCCTATTTCTGCTAAAGCCTTTCCGTAAGCTTCTCTTGTTGCTATTTTACCCATTAGTTTTCCCCTCCGATCTCTTTAATAGCTGCTTCGCATTGTTCTTTACTTGGAGCAGTTCCATGCCATGATGCTTGGTTTTCCATAAATGAAACCCCTTTACCTTTTATAGTGTTACAAAGTATACAAGTAGGTTTTCCTTTTGTATTCTTAGCTTCTTCTATAGCTTTTATTATAGCTTCTATATCATGACCATCTATAGTTATTACATGGAAACCAAATGCTTTATATTTTTCATCTATTGGTGAAGGATTCATTACCTTTGTAATATCTCCATCTATTTGAAGTCCATTAAAATCTACAAATAAAGTTAAGTTATCTAATTTATAGTGAGCTGCTGCCATAGCTGCTTCCCATACTTGACCTTCTTCAAGTTCTCCATCTCCAAGAACTGAATAAACTCTATAAGATTTTTTATCTAATTTTCCAGCTAAAGCCATACCTACTGCCGCTGAAACACCTTGACCTAATGACCCAGTTGACATATCTATTCCAGGTACATCATTCATATTTGGATGACCTTGTAGATTTGACCCAAGTTTTCTTAAAGTTTTTAAATCTTCAACAGGTATAAAACCCTTTCTTGCTAAAGCACTGTATAATACTGGTGCTGCATGACCCTTAGATAATACAAATCTATCTCTATCTGGGTTATGTGGATTTTTTGGATCTACATTCATTTCATGAAAATATAAAACTGTTAATATATCTGCTGCTGATAATGAACCACCTGGATGTCCTGAAGCTGATTCAGTTAGCATAGCCACTATATCCTTCCTTATTGTCTTGGCTATATTTTGTAATTCTTCCACCTTATTATTCATAATGATCCTCCTATGCTTTTATATTAATTCATTACATATTATTGTAAAAATCATTTTAATTTTATTCCTGTTCCAAAGTTATTTTACCATAGTTTTTTTAAAATTCCTATATTTTTCGAGTATTTGTGTTAACCTTAATAAGTTCACGATATACAATAGTATATCACATTAACACTATTATGGTATACTATTATAATATTCTGAAAATTTTACTTGTTTTTATGTATACATTTTCACAAAAGTTATATTTCATTTAATATATTTAAATAAACAGAATAATTAATAATGTATGCTATATTATTAAAAAATTTTTAAATTTTTTTAATAAATTTATTATCTGTTATGTTACTTCTAGATTATTCAGAATTTATATAATTTAACTTTGAATTTTAAAAGAAACTTCTATTCATTACATTCGAATGAGTAAGTTCGTATTAACCAAATTGAAAATTTAGATACTCACTTAAAGATAACTAATTTATAAAATAAAAATCGCTACCATTTCACATGATAGCGATTAGTTTAATTAATCTAATCCTAGACTAATTAATAATGCTTTATTAACTTTTTTCATATCATCATCAGTCATATGACCTATTTTTTCTTTAAGTCTTCTCTTGTCCAATGTCCTTATCTGTTCTAATAAAACTACCGAATCCCTGTTTAACCCATATTCTTCTGATGAAATTTCAACATGAGTTGGTAGCTTTGCTTTATTTATTTGAGATGTTATAGCTGCAACTATAACAGTTGGACTATAACGGTTCCCAATATCATTTTGTACTATTATTACTGGTCTTATTCCACCCTGTTCTGAACCAACTACAGGGCTTAGATCAGCATAGAAAATATCTCCTCTTTTTACATTTACAACTGTCATTTAAAAATCACACTCCGAAAAGCCATGTTTCGTATTCAACAGCATCGCACCATTCACAACTTAAGCTTTCTTCTGCATACTCTAGATTGATAGATGCCATTTCCATATAACCCTGTTCCATGGACTTATATAATTCAGCCTTTTCTTTTTCCTCTATATATGATATTACAGTTTCGCTTTTAAATTGACTAATTTTTTTAGTTTTTTCTTTAAAAATTATAGTGCTTTCTATTTTGTTTGAATACGACATAGTTCTACATCTCCTTTTTCTAAAATGTAAAAGAGTAATAAATCCATATTAATTATATTACAAATTATGTCACATTGTCAAAATATTTTTTCTTTTTTATACCTAGTAGTTATTTCCTTCTACACGTAATTCCTTATTTTTACAAATTCACCATCTTTAACATAAACTCTAGGAACTCTATTTTTAAGCATACAAATTATCTCATAATTTATTGTACCTACAAGCTTAGCTATATCATCGGCATTAAAACTTATATCATCACAACCACCTATAAGTATAACTTCATCTCCAATTCTCACATCTTCAATATCTGTAACATCTATCATCAATTGATCCATACAAATTTTACCTACAACTGGAGCAAACTTTCCTTTTATTATAACCTTAGCTTTCCCAGTAAGTAATCTTGTATACCCATCTGCATATCCTATAGGTAATGTTGCAATAATACTTTCCTTCTCAGTTTTAAAAGCTCTACCATAGCTTATGTACATATCTTTTTCCATTTTCTTGACATGCACTACATTAGTTTTTAATGTTAATGCTGGCTTTAATGATAAATTCTCCTTTATGACCTCATCTGATGGGTAATATCCATAAAGAATAATTCCTGGCCTAACTGCATTCAAATGAGTATTAGGTAAATCTATAATAGCGGCACTGTTAGAAGCATGCTTTAGTTTTATATTAATGTTTTCTTTTAAAAGCTTATCATTAAACTTATTAAATTTTTCTAATTGCTCATAAGTATAATCCTTATTTGCTTCATCAGAAGATGAAAAATGTGTAAATATCCCTTCTATTATTATTCCCTCTAACGAATTAATTTTCTTAACGGCATTAAAACTTTCCTCATTTGGCATAAAACCTATACGCCCCATGCCAGTATCTATCGCTATATGTATCCTAGCTTTTTTCCCTAATTTCATCGCTGTTTTAGATAACTCCATCGCATATTCCAAATTATAAACTGTTTGTTCTATCTCATTATTTATGATATCTTCTGCAAAAGTTAGCGGAGTATATCCTAAAATCATTATAGGAGCTGTAATATTAGCATTTCTAAGTTCTATAGCCTCCGTTATAACAGCTACTGCAAGCCTCTTAGCACCATTTTCTATTAATACAGGTGCAACATCAACAGCTCCATGACCATAGGCATCAGCTTTTACAACTGCAATTATTTCATTACTTTTAACACACCTTTTAATTTCTTTCATATTATGTGCAATTGCATTTAAATCTATTTCTGCCCATACTGGTCTTATATTATCATTCATTAAACTCACCTCATATTTATTAACATCATCTTTAGTTTAAGTATTAATCAAAAATCTCCTTCTGTACAGTACCACTTGTACTGAAATTTTTGAAATACACGGTTACTTTATCATCTCCCTTTTTATTGAAAATATTTATTTCTAATGGAACAAGCTTGCTAGCATCAACAAATAAAATCTCTTTACTCATGTTCTCATTTCCATTTAGATTCTCAAACTCTACCACGATACATTTTTTGCCTTCGTGTGTATCATACTTATATTTAGTATTTTCTCCAGGAACTAAAAATTTATTGAGTTCATTCACAAAAGTGTATCTGTAAAAATTATCGTAATCTGGACTTACCTCATAACTTTTATTATCCTTTGGATATCTTATAAATATTTTATCTTCCTTGTATATTTGTTCTTTATCACCAACGTTTAACTTCATACCATATTTTTCATTATAGTATTGCTTTCCCTCTTCCTTAAATTCTGTTCTATAATTTTTGAAAGTGTAACTTACATCTGTAGAATATGATTTCATAGATCTTAACTTATTTAAATCATCCTCTATTGAATGTTTAAACTTAAACTGATAAATAGCTAGTCCACTTACAACAATCACAATAACAGCTAATAATATTAGTAATAGTTTATTTCGCATAAATCCTCCAAATCTAAATAATATACATTACTACTATTATTAAAATCAGTCTAAAATTATTCTAATTTTACTTAATTTTATTTTAATAACATTACGTTTATTCCATAACTGTGATTGATAATATTTTGTACAAATAAAATATTAATTATCTTTATATTTCCTTCACTTGAAATCATGAATAAAAACCTTCTCTAACACTCAATTATACAATAAGCTGTAGCTACAGTATTATTATGTGCTATGGACACTTGTATATTAATAGAACTATTTCCATCAAATATCTGTTTTGCCCCTCCATAAAGAAAAACTATTGGTTTTCCAAGTTCATCCCTAAGTATCTCTATCTCTTTTAACGAAAAACCCCTTAACCCAGTTCCTAAAGCTTTACTTATAGCTTCTTTTCCTGCAAAATTTCCTGCTATAGTTTGAGCTCTTAAATTCCTACTTTTAAAATATTCAACCTCATTTTCTGTAAAATACTTTTGTAGAAACTTCTCATTCTTAATTGCTTTTTCTATTCTATCTATTTCTATAATGTCTGTACCTACTCCAATTATCATAAATAAAACTCCTTAAAAACAAATCTTTTCACTCTGTAGATAAAACCTAATTATAAAATATATACTATTTTATAATATATTCCTAAACTAAAAAAGAAAGTGTACTTACTATAGTTTTCACTTTCTCTTTTTAATTTCTCAATTTATTATAGCCTCTAAATTATTAATCTCAAAATCCTTTACATATTCATCTACATAAACTCCTATTATGTCTACTAAATGTATTGGTGAAATTAAATTATCATATAAAAGCTTTAAAAGGTCTTGTACTTTTTTAATTTGTGGAGATATTAACCTTACAGAATCCCTCTCTATATTAACTAAAAGGTTACCCCTATAATCTAATCTTTCAACTTCTATCCCATATACCTGTATATCTTTATAATTATTTTTTGTAATTCTATACGAATACTTATAATCTACGTCGCCTATTGTATTATTTCTACATAAATCTTCTACTATCATCATAACAAACCCCTTTTTATTTATACCATATATTACTCTTTAAATTTATACTATCACTCATAATAAAAAAAATGTGTAGAATTCTGATAAGTGGAAAATTTTTTTATCCTTATTTAATGACATTAATTTATTTTTTTATCCTTTCAAATTTCCATATTGGAAACTTATATGGAAATTAATGTATTTATAATCAATTTTCTTTGTCGAAGCCTGCTTTATTTTGGTTTATTTTTTGTTAAATTTCTTTTTTTATTTTTTCATAAGCTTTTTCTACATTTTCTACTACCCTTGCATCTATATTATGATTAGAAAATTTAACCTCATTATAAACATTAGCAACTAACTTTAATTCTTCCTTGGAACTTATAGAGTTTTTTCCAACTTTATACATTTGAGTTGCCGTCATAGTTTTATTAAAAATATTTTTTTTATAAAATGCTTTTTCAACCTTATAAAAAATAAATATAACTTTATTTTCATTTTTATAATTTAAAAATTTGTATTGTAAATTTTTAAGTATAGATTTTTTATTTGAAACTTCTAACCTCTCTCTTTCTTCCTCTTCCCCTTCAGTATCATATAACTTTAACCTCTTTTTACCTGTAAACTTCACAATTTTATATATTATAAATATTAAAATTAATATAAACAATATTTTTAATATTGTTGGATCTAAAGATTGTTTAGCAATCTCTTTCTTTTCCTCACTAGTACCAGTAGGTTGTCTTTTTAAGTTATAATTTGGCTTATGTGTTTCACCAAAAATACTAATAAACCAATCATAGATTGACTGTCCTATATATACAATAACATATAATATTTTATCTATAACAAAATTCAATTTAAATAATAGAATACCTATTAACTCAAGTATTACTTCATAAATTCTATCAATCGTTAATATCAACACAATCAAAAAAGCTATAATGTCTTTTTTATAAATATTTTTATCCTTTAGTTTATATTGATATAATCTAGCTCGTCTTAAAAGTATTAATGAGAAAAATATAAATATAAAATAAAACTTACCTAAATGTCTAATCATTTCATTTTCAACAACTAAATATAATATACTACTCAAAAGTAATATATATATTATCTTTTTTATGTTATCTTCAAAATAATTTCTATTTATATATGTGTAGCTGGTTTTTATTAAAAAAGTTATCTGAATCACAGGTACCCCTATATAAATTAAATATTCAGAACTATTAAATATTAGAATTCCAACTATAAACATTAAAATGGGTGAAAATAATATTATATTATTTTTAATATTCTTATCATCTAAAAAAACATAAATCAAAGTCACTAATGCCACCAAAAAAAATATATTTTCATTAGGTTCTAGCTTAATAGTTGCACTTATTATTTGTGAATAGGGTATATATACTCCTAATGCAATAATTATTCCATATAAAAATTTAAATATAATTTTATTGTTCATAATTTTCCTCCCAACTATAGCTTATCTTCTCTATATAAGCTATATTAAGGGCCTGATCTTTAGACAAATCTATTAATTTTATTATATAGCCTCGCTTTGTTAGATTTATAATTATATTCTCTATCTCACTATTAATATACGAAGTCAATATTACATAAACACTATTACTTCTAAAATTTTTAAGTTTTTCTTTTAAATAATCATTAAAACCACAATATGGGAGATTATCTATCCTCGCCCCAAATTCAAGTATTTTATTAGCTTGGCCTTTATTGCATCGTACATTACCTTTAAAATTTCCAGTATAACTTCTTATACTCGCATTTGTCCAAAGTTCCACTGGAATACTTTGTTCGATTGTTTGTAAAGCTAATGAACACATTAAAGAAACACCTTTTTCTACAACCTCCTCATCTATTGAATTCCAAAATATCTCGGAACATTGAACATTCAATATAAATATAGCATCAATATCTGAAGTAAAGTCATATTCCCTAACCATTAGTTTATTAAGTTTAAGCGAAGAATTCCAATGTATATCCTTCATTCTATCATTTGTTGTATAATCTCTTAACCCTTTAGTAATTAAGGTATCCTCATTTATTAGACGCTTAACAAGGTTCGCTCCTAAAAGACTATTACTTGCTATACTGAGTTGTTTTAAGTTTCTTATTTCTGGATAGACTAAAAATTCCTTAAAATCTTCTATGCATTTCTTGTTTTCTTTTATTCCAAAAATATCACCAACTTCTATTGTAATATTTGAGATAATATATGCACCTCTTTTTAAAGCAGTAATATAATATTTTCTTTTCACTCTTTCTCTTCCATTTATTGAAAGGTTTGTTGCGTAATAGTTACAATTTCCTATAGGTTTTCCATCTAAAATTGATTTTATTTTTATAATATTTTTATCAAATTGTTCTTCTATGTGTAAGAATTCTACAGGAATTTTAGAAGCATTCTCTATTTTTAAAGTTACCATTAAACTATCATCCTTAAAAATTGCTCTTTTATCTAATTCTCTTTTTATAGTTATGTTATCTACTGCATTCTCTCTAATTTTATCGCTTGCAAAAACTATAACAAACATAGCTATTAAAGCTATTACTACACTCCACATGATAACTCCTTATTCTAAACTTTCTAAAGGTGTAGTAACTTTATTTAATATTGAATTTATTATATCCTCTTCTGGATTACTTACAGCTTTTAACTTATTTATTTTCACTTGTATCCTATGTGCTAAAACTGCCGTAGCCATAACTTTGACATCCTCTGGTACCACATAATCTCTTCCGTTTATAGCAGCATGAGCTTGACTTGCTTTCATTAAAGCAAGGGTAGCTCTTGGAGAAACTCCATACTCTATTTCATAATTTTTTCTAGTTTCTGAAACTATATCTAAAATATAATTTTTTATTTCATCTTTTACTTCAACATATTTATAATTATTTTGAACATAATCTATTTCTTTGTTACTTATTACCGAATCTAGTATTTCTAATGGGTCATTACTTATATATGTATCCATAATTTTCTTTTCTTCTTGATATTCTGGATATCCCAATGAAATCCTTATAAAAAATCTATCTAATTGCGCTTCTGGTAATGGGAATGTTCCAAATTGCTCAATAGGATTTTGAGTAGCTATAACAAAAAAAGGTTTTTCTAATGCAATAGAATTTCCCTCTACGGTTATTTGTCTTTCTTCCATGCATTCCAGTAAAGCAGATTGTGTTCTAGGTGTAGCTCTATTTATTTCATCAGCTAATATTATATTAGTTACTAATGGCCCTTTTTTAAATTCAAAATCCCCTGACTTTTGATTATAAAAATATATCCCCGTTAAATCTGATGGTAATATATCGGGGGTAAATTGTATTCTTTTAAAATCACAATTTAAAGATTTAGATATACTCTTTGCTAACTTAGTTTTACCTAATCCAGGCATATCCTCTAATAAAACATGTCCCGAACATATTAATGCTACTATAATCTTATCAATTTCTCTTTCTTTTCCTATTATTACTTTAGAAATGTTACTCTGCAACTTACTTCTAAATTCTACAAAGTTTCTTATCTCCATAATTTTAGCCCCTTCCCCATTTATATAATCTTTATAGAATATTTTATTTTCTTATATTATACCATCAATTTAAATTAATGTTATATAATTCCTGTACATAAAAAGAAAAGAAGAGTCTACCCATCAACTCTTCTTTTCTCTCATAAATCTCTATTTTCCATAATTGAAATATGGTTTTGAATACGTTATCAACTATATTTATATTATATCATAGAAATTAAAAACTTCAACCATTTTCCAAATTCAAATAATAATTAACTTTTACTATTATTTTGCTTATTTAAAAAGTTAGAATATAAAACTATATTATTGGTAATTTATAACAACAAATATTATACTTACTAAAAAACATATACCTTAAATAAATTTTTAACAAATTTTATTACTTTATATATTTACTTTTAATATTATTGATGTATAATTAATATTATAACAAATAATAATTATTAATTAATAAAATATTTCATAATTTTTTTATGTTATTAGGAGGGTATTTTACTATGCAATCATTAGAGGTAATAAAAGATATTCATTGGGTTGGAGCTCTAGATTATGGTTTAAGGATTTTTGATATAATTATGTATACTCCTTATGGAACAACCTATAATTCATATGTTGTTAAAGGAAATGAAAAAGTTGCTATTTTTGAAACTGTAAAAGTACAATTTTTTGATGAATATATTTCAAGACTTAACTCATTAGGCGTTGATATAAATAAAATTGATTATATAGTTCTTGATCATACTGAGCCAGATCATGCAGGTTCAGTTGCAAAATTATTAGAACTTTCACCTAAAGCTAAGGTTGTTGGTTCTGCATCAGCTATAAGATTTATGAAAGAAATAGCTAATAAAGATTTTGATTCAATAATAGTAAATGATAATGATACTTTAAGCCTAGGTAATAAAACTTTAAGATTTATTTCAGCTCCAATGTTGCATTGGCCTGATTCAATGTACACTTATGTAGAAGAAGATAAAACATTAATAACTTGTGATTCTTTTGGTAGTCATTATTGCTTTGAAGGAGTTTTTGATGACCTAATTCCAAATGAAAAAGAATACATGGAGGCTTTAAGATATTATTTTGATTGTATTATGGGCCCTTTTAAACCTTATGTTTTAAAAGCCTTGGATAAAATTAAAGATTTAGAAATTAAAACTATTTGTCCTGGTCATGGTCCCGTTTTAAGAAGTAATCCACATAAGATAGTTAACCTTTATAAAGAATGGAGTACTCCAATTAGTCCTGAAATTAATGGTGATAAAAAAGTTACCATCTCTTATGTCTCAGCTTATGGCTATACCGAAGAATTAGCAAATACCATAGCTAACGGAATTAAATCAGTGGGTAACTTTGAAGTTAAACTATATAATGTAATTCACAATGACGTAAATAATATACTAAAGGATATAGGTGAATCAGATGGTATTTTATTTGGCTCACCAACTATAGTTGGTGAATTATTAGAACCAATTAGAGATTTAATGTCTAAGCTAAATCCAATTGTTCACGGTGGAAAAATAGCTGCTGGCTTCGGCTCTTTTGGTTGGAGTGGTGAAGCTGTTCCTAGAATTGAAACTAGACTTCAAGAATTAAAAATGAAACTTTATGGTCCTGGATTAAAAATAAATTTTAAACCTTCTGAAGATGATTTAAAAGCAGCCTTTAATTTTGGTATAGGCTTTGCTGAAACAGTTTTAGGAAAAAAATCAGCTTCTTATAATCCAAATTCTAAAACCAATATAGAAGAAATTAAAGGTGGAGATGGTGAAATTAAACTTTGGAAATGTTTAATTTGTGGTGAAATTTTTGAAGGTGAAGTTGTACCAGAAATTTGCCCCGTATGTGGCGCTACAAGTGAACAATTTATACAAGTTGAAAATGAAGTTACAGAACAAGTACCTACTGATGAAACTTTTGTCATTATAGGCAATGGTGCTGCTGGCTTCTATGCTGCTAAGACAATTAGAGAAAGAAACCCAAAATGTTCTATAAAGCTTATTTCAAAAGAAAAAGTACCTTCTTACTTTAGACCTCAATTATCTGATTTATTGAGCGAAAAAATGAATGAAACCAAATTTTATATAGTTTCTAATGAATGGTATCATAAAAATAGAATAGAGCAACTACTTGGTGTAGAAGTTAAATCTATAAATAAAGACAATAAAATTATTTTATTAGGAGATGGTACTTCTATTAACTACGACAAACTAATATTAGCTAACGGTAGTTACAACTTTATACCACCTTTAAAAGTAACAAGTAATGAAACTGAACTAATGACTTTAAGCTCATTTAATTATAAATCTATAAACGGTTTATTTACTATTAAAGATTTAAATGATGTAAATGAAGTTAATTCATTTGCTGAAAATAATAAAGATATAGTTGTTATAGGTGGTGGACTTCTAGGCCTTGAAGCTGCATGGGAACTTAAGCAAAAAGGTAATAATGTTAAAGTTATAGAATTCTTACCTAGATTGTTACCTCGTCAGCTTGATATAGAAGGTTCTGAAATATTTAACAATATAATTTCTTCATCTGGAGTTAAAATTCTTACAAGTAAAAGCTGTAGTGAAATTATAGTTAAAAATAATTCTGTGAAAGCTATTAAACTTGAAAGTGGCGAAATTATAGATTGTTCTATAGTTTTATTCTCAGTAGGTGTTAGAAGTAATACTAAGTTAGCATTAGATAATGGAATAGAATGTAATAAAGGTATTAAAGTAAACGAAAAGATGGAAACAAATATTACTGATATATATGCTTGCGGTGATGTAGCTGAACTTAACGATATAGTTTATGGAAACTGGCCTGCTGCAGTTGAAATGGGTAAAGTTGCCGGCGCTAATGCTACTATGGCTTCTAAGAACTTTAAAAATTTTGTTTCATCTTTAGTCTTCAACGCTTTAGGTGCAGATGTATTCTCTGCTGGAACTTTAGACTATAACGATGAATCTTTAGAAGAAATAACTTCTAAAGATATTAAAAATAAACAGTACAAAAAATTATTCTTTAAAGATAACACATTAATAGGTGGAATATTAATAGGTGATTTATCTAATGCGGGTAAAATAATTGCTGCATTAGACAAAAAATATTCTAAATCACAATGTCTAGCTTCAAATATTCTGGCATAAATATATAGCTGGCTTTAAATAATTAAAGCCAGCTTAATTTATATCTATTCTACTTTAACTTCTCCATCTTGGTGTACATTTCTCTTATTTCCTACAAATCTAAAATCCTCAGCAACTACTTGAGCTATGTACTTCTTTTCCCCCAGCTTATCTTCGTAGCTACCAGTCATAAGTCTTCCACTTAAGCTTATTAAATCACCCTTATGAAGATATTTACATACAACCTCTGCCTTCCTACCCCATATAGTTACAGGTATAAGGTCAGACTTTCTTTCTCCGTCACTTGATTTGAAACTTCTTTCAACTGCAATTATAAACTTTGAGTATACCTTGTCACTATCATCTAATACTTTTAGTTCAGGGTCTCTTATAAGTTTTCCAAGTAAAACAATTTTATTCATAATTAATACCTCCTGAAATTACTCATTGTTAATTCTAACCACATTTTTCTATATTATTCATTTTATTTAAAATTATCTTGTAAATAAAATTCTTATTTCTTATTAATTTACAAACTATATAGTCTATATTAATGAAAAGGTTTATAATGTACTTGTATATTTATTTTATGGAGGTAATTTTATGGCAATTTTAGTTTGTGGCGGTGCTGGATATATAGGTAGCCACATGGTAGCAGAACTTTTAGAAAATAACGAAGAAGTAGTTATTTTGGACAACTTTGAAAAGGGCCACAAAGATGCAATTCTTGGCGGAAAAGTTTACAATGGAGATTTAAGGGATAGAGCTATTTTAGATAAAGTATTCACCGAAAATAAAATAGATGCAGTTATAGATTTTGCTGCTTATTCTTTGGTTGGTGAAAGTATGAGTAACCCACTAAAATACTTTAATAATAACGTATCTGGAACAATAAGTCTTCTTGAAGCAATGAAAGATCATAATGTTAAATACATAGTATTCTCTTCTACAGCCGCAACTTATGGAGAACCTGATAATATTCCTATTTTAGAAGAGGATAAAAATTTACCAACTAACGCCTACGGAGAATCGAAACTTTTAGTCGAAAAAATTCTTAAATGGTGTGACGAATGTTACGGCATTAAGTATACTGCTTTAAGATACTTTAATGCAGCTGGTGCTCATACAAATGGTAAAATAGGCGAAGATCATTCACCTGAAACTCACTTAATCCCTCTTATTCTTCAAGTTGCTCTTGGAAAAAGAGATAAGATAATGATGTTTGGAGATGATTATGATACTAAAGATGGTACTTGTGTAAGAGATTATATTCACGTATCTGATTTGGCCTCTGCACACTCTCTAGCCCTAAAAAGATTAAGAAATGGTGGAGAAAGTAGAATCTATAACCTAGGAAATGGTACTGGGTTTACTGTTAAAGAAGTTGTTGATGTAGCAAGAAAAGTTACAAATCATCCAATCCCTGCTGAAGTAGCACCAAGAAGAGCTGGTGATCCTGCTGTACTTATAGCTTCTTCTGAAAAAGCTATAGCTGAACTTGGCTGGAAACCTAAATTTGACTCTTTAGAAACAATAATAAAAACTGCTTGGAATTGGCATAGCAATCATCCAAATGGTTATTAAAAATAAGAAATAAAAAATTAATGACTTCTTTTTAGAAGTCATTAATTTTTATTAGCTAAAACTGCATTTATTTCTCCACCAACTATTAGTATTAAAGAAGTTATAAATATCCAAGTCATTAATACTACAACAGCCCCAAGGCTTCCATATAATCTTGAATAATTACTAAAATTATTTACATAAAAAGCAAATGCATATGAACTTATTATCCAACCTATTGTTGTGGTTATTGCTCCCGGCAAGACCTTACGCCATCCAAGTCTTTTACTAGGAGTATAGTTATATAGAGCAACAAACGTGATTACCATCATAGATATTATTATTATTATTCTTAACACATTCCAAATAAAGTGTATAGCTAAATCAAAATGAAATGTATTTAATAAGTACTGACCTATTAAATCTCCAAAAACTAATAAAAATAAAGTTAAAATAATAAGTATTGCTAATATAAAAGTACATATTATTGAAATAATTCTTATCTTTATAAAGGAACGTTTATCTTTAACCGAATATGCCTTATTTAATCCGTTTATAACAGCACTAAATCCTGATGCGGCAGTCCATATAGATAATCCTATACTAAACCATAATAAACCACTTCTTTGAACATCAACCACTTCTACTACAATTTCTTTAATTAAATAATAAGATGAGTGCGGTATTACTGGTTTCAATAGCTCAAGTACAGAGTTACTATCTAAACTACTAAAACCTATTAATGTTAATAAAAAAATTAGAAATGGGAAGAAAGCAAGTATTAAATTGTACGATAATTGAGCTGCCAAAGCAAAAATATCATCCTCTAAAATCTTTGTATATAGAGTCTTAGATAACTTTATATACTTTTTAATCTTAATTAAAGTTAATTTTTTCATTTGTCCTCCTCTTTTATTTTTATTACTTTTTAATTATACATGTTGCATTTCAAAATTTACATTTATATTAATACAATTTCTAAACATAAAGTAATACTAAATTTAATTTGTAAAAAGCATATTAAACCATATATTAAATGAATACTATATAAACACTCTAAATAGTATTTATATTTTCAATAAAAATAACACCAGTAAATTTTGTAATATAAGTTTTTGTAATGGTATAATTGATTTATAAGGAAATTTCTATTACTATTTTATTAGAAATACCCTTAAAATTAAATACATTTTTATTTATATATTCTCATTTATGAAAGGATGGTCAATATGAATTATATTTTACAAAATGAATTATTAAAATTAGAAGTTTGTGATGCTGGTGCAGAGCTTCATAGCATACAAGGAAAACAAACTAATACCGAATTTTTATGGAATGGTAATGCAGAATATTGGAAATATCACTCTCCAATTCTGTTTCCTATAGTAGGCAAAGTTCTTAATAATAAATATACCGTTAACGGAACAACTTATGAATTACCTCAACATGGTCTTGCTAGAATTTCCAATTTTGAAAAAATAGCTGAAACAGAATCTAGTATAAGTTTCAGACTTAATTATTCTAAAGACACTTTAAAGGTTTATCCTTTTAAATTTTCTCTTGAAATAACATACACTCTTCAAAATTCTACTGTCAATATTGAATATAAGGTTATAAATATAGATGATAAAGAAATTTATTTCTCAATAGGTGCTCATCCAGCATTTATGTGTCCTATTTTAGAAAATGAAAACTTTGAAGATTATTATTTTGAATTTGAAAAGAAAGAAACTAAATCTATAATGGAATTATCACCTTTAGGTTACTTCACTCATAATGAAATTCCATACTTAAATAATGAGAATATAATTCCTTTAACTTCAGAAGTTTTTAAAAATGATGCTTTAGTTTTTTATGATTTAAATTCTCGTATAATAAATTTAAAATCTAAAAATCATAATAAATATGTAGAATTCAATTTTAAGAATTTTCCTCATTTAGGACTTTGGTCTAAACCAACAGGAGCTCCTTTTGTATGTATAGAACCTTGGTTTGGTCATGCTGATTTTGTGGATTTTAATGCTGATTTCAAAGAAAAAGCAGGTATAATAAAATTAAATATTAATAAAAGCTTTAAATGTGATTACAATGTAACAATACATGAATAAAAAATAAAGTACTTCAATTGTAAGTTTACTTTATAAATAATTAACTCCCATAAATCATAAATTTATGGGAGTATTTCTAAAAATAAATATCTGAAAACTCTATATTTATTTTTTCCACATTATCTTGTATTCTATAATCCGCTTGAAATATATCATTTTCCCGATTTTCCAACCTAACTATTGGTAGTTCTATAATAAATTCGCTTCCCTTATTTTCCTCACTTTTAATACTTACCTTACCATTATGCATTTCTACCAATGATTTAACAAGTGATAAACCTATACCACTACCTTCATTCCTTCTAGTAAGTGACTTATCAAGTTGCACAAATCTTTCAAATATTACGGCTTGTTTTTCTTTTGGTATACCTATTCCAGTATCCTTAACTGATATTAATACATTACCATTCCTTATACTCATAGTTACAAATAAGCTTCCTCCTGACTTTGTAAACTTAACAGCATTAGATATAAGATTTAATATTATTCTCTCTATCTTATCAGGGTCACAAGCTATTACCATTTCTTCAATTTCGGTATCGAATATAAGATCAATCCCTTTATTTGATATATATTCTGCTACCGATTGTGTAATATTCTCTACTACACTTACTATATCTGCATTTACTAGGTTTATACTAAAGTATCCAGAATCTATTTTTGTTACATCTATTAAATTATTAATAAGCCTTACTAGCCTAAAGCAATTTTGTTTCATAGTATTAATATGTCTCTTATATTTTTCAATATTCTCACCCAAATCATCAAAAGTTTCAATATTACTATTAATAAGCTGCAATGCACTAAATATAACATTAACAGGAGTTCTTAATTCATGTGATATATTAGCAAAAAATTCTGTTCTCATTTTTTCATATTCAGAAATTTCTTTTAGCATTCTTATTTTTTCACCCATATCCCGTTCTAAACTTTCTGCTTTTTTTCTATCACTTATATCTCTCGCAACTATAAGATAAGTTTTCTCGCCTTCTTCATAACCATATTTTGTTACTATTGTTTCTAAGTCTAGAACCTTATTATCTTTTCTTCTTATGAATTTTCCTTCCTTAAGCGGCATATAGCCATTCTTCTCCACAAACTTTATATCTTTATAATGTTCTTCGGCAAAGTCTTCATGTGGCTCTACTATATGTCTATACCCCTTATCTTTTACTTCTAATAAATCTTTAGCGCCTAAATAATCTAATCCTACTTTGTTTGCAAAAGTTAAACGCGCCCCGCTCCATATATACACTCCATAAGGAAGAGTTTCTATAAGAAGTTTATACGAATCTTCTCTTTTTTTAGCCAATACTTCATTTGCCTTTCTTTCAGAGATATCTCTAGATATTGCTAATATATATTTTTCCTCTTCTAGTATCAATAGCATACTGTTTATTTCAACATCTATAAATTTTCCATTCTTAGTTTTTTCTATACTCTCATAAATTACGTTATTTCTTTCATTAAGCATCTTTATTAGCTTTTTAACCTTTTCTTGATTTAATGAAAGATTAGTATCATAAACTGTCAAGTTATAAAACTCATCTCTTTTATATCCACTTCGCTTACAAGCAACATCATTAACCTCAATATACTTTGAAGGTAGTCCATCTACTTCTATTTTATTTAAATAAATAGCATCATTTACATTATTAAATAATTTTCTAAAATAATCTTCGCTTTTCTTTAATTTTTTATCAATACTCTTACTTTTTGTTATATCCTTTATGAACCATATATCATATTTTTGTCCTTCTAAATTCATATATGTCATTTTGATTTCAACGTCTATAATTTCTCCATTAGGTTTCATCAATTGTTCTTTTAAAATTTCTACTTCTCCCTCTTCCTCATGACTCTCTTTTATTTTTTCTTTTAAAATTTCACGATAATAGGGATGTATAAAACTTAGAATATTCCTGCCAACAATATTATCACTTTTTTTAATTCCGAACATATTAATAGTATTATTATTTAGATAAATACTTTTAAAATCTTCATGTATTATAATTGAATCCATACTATTTTCAAATAGTATTCTATATCTTTCTTCTATTCTTTTTTCCCCTTTTATTAAATTACCCATGATAGCCCCCTAAACGTAAAATAAAAAGCATATAATATTATATAATTACATACTTTTTATTATATCCTTTTTTTTGAATTATTTCTATAAAATACTACACATTTTTCCAAAATTCTTTTAAAACGATATTTAGGTGTTCCTTATTCTTTATAAGCTTAATATGGTTCCAATTTTGTGGCATAATATTAAAATACTTTTTAGTATAAAATCTATTATCTATTAATAATATTGCTCCTTTATCCTCCATTGTTCTTATAACCCTGCCTGCCGCCTGTAAAACTTTCGTCATTCCAGGATAAGTATAAGAATAATCATAACCACTTAAATCCTTGTCATCATAATACTTTTTAATAAGGTCTCTTTCTAAACATATCTGTGGCAATGCAACTCCTACTATTATAGCTCCTATAAGTTTCTCCCTTATAAGATCTATTCCCTCTGAAAATACACCTCCCATTACACAAAATGCTATTTTAGTATTTACATTATTCTCATCAAATTCTTTTAAAAATTCTTCACGTTCATCTTCATTCATAGATTCTTTTTGTATAATTATATCTATATCTACATACTCACCCCTAAATCCATCATATATAGATTTCATATATGCATAAGAGGGAAAAAACACCATATAATTTCCTTTTCTATTTTTGATAAACTCATATATATATTCCTTTATTATACTTTTAGTTTTATCCCTTAATACAAATTTAGTAGCTATAGGAGCTAAACTTACACTTAAATTTTCTTGAGGGAATGGACTTTGTAAAGTTAAACTATATAACGTTTCCTTTCTTCCTAACATATCCATATAATAATTTTTAGGAGTTAAGGTCGCTGAAAACATAGCTATAGCTCTCGCATTTTTGTATAGTTTTTCTAACTGATTTCTAGGCTCTATACAAAATAATTTAACTATAAAATCTCCATTTTCAAAAGTAAAATATGTATAATATCCTTCATCATATATTTCAAAAATATTTATAAAATTATTTATATCAAAATATAATTCTAGGATACAATCATAATCTTCCGTTCCTTTATTTTTAACTAAATATTCATCAGCTTCTCTTAAAAAATTTCTTAAAAGGGGTATTATATCTGTAGGTGATTCTTTAATAATTAAACTATTCCCACCAGTACCTTGAACTTCCCCTTTATAATCATTAAAAAATCTATTTATACTATTTAAATATTTATATAATAGCTTTGATTTTGCTTTAACAATACCTCTTACTTTTAAAATTTTATTTTTCGATAAACTAGAAGAATACATCTCTCTAGCCCTATCCACTAAATTATGGCTTTCATCCACTAAAAATACATAATTCTCTTTCACAGTTTCCTGAAAAAACCTTTTAAGATTTACCCTTGGATCGAAAGCATAATTATAATCACAAATAACAGCATCACAAAACAAACTAATATCCAATGATAATTCAAAAGGACACACCCTATACATTTGCGCATATTGCTCTATAACCTCTCTAGAAAAGGTATCCTCCTTCTTAATCATTTCATATACTACATCATTTATCCTGTCATAATATCCCTTAGCATATTCACATTCTTCAGCATTACAACTCTTTTCGTTATTAAAGCAGATTTTATCCTTAGCAGTTAAGCTTATGCTTTTAATTTTAAGACCATTAGCTTTCATTTTAATAAAAGCTTCCTCTGCAACAGTCCTTGTTATAGTTTTTGATGTTAAATAAAAAATACAATCAGTTAACCCTTCTCCAATTGATTTAATAGCTGGAAATGTTGTTGATATTGTTTTTCCTATACCTGTAGGTGCTTCTGCATATATTATTCCCTCATTTTTTATAGTGTTATAAACAGCTACAGCTAGATCCCTTTGTCTATGCCTATAACTTTTGTACGGAAACTCTAAAACTTTTATTGACTCATTTCTTTTATCTACCCAGTCTGATTTATAACTAGCCCATTTTTCATACTGCTTAACTACATACATCACAAATTCTTGTAACTCTTCTAAATTGTATTCACGTCTGAAGCTTTTAACTTCTTCTGTACTTAGCTGAAAATAGCTAAGTTGAATTTTTATATCTCTAATATTATTTTCTATACAGTACATATAAGCATAAAACTTCACTTGAGCCAAATGTAGTTCATTATAATTTTCATCTATCAAATCTAATTTAGAATTAGTACTTTTTATCTCTTCAACTATATAAAAGTCTCCTTCTCTAAATATCCCATCAGCTCTTCCATCTATAATTAAATTTAACTTCCCATAACTTAGCTCACATTTTAAATAAACTTCCTTTCTATAATCATCAAAGGATTGTTCATTAGCTTTTTGTAACTTTTGATGTGCCTTAGTTCCTAATACCGCTCTATTAGCACCCCTATACTCGCTATCTATATCACCACTTCTAAGAATAAACTCTATTAAGTTTCTGACTGATATCTTAATAATTTCATTTACCATTTTTACCTCTTAAAGTTTGATTTTTTTTCGAACTATTCGATATAATAAGTATAAGACATTTAAAATGAAACTTCTACTTATGCTCATTCGTAGAAATACTTTTACAAAATAACTTCCATTAAAGGAACCTTCTATTCTTTAGCATTCAAGGAGTACTTTTAAATAACTAAATCAACGGTTTAGGTTTTGACTTAAAATAAATCATTTAAAATGTCTATTAATTTCAAATACCCAGATCTTAGATTTGGTTTTTACTTAAGAAGGAGGTAATTTATTTTGAAAAGACTTACTAAACCTCTTTATTTTATTGCTATTATTTTAATTATAGCCTCTGGATTAGTATTAGGAGCTCTTATTTCTATAATATTTTCTAATTCTGCACCTAATCAAAGTAAATTAGATATAGCTAAATTTGACATAAAAGATCACGAAAGCTTATATGTTAAGATTCCTACTTCAAAATCTGGTTTAGTTTATGTTATTGATGTAGATCCATCTATAATAAAAGAATTAAGATATGCGACCACTGATAATTTTACTCATACAAAAATCTATCCATTTTCCGCATGTCTTCTTCAAAAAAATACGGCAAAAAAACTAAAAGAAGCAAATGCAGAATTTAAAACTCTAGGTTATACTATAAAAATTTGGGATGCTTATAGACCTTATGATGTTCAAAAATATCTTTGGAGCTTTGTAAGTGATTCACGTTTTATAGCAAATCCTAATGCTGCTGGTTCTAGACATAATAGAGGTGCTGCTGTTGATATAACATTAGTTGATAATAATAATAATAACTTAATTATGCCTACTGGTTTTGATGCCTTCACAGAAAAAGCTTATAGAAATGCACCTATGAGTGATGAAGCAAGAAAAAATGTGGACTTATTAACTAGTATTATGAAAAAACATGGTTTTAATACTATAGAAACTGAATGGTGGCATTATGATGATACTGATGCTGATTCTTATCCTATATTGAATATTACATTTGAGGAACTTGAAAATTTAAGATAGTAATTATACACTTTATCAACATATCCACAGATTTTATCCACATTTATTCACACTTATCCACATATACACCGTATATTGCATTAACTTTTAATGATATTTTGTGCAATTTTTATAAGTGTTACTACTATTTGTTTATTAAATTATGATTAATGTTCTCTCTACTTAAATACCATCTAATAATTATAACAAAGCGAAATTAACCTTGGAATATATTTAGAATTACATTCCAAGGTTAATTTCGTTTTATATTATACTATTACAAATAATTTATTACTTATAAGTAATAATCCAAATTTTTAATTTGGTTATTCGAACTTAAGTGAAATTCTAAATCTTTGATTTAGTTAATTGAACTTACTCATTCGAATGAACATGAGAAGGAGTTTCCTTTAAGTAAGAATCCAAATCTTAGATTTGGTTATTCGAACTTACTCATTCGAATGTACATGAGAAGGAGTTTCCTTTAAGTATCCAAATTTTAATTTGGCTAATACAACTTACTTTGTAACAATACTCCTATGAAGAGTTTCATTTATTATTCTGAATGATACTCATTTACCAACTTTTGAACTAATTTTTTAATAACACTAGCTTGTGCTATTAAAGCCATAACTATAAGAAATAATCTTATTTTCTCTTCATCATCTTCTTTTAAATCTGAATTTTTAATTAATTTTTCAAGTTTATCCTCATTTAAAATAGGTGCTGTTAAAAATTCATTGAAACTTTCCATTTGTATCTCAGAAAATACTTTATAAGCATCTTCCCAAGATATTATATCATCATCTCTATCATTAATTTCATTAAATGCTAGTGCAAAAACCTTTTTTATTTCTTCTGTTGTAAGTATGGGTCTCATATGACTTAATAACACCAATTGCGCTAAATGAACTTTTGTATAACCTCGCTTCTTACCATCCTCTGGTTTAGATATTACTTCACTTTTAATATAATTCTGAACAATATTATTTGTATATTTATCCTCTGTAAATTTATCATTTAAATAATCTATTACTTGAGACAAAAACAAATCATATTTTGGAAGATCATCATATGAAACCATATTGTTTTTTGACATTTCTTCTGCTAGTCTCATAACATAACTAGAATCAATTTTTTTTCCTTCCATTTGACTACACCTCAATTTTTTTAGTATTTATTAATTCAATTATATAGTATGCATAAACATATTACAAGTTACTTTCTAATGCATTGTATTAAAATTTATTACTTTTCTTTATAATTATTCACACTTATGCACAATTTAATAACATTAATTGTGCATAAAGTTGTCCTTATTCCAAAATTTATTAGTTTTTTTTAAAATTATTAACATTATCCACAGTCAGCATGTTGATAACATGTTTATTTACTGTGGATTACCTGTTAAAAATTAAACTTTATATTTAATTATTTAGAATTAGAATAAAAATCACGAAAATAAATTATGCACTTTTTTTACATTTATTCAATAGTTTTGAATTAAGCATTCATTCTTTATTTGTTTTTTATTACATATTTCGATAAATTAGTTATCCAAAATCATATTACTAACATATAATGTTATTAGAAATTATTCAATAAATTTATTACTGAATATGTTTTCGACAGAAAAAATAGGACATCCCATAAAATTACTTTTTTATTTTTATTTCTATCTTATATTATGATTTATTACAAATTACTATACTTTTATCATGTAATTAATAAATTTAATACTTTATTCCATATTTTTTTAATAATATCTTACTAAAATTATATATTTTTTATCAAACACTTTACATTTTTAGGTATTGACTTTTCAAAAAATTGGTAGTATATTTTATATATACATTTTGTTAAACAAAATTTAAGTAAAAAAATTGTAAATAATCAAATTTATTTATTAAAGGTATTGACTTAATATTACAACTTTGCTAATATTACATTGTAATTTGTCGAAAGGTGTAAAAACAAGGAGGAGAAAGTAATGAAATCAACAGGTGTAGTAAGAAGAGTGGATGAATTAGGAAGAATTGTTATTCCTATAGAATTAAGAAGAACATTAGATATAGCTGAAAAGGATGCTTTAGAAATCTATGTAGATGGTGAACAAATCATATTAAAGAAATATGAACCAGCATGTATCTTCTGTGGAGACGCAAGAGATGTTATAAATTACAAAGGTAAAAACATTTGTAAAAACTGCTTAGAAGAATTTAAAAAATAATATATAATTTTATAAATAATATATATTTATAGCGAAAAAGCACTTTAAATTTATTAAAGTGCTTTTCCGCTTTATGCTATTTAACTTTCCAATTTTTCTAAATTTAATATAAAATAATCATATCATATTTATGGATTTATATTTCTGTTGAGTGTTTATAAATCTCTGATTTAGGAACACCCCTATCTTTAGCAACTTTTTTTATTGCTTCTTTCTTAGTGAAACCTTCATCTATAAACTTTACTATATGTTCTTCAATACTTAGAGATTCCCATTCTGAAATTTTTTCTTGCTCTATTTCTTTTTTTGTTTTTCCTGATAAAACAAGCACGAATTCACCTCTTGGTACCTTTTCATTAAAATAAACTATACACTCATCTATAGAACCTCTATATATTTCTTCATGAAGCTTTGTAAGTTCTCTACATACAGCAATAGATCTGTTTCCTAAACTATCTTTAAGAATTTTTAATGTATCTACTACTCTATATGGTGATTCATAAAAAATTAGAGTTTCTGTTCTATCTTTAATATCATCCAATAATTCATTTCTTTCCTTGTTTTCTCTAGGTATAAAGCCTCTAAATAAAAACTTACTTGTATCTAACCCAGAATAAACTAACGCAGTTGTAAAAGCAGTTGCTCCTGGTAAAACTTCAAATTCAATCCCTTCGGTAATACACTTTTGAACCATTATAGTGCCTGGGTCAGAAATACCTGGTGTTCCCGCATCTGTTACTAATGCAATATTTTCTCCATTTCTAACTCTAGCTATAAGATCTTCACTTTTTCCTTGCTCATTATGCATATGATAACTTATTAAGGTTTTCTTTATCTCAAAATGATTTAAAAGCTTTAAACTTTGTCTAGTGTCCTCAGCAGCTACCAAATCTACCATTTTTAAAACTTCTAATGCTCTAAGTGTAATATCTCCTAAATTACCTATAGGTGTTGGTACTAAATATAATTTAGCCATAAACTTCCCTACCTCCCATATATATTATTTATTTCATCACTATATCTACCTTCATCGCTATAAATATATAATGGTGGTTCCCACTTTAAAAATGCTCCACCATCTCTTTGTCCTTCTACTAATACTATATTTGCAGCTTTTTTTGTATTTGGATGAACCATTCTTACTCTTTTAGGTTCAATTTTATATTTTCTCATAAGACAAAATATATCAGCTAATCTTTCAGGTCTATGTACAATATATAATCTACCATTATCCTTCAGAAGCAGTCTAGAAGCTTCAATAACGTCTTCTAAAGTACACATTATCTCATGCCTTGCTATAGCAGTCTTATCCTTAGGATTTAATATTCCTGCATTTTGAAGCTTATAAGGAGGATTAACAGTAACTACATCAAACTTATCTAGAGATTTTAACAAGCTTTTATCCTTTAAATCTCCATTTATAAATTTTATAGTCTCAAAAGTTGAATTTATTTGTACACTTCTATATGCCATTTCAACCATTTCTTCTTGTATTTCTAAACCTACAACTTCCTTAGGTTTTCTTTTACCAAATAAAATAAATGGAACTATTCCTGTTCCTGTACATAAATCCATAACTCTATGACTTCTCTTTACATTTGCAAAATTAGCAAGAAGAACCGCATCCACTCCAAACCTAAAAGCATCTTTTTTTTGTATCAAATGTATACCATCTAGTTGTAGATCATCTAAACTCTCATCTTCCTTCACTAATTTTATGTCTAAATCTTTTTCTTTGCTCATATCTTCTTCTCTTCCTATCAACATATAATATTTTTTATTATACCCAACCTACAACGATAAATCTACATATACCTAAGTATTCAAAGCTTGTACTTTCTTAATACAACCCTAGATAACATTCTAAAATTTAACTTTAAGTTAATATCTTAAAGTTTCAATTTATTATAAAAATTAATTTTAACTATGTATGCCTTTATATTAGTCTTAAAAAAAAGAGTTAGCAACTACGCTAACTCTTATAATTATCTTAATACTCTTCTTGCTGCAACATAATCCGATATCGGTCCTATTTTTACACCATCTCTTGGATTTGAAGCATGAATTATTTGTCCATTTCCCCAGTATATAGCTACATGAGATGGCGCTGAAGCCGAACCTCTTTCAAAAACTAAATCTCCTGGTTGTAAATCATTATATGATACTGGTGTACCTTGATTTATTTGATCATATGTTGTTCCTGATACGCCATATCCAAAATGTCCAAATACGTAAGATGTAAATCCTGAGCAATCAAAAGAACCTGGTCCATGAGCACCCCAAACATATGGCCTTCCTAGGAATTGTGATGCGTAATTTAATATAGAATTCGAACTAGCTGTCCCATTTCCACCTCTACTTGGTACTGATGATGTTGAACTTGCCACTTTTTGTTTTTCTTCTATAAGTGATTTAGCCTTTTCAATAGCTTTAACTAAATCTGCATCTACAGCTGGACTCTTTATTTGAGTTCTAATATTTCTTAAAGCATCTCTTGCACTCGTTAAATCATCAATTGAACTGCCTGAATTATTTATAACATCTATAAATGGTTGTACCATAGGTTTCTCAACAGCAGCTAAGTCAACTTCTATTTTACCCTTTTCCTGATTCAATTGACTTATAACAGATTTTTGTTCGTCTTTTTTCTTATTAAATTCATCTAACTTAGCTTTATTTTCAATGTTAAGCTTATCTAATTCTTCATTTTTAGTATTTAAATTTTTAACTTTATCATCTAATTCTGCTTTTTTAGAATTTAGCTCATCGATTATTTTATTATCCAGAGTTACAACTTTTCCAACCGCTTGAAACTTTGTTATCAAGTCACTAAAACTAGTTGAACTTAAAATAACTCCTAAATAATTCTCTGTAGTACCAGTTTTATATACTGCTCTCATTCTATCCCCTAAGACAGTTTCCTTTTCCTTAAGGTCTTCTTTTAGCTTGTCAACTTGTTTTTGAGTAGATTTTATTTCATTTTTTACTTTTGCTATTTCATTTTTATTTTTTTCTATTTGAGAATAAACTAATTCTATTTGATCTGTTAAATCGTTCATTTGCTTTTCTAAATCTTTAACCTTAGAATTTATATCATCTAACTTTTTAGTATCCTCTATCTTTTGTTGTTTTTGAGCATCAGTTAACGGAGCAGCAATTGATTGAATTCCTGTTCCCATAATTAAACTTACAGCAATTACTGTAGAAAGTATTCTCTTTTTCATTCTTTGAATTGTCCTTGTATTGATTATGGTATACAAGAACTTCCTCCTTCCCCCTTAAGAATTAAAATCTTAATATCTGCATTATAACATCAAACTATCAAAAATACTAATATAAAAAATTTCCATATTTGATTTTATCGTATAATTTTACATAATATTACATCCAGCAAACCTAGCATTTTCAACAGTTTATACTATTATATTATTTCTTTTCACATCAAAATCCTCTTTTTATTAACTTTTTGTAAAACATTCTTTTCCCTTGAACCTTCCACTTTTTCATATTACAATATATTTATGTTCATTTTCTTTTAATATGAATATAAATCCTATGCTTACTAAAGGGAGGAAATTTTTTTGTACAATTTTAAAGAAGTTGATTATTCAATAATAGATAAATTTAATGCTGATAATGATAAAGGTCATATATTTCAAACATCTTTTTGGTCTAAAGTAAAAAAAGATTGGAATGTAAAATTTTTAGGAGCCTTTGATGAAAATGATAATATGGTTTTATCAGCAACTATTTTACTTAGGAAGGCCCCATATGTAAATGCTTATATGGGATATATACCTAGAGGCTTTATATGTGATTATACTAATAAAGAACTTTTAATTGAATTTACTGAATTTCTAAGGACTTTTTCAAAGGAAAATAATATTAGTTTCTTAACAGTAGATCCTGATATTCATTTATCTGAAAATGAGAATACTTTAGAATCTGGTGAAGCTATTAAAGATTTTCTAAAAAGTTTAGGTTATAACAATACTGATTCTAAAAATTTTGAAGCTATTCAACCAAACTTTGTTTTCAGGTTACCACTACCTACTGAAGGTGAAAAAGAAGATATTAAGAAAATGATTTTCAAAAATTTCTCTTCAAAAACAAGATATAATATAAAAGTTGCTGAAGATAGAGGTCTTTCTGTAGAAGTTTATGATAAAAAGAATATTACAGAAGATATATTAACTAAATTCCATGACATAATGGTTACAACCGGTAAACGAGATAATTTCATAGTCAGACATAAAGAATATTTTAGAGATATGGTGGAATATATTTACCCATATTGTAGACTATATATGGTTAAATATAGTTATGAAAAAGACTTTAATAGATTAAATGAAAAGTTAAGTAAACAACAAGATAATAAAGTTAAAGCTATTGCTAAAATTGAAGAACTAAATAAAAAACTTCTTGAAGAAACTATCGAAGATAAAAAAGCAAGAATCCAAAAAAGAATTTCAGACCAAGAAACCAAATTAAAAGAGGCTGAAAGACAAGCAGAAGGTTTCACTAATAAAATAAAAGATATAGAGCAATTTAAAGGACAGGAATTCTATTTATCTGGTTCTATATACCTTTACTATGGCAATAAGGCTTGGTACCTTTATGGTGCATCAGAAAATGTGCTTAGAGATACTATGCCAAGTTCTGCTATGCAATGGGCTATGATAACAGATACTATAGACTTAGGTTGTTCTATATATGATTTTAGAGGCGTATCTGGTGATCTGAACCCTGAAAATCCACTATATGGTCTTTATAGATTTAAAAAAGGATTTAATGGAAATTTTGTTGAATTCATAGGTGAATTTGATTTAGTTATAAATAAATTTATTTATTCTTTATACAAAAAAGCTTTTCCTAAATTTAAAGAAATCAGAAATAATTTATTAAATAAGAAGCAATAAAAAAGGTGGAGTTATAGAAGTTTTTTACTTCACTCTAATAAATTCGATCCGTTAAAAACTTCTATAAATTCCCTTAGACTGCTAATAATAAGAAAAATAGAGTTTGGAAGATTTCCAAACTCTATTTTTATCTATATTTTTTATTTAATATTCTTTGTAATATAGAAGCTAAAAACATTAATACTATATAAGCTATTACTATGATATCTTTATATTGTGATAAAAATATATTTAATATAACTAATCCTAGTCCAATAAACCCCATAATTAAGTTAAACTTTGCATTGAAGGCAACATATTCTTGTTTATTGCTATATTTAGTTCCTTCTTTAAATTTTTCTATTGTTGATTTATTTAATAATAACATAATTCCTAATAAAATCATAAAAATACTAGGTATAAGCAATACTATTGTTGTAGCTGTTATGTTCATTTTCTCAACTCCTTTACATAGCTTCTATTATATACCACCAAATATGTTTAGTAAACGTTGATTATTTTTTATAAATTGTATTGACAAAAGCAGGCATACCTCATATAATAATATATGTACCTCGGGGTGTGGCGCAGATGGGAGCGCGCGTGGTTTGGGACCATGAGGTCGCAGGTTCAATCCCTGTCACCCCGACCAAAAAAAAGGAATTGCAAATAGCAATTCCTTTTTTTATTTAAATTTGTTTACAATATTTAAAACTTCCTCTATTACATTTTGATATTTTTTATTTTTTTGATTTAAAGTATCTACTGTAAGCTTTAATTCCTTATTTTCTTTTTGAAGTTTTTCTATTTCTGAGTCTACACCATTTAATAAATTCTTAATTTCTTCATATTCGTTTTTAAGTTTATCTAACTCAGCATTTTTATTATTTAGTTTTTCTCTTATACTACTTAAATTAATACTTAAGACATCTTTATCTACAACATTACTATTGTCTTTTCTAATATCATTATCCAAATCCACTATATTAAAATTGTCAACTATAATAGTATCTGAAATCTGAAACATTAGATTAATAACTTTCACACCATAGTCTTGAGTCGGCGACCATTTACCTGAGAGCTCCTCAACATATTTAACTGTCCCTAATAAATATGGAAAATGTCTCTGATCATTTGTATCATTTCTTGGATACCCATTAGCTCCTGCATATAAAGCTAAATGATCTAGATGAGCACTTACGCCTTCTTCCCAAGTATTAAACTTAGCATGTGAAGTAACTTTATCATCAGAACCTATACTATTTTTAAGTCCACATGGATTTCTGAAACTTTCATCTAAAATTCCACCAAATTTTCCAAAACCAGTTTCTAATGCAGCTTGTGCATATGCTACTACTGGATTAACTCCTCCATGATTAGAAACCAACTTCCAATATAAATCTGCCAAAGCAATAAATGTATCTGTGGCATTTTTATTCTTAGCCCATTGTTTAGCCTGATCTTTTAGCTCTGTTGCTTCTTCAATTATAGGTGTGAGTGTATCTGATTTAACCTGCGTCTTATCTCCTTCAGTATAAGGTTTACCTATATAATCTAAATAGCCTTTTGCTATATTTAAAGCTATCCTATCTTTAAAGCTATCACTCTTTAATAAATTTTCTTCTTTAGGATTACTTAAAAATAAAACCTCTACCAATATAGCTGGCATATCAGTTTCTCTAAGAACTGCAAAATTAGCAAATTTAACGCCTCTGTTAGTTAAGTTAATATCCTCTACTAAATATTTAAGAGCGCTACCTGCTAATTTTTCTCCTTCTCCACCTGGTGCTAATGCATATACCTCAGTTCCATTTGCTGCTGTAATATCAGCACTATTTATGTGTATACTAATAAAATGTTTTGCTCCTTCACTATTAGCTATTTGTGCCCTCTCTGATAAACCAACATAGCTATCGTCCATTCTTGTTTGTTTTACTGTTATCCCTTGACTCTTTAATATTTCTTCACACTTTTTAGCTATATAAAGTGTACATTCCTTTTCCTGAATTCCAGTGGGACCTATTGCTCCAGGATCCTTTCCTCCATGTCCAGCATCCAAAACTACATCGCTCATTAAATACCTCTATAAAAAATTAATTTCAATTAAAATATATTATTTATAGAAGTATTTATGCTAAAAAACTAACGTATTTACAAGTATTTTTTGATTTATTCCCTCTTTTCTTCAATCTCTGCTGAAAAAATTTCTTCCCTAGCTGCAGCTTTACATAATGCAAAACATAACGTAACCATAAAAAAAGTAATCATAAATATAAATATATATAACATATATATCCACCTCTTTCTCTACAATTATATTCATAGATATTAATATATTGCCTAAAAAAAAATTTTTTATTCTAATTTTGAGTTATACAAATTTCCTATACGGATAAACTATTCTATAGTAATTAATTTTAAACAACAATTAACTAATCTTAATAGCATTTTAAACTACTAACTATATAATAAAAATATACTTATAAATAGGATGTGATATTTGTGAATATACAAAACTTATTAATAAAAGATTCTAATCTTTTAAAAAAACTTAATAAAAAACTCAATTGTTCACTTCTAAATATTTTAATGCCTATATTAACTTATCTAGGCGCACCAAGCTTTTCTATAATCGTTATTATAATTTCATTTTATAAATACAGTATTTATAAAAATAATCTTACTTTTAATCTATTGACCTCTATACTATTAAGCACTTTAATATGCTATATATTGAAACATTTAGTTAACAGGATTAGACCCTTCTTATTAATAGAAGATTTAAATATAAAAAAAATAGGTATAGATGATTATTCATTCCCATCTGGTCATACAACCTTAGCTTTCTCTATAGCAATTTGCCTTTGTTTTTCATTTTCTAACTTTTCAATAATATTTTTAACTTTAGCAACGTTAGTAGGACTATCTAGAATATATTTAGGCGTTCATTATCCAACGGATGTTTTTATAGGTGCTTTTATAGGCACTGTTTGTCCTATTTTAATATGTTTTTTATAATTATATTTTTATTACTTGGTAAGCATCTAAATTAATACTATAATATAATTACGTAAATTCAACCAAGGAGGATTTCTATGTTTACTAATGTACAAGCAGCTATTTTTGATTTAGATGGAACTCTAATAGATTCTATGTGGGTCTGGGACAAAATAGATAATGATTATTTAGCTGAACTAGGCTTTAAAAAACCTGATAATTTAAAGGATGAGATATGTCATTTAAGCTTTGAGCAAACAGCTTACTATTTTAAAAATAAATTTAAAATAGATGCTACCATTAATGATATAATAACTACCTGGCATGATATGGCCTATAGGCATTATAAAGATACTATAAAATTAAAAGAAGGTGCTCTTGAACTTCTAACTGTATTAAAAGAAAGAAATATAAAAATTGCTTTAGCTACTAGTAGTTCACCTGAACTTTTAGAAATATGCTTAAAAAGTAATGGAATCTTTGATATTTTTGATGTAATAACCACAACTGCTGAAGTCTCTAGAGGAAAAAACTATCCTGATATTTATTTACTAAGTGCTCAGAAACTTTCTGTTGCTCCAGAAAATTGTATAGTCTTCGAAGATATATTACCAGCTGTAAAAGGCGCCTTATCTGCTGGCATGAAAGTTGTTGCAGTTTATGATGAAGCTTCTCATAATCATATTGAATTATTAAAAGCTCATTCTTCAAAATTCATATATACTTATTCTGATTTAGATATATATTTGAAATAATTGATTTCTAAATTTAATTTATAAATTATAATAAAAATAGACCTGCTTTATAAACAGGTCCATTTCTATATCTTTATTTTCTTTCAACTGTGTACTTTTCACTTAATTCTTTTATAAACTCTAAGTACTTTTGTTGTTGAGCTTGTTGAAGTAATTGATTAACTATCATTTGTTTAACTTCTTCAAATGGCTTAACAACAGCTTCCTTTTTCTCTTCTACTTTTATTAAATGATATCCAAATTGTGTTTGTACTGCATCACTTATTTTTCCAACTGGTAATTCAAAAGCAACTTTTTCAAACTCAGGAACCATCATACCTCTTGAGAATGATCCTAAATTACCACCTTGTTCTTTCGATGGACAACTAGAATACTTAGTAGCAGCTTCTTCAAAAGTTAATTCTCCATTTACTATTTTTTCTTTTATAGTATTGCAAGAATCTTCACTATCTACTAATATATGCTTTGCAACTACTGATTCTTGTTCTTTAAACATTTGACTATTTTCATTATAAAAATCTAAAACTTCATTATCTAAAACTGTAACCTTTGATAATATTTTATTAACAACTACTTGAGTTAAAATTTCTTTTTTCAATTTTTCAATTTGAATTTTATACTCTTCAAGATTTTCATAATCATTTTCTTTACCAAATTTGTACATTAGCTCGAAGCCTATTACTTGTTCTAATAATTGTTTTTTACCATCTTCAGTCCCTAACATAGCTTGTTGTTGCTGAGGATATCTAGCTAATATTTCTTGTAAATCACTTTCTGTAATTTCTTGTCCTCCTACAATTGCTAATACCTTATTGTCCATAATATATCTCCTTTTATAATTTAATACTACTTTATAATAACACATTGATAATATATATAAAATACATTTTTTCTATATATTATTAAGTAAAAACTTGATAATTAATAATTATTATTATATAATAATTTTATAATAATAATTATGGAGGTATAACTTATGTCATCTATTGAAATTAACAAAAAAGCCCCTGAGTTTTCATTAATCGGCTCAGATAATAATATTCATAAATTAACTGATTATAGAGGTAAAAAAGTAATCCTTTATTTTTATCCTAAAGATAATACACCAGGTTGTACTACTGAAGCTTGTGATTTTAAAGAATACTTTGAAAACCTTAAAGATTTAAATGCAATAGTTCTTGGAGTATCAAGGGACTCTTTAGCATCACATGATAAATTTATAAGTAAATTAGGTCTTCCTTTTATTCTTTTAAGCGATGAAAATGAAGAATTATGCAAACTATATGATGTAATAAAAGAGAAAAATATGTATGGCAAAAAAGTATTAGGAATCGAAAGAAGTACATTTATAATCGATGAGGATGGTATATTGATTAAAGAATTCAGAAAAGTTAAAGTTAAAGGTCATGTTGAAGAAATTCTTAACCTTTTAAAATAAAATTGATTTATCCGTAAAGGCAAAAAAGTTTAATATTCTTTTTTGTCTTTATTATTATTCGCCTTTATTATTAAAAGAGGTTAAACTGCTCCCGTTATTACAATAATCCACATAATTATTTATAAATTTTATAATTACTAAAATTTAATATAATTTTTATAGTTTATTTAATCTCTTATATAATATATAAAAATAGAAAATTTAATATATTACTTTTATGTATTATTCAATACAAACTTATTAATTGCATATCCAACTCCATTTTCCTCATTTAAGCAAGTTATATAATCTGCATTTATTTTTATTTCATTAATTAAATCTTCCATAACAATGTCAATACAAGAACTTATAAACTTTTTAAATTTTATTATATCATAATTACCTTTTTCAATATATAGTATATTTTTAAAGCATAGTGTTATATAAAGTATATGCCCTTATAGTAAATACTTGATATTATTCAAATAACATGTAATATAGTAGTTATAAAGAAACATTGTAATTAATTTTTAGTTAATAATTTATTTAAAATATACATTTTTGTATATTAATTCGAATAAAAATACTAAGGATTTTCTACTATACAATAAATGAAAGACTTAATTTATTTTCATATTATTATTTGTTACCTTCAAATAAATATTTTAAAATTTATTTTATTAAATTAAACTGTGAAAGGATATTAATTATGAATATTAAGGCAAGTATAATAATAAACTCTTGTAATAAAAAAATTTTATTAGAAAATACATTAGATTCATTAATAAAGCAGAATATATTTATAAATCAATATGAAGTGATAGTTTGTGAATATGGTACCTATGATAATACTTTAGATATTTTAAGTAAATATAAACATCAGTTAAATATTAAATATTTATATCAAGGTAATTTAAATTTAAAAATTTCAATAGATAGAAATATAGCAATACACACTGCAAGTGGAGAAATTTGTATTTTTATTCAATCAGGTATGATTTTAGAAAAAGATTTTATTAAAAACCATATATTATCTCATCAAGATAGTGATAAAAATGTTATTATTGGATATACATATAGTCAAAATAAAAATTTAAATATGCTATTTGAATATGAGAATAATATACCAAATATTAAAAATTATAGTTCTTATTTAAATAATCAAAGAGATATTTTATATTCTACTCTTGGAGATGAATTAAATGATTGGCCTGCCCCTTGGGTTGTATTTGATACATGTAATGTTTCGGCAAAACATAAATTTCTTTTATCTGTTGGAGGTTTTGACAATAATTATGAAAACTTTTTTGAAAGTGACATAGATTTAGGAATAAATCTTTATAAAAATGGAGGAATTTTTAAATTAGAAAGAAACCTCATTGGAATTGAAAGTACCGATTTCAACCCTAAAAAAGAAATTATGGATTATAAATTATTTGATAATAATAGGTTAGAAAAAATTAAATATTTGCACAAAAAATACCATTTAAATGAGATACTCTTATTATATAATTTTTCACTATTTGAACTAAATAATATACTTATGAAAAATAATAGTTTAAATAAAAAAGCCTCATATGACCTTTTATTAACAGATATGGATGGAACATTATTATATTCTGATAAAACTATTTCAAATATTACCGTTAATTGTATTAATATAGCCAAAAAAAATGGAAAAAGAATTGTAATTGCAACTGGTAGGGATATCTGGTTTATAAAAGATTTTTTAAAGAAAAGTAAACTTAAATTAGATATAATAGCCTTGAATGGAGCTCAAATATTTGATGAAAATGGCGAAATAATTTGGGAGTCAATCATTAAAATGGATAATATTAAAGAAATTATTGCTAAAATAGATTTCGACCAAGTTATTGTACAATTTTACACTAAGAAAAAAATATATATAAATAATCCAAAATACTTAGATACAATATTAGAAGGTTTTGCAATGTATAAATACAATGATTCTTCTAGAATTGATGAAGGAAAAACGTTGTATTACAACAGTTTTTTTAATAATTCAGAAATAATTACTAATATTGATGAATTATTGATAAATAAAGTTCCTATTTATAAGATTGAAATTTTAACAACCAATAGAAGTATATTATCAAAATTAAAAGAAAATTTAAGTTTAATATTTGGAATAACAGTTACTTCTTCATATATTAATAACATTGAAATTACAAACGAGAATATCAATAAAGGTCGAGCATTAACAGAATTGACTGAAAGAATAGGCGTTAGAAAAAATAAAGTAATTGCTGTAGGAGATAGCTTTAATGATTTAGACATGATAAGAGAATCAGGTCTTGGAGTAGCTGTTGCAAATGCTCATAAAGATATTATTAAAGAAGCTAATTATATTACAATAGCTAATTCACTAGATGGAGTAGCCCATATAATAGAAAAATTTATGATTTAAATCTAAAAATTTATTTTGAAATAATGTTAATAGAACTTAAAAAAGTTGACTCCTGTAAAATACAGGAGTCAACTTTTAATTGTATAATCTTCTTTTTTGGTGGCTCGAGCAGGAATCGAACCAGCGACACGAGGATTTTCAGTCCTCTGCTCTACCGACTGAGCTATCGAGCCACATGACCTGGCAACCACTTACTCTCCCACACAGTCTCCC
>NZ_FQZB01000038.1:3117-4343 GCF_900141845.1 Clostridium cavendishii DSM 21758 | reverse complement strand
TATTTATCACCATCTTTTTCTTTATCTATAACTATTACTTCATTTATTCCTTCTACTTCTAATAATCTAGTTTCTATTTCTCCAAGCTCTATTCTAAATCCGCGTATTTTTACTTGATGATCTATTCTTCCCAGAAATTCTATATTCCCATCTGGTAACCATCTTGCTAGGTCTCCAGTTTTATACATTCTTTCTCCAGGTTTATATGGATTTTCTATAAACTTTTCTGCTGTTAAATCCGGTCTATTTAAATATCCTCTAGCTAGTCCATCTCCACTTATACAAAGCTCTCCCATAACTCCAATTGGCACTATTTTATTATTTGAATCTACAATATATACTCCAGTATTGTTTATAGGTTTTCCTATTAATACTGAATTTTTATAGCTTTTATTGTGATCATAATTATGAGTTATACAACCTACAGTTGCTTCTGTTGGTCCATATTCATTTATTATTTCTATATCATAGTCAAATAGCTTACTAATATTCTGAGCTAGATTCTCCTTTAATTCTTCTCCTCCTACAATAAGCTTTTTTATTGATTTATTCACATTTTCTATATTCATTAAAAAATTCAAATGTGCTGGAGTTACCTTTATAATTTCATTATCATTGGTAAATACTTTTTCTATTAATTTATCTGTTTCCTTTTCCTTATAAATAACTATAGTATTTCCGCTAATTATAGGAGCAAAAATAGACGTTATCGTTAAATCAAATGCTACTGATGTATATAATGGCATTTTTAAATCTTTCTGATTAAAGTATTTATCTCTTGTAAACATAATATAATTTACTAGTTCTTTATGCTCTACCATAACCCCCTTAGGTTTTCCTGTTGAACCAGATGTATATATTACATAAGCTAAGTCTGAAGCTTCATTAACATTTTTTATATTTCTTAAATCCTTTGAATAAACTTCTTCATTTTCTAAATATACTTTTTCTCCATTTAACTTAACTTTTTCACTAAGCTTTTTTTCTGTTAAAAGTATATTCATTTTACTATCATCTATCATATATTGTATTCTATCTTCTGGATGACTTGGGTCTATTGCTAAATATGCTGCTCCAGATTTTAATATTCCAACTATTCCTACTATCAGTTCTATAGAACGTTCTACCATTATTCCTACTATCTCATCTCTTCTTACTCCTTTTTTTCTTAAAGTTCTTGCCAAGGCATTTGACCTTTCATTCAATTCTCTATAAGTTATTTTCTT
>NZ_FQZB01000038.1:0-2987 GCF_900141845.1 Clostridium cavendishii DSM 21758 | reverse complement strand
ATTCCTACTATCTCATCTCTTCTTACTCCTTTTTTTCTTAAAGTTCTTGCCAAGGCATTTGACCTTTCATTCAATTCTCTATAAGTTATTTTCTTATCTTCACATATTACTGCTATATTATCTAATCTATTTTTTGATTGTTTCTCAAATAAATAGTGAATAGTCTTATCATCTTGATACTTAACTCTAGTATTATTAAAATTATATAAAAGCTTTTCTTTTTCTTCTTCATTAACTGCTCCTATATCTTTAATTCTAATCTCTAAATCTCTTAGTACTTCTTTTAATGTATTAATAAATAAATTAATTATCATATTAACTTCACTATCTATTGTTTTGTCAAAATAATTGAACAATATATTAATATCATTTTCATTTCGTTCTAGTATAAATGTTAGAATATTATTTTTCTGCTTTAGAATATCTTTAACTTGTTTCTCACTATGAATGTTCTTCATTATAAAATAAATATTAATCTTATCATAAACATTCATTCTTTGTACTAATTCCAAAAGTGGATATGTTTGATTTTTATATATATTAAAAATTTCTTTTTTATTTTGTATTAAAAATTCCTTAAATGTATTTTGATAGCTTATATTGGTTGGTATTATTATGAGCTCATTATTATTAATCATTTCATCTGATTTCAGATATTGTGGCATCCCTAGTAAAAATTTTGCCCCTCCTATATGTTTATTTATTGCAATTTGAAAAACACTTAATAAAATTATATATAACATTAAATCATCTTTTTTTGATATTTTATTTAATCTATCACTCAAGTTTTTACTAAGAGTGATTTTTTGATTCTGCTTACTATAGATATTACTCTCTTCAATAACATTTAAAAATACTCTTTCGTATTCTCTTCCTAACAGCTCTACCCAGTATTTTTTTGAATTATTAATAACATCTAAACTTGGTCTAACTTTATTTTCTTGTTTCATTGTATTCCTCCTCATATTATTTATAGTATTAACATCCTTTATTAGCATGATTTAAAATGAAAAAGCTCTAACATATTATATTTTGTAATCATTAAAAATCAAATTATCTCAAGATATAATTGTTAGAGCTTAGTAATTATGATACTAAAGTAAATAATATTAAACCTTTCTTGTTATTAAGCTGATTATAATTTATCTTTTTCTAATGTCTAACCCTAATCCTATATTAAAAACTATAACTTTTTATAAACATTAATTAATTTTTATTTATATCTCTATTTATTAAAATTCAAATTCATAGTCATCTTCTTTGTATAAATTATCGTAATTTGAATTTTGCAAAATATAATCATTTTCTTCATCGGTAATTAGATCTATTTGACATATCTTTATATCCAAATTATTGATTATAGTTTTAATTATAAATTTAAAATATTCAGACATTCTCTCCATTGTCTTATGCTTAAACAATTTAATTTTATAGCCTAAATTAAAGTATATTTGGTTATTTACCTCTATAGCAGTCATTGTAATATCAAACTTCTCTACCCCATGACTTAAATTATATTGCTTAAATATTAAATCTTCTATCTCTGAATTTACTTTTTCTAAATTTTGAAGTACAAACATAACATCAAATAATGGATTTCTGATTAAATCTCTTACTGGCTTCACTTTATCTACTAGTTCATCAAATTGATAGTCCTGATTTTCATATGCAGATAACGCTTTTTCTTTTATACTCTTTAAATATTCTCTGAAGCTTATTTCAACATTAACTATACTTCTTATGACTAGAGTATTTACAAACATACCTATTATCCTTTCAAGATCTGCATGTGGCCTTCCAGCTATTGGGGTTCCTACAACTATATCTTCTTGTTCACTATACTTTGATAAAAGTATATTAAATACAGAAAGTAAAACCATATACATTGTGGTTCCCGTTTCTTTTGCTATTTCTCTTAATCTTTTCGTTTCTTCTTCTCCTATAATAAATTCTATACTATCACCTTCAAAGCTTTGAACTAGCGGCCTACTATAATCTGTAGGAATATTTAGTATTGGTATTTCTCCCTTAAATTCCTTTAACCAATATTCTTCTTGCTTTTTAAAGCTCTTGCTTTGTTGCATTTTATTTTGCCATTCACTATAATCTTTATACTGGATTTTCAAATCCTCTAATTCTTTCCCTTTATATATTTCTACAAATTCTCTTTTTAATATTGCCATAGATGTCCCATCGGAGATTATATGATGCATATCAAACACCAGTATATGCCTGTCTTCTTCTAACTTAATTAAGGCTACTCTTAATAATGGCGCTTTACTTAAGTCAAAACATTCTATAAAATCATTTATTTTTTCTTCATTTTTTACTTTTATTTCTTCTATTCTAAAATTTATAGACTCTATTTCATGGATCCTTTGTATTATATACCCATTTAAGTTTTCAAAACTTGTCCTTAAGGTTTCATGCCTTTGTATTAATTTTAAAAAAGTTTTTTCTAACCTTTCTATATCAACTTTTCCTTCTATCTCCATAGCACCAGGAATGTTATACGCTGTACTTTTTTTATCAAATTCTTGAAGTATATATACTCTCTTTTGTGCCGAGGACGCTAAATAGTATTCTTTTTTTTCTACTTTCCCAATTGATTCATAAATACTTTTTTCTTTTGAATTTATATACTCACTGATTTCTTTTATAGTTTTTAATTCTAATAATTTTCTAAGTTCTACTTGAATATTAAAAGCTTTATGAATTTTTCCCATTAGTATTGTAGCCTTTAAAGAATGTCCTCCAAGCTCAAAGAAGTTATCATTTATTCCTATATTATTTACACCTAATACCTTTTCCCATATCTTTACCAAAGCTTCTTCTATTTCATTTCTTGGTTCTTCATATACTGAACCTGTTATAATATTTTCTTCTACACTTGGCAATGATTTTCTATCTAACTTTCCATTAGAATTTAAAGGCATATTTTCTAACTTCATAAAATACGAAGGAATCATATACTCAGGAAGATTCTT
>NZ_FQZB01000030.1 GCF_900141845.1 Clostridium cavendishii DSM 21758 | reverse complement strand
GCTCCATCCATTTGTGCTGCTCCTGTTATCATGTTCTTAACGTAGTCAGCATGTCCTGGACAGTCAACGTGTGCATAGTGTCTGTTATCTGTTTGATATTCAACGTGTGCTGTGTTGATTGTGATTCCTCTTTCTTTTTCTTCTGGAGCTTTATCTATTTCATCATATTTAAAAGCTTCAGCGAATCCTCTGTTTGCTAATACTGATGTAATAGCTGCTGTTAATGTTGTCTTACCGTGGTCTACGTGACCGATTGTTCCGATATTAACGTGTGGTTTGTTTCTTTCAAATTTTGCCTTTGACATTTAAAAATCCTCCCTTATAGTGTTTTTTTATATAAAGAAGCTATCTATTAAGCTTTCTTTCCTGCTACTTGTTCTTGGATGCTCTTTGGTACTTCTTCATAATGATCAAATACCATTGAGTAAACTCCTCTACCTTGAGTTCTTGATCTTAAAGTAGTTGCATAACCGAACATTTCTGAAAGTGGAACAAATGCTCTTATAACTTGAGCTCCTGCTACAGCTTCCATACCTTCGATTCTACCTCTTCTTGAGTTAAGGTCTCCCATAACGTCTCCCATGTACTCTTCTGGCATAGTTACTTCAACCTTCATCATTGGTTCAAGTAATACTGGGTTTGCTTTAGACATAGCATTTTTGAATGCCATAGATCCAGCAATTTTGAATGCCATTTCAGATGAGTCAACTTCATGGTATGAACCGTGAACTAACTTAATCTTGAAGTTTATAACTGGGTAACCAGCGATTATACCGCTCTTAGAAGCTTCTTGAATTCCGTTATCGATAGCTGGAATATATTCTCTTGGAATAGCTCCTCCAACGATAGCATTTTCAAATGCATATTCACCTTCAGTTGGTTCCATTTCAATAACACAGTGACCGTATTGTCCTTTACCACCTGATTGTTTAGCATACTTAGCTTCTGCTTTAACAGCGCCTCTGATTGTTTCCTTGTAAGCAACTTGAGGTGCTCCAACGTTACATTCAACTTTAAATTCTCTTGTAAGTCTATCAACGATAATTTCTAAGTGTAATTCACCCATACCTGAAATTATTGTTTGACCTGTTTCTTGATCAGTGTAAGTTTTGAAAGTTGGATCTTCTTCAGCAAGTTTTGCTAAAGCTATACCCATTTTTTCTTGACCAGCTTTTGTCTTTGGCTCTATAGCTACAGATATAACTGGTTCTGGGAATTCCATACTTTCAAGTATTACTGGTGAATTTTCATCACATAAAGTGTCTCCAGTTGTAGTATTCTTTAATCCAACAACTGCTCCTAAATCTCCAGCTCTTAACTCATCAACTTCTTGTCTGCTGTTAGCATGCATCTTAACAAGTCTACCAATTCTTTCTTTCTTTCCTTTTGTTGAGTTAAGTACATATGTACCACTTTTCATTATACCTGAGTAAACTCTTGTAAATGCTAATTTTCCAACAAATGGATCAGTAGCTATTTTGAATGCTAAAGCTGACATTGGTTCATCATCATTAGCGTGTCTTTCAAGTTCTTCACCAGTTTCTACATCAGAACCTTTTATAGCTGGTATGTCTAATGGTGATGGCATGTAAGCAACTACAGCATCAATCATTTCTTGAACACCTTTGTTTTTGTATGATGATCCACAAATTACTGGCATCATTTCGTTAGCTATTGTAGCTTTTCTGATTGCAGCATGAAGTTCTTCTTCAGTGAATTCTTCACCTTCTAAATACTTCATCATTAATTCTTCATCAGTTTCAGCAATAGCTTCTATCATAGCAGATCTATATTCTTCTGCTTGATCCTTTAATTCAGCTGGTATTTCAGTTATTTCTATTTCAGTTCCTAAGTCATTTTTATGAAGTATAGCTTTATTAGCTATTAAATCAACCATTCCATGGAATTGATCTTCTTGACCTATTGGAATTTGTATAGCAACAGCGTTTGCTTTAAGTCTATCTCTTACAGTGTTTATACATCTGAAGAAATCAGCACCTGTAGCATCCATCTTGTTAACATATATCATTCTTGGAACTCCGTATTTGTCCGCCTGTCTCCAAACTGTTTCAGTTTGTGGCTCAACCCCACTCTTAGCGTCAAGAACAGTAACAGCTCCATCAAGAACTCTTAATGATCTTTCAACTTCAACTGTAAAGTCTACGTGTCCAGGTGTATCTATTATGTTTATAGCATACCCTCTCCATTGTGCAGTTGTTGCAGCAGAAGTAATTGTTATACCTCTTTCTTGCTCTTGAACCATCCAGTCCATTGTTGCTTGACCTTCGTGAACTTCACCTATCTTATGAGTTTTTCCTGTGTAAAACAGTATACGCTCAGTAGTTGTTGTCTTACCAGCGTCGATGTGAGCCATGATTCCTATATTACGAAATTTTTCTAATGGAAACTCTCTATTACCCACGATAATTCCTCCTCTCGATTATATAATTATAAATTCAACAAAACTGTTTTGGCAAAGCCAAAACAGTTTTGTTATTAGTATCTGTAATGAGCAAATGCTTTGTTAGCTTCAGCCATTTTATGAGTATCTTCTCTTTTCTTAACTGCTGCTCCAGTGTTGTTAGCTGCATCCATTAATTCTGCTGCTAATCTTTCTCTCATATACTTTTCGCCTCTTTTATCAGCTGCTATAAGTAACCATCTTAGACCTAAAGTCTGTCTTCTTTCTGGTCTAACTTCCATTGGAACTTGGTAAGTTGCCCCACCTATTCTTCTAGCTTTTACTTCTAATAAAGGCATTATGTTGTTCATAGCTTCTTCAAATACTTCTAAAGGTTCTTTACCTGTTTTAGTTTGTATTATTTCGAAAGCATCGTAGCATATTTTTTGAGCTACTCCTTTTTTACCATCTTCCATAACGTTGTTTATTAATTTTGTAACAACTTTTGAGTTGTACATTGGATCTGGTAATACATCTCTTTTTGCAATATGTCCTTTTCTTGGCACTTTTCTTCCCTCCTTAACATTTTGATTTAAGTTCATCGGTACTCGACATAACTTGATAATTTTGTGTGTCGTAAAGTGCATGCTCCTATAATCTATATAAACGTTAAATTTATCTTAATTAATTTGAAGTCATAGCACTAAACAAAGTTAGAAAAAATTACTATTTTTTCTTTGGTCTCTTTGCACCATACTTAGATCTTCCTTGCATTCTGTTAGCTACTCCAGCTGAGTCTAAAGCTCCTCTGACAATGTGGTATCTAACACCAGGAAGGTCCTTAACTCTTCCACCTCTTATAAGAACAACACTGTGCTCTTGTAAGTTGTGTCCTACACCTGGAATGTAAGCTGTTACTTCGTATCCATTTGTTAATCTAACTCTGGCAATCTTTCTTAACGCTGAGTTAGGTTTCTTTGGAGTAGTTGTTTTAACTACTGTACAAACTCCTCTTTTTTGAGGACATTCCTTAAGTGCTGGTGCAGTTGACTTTGTTGTTATTGTCTTTCTGCCTTTTCTTACTAATTGGCTTATAGTTGGCATAATTTCACCTCCTGATTTTTTTATAACTATCTATATTAATATAATATGAAGTTAGCAAATTTCTTCTAGAATTAACGCTGCAGCTGAACCTACTTCTATGCCACACATTTTTCCTAGTTCCTTCATTGTTTTAACAGTTTTAATTTCAACTTCTTTTGCTTTTGCAAGCTCTACAAGTTTTGTCAAAACCTTTATATCTGCATCTTGTGCTATATACAAAACAATCCCTTCACCATTATTAATGGCTTTTATCGCTTGTTTTATACCTATAACTTTTTTTCCCAAAAGTCTGTCTATCATGAAATTACCCCCTCTGTTCAGTAACAACGAGGCAAAGCCATGCTCTGCCTCATTTTTATATCATGTAGACAAGTTAATCCCTTAGTAATCATGTTAATTCACACAAACTGTATTTTATCATTTAAGCATATCACTGTCAACAAAATTAATTATTATTCTACAACTAAATTTGCTTCCTCTGTTTCTTCAATACTGTTCTCAGTATTTAGTTTTACAGATCTATATCTTAACATACCAGTACCTGCAGGAATCAACTTACCAATTATTACATTTTCTTTTAATCCGATAAGTGGATCTATTTTACCTTTGATAGCAGCATCTGTAAGAACCCTTGTAGTTTCTTGGAAGGATGCAGCAGATAAGAAACTATCTGTTGCTAAAGCAGCCTTAGTAATTCCAAGAAGTACTTGCTCTCCTTTAGCTTTCTCTCCTCCAAAACTTTCAACTTTCTTATTAGCTTCTTCAAAATCAAACATATCTATCATTGTACCTGGTAATAACTCAGTGTCACCAGAGTCACTTATTTTTATCTTTCTAGTCATTTGTCTTACAACAACTTCTAAGTGCTTATCATTAATATCAACACCTTGAAGCCTATAAACTTTTTGAACTTCTGAAAGCAAGTATTGTCTAGCTCCATCTACACCTTTTATAGCTGCTATATCATGAGGATTTACAGAACCTTCTGTAATTTCGTCTCCAGCTTCTATGAAGTCACCATCATGAACTTTTAATCTTGATCCAAATGGTATATCATAACTATTTTCTTCACCAGTTTCTGCTACTACAAATACTGTTCTTTTTTTCTTAGTTTCTTCAACTCTTACACTACCTGTTATTTCACTTACTATTGCTAAACCTTTTGGCTTTCTAGCTTCAAATAATTCTTCAACTCTAGGAAGACCTTGTGTAATATCGGCTCCAGCAACCCCTCCTGTATGGAAGGTTCTCATTGTAAGCTGTGTACCAGGTTCACCGATTGATTGTGCTGCTATTATACCTACTGCTTCTCCGATATTTATCTTTTGAGCAGTAGCCATGTTCATACCATAACACTTAGAACATACACCAACTTTACATTTACATGTAAATACTGATCTTATCTTAACTTTTTTAACTCCAGCCTTAGTTATTTTTTCAGCTAATATAGGGTCCATATATGAGTCTCTAGCAGCTAAAACTTCTCCTGTTTCTGGATGTAAAATATCTTCAGCTGAGTATCTTCCAGTTAATCTTTCTTCTAAACCTTCAATTACCTCATTACCTTCTTTAATTTCAGAAACAACTATTCCATCTGTAGCTCCACAATCTTCCTGTCTAACTATAACATCTTGGCTTACGTCAACAAGTCTTCTAGTTAAGTAACCTGAGTCAGCTGTTTTAAGAGCTGTATCAGCATTACCTTTTCTAGCTCCATGTGTAGATATGAAGTACTCTAATACGTCAAGTCCTTCTCTAAATGATGCTCTGATTGGTAATTCTATAATCTTACCTGATGGATTAGCCATAAGTCCTCTCATACCAGCAAGCTGTTTGATTTGTGACTTAGATCCTCTGGCTCCAGAGTCTGCCATCATGAATATTGGATTGAATTTATCCAAACTAGACATTAGCGTATCAGCTACTTCTTCAGTAGTTTTAGTCCATTTATCTATAACTTTTTCATATCTTTCTTCTTCGGATATTAATCCTCTCTTATACATCTTTTCAATGTTATCAACCATTTTATCTGCATCTGCAAGTAACTCATATTTCTTTTGAGGAACTATCATATCAGAAGCAGCAACAGTTACCGCACCTATTGATGAATAATGATATCCAGTTGCTTTTATTTTATCTAGCATTACTGAAGTTTTAGTTGGACCATGTTTTAAATAACATTTATCTATTATTTTTCCTAATGATTTTTTAGTAATTAAGAAATCTATTTCTAAATTAAACATTTCATCAGGATTTGTTCTATCAAAGAATCCTAAATCTTGTGGTATACATTCATTAAATAAAATCTTACCTGGAGTAGTTTTTATTATACCTGATTTAATTTCTCCATCTATTTCTCTAAATACTTTTACATTAATTTTAGCATGAATATCTATTTGTTTTACTTCATATGCCATTATAACTTCTTCTAAGCTACTAAAATATCTACCTTCACCATTTGCTCCATCTTTATCCATAGTCAAATAATATGAACCAAGTACCATATCTTGAGTAGGAACACATACTGGTTTACCATCTGATGGTTTCATTATATTTCCCGCTGCAAGCATTAGGAATCTTGCTTCAGCTTGAGCTTCTACTGATAGTGGAACGTGAACAGCCATCTGGTCTCCATCAAAGTCAGCATTATATGCTGTACATACCAATGGATGTAGTTTAATAGCTCTACCTTCAACTAATACTGGTTGGAAGGCTTGAATTCCTAATCTGTGTAGAGTAGGAGCACGATTTAGTAATACTGGATGATCTGCAATTACTTCTTCAAGTACATCCCATACTTGAGGACTAACTCTTTCAACCATTCTCTTCGCACTCTTTATGTTATGAGCAACACCGTCTTCTACAAGTTTTTTCATAACAAATGGTTTAAATAGTTCTAGAGCCATTTCCTTAGGAAGACCACATTGATACATCTTAAGCTCTGGTCCAACAACTATAACTGATCTACCAGAATAGTCAACTCTCTTACCAAGAAGGTTTTGTCTGAATCTACCTTGCTTACCTTTAAGCATATCTGATAGTGATTTAAGCGGTCTATTTCCTGGACCAGTAACTGGTCTTCCTCTTCTACCATTATCTATTAAAGCATCAACAGCTTCTTGTAACATTCTCTTTTCATTTCTAACTATTATGTCTGGAGCTCCTAAATCTAATAGCTTTTTAAGTCTATTATTTCTATTTATAACTCTTCTGTATAAGTCATTTAAATCTGATGTTGCAAATCTACCACCATCTAATTGTACCATTGGTCTTAAATCTGGTGGAATTACAGGTATTACATCTACAATCATCCATTCAGGCTTATTACCTGACTTTCTAAATGATTCTACAACTTCCAATCTTCTTATTATTCTTATTTTCTTTTGTCCTGTACTTTGTTTAAGTTCTTCTTTAAGCTCTTGTGCACCTCTTTCAAGGTCAATTTCAGATAAAAGGCTTTGAACTGCTTCAGCTCCCATAGCAGCTGAGAAGCTTTCTTCACCATATTTATCTACAGCTTCTCTATATTCTTTTTCATTTAAAAGTTGTTTCTTTAATAATGAAGTTTCTTTAGGATCTATTACTACATAAGAAGCAAAGTATAATACTTTTTCTAAGCTTCTTGGTGACATATCAAGGATTAATCCCATTCTTGATGGTATTCCTTTGAAGTACCAAATGTGAGAAACTGGAGCAGCAAGTTCTATATGCCCCATTCTTTCTCTTCTAACCTTTGATTTAGTAACCTCAACTCCACACCTGTCACATACAATGCCTTTATATCTTACTCTTTTGTATTTACCACAATGACATTCCCAGTCTTTTATAGGTCCAAATATTCTTTCACAGAATAAACCATCTCTTTCTGGTTTTAGTGTTCTATAGTTTATAGTTTCAGGTTTTTTTACTTCACCTCTAGACCAAGCTCTAATCTGCTCTGGAGATGCTAACCCTATTTGTAAAGCATCAAAATTATTTAATTCAAACAAGGGTATATCCTCCCTTCATATTAGTGTTCATCATTAAAATCATCTAGTTCTAAGCTTCCGCTAAAATCATCTAGGTCAATATTATCATAGTCTATTTCTTCTTCTTCTTCAGATGAAGAATATCCATCTTCCACTTCTTCTGTAGCTTGAGGCACTGTTTCTTCTGTGCCTTCAATATTCACTTCTAATTCATCCATTTCATCATCTACAAGTTCTTTTAATGTAACTTCTTGATTTTCATCATTTAGTACTTTTACATCTAAACATAAAGCTTGTAGTTCTTTTATTAGAACCTTAAAGGATTCTGGAACACCTGGCTCAGGTATATTTTCTCCCTTAACTATAGCTTCATAAGTTTTTACTCTACCTACAACGTCATCCGATTTAACAGTTAATATTTCTTGAAGTGTATGAGCAGCACCGTATGCTTCTAATGCCCAAACTTCCATTTCACCAAATCTTTGACCACCAAATTGAGCTTTACCTCCAAGTGGTTGTTGAGTTACAAGTGAGTATGGTCCTGTAGATCTAGCATGTATTTTATCATCAACTAAATGGGCAAGTTTTAAGATATACATTATACCAACAGTAACATCATTATCAAATTTTTCTCCTGTTCTACCATCTCTTAAAACTGTTTTTCCATTTCTATTATAACCAGCATCTTCTAAACATTGTTCTATATCTTCTTCAGTAGCACCATCAAATACAGGTGTAGCTATATGCCAACCTAATGCACTAGCAGCCCAACCTAAGTGAACTTCTAGAACCTGACCTATATTCATACGTGATGGAACCCCTAGTGGATTTAAGCATATTTGTACTGGTCTACCATCTGGTAAAAACGGCATATCTTCTTCAGGTAATACTCTAGAGATAACCCCCTTATTACCATGACGACCAGCCATCTTATCTCCAACAGATATTTTTCTCTTTTGAGCTATATAACATCTTACTAATTCATTTACTCCTGGTGGAAGTTCATCCCCATTTTCTCTAGTAAATACTTTAACATCAACTATTATACCAGCTTCTCCATGAGGAACTCTTAATGAAGTATCTCTAACTTCTCTTGCTTTTTCACCGAATATAGCTCTAAGAAGTCTTTCTTCAGCTGTAAGTTCAGTTTCTCCCTTAGGAGTTACTTTTCCAACAAGAATATCTCCTGATCTTACCTCAGCACCTATTCTTATTATTCCTCTTTCATCTATATCTTTAAGAGCATCTTCACTTACGTTCGGAATATCTCTTGTTATTTCTTCTGGTCCTAGCTTAGTATCTCTAGCTTCGCATTCATATTCTTCTATATGGATTGATGTAAATACGTCTTCCCTAACTAATTCTTCTGAAATTAGCATCGCATCTTCGTAATTATATCCTTCCCAAGTTATGAATCCTATTCTAATATTTTTACCTAAAGCTATTTCTCCTAAATCAGTAGAAGGTCCATCAGCTAATACTTGATTTTTATGAACAACTTCACCTTTTGATACTAAAGGTCTTTGATTTATACATGTACCTTGGTTACTTCTCTTAAATTTAAGAAGTCTATAAGTATCTGTACCACCATCTGAATCTCTCTTAACTCTTATTTCATTTGCACTCACATATGAAATAACACCAGCATTTTTAGCTTTTGGTAAAACTCCTGAATCAACAGCAGCTTTAAATTCTATACCTGTACCTACGATTGGAGCAGCAGGTTTTAATAGTGGAACTGCTTGACGTTGCATGTTTGAACCCATAAGTGCTCTTGACGCATCATCATTTTCAAGGAAAGGTATCATTGCTGTAGCAACTGATACGATTTGTCTTGGAGAAACATCCACTAAATCAACATCTTCTCTTGGTATAATTAAAACTTCTTCTTGTGCTCTTACTGTAACTTTTTTATCAACAAATGTTCCATCTTCATTTAATGGTTCATTAGCCTGTGCCACTAGGAATTGATCTTCTTCATCTGCTGTGAAGTATCTTATTTCACCAGTAACTCTATAATTTTCTTTATCTACAATTCTATATGGAGTTTCTATAAATCCATATTCATTAACTCTAGCATATGTCGCTAAAGAGTTGATAAGACCTATATTAGGGCCTTCTGGCGTTTCTATAGGACACATTCTTCCATAATGTGAATGGTGAACGTCTCTTACTTCGAAACCAGCTCTTTCTCTTGAAAGACCTCCAGGTCCTAATGCTGATAATCTTCTCTTGTGTGTTAATTCTGATAATGGATTTGTTTGATCCATGAATTGAGATAATTGAGAACTTCCAAAGAATTCTTTTATAGATGCAGCCACTGGTCTTATGTTAATTAATTGTTGAGGAGTTATAGCTTCTTGGTCTTGAATAGTCATTCTTTCTTTAACTACTCTTTCCATTCTTGAAAGACCAATTCTAAATTGGTTTTGTAAAAGCTCTCCAACACTTCTTAATCTTCTATTACCTAAGTGATCTATATCATCTACATATCCTATGCTATATGCTAAACCTATTTGATAGCTTATAGTTGCAAATATATCATCTCTTATTATGTGTTTCGGTATAAGTCTATTTAAATTTTTCTTTATTGTATCTTTTATTTCTTTTTCGTCAGTTAATCCTTCTAAGATTTCCATAAGTGTTGGGTAGTGAACTAACTCTCTAATATTTAGATCAGTAGTATCAAAATCCAGTTGCTTATGTAAGTTAACAAAGTGATTACCTATCACTCTTATAACTCTATCTTCAACTATAATATCAACAACGTTAATACCTAAGTCCTGAATTTCTTCAGCCATAAGTCTAGAAATCTTTTCACCTTTACCTACTAATATTTCACCAGTACTTGGGTTAACTACATCTTCTGCAGCAATTTGATTTGCTAGTCTTAAATTTAATGCTAATTTCTTATTAAATTTATATCTTCCAACTCTTGACAAATCATATCTTTTCGCATCAAAAAATAAAGAATCAATAAGCGAAACAGCACTATCAACTGTTGGTGGCTCACCTGGTCTTAATCTTTTATAAATTTCTAATAACGCTTCTTCTTTTGTTTTAGTATTATCTTTTTCAATTGTTGCTTTAAATCTTTCTTCTTCACCAAAGTAATCTAAAAGTTCTTGGTCACTACCAAAACCCATAGCTCTTCCTAATATAGTTATAGGAAGTTTTCTTGTTTTATCTATTCTTACATAGATAACATCGTTAGAATCTGTTTCATACTCCAACCATGCTCCCCTGTTTGGTATAACAGTGGCAGAATATAACTTCTTACCAGTTTTATCAACAGAATAATTATAGTATACTCCTGGTGATCTAACTAATTGTGAAACTATAACTCTTTCAGCACCATTTATTACAAAAGTACCTTGTTCAGTCATAAGCGGGAAATCCCCCATGAAGACTTCTTGCTCTTTAATTTCACCAGTCTCTTTGTTCTGAAGTCTTACGGCAACTTTTAAAGGCGCCGCATAAGTAGCGTCTCTTTCTTTGCATTCTTCTACAGAGTACTTAATATTATCCATATCAAGATTATACCCAATAAATTCAAGCACTAAGTTCCCCGTAAAGTTTGTGATAGGATTAATATCCTCAAAAACTTCATGAAGCCCTTCTTTTAAGAACCAATTGTAAGAATCTAATTGAACTTCAATTAGATTTGGCATCTCTGCTACATCTTTTACTTTTGCAAAACTCATTCTCGTTCTTTTTCCAACTTGGACAGGATGTACCATCAACTTTCACCCCTTGTATAAACTAAAATAACCAAAAGCACACTTTCCCTAAGGACCTATGCTTTCGGATTGCATACAATATCATCATCCTATTATAACCTTTTTAAGAAAAGATTATACATAAACTGTTCTAAACAATATTAACTTTTACATCGAACAGTACATTTAATGATAGTATCATATCTATTGCGTGTTGTCAATATAATTCTATCACTTAATATAATTTTATACTTGTTAAAAAAGAGGTACTTTTGAAAGTACCTCCCTTTATTTTAAAATTAATTATTTAACTTCTACTTCTGCTCCAACTTCAGCTAATTTAGCTTTCATGTCTTCAGCATCTTCTTTAGATACGCCTTCTTTTAATGTCTTAGGAGCTCCGTCAACTATTTCTTTAGCTTCTTTTAATCCTAATCCAGTTATTTCTCTAACTACTTTTATAACTTTGATTTTGTTAGCACCAGCGCTAGCTAATACTACGTCAAATTCAGTTTTTTCTTCAGCAGCACCTGCAGCTGGAGCACCACCTGCAACAGCAACTGGAGCAGCAGCACTTACTCCGAATTCTTCTTCACAAGCTTTTACTAACTCGTTTAATTCTAAAACTGTCATACCTTTTATAGCTTCTATAATTTGTTCTTTTGTCATGATTAGCACCTCCGAAATTTTTCGTTTTTATTTTTTATTATTCAGCAGAACCTGCTTCGTTTTTTTCTTTTATTGCATTAATTAAATATGCAAAATTTGATAATGGAGCCTTGAAGCTTCCAAGTAATTGTGCAATAAGCACTTCTTTTGAAGGTATTGAAGCAAGTTTTTTAACTTCTTCTGAACCGTATATAGTTCCATCAACAATACCAGCTTTTAATTCAAGTTTCTTATGGTCTTTAGCAAAGTTGTTAAGAACTCTTGCAGGAGCTGTAGCATCTTCATATCCGAATGCTATTGATACAGGTCCTTCTAAGAAAGGAACTATTCCTTCATGTCCTAGTTCTTTAGCTGCTAATGTTACTAGGCTATTTTTATAAACCTTGTATTCAACACCAGCTTCTCTTAAACTCTTTCTTAATTGAGTGTCTTCTTCAACAGTAAGCCCTTGATAACTTGCAAGTACAACCGCTTGAGCTTTTTCTAATTTCTCTTTGATTTCTGCAACTTTAGCTTCTTTCATTTGTCTGTTCTTATTCACCGTGTGTCCACCTCCTCACAGTTTAAAACTGCTTATTTATTAAGAAAAGCCTTCCCGTAGACAGAGGAAGACTTACATATTATGCAACATCCCTCGGTAGGTTGATTTACGTTATGCCGAAGCACCTACTGTCTACAGAAGCTTTTATTCACTTTTTCACAACGAATTAGATTATATCAACATTTTATTGTTATGTCAATACTATTCTAAAACTTTTGTTGGATTAACTTTTACACCAGGTCCCATAGTAGCTGAAACAGATACTGACTTGATGTATTGTCCTTTAGCTGCAGCTGGTTTAGCTTTTACTAAAGCATCCATTAATGTGTGGAAGTTATCAACTAGCTTTTCAGCTCCAAATGATCTCTTTCCTATTGGACAGTGAACGATAGCAGTTTTATCAACTCTATATTCAACCTTACCTGCTTTTATTTCTGCTATAGCCTTAGCTACATCAAATGTAACTGTACCTGATTTTGGATTTGGCATTAAACCCTTAGGTCCTAATACTCTACCTAATCTACCAACTACACCCATCATATCTGGAGTAGCTACAACTACATCATAATCAAACCAGTTTTCACCTTGGATTTTAGCTACTAATTCATCTGCTCCAACGAAATCAGCTCCAGCAGCTTCTGCTTCTTTAGCTTTTTCCCCTTTAGCAAACACTAAAACCTTAACGCTTTTACCAGTTCCGTGTGGAAGAACTACTGCTCCTCTTACTTGTTGGTCAGCGTGTCTTGGGTCAACCCCTAATCTTACGTGTAATTCTACAGTTTCATCAAATTTAGCTTTAGCAGTTTTAACAGCTAATTCTAAAGCTTCTGATGGAGTGTATAATGCACTTCTGTCTATTAACTTTGCGCTTTCAATATAATTCTTTCCCATTGTTATGCCTCCTTTGTGGTATTAACGGTTTTTACCTCCCACTGATTTAGTGGAAAATTATTCTACTACAACTACTCCCATACTTTTAGCTGTTCCTTCGATCATGCTCATTGCAGTTTCGATTGTAGCAGCATTTAAGTCTGGCATTTTTAATTCAGCGATTTTTCTTATTTGTTCTTTAGTGATATTTCCAACTTTAGTTCTGTTAGGTACTCCTGAACCACTTTCTAGTCCAATTTCCTTCTTTATAAGAACTGCAGCTGGAGGTGTCTTTAATATAAAGCTGAATGATCTATCTTGGTAAACTGTTATTACTACTGGTATTATTAATCCAGCTTGATTTGCAGTTTTTGCATTGAACTCCTTACAGAATCCCATGATATTTACACCGTGTTGTCCTAATGCTGGACCTACTGGTGGTGCTGGTGTAGCCTTCCCTGCAGGAAGTTGAAGTTTTATCATTCCAGTTACTTTCTTAGCCATGAGTTATTCCTCCTATACTGTGGTAATTTCGGACTTACGCCCTCCCACTTAATTAAGACGTTAGTCTGATTCTTAAACCAATTTTTCTATTTGATTAAAATCTAATTCGGCAAGAGTTTCTCTTCCGAACATATCAACCAAGGCTTTAACCTTGTGTTTTTCAGGATGTATTTCTTGGATTGTTGCTACAAATCCACTAATAGCTCCTGAAATTATTTTTATCGCTTCTCCTACCTCCAAGTCAATATCAACGGATGTTTCTACAACTCCCATTGAATCTACCTCTTCATCGGTAAGTGGAACAGGTTTAGATCCTGGTCCAACGAACCCAGTAACTCCTCTAGTATTTCTTACTACATACCAAGAGTCATCTGTCATAAACATTTTGACTATAACATATCCTGGGAATTTTTTCTTAAGACTTACTTTAGTTTTACCATCTTTTTCTTCTACACACTCTTCCATTGGAACTTGAATGTCTAAAATTAAAGATTGTAAATTTCTATTCTCAATAGTCTTTTCAAGGTTTGCTTTAACCTTATTTTCGTATCCAGAATATGTATGCACTACATACCATCTAGCTCTTTCGCTCATATTCTACTTAGGTAAACCAAAGTTCACCTAAACCTCCTTTTATTCTATTTAAGTTTGAACACTAATTCAAAGAGGTTTTGGAAAATATAATCCATCGCACCTATTAATACCAAAGATATTAAAGTAAATGCAGCTACCGCTAATATAGCTTTCTTAGTGTTTTCTTTAGATGGCCACGTTATTTTCTTAACTTCTGCCTTAACCTCTCTAAAAAACCTTACTACCCCTATACCCTTTTTGGTTGAAGGAGTCTCTATTTTACTATTTACAGTCATTTAGTTCACATCCTTAACACCAATTGTGTGTTTTTAAAAAAATGAATTATTTTGTTTCTCTATGAAGAGTGTGTGATTTGCAGAATTTGCAATACTTTTTCATTTCTAATCTATCTGGGTCATTTTTCTTGTTCTTCATTGAGCTGTAGTTTCTTTGCTTGCATTCTGTGCATGCTAAAGTTATTTTTACTCTCACGTTCTGCACCTCCAGTTTTTATCATATATAGACATAAATTTTTATTTTCCAGCCTTGTGTGTTACTAAATTACAATATCATAAATACATTCCAGTGTCAACAAGTCTTCACTATGTAAAGGACTAGGTATTTACACCCAGCCCTTCCATGGATTTATATTATTCAATTATGCTAGTAACAACTCCTGAACCTACAGTTCTTCCACCTTCTCTGATAGCGAATCTTAAACCTTCGTCCATAGCAACTTGAGTTATTAATTCAACATTCATATCGATGTGGTCTCCTGGCATAACCATTTCCATTCCTTCTGGTAACTTACATGATCCAGTTACGTCAGTTGTTCTGAAATAGAATTGTGGTCTGTATCCATCGAAGAATGGTGTATGTCTTCCACCTTCTTCTTTTTTAAGTACGTATACTTGACCTACGAATTTCTTGTGTGGATTTACTGATCCAACTTTTGATAAAAC
>NZ_FQZB01000023.1 GCF_900141845.1 Clostridium cavendishii DSM 21758 | reverse complement strand
GATTTCTTTTCTTTAAAAGGAAAGGTTGCAGTAGTAACAGGTGGAAACACAGGACTTGGACAAGGCTATGTAGTAGCATTAGCAAAAGCAGGTGCAGACCTTTTTGTTCCAACTTATGATAGAAATTGGGATGAAACTAGAGAGTTAGTTGAAAAAGAAGGAAGAAAGATAGTATTCCATCAAGCTGATTTAACAAAGAAAGAAGATAGAGAAAGCGTTGTAGAAACTTGTATGAAAGAATTTGGAAGAATAGATATATTAGTTAACAATGCAGGAACTATAAGAAGAGCTCCACTTTTAGAATATAAAGACGAAGATTGGGATGCAGTAATGGATATAAATCTAAACTCTGTATATCACTTAAGTAAGGCTGTAGCTAATATAATGGTTGAACAAAAATCAGGAAAGATAATAAACATAGCTTCAATGCTTTCATTCCAAGGTGGAAAATTTGTACCTCCATACACTGCAAGTAAGCATGGGGTAGCTGGATTAACTAAAGCTTTTGCAAACGAATTAGCTTGTCACAATGTTCAAATAAATGCAATAGCACCTGGATATATAGAAACTGCAAACACAGCGCCTATAAGAGCTGATGAAAAGAGAAATGCAGAAATTCTTTCAAGGATACCAGCAGAAAAATGGGCTAAACCATTTGATTTAATGGGAACAGTGGTATTTTTATCAAGTAGAGCATCTGATTATGTAAATGGACATATTCTAGCCGTTGATGGAGGTTGGTTAGTTAGATAAACCTAGGAGGAAAGAGTATGTTAGGAAAGATTAGTACATTAAGAGCAGTTGAAAAAAATAGGGTAGTAGCAGTTATAAGAGGAAAAGACTATAATGAGATCTTTAAAATAGTTAAAGGCGTCATAGAAGGTGGTATTAATATAATAGAAATTACCTTTACAATTCCTAATGCAGATATGGTAATTGAAAAATTATGTGAAGCTTTTAAACATGAAACTTCTGTTTTAATAGGAGCTGGAACTGTCTTAGATAGTGAAACAGCAAGGATAGCAATCTTAAGGGGAGCAAAGTTCATAGTTAGTCCTTACTTTAATGAAGATTCAGCTAAGCTTTGTAACAGATATGGCATACCTTACATGGCAGGTGCTATGACTATAAAGGAAGTAGTAAAGGCTATGGAATATGGAGTAGATATAGTGAAGTTATTTCCAGGTTCAGCATATGGACCTTCAATCATTAAGGATATAAAAGGACCACTTCCTCAAGCTCAAATAATGCCAACTGGTGGTGTTTCAATAGAAAATGTAGATACATGGATTACAAATGGAGCAGTTGCTGTAGGTATAGGTAGTGTATTAAATAATGCTTATAATTCTGGTGGTCAGGCTGAGGTTACTGAAGTAGCTAGAAGGTTTATCAAAAAGTTAAATAATATAAAATCCTAAAGGATAAAAGGAAGTAAAGGTGAGACTAATGGCTTTAAAGGTGGTGACAATGGGGGAGATAATGCTTAGGTTATCTCCTCCATTTTATAATAGGATATTAGAAACAAACAGTTTTGATGTAAGCTATGGTGGAGCAGAGGCAAATGTAGCAGTATTATTATCAAGTCTAGGTATAGAAACAGAATTTGTAACAAAGCTACCAAATAATTATTTGGGTGAGGCAGCTTTAAGATATTTAAAACAAAATTCAGTCAAAACCTCTTTTGTAAAAGAAGGAGGAAAAAGGCTTGGAATTTATTATTTAGAAAAAGGTCATGGTTTTAGAAATTCAAAGGTAGTATATGACAGAGAAGATTCAGCCATGGCCATAGCCAAGGAATGTGATTTTGATTTTGAAAATATCTTTAAAGGGGTGGATTTATTTCACATATCAACTATAACAGCTATGATAAGTGATAGTACATTAGGCTTAACATTAGAAGCTATAAGAGTTGCAAAAGCTATGGGGGTAAAAATATCTATAGATTTAAATTATAGAGGTCTTCTTAGTAATTATGATAAGTTCTATAATATCGCAAAATTAATGCTTAAAGATGCAGATATCTGTTTTGGTTGGTTAGAAAAAACTTTGCCAAAGGACTTCAAGGTGGCAACCTTCGATGAAGAAATAGATTATGAGTATTTTAAAACTCATTTTGATTATATGAGGAGAATATTAGGAGTTAAAAATATAGTAACTACTTTAAGAAGAAGTGTTTTTGCTGAAGAAAATTCTTTGATTGGTTTATGTTATGATGGCAGTGAAATTAGGGTTAGTAAAGAATATAACTTTAAAATAATAGATAGAGTTGGGGGAGGAGATGCTTTTGCAGGTGGTGTTATTTTCAGCTTGTTAAATGGATATTCTCTAGAAGCGTCTATGAAATACGGAGTAGCAGCTTCCGTTATTAAACATAGTATTGAGGGAGATGCTTATAGCGGGGCAGATTTTAGTGATATTCAAAGGCTTGCAACAGGAAGTGGTTCTGCTATAAGTAGATAAGAATGTTTTGCTAGTTATTATCTTAATTTAGATAGTAAGCTAAATTAGAGGAAAGGAGGAGTATAAGAAAATGGTAGATATAAAAAAGTGGAAAAATATCTGTGATGCTAAAGAAATAGTTAAAACACTTAAAGAAAAAAAGTATAACGCAATATACGTAGATAATCTCTTAGAAGCAAAAGAATTAGTTTTGAATTTAATACCAAAAGGTTCAAGCATTGCTGTAGGTGGCTCTGTAACTTTAGAAAAAATGAACATAATAGATAGTTTTAGAAGTAGTGATTATAAATTTTATGACAGATATCAGAACTTGCCCTTTGAGGAAATAGTTGAAATAATGAGACAATCAATGTTAGCAGATTATCTAGTAACTAGTACTAATGCTATAACAAAAAATGGAGAACTAGTAAACATGGACTCCACAGGAAATAGAGCAGCAGCTATGATATTTGGACCTAAAAAGGTAATTGTAGTAGCAGGAGTAAATAAAGTAGTAGAAGATTTAAAAGAAGCAGAAGCTAGGATAAAGAAGGTAGCTATATTAAATGCAAAAAGAATATCACACAAAACACCTTGTACAGAAAATGGAATATGTACGAATTGTTTAGTTAAGGATAGAGTATGTAATTATGTATCTATTATAAACAATGGGCAAAAATTCCATAATAGATTTACCATAATAATAGTAGGAGAAGAAATAGGCTTTTAATTTTAAAATTTCCACAAAATAAAAGGAGATGTGATTAACAATGAAACGTTTTAAAAGTATAATAATCTTTTGTATTACACTATTGTTTTCAATCATGCAAATCAATATCAGTAATTCTGTAATTGTTAAAGCTAACACTGGAACAACTTATTATGTGGACAGTATAGGTGGTAATGATAACAATTTAGGAACTAGTGAATTAACTCCTTGGAAAACTTTAGATAAGGTGAATTCGATTACATTTATACCTGGAGATAAAATCCTATTAAAAGCTGGCAGTAAATGGACAGGCCAGCTTTGGCCAAAAGGATCAGGTACTGCCGGTAAGCCAATAATATTAGATAGTTATGGACAAGGTAATAAGCCAATTATAAGTGGTAATGGTACAACATATCCTGCAAAAGTATCAGGGGCAGTTATGCTATACAACCAAGAATATTGGGAAATAAATAACATTGATGTATCGAATTATAATGAAACAGTAAAATCTAATAGAGCTGGTATATTAGCTTATAATACATCAGGAACAGTAAAGAATCATATTTATATAAAAAATTGTTATGTTCATGATGTAAATTCTGATAAGGATGGCTATAAGATAACTGGAGGAATAGTATTAATAGGAATAAATATAGACAAAGATGGTAAAAGTACAGGCTCGGCAGCATCAGGTTATAATGATGCTTTAGTTGAATCTAACCATGTAAAGGATGTATCAATAGAAGGAATTAGAAATAAAACTGTAGTGATTTCTGGAACTTCTGAAAGTTATCCAAAGGTTAATTCTAATATAATATTTAGAAATAACTTTGTTGAAGAAATCTTAGGGGATGGAATGGTATTAGGTGAAACTAAATATGGAGGATTAATAGAAAAAAATACTGTTAAAAATTATTGTAATACTTATGTAGGTTCAAGAAATTATGCTGGCTGTTGGGTGTTTGCTAGCGATGGGGCCATAATGCAGCATAATGAAGTCTATGGTGGAAAGTATGGTTTTAATGATGGGGAAGCTTTTGATATAGATTTATATTGTAAAAATACAATAGTTCAATATAACTATAGCCATGATAATAAAGGTGGATTCTGTCTATTTATGGATGGCTCAACAGGAAGTATTTTTAGGTATAACTTAAGTGTAAATGATGGAGATAATACAGGAAGTCCAGTTAGAAATGATATTTTCTTCTATTTACCTACTAGTGCAAACTCTGCTCCATTAATATATAACAATACAATATACAGTAAAGCTGGGATAAAAACAACTCTTTTTGATTGTACAAATAAACCATATATTAAGTTTTTTAATAATATAGTAGAAGTACACGGAAATATGCAGTTTTCTAATTCTCCTGTTTCAGGAGAATTCTCAAATAATGTTATATACAATGAGATAGAAAATAATACAAATAAACCATCCAGTCATCCAGGTTTAATAACCAGTAACCCATTATTAATGAACCCAGGTGAGGCTAAGTTAGGTTTAGAAAATACTAAGGATTATACTTTAAGAGCAGAATCTCCAGCTATAGATAAGGGAAGAATCATAGCAAACAATGGCGGTATGGATTACTATGGAAATTTATTAGACGGAAGTCCTGTTGATATAGGATATTTCGAATACGGAGCAAAAGATAATGTAAAAAATAATAAGGTATTTGAAGCTGTGGAAGATGGATATGTGAGAGATGGGATATATTCAGATAAAAATTATAGTAATGAAACTGAATTGGTAGTAAAGAGTGACGCAGCAGATTATGCAAGAAAATCATATGTAAGCTTTGATTTAAGTAATTATGATAAAGAAAAGGCTTCTTCAACTATATTAAGATTATTTGTATCTTTTACAGATAAATTTCCCAAAGGTCAAGATTCAACAAGAGAGATTAAAGTTTATGAAGCTTCCGATATAAATGAAGAAACTTTAACTTGGAAGCAATCACCTGCAAAAGGAATTTATATAGGTTCAATAAGTATAAATGATAATGATGAAGGAAATTGGGTGGCTTTAGATTTAACAAATTATTTGAACAACAACAACACTAAAAGTAAGAAGCTTAATTTATTATTAGTAAATGAAGAAACGCCAAATAGTAGTCGCCAAAAAAATATGATTAAGTTTTCTTCAAGAGAAGGAAATGTAAAACCTCAATTAATTGTAAAAGAAAAGTAAATAAAGATTAAATTTATAAAAAGAGTTAAGGCATGTTTTAAAAAATAATAGGGTAATATAATTTTTTCAATATGCCTTAATTTAATAAATATTAGGTTATGGAGATAGATAAAAATGATAGTAGAATTAAAGAAAGATTATATGGAGATATTTGGACAAGAACCAGAAAGAGCCTTTTTTGCTCCGGGAAGAGTGAATTTAATAGGGGAACATACAGATTATAATGGTGGTAATGTTTTTCCTTGTGCCCTAAATATAGGAACTTATGGATTGGTAAAGGAAAGACAGGATAATAAAATAAGATTATATTCTAAAAATTTTAATAGCTTAGGAGTTATAGAGGTCTCATTAGATAATTTAGATTATGATAAAATTCATGATTGGGCTAATTATCCAAAGGGAGTAATAAGCGTATTAAAAAAGGCTGGGTATGAAATAAAAACAGGTTTCGATGTTTTATTTTATGGCAATATACCTAATGGAGCAGGATTATCTTCTTCTGCGTCTATAGAATTATGTACAGCTATTATACTAAATAATATCTACAATATGAATATAGATAAGGTTGAAAGAGTTAAGTATTGTAAGCAGGCTGAAAATGAATATATTGGAGTCAATTGTGGTATAATGGATCAATTTATAATAGGTATGGGAAAAGAAAATTGTGCTGTTTTGCTAGACACTAATACTATTACGTATACTTATGTACCTTTAATACTTAAAGACGCCTTAATAGTTATAGCAAATACAAATAAGAGAAGGACTTTAGCAGATTCTAAGTACAATGAAAGAAGAGGAGAATGTAATAGAGCTTTAGAATCTTTACAAAAGGTAGTAAATATAAATAATCTATGTGATTTAAATTTAGATTTGTTTGAAAAATATAAATCTTCTATAGAAGATGAAGTATGTATGAAAAGAGCACATCATGCAATTAGTGAAAATGAAAGAACTAAAAAGGCTGTAAAAGTACTAAAAGAGGGGAATTTAGAAGCCTTTGGAATGCTTATGAAAGCTTCTCATGATTCTTTAAAAGATGATTATGAAGTAACTGGTAAAGAACTAGATACCTTGGTTGAGTTAGCATGGAAACAAGAAGGTTTAATAGGATCAAGAATGACAGGGGCAGGTTTTGGAGGTTGTACTGTTTCAATAGTTAAAGAAGAGTATGTAGAAGAATTTATTAAGAATGTAGGAATAGCTTATAAAAAAGAAATAGGTTATGAAGCAGATTTTTATAAAGTAAAAGTTGGAGATGGAACAAGAGAAATAAGTATATAAAAAGGATTTATTAAGTTTGGTACTTTGAATGCAAAGGAAGGAATGATAGTTATTATGAATAATATTTATCATTATATAGATAGTTTAATAAAATATGCTTTAGATATGTCATTAATAGAGCAACAAGATAAAATTTATTATATAAATAAAATATTAGCTTTTCTTAATTTAGATAATTATGAAGAAAATAGAGATATAGAAATAACATCTCTTCAAGATATTCTATTAAATATAGATAATTTTGCTTTAAGTAATGGAGTTCTTAAAGAAGATACAGTTACTAGAAGAGAACTCTTTGAAACTGAGATTATGGGGATATTTATAGATAGACCCTCAAATATAATAAAAGAATTTAATGAATTATATAAGAATAACCCTAAAAGTGCTACAGATTATTTTTATGACTTAAGTAAAAATTCTAACTATATAAGGACTTATGATGTGAAAAAGGATATAAAATGGAAGCATAAAACTAAGTATGGAGATTTAGATATTACTATAAATTTGTCTAAGCCTGAAAAAGACCCCAAGGAAATAGCTGCAAGTAAATTAATAAAGAGTTCTAGTTATCCTAAATGTTTGCTATGTAAAGAAAATGAAGGATATATAGGTAGAATAAATCATCCAGGGAGAAGTAATCATAGGATAATTCCATTAATATTAAATAAAGAGAAATGGTTTCTACAATATTCACCTTATGTTTACTACAATGAACATTGTATAGTACTAAAAGAAAATCATGAGCCTATGAAGATTACAGAAGATACTTTTAAAAGGCTTAGTGATTTTACAGAACAATTTCCCCATTATTTTATAGGTTCTAATGCAGATTTACCTATAGTTGGAGGTTCTATATTGGCTCATGATCATTTTCAAGGAGGCAATTATGAATTTGCTATGAGTAAATCGGCTTCAGAAATAGAGTTTGAAATAAAAGGTTTTGAAAATATTAAGGCTAGTTTTATTAAATGGCCTATGGCAGTAGTAAGAATAAAGGGTAAGGATAAAAATACCTTAGTAGCTTGTGCAAATTATATTCTTCAAAAGTTTAAGGTTTATAGTGATAAAAATAGGAATATAATAGCATTTACTAAACAGGAACCACACAATACAATAACACCTATCTGTAGAAGAAGGGGAGAAGAATTTGAATTTGATTTGGTTTTAAGAAATAATAGGGTTTCTAAAGAGCATCCAGAAGGTATATATCATCCCCATAAAGAGCTTCATCATATAAAAAAAGAGAATATAGGTTTAATTGAAGTTATGGGACTTGCAGTATTGCCAGCAAGATTAAAAGGGGAGCTTAAGGAAGCACAGGCTTATTTAACAGGAGAAAAATCTTTAGGGGATTTAAAAGAGAATGATTTAATATTTAAACATAAGAAATGGCTTCAAGAACTTATAAACAAAAAAGGAATAATATCTAAAGCTGAGGTAGAAAGCGTTATAAAAAAAGAGGTTGGAAATAAGTTTACTAGTGTTTTAGAGCACTGTGACATTTTCAAAGGTAGTTTAGAAGGCAAAAAGGCTTTTATAGATTATTTAAATAAATAGTTTGAGGTAATAATATGAAAATAGAGAGTAACATTATTGGAAAACTGAATAAACAAGATGTTGTAAAGTATAGTTTGATAAATGATAATGGTATGAAGATAACAGCATTAAATTTAGGTGGAATAATTACAGAAATTAAAGTTAAAGATAGATTTAATAATTTTGAAAATGTGGTTTTAGCTTATAAAGATTGGAGAGATTATATAGATAATCCCTCCTATTTAGGGGCTATTATAGGAAGGACAGCTGGAAGAATTGCTGATGGTAAGGTGGAACTTTGTGGTGAAACTTTAGAATTTAATAAAAACTACAATAGAAACCAAGGTCATGGTGGAATAAATGGTTTTAATAAGAAGTTTTGGAAGGTAGATACTTTAAAAGACGAAACTACAATAAAGCTCATTTTTACTACTATTTCTAAAGCTTATGAAGAAGGATATCCTGGAGAGGCATATATAAAAGTAGAATATATATTAAATAATAAAGATGAGTTTTTAATAAGTTATGAAGGGAAAACTACTGAAACTACATTGATGAATTTAACTAATCATTCTTACTTTAATTTAAGTGGGAACCACAAAAAGGATATATTAAAACATAAACTTAAGGTAGGTAGTAGTCAATATTTAGAAACAGTAAATGAAAGTACGCCTACGGGTAAACTTCTTGACACCAAAGATACAGTTTTGGACTTTAATAAGGAAAAACTACTAAAAGATGTAATAAATAATAACTTTGTTAAGGCTGAAAGAGGTTTAGATCATTGTTTTATATTAGATAAGGATAAAAAAATAATTCTAATTGACGATGAATCAGGAAGAACTTTAGAAATGACTACTAATAATACAAGCACTGTAATTTATAGTGGTAATTATCCAGATAATAGAGCTTTAATAGAAGGTGGAAATTACATTGAAAGATTAGGTATATGCTTAGAGGCACAAGAGCCACCAATTGGGTATAATAATGCTTTCATTGAAAAATCTATTTTAGAAGCTAATACTGTTTACAGTAAATGGACAAAGTTTAGATTTAATGTAATTTAATATATTATATATGTTTCAATTTTAAATCTACATTTATATCAATATACTTTTTTGTAACTATTCTGTAACCTCATGTAAAGATTTTGTCACGATTTCTATGCAATTGTAGATTATACTATAAATATGTAGAGAGCTTAGAGGAGATGACGAAAAATCATGAGATTTGAAGGTAGAAAAACTAGTAAAAAGATAATGAAAAGAAACAGAAGAAAAAAGAGAATATTTTTATCAATTACATTAATAATTTTTTTAGTCACTATAGGAATACAAATGACGAAATTATATAATTCAACTTCGACAAGAAATAAAGTTGTACAAGCAAGCACAGTTGAAAAAGTAGATGATAATAAAAAGCAAAATGAAAGTGAAAAAGATGAAGTTAAAGACAATAAAGTAAATATAGAAAATGTGGACAAACACAAATTGGCAAATAATAAAAATGTTAATGAAGAAGGCTTAAAATATACTATAGATAGAAATGAAGTAACAAATATGTTGAAAAATAACTATAAGAGTGATGGTAAAAAATATGTATTTTTAACTTTTGATGATGGTCCAAGCAATCAAAATACAGCTGATGTTTTGGATATATTAAAGTCTAAGAATGTAAAAGGAACATTTTTTGTTTTAGGAGAAAACATAAAAAATCAAAAAGGCATGGAGCTTTTAAAAAGAGAATACAATGAGGGACATGCTATAGGAAATCATAGTTACACTCATAATTTTAGAAAATTATACCCTGGTAATAAAGTTGATGTTGATTATTTTATGAATGAGATAGAAAATACTAACACCACTATGAAAGGGATTTTGGGAAATGAATTTGATACAAAAGTAATAAGAATGCCTGGTGGATATATGAGTAGAAGTTATTATCATGATCCTAATTTAAATAATTTAAACGAAATTTTCAAAAAAGAAGGTATAGTTAATATAGATTGGAATGCTTTAAATGGTGATGCAGAAGGAAAAACTTATTCAAAGGAATATATGTTTAATTATGTTATAAAAACATCTAAGGGAAAAGATAAAGTTGTTATATTAATGCATGATGCGCAAGGAAAAGTAAAAACAAAGGAATTATTACCACAAATAATAGATTATTTTAAAGGTAATGGATATGAATTTAAAACAATAAGTTAAAAATAGAATTTTTAATAAAAATGTTTTTCTACCGAATTGGTGGGAAAACATTTTTTTTGAACAATTATTAATATAATACAATAGATAATTATTTGTGGTTTTTTGTAATTGTGTAACTTTTTTGTAATAAAATTGTAATATTTTTCACGCCTTTTGTAACTATTACTCTCTAATTATAACTTATACTATAAGTAAAAAGGAACTTTAGGTATAATATAAAAAATATACAAGGAGGAGTAAAAATGAAAGATAGGGGAGTTGGTGAAAACAAATCAAATGAGAAAAAAACTAAAAACGATAGATTAATAGGAGCTGATGGATTAAGAGCTATAGCATGTCTAATGATAATATTTACACATCTTTGGGGGAACCTAAATATTCAAAGTCAAACAGGAGGAGTGAGAGAAGCAGAAATATTTTTTATAATGGTAGCTAATACAGGGACAAGTATATTTTTCATTTTAAGTGGATTTTTACTTGCATATCCATTTTGGAAAAAGTATTTGAATAATGAAAGTTTTCCTAATATAAAAAATTATGTTATAAGACGTGCAGCGCGTATAGTTCCAGGTTTTTATATAGCACTTGCAGCTTCAGTTATAGTAATGTTAGCATTCAAAATGAATGTACAATATCTTTGGCAGAGGGTTTTAGCAGCTGCAACATTTACATCTGGCTTTCATTATATAACATTTTTTCCAACAGATATAAATGGTCCGTTATGGTCTATTAGTTTTGAAGTATTTTGTTATCTTTTGATGCCTATATTTATGAGTATATTATATAAATTTAGCAAGAATAGATCCTTTAAAAAAGCAATCTTATACTGGTGTGGGGTATTTATATTAATACTTGTTATGAATCAGTTAGTTCAGATTTGTTTCGCAACCGATGATGTAAATAAGGGATGGCAGTTTGGAATTATAGGGGGAGCTAAGTCTTGGATGCCAAACTATAATCCAGTAGGATTTTTTGCACAATTTTCTATAGGTATAATGGCTGCAGGAATTACTACACAGCTTTTTTCAATAAATGATAAATTAAAGCATCTTAAAGAAATGTGGATATTTGATATAATTAGTGCTATATCATTAGTAAGTGCATTTATTTTAATTTGGAATTTAAGATATGCACCAGAGTTTAGTCATAGTATTCAAAATCAGCCATATTTCTTTCCATATTTCCAAGTACTTATTGCTATAACATTAATTACAGCAACACATTCAAATATATTTGGAAAAATATTAGATAATAAGTTTTTTAAGTATACTGCAAAAGTTTCCTTCGGGTTATATATATGGCATTATTTAGTTATGAATGTTGTATATCTTAAATTTTTCAATGGTATGCAGTATATGGCTATAAATGATATAGGAACATGGCTTTTAATATCTTTATCTATAATAGGAATTTCATATTTGATTGCTACTATATCATATAAATTTGTTGAGAAACCAATATTGGATAAGGCTCATAGTAGGAAAGGATAAAAAGGGATAAGTTTAAAATAATATTTACAAATTTAATTCTATAATTTTTACAAGAAGTGTAATTATATTACTTTTATAAATTGGTATATTATAAATTTAATATAATTACACTATTTTAAAATTATATACTTTTGAGTTTGATTGTCTGTATATTAACATTAGTTTTATTGTTAATAATGTGATTATTAAAATAAATAATGTTAAAATATATTTTTCATATTTAAAATCTTATATTATTTTTTTATTTATACATATACATAAGTTTTAGATAATACATATTAATTTTATATAATATTAGAGTAAACTTTAAGAAGTTTTTTATATAATAACATAACAAAAATGTAATGTTAATGAAATGTAGTTAAATTGATACCATAGATGGAATTGTATAAAATAAATTACATAAGATAAAGTTAAAAAATCACTAGTGAAAATATAAAAATGGGAGAGTTAAAAATGAAAAATATATTAAGTGTAGATAAAATAGAGAAGTATTATGGTAGTAAAGATAATGTAACAAAGGCTATAGATAATATAAGTTTTAAAGTAGGGGAAGGAGAGTTCGTTGGAATAATGGGACCTTCGGGAAGTGGTAAAACTACACTACTTAACTGTATATCAACTATAGATAATGTTACTACAGGAAAAATAGAGATAAATAATAAGGATATTACAAGATTAAAGTCAAAAGAATTAGATAAATTTAGACAAAATGAGTTAGGGTTTATATTTCAAGACTTCAACCTATTAGACACCCTTACAGCTTATGAGAATATAGCATTAGCATTAACAATAAAAGGTGAAAAGAGTTCAGAAATAGATGGAAAGATAAAATCAGTAGCAAAGTATTTAGATATTATTGATGTATTAGAAAAGTATCCTTATCAAATGTCTGGTGGACAAAAGCAAAGAGTTGCTTCAGCAAGAGCGATAGTAACCAATCCATCCTTAGTACTTGCAGATGAACCAACTGGAGCGCTAGATTCAAAATCAGCTAGGTTATTACTTGAAAGATTTGAGATGCTAAATAGAGACTTAAAGACTACAATACTTATGGTTACTCATGATTCTTTTACAGCAAGTTATGCTCATAGAATATTGTTTATTAAAGATGGACAAATCTTTAGCGAATTAGTAAGAGGAAATGATAGTAGAAAAGAGTTCTTTAATAAAATTATAGAAGTTATCACTCTTCTTGGAGGTGATGATAACAATGTATTTTAAGCTAGCTACTCAAAATATAAAAAAGAGTTTTAAAGATTATACTATATATTTCTTAACACTAATATTAGCTGTTTGTATATTTTATAGTTTTAACTCTATAGATTCACAAAAGGCTCTTTTAGATATTAAATCTTCAAATGCAAAGAATATGGAGAGATTAATTGATATTATGGCATATGTATCAGTCTTTATATCAGTAATATTAGGTAGTCTAATATTATACGCAAATAATTTTCTGATAAAGAAACGTAAAAAAGAATTAGGGATATATATGACTTTAGGTATGGGAAAAAGGAAAATATCTAGGATTTTGGTTACAGAGACATGTATAGTTGGAGCTATATCACTAATTGCAGGACTTATAATAGGTATTGGAGCATCACAAGGATTAGCTACTTTTACATTAAAATTATTTGAGGTTGGAATGGATGAATATAAATTTGCTATTTCAACAGGTGCTATAGGAAAAACTATATTATATTTTGGAATAATGTTCTTGCTTGTTATGATATTTAATGTATTTATTATTTCTAAATATAAAATAATCGATCTATTAATAGCTGGTAGAAAAAATGAAAATATAAAATTTAAAAATCCAGTTATATATATAATATCATTTGTATTATGTGTAGCATCGCTTGCATTTGGATATAAATCTTTATTAAAGATAGGTTTAGATTCAAGAAATTACATGTTTATTCCAGCACTAGTTCTTTCAATAGTAGGTACAGTATTATTTTTCTTTAGCTTATCTGGAGTTATACTATATATAGTAAATAAAAATAAGAATTTGTATTTAAAAGGTTTGAATATATTCGTAGTAAAACAAATAAATAGTAAAGTTAATACGAACTTTATATCAATGTCTTTAATATGTTTAATGTTATTTATTACGATAATTGTGTTATCTACAGGAATATCTCTTAAAAAGGATTATGAGATAGGACTTGAAAAAGAGACACCTTTTGATGCTAGTATAACAGTATATAATCATAGTAAAGAAGAGTCCATAGAGGATATTTTAGAAAAAATTAATTTTAAGAAAAGTGGAAATGAAAAGTATGAAGTTCTTAATGAATATTATTTAGATGGAACAGCAGAAAACTTATTAAAAGTTACAGATGAAGATTATAAGGATTATGGAGGGAAACTTATAAAAATATCTGATTATAACAAAATGTTAAAGCTTAAGGGTGAGCAAGAAGTAAGTCTAAATAAGGACGAGGTTTTATTCTTATCAACTTTTAATAAGCTTATTAAACCAGTTAATGAAAGGTTAAAAGATAATAATAAAGTTTATATTAAAGATAAAGAATATTTAGTTAAAAATGATAAGATAATAGAAGATAATCTTCATACTTATATGTTTGCGGATAATTTTTTTGCAATAGTTATAAATGATGAGGTTTTATCTGATTATGATAAGAACCTTACATCAGTACTTAATGTAATGTATTCAGATAAAAATAGAGAAGAAAATAATAAAAAGTATACAAAGATTGAAGAGGATAACCGTAAAGGGGAGTATAAAGATTTAAACATTCCCAATATAAATTCTTTTTCAAAAGATGATCTTTATAATAAGAGTAAGGGAAGCTCAACTGCAGCATTATTTATGGGAATGTATTTAGGTATAGTATTTTTAATAACTAGTATGGCTATACTCGCGCTTCAGCAATTATCAGAAGCTAGTGACAGTATAGAAAGGTATAAAGCATTAAAGAGAATTGGTGCAAATAAGAAGATGATAAATAAAACAATTTTTATTCAGACCTTAGTATATTTTAGTCTTCCAGTAATTCTAGCATTAATGCATTCAGTTATTGGAGTTACGATAATTGATAAAGAGGTAGGTGCATTTACTGAAATAGATATTAAATTTTCGGTTTTAATAACAACTTTAGTATTTATGGTAGTTTATATTGTATATTTCTATACAACATATTCAGGGTATAAAAACATAGTAAAAAATAGTATCTAACGGATGTATTAAAAATAATGTTATAATAGTTAAGAAATGTTTGTGATGTAAAGTGAAGATAAAAAAGGAGATTATTTTTAGTTATGAAGGATTTTGAAAATATACTTAACTATTATAAAGAAGAATTAAAATGGAACCCACCTTTTGCTGAAGTACTTTCTAAATATTCTCCACAAGGATTAGAAGGATATTTAACAATGCGTGAATCTATTCAGAATGGACATTTGCCTAAAAAGACAAGAGAATTAATTTTTACAATATTGGATAGTTTGGATGATGAATTAAGTGGTGCAAAGTCACACGCTGTTGCCGCTGTAGAAGCTGGCTTAACTATGGAGGAATTAGTAGAAGCGTTTGTGATTGTAACCAGTGTTAAAGGAATTAATGTGTTATGTAAAACAGGAGTTGAAGCAATTAAAGCAGCAGAAAAGAGAGTACAAGAGATGAATTTAACTAGCAAAAATCAATGATAGTAAATCACAATATTTTCAGAAAACAAATTAAGTGAACTTCATATGGAGTTCACTTAAAAATAATCCTATATTTTATGTAGAGAGGTAAGCAAAAGTAATGAAAAAAATTATTATTATTGAAGATGATGAAGTTATTAGAGAAGAATTACAAAATTTTCTGGAGAAATATGGTTATGAAGTAAAAGCTCCTATAAAGTTTAATAACATAATAGAATATGTTCAAGGTGAAAATGCAAGTCTTATATTACTAGATATAAATCTTCCTGTATTTGATGGTTACTATATATGTAGAGAGATACGAAAGAATTCAGATATACCTATTATAATGGTTACAAGCAGGGATAGTGATGTAGATGAATTAATGAGCATGAATTTAGGTGCAGATGATTTTGTAACAAAGCCTTATAATACAGAAATATTATTAGCAAGAATAACTAACATATTGAAAAGAACATATGGAAATTTTAAAACTAATAATGTATTAAATTATAAAGATTTTAGCTTGAATCTTTCAAATGCAACTGTTAATTATAAAAAGCAGTCATTAGAGTTAACTAAAAACGAGGTTAAAATTCTTTCTTACTTGATAGAGAATAAGGGCAATATAGTAAAAAGAGATTTGCTTATGGAATATTTATGGAAATCAGACTATTTTGTAGATGATAGTACTTTAAATGTTAATATAAATAGATTAAGAAAAAAGCTTGAAGAGATAGGTATAGAAAATCCAATAGAAACAAGAAGAGGACTAGGGTATATAATGCCATGAGTATAGGTGAATTTATTAAAGATAAAATATTTATAATATTAATAAACATATTAATGTTTATTATATTAGCAGTTATACTTCTTGTTATTAATATTAAATTAGTTTTTATTTTTTTTGTTTTTTGTATTTGGTTTTTACCTTTAGGTTCATATATAGTTTATGAATTTATAAACTATAAAAAATATTATGATAAAGTTGAAGGTATATTAGAGAAGTTGGATAAGAAGTATTTACTTCCAGAGATGATAAAGGAACCAAACTTTATAGAGGGAGAAAAGCTTAATGGTATACTTAAGAAAGTAAGTAGAGAGATGCATGAACATGTTAAATATTATAAGGATATGCAGGTTGAGTATAGAGAATACATAGAAACTTGGGTACATGAAATTAAAACACCAATAGCTTCTGCAAAATTAATAATTGCGAATAATCAAAATGAAATAACTAATAAAATAGATTTCCAGGTTGATAAAATTGAAGGCTTTGTAGAGCAAGTATTGTATTATTCTAGAAGTAATAATGTTAGTAAAGATTATATCATAAAACAAATTAATCTTGATGATATAGTAAGAAAAGTAGTTAAAAGGAACTATAGAGATTTTATTCATAAAAAAATAAAAATAGATATAGGAAATATTACTGAAACTGTATATACTGATGGAAAATGGATTGATTTTATTATAAATCAACTAATAGGTAATGCTATAAAGTATTCAAATAATAAATCACCAATTATAAAAATATATTCATTAAAAAAAGAGAATTCTGTAATGTTGACAATAGAGGATAATGGAATAGGTATAATAGATAAAGATATAAATAGAGTTTTTGAAAAAGGTTTTACTGGTGAAAATGGAAGAATGTTTAGTAAAAGTACGGGAATGGGGTTGTATCTATGCGAAAAACTCTGTTCAAAATTAGGGTTGAAAATTACTATTGATTCTAAGGTAAACAAAGGGACTAAGGTCACATTAATATTTCCATTAACAAATATGCTACTTTTTAAAGAATGAGTTTATTAAAATTTTAGATAGGTGATAATATGACAGATATTTTTTATACCATAGATCATGTACTTTTATTTGTTGATTATAATTATCCGGAAAAACATAAACATTGGGCAAAACATTTAATAATAAGTCTAGGAAAAGAATTTAAATGTATAATAGAAGATAAGGAAATTATTTGTAGAGGAATTATTATAGGATCTAATGTGATGCATACTATAGAGAGCTATGATAATGAGATGTTAGTTTATTTATTTGATGAAACTACTGATATGTCTAAGGAAATAGAGGATAAATATTTGCAAAATAATAATTATTATACTTTGAATGTAGAAAAGTTAAAAGAAATAAAAAGGGTTTGGATTAATGAGATTCTATCCTTAAAAGATATTATGAAGATAAAACAAAAATATTATGATGTATACGAAAAAATATTAAACATATGTAATTTAAATATAAAGAAACCTCATATAAAAGATGAGAGAGTGAAAAAAGTACTTAAATTGCTTCAAGAGAAAGAAGAAATTACAGAAGGAATTATTAGAGAATTAGCTGATAAGGTATTTTTATCTCAAAGTAGATTATCCCATTTGTTTAAGGAAGAAACTCAAACATCATTAAGTAGTTTTTTAGTAATTATGAAAATAGGAAAGGCTTACGAGTATATATTGAATGGAGAAAATATTACAGATGCGTCTATAAAGGCAGGGTTTAACAGTCCTTCACATTTTGCTACAACTAATAAAAATATGTTTGGAATATCAGCAAATGAAATTAGAAAAGATGTAAGAGTTATCCCTATAGATTAATAAAGAAAATTTAAAATTCAAAGTTAGCGTTTATTTAGAAGTTCAATTTGTATTAGTTAGTTATAATTAAGACATAGTCTCATAGAGGACTATGTCTTAATTTTTATGGTAAGGGGAAGTGGAAAATATGAAGAAAGACAAAATTACTTTTGCGAAAGGAATATATAATCTGAATGATGAGGATAATTTTAATTTTCAGCTAAATCGTATAATTATGTGGAATGAAGGTAATTTAGAAGATATAAAAAGAATTTCACATAAAATTAAGGATAGTGCAACATGGAAAAAAGAACTAATAATCATAGGAAATCAAGCTGTAAATGAAGGAAGAATAAAAGAGGCTATTGCCTATTATAGAATGAGCGAATTCTTTATGTATGATGATGATAAAGACAAAATAAAGTATTATAAGTTAGCCTCGGATATGTTTTACAAGTATTATGAAGAATATTTTGAAGATGGAACCGTGGTAAAATATGAGGTTCCTTATGAAGAAGTGAAATTACCAGTTTTATATACAAAAGCAGTAGGAGATAAAAAAGATACTATTTTACTTCATGGAGGAAATGATTCTTATATGGAGGAGTTATTTTTTGCAATGCTTTATTTTGCGGAAAATGGGTTCGATGTATATCTTTTCGAAGGACCAGGACAAGGAAATGTTATGAGAATTCAGAAGAAACATTTTACTCATGAGTGGGAGAAGCCTGTAACAGAGATTATTAATTATTTTGATCTTTATGATGTAACTATTATAGGAGCTTCTTTAGGAGGTATGTTAGCACCTAGAGCAGCGGCTTATGAAGAAAGGATAAAAAGAGTTATAGCATGGTCTATTTTTCCTAATTTCTTATCGGTTATATTGAGTACTATGCCAGATGTAGATCAAAAAATATTAAGAAGATTAATGAAAATGCATGCAGCACCTATAATTAATATGATTTTCAATATAGGAGCGAAGAAAGACTCTACAGTAGAATGGGCGCTTAAGCATGGTATGTATGCATATAATGCTAAGTCACCTTATGAATATACAAGAAAACTTGATAAGTTTAAAATAACTGATGTTGGACATTTAATAAATCAAGATATTCTTATTATAGGTGCAACAGAAGACCACTTTATTAATTATAATATATTTAAAGATGAATTAGAGTGTTTAAGCAAAGTAGCGTCTTTAACTTTTCGTCTTTTCACACGAAAAGAAAACGCATCTAATCATTGTAATATGGGTAATACAAAACTTACTTTAGATACCATGATTAATTGGATAGAAAGAATAAAAATGTAGTCTATGTATAAGCTTAGTATTTAATTTTTGATATTTTATGAAATATGAAAGATGTTTATCCTATTAAAATATTTGTAGTAATTATAAATATTTTAATAGGATATTAATTATTCTATACTAAAAGTTATTAAAAATAATTGACAACTATTACAATATGGTTATATAGTATAAGTATACCAATTGGGTATACTTTTGTGTGATTAATAATATTAATTTTTTTTAAGAATAAAATACACTATATTTGTGTACTTTTAAGGAGGATTTTATTTATGTCAAGTTGTTCAAGTTGTTCAAGCTGTACTTTATGTGCATCTGCAGATCAAAAACTTACTAATTTTATCTCAGGTCTTAATGTAGAAACTTCTCATCATAGAGTAGAAACTCAAAAAACTAAATGTGGCTTTGGTTTACAAGGTGTGTGTTGTAGACTATGTGCTAACGGACCTTGTAGAATTACTCCAAAAGCTCCAAGAGGGATTTGTGGTGCAGACGCACATACAATAGTTGCTAGAAACTTTTTAAGAGCTGTAGCATCAGGGTCAGGTTGTTATATTCATGTTATTGAGACTACAGCATTAAACTTAAAGAAATTAGGCGAATCAAGAGGTGAACTTAAAGGATTAAATGCTTTAAATCATTTATGTGAAATTTTTGAAATTGAAGAAAGCGATAATCATAAGAAAGCAATTAAAGTTGCTGATCTTATATTATCTGATTTATATAAACCTAAATATGAAAATATGAAATTAGTTAAAAAACTTGCATATGAGCCAAGATATGAATTATGGGAAAAATTAAACATATTACCTGGAGGAGCAAAATCAGAAGTATTTGATGGGGTTGTAAAAACTTCAACTAACTTAAACTCAGATCCAGTAAATATGCTAATGCATTCATTACAATTAGGAATATCAACAGGTTTATACGGATTAACATTAACTAACTTAGTTAATGATGTAATTTTAGGAGAACCTGAAATTACTGCTGCGAAGGTAGGACTAAATGTAATAGATGAAAATTATATAAACATTATGATAACAGGACACCAACATTCAGTTATTTCTCATCTTCAAGATAAGCTTATAACTGATGAAGCTAAAGCTTTAGCTAAAGGACTTGGTGCAAACGGATTTAGATTAGTTGGATGTACATGCGTAGGACAAGATCTTCAACTAAGAGGTGTTCACTATCAAGAAGTCTTCTCAGGACATGCTGGCAATAACTTTACAAGTGAAGCTGTACTTGCAACTGGAGCAATAGATTTAGTTGTTTCAGAATTTAATTGTACTTTACCAGGAATAGAACCTATTGCTGATGAGTATAAAGTTAAGATGATTTGTCTTGATGATGTAGCTAAGAAAGCAAATGCTGATTTTATTGAATACTCATTTGAAGAAAGAGAAAATATAACTGACAAAGTGATAAAAGCCGCTATGGATAGTTATTCAAATAGAAGAGGTAAAGTAGAAATATCAATACCTAAAGAACATGGAAATGAGACAACAATAACAGGGGTATCAGAAACTTCATTAAAAAAATTCTTAGGCGGATCATGGAAGCCTCTAGTTGATTTAATAGTTAGTGGAAAGATTAAAGGTATAGCAGGGGTTGTAGGTTGTTCAAATTTAACGGCTATGGGACATGATGTATTTACAGTAGAACTTACAAAAGAACTTATTAAGAAGGATATCTTAGTTTTATCTGCTGGATGTTCATCAGGTGGACTTGAAAATGTAGGATTGATGAGTCCAGAAGCTGCTGAATTAGCTGGAGATAATTTAAAAGAAGTATGTAAGAGCTTAGGAATACCTCCGGTATTAAATTTTGGACCATGTTTAGCTATAGGAAGATTAGAAATAGTAGCAACTGAACTTGCTAGATTTATAGGAGTAGATATTCCTCAATTACCACTTGTACTTTCTGCTCCACAATGGTTAGAAGAACAAGCACTTGCGGATGGTGCTTTTGGTTTAGCACTTGGCTTACCTCTACATTTAGCACTTCCTCCATTTATAACTGGAAGTGATGTAGTAAATAAGGTGTTAACTGAAGATCTTAAAGATATTACAGGTGGACACTTAGTTCTTGATAATGATGTACAGTCAACAGCTAAGACTCTTGAAGACTTAATAATAGCAAGAAGAGAAGGTCTAGGAATTAATAAATAGAAATTTAAATTTTTAAATAGGAATTAGTTGAGAATTGAAAGTTGAGAGTTAAAGATATTTATTGAAAAAATTATAAACTTAAAAAAAGTGAATTTTAACTCTCGATTTTCAACTATTCACTTTTTTTGATTGCTTATGTAAAGCATTTCTATGATTGAATCCTTATTATTTTGCAGGTGGTGTGGTTAATGAAAAGAATTATGATAAATAAAGATGCGTGTACAGGCTGTATGAATTGTACAGTTGCATGTATGTGTGAGCATAGTACAATTTCCAAATCTATATATAAATTAAATCTTAGTGACAAGCATAATGAGGCGTGCTCAAGGATAACATTAGATTCAAAAAATAAACCTACTCCTATATTTTGTAGACATTGTGATGAACCTAAATGTGTAGAAACATGTATGAGTGGTGCAATGACAAAGGACGATGAAACAGGGTATGTAACTTATAATAAAGACAAATGTGCTTATTGTTATATGTGTGTTATGTCTTGTCCATTTGGAGTTTTAAAACCAGATGAAGTTACAAAAAAACATATAGTAAAATGTGATATGTGTCCTGATAGAAAAACTCCAGCTTGTATAGAGAGTTGTCCTGTTGGAGCAATTTATTTAGAGGAGGTTTAATATATGAATTATGTAATAATTGGTGCTAGTGCAGCTGGAATAACTGCAGCAAAAACACTTAGAAAACTAGACAAATATTCAAGTATTACTATAGTATCTAAAGATGAAGAAGTTTACTCTAGATGTATGTTACACCTTGTTATTGGGGGAATTAGGGATACTAAAGGAATTAGTTTTATAGAAGATGATTTCTTTTCAAAGTATAATATTAATTGGATAAAGGGAACAGAAGTAATTAATTTAAACGTTGAGGATAAAATAATAGTTACAAAAGATGATAAATCTATAGCTTATGATAAATTGCTTATTGCATCTGGAGCAAGTTCAACTATTCCTCCAATAGAGGGATTAAGGGAGTGTGAGAATGTTTATGTTTTAAGAAATATTGAAGATGCATTGCAAATAAAAGAATCCTTAACGAAGATTAAAAGTGCAATAATAATAGGCGGGGGATTAGTAGCTATAGATGCTGCTTATGGACTAATTGAAAAAGGTATAAAAGTAAAAATAGTAGAAATGGCACCAAGAATTTTACCTCTTCAATTAGATGAAGAATCTTCAAAGGTGTATAAAACAGAAATAATAAAGCATGGGGGAGAAATATACACAGGTGTTGGAGTTACAAAGGCTATTATAAACGAGAGTTCAATGGTACAGGGGGTTGAACTTAGAGATGGATCTATAATAAATGGTGATATTGTAATAGTTGCGGCTGGAGTAAGAGCAAATACTTCGTTTATAAATGAAGATAGTAAAAAGATGAACAGAGGAATTATAATAAATTCAAAGTGTGAAACTTCTTATAAAGATGTTTATGCAGCTGGAGATGTAATTGGTAAAATTGGTATTTGGCCTCTTGCAGTAAAACAAGCTACTGTTGCAGCATACAATATGAGTGGACACGAAAAATATATTGATGATGAATTTGGATTTAAAAATTCTATGAATTTCTTTGGAGTCCCTTCAGTTTCTATAGGATTAATTAATGCTCCAGATGATTCATATAATGTAGATATATTCAAAAGAGGAAATGTATATAAAAAAATCATTCATAAAGATGATGTGATTTATGGAGCTATTCTACAGGGCGATATTTCTTATTGTGGCGTATTAGCTGAGCTAATTAAAAATAAACATTCTATTCAAAAAATAAATAAGAATATATTTGATATAGATTATAGTGATTTCTTTAATATAAAAAGAGATGGAGCTTTTTCATATTAGATAAAATTTGAGCAGTGCTTTTTAAGGGGAGTACTGCTCTAGTATATTATGATAACTATGGTTAAAGTTAAAAAGTAATAATTTATATGAAATTTATTAGTTATATAGATTATTTACATAAAATTGAATTTATTAAAAATAATTGAAGAAATTACAAGTATTAAGTATACTTATAAGTATAGAATTAATTATTTTAATAAATTATAAGAATACAGAGGGTTACATTAATGTTTAATAAAAAATATAAAGTGAGAACATTAGTATTAATAGCAATTATAGTAATGATATTTATATTAGCTGTTTATATATTATTTAATAACATGGAAAAGCAAAAGGTTAATCATGAAATTGAAGTGCAAAAAACTATACTAGATGATACTCTAAAATTTTTAAATATAACAGAAAAAAGAGCTGTTAAAGGAGTAGATAAAGAAATTGAAGAGTTAAAGGAACAATATAAATCGAATAATGATTTGATAAAACAAGGAAATGAATTACAGGCATTGGCTTTTTGCTATAATATTAAAGGTGATAATAACGAAGCTGATAAGTATTATGATATGGCAGAAGAAAAATATAAATCAGATAAATATGGAAAAGCACCATTATGTAATCTATATATGGAAAGATCAGAATATTATTTAGATATTAAAAATTATAGTGAAGGACTTAAATATTCTTATAAATTTATAGAAATGATTAAAATGGATAGGGTACGATTAAAAGAGATATTCAATTATAATGAGAGTGATATTAAACTAAATATATATGCAAACTTCATACAAATATATGCAGAAAATTCAATAGAGGATAAAGCTAAAAAATATTTTAATGAAATAGAGAAATTTGATGAAGAGAAATTGAATAAAGATATGAAAATAAAGGTTCTGTATTCTAAACTAATTTATTATGAAATGATAAAGGATAAAGAGAAATTAGAGGAATATTCAAATAAAGTATATGAGTCATATAAAAGTTATGATAAAGAAAATGGTACAGATATAAGTGATGGAATGGCTATAAATCTAGCTATATCAAATCTTGAAAGTAATAAATTGGACAAAGTTCTATCTTATTTAAAACAAGCTGAGGATTTTTTTAATAGAGTAGGGGATAATAGAAATATTTTATATGTGTATAGATATTATGGAGATTATTATGTAAAAATAAAAGATTTTAAAAATGCAAAAATATATTATGATAAAGCTTTAGACGGCTTTAAAGCTAATAACAATTGTGTAGATGCAGCTAAACAAGCAAAAGATATTCTAGCAATAAAATATGAATTTAAAGATTTTGATTATAAAAAGTACTATGATGATTATTTAGAAAATAGTGAAAAACGTTTTAGTGAAGATACTATAAGAAATTTGATAAGTTCTATAGTAGATATAAACAATACAGTGAATGAAGAAAAATTAGAAGCACTTCAAAGGGAAAAGGATGCAATACTAGTAAAGAATAATTTTAAAAATTCATTGTTAGTAGTTTTAATATTATCAACAGTAATAATGACTATAATGGTTAAACGGTTATTTCTTGAGATTAAAAGAAGAAAATTAAGTGAGGAAAAACTTAAAAAGTTAGCTAATTTAGATTATTTAACTAAGTGTTGTACAAAATCTTTTGGCTATGGAAAACTTAAGAAATTAATAGATAATAAAGAAGAATTTCAAATGGCTATGATAGATATAGATGATTTTAAAAATATAAATGATAAATTTGGACATATTATAGGGGATACTGTTTTAAAACAAATAAGTAAAATATTAATAGAAAATATAACTAATGATGATTTTATTATTAGATTTGGAGGAGAAGAATTTATAATAGTGTTTAGGGAAAAAACATATATAAATTCTTTAGAAATTATAAATAACATACGCTATGAAATAGAGAGAAAAACTTTTAAATATATGCCTAATAAAGAGCTTAAGATAAGTATCAGTGGGGGATTTAAGAGTTATGACGGAAGTGAAATAGATGTTTTTATAGAAAAGGTAGATAAACTTTTATATAAGGCAAAGAGTAACGGAAAAAATAAAATAGAAATATAAATTTTTACAAGCTTATTATTATAATTAAGCTTGTATTTTTTTATATAGAAATTGTTTATAATTATGAGTCGGATTATAAGAATATCTTGCTTTATTAAAAGTAAAATTAATGGCTTTTAGATTTTTAAATTAATTAATTATATTTATAATAAAATATAACATTTTATTACTTAAAATAGGATAATAGTAAAAAATATTGTAAATTTCTTCTTTTTATTACTTTTGGACTAGTTTTAAAATAGTTAGATTTGTAATATAATGTTTAATATAATTTAAAATGTCATAAAACATAAAAAATAGAATAGCCAAATAATTATATAAGAATATAGAGGTGAATAGTGTGGAAAAGTTTGAAAGAGAACACATTGACAAAAATAAGGATATGAATGAATGGATGCATATTCATGAAAAAATTCTTAAAGCAAGAATAAATAATATTTCTGATATGGTAGCAATATGTAATTTAGATAAAACAATTATTTTTTGTAATGAAACTTTGTATAGATATTATAATAAAACATCTGATGAAATACATGGGAAAAAGTTGTGTGAAGTGTTAAATATAGGACAAGATTGTAACGAATGTTTTCATCAAAAGGCAATTGTAACTAGAGAAACTCAAAAATTTCAAAAATATATAAAAGAACTTAACAAATATATGGAGTGTATATATAGACCTATATTAGATTATAGTGGTGATCCAATTTTGATTGTTAAGAAGTTAAGGGAAATTACTGAAAAAGAATTTTTTGAGAATAAGTTAGAAAAGACCCAAGAAAAATATGAGGAGATTTTCAATATCTTTCCGGAACCCGTTCTTATTATTGTGGATAATAAAATAGTTTTAGCTAATGAGATAGCATCGAAATATTATAACAATGTTATCGGAAAAAATATTCATAGCTTAGTTCCAAACTATGAAAAGGTTATAGAAAAAAGAATGGAAAAAATTTTGAAGTCTAAAAAAACTAAAACAATATTTGACTACAAGGTTCTTTTAGATAATGGAAGATTAGTTGATTTTGAAGTATCTTCAAGTTATATATTGTATAAAGAAAAGCCAGCAATTCTTTCTATAATGAGAGAAATTACTAAAATGAAAAGCAGTTTAGGTTCAGTAGCTAAAATTCAGAAAATGGCTTTGCAGCAACAGTTTCCTTTAAAGGATAAGGCTTATATGGAAAGAATTTATATACCAGCAAAAACAGTGAGTGGTGACTTCTATAATATAAATAAAATTGATGAAGATAGTGTTATTGGCATAATAGGAGATGTGAAAGGGAAAGGACTTACAGCGGCTCTAAATATATCTGCATGTAATGTTTTATTTAATGAAGCAGTTTTAAATAGTCAGGAACCTAATACTATAATAGATTATTTAAATAGTAAAATAGTCAACTATTTGGGGGATAGTTATATTGCAGCATGCTGTTTTAAATTGGATTTTAAAAATAATAGATCAATAGTAGTAGGCGCAGGAATTAATGAATTTATTTTTCAGACAAATGAGCAATATGAAAAAAAAGTTGTAAGAGGTCCTTTTTTAGGTATGTTTGAAGATAGCCTATTTGATGAAATAATAATTAATTTTAAACCAAAAGATAAATTTTATTTTTTTACGGATGGATTAGATTTCATACTTCATGATGAAATGGAAAAAGAATGCTACAAAGCTAGTAACATAAGTGAGCTGAAAAATTATTTAAATAATTTTTTAATTAATATGTTAACGGAGTTAGATGGATTGAAGGATGACTGTACATTAGTTGCATTAGAAATAAAATAAGGAGTGGTATCGTGAGGAGGAAGGGTGAATTTATTTTATATGGGTTATCTAAATATAAAGAAACTATAGATGAAATTATTTGTGATTTAGGTGTTTGTAATGATGGCTTTGATATTAGATTAATGCTCACTGAAGCTTTAACAAATTCTTTTAAACATGGAAATAAAGGGGATAAGAATAAACCTATATATTTAAGATATTTTTATTATGGTACATATATAAATTTTGAAATAGAGGATTGTGGGAATGGATTTCATGAGACACAAATATATGATACAGCTTTAGAGGAGGATATATTAAGTAATAGTGGTAGGGGCTTATTTATTATAAGTAGTATAGCAGATAAGATGGAAGTAAAAAATAATGTCTTAATTCTGCAAAAACAGTTAAAGGTGTAAATATTATAGTATGGCGGGAGAAGAATTATGAATAAGAAGTTAAAAAGAAAAGAAGATACAAATAAGAAGAAGAGTCTAAGTACAAAAATGTTTCTACTATTTTTAAGTATTATAACTATTGTAGTAGTTATCTTAGGTGTTTTTTCATCTATTATTACTTCAAAATCTATGCAAAGTTCAATTGAACAACAATTAAAACAAAATACTAATCAAACATCACAAATTGTTGAGGAATCAATTAAAGGAGTAGAGAATTGTGTTAACATTTTAAGCTTAGACAAAGGTCTAGCTTTAAATGCATCAGGTTCAAATAAAGATATAGAAGATGATAATAACTATCTAAAAACAATACAGCTACAACATAGCGGCTTAATTGAAACTTTAGTTGTTACAGATAGTTTAGGTAAAGTAGTAGTTAGTAGTGGTGATGTAACCGGTAATATAGATTTAAGTGATAGGGAATATGTAAAAAAGGCATTAGAAGGAGAGAAAAATGTAAGTAATATTTTATTATCAAAAGTAACCCAAAAGCCTATAATGGCAATAGCTTATCCATTGAAATATAATGATAAAATTGTGGGTACTGTAGTTGGTACTATTAAATTTGATAGTATTTGTAAAGATGTAGCTAAGGTTAAAGTTGGTGAAAGCGGTTATGCATATATGATTGATAAAAATGGATTGATTGTATATCATCCTAAAAATGAAAAAATACTTAAAGAAAATGCAGGTGAAACAACTAATGTTGAATTAAAAGCGTTAGTAGATAAAATGAAATCTGGTAAAACGGATTCAGGATATTACACTTATGAGGGAGCATATAAATTTGTAAGCTTCACACCAGTTAACAATTTTGTAGTAGTAATAACTGCAAATTATGATGAATATATGGCTCCAGCAAGAGCAATTAGGATAAATACTGTAATTATAGGTGTAATTGCCTTAATTATTTCTGTAGCATTAAGCTATTTATTTACAACAAGAAATATAATAAGACCAATTAAGCATTTAGAGGATTTAATGATTAAAGCCGGAGATGGTGATTTAACAGGGAGAGCTGATATAAGGACAAGAGATGAGATACAAACTTTAGGTGAATATTTTAATGGAATGATTGAACATCAAACAGAAATAATAGCTAATGTTAGAAAGGGTTCCGAAGAGCTTACGGCATCCTCAGAAGAAATATCAGCTTCTAGTGAAGAAATAAATACATCCACCGAAGAAATTACTTCTAGTATACAGGAAGTGGCAGCAAATGCAGAAAATCAAAATAATTCTATAATTGAAACTTCGGAAGTTTTAGTTCAACTTTCAAGTTTAGTTCAAATAGCCCAAAATAGAGCATGTACAGCAAAAAATAATTCTGAAAATACTATGAGTGTGGCTAAGGAGGGAAGGGTTAAGGTTAATAGAACGGTTGCAGCTATTAAAGACATTAATAAAGTAACTACTGAAACAGCTGAAATTTTAGAAGTGCTTAATGAACTTTCTAAAAAAGTTAATGGAATTATTAGCACAATTAATAATATTTCAACTCAAACAAATCTATTAGCTTTAAATGCAGCCATTGAAGCGGCTAGAGCTGGAGAGCATGGAAAAGGTTTTACAGTAGTCGCTGATGAGGTACGTAAGCTTTCAGAGCAAACTAATATTGGTTCTAATGAAATCTCTTCATTAGTAAACGAAATGGTAATGGAAATAGATAAAGCTGTAAAATCGATGAGTATTGGTAAACAAGCTGTAGATAATGGGGTAGTTATAGCAAGTGAAACGGATGATTCTTTTATTAACATAATAAGTGCAGTAGAGCAAATAGTGAAAGATATTAATTCAATAGCAGATGTTACTAGAGATGAAGTTGCAAGTTCTGATAAAATAGTAAAACTTATAGACTCAGTTGCAACTATTGCAGAAACAACAGTAGCACATAGTGAAGAGGTTTCTGCATCTACTGAAGAACAATCAGCAGCGATTCAAAATTTGGCTGCCAGTGCTGAAGAGACTAGCGCTATGGCAAATAGTTTAAATAATCTTGTAGAAAAATTTATGATTAAAGAGGTGTAAAAGATGAATGAAATAAATATGGTAATACCAGAAAATTTTGCTGTAGATGAGGCAGATGAATTTAGAGAACAAATAAATAACTTAATAAATAAAGGTGAAAAATTTTTTACTTTTGACTTTAAAAACTGTAAATTTATTGATAGTACAGGCCTTGGAGTATTAGTAACCATTTATAAGAAATGTAATGAATTAAATGGGAGTGTTAAACTTTATTCAGTTAATGATCCACAGGTTATGAAGATTTTTAATCTAACAAGATTAGATAAAGTATTTGGAATTTAAATAGTTGTATGGAAGGAACTCATAATTAATGGGTTCCTTTTTAAAATTTACAATTTTGTAATATAATAATATTAATGGGGGTATTTGTGAATAAAGATATTAGAATATCATAATATGAAAATAAATGAATTTGTGGCCTTATGCATAAATGATAAAGATAGTTATTGAATAGTAGTTTTGGAGGTGTACGGATGAAAGGAGAATATTTAAAAAGAAATGAATTTTTGTTATTAAGCATAGTTCTTTTAGTATTTATTATTATAGTAAATAGTATGGCAAACTTTTTTGGAGGATGGTTACAATATCTTTTTTATCAAGGTGGATATGGTTTATTATTGAGTTTAATAATTCCGTTAATATATGTTTTTAAATATGAGAAAGCAGATTTAAAAGAGTTAGGTTTTAAAAAGTTAGATTTAAAAGGAATTATTATAGCTAGTGTATTTATTGTTTTTTCAGTAGGTGGACAGCTTAAAACTAAACATTTTGAAATGGTATCTATTAATCAAATGATATATTTAACAATTCCTTTAGTAATGACAACATTTTTTGAGGAATTTCTTTTTAGAGGTTTTTTTCAAACTAGATATGAAAAGATTTTTGGGACAATACCAGCAATAATATTATCAGGCTTAACCTTTTCCTTATACCATTTAGGATATCCAAGCTTTAGAAGCTTATCAATGCTTTCAACTTTATTTTTAGTAGGTATGATGTTTGCTTTAGCTTTTAAATTATCTGGCAATAACTTATTAATAGCATTTTTAGTTAATTTACCAAATGCTATTTTAACTTACTTAATTAATCCACAAAATTTTACTTTTTTAGGATTAGAGGCTGCAAGTATTTCTTTAATTACTATAATTTTTGTAGTAATTATAGTTTTTAGAGTTAGGCATAAATACTTAAAGAAAGATTATGAAAAAAATATCTAAATTTAATATCTAAATTAAGATCGATATTTTGCTAGTAGGATTATTCCACAGTACAATATTGGTCTTTTATTTTAGAAAAAATAATATATTAAACAGTAGACGTATTGTTTTTAAGGAGTTGAGATAGGTTGGAGCGGGAGAGTAGATATATCCAGCCAAATAGTCCAACAGATGAAGAAAGATATAACATGATAAAAATAGCGTTAGATGAAGCTAAGCATAGCGAAGATTTTGATAATATAATAGAATTACTTAATCCTCCAAAGGATATTAGAACTATTGGTTCACAAATAGAATGTAGAGGGCTTAAAGTTGGGATAATAGGTGGGGGTCTTGCAGGATTAGCAGCTGCTTTTGAATTAAGGAAGGTTGGTTTTGATATCAGCATATTTGAGATGGATGAGAAACGTATTGGAGGTAGAATTTATACTTATTATTTTGATAAGTATAGAAATTTATATGGTGAGTTTGGAGCTATGAGAATACCTGTAAGTCATCAAACAGTTTGGCATTATATAAATTTATTTAAGTTAAATACTAGACCTTTTATCCAATATAATGAAAATACATTTATTTATGTAAGAAATACAAGAGTAAGAAATGATGCACAGGGAAAAGGTGTAATGGAGAAGATTTATCCTCAGTTTGATTTGACGGAAAGAGAAAAAGTTACACCATGGCAAAAATTACTTGATTATGCAACTATGACACCTTTATTGAGATTAGAACCAGAGATAAGAAAGGAGCTATTACAAATAAAAAAACAATATTCTGTTCAGATTGAATATATGGATTCTTTAAGTATAAGAAAGATGCTCAATAAAATGGGTTTAAGTAAAGGAGCGATAGATTTAATATCGAACATTGTTCCAATGCTTGGAGAACTTTATTATAATAGCTATTTAGAGAACCTTATAGAAAATTATACTATAGATTATGCTTATAGATATGAGATAGTTGATGGAATGGTTAATTTACCACTCGCATTTTATAATTCATTAATATCTAAAAAGCCTAGAGAATATTGTAATATTGAAGAAAAAGATATAGGTAAAGTTGTTTTTAATACTGGGACAACTGTAACAGGTATATATAAGGGTTTTGAAAGGAATAAGGTTATATTAGAGTATAAAAATAGGAAGCAGAAGGATGCTTTTAAAGGAGAGTTTGATTTTGTCATTTGTGCAAATCCTTTTTCTAGCTTTTGTAACATAAATTTAAATCCTATGTTTAGCACAGAAAAAATGCAAGCTATAAGAGAATTAAATTATACCTCAAGCCAGAAAACTCTTTTTATGTGTAGCGAAAGATTTTGGGAAAAAGGAGGGCCTAAGGAGAGGATAGTAGGTGGAGGTTCATATACTGATTTGCCAATTACAACTATATGGTATCCAGGTTATAAATCACTTAATAAAAATAAAAAATATAATGCTGTGAGTAGTCCTGGAGTTTTGTTGGCTTCTTATAATTTAAATCAGGATTCTATAAGGTTAGGAAAGGTAGATAATGCTTTAAAAGTAAATGAAATAAAAAGACAATTAGAGGAAGTGCATAATCTTGAAAGGGGTTATCTTGATTCAATAGTAAAAGATTATAAAAATGTTGACTGGAACAATGAAAGAGGGTTTAATGGAGGCTTTTGCTATTTAATGCCTGAACAACATAGGCTTTTTGTATATGATGCTATAAAACCAGAGTTTGATAACAGGATATATTTTGCAGGTGAACATACTTCACTTGCTCATGGTTGGATTCAGGGAGCTTTAAATAGTGGAATGAAAGCTGCAAATGATATAGTTAAGTATTGTTGTATTTTATAGAGTTTAAAATAATTTAAAAGTGAAAGTGGAGAATTGAGGGTAAATGTTATCTTTTTTAATTAGATAAAATTAACCTTCAATTTTAATTTATACAGTTATTTAAGGGAAATAATATGTTTTTAATTAATAAATTAAGATTTAATATTAAAATTCTATAAAAAAATTTTCAATTAATATAAATAACTTTAGTAATATTACTAATTAAAATATCATAAGTATTTAATGAAGAAAAATTAATTGTACAAGGGTAAATAAAATAAATTCTTTTAAAGGGATTTTTATTGAACTTTTGCGCAAACGATTACTGAGAGGGGATTGTTTTATGAAAAAGGTAAAAAAGGTTATTGCTTGGGCATGTGTATTAAGTTTGTCATTAAGTGCAGTTGCTTGTGGTACTAAGACAGAAGAGAAGAAGGACAATGTAAAAATTGATATTTTTCAGTTTAAGGTAGAAGCTAAGGATGCACTTGATAAGGCAGCAAAAGAATATACAAGTATAAATAAGAATGTAAAAATAAACATACAAACAATCGGTGGTGGTGACGATTATGGGGCTGCACTCAAATCAAAATTTGCATCAGGTGAGGAACCAGCTATATATAATATAGGGGGAACTCAGGATGCTATAGACTGGAAAGAAAAGCTTGAAGATTTATCTAAAGAACCATGGATAGATAAAGCATTCCCAGGAACTTTAGAGGCTGTTAAGATGGATGAGGGAAAAATAGTAGGTATGCCATTTAACCAAGAGGGATATGGACTTATTTACAATAAAGACATTTTTTCTAAGGTAGGAATAGATGGAGAAACTATAAAGACTTATGCAGATTTAGAGAAAGCTTGTGCTACATTAGACTCTAAGAAAGCAGATTTAGGATTAGATGCAGTAATATGCCTTCCAGGTAGTGAAAAGTGGGTTACAGGATTGCATCTTTCAAATGTAGCATTTGGTAGTGAATTTACTGATGTTAAGAAGGCTTTTGAAGCTAAGACTATAGACTTTAAGTATAATGAGCAATTAAAGAAATTGTTAGATCTACAAATTAAATATGCATATAAGCCGGATGGAAGCAATAAATCAATAAATAGTGTTACTTATCCTACACAAGTTGAAAAGGAATTTGCATTAGGTAAGGTTGCTATGATTCAGCAAGGTAACTGGGCTTATGGTGGAATAAAGGGTGTAGATGAAAAGGTTGCTAAGAATGTAGGTTTTGTACCTATGTCTTTAGATGGAGTTAAAGAAGGTTGTCTTCCAGTAGGAGTACCTATGTATTGGGCTATAAATAGCAAGAAAGATGATGTTACCAAAAAAGCAGCTAAGGATTTCTTAAACTGGTTATATACTTCAGATAAAGGAAAAGAAATGATAATAAAGGACTTTAACTTTATACCTGCATTTAAAGGTTATGATGGAGATAATTTAAAACCAGCAGATCCATTATCCCAAGCAATATTAAAGTATTCAAATGAAGGTAAAACAAGTCCGTGGGTATTTATGGGATATCCAACTGGCTGGGGTCAGGATAAATTAGGAAATGATATTCAAAAATATATAGCAGGGGATTTAACTTGGGATAAACTTGTTGAAAATGCAAAAGTAACTTGGGGTGAAGCTAGAAATAAGTAATAAGTAATTTAGGTGTGTTTGCTAAAGGTTAATAATTATAAAATGCAAACACACTTTTTGAAATTATAGGAGGGCTTATGAAAAAAAGAATAAGTTTTTGGTTATTTTTGTTGCCTGTACTTTTAGCATTTTTTGTAGTGGTATTATTACCTTTTTTCTTTGGAATATATTATTCTTTTACTGATTGGAATGGAATTAAATCAGATTTAACTTTTATAGGATTTAAAAATTATTCTATAGCTTTAAGTGACAAGACTTTTTTTAATTCTTTTATTTTTACAGCAAAGTTTACTATTGTATCGGTTATAGTTTTAAATCTTTTAGGATTTGGGCTAGCTTTATTAGTTACTAGAAATTTGAAAATAAATAATTTACTTAGGACTATATTCTTTATGCCCAATTTAATTGGGGGATTAATATTAGGATTCATATGGCAATTCATATTTAAAGAGGTATTTGCAAGTATAGGAAAGGCTACAGGAAATAATTCTCTTATGGGATGGTTATCAGATGGCAAGACTGGATTTTGGGCATTAGTAATACTCATGAGTTGGCAGATGGCAGGATATCTTATGGTTATATACATTGCAGCTATACAAAATATATCTCAAGATTTACTTGAAGCTGCGGAAATAGATGGAGCTTCAAAGCTTCAAAGATTAAAACATATTGTTATTCCTTTAGTTAGACCAGCTTTTACTATAAGTATATTTTTAACTTTATCAAATTCATTTAAATTATATGACCAAAATCTTTCATTAACTGCTGGAGGTCCAGCTAATTCTACCCAGATGATGGCTATGAACATATATGATTCAGCTTTCAAATTTAATCAAATGGGAGTAGCACAGGCTAAAGCATTTATTCTTTTTATAATAGTTGCAGTTATTACATTAACACAAGTTTATCTTTCTAAGAGAAAGGAGGTAGATGCTTAATGGAACAGAAAAAACGAAGATCTAAATTGAAGTTTAATAATATTGTTTTAGGTATATTTGGTATATTATTAGCATTACTTTTTTTATCTCCTTTTTATATTATCTTTATAAATTCATTTAAGAGCAAAAGAGAGCTTTTTGAAAGTACATTATATTTTCCAGCTATTTGGACTACAGATAATTATAAATCTGCATTTGAAAGATTACAATTTTTTAAGACTTTAGGAATATCAATATTTGTAACAGCAACAAGTGTAGTAGTAATAATAATATTTACATCTATGGCAGCATGGGTTCTTGAAAGAAACAATGGAAAGACAAGTACAATAACATTTTATATGTTTATAGCAGCTATGCTTATACCTTTTCAAGCTGTAATGCTACCTCTTGTAAGAATAATGGGTAAGCTAAATCTTCTAAATATAGGTGGCCTTATATTTATGTATTTAGGTTTTGGTTCATCGTTATCAATATTTTTATATCATGGTTTTCTAAAGAGTATACCTAGAGAGCTTGAAGATGCAGCGATGATAGACGGATGTAGTAAGTTTAAAACATTTTGGTATATAATCTTTCCACTTTTAAAACCTACAACTATAACAGTAGCTATATTGAATGTCGTCTGGATCTGGAATGACTTCCTATTACCATCCCTAGTAATAAATAAACCAGCAACGCAGACAATACCCCTTAAAACTTTCTTTTTCTTTGGAGAATATACAAAGCAATGGAATTTTGCTTTAGCAGGTCTAGTGCTTACTATAATTCCAGTAATAGTATTTTACTTTCTAGCACAAAAGCATATAATAAAATCGATTACAGCTGGAAGTATTAAGTCATAAATAATATAAGTTACGAGATATAAAAAAATATATATTTCGTAGCTTATATTTTTTCATATTTCTTTGTATTATTTTAAGGGAAATTTAGCATATTAACTATGAGTAAGTTTAATATTTAAATTAATAAAAAGGAGGAGATTTTTATGGCAGACAGAAAAGGTCTTTCTCAAGCTGCTTATGGAGGAGTGGATGGAGAAAATTATAAACCTTACATATCAGTTAATGAGGCATTGCCAGAGTTAACAATAGCATCTATACTTATAGGTTCAATACTTGCGGCAATATTTGCAGCTGCAAATGTATATCTTGCTTTAAAAGTTGGTATGACTATTGCAGCCATTATACCAGCATCTATTTTGGGAACAGCTCTTTTATATGCTATGGGGAGAAAAAGCATATTCGAGGCAAATTTAGTTGCAGGTGTTGCAGGAATAGGAGAATCTTTAGCTGGGGGAATTGTATTTACCTTACCAGCAGTAGTTATTTGGGGAGAAACAATTACTATATTACAAATAGTTCTTGTAACTATTTTAGGAGGGGTTTTAGGTATTTTATTTGTTATTCCTCTTAGAAAATATTTAATAGTTGAAGAACATGGTAAGCTAGCTTATCCTGAAAGTATGGCAGCATCTGAAGTTCTTGTAAACTCAACTGCAGGAGGTGAAGGATTCAAAAATGTTGCTACTGGTCTAGCAGGAGGTGGGCTATTTAAATTCTTATCAGGTGGATTATTATTATGGTCTGAAAGTCCTACATGGGATATAAATATAGTTCAAAGTGGGAAAAATATCTTTCAAAGTATGTATGGAATAGATGCTTTAGCATCATTACTAGGAGTAGGGTTTATAGTTGGAATAGAAGCAGCTACGTATATGTTTTCTGGAGCTGTAATAGCTTATTTTGGTCTTATTCCATTAATAAAATTCTTTGGAGAAGGGCTTCAAACAGCTGTATTTCCATCTACAATACCAATTGCACAAATGTCAGCTAGTGCAGTTAGAGGAAATTATATTAGATATATTGGGGCTGGTGCAGTTGCAGCAGGTGGATTTATAAGTTTAGGAAAATCAATACCAATTATATTTAAATCTATAAAGGCGGCATTAAGTGGAATGGGTGGTTCACATGGAGAGGTTAAGAGGACAGAGTTAGACTTACCAATGACTTATGTTTTAGGTGCGGCTATATTGGTATTTTTATTAGCATGGTTATTACCTATGTTATCAATTCATCCAGTTGGGGCTATATTTGCAGTAATATTTTCATTTTTATTTGCAGTAGTTTCTGCTAGAATTTGTGGTATTATTGGAGCATCTAATAATCCAGTATCAGGTATGACAATTGCAACTTTATTATTTATTACAGCTATACTAAAGGCTATAGGGGTAGTTGGAACTAGAGGTATGATAATAGCAATATTAGCTGGAGCTATTGTTTGTGTTGCTACAGCAGTTGCTGGGGGTACTTCACAAGCTTTAAAAACTACTTTTGTTATAGGCGGAACACCAAAAAATGTTGAGTTAGGTTTAATTATAGGGTTAATTATATCTGCTATCGCAGGTGGAGCAGCGATGCTTTTACTTATTAATATTTATGGAATTGGAGGAGATAAGGGACTTCAAGCACCTCAAGCTACTCTGATGTCAATGGTTGTTCAAGGTGTTATGAATGCTCAGCTTCCTTGGACTTTGGTCTTAGTTGGAGCTGCGCTTGGAATAGTTATTGAACTTCTAGGATTACCAGTTTTACCAGTTGCTCTTGGTATATATTTACCAATAAGCTTAAGTTCAGCTATTTTAATTGGTGGAATTATAAGATTAGTTGTAGAAAAACAATTTAAAGCTAAGGATGAGTTGAGAAAACAAAAAATAGAATTAGGAGTATTATTTTCTTCAGGTTTAGTTGCTGGAGATGCGCTAGTAGGAATATTAGTTGCTGGTTTAACAGCAGGTGGCTTAGCTGATACTGTAGGAATAGGTCCTAAAATAATACCAGTTCTTTCGGCTAGTAAAGGATTTGCACTATTTATGTTTATTGTTTTAATACTTATATTCTATAGCTTTGTAGTCAAAGAAAGAAAAGCTTAATAATATTTGGAGTTGTTATAATGAAACCTAGAGAAAAAAATAAAGAAAACTTTATGCTTTATATTCCTATAAAAAAACATAGTACTTATGAGGAAAGAAAGGGAAAAATATATTTAATGTTTTATCATGATAAATTTATAGAAAAGTTTGCTAGTAAAGTGTTTAAGAAACCTAAAGTAACAGATATAGAATTAGATGAAATAGGTAGTTATGTTTGGAGTATTATGGATAGTAAACGGAATGTTTTAGAAATATTAGATATGTTAAATTCAAAATTCCCAAGTGATTCTGATAATATGACTAATAGGTTAATTTTATTTTTAAGATATTTAAACAGAAGAAATTGGATAAAGTTTCAAAGTAATAATCAGTAATCAAATTTTTAAATTAATATATAAAAGATAAGGTATGCTAAAATATACAATAATTTAGCATACCTTATTTTAGTTAATTTAATAATATTTAATTTAAAGTTTTTAAAATTAAATTTACTTTTAAGCTACTACTCTGTTTTTTTAGGTTTTATAAATAGTGCTATTACAAGAAATCCTAGGAAAATAAGGCCATTTATTTTTACATATTTCATATTTAATATTTCAAGTGGAAGATATGAATAACAAAGACTATCTATTTTAAACCAAGCAACTTTAAAAGCTCTATCTATAGCAGATGGACGTATAAATTCAAAATTATCATCGGGTGTGTGTATTTTACTTAAATCTCCATCACTTAATGTTACTGCATTTATTCCTTCATTATTAAAACTAGCATGGTCAGAAGAATCTTCAAAAAGTAATCTTGTTGGTATCGAATTTTGTTTGCAAAAGCTCTCAAATTCCTTAGGTAATTTTGAGTCTTTAGGAACCTTTTTCCCACTCATAATTGATAGTGGTATTTTATAATCACTACCTATCATATCAAAATTTATTACAGTAGCATCTTTTAAGAGCCCTTTGTTCTTTTCAGCAAAGTCTTTAGAACCTAAAAGCCCAAATTCTTCAGCATTTAATGCTACAAAGATTATATCTCTTTCAGGTGGTGGTAGAGTTCTTAAATATGAACTTAATTCTAGTAAAAAAGCTGTTCCAGATGCATTGTCCAAAGCTCCTTTATAAGTTGTATTATTTAAATCTTGTCCAACATGATCAAAGTGGGCGGTTAGTACTAATGGAGGAAGTTTAGGATTTATTCCTTTAATTTTGCCAACAACATTATAGATTGTAGTATTTTCAACCTTATATGGAAAGTTGCAAGTAATAGTAAAGTCTTTTTTGTAGTAGCCTATTAGATCGTTAAATGTTTCAGGAGACAAAATTGTATATAAATCACTTCGAGCATCATACATGAATGAGCTTCTAAAAGGAAAATCATTAAATCTAGCAGTATAAAATAAAAAGCTTTTATCACCTTGGATTATTTCAAAAGATCTAGGATATAGATTTATTTTATCTTTAGAAGTAAATGTAAGAGAATTAGTTTTAAAGTTTAAACCACTTTCTTTAAAGTCTTTATTATATTCATAACTTTTGAGTAAATTTCCTTTTTTATCATAAACTTTAAGCTCTGGGTTACCATTAGTTTTAACAGGGTAATTAACCTGAAATGGAGAAAGGTAGCTATTATTAAATTGGGAAAGCTTAGTTTGGTTAAAGCCTTCTTTTATGTATGACATAGCTTTAAAATTTCCAGAATTGCCAGACAAACGTCCGTTTAATTCATCAGAAGCAAGATATTTTATAGAGTCTAAAACCTTATTTTTATCAAATGCTTTAAGCTCTTGTGTAGAATCTAATAGTGTTATAAAAGAAAAAAGTGTACAACATACAAAAAAGTTAATTAGCTTTATTATAAAATTTCTCATAAAGAGCTCTCCTTACATAAGTTATAGTTTATTTTTATGTAAATATATTAGTATATATTCTATAAAGCTCATAAAAACTTGAATTAATTGTTAATAGTAATATAATAATAACTAGGTAGATACAATTTAGGAGGGCTTTATGAATATTATAAATGATATTTTAGCGAAAGAACTTAATATTTCATTAAAACAGGTTGAAAGCGTAATAGGTCTTTTAGATGATGGAAATACTGTGCCTTTTATTGCTAGATATAGAAAAGAGGTAACTGGTGGTCTTTCAGATGAAGTTTTAAGAAATCTTTTTGAAAGGTTAACTTATTTAAGAAATTTAGAAGCTAGAAAAGAAGACGTAATAAGACTTATAGAGGAGCAAGGAAAGCTTACTGAAGAGCTTAAAGCAAATATATTAAAAAGTACTATATTAACAGAAGTAGAGGATCTTTATAGACCTTATAAACAAAAAAAGAGAACTAGAGCTACTATAGCTACAGAAAAAGGACTTAAGCCTTTAGCAGAGCTTATATTTGAAGGCAAGTTTAGAGGAGATATAAATGAAGAAGCAGCTAAATACATAAATGAAGAAAAAGCTGTTAATTCTATAGAAGATGCTTTAAATGGTGCTGGTGACATAATAAGTGAAATGATTTCAGATGAAGCAGACTATAGAAAATGGATAAGAAGCTATGTAAATAGGGAAGGTGTTATTGAAACTAAGGGAAGTTCAGAAGAAACTACACCTTATGAGATGTATTATGAGTATAAGGAACCTGTAAGATTTATTCCTTCTCATAGAATCCTAGCCATAAATAGAGGAGAAAAAGAAAAAATACTTTCAGTTAAGATAACTGTTAATGAGGATATTATAATAGATTATTTAAATAGAAAAGTACTTAAAGGAAATAAAGAAACAGATAAATATTTAGAAGCTTCAGTTAAGGATTCTTTAAAAAGACTTATTTATCCTTCAATAGAAAGAGAAATAAGAAGTGAGCTTACAGATAAAGGTGAACAAGGAGCTATAGATATATTTAAAGCTAACCTTAAAGCACTTCTTATGATAGCACCTATTAAAGGGAAAGTAGTTATGGGATTTGATCCAGGATTTAGAACGGGGTGTAAGGTAGCTGTTTTAGATGATACAGGAAAGTTCGTAGAAAAGGCTACAGTATATCCAACATTACCTAGAAATGACATTAAAGGAACTATAGCTGTGCTTAAAGAATTAATATATAAGTATGATGTAGAAGTTATATCATTAGGGAATGGAACTGCTTCTAGAGAATCAGAAGAAGTTATAGCAGAAATGATAACCGAAATTAAAAAGGAAACAGGAAAAGAGGTTTATTATGTTATAGTTTCAGAGGCGGGAGCGTCTGTTTATTCAGCATCAGAACTTGCAAATAAGGAATATCCAGATTTAGATGTAACTATTAGAGGTGCTATATCAATAGGAAGAAGACTTCAAGATCCTTTAGCAGAACTTGTTAAGATAGATCCTAAATCAATAGGAGTGGGTCAGTATCAACATGATGTTACACCAAAGAAATTAGATGAATCTTTAGCTGGTGTAGTAGAAGACTGTGTTAATAATGTAGGTGTAGATTTAAATGTAGCAACGCCATCATTACTTAGTTATATCTCAGGGGTAAATGCATCTATAGCACAAAATATAGTAAACTATAGAGAAGAAAATGGTAAATTTACAACTAGAAAAGAGCTTTTAAAGGTTAAGAGACTTGGTCAAAAAGCTTATGAGCAATGTGCTGGTTTCTTAAGAGTCATGGAAAGTAAAGAAGTTTTAGACAATACAGGTGTCCATCCAGAATCTTATTCTGCGGCTAAAGCACTTCTAAAAGAGCTTGGTTATCCAGAAGAAGATTTAAAAAATGGAAAACTTGTAGATATAGATGCTAGAGTAAATAATATAGGAACAAAGGTTTTAGCAGAGAAATTAGGTATTGGTGAACCTACTTTAATAGATATAATAAAGGAAATAAAGAAACCTGGTAGAGACCCTAGAGAAGAATTACCTAAGCCAATATTAAAATCTGGAGTTATAGACTTAAAGGATTTAAAACCAGGAATGACTCTTATGGGAACTGTTAGAAATGTATCAGATTTTGGTGCCTTTGTAGATATTGGAGTTCATCAAGACGGTTTAGTGCATAAAAGTCAAATGGCAGATAAGTTTGTAAAACATCCGTTAGACGTTGTTAGTGTTGGAGATATAGTAGAAGTTAGAATATTAGAAGTAGATGAAAAGAGAAAAAGAATATCTTTATCTATGAAAAAAGAAACTAATTAGTTTCAAAAAAATTCAAAAAAGACCTTGTCAAAAATTAAACAAGATAATATAATTGAAATATAAAACTTAATAGGATTATCTTCAGGGCGGGGTGTAAGTCCCCACCGGCGGTTATAGCCCGCGAGCGAAATTTTTCGTAGGATTCGGTGAAATTCCGAGGCCGACAGTATAGTCTGGATGGAAGAAGGTAATAGTCTTAGGATTATTCTGAAATTGTACTTTAAAGCCCTGGTAAATGTTGTATTTATCAGGGCTTTTTTGAATAGCTGGTCTAATTCTAATACTAAGGCCCCAGACAATCCAAATAATTTTTTGGAGGGTTTTAGACATGAAAAATGTAAATGAAAGATTAAACAAACAAATTAAAATAGCTCTTTTAGGGGCTATAGCAGTTGTACTAATGTACTTTGATTTCCCTATTCCAGGTTTTCCACCATTTTTAAAAATTGATTTATCTGATATACCAGCTTTAATAGGAGGTTTTATTCTAGGACCAGTAGCAGGTGTTGTTATAGAATTGATTAAGAATTTAATATATGCTTTAATAAAAGGTAGTGGATCAGCAATGATAGGAGAGCTTGCAAACTTTTCTGTAGGAGCAGTATGGGTGTTTACTTCAGCTAGCATATATAAGAGAGGTAAAGACAGAAAGCAAACTATACTTTCATTAATTATTGGGTTTGTAGTTATGGCAGTTTTTGCATCACTTTTAAATTATTTTGTATTACTACCTATGTATGCAAAAATGTTTAAAATGAATTTTGGTAATGTAGCAGTTTTTGTATCAACAGTAATCTTGCCGTTTAACCTAATAAAAGGTTCAGTAGTATCAGTTGCAACATTAGCTTTATATAAAGGAATATTACCTGTGATAAAGAAGGAAAGTTTAAAAGAAAATAATAAAAAGGCTTTATTATAAAAAGAAAAGTATATAAATTTTCAACTATACTTTTAGGTATTAAATCATTACTAATTTATATATTTTTCTATAAATTAAAGACAAGGAAGTTAAGAGTTTAAGAGGCTTTTAACTTCTTTCTTATTTATAATATATTTAATAGAGATAGATATTATAGTAATAAAATAGTATATTACATATTATAAAATTTAATGAATTTTATATTTAGTGGATTAATTGTAGAAAAAAATAAGTAGTGTTATTATATTTAAGGTAAACATAATTTGAAATAATATGCATATTAATTACAATATTATATAGATTGGAGTATAAATGATAAATGTTTAAGAATAGTAAAATTAATAAAAAAAATAAAATCGTAGTTTGTTTAATAATACTAATTTTGTGTAGTTGTGGTGCAGTATATTTAGTTTTTCCACAAAAAAATATTGAGTTTGAAAATATAAATAAAAAAAATATTGTAGAAATAATATCTAACTTAAAAAATGTTAATATACACAATAAAAGTGTAAGTATCAAACTTGATGAAGTAAATACAAGTGAAGTAATAAAAGATATAACTAAGTTTGAGAAATTCAAGTTAGAATTTAAAGAAAATAAATTAACTCTATATATACCTACAAAAGTTATCGGTTTTATAGATACTGTTAATACGTCAAATTTTGAGGTTTCAGAAGAAAATGGAGCAATTTCTTTAAAATTAATAGATGCTTACTTAGGGAAGATAAAAATTCCAAATAGCAAAGTATTAAAGGTATTGAGTGATAATTCATCAGAGGATTTTACTGTTGATGAGAAGAATGAAAAAATATATATAAAGAATAAATTTATTAATTTTACAAAAGCCGAAGTGGTTGATGATAAACTTAATATATCGTGTGAATTAAATTTTAATAATATGATAGGTGATTTTTTAAAAAAGAGGAAGTAATAAATAGTTATTTTAAAACTCCTTTCTGCGGAATTTCGTAAGAAGGAGTTTTTTATTGTCAGTAGTATTTATACAATTACAGAATAAATATATTTAAAAGTATATAAAAAATTTAAAATGATTGCTAATTTACAAATCATGCTAGCCTTTGGAATTTTAAATATACATGACTTAGATTAAAATATCAAAGATAATTTTAATAATGTAAAAGGGATAAAGGTAAAAGAGCCTATAGGAATAATTTGCTTAGATTAAATAAGCGCTCGAAAGGTTAAATTGGTAGAAGATAATAAATACACAGAAGGATATATAAGGATAATTGTTTCTAGAAAAAACAATATTATAAAGTCAACATATAAATATCTATCCTATGGACAAGAAGCTAAAAATATTATTAAATATAGGAACGATTAAATATGGATAAATAAACCGCTTTACAATATGAGAACCACTGTTATAAAATTTAAATACAATTTTTATTTTAGGGGGACATGTTGTGAAAAAAATTAAAAAATTATTACTTTTACCATTAGTATATGTATTTATAATATTAGTACTACCTATAAATACATTTGCTGTCATTACTACAGATAAAGTACAAGTTCCTAAATATCTAAACTATAATGAGCTTTATATTAATTTTGCAGCGCAATATAAAGATAAAACTCTTATCAATTATTCAGATAAAACTTTAGAAAATGGCTACTATAAATATTCAAATAATTCTTCTAACTTAGCAATTATAGAGAATAATTCAGCAAAGAAGGATATTCCATTTTCTTCAAAGTCTGTAATAGACGTTGGTAAAGTCATAGGGGATAGCTTTTATTCATCACAATATAAATATAATTTTAATAATAATAAACTTGAAGAATTACATAATAATATCTATGCAGCTAAGCTAGCGGCACTTGATATTATAAATAAGAAATACAATACTAATCTAATAGATTATGAATTAGATATTAAGATTACTTTTGATAATAACGGTGATGAATATTATATTTTTAATCCATCTGAATATAATGAAAAGAATTATACTGGAATATTCAATTATAAAGGATTTGAATATGTTGAAAAAGATTTTTCAATTCGTTCAGTTACTTTTGATAAGAACAATAATATTCAAATGATTCAACGTAACATTGTTAATTCTGATAATAACAATTATAAAGTATTAAATGCAGATGAATTAAGAATAGTAAAACTGTCTGGTAGTAAGGTTGTGTTTAATAATACATGTTCTATAAAAAACAGTGGTTATACTCTAGGAGATGATTATTATTATCTTACTGATTTAAGTATAGTTGGTGATAATGTTTATGTTACTAAAGGTTATTACATAGAACAATATTCTTGGATAAACAATACTTATAAATTAACAAAAGAAAGCAAAATAAAAGACTTTAATAAAGTAACATCAGATATTAATGGTTCAGCTTGGATTATTACAAAAGAAAATAATAAAGCTTTTGTATGTAAATTTCTTGGTTCCGATTTAATTCCAATGTATGAAGTCGATTCTTCAATGCAACAACTATATGTATATGATGATTCTCACTTAACTGTTGCAGGTTCTAAAGGATTTACTACAATAAATTTAAGTAGTAGTACTAATGTAGAGAATAATAAGGATAACAATAATACTGTTGATAGTAATAAAGATAATAATAGTATCACAAAGAAAGAAACTCCAGAGGTTACTACTAATGTTATTAACGCACAAAAGAACAGTAGTGAAGGTGAAAAAAAACATAATCCAATTATCAAAACTAAAAAAGAACTTCCTCAAACTGGTTCAAATATGAATAAGAATTTAATAAGTTTATTAGGTTTGTTATTTGTGGTTTCAGGAAGCTTTGTATTATATAAAGAAAAATAGATTAATTAATATTCTTATTTTATAAGATATGTTTTAAGTAATAACAAATAAATATAAAAGAATTATGCTAAAAAACTTAATTGGTATATTTTAAAAAAAAGAATGCTTTAATTTCTAGCATTCTTTTTTTATGGAATTTACAGTTGAAGCGATTTTATAACGTATTTAGTTTCTTTTAAAAAGAGGATGATTTTCTTTCAGTTGAACTAAGTCCCATAGGTTACCGTATAAATCTTTGAATACAGCAACGGTTCCATAATCTTGATCTTTAGGCTCTCTTACAAACTCTATTCCTTTTGAAAGCATATCGTTATAATCTCTCCAGAAATCATCTGTTTTTAAAAATAGAAAAACTCTACCTCCTGCTTGATTACCTATAAAGTCTTCCTGATTAGGTTTAGAAGCTCTTGCAAGTAGGATTGTAGTCCCATTTGATCCAGGGGGAGATACTACTACCCAACGTTTATCTTGTTCTACTTGATAAGTGTCTTCAATTAATGTAAAATTAAGTTTTTTAGTATAAAATTCTATTGCCTCATCATAGTCTTTAACAACTAAAGCTATATGAATAATTGATTGAACCATATTTTCACCATCCTAAATAAAGTTTTATAATTGTTGTTCAAATTTTTATTTGCACTTTACCATCGCCTCCACATCAAAATGGCATCCTCACTATTGTCCTCATAATACTTTTTACGTATTCCTTCAGTAACAAAGCCATGTTTAGTATAAAGGTTTTGAGCTATAGTGTTAGAAGCCCTAACTTCTAAAGTTATAGCAGTAATATTCTTAGAAATGCAATAATCTAGCATAGTTTTTAGTATAGAATCTCCTATACTTGACCCTCTATAATCAGGATGAACGGCAATATTAGTTATATGCCCTTCATCTATTATTAGCCACATTCCACCGAAGCCTATAGCTTTGTCATCCACATGAGCTACAAAATAGTGTGCAAGCTTGTTATTAATTTCTGCTTCAAAAGATTCTTTGCTCCAAGGAATATTAAAGCTTAAGTTATTAACTTCCATTAAATCATCCAAATCTTCATGGTTTATTTTAGAAATTTTAAAATCCATTAATCTAGCCCCATTCTCTTGTCATATTCTCTTTCAGCCTGGGATTTTCTAAGATACACAGGAGCTGAGATATTCAAGTCATCATGGACACCTGCTTGTAAAAGTTCTAGACCTAAACTACCTATTGAAGAAGCTCTAGTATAATTTAAGTTGTTAACTGCAAAGTTAGCTTTAGGAACCTTTTCTGATAAAACATTTTTATGTTTTAATGTACCATCACCTAAGAAGATTACATCTTCATTAAGTTCATTAACTTTGTTTATTACTTCCTCTAAAGATAGACAGGCTTCTTCAGTAAGGCTGACAAGGTTACCATTAGTAAATTTGAATATACCACAGTATACATTGTTTCTAAGGGCATCTATTATAGGACAAATTAATCCGTTAAAGTGCGAAACGTTAAAAGCAAGTCCTTGGAGAGTACTTATAGAGACACATGGCTTGTTAGAACCAAAGCTTAGCCCCTTTATAGTAGCCATACCTATTCTAAGACCAGTAAAAGAACCAGGTCCTTTACTTGTTGCAAAACCATCAATGTCTTTTATTGTAAGATTACATTGTTTTAATAAGCCATCTATTAAATCCATAAGTAATACTGAATGTTCTTTTTTATTTGTTAAAGCAATTTCAGCTAAAACAGAAGTTTCATCTACTATAGCGCAAGTTGCTGCGTTTGATGAAGAATCTATACTTAAAACTAACATGTTTTTAACTCCTTTATATAATCATATTTTGAGCCATATGCTGTCAAAACAATTTTTCTAAAGTTTTCACCAAGCTCTGGAACTTTCTTTATGTGAATATGAAGGTATTCATTAGGGATAAGTTCCTCTATATAATTTGCCCATTCTATTAAACTTACACCATTAGAAAATATGTATTCATCAAAACCTATAGCATAAATTTCGTCAGGGTCATTTACTCTATAAACATCAAAATGATATAAGGTAAGTCTTCCACTATGGTATTCATTAACTATGTTGAAAGTTGGGCTAGTTATATGATCATCTATTCCAAGTCCTTTAGCGAAACCTTTACTTATATGAGTTTTTCCAGTACCTAAATCTCCGGTTAAACAAATTATATCTCCAGGCTTAGCAAGTTCACCTAATTTTTTCCCTATTTCAAGAGTTTTTTCAACACTATCTATTAAAAATTCCATAACAAACTCCTTTCTAAAAAATTCATAATACCTTAACATTTTATCCCTAAAGTATGGAATATAAAAGTATTATAATAAAATTACATCATAAAATATAATAACATAAATTTGTTCAATAATTTATATAATAATAAAATAGATTTGAAATAATTTTAGAAAAGATATAAAATAGAGGTGTTGGAGAGAGGTGAGACTCAAAAAGTGAAAATAAATATTAAAAAGATAACATTTATTATGATAATAGTTAATGTGATATTTTTCATGCTTCTAAACCTAAATAAAAAACCAGTAGCAATAGCCACGTTAGCAAGTGATGTAGCGCAAAGAGAAGTTTACTTAAATATAATGACAACGGATAGGATAATCTATAACATGGCTAAAGATATAGCCCAAGATAAACATAATGTTCAATACATGTTTAAAGATAAAAAAGAATGTAATGATTTTAAGTTTACAGAAGATACATTAGAAAATATATCTAATATGGATTTGTTTTTATATGCTGGAAGTGGTAATGAGCCTTGGATGAATGATTTTATATCAAAGCTAAAAAAAGGCAAGGTAGGAATTATAAATACATCAAGAGGTATAAAAATTTTAAGTTATGATACTCCGAAGGTTGTGAATAACTTTGAAATTAAAGAAAATCCTAATTTTGTATTATCGCCAAAAGAATATAAAATAATGCTATATAATTTAAAGAGTGCAATACAAGATAAAGATCCTAAAAATAGAGAATTTTATGAAAAAAATTATGAATCTGCAAAAAATACTTTAGAGCTTAATGAGGAAGAAGTAATAAAATTAAAGGATGATTTAAAAACAGTTGATTTATATACTTTTTCAGATGATTTAGATTATTTAAATAATTATTTAGCTTTAAATGTAACTAAGATAGACACCAAAATAGATGATAAGGGAATAAAAGATATAAATGGTAAAGAACAAGGGAAAAATGGTCTTTTAATTTGTTATGGCGAATATGATAAAGCTTTAGCAGATAAATTAAACCTTAAACAGTTAAATTTACCAGCGCCTTATTTATTTGATAATTATCAAGAGTATTTAAAAGCTATACAAAAGTTGTTTAAAGAAAATATTACCAAAAGTACTACTTAATTGGATTTAAGTAGTACTTTTTTTGTTGAAAAGGTGATAAAATATAAATAAGGAAATATGAGGGGGTTATGATAATGTTAGTTAAAAGTATAATGCTTTCTGTAGACAAATTAACAACTATAAGTTCAACTATAAGTATAGGTCAGGCTATGAAGATTATGGAAAAAAACAGATTTTTATCTATACCTGTAGTTGATGGAAGCGAGTTTAAAGGAGCTATTTCAAGAAATGCAATATATGAATTTTACTTCAATAATGGTGAAGATAAAAAAAGTTTGCTTGAAGATTATCAGGTAGCTCACCTATTAAGAAAAGATATACCAATTATAAATGCAGAAGAACATTTAGAAGGTGCTGTAGCTTTTTTAGAAAAAATGAACATATCCTTTGTTGCAGTAGTAGATGATTTTAATGAGTTTAAGGGAATAATAACTCATCATGGAGTATTTGAACAGTTCACTAATGTGTTTGGGCTTAATAAAGGCGATAGACTAGCTGTAATGGCTTTTGATGTACCAGGACAAATATCAAAGCTTTCTAAAATATTAACAGAGAATTATGCAGATATAATAAGCTTTGTGGTTGTAGATCCTAAGAGTGTTACAGATGTAAGAGAAATAGTTGTAAGAATGAGAACAGAAAAATTGGATGAAATTGAAATTAAGGTAAGAGAAGCCGGTTTTAAAGTTTTATAGAATAAAAGGGGAAAAGTTATTTTTAATTTTTCTCCTTTTTAAATCTAGTGTACAAGTATATGCATCAGATTTTTTGAAAAATTATGAAATTATTTGAAATAAATTTATATAAGTATTATTTTGGTTAAAAGCTATAAAAAGTATTAAACTATATGAAAAAATAAATTTATTATAAAAAAATGTTGCAATATGTTATTTTTTATTATATAATCGTTATTGTGCTAAAGGGGTATAGCTCAATTGGTAGAGTAGCGGTCTCCAAAACCGTTGGTTCCGGGTTCAAGTCCTCGTGCCCCTGCCATTTTTTATGCACAATATGCTTAGTAATCTAAGCTGTTTTTAAAAGTTTTATTAGCTTTATTTTGTGTGTTATATAAAGTTAATGAAATTAGACAAGCGCTTGATTTTAAAAACAAATTATGTTAATATTTAGTATATAATATAGGGGTATAGCTCAATTGGTAGAGTAGCGGTCTCCAAAACCGTTGGTTCCGGGTTCAAGTCCTCGTGCCCCTGCCATAGTTAAAAGTTCAAATTGAAAAATTTGAACTTTTTTTACATGTAAAAAATTCTAAATCTTTTCGAATTTAGAATTTTTATTTTATATTATCATATGCTTATTATACTTCCATATTTTGTAGAATGTATAAAAGTATTTTTTTATTTAATGCTAATTTAAGAATATATACTTTTATTGAAATCATAAATATATTTAGTAAGACTAAATTTAAAAGCTTTTAATTTGGAGGTATATAGTCTTGAGTATAGGAGTGAATTTTTGGGTAAAGAAGCAAGCTATAAGAGTAATTATTTATATAATGGTTATAACTTCTATTTCAATATTAGGAAATTTAAAATATAATGAGTTTTCTAATAGTAAAGTAAATAGATTAATGGTAATCAATCCTTGTCAATGGCACATGTTTAAAAATAAAAATTTTTTTGCAACAAATATGATTACTACTTTTGATAAAATAAAAAATGTCACTAGTAATCCTATGAAACAAAAAGGTAAAAAGGCTTTTTTAACTTTTGATGATGGACCTTCTGGTAATATAACACCTAAAATTTTAGAAATTTTAAAAGAAAAAAAAATTAAAGCAACTTTTTTCCTTGTAGGTTTAAATATTAAAGCATATCCTAATTTAGTTAAAAGGGAATATGAGGAAGGGCATTCTATAGGAAATCATTCATATACTCATGAATATAAAAAAATATATGCCAATATGAATAGTTTTTTAAATGAGGTTAACTCTACAGATTCAGCAATAAAATCTGTATTAGGAGATAAATATATTAAAAAGATTTTTAGATTTCCAGGTGGTGCTTTTGATAGATATGGAGATTATAAAAAAGCTCTTAAAGCAGAAGGCTATCAATTTTATGATTGGAATTGTTTAAATGGAGATGCAGAAGGACTCAATGTTCCAAAAGAGAAATTAATAAATAGAATTAAAAATACGGTGGGAAACCAGGAAAAAATAATAATATTGATGCATGATATGGAGACTAAAAAAACTACTTATGAAGCATTACCTGAAATAATAGATTATCTTACTAATCAAGGCTATGAGTTTGCAACATTGTAAAATATTCATATAGAAGAATTAGACCCCTAAATTAGATTTGTTTTTATAGTTTAATAAACTTATAACGGGATAATATAATAGTGTAAACATCAACAAGAGATAATTTTTGATGATGTTTAACAAATAAACCATAGCCAAGAGGAGGTAATCGTTATGTCAAGAACAATAGTTCCAGAAGCAAAACATGGGTTAGACACATTTAAAACAGAAGTAGCTCACGAACTAGGAGTACAATTCAGTGACTATAATGGAAATTTATCTTCAAGACAATGTGGTTCAGTTGGAGGCGAAATGGTTAAAAGAATGGTAGAAGAATACGAACAACACTTAAAATAATGAACCTGACTTATGATGAAAACTAAAAAATTTCATTATTAAGAAAATTAGGAGGAATAGCTATGGAGGGAACACCACCAAACCGGCTAAAGTAGTATTCTAATATCGGGAAAAGAGATACAAATTTATTGTATCTCTTTTTTTCATAACCTAGAAACATAAAACTAATTTTAAATTTAATCACCCTTATATAATTCTACAAATCAATTTAAATAAGTAGTAACTTACTTTTTAGAAAGTAAAATTAAATCTTTGCAGTTAATAGATAAATTGTATTATTAATTAAAGATTGTCCATAATGATGGACTTCCAGGTGCCCAACCAGGTTGGGAAGTATGAGGTTGAACACATCTATATACTTTTCCATTATATATTACAAGATCACCAATGTTATAAAAAGTACCATTAGACCATGGTTCAGCAATGTCTTCTGGTTTAACTACATTAACTATTAACTCAGAACTCATAGTTTTACCTGAAGCGTTAATTGTTTCAATAGTATAAGAATAGGTTCCTATAGTTTTTTGTTGTAAGCTTTCTGTAAAAGAAAGAGCTGAATTATTAACGGTACCTTCTTTAAATAGGTTGCCATTTTCATATAGTTTATAGTTTGTTGCTTTACTGTTAGTTGGAATATCTACAGTTATAGTGTAATTTCCAAGATTAGTAGTCTCTTTAGCCTTTAATTTGCCTACTAATGGATTAAGGGTATTTTTATCAACTGTAACAACAATTATATTACTTGTAGTTGTTTGGTTAGATAAATATAGTTTAACTTTGTAGTTATATTTTCCATTTTCTTTAGAGGTAATTGGAATTTCTATAGAAGAACCTTTTTGGGTTACAGTGCCTTTTTTTATCACTTTATCATTTTCTAAAACTTCGAATGTAGAAGCATTATTATTAGTTGGAATATTAACAGTAAGAGTATAGTTTCCGTTATTATTAGGATTATCAACAACTAATGAAGCAACACCAAGAATTGGGTTAGTGTTTTTTGCACTTATATTAACGCCATAAGATTTAAGAGCTTGACAAGGCAAACTAGTTTCGCTTACACGAGTATTATCAAGATTTAGAGTTTTCAAATCACTCTTAGCCCTCTTTAAAGTGGCTAAAACAGAAACATCAGAAACTTGAGTATTGCTTAAGTTTAAGTTTTGAAGGAAATTAGAAGTTTTCAAAGGAGCTAAATCTACTATAGGGTTAGAATTTAAAGTTAAATCTGTTATTCTCAAAAGCTTTTCGATACCTTCTAAGTTTGATATTTTGTTTGAACTTAAATCTAAATTTTTAATATAACCTAAATTTTTTATATCATCTAGACTAGATATAGAACCCTTGATAGTTAAATTTTGGATGTTGTATAACTTGTTTAAAGGAGCTGTTGAGTTTATTGAGTTACTTTGAATATCTAATGTGTTTAAAGTAGAAATCTTTTTTAGTGGATCTAAAGTTACGAGTTTATTTTTTGTATCTTTAATACTTAATTTTTGTAATTGTTTACAGTAAGATAGAGAATTAATATCAGAAGATGGATTAGTTATAGCTAAGTCCTTGATTTCAAACATATCGCTAGCATTTATTTTAGTATTAGAAGGTTTTTGTAAGGAAGAGGATACAGCCTCTTTTAAGGAATCATCAAGAATTAGTTCCTTATCCTCAACAGTTATATTAGTAGAAGTTTCAAGACCAGTGTCTTTAGTAATTGCTTTTATAGTAGCTTTACCAGGTGTAACACCTGTTACTTTACCATAAAAATCAACTGTAGCAACATCAGGATTACTAGTTGTCCAAGTTACTTTTTTATAAGTAGTATTTTCAGGAGCAAATATTGTAGATATAGTAGTATCTTCTCCAGGAGCTAATTTTATATTAGTCTTATCTAAGGATATGCTGCGTGGTTTGATAGTTGTTTGAGGTCTAGTGACGGCTGTTATACTATTGAAAAATAATCTGTTGTATTGATCTTTAGTATCGATCTTATCAAAATAGCTTATATTGTTTGATTTTATCATTATAGCTATGGTTTTTCCTTTTGTTAGTTTTAAACCTTGATTGTTAACAACTCTAGTATATCCAGCTCCTTCAAGGGATGCTTGTCCAAAATGTTTGTTTGATATTAAGTTAGTACCATTTTTGTCATAGTCTTCTTCTACATATACATCAAAAGTATCGTTTCTAAAAACACTTTGAACATTTACAAAGTTAAGTTCTTCATTATCTTTATCTACTTTAAATGTATAAATAGCTTCATCTTCATTAAGTTTGTTTTTAAAATCTGCTTCATAATTTGAAGAATAATCTTCTTTTAGGTCTATATCTTCTATTGTATGAGCAAAGTCATTTACAATAGTGTCATCATAAGAAACATAATGATAGCCATCTTCCCCAGCAGTAGGACCCCAAGAGTTCTTTATAATCCAGGCACCATCATGTGTAGGTCTCATTTGAAAGTTATCTTTAGAATAATTGTCATCCCAACCTACTGCTGTAACGGCATGATTAGGAAGAGAGGCTCCATTATAACAATAATTTTTACCATTCTCATAAATTTTTTCCCAGTGAGTACCTACATTAACAGCACCTAATTTCAATATACCATCTTTAATCTTTTTTATATTATTTTCTTTATTTTCTAATTTTTCTTCTTCAGTAGCATCTGATTTTGATTGGAAAGTTATAGCTTGCATATTATGAGGGAGGATTTCACCACCACTAGGGAGCGGTTTGTTTATAAGTTCATAAGGATAATCTTTTTCATAGCTTGTACCTTTCCAATGAGAAAAAGCATAAGCTGAATAAAGTAAATCACCACCTTTTAAGTAAGCAAAACTATTATTTGCACTTAAATCAGCTTCGGACATATCATATTCCCATAAAGTGTTTTTCTTAAGATTTTCTTCAATAAGTGCCATGGTTGAGAATGTCCAGCAAACACCATAGTTAGCTTGATTTTTAACAGGGGTTTTGTAATACTTTGTTCTTCCATCAAATTTTGAAGGAAATTTTGTAATAGAAGGAGCAAAAGCCCGAGATTTGATATTAGATTGTTTATCTTGAAATTTAGATAAATTCAAAGCCGTGTATCCAGTAACAGGCTCTTTATCATTTGGAGTTAGTGATTGAGCATTAACTAATTGACAAGATGTTGTTAATACAACAAAAGTTAGTAGAAGAATTGAAAGTCTTTTAGTTTTCATATAATCACATCCTTTTTTTATTTTAAACACTTTTTAGAGTGTTTAATATGTACGAATAAAGGAATATCATAATGAATTATAGATTATAAAGCATAGTATACGTTTTCAATAAGCGCGAAAAAAGAAGTCTTTTCACCAATATTTTACAACTTAAGTAAACATAAGTAAAGAGTTAAATAAAATATTTACTTACACTTTTTTTTGTACATTTTTAATGGTAAAATAAGAACAAAAGTTCTGTTTGAAATTAGGTGAGTAAGTAATGAATGCTATTAAAATATTGCATTGTGCAGATTTGCACTTTGATACTCCTTTTGGGGATCTTTCAAGAGAGATAAGTGAAATAAGAAAAGAAGAAATAAAAGAAACCTTTAGTAAGATAATTAAGGTTGCTAAATCTGAAAAAGTTGATATGTTTTTTATTGCTGGTGATTTGTTTGACAATTTGACTGCAGAAAAAAGTACTCTAGAGTTTATTAGAAGTGCTATGGAGAGTTTAAATGATATTAAAGTATTTATAGCGGCCGGAAATCATGATCCGTATAGCACTAACTCTTTTTATTCAATGATTCAGTGGCCTGAGAATGTCTATATATTTAATGAGGATATAGAAGCTGTTGAAATTCCTGAACTTAACACTGTAGTTTATGGAGCCTCTTTTAAAGAAAAGTATATAAAAAGTTCTAATTTAAAGGGGTTTATAGCTGATAAAAAGTATGAGAATCATATAAAGCTTATGATTTTGCATGGTGATATAAGTCAAACTGAAGGTGGAAATGAATATAATCCTATAACCTTAGAGCAAATAGAAAAAAGTTCTGTAGATTATTTAGCTCTAGGACATAGACATAGTTTTTCTAATGTTAATAGAGTAGGAAATACTTATTATGCTTACAGTGGATGTCCAGAAGCTCGAGGTTTTGACGAGCTTGGTGACAAGGGGGTAATTATAGGTGAAGTATCGAAAAACTATGTAAACTTAGAATTTAGACCTGTATGCAAAAGAAGGTATCGTATTAAGGAAATAGATATAACAGGTTTATTTACTAGTGATGAAATTAAAGACAAAATAATTTCTAGCCTAAGTAGTAAAGAAATGGAGGATGATCTATTTAAAATAATATTAAAGGGTGAAGTGTCAGAAGAGTTTATCATAAGAGAAAAAGTTATAGAAAATAAGCTTAAGGAAAATTTCTTTTTTATAAAAATAATAGATAATACAAGTCTTAAGGTTGATTACGAAGCTTTAAGAGGTGAATTTTCAATTAAGGGTATATTTTCTTCGAAGCTATTAAAGGAAATAGCTGAATGTGAAGATGAAGATGAAAAAGAAGTATTGAATTTAGCTTTAAAGTTAGGTATTCAAAGTTTATCAGAAGGTGAGGTTTCATTAGATGAGAATTAAAGGTTTGTCTATTTCTTCTTTTGGTAAGTTTAAAAATAAAGATATAGAGTTTAAAAAAGGCTTTAATGTTGTTTATGGTAAGAATGAGGCAGGAAAAAGCACAATTCAAGCTTTTATGAAAGCTATGCTTTTTGGATTAAATTCTAAAAGATCTAAGGATCTGAGTTCTAATGAAAGATTGAAATATTTACCTATAAATCAAACTAATGCTTATGGTGAAATGTATGTATCCTTTCAAGGAAATGATTTAATCTTAAAAAGAAAGTTTGGTACTACTAAAAAAGAAGATGAAAGTATAGTTATAGATGAAATAACTGGTGAAGAAGTAAAGTATATATTAAATGATGAACCAGGAAAGACTATGCTATCTATAAATGCGCAAAGTTTTGAAAACACATTATTAATTAAGCAGCTAGGTGCAAAAGTTCAAAATGGTAAAGATGATGAGATAATGCACAAAATAACTAATACTTTTCAAAGTGGAGAAGATAGTGTAAGTTATCAAAAGGCACAGACAAATTTAGAGGGATTAAGAAAACAAATAATAACTCAGAGAAAGAGTGGGGCATTAGACATTTTAAAGATTAGATTACACACTTTGTTAGAAGAAAGGCATGAAGGCTTAAAGCTTGCAGAAGATAATCTTAATAATGAGGCAAAACTTATTGATTTAAAAGAGCATAGAGAGTTTTTAAATAGGAATCTTAAAAAGGCATATGTATCAAAAACTTATCTGAAAAAGATAAAATTAAAACAAGAATACAAAGAAATATCTAATTATCTTATAAAGAATCAAGAACTCAAAAATAGAAAGGAACAAGTTGAGGATATTCTTTTAACAAAGGATGGTTTAATTACTGAGGATTTTATACATTCACTTAGAGAGGAAACTAGACTTTACTTTAATTTAAAGGATATTTTAAATGAGAGAGGAGAAAGTTTAGAGAATATAGATAAAATATTAGCAAATAAACTTGATGTATTAAGTTCTTACGAGGGCTTTGAAGAATTACCAGAAGACATAGAAAAGAATATAATAAAGCTTAACTTAGAGAATGAAGCTTTGGAGGAAAAGCTTAGTGCTATCTCAAGTACCAATAGAGAAATAGAAGTCATAGAAAAGAAAATAAATACGTATAAAAATGAATTCTCTAATTATGATAGATTGGATTCATATTATGAAGATATACAAAGAACTTTTTATAAATATGAGGAGCTTTTAAAAACTATAAAACATAAGGTAAGCTCAGAGAAGCTAGATTATAATATAGATAATAAGCTTAAGGAGTTAGAAAGTAAGGATGTTTATATAAAAGTTGTTCTTGGAGTAATTATAATGTTTCTGGTTTCAACAGTAGGATTAACTTTAACCTCTAAGCTTGATATATTTGTAGGAAGTTTGATAAGCGTATTTATTTGTATCGTATTAGGTGTAGGTTTTATTTTAAAAAACAAACATCAAAAATTTAAGGATGCTGCAAAGTTAGAAAAATCAAAATTTGTAGAGATAGATGGTTTGAAAGCTTTATTAAAAGAGGTAGAGTGTAAATTTAATTATTATTTAAATGAATTAGGTTATAAGTCCTATGAAGAGATTGTATCAGCAATAAATATTTATGAGAAAAAATCCAAAGAAATAGACTTGTTTAATTTAAGGATAGAAGAGAAAAAAAATACCTTAAATATGCTAGATTTTCAAGAAATAGAATTTAAACTAGCAGCAAATAAACAAGTAGTGAACAAGCTTTTAAACTTTACTAGGACAATTGATATAGATGAATTTGAGGAAAAGCTTAAAGAATATAAAGAGCTTGAAATTGAGTTAAAGAGTCTTAAATTTGAAAAGGAAAGTATAACATCTAATTTAAAGCATGTTAATGAAGATATAGAATCAAAGTTATATATAATAAAGGAAAAATTAGAATTAATTAAACTTTCTCACATAGAATTAGATGAGATATTTACTGAAACAGACATATTACTTACAAAGCTTAAACAAAGAGAAGAAATAGAAACTCAACTTAAGGCATCAGAGGAAACTTATAAGGTACTTTTAAAGGATAGAGATTTAGAAGCTATGGCAGAGGAACTTCAAGATATTTTAAAAGAAACAGAAGAGTTTTCTTATGAAAGTGAAGAAGAACTAGAACTTGAGATAAAGGAAAAACAAAGAGAGCTTTTAGAGACAGAAAAAGAAATTAAAGATGTGGAAAATGCTATAAAAACTGCATATATGGGAACCAGAAATCTTGTATTAATAGAAGAGGATATTAGAACTGTAAAAAATAATATAGCTACATATGAAAAAAAACTAAAGGCTATAGAAATTGCTATAAAAGTATTAGAAGAATCATTTAAAGAAGTTCAAAAGAGTTTTGGACCTTTACTTAATAAAAAGGTAGGAGAAGTGTTTTATTCCTTAACTTCTGGAAACTACGAAGAAGTTAAGGTTTCAGAAAGCTATGATTTAAAGGTGAGAGGAAGTAGTAACAATCAATTATTAAAAAGTGATTATTTAAGTAGTGGTAGCATAGATCAGATATACTTATCTTTGAGAATAGCGCTTATAAATCTTATTTTTGAGGGGGAAGAAGTTCCTGTAATACTTGATGAAGCATTTGTACAATATGATGATAGTAGACTTGAAAATGCTTTAGATCTTTTAATAGAATTATCAAGACATAAGCAAGTAATACTATTTACTTGTCAAAATAGAGAGAGAGAGTATTTAAATGATAAGTTAGGGGTTAATTTCATAAATCTATAATTATAAACACTAGGAGTTTTATACAAGGTAAGTAAGTGGACAATGTGAATGGTTGTGGAGAATTTTAAAGAGAATGTAAATAGATTTGAAATTACAAAAATCTACTTACATTTTCTTTTTTTTATATTAGTTTAAAATTCCCTTGAATATTTTAGAATATCCATTAAGTCTTGGAAAGGTTTTTCATTATTATTTTCTGCATGAAGATTTTGTTTATATTTTAATGCAGCAATAATAGTGTTCCCCACTTTTTTATAATCGCAAGATTTTGTTTTGTTAGATTTCATTGAAATTTTTGAAGTTTTCTTTTTTTCAACTTGTTCGACAGGAATCTTATTTAATAAGGTCTTTTTTCCATTTTCATCAATAGCATATGTAGAATAGTATTTTCCTTCTTTTTCTGATACAATTTGTTGCTTTTTCTTTTTTTGTATCTTTTCTTCATCATCATTAGTGCGTTTTTGTGTTGATGTTGGAATAGGTGTATAAGTTTTTTTTGCATAATCATTATTTATAGATAAACTCATTTTTTTCCCCCCTTAATATATTTAATAATTCTACAATTATAATCATTTCAAATAAAGGTAAACTTTTCAACAAATAGTTATATTGTTCTAAAAAGGTTAAGTATACAAAATACATAGTTTTCTCTGAAATTCGCAATAATACTCTAAGTTTTAAGATGTTTCAAAAAACTATTGTAAGTTTAATGAAAAATATAAATAATTTTAAAAATAAGTAATTCTTCTGATTTTTAATATATATAAATTAAAGATTAAGATAATTGGGTTAGGAGAGGTTTATATATAATATTAAATGTTAAATTCTTGAATAATATTTTAATATATTGACAAAACTTCACAAGAGGAGTATTCTAAATGTAGAAAATGCAAGTCATTTGCAAATTGGAGGGCTTAAATGAGCAAAAAAATATTAATAATAGGTATGGTTATAATGCTTTCTTTTACTGTACTTTCATGTACGAAGAAGAAGGAAGCTAGTGATAGTAATAATGATAAAGTAAAAGTTATGGTTAGTATATATCCATTAAAAGAATTTACAGAGGCAATAGGTAAAGATAAGGTAGAAGTTAAAGCGCTCGTTCCAGAAGGCAGTGAACCTCATGATTTTGATCCAAAGCCTAAAGATTTAGAAGCTCTAAATAAAACTGAAATATTTGTTTATAATGGATTAGGCATGGAGGAGTGGATAGATAAAGTTCTAGGTACAATTGAAAATAAAAATTCTGTAAATCACGTTGATAATGGAATTGTTAGAACCGAAGTAGTAGATTCATCTTTAAGTGTGAATACTATAAAAACAGATGGTAAATTAGATCCGCATATATGGTTAAGTTTAAAAGAAGCAAAGATTCAAGCTTTAAACATAAAAAATGCGCTTGTAAAGGTAGATGCAAAAAATAAAGACTTTTATGAAGGAAATTATAAAGAGTTTACAAAATCAATAGATGAAGTTATTGAAAAAAATACTTCAAGATTTAATAATCTTAATAACAAAGATTTTGTTACAAGTCATGCTGCTTTTGGATATCTTTGTAGGGATTTTGGATTAGAACAAAAAAGTGCTCAGGATGTATTTGGCGAAGGTGAATTAACACCTCAAAAGCTTAAGGAAATAGTAGAGTTTACAAAAAAATATAACATAAAGACTATTTTTATGGAAAACTCAGATAGTGCTAAGGTTTCAGAAACATTGGCAAAGGAAGTTGGAGGTAAGGTTCAAAAGATATATACACTAGAAAATAAAGAGGATAACAAAAATTATATTGAAGCAATGAAGAATAATTTAGATAACATTTATGAAAGTTTAAAATAATTAAACAAAACTCAATAAATTTTTTAAATTAATAAACAATTATCAAAACATTCATGAAAAATATGTTGACTTGTGCGTATGAGGATGATATTATTACTGTATAAACAATGTATGGATTGTTACTGATTTGCAGGCAATACCTAAGTTAAGATAACTACTTTTTAGTAGGTTGATTTTAATTTAGGTTTTTTATTTTTGATAACTATAAAATTAGGTTAGGAGATAGGTGTTGCTATGATAATTGAAAAAATTTTAAATAACAATGTCGTTGTAACCTTAGATCCTACGACTAATAAAGAAACTATACTTATGGGATGTGGTATAGCGTTTAAGAAAAAAGCAGGCGAAGAGGTAGACGAGACTAGAATTGAAAAAAGATTCATTGTGGATAACGAAGATATAGGAAATAAATTTAAAAAACTTATGAGTGAAATTCCTATGGAAATAATAGAAATAACTGATGATATAGTAAATTATGCGGAAAAAATGTTAAATAAAAAGCTTGATAAACATATTTATGTATCATTAGCAGATCATATAGCTTTTGCACTTAGAAGATTATCACAAAATATAGTTATAAAAAATAATCTTCTTATTGAAATAAAAAGAATTCATAGGGAAGAATTTGAGATAGGTAAATGGGCATTAGATTTTATAAATTCTGAATTTAAGGTAGAGTTACCTATTGATGAAGCTGGTTTTATAGCTTTTCATATTATAAATGCAAGTTATAATGACACTATGGAAGAATCAGTGCTTATGACAAACGTTGTGAAAGGTGTTTTGAATATTATAAGATATCACTATTCAGTTGAATTTAATGATGAAGAAGATGATATTAATTATGAAAGGTTACTTACTCATTTAAAGTTCTTTGCTAAAAGAGTGGTTTCAGGTAATCAGCATGTGGCAGATGATAATAATTTTATAGACTTAATAAAAGAAAAATATGAAGAAGCATTTAAATGTGCACTAAAGGTAAAAGGTTTTATAAAAACAAAATATAAATATGAAGTTACTGATGATGAGCTTGTTTATTTGAGCTTACATATACATAGGGTAATTTCAGTAATTAAAAGTAAATAGACAGGATTGTTACTGGTTATGCAGGCAAGACCTAAGCTTATTGAAACTTAATTACTTGTTATAGGTGAGATACCTATAACAAGTAATTAAAACAATAAGTTTAGGTCTTTATTTTATAAAAAAGCAATTATATTTTAGTTATTAAAAATTGAAAGGAGATTCAAAGATGAAAAAAGTATTTGGAGTACTACAAAGAGTAGGAAAAGCACTTATGCTTCCTGTTGCGTTGTTACCAGTAGCAGGGATATTATTAGGAGTTGGTAATGCAATAAACACTCAATTATTAGTTAAATTCCCTTCGTTAGATGTAGCATGGGTACATGTTATAACTAAAATTATGGAACAATCAGGAGACGTTATATTTGGTAATTTAGCACTATTATTTGCAGTTGGTGTTGCAGTTGGTCTTAGTGATGGAGAAGGCTCAGCAGGACTTGCAGCTATAGTTGGTTTTTTAGTTATGAATAAGACTATGGGAGCTATTATTGGAATTACTCCTAATTTAGTAGATGGTAAAAACTATGCAAGTGTAATGGGAGTACCGACACTTCAAACAGGGGTTTTCGGTGGTATAATTATAGGGATAGTAGCATCTTCTCTTTACAAAAAATATCATGCTATAGAATTGCCTCAATATTTAGGTTTCTTTGCAGGTAAAAGATTCGTTCCAATAGTAACTGCGGCAGCTGCTATATTAGTAGGGGCAGCGCTTACAGTTGTTTGGCCACCAATACAACATGGCTTATTATATCTATCAAGCAGTATGATAGACACAAATAAAACTTTAGCAGCGTTTATATTTGGTATTATAGAAAGATCATTAATACCATTTGGACTACATCATATATTCTACAATCCATTCTGGTTCCAATTTGGAGAATATATAGATAAAGCAGGAAATTTAGTTCAAGGTGATAATCAAATATTCTTTGCTCAATTAAGAGATGGGGTACCATTTACAGCAGGTACATTTATGACTGGTAAATTCCCATTCATGATGTTTGGTCTTCCAGCAGCAGCACTTGCTATGGTACATGAATCAAAGCCAGAAAAGAGAAAATATGTTGCAGGTATAATGGCATCAGCAGCATTAACTTCATTCTTAACTGGTATAACAGAACCATTAGAATTTTCATTCTTATTCGTAGCGCCAGTATTATTTGGAATTCACTGTATATTTGCAGGTCTTTCATTCATGACTATGCATATATTAAATGTTAAAATTGGTATGACATTCTCAGGTGGTCTTATAGATTATTTCATATTTGGTATATTACCAAATAGAACACCTTGGTATTTAGTAATAGTTGTGGGCCTAGTGTTTGCAGTAATTTACTACTTTGGTTTTAGATTTATGATAAGAAAATTCAATCTAAAAACTCCTGGTAGAGAAGATGAAGAAGAAAATACTAATATAAATGTTGAAGGAACAGAATTAGCTGAAAAAGTTTTAGAAGCTTTTGGTGGTCCTTCAAACATAAAAAACTTAGATGCTTGTATTACAAGATTAAGAATTACAGTTAATAGCAAAGAAGCGGTTGATATAGAAAGATTAAAACAATTAGGAGCTGCAGGAGTTATGCAAGTTGGGGACAACATGCAAGCTATCTTTGGACCTAAGTCAGATACACTAAAATCTCAAATTAGAGATGTAATGTCAGGAATGAATACAGAAAAAAAGTAGTTAAAAAACTCAAGATAAAATCGGGGAAAAGACAAAAAGATAATATACTTATACCAATGTGTGGTGAAATAAGAGATTTGTCAGATGTCCCAGATGATATTTTTTCTACAAAAATTATGGGAGATGGATTTATGATTCTTCCTGAAAATGGGGAAGTGTTTTCTCCTGTAGATGGAGTAGTTAAAAATATATTTAGTACAAAGCATTCAATAATGATTGAAACAAAAGATAAAAGAGAAATTTTGATACACTTAGGAATAGATACTGTATCTCTAAAAGGTGAAGGTTTTGAAGCTTTTATAGATACAGGAGATATAGTAGATAAAGGACAGTTAATAGCTAAGATGGACTTGGATTTTATAAAAGAAAATAATAAGTCCATAGCAGTTCCGATAATCTTTACAAATCTTAATGAAGATGAGTTTATATATTTTAAAACACATAAAAAAGTTAAGGCATGTAAAGAAAATGTAGTTCAAATTCATAAGAATAAATAGCAAAAAAGCAGATGGATAGTAAGTTATTCATCTGCTTTTTTTATTTATAATAAAATAGAAATTTATAAAATGTAACTATAAAAAGAAACTTGTAATGACCAGTTAAAAAGATAATGTGAAATTATAATATTAAGTATGCTTATTATTGAAAAGAAAAAATGATAATAATATTTCGGGTAAATATTTATTTTAATTATAAAAAGTATTCAAAAATATACTTTTTATAATTAAAATATAGTAAAAATGACAAAAATAAATAATAAAAAATATTTTTAAGAAAATAAAAAAATATTTTGACAATTTATGAAATATAGGTATATTATATAATTAATGTATAAAATATTGGAATAAAATATAAATAATACTTTTTTATATTTTAACTGGTAATGACGACATTACCATTGGTATTTTATATGTTATTTGAAAAATAAAGGGGGAAGTTATTATGAAAAAGAGATTATTCTTGAAAAGAATAGTCGCTACTCTATCAACATTTACTTTTGTAACATCGTTAGTTGTTACTAGCGGTGTAAACGTTATGGCGGCAGAGAATGAAGTTTCTAGTGAGGGATATACTTCTTTAGGTGACATCAAGGATGTTAAAACGGATGGAAATAAAGTAGATATTTCTGTAAATCCAGAAAAAGTACAAGTTACTTTTCTAAAAGATGATGTATTTAGAATCTGGATGGACCCAAAAGGAGAATTTAAAGATCCAACACAAGAAAAAATAATAGCAAAGAAAGATTATAAAGGTGTAGAACCAAAGGTTGAGGATAAGGGAGAATATTACAAAATAGCTACAGAATCAACAGTTCTTCGTGCATATAAAAAGCCATTAAAATTTGCAATGTATGATAAAGATGATAAAAAAGAAATATGGAAAGAAAAAGAACCATTAAAATATAACGGACAAGCTACAGAGCAAACTTTAGATAATAAAGATGATGAAGATTTTTATGGGTGTGGAGTTCAAAATGGTTACTTCTCACATAAAAATAAAGATATGCATATAGGATTAAAAATTTCACATTGGAATGATGGATCAGTTTCAAACCCAGTTCCATTTTATATGAGTACAGCAGGTTATGGTGTATTTAGAAATACATTTGAAGCTGGTGATTATAGTTTTAAAAAGACTGGTATAATGAAACACGATGAAAATAGATTCGATGCGTTTTATTTTGCTGGAGATTTAAAAAAGACTATGAATAGTTACACAGAGCTAACTGGAAGACCAAGCTTACTTCCAAGATGGGGGTTTGGAGTAGGTGATGCAGACTGTTATAACACTCAAAATCCTAGTTATACAGGTGATAAAAATAAGCCAGGTAAAGTAACAACAACTGATGTTTTAAATGTTACAAAAAAATATAGGGATTTAGATATGCCTGGTGGATGGATATTACCTAATGATGGATATGGTTGTGGATATGAAAATTTAGATAAAGTTGTACAAGAGGCTGGAAAACAAGGCTTTAAAGTTGGATTATGGACACAAAATGGTGTTGATAAGATAAAAGAGGAAGTTGGAAAGATAGGTACAAGAGTATGTAAACTTGATGTTGCATGGGTAGGACCTGGATATGAATATGGTTTAGATGCTACAAAATCAGCTTACGAAGGAATTGAAAATAATTCTGATTCGAGAGGATTTGTATGGGCTGTATGTGGATGGGCTGGAACTCAAAGATATTCTACAGTATGGACTGGAGACCAAACAGGTGGTAATTTTGAGTATATAAGATTCCATATTCCTTCTGTTATAGGTGGCGGATTATCAGGTATGCCATATGTAAGTTCAGATACTGATGGAATATTTGGTGGTAAAGCTAAAACGTATACAAGAGATCTTCAATGGAAGACATTTATACCAACCATGATAAATATGTCCGGTTGGGCTCAAAAAGACAAACAACCTTGGATATATGGAGAACCTTATACAAGCATAAATAGAAAATATTTAAAACTAAGACAAGCTTTAACTCCATATATGTATACTACAGCAGCAGAGAGTTATAAAACTGGTGCACCAATAGATAGAGCTATGGTTTGGGAGTATCCAAATGATCCTATAACTAGAGGAAAAGATACTCAATATCAATTTATGTTAGGTGAAAACCTTTTAGTTGCACCTATTTATGAAGGAAATGAAGATGATATAACAAAACCTGATATAAGAAATGGAATCTATTTCCCTAAAGATACAAGATGGATAGATTTTTGGACTGGAAAACAGTATCAAGGAGGAAAATTCTTAAATGGATATGAGGCAGATATAAATACATTACCTGTGTTTGTAAAAGCTGGAGCAATAATACCTATGTATCCAGAAGCAAATTATGATGGGGAAAAAATGCCAGGTGATAAATATCCTTTAACATTAAATGTTTATCCATATGGACATTCTGAATATACTCTATATGAAGATGATGGAAATACAAAAGAGCACAGGTCAGGTAAATATGCTACAACTAAAATTCAAGTTAGTGCTCCAACAGAAGGAACTGATAAAGCTATAATAAGAGTTAACGAAACTCAAGGTAGTTACAAGGGAATGGCAGAGTATAGAAAACATGAATTTGTAGTTCATACAAAAGTTGATCCAGAAAAGGTTGCTATAAAATTAGCTAATAGTGATACTTGTGATCTTGATGGAAATTGTGGACAAGGTGAATTAAAGAAAGTTGCAAACAAAGAAGAATGGGAAAAGACAGCATGTTGTTCATGGTACTTTGATCCAAATGAACAAGGGGGAGTAGTTAGAATAAAAACTAAAGCTACAGCTGTTAACCAACCATTACAAATAGAATTAGACAAATTTAATAATGATGTGGAAAAGGCTGATGAATCATTAGTAACTCCAGATGTTCCACAAAATGTTGCATTAACAGATATTAAGGATAATGAAATATCAGTAAAATGGGATGCCGTACAAAATGCTACTTCATATGACATAATGGTTGATGGAGCAATATATGAAAATGTGAAGAGTCCTTATGTTCATAAAGGATTAGATCCAGTTACAAAACACAGTTATAAAGTAAGGGCTGTAAATAAAACTAAAGTTGGTGAATGGAGTAATGAAATAGCTGGAGAAACTCAAGAAGATAGAAATAAAAACTCTGTAAATCCAGAAGAATTAAGTGCAACAGCTAACAGTGAACAGCCAGGAGAAGACGCTTTTAAGGCTGTAGATGGAGATTTAGGAAGTTTATGGCATACAGATTGGTTCAAAAAAGAAAATAAATATGAATTAAAAGTTGATATAGCTAAACCTTATGACATTAATAAGATAATTTATTATCCAAGAGATAAGGGCGGCAATGGTGTTTGGAGAAATATAAATTTATATGCAAGCACAGATGGAAAAAATTATACAAAGATATTTGAAAATTTAGAATTACAAGATACAGGGTTACCTCATGAATTAAAGTTTGAAACTGTAAAAGGCGCTAAATCATTCAAGGTTGAGATTTTAAAAGGTAATGGAGGATTTGCATCTGCTGTAGAATTACAATTCTTTAAAGCTAATGGAGAAGTAGTAGCACCAGAAGAAGATGTTACAGCGGATAAAAAAGTAGATATTAATGATTTAAACTTTATGGTTAACTATTATAGAGTTAAACAAGGGGATAATGATTGGAATTACGTATCAAAGGGTGATTTTAATAAGGATAATCTAATTGGAATATTTGATGTTGCAAAAGTAGCATCAAAAATAGAACCAAAGCTTGCTTCATCAGGAAAACAAGTAGCGGGTAATTTATATGCTAAATATGATAAGGAAGATGTAAAAGCTGGAGACCAAGTTACAGTTCAGCTATATGGAGATAATTTAGCAGATGTTTATGCATTTGAATCAATAATACCA
>NZ_FQZB01000017.1 GCF_900141845.1 Clostridium cavendishii DSM 21758 | reverse complement strand
GGTATGAATCTTGATATTATCCATGTTGATAAACCTAATATATTCATTAGTTCTATCTTTTCATATTTTCCTTCCTCTGCATACTTTTCTGCTCTATGTTGGAAAAATACGTTACTCATTCTTGCTAATATATCTAGCTGTACTAAAAGTAGTGCTGCTGGTACCCCTATTCCTATTGCAAAATCTATTCCTTGATTTGTTGATATTGCCAATGCTCCTGCTATTATTGTTGCTGTTGCATAATCTGGTATTGTGGCTCCACCATAACTCCCTATTCCTAAAGTCATTAACTGTAGTGTTCCACCTACTAATAATCCTGTTTTTATGTCTCCCATTATAATTCCTACTATTAGTCCTGTTATAACTGGGTTTCTAAACCCTATTTTCATATTAGTCTCATCCCATTGAGCTATTCCGCCTAACAGTGATAAAATTATAATTTGCCATAATTGTATGTGCATATCTCTTCCTCCTTACTAAAATTATTTTTTAATCTTCATCTTCTGACGAACCTAAACATTCTGTAAGTACAATTGATTCTTTTGCAGATTGTTGTAAGTCTTTAACTATATCCTTAAGGTTACTATCTCTTTGTAGACTTGACTCTATTAATATAGGTAAATTAACACCTGTTATTATTTCAACATTCTCATACTTATTTTTTATTTCAAGTACACATGTATTAAAAGGCGTTCCTCCAAAAAGATCTGCTAATACTAATAATCCCTTTCCCTCTTCATAACATATCTCTACTTCCTTCTTTAATCTTTCTCTAAAGTTTTCTACTCCACTTTCATTTAAACCAACAGTATGAATTCCTTCTAAATCATTAGTAAACATTTTTAATGTTTCTTTTAATGATGCTGCCATATTTCCATGAGTTACTATCATTATTTTATACATTATTCTCTCTCCCTCTTCTGTTTTTGATGTCACTAACTTATTATAGCAAATATTATGCCAACTTTTATTTATAAATAATTTATCGTTAAAACCCTTTTAAATACCTACATTACTCCCTACCAAAATAAATGTGTCTAGTTTTTCTTATTTTGTCATATGCAAAACAGATAAAAGGATAAGACACAATTTTTATGTGTCTTATCCTTTTAAAAATTTAATTTCCCTATTCTAGATTCTATTATACTTTGTATAATAAAAATCTCTTTTTCTGTAACAACAAGGTTATATTCATCTGTAATAGCTTTAAATATATCATTAGATATATCTATAAATTTAATATTATTATCTCTATAACATTTTCCTTCCTCTTCACTAAATTCAAGCCCTTGCTTTAACATTATTCTTTCAATCATTACACTTATATGCATATATAAAGTCATCTTTAAATCTACTTTAAATCTTTTATCTAATATTCTTTCATATCCAAGTATTATACTTTCGACTTCATTTATTATTTTCTTAGGATTCAATATAGTCATTCTAGATATAAGATTGTCCATAGAAAACATCTTTATTATATCTTGTTTTATATTATTAATATTTTTATCAATAGTAACATCTTCTAATATGTTAAATAAAGTATCATCATAATTTTCACTTATTAAATCATGTATAAGTATAGTTTTTACACCTTCTATATCAAGCTTAGTAGTACTTATTATAAGTTTAACATCATAGTCTGAGAAAACCTTATCATTTTTCCCTTTAAGATTTAAAGCCGCATACTCATATTCCTTAACTTCTATGTCTGCATTACCTATACATTCTTTAATAAGATTTCTAACTTTTATTGCAGTTCCTATACCTGATATACAAGTTGTTAATATAGCTTTTTTCTTACTCTTTGCCTTTATTAATTTACACATTAATGGATTGTTCTTTTCTATACCAGTAATCATACTTTCAACATCTTGTCCATTAATAATTCGTCCTGCTATATCAAGTGCTATATTTGTTGTTATATTATTTATTATGCCTAAATCTCCACTTATAATAGATTCCAACTCTAAATTTATATCTACTAAAGAGCCCATATCAACCAATATTATAGTTCCTTTAGATGTATTTATTTCACTTATGTAATGTTTTATCTTATTTTTCACCTCTATTGGACTACTATCTATTGGCATATCAAATGCTTGAAATACAAACTCACCATACAATTGATTAGCTACGCTAGCTATGCTACTAGCTGTGGAATATCCGTGAGCTACTATTATGGCATTTATTAAAGAAGACTCATTTCCCATCATTGTAAAAACATAAAGTATAATTATAATTTGAACTCTAATATCTAATTCACAAGCTAAATTATTTTCTAAATTGCTAATTATATTTTCTGATATTATTAGTGGCTTACTTATTTCCTTCTTTAATATATTTTTAATCCTTTTCAATTTATTAAAATGTTCTTCATTATTAACTATGTTCATATTATTCTTATTATAAATTAAAACCTTAGTTAATATTTTACTAGTATTACCATAATATTTTATTCCATATTTGCCTTCTATTAATTTTAAAGTATTATCTACTGTTTCTAAATAAATATTATTAATCAAGTCATTACACGTTTCTTCTTCTTCATAAACTATAAGTTCTAAACTTCTATTTAATTCTATAGTTAAACTTTTTCTTAGTTCACTTATAGATATATTGTGCTTTTGATATTCTATAAATAGATATTCCACAGTTTCTATAAGCTCATTTAATCTATTATATCTATCATTTGCTAAAAGATTTATTTCACTTATCTCTTCATCTTCTCTTCTTAATTTCATATATTCTTCAAAATAATATTGTTTTATATTTTGATTAAAATTTTCTTCATATAAACATAAGTGTATTCTATTTATTTTTATTATTTCTTCATTCTGCTGCTCTTTATAAGCAAGTGCACAACATAACTTTATTATATTTTTTAAACTTCCAACGTTTCCTCCATTCTTTTGAGATAATATATAATTTATTACCTTTCTGTGTATATATATATCCTTATCTATTTTTAAAGCTTCATCTTTAAAAAACTTATAAATCATAGTAATTCTTTCATCTACTGGTCTTCTATCTAGCTTAGGAATATTTATAATCATAGGAATTCTTCTTCTAAAGGTTTGCAAAAGAGCTTCTTTAGGATTTTCTGTGGTTGCAAAAATAAACCTTACATTTGCTCTTCTTTCAGCTTTACTCTCTCCAAGCCTTTTAAATACACCCTTATCCATAAATACAAATAGCTTTTCTTGTCCTTCTGAAGAAAGTCTATGAACTTCATCTAAAAACAAATATCCTCCATCAGCTAATTCTAATGCCCCTAAATGCTCTTTCTCTGCTCCAGTAAAACTTCCCTTAACATAACCAAAAAGATTAGCCGATAACAATTCTGGATTATCTGCATAATCTGCACAATTAAAAATTATAAACGGTGCTCCTGATTTTATCTTACCTTGTTCTTCTGCATATCTATGGATAAGACTTGCAATATAACTCTTTCCAACTCCACTATCACCCGTTAATAATACAGACATATCCTTACTTGGATAAAATACTGCTGCTTTACACTTTTCAACCGCCTCTCTAAGACTCCCATTATACCCCACTAAATTATTAAATACATTATCGTTTTTATTATTAATAATTACATTTTTATTTTCCATAATATAAGTAAATAACACTGGTCTAGTTTTAATTTTCATAGCCTTCTTTTCTTCTACAAGCTCATTTAAATATTGACTAACTAAATTTCTTCTAATGGATAATTTCTCAGATATTTCTTCAGTGGTAACACCTTTAAAGTCATCATTTTGTATATACTTTTCTGTAATATCCCTAAGTAACTCTTCAATTCTTCTCTTGTTATTCTTTAGCATTTACCTCAACCTTCCCCATTATATTCAAACCACATATTAAATTTTATAACCATATTTTTAATATTAATTCTAACATATTTTAAAAATTTAAAATACATTTAATACGTATATAATAATCTCTAATAAAACTTGATCTTATATAATTTTCTTACTCCAATAATAAAATTTAAATTTTAAAAATTATATAAGACCACTTTACTATAAGGACACTTATTCTGTTAACCACCTAAAGTTATATCTTGTTTGTCATACCAATTTACAGCTTCATAAAAATGTTCTTTTTTAAAATCTGGCCAATAATCATCTACAACATAAAAGTCTGCATATATTGACTGAACTGGTAAGAATCCACTTAGTCTTCTTCTTCCCCCCCATCTTATAATTAAATCAACCCTAGATATGTCAGAAGATTTAATTACATTTGATACCTTAACCTTTTCTTCATTGGCTCCATGTAAAGAATTCAAATCCCATTCCCAACCATAATTCACTAAAAAATTAACCTTTGTAGTTCCCTTCCCAAAAATTTGTCTTGTTGTATATGGTAACAAATCTTTAGGAAACATAGCTGATTCTGTATTACCTATTACTAAAAGAGCAGCATCTTCCTTTGCTAAAAGTTTTACCGCGTTTACACATGCTTCTGTAAATGCTAATCTCTGCTCCCTTGGTCTTTTTGTATTATCTGTAGTAAAGCCATAGTAAGTTATTTCATTTACTCCAACCTTTTGACATAACTTAAAAAGTTCTAATCCTGGATCTAAACCACTATCATAGCCCTCGCCCTTCTCCTTACCTTGTCTTACTGCCCATCTTCTATTTCCATCTGGTATTACACCTATATGCTTAGGTATCCTCATAACATTCACCTCTTCAAATCAATATTGATACTATTATTTCCATAAATTAAATTAACATACTATTTTGTTAAAGAAAATTAAGTTTCTTCAACAAAAAAAGTGGGTTATCCCCACTTTTTAATTTAAGCAAATATATAATATTGAAATTATAATTTAAACAAGCTCTATTATTTCATCCTCAAAGTCTCTAGCTCTCCAGTTTTCTTTACAGAATTTGAATAAATATATACCTGATAAAATTACTAATACTAATGATATAGCAATACATATGTTTATTGATGTATCACTTGCAGTAAGGATATCAAAATTCAAAAATGATAATCCTAACACTCCACCAACAACTGTAGCCAAAAAGTTATACACTGAATGTAATATCATATTTAAAAATATATTATTATACTTCTTAAATATTACACAAAATGTCACACCTAAAATAAACGCATGAACTATTGATAATGAAATATGTAACAAACCAAATATAAGTGATGAAATCAAAATTGCAGCAGTAGTATTAAATCTAAATCTAAGTCTAGTAAATATAATTCCTCTAAATACAAGTTCCTCTACTACAGGAGCCATTATGCAGGCTACTAATATTGCCATAATAATACTATCTGATTTAATAGGACTTTCCTGTAATAATTCCTTTAACATCTCTGGTTTTACATAATGTATTATTCCTTGTAATAAAAAAACTGATGCAAAAGCAAAAATAAGGTTAAAAACTGTAAGTAATATGAATTCTTTCTTAGTCCCACTTTCTTTTATAAATTTAAAATTTATTTTATTATCACCTTTATTTTTATAGTAATATATGCCTACAAATATTACTATTGTGAGATTACTAACAAAGCCTATCAAATCAGTCATTATTCCATCTAATGAATCTCCATAGATAATAGTATATATAACTAAAGGAATTGCTAACACTATATTAATTATAACAAAAAATAATAATAACCATCTTATTTTCGTTTTTTCAAAAACTTCCAACATTTGAAAATCCCCCTTTTTTAGATTTATTTTAACACCAAAGTTTGTATTTTAACATTAAATTCTTCTTAAATATTAATTTGTACAAAATAAAATCGCCGCACAAAATACGGCGATAAATTTTAATAATCTAATTTAAACTTTTTAATATATAAAGTTTTTACAAGTTGAGTCAATAAGAAATAACAGAATATTGTTAAAGCTAATATTGGATAATACATTAATGGTAGTTTTGCAAAACCAAATGCTGATGCTAATGGTGAATTTACTAGAATTACACCTGCTGTTACTATTAATAATGAGGTTATTAATAGTGGTTTAGAAGCTCTACTTTGAATAAATGGTATCTTATTAGTTCTTATAACATGTATTATTAAAGTTTGAGTAAATAGAGATTCTAAAAACCAACCTGTTTGAAATAAACTTGGATTTCCAAAACAATTAAAAATATATAGCATTACAATGAATGTAGTTATATCAAATACTGAGCTTGTTGGCCCTATACAAAAAATAAATTTTTTTATCTCATCTACTGCCCATTTTCTTGGTTTTCTTATCCACGCTTCATCTACTGTATCTGTTGGTATTGTTGTTTGTGATAAATCATAAAGTAGATTATTAGTTAAAACTTGTATTGGTAACATAGGTATAAAGGGTACAAATATACTAGCTGCTATTACGCTGAACATATTACCGAAATTTGAACTTGCAGTCATTTTTATATATTTAACTATATTGCCAAATACTCTTCTTCCCTCTAAAACTCCTTCTTCTAATACAAGTAAATTATTTTCTAAAAGAATTATATCAGAAGACTCTTTAGCTATATCTACTGCACTATCTACTGAAATACCTACATCTGCTGCCTTTAAAGCTGGTGCATCATTTATTCCATCTCCCATAAACCCTACAACATGATTTCTTGATTTTAAAGCTCCTATAATTCTTTCCTTATGCATTGGTGATAACTTTGCAAATACAGATACCTTTTCAGCCTCTACCCCAAGTTCCTCATCTGTTAAATTTTCTATATCGCTGCCTAATAATATATGCTCTACAGGGAGATTAACTTCTTTGCATATCTTTCTTGTTACTAATTCATTATCTCCAGTTAATATCTTTACATCTACATTATATTCTCTAAACTTAGCTATAGCTTGTGCTGCTGTTTCCTTTGGCGGATCCAAAAATGCCATAAATCCAAGTAAAGTTAATTCACTTTCATCTTTGATTGAATATTCTTTTTTATACTCTTTAACTATCTTGTAAGCTATTGCCAAAACTCTAAAACCATCTTTACTTAAATTTGTTACAATTTCTTCTATCTCTTTACTCATTCTACCTACGAAAGGTTCGGTACCTTCTTTAGTTTCATATTTATTACAAAGAGCTAGTACCTCTTCAACTGCACCTTTACAGATTACTACATCTTCCATTCTTTTGTTTCTAACTACAACTGACATTCTTTTTCTTATAAAATCAAATGGAATTTCATCTATTTTTTCATATTTATCAGCTATATCAAATTCAACACTATCATTCTTGTGCTCTAATATAGCTGTATCCATTACATTCTTTAAACCTGTTTGATAAAAACTATTTATATACCCATACTTCAAAACTCTATCAGAATTTTTATTATAAATATTTAAATGTTTTTCTAATATTACTTTTCCACAAGTTATTGTACCTGTTTTATCTGTACAAAGTATATCCATAGCTCCAAAATTTTGAATAGCATTTAGTTTTTTTACTATAACCTTCTTCCTTGCCATAGACATTGCGCCCTTTGAAAGGTTAACTGTAACTATCATAGGTAACATTTCGGGTGTTAACCCAACTGCTACTGCCACACCATATAAAAAAGCTTCCATCCAGCTTCCTTTTATAAGGCCATTTATTAAAAATACTATTGGTGCCATTACAAGTAGAAATTTTATCATAAGCCAAGTATAATCATTTATACCCTTATCAAAACTTGTAAGTTCTCTTTCTACTGTTAATCTACTACTTAGTTGTCCAAAATAAGTTTTCTTACCTGTATTTAAAACTACAGCTATAGCTGTACCACTTTCAACATTGGTTCCCATAAAACAAAGATTTTTATCTTCTAAGGGATTATTTGTATTTTCTTCAGTGACTTGCTTTTCTACAGGTAAAGATTCTCCTGTTAATGAAGATTGATTTACAAATAAATCTTTTGAAGTAATCAAAATTAAATCTGCTGGTATCATATCACCTGAAGATAAATGTATTATATCTCCTGGAACTACTTCTCTTAATTCTATTTCTTTTTGCTCTCCATCTCTTATTACAGTAGCTGTTGTAGAAACCATAGCCTTTAATTTTTCAGCAGATTCATCGGCTTTAGATTCTTGTACAAATTTTAAAACAACTCCAAGGGCAACCATACATAACATAACTATTGCTGCTCTTAAATCACCTGTAATATATGAAATTACAGCTAATACTAACAATAAAATTACTAAAGGATTTTTAAAATTAATAAAAAAGTTATATATAACTGAATGGGACTTTTCTTTTCCTAACTCATTGTAACCATATATCTCTAATCTTCTTTCTGCCTCTTCCTCACTCAACCCATTTATTGATGTATCTAATTGTTTGAAAAATGGCTCCATAAGCTTTTTTTCAATAACATCTGTAAATTTTTTAAGTTCCATAACAATACCTCCTTAAATTCAGGTACTGCTATCCTTTAAGCTAAGGCAGGAAAACTGCCCTAGCCAAATGGTTAGCTGTACTATATTCAATTTTTTCCTTACTCAGCTTACTAGGACCTTCTTCCACGCCTTTCACCTCCAAATATATACAAATTAAAATTTTACATTATAATACCTCTGAACACTAAAATAATTTATTTTATCTTAAATTCAGAGTTGATTATTAAATCGGCAAGATTGAAATTGTTGTAAATTAATTAAAAAAAGCCCACTTCAACCAAATGAAGGGACTCATAGACTCATAAAAATATGGATCAACAAATTCTTTCACTCGTTGAGTTTTAGCTCTGTAAGACTTAGGACATTGCCAGCCACATTAAGTAATACCTTACTTCGATAATACCTGCTAACCCATTGGCGTCTCTGGACATTTCTGGGCAGTGGCGTGTGTTCTTTACAGTAACCTCACCTAACAAATAATCTATTGTTATAATATCATTTTATTCTTCTTCCAAGAAAATGATACTCCTAATCATTCTTTTTGTAAATAAGTTTTTTAATTGTCAAATGTTAAATTTTTTTAACCTTTTACTTAAAATATTATTAATATTAAATTTTCCTCATATATAATATACCTTTATAATTTACACAAATATATTTTCATAAATTATAATTTTTATTACTAAGTAGAGTAATAATTTGATATTTAGATATTACACATGCAAATTTGTTTCTTTTTGCTACTTTTTACTTTATAATATTTGATGTGATTGAAAATATAATTAATCTAATGATAAAAGGAGTGTTATTCTTTGAAGTTATCTAAAAGTATATCTAAAAGTTTTTTAATAACTATGATTTTTTCAATAATTCTTTATTTGATTTTATCATTATTTTTATTTAAATCCTTTCTTACTGGTGAAAAAAATAGAGCTAAATCTATTTTAATTAATATAGATAATTTTGTTTTAGAAAATACTTCTGATTTATCTACAAAAAATTCAACCTTATCAAAATATCTTTCTCTATATATGAATACTAGAGATTTAAAAGAATTTAATGCCCAAAGCTTTTTCAGTAATACACAAATTGACTACATGCTTGTAATCGATAAAAATTATAATAAAATTTATCAATATAATAATCCACTTTTAACAAATGATAATGTTTTAAATGATTTTGATAGCGCCTTTGATATAACTAAGAATTTATTAATAAAAAATAATCCTAAGTTAAATGGCTTTGTAGGAACAAACGATAACCTGTATTTTACAAGTGTTGAACCACTACTTTCTAACAACAATTTAAATGGATATATTATATTAATCAATAAATTTGATAAAAATCTTATAAATAAATTCAATAATATTTTGGGGAAAAATATTAGTATTACAAACAATTATTCTTCATCTACTCCTTATACTTACATAAATGGCAGGGAACTTTACATAGATATTATTCCTAATAATCGCACTTTAACTTCTTTAAAAATTAATACTTTAAATAATAATAGTAAATTTTTTATTCAAAATAAAGAACTTAGAGTTGTTTATTCAAGTACTAAAAATAATATGATTCTTTTTTTACTTTTTTTAATATTAACCTGTATGTTAATTATTTTCTTATGCTATTTCATACTTAATAAAAAAATAATTAGTAGAATAAAGAGCATTAATACTTTTATTAATAACGTTAATCTAAAAGACAGTAACTTTACTTATCTTCCTATAGATAATTCAAAAGATGAAATTTCTCTATTATGTGAAGACATAAATAGGATGCTTAGGCTAATCGTTGATTCTCAAAATTATATGGAAAGACTTGCAAGGTTTGACTCGTTAACCGATTTACCTAATAGGCAAAATATATTTTCTAACATTGATATGCTTATAAAAAACAACATTCCTTTTGCTGTATTTTTTATAGATATTGATAATTTTAAAATTTTGAATGATACTTTAGGACATAACAAGGGCGATGATGTATTAAGTGAATTAGCAATAATTTTAAAAACCATTGTTACTGATGATATTTCTATAGGCAGACATGGTGGAGATGAATTTATACTTATATATAAAAACTATGAAAGTATTAAAAATATAGAAATCTTAGCAAATAATATTTTAAATTTACTTTCAAAGAATATCTGTATTGATAAACATTCCTTCAATATTACTTTTAGTATTGGAGCAAGTATTTATCCTAATAATGGTAACGATGTATCAACCTTAATAATGAACTCCGATATAGCAATGTATGCTTCTAAACATAATGGAGGAAATTGTTATACACTTTTTAAAGAAGACATGCTAGATGATTTTTTATTAGAAAAAAACTTACTTGTAGCATTAGATAAAAATGAATTCATATTATACTTTCAACCTATTTTCAACATCAATTCTTCTAAAATAATTGGAGCTGAAGCTCTTATAAGATGGCAAAAAGATGGGGAAATACTTCCTCCTTTTAGATTCTTACCTCTTGCAAAAAGAATAGGTATCATACTTGAAATAGATAATTGGGTATTAAAAACTGCTTGTGAGAAATGTAAAGAATGGATTGATGACGGACTTGATATATGTATATCAGTAAATACTTCTTATGCACAACTTAAACAGCCTAATTTTCATAAACTTATTTCTGATATTCTAGAGGAAACAGGATTACCAGCAAATAATTTAAAGATAGAAATAACTGAAGATGAAACTATAGATAATATGAATTATATAATAAATGTCCTAAATAAAATCAAGGACCTTGGCGTTAAAATAGCTCTCGATGACTTTGGTACTGGATATTCATCCTTTAATTACATAAGTAAACTTCCAATCGACACTATAAAACTTGACCGTTCCTTATTAGTTACAATAGATAAAGATAAAAAATCTTTCCCTATAGTAAAAACAATAGTTAATTTAGCTCACGATTTAAACCTTGATATAACTAGTGAAGGAATAGAGACTAAAGAACATCTTAATGTGATGAAAAATCTTCACTGCGAAAATATACAAGGATATTATATAAGTAAACCACTATCTAAAGATGAGTTCATTGATTTTGTGCATAGCTTCAAAATCCCTAAGCTTTAGACTTAGGGATTTCTTATTTATTTTATATACTTATTTTTTATCTTTGTGGATGAGAATTCAAGAAACATTGCAAAGGCAAGTATGAGCATTGTTATTACTCCAACTTCTTTTAAATCATAATAAAATCCACCAGCCATAAATAGTTCAAAGCCTATTCCTCCTGCTCCCGCTGCTGCTCCCATTGCTACTGCATTAGTAAAGTTTATTTCAAATCTTAAAAAAGTCCATGCCATTAATGAAGTTGCTGTTGATGGTAAAACTGCTTGAAATATTATCTGCCAAAAACTTGCTCCCGATGCTTTTAATGCTTCTATTACACCTTCATCCATTTCTTCAAAAGACTCTGAATAAGCTTTTATAAGGTAACCTACGGTATGAAATGTTAACCCTATTACTGCTGCTACACTACCAAGTCCAGCTGCTACTGCAAATATAAGTACCCACAGTACAGTAGGTATAGCTCTTATGAAAGAAACTACTGCTTTAATTATGTTAGAAGTTGCTCTATTTGATAAATTCCTTGCTGCAAATATTCCTAAAAATAATGCTATTACAGCTCCTATTAATGTGGTTAAAAAACCTAATGAAAGCGTTACTAGTACCTGGTAAAAACCATATTGTAAATTAAAATGTGAAAGTTTAGCTCCTAAAAACATTTGCTTTATATTATTTAAAGTCTCCCCCATGGCAACAACAACAGATATATTTTTATAATCAAAAGTTTTAAATCCATAGATTGTAAGGAGTGCTAATATTATTAATGTTAGTTTTGTTACTATTTGTGCTTTACTTTGGACAGCGGTTTTTATCTTTCCATTTCTATGCCTTATATACGTTGACTTAGTTTGTAAATTAGAAATATCCATTAAAGTATTACCCTCCTTATATAATTAGATAATGTCTCTATAATTAAAACAGATATTATCATAGCTATTACTACTAATCCAGCTATGTTATACTGCATTGTTTTATAGTAAATATTAAATAAAAATCCTATACCAGTTCCGGTTAAAAGACCTATTAAAGCTGAACTTCTTATATTTGTCTCTATCATAAATAATATCCAACTTAATATTTGAGGAAATGTAGAAGGTATAACCCCTTGAGCCACTACTTGGAAATAACTAGCCCCAGTAGTTTGAAGTGCTTCTACAACTTCATAACTTGATTCATCTATTGCTTCAATAAATGCCCTTGTGAGGGTTCCAAAAGTCACAAAAAATAAGGCAAAATAACCTGTTAGTATATTTTGACCAAAAGAAAATAAAAGTATCATTGACCATACTACATCAGGAACATTTCTAAAAATTGAGGCTATAAATCTTACTACAACCGTTAATATATTATTTATTTTTGTGGTTTCAGATCCAAATAGCGAAAATATTAATGAAAAAATACTGGCAGTAGTTGTAGCTGTTATTGATAGAAATATGGTTTCTATCATTTTTGATATTATATCTGGGAGCTTTGCTAAAGAATCTTTATTAGGTATAAACCCTGTGAACATCCATATTAAAGCCTTAGGTACTGATACAATCGCCTTAGCAGGATCATAATCTGTTAAGTTCATAGCTAGTACAGTTAAAAAAGCCAAAAAAGTTAGGCTTATCAAAAATATTATATTTCTCTTTCTTATAGTATTTATTTCTACGGCCTTTACCTTAATCATTTATAAGTTCACCAGCCTCTATACCATAAATTTCATGAATTATTTCCTTAGTTAAGTTCCTTGCATCACCATCATAAATTATTCTTCCATCATTTATCCCTACAATCCTATCTGAATATTTCATAGCCACATCTACCTGATGTAAATTTAGTATACATGTTATTCCTGTTTCTTTATTTATATTTTTCAAATGATCCATTATTATCTTAGATGAATTCGGATCTAATGAAGCTATAGGCTCATCGCATAATACAAGCTTAGGGTCTTGTATTAAAGCTCTTGCTATTCCTACTCTTTGTTTTTGTCCTCCACTTAACTCATCGCATCTTTTATAAGCTTGATCTTTTATTCCAAGCTTACTAAGTATCTCAAATGCTTTCTTTTTTTCATCCTCACTATTAATACCCATAATACCTTTTATAGCTGATTTATATCCAAGTCTACCATGAAGCACATTTTCAACTACACTTAACCTATTAACTAAATTATAATGTTGAAATATCATACCTATTTTTCTTCTAAGATTTTTAAGTTCACTCTTCTTAAATGATGTTACCTTTTCATCATCAAATTTCACTTCTCCTTCTGTTGGATCTATAAGTCTATTTATACATCTTAAAAGAGTAGATTTTCCTGCTCCTGAAGGACCTATAATAGATAAAAACTCACCTTCATTAACCTCTAAATTAATATTAGATAAAGCCTTTACTCCACCTTTATATTCTTTAGATACATTTTTAAACTCTAATAATGCCATCACCAAAATCCCCTCATCTTAAATTTAACCCCAGGTGCTCCTTGCCACTTAAGCCCTGGGGTATTTTAAATCTGCTTCTTAAAAAACTATTTCAAATTTACTTAGATAAATCTCTTATTGGATTGAACCATGAGTCCTCAACCTTTAAAAATTTCTCTTTACCTTCTTTTTGTATTAAACCTTTGAATTTCGAACTTTTTGGTACAAATATCTTTTCATTATTTGTTACTTCATCTGACAAGAATGCATCTTGTATATCCTTTTGCTCTTTATCTGTTAATACCGAAGTGTTCATCGCAAACGGTGCATTTAATACTGGAGATGAAGATATTATTACATATTCTTTACCATGCAAATTTGTAAATGGATCTGCTGCATCATTCTTTATTCTATAAGTCGTTCCAGCTGTATTTGGTTTACCATCAGCCACTTCAACATAATTTGCTAAAGTAGTATCACAAAAGGCTGCTACATCTGCTCTATTAGTTAAAAGATTAGCTGCTGAACCCTGATGTGAGCCTCCAAATAATACTTCTGAAAAGAATTTATCTTTACCACCCTGTAACAAATCATCTTTCTTTAAGTCTTTCCATTTATCTGTTTTATTAAAATAAGTCACTATATTTTGAGTTGGTACTTTAAATCCTGAAGTTGAACTATTAGATACAAAAGATATTTTCTTTCCTTCTATTTTGTCTAACTTAAATTTATCACCATCTTTATATTGTTCTTCTTCTCCTTTATTTACAGCAATCCAACTATAATAAATAGCATCGTCTAATGTTCCAGACTTTCCACTTTGTACTGCAAGTGGCATTATCTTAGCATTTTTATTATGAGCTTCTACATAACCTTGTGCCCCCATAAATGATATTGCTGCATTATTGTTAGCTATAGTTTCTATTGCTATAGAGTAATCAGTTGTAGTTTTATGTTCAACTTTCTTACCAGTTGCCTTTTCTATTATTTTCCCAAATTCATCTCTACAATCCTTTAAATCTTCGCCGGATTCATTTGGATACCAAACAACTGTTATTTTATCACTACCCTTTTTATCATCAGTTTTACTTCCTGTAGTACTTGAACATCCTGCTAAAATTGTTGTTGCCAAAACTGCACTTGCCATTAAAGCTAAAACTCTCTTCATATTAAATTAACCTCTCACTTTCACTCATTATTTATTTTCAATAGCCTCTTGACTATAAATAAATAATAACCCATAAATGTAAATTCCTTGTTTAAAGCCTATTAAGTTGTGTTATACATTTGTTATAAACTCGTAAAAATACAGATTACTCTTCAACTAAGTGCATATGCAAATGGTGGATGGGATTAATTTTTTAGTTACTTAAAAATCTAATTTTTAGGATAATAAATATTATACTTTTAAGTAAACCATATTAAAATAAACAGCTTTTACCCCAATATATGGTATAATAATTCTAGTTCATACTCGTAATAAAATGCGTATTAACAATACAAATTTAATGGAGAAATAAATAATGCTGAAAATTGTTAGTTTGGAAGAAAGAAGAGATTTAGTAAATGAAGTTACAGACTGGCTATGGAAAGAGTGGGGAGCTAAAAATAACTATATATTTTTTAAGAATCTTGTAGAGTACAGTTTAAATGTAGAAGATATACCTCAAATGTTTGTATGCTTATTAGACGATAAACCTATTGGCACTGTTGGGTTATGGAGAAATGATTTAAAAAGTAGACAAGATTTATATCCTTGGTTAGGAGGTTTATTTGTATGCGAGCAATATAGAAACAAAGGTATTGGAACTAGATTGCAAAAATTTGCTATTGAACAATCAACTAAATTAGGCTATAAAAGTTTATATTTGTTTACTGAGCTTAGTGGATATTATGAAAAAAATGGTTGGGATTATGTTGGAAATGGAATGAACTATGCAGGAGAGATAGTTAGAATTTATAAACTATTATTGAAATAAAAATCAAGCTTTAATAATTAGGAATATTTTAAAAGCACAAATTTAAGAGGTATATAACTTTAAAAGGAGGTTATTTTATGCCTAAAGAGATAGATGCAAAAGCTTTACTTTCTCGTAATAAAAGTCCCAGCAGTTGGTTTGGTACTAATCATCTTTTTAATATTTATAGAGGTTGTGAGCATCACTGTATATATTGTGATTCAAGAAGTTTATGCTATAAAATAGATAATTTCGATGAACTTATTGTAAAAAGAAATTCTGTAGACATACTTAGAAAAGAACTTAAGAGTAAGAGAAAAAAAGGTGTTATAGGTACTGGTGCAATGAGTGATCCATATACCAAGTCTGAAAAAGAATACTTATTAACTAGAGGCTGTTTAGAAGTTATAGCCGAATATAACTATCCAATTCATATAACCACTAAAAGTAATTTGATTTTAAGAGATATAGATTTATTAGAAGAAATAAACAAAATATATACATCTGTAGCAATGACTATAACTACTACTGATGATAACCTAGCTAGTATAGTAGAACCATTTGCTCCATCTTCTAGTGATAGATTCAAAGCTCTTGGAATACTCTCTACTTTAGGTATATGTACAAGTATAACAATGATGCCAATCCTACCTTTTATTGAAGATAAAGAAGAAAATATTTTAGATATAGTTAATAAAGCAGATTACTATGGTGTAAAATATATTGTTCCTTGGATTGGAATGTCTTTGCGTGATAGACAAAGAGATCACTACTATAAGCAATTAGATAAAAATTTTCCTGGAATTAGAGAGAAATATGAAAAAAAATTTGGAGATAGGTATAGATGCTCTGGAGTAAATGCACGTAAATTAAATTATGCTCTATTAAATGCTTGTGAAAGATATGGAATTTCTTTAAAAATGCCGTCTTATTATAGTAAAAAATCATCTATACATTTAAATTTAATAAATAAAAATTAATGAATAAAGTCATAATGCTCTTATATGCATTTATTTACTCACAAAAAATGGGCTATATAAATTTTCTTATTACAACTAGAAATTCCAAGTTGCTGAAAATTTATATAACCCTATTTAAATTTAGAAATAATCCCCGCTAAACTTTCTATTAGGCTAAAATAACCCTATCATCAAAATCACCATTTAAAGTTACTGAATTAAATTGTTCAATTAACTTTTCTTTTGTTAATGATTTCTTACTTATTCCTTGTTTATCTAAAACTATTTTACCTTGGTGCATCATTACTATCCTATTTCCATAATCTAACGCATGGTTTAAATTATGAGTTATCATAAGAGTAGTTATATCTTTCTCTTTAACTATTTTATCAGTTATTTGCATTATCGTTTCTGACGTTTTAGGATCTAATGCTGCTGTATGCTCATCTAAAAGTAATAATTTAGGAGTTTTTAAAGTTGCCATTAATAATGATAATGCTTGCCTTTGACCCCCTGAAAGCAATCCTACCTTTGTATTTAATTTATTTTCTAAGCCCAAATTTAATATTGCTAATTGCTCTTTAAAAAATTCTATTTTTCTTTTATCTATACCAAAAGAAAAACCAAATCTTCTTCCTTTATTATCTGCTAATGATAAATTTTCTAGTATTGTCATAGAAGGCGATGTTCCCTTGGTCGGATCTTGAAAGACTCTGGCTATGAACTTAGCTTTCTTATGCTCTGAAATATTGGAAATATCGTTATCTTGTAATATCACATTACCTTCATCTAGATTAAAACTTCCTGCAATTAAATTTAGAAGAGTTGATTTTCCTGCCCCATTACTTCCTACTATAGTAAGAAATTCTCCATCATTAATAGCTACATTAAGCTTATCTATTACTTTTATTTCATTTATTGTTCCCTCATTAAATACTTTAGAAACATTATTTATATTAAGCATCTATAACACCTCTTTTCACTTTTTTACCTTTAATAGTATCCACAAATTTAACATTATTTAAGACTATTGCAAGTATAACTATTATTGATGTTATAAGCTTAACATCTGTTGGTGTTACTCCAAGTTTAAGAACTATTCCTATACTAAGCTTATATAAAAATGCTCCTATTATAACTATTGTAGTGGCTTTAATTACCCCTTCTTTTCTAAATATAGATTGACCTAAGATAATAGCTGCAAGTGCCATTATTATAAGTCCTGTCCCCATTGATATATCCGAAAAACCTTGATATTGAGCCATTATTCCACCTGATAGCCCAACCAAGGCATTTGAAAACATTAGTGCTAATATTTTAATATTTCCTTTATTAACTCCTAATGTTGTAACTAAGGTTTCATTATCTCCTGTTGCCTTCAATATAAATCCAAACTTTGTTTTAAATAATAAATCCATAATAAACTTTATAACTAAAGTTATTATTAATATAACTACTAGTTTACTCCATATTGAACCTGCCATGAACTTATTTAAATCTGAAAATATACTTTGTTTGTTAAACATAGAGATATTTGCTTTACCCATTACTCTTAAGTTTATTGAATACAACCCTATCATAACTAAGATTCCAGATAAAAGATTGGTTATTTTTAACTTAACATGCAAAAGACCTGTTGCAAGTCCTGCTAAGCTTCCAACTATCATTGACAATAGAATTGCTATAAATGGATTTACATTATTTAAAACTAATACTATCGATATAGCTGCTCCTAGTGAAAATGTTCCATCAACAGAAAGATCAGGAAAATCTAATATACTATAGGTTATATATACCCCCAAAGCAGCTATTGATATTATTAATCCCTGTTCTAATATTCCTAGTAAAAAAGGCATTTAATTCCCCTCCTTTACTATTTTTGCTTTATCAAGTATCTCCTTAGGTATTTGGATTTTTAATGCATCTAAAGTATTTTTATTTATAACTAATTCTGTATCATTTAAAGTACTAACAGACATTTCTTTTATATTTTTACCTTCTAAAACCTCTACAGCTTTAAGACCTGCTTCAAAACCTAATTTTTTATAATTTATACCTTCAGTTATTAATGCACCTGCCTTTACATGCGCCTCTTCTCCACCAATTACTGGTATTTTCTTCTCAATTGCTTTTTTAGATATTAGAGGCATAGATGATGCTACTAAATTATCTGTTAAAGTATATAACGCATCTACCTTAGATAACATCACATCTAAAGCTGTGCTTACGTCATTTACTGTATTAACACCTGTTACAACTAATTCTAAATTATTATCCTTAGCTATTTCTTTAATTTTTCCTATTTGAACTTCCGAATTTACTTCACTAGTATTATATATTATCCCCACTTTTTTAACATCTTTAAATATTTGCTTTAGTAATTTGAATTGTTTATCTAATGGTGCTGCATCACTGGTTCCAGCTACATTAGTATTTCCTTTGTCATAGTTTTCTACGATTCCTGCTTTTTTGGCATCTGTAATTGCAGTAACTATTATAGGAATTTCCTTACTTACATTAAAAGCTGATTGTGCTGCTGGAGTTCCAATAGCGAAAATCATATCTTTTTTTTCTGTTACAAAATTTTGTGAAATCATTTGAGCCGTACTTATATCACCTTGAGCATTTTTAAAATCTAAAGTAAGGTTTTTCCCCTCTTCATAGCCATTAGATTTTAAAGCATCCTTAAACCCTTCTCTTGCTTCATCTAATGCTGGATGCTCTGCTATCTGGTTTATTCCAATAGATACTGTTTTTTTCGTACTTTGTCCTTCATTAGATTTGTTTGAACAGCCAGCTATTATTGCTGTGCCTAAAAGAATTGAAATTAATACTGAAATTTTTTTCTTTGCTACCATACTACCATCCTCCAAATTTTAAATGATAATCCAAATCTTAGACTTGGTTATTCGAACTTATTCCTACTAATGTAATGAGTAGGAGTTTCATTTGAATTATAATCCAAATATTTGATTTGGTTATTTGAACATACTCCTACAAAATATATAATAGGAGTTTACTTCAAAGCTTATTTAATATTAAAAAGAGCCACTCTCTAAAATTTGGCAGAGAGTGACCCTAAGTAAACTTTATTAATATACTTCTTATATCCTACCAAATTACTATGCTACTAATTTAAACTCTATACTTCTCTATAAAAAAATTCTACATTGACTAATAAATATAATTTATTTAAGTTCTAAAGATACTTATCTACCATACTTCTAAAATTCTATTCTACCATGCCCTTAAAACTTAATGTTATATATAATATTATTATGTAATAAAAAATGTTCCTTCCTAAAATTTATTAATATAAATAGTAAACACTACTTTTTACAATTATTATATATCAAATTATTTTCTAAATTATACTAGTTTTTAAAAACAATGTCAACTTAAATAATAATTTTTATTTATACATCTTCTATTGCGTGTATTGATCTATGACCTATTCCTATTACAACTTCATTTAAGTGCAATAAGCCTATACTTAAAAATATAGCAACACTTAAATGTTCTCCAAATCTTGCTATTCCTATTTTACCACCTACATTAAGACCATTAGCCTTTGCAGAAATTTGCATAATTGCTTCCCTTGTAGCTCCAACTATAGCTCCATCATGAACATGACAATCCTTTATAATACCTGTTCTTTTTGATGCAACCAAGGCTCTTTCTATTATCTTAGGTATAGAAGTATTTAAATTTCCACCTATATCTACAGCTACAGCAAATATATTATCTTTTTTAAATTCTGATATTAAAACTTGTTCGTCTTCCCTAGTTGATGTCGCCATTTGAATTGCTACTTTTGCAACTTGAACACTCTTATTTTCTATCATAATCTACTCCTAACACTATTTTAAAATTTATATTTTGAAATGATCAACCTTTTCCTCAAGGTCATTTACACTTTCTTTAGTTGAATTTAACCACTTCTGAAATATCATTAGTCTTATCTGCTATACACATAACTTTTTTGAAATATTATTGGGGTTCCTTCTGCACCTTCATTTACTGATATAGCTACATTTTCTATTATATTTATAATATTGTCAATATAAGCCACTAATGATTGATTTCTGTTGTCATTTAAACATGGTAGCATTGATAAATACTCATTATACACCTTTTATTCTATCATTTGACTTATATAATTCACAATAAAAGACCCACCCATTTTATAATGATTGTATTTAAAACTAAAGAAAACACTAAAATCTAAAACCTTATTTTTAAATTTCTCCTTTCATCCCACCCTTTTTTAAGTATATAATAAGAATTTTCCACAAAATAATCCTTCTTATTACATAATATACTATATATATACGTTTGTCCAAAAAAAATTCAGTTCTTTATAATACAAAATTTTAATCTCTTTTAATTATTAATTGAAATTAATAATCTATCTAATTTAGGTTGCTGATAAATCAAAATATCCTATTAAATTAATTATAAAACTATTTATAATTAATTTATAATAAAATTATATAATTACCTTAGTAAATATAAATAATTTTTTATATTCACAAGAATGCTGTATCAAAATAACTTGCATTATTAACTAGTAGACAAGTTTAATTTAAAATTACAAACTATATTATTAAATCACAAAAAATAAAAGACTATTGGTAACCTTAAAGATTAAAAGCTACCAATAGCCTGTTTTAATTTATGTTTTAAATTGCCATTCTATAAAAAAATAGTTTTAATACAGTCCTCTTTTATAAACTCTTCAAATCAACATATATATATGGATTTTCTCCAAGTACCAGGTCTTTTTCCTTCTCTTATTAGCATATTTATTTTACCTATCAATTCTGGTAATTCATTCATTGTATCTATTACAAAATCTGCTCCTAATCCTAAAAACTTATCTCTTACTATCTTCATGACTTTTCTTTTCTCGCTTTCCGATAAAGATTCAAATTCCTCTTTATTTAGTCCAAGTTTTGAACTTCCAACAACCACACCTATAGACCAAACTCCTGCATTTATACCTTCCTTTATATCTGCTTCAGTATCACCAACCTTAATAACTTTCCAAACCGATGAAATTTTAAGTTTCTCTATATTTCTAAAAATCATATAAGGAAATGGTCTTCCATAAAAATTAGTTGCATCTGGAGTTACAATAAAATCTGGTTCATATCCTTTTTTCTTTGCACCTTCTAATACTAATTTCATCATATTATCTGTATATCCTGTAGTTGAACCAATCTTAATTCCATGATCCCTTAGAAATTCTACAGTTTCTACAACATACGGTAACGGTTCTGTGTAATCTGAAAGTGAGGACATAAGCAATTGTTCAAACTTCGAATATAAACGCTCTACATCCTCATTATTAGGAATTCTTCCATATATGTTTTCCCAAAACTTCCTTATTCTAGGCATCTCAAGTATATCCATAATATGATCCCTTTTTAGTTTACCCATAGGCTCTCTAGCCTCTTCCAATGTTATATTTATACCTTCTTGTTTAAAAACTTCACAAAACGCATTTACTGGAGCAAAGCATCCAAAATCAACTGTAGTCCCAGCCCAGTCAAAAACCACTGCTTCTATATTATCCATTACTTCCTCCCCATAACATAAGACTTTATTACATCACATAGAATATGAATGTCTTCTTCATAAATTTCACCAATATTCCCAATCCTAAAAGTATCTACATCTGTTAACTTGCCTGGATATAAAACAAACCCTCTATCCTTTACATAATTATAAAATTCATTAAAATTAAAATTATCATATGGAAAAACAAAAGTTGTTATTATAGGCGATTGAAATTCCTCTTTTATATACGAAAAAATTCCTATATCTTTAAGCTTTTCTCTTAACAATCTATTATTCTCACTATATCTAATATATCTACTTCTTACCCCTCCTTCCTCAAATAATTCATCTAGTGCCTTAGAAAAAGCAGCTACCACATGTGTTGGTGAAGTGTATCTCCACTTGCCGTCTTTTTCCATAGTAATCCATTGCTCATATAAATCTAAACATAAGCTTCTTGAATTTTCTTTACATCTAGAAAGTTTAGTTTTGTCAGCTATAACAAAACTAAAACCTGGTACTCCTTGAATGCATTTATTAGCGCTACTTACTAAATAATCTATTCCTAATCCTTTAACATCTATCTCTATACCACCAAAGCTACTCATTGCATCAACAATTAATGTTTTTCCATATTCCTTCGCTACTTTTGCTATCTCTTCAATAGGATTTAGTATTCCTGTTGTCGTTTCACAATGTACCATAACTATATGTGTAATAAATTCATACTCATCGTCTTTTAAAATTCTTCGTATCTCATTAAAATTTGGAATAGTATCATATTCACAACTATAAAGTTCATAATTTATTTTTCCTCTCTTAGCCATCTCTACTATTCTTTCCCCATAAGCTCCATTGCTAATTATTAAACATTTATCTTTATTAGAAATAACCGTACTTAAAACAGCTTCTACTCCAAAGCTTCCACTTCCTTGAATTAAAACTGCAGTATAATTTTCCTCTGATACTGTAGCTACTTGTAGTAGTTGTTTTCTAATCTTTTGTGTTATTTTTTTATAATCATCATCCCATGTACATCTGTCAAAAAGCATTTCATTTTTAACTGTATTAGTTGTTGTTAGTGGCCCTGGTGTTAAAAGCTTATAATCTCCCAAATTCTTATTTTGCTTTATTATTGTTTCAAATTCAATCACAATGTTAACCTCCATTAAAATTCTTAATGTTATTAAAGCTTTCATTTAAATTAAACAGAAGCTTTGCTTTAATCTTACATTTACAAAAAGAATTTTATATTATCGCTTAGTTAAATCCGCGTAAAAAAAAGAACCTAGCACTAAGACTAAGTTCTTATTTATTATTTAAATATATATTCTAGATTTATCTTTAAATCAGGGAATACTGTACTTATATAGTCATCATTATTCTTAAATACATTTGTAATTCTATATTGATTATCTTCTAAAGAATATTGAATAATCTTTCCATCCTGTTCAACTATATTATATTCAAGTACACCATAATTTTGATATACAGAAAGCTTAGTTATATAGTCATGTGAAGCTGTACTTTTAGATACTATCTCAAATATAATCTTAGGCACAGAAGTAAAACTCTCTCCTTGTCTTGTTGAGTTTTCACACATAACAAATATATCAGGCTTATACTTTCTTAAATCCTTATCAGATTTAAATATAACCTCTATCTGTTCATCAAATGGTTCACATTTAGTACCATCTAAATATATATTAAGCTTCGTTAATATTTTGCCTTTAATCCTATTGTGAACAATAGAGGTATTTGAACTTAGGAATATAAATCCATTATCATATTCTGCTTTACCATCATAGTTAGCCTGAATTTCTTCAAACTGTTCTTCTGTATATAAATAAGTATAATCAATTTCCATAGTATTAACCTCCTTGTTTATATAAAGTTCTCAATAATACTTCTTTCTTTATTATAACAAATAAAAGAAGAATCTATCAACAACTAAGCCTAACTATCAATTAATCTGATGTATACTATTTCTTAACTTTCCCAATATCCAAAAGCCTTCCCACTAGCTTTATCTCCTAACATCTTCACTTTATATTCACCATCTTCATTGGCTTGTATTGTCGTTTTTCCCTCCGAATTTGGTTTAATTGTTTTTATAACATTTGCTTTAGGATCTACAACTACAATATTAAAACTTCCTCCACTAATATCTGAGTTAAAACATAAATTTGCCCAATCGCCTTTTTTTAGCTTTATAGTATCTAAATCATAAATACCATCAAACTTTTTAAATTTTATAGGATCTTTATGTGAAGCCGAAGCAGCATACTCTTCCCAATAACATCCTTTTTTAGATAAATCAAATTTTTTCATATCTATTTCTGAAACATTCTCTTTAGAAGCTTTAGTATCATTAGCTATACTAATATTTTTATTATTGATATATAAATTTTTTAATAATAGAATTCCTATAATAACTACTATTACACTAACTATTAATATATATTTATTTTTCATTAGAAACCTCCATTTTGTATTATGATTTAGCAGATTACATTCCATTTAAATATATTTTACAAATATTAGTATACTATTGGAATTGAATAAAAACAACACACTTCAAAACTCACATGTAGAAAATTTATAAAATATATAGTACTATAAGTTATGAATTAGTAAAAACATCTAACATTAATAAATGCATATATATAAACTATATTATAAATAAAAACAACATAGGAGGAAATTTATGTATCCAATTAGATTTGAAAACTTATATTATGAAAAAGTATGGGGTGGCAGAGATTTTGAAAGCTTTAGAGATAACTTACCTGAGGGTAATATAGGTGAAAGTTGGGATATAGCTTGCCATAACAATGGTACTGGAGTAGTTGCAAATGGTGAACTAAAAGGACTTAATTTTAATGAATTAATATCTAAATATGGAACTGCAGTTTTAGGTACAAACGTTGATTTAGAAAGATTCCCACTACTAGTAAAACTAATAAACTCAAAGGAAAAATTATCTGTTCAAGTTCATCCTGGTGATGAATATGCCGCAAAGCATGAAGGAGATAATGGAAAAACTGAAGCCTGGTATGTAGTAGATGCAAAACCAGGTGCTAGTCTTATAGTTGGTACAAAAAACTGTACCAAGGAAGAGTTTGAAGCTGCTATAAAAAATTCTACTGTTGAAAATTATTTAAATAAAATAGAAGTTAAAAAAGGAGATTGTTTCCTTATAAACAGTGGTCTTGTGCATGCTATTTGTGAAGGTGTTATAATCGCAGAAATCCAACAAAATAGTGACGTTACTTATAGAGTATATGACTATGGAAGACCTAGAGAAATCCATGTTGATAAAGCTTTGGATGTAATAGACTTTAATCTTCAATGTGAAAATTTAAAGGGAAATGAAGAAAGTTTTAAAGGTTATAAAAAAAGCTTATTATGCGAAAATGAATACTTTGGCATAGAAAACTTAGTTATAGAAACTAACCTTGAGACTACTAGTAATTTAGAACATTTTGATATACTTACCTGTGTAGATGGACATGGATATATATCAGGAGCTAACTTTAATGAAGAAATTAAGATTGGCGATAGCTTATTAATCCCAGCTAGCTTAGGCAAATATGAAATTAAAGGAAACATTACAGTACTTAGAAGCTACCCGGTAGCACAATAGTAACGTAGGTCTGTAGTTTATTAATTTTCTTGTTTCGTCGTTACGCTCCAAGTCACCAGAAATTAATAAACTACAGCTCATAAACTAGATTAATATCTTACCTATTGTTATTTCTAAGTAATTAGTGAAATTTAATTTAGGCATATAAACGAAAATAATAGGCCAAAATATACAAGTATATTGGTCTATTATTTTTGTTCATATGCCTTTTTTATTATAGCTAAATCTACTAAATCAATTACTACTCCTGCCTTTATACAAAAATCTAATCCTAATAATCCATTAACTCGCTCATTGGGATCTATTTCTCCAAAATCTATTTTTAAATTATCCAGTTTTATATCTCCACAAGTAATTGAATCAATTCTTTTTCTTACTGAATAACATACTGTTCCACCATATCCAGATGCTTTAACTAACTTATCCTCTTCTGAAAAAGAAACATCCATATTTTCTAAAAAATCAGCAACTATAATAGTATGTGAAGCTCCTGTATCAATAATAACATCATCTATAACTATAGACTTATCTTCATGTGTTAATGTAATTGAAGTGTATATCAGACCATTTTTAAACTGTACTTTGTGCATCTTATATACTCCTTCTTACACCAATATTCTTTACTAATTCTATTACAAGTTCTTCGTTCTTAGTACTATATACTACCTGCCCATTTTTACACTTAGTAAATTCCTTTATAGCCTCTTTACCATCCTTTATAGCCTTTATAATAGCTACCTCATCTACATATTCTTTATTATCTATTTGATGTGATTCTATAATTTCAAACTTAACAAATTGATTAGGATATAACTCTCTAACTTCTTGCCACTTCATTATTATCATCTCCATAATTATACTTTAAGATAAAACTTATTTATTATTTTTAATTATATCATAAAGACAATGTTTCTAATCATTAATTTAAATATTTCATAATTAGAAGCTACCTGGTAGGCCTATAGTAACGTAGGTCTGTAGTTTATTAATTTTCTTGTTCTGTCGCAAGCTTCAAGTCACCGAAAATTAATAAACTCTAGCCCATAAACTAAATTAATGTTTTACCTATTGTTATTTCTAAGTAATTAATGAACTTTAACTTAGATGACCATTTATACATTAAAAAGACTATAAGTCTTGCACTAAAATTGAGTTGCCTTATAGTCTTTTTTCTTTTATTAGTATAACTATGATACTTTTTCATCTGCTTCATGAGTGTTTACAGGTTTTATATATGGCTTTTTATAAATATTAATCCATAATAGAAGGCCTATTAGTGAAACAATCATATACATTAATCCCATTACTAAGATTCTATCTGTAAAATTTAGTGAAATCATGAACATCCCTATACTACCAAAGATTGTGAAGGCACAACTCATTAGTGAAGATGCTGCTCCAGTGTCTCCATCTAACTGCTCTAGCATAAGATTTGTTCTTGGTGGTCCAACTAGACTTCCAAAGAATGAAGCCGGCATTAAAACTAAAGCAAATACCCATGGACTTAAATTTCCTATTATACATAATAATAATCCGCTTATACCTGATACAATATAAGAAATTGTTATAGTTAAGTTACTATTAATATGTTTTGCTAATTTTATATATACTAATGGTCCTATCATAAAAAATATAGCATTTGCTGCAAAGTAATAACTATATACCTTCTCACTTACACCAAATCCATTTACATAAATAAAAGATGATGCTGTTATATATGACATTCCTGGAATTGACATAATTGAAAATGTAACTAATAATGACATAAAACTTTTATTTTTTGCTACTACTCCTAATCTTCCTATAGACTTTATAATACTTCCTGTATTACGTTCATCAATAGTTTCTTCCATTGCTATACTTCCTACTAATGTAGCTAAACCTAATATAGCCAACACAATAAATACACCTCTCCACGAAAGTATACTAAGTATTGCTGCTCCAATAACAGGCGATATTATAGGAGAAAACATCCCCATTGATTGAACTAACGCTAAAATAGTTACACGTTTTTGTCCACTGTATACATCCTTTACTATAGCAGTAGCTACTGCTGTTGCCGCACCACATCCTATTGATTGTAAAATACGAAATAGAATAAGCTGATAAACATTAGTTGAGAATATACATAATAAACTTGAAATAGTGTATATACTCATTCCAATAATAAGTATAGCTCTTCTTCCATACTTATCACTAAGCGGTCCCCAAAAAATAGTTCCTATAGCATAGAATATAAAGAAAAGTGTTAATGTAAGATTTATCATACTAGCACTTGTACTGAAATATTCAGCCATTCTAGGAAGGGCTGGTAAATAAATATCTGTAGATAATGGTATAAATGCACTTAAAAATGTTATAAATACTACAAATCCTTTATCTCCGAGGTATTTTTGTTTCTTTTGGTTATTATCCTGTGTATTATGTTCCATTTCTACCTCCATCATAATAATTCATAACTTATATTATATTGTATATATTCTATAAGTTCAATTAATAAAAATCTCACATTTTTTTATTCAAATCTAATACTACTATCTTAAATAAAATAAAATTACGAGCCAATATATTACTAGCTCGTAATTTTTTAAATTATTAATTACAATATGTTTTTTTTATTCTATCTAAAGCTTTATTTAAAGTTTCTTTTTGACAACCTATATTTAGTCTTACAAACCCTTCTCCGTCTTGAACAAAGTAACTTCCTACAACAACTGAAATATTTGCTTTTATAAAAAACTCCTTCATTTCAGCTTCATCTTTAAAGACATTTCTCATATCTATCCATGCTAAAAAGCTAGAATCTGATCTCATAACTTTTGCCTTTGGCATATTTTCTTCAAAGAATTTATAAACAATCTCAAAGTTACTCTCTATATAGTCAGTTAATTGATCTAACCAATCTTCACTTTCATTATATGCTGCAATAATAGCTGGTATAGAAAATACATGGGGAGATGTAACATATACCTTTTCTAAATATTTTAACATTTTTTCTCTTATTGCAGCATTTTTTATTATAATATAGGAGGACTTTAATCCACCTAAATTAAAACCTTTATTTGGTGATATGCACATTATACTATGATTTATAATATCTTCATGTGAGTTCCATAGAGTTGTAAAAGGGGAGTGGCTGAATATTACATCTCTATGAATTTCATCACATACTAATAAAACATTATGCTTTATACATATATCACAAATACGATGTAGCTCTTCCTTAGACCAAACACGGCCACTAGGATTTTGTGGACTACAAAGGATATATAAAACTACGTTGTCTTCTACTATCTTTCTTTCAATATCTTCAAAATCGAAATAATATCTATTATCTACTAACTTTAAAGTACTACAAACCATCTTAGACCCATTTCGTTTAATAGCCTCTTCAAATGGATCATAGGCTGGTGTATTAATCATCACACCTTGTCCAGCCTTGCAAAAACACTGAACAATATAATGCAAGGTTCCTACTGTACCAAAAGTTAACTTAATCCATTCTTTTTCTAAATTAACATTGTATCTTCTTTTATTCCATTCTATTACAGAGTCATAATATTCATCATATGCATATGTATATCCATAATCACCTAAACTTGCACGATCGACTAAGGCTTTCTTTATAGCTGGTGAACATTCAAAATCAAGGTCGGCTAAATCCATAGGAATAGCCTCTTCATTTAACCCAAATTTTTCTTTTAAAATTTTGTTGTCCCACTTACGACATTTACCAAGCTTTCTATCGATTATTTTATCAAAATCATATTTCATATTATTTCTCCTTAAGAATAATGTATTCTTTACTAGTTTTATTTAGAGGTACTCCAATGCCATTTTCAATTAATACATCGTCCTCAATCCGTACTCCTCCAATGCCTGGTATATAAATTCCTGGCTCACAGGACATAATCATACCATCCTCTAGTAAAGTTGTGCTTTTTGGATTTAGTATGGGGAACTCTCCATCCCCCATACCTATTCCATGTCCAAGACCATGTGTAAAATACTCTCCATATCCTTGTTTATAAATATATTCTCTCACTGCTTTATCTACTTCATTTGCTATACTACCTTTTTTAATTGTGCTTATTCCAAGCATTTGAGCTTCTTTTACAACATCATATATCTTTCTTATTTCTTTTCTAGGTTCTCCAATAAAAATTGTTCTTGTCATATCAGATTGATACCCTTCATAGGTTATACCAAAATCTATTGTAATTGCTTCATTATTCATAAAAGCTTTACTGGTTGGTCTTCCATGAGGCATAGCCCCTCTAACCCCCGAAGCTACAATAGTATCAAATGCCATTTGACTAGCTCCATTTTTAATTGCTAAATACTGAATATAAGCCGATAATTCGTATTCCTTCATTCCAACCTTTATTTCTTTAATAGCTTCATCAAAAATATAATCTGTAATTTCACAAGCCTTTCTTACAAGGTTAATTTCATCAAAATCTTTTATCTTTCTAAGCTCATCAAGCTCATCTGTAAATAATACTAATTTTAAACCTACTTTCTCCATCTTAAGATAATCTTTAACTAATATTTGATTTCCTTCAATAGCAAGCTTATTATATCCTTCTGCATTCATTAATTCACTTATTTTTGAAATATAATCTCCACCTTGTGAATATACAAGAATCTCGAATTCAGTATTACTTTCTTTAGCCTCATTTACATATCTTCCATCCATAATTTGAAAGGCTTTATTCCTTGTTACTAATACATTTACACCTGATCCAGTAAGTGCATTTATATATTTTTTATTTGATTTACTTTTTATTAAAATACAATCTACATTTTTATCTACCAACAGTTTTTGTATTTTTTTTATTCTTTTATTCATAATTATCACCTAAAAATCAAGTTCTAAATCTCCAAGAATATCCTTATCTTCATCATTAAAAATATCCTTAGCATTTTGTTCTTTTAGTTCTTGTTTTTCCATTACTTTAAAGAATGGTAAGTAAAGAGCTGTAGCTAAAATTAATTGCAATCCGTTTGCTATAATTACCTTCCAGTCACCATTTGTTAAAAATCCTTCTAAAAATACACCTACATATGGTGGATCAAATACTGGTTTAGCTAAGAAACCATAGTGCATCATAAACATAGGTAAAGTACCTATAATAGCACCACCAAATACAAATGGTATAAACATAATTGGATTTAATATAATTGGTGCTCCAAATAATATCGGTTCATTGATACCAAATAATGATGGGAATAACGAAACCCAACCTATCTGCTTATAACGTTTTGATTTTGAAAGTAAGCATGCAATTACACATCCTATTGTAATACCACATCCAGTAAATCCAAAGAATGCACTAGATGTACCTGCTGTATAGAAGTGTGGTAATGGTTGTCCTGCTTGCATAGCTGCAATATTTTCTGCAATAAATGTGACCATTATAGGTTTTGTAATTGGTCCAAACACAGATGAATGTATACCAAAGAAGAAAATTAAACAAATACAGAAATTTAATGCTAATACTGCCCAAGGATTGTCCATACTACCTACAAGTGGTGATAAGAATTTAGTTAATAATTGTGGTGGAAGTGTTCCAAAACATTCTAATGATATGAAACGTATTGCTATAAAAGTACCTGCAACAATAATAGTTGTAGGAATTAATTCAAACGATTTTGATACGAAATCAGGTACACCTTCTGGCATCCTAATTGTAAGATTCTTTTCTTTACACAAACGATATAACTCAACAGCACCCATGGCAGCAAGCATTGCTGTAAATAGGCCTTTTGCTCCCATATTTCCTAACGATAAACCTCCATCTTTATTAATTTGTGCTGAAACAAATAGAAATGCAAATGTAGCAAGTGTAATACAACCAGGAATATATAATTTATAATGATTTCCAAGGTTATATGCTATACACATACTAACGTACAAACTAATAAGTCCAATAGACAAGGTTACTGGTAAATTTAATAATGCCTCATTACTTAAAATAAATTTACTTATTGCATTTTGTTCACCTATCATATTAGGTAATGCCGGAATTATAGCAAAGAAACTGCCAAGTATAGTAAATGGAGTCATAGCAACCATAGCTGCCTTTATAGCACTTAAATGTCTTTGTTTATCAACTTTATGCGCTACAGGCATAAGATATGTAGTCATAAATTTCTCAAACTTTTCAAACATCTCAATCTTCCCCCTTAGTTCTTTAATCTTTTGGCTTTATTTTTTGTTCATTTGTAATTCATGTTTTCTGTGAGTTACTAAAGCTAATTTTAAAACTGTAGCTCCATCCATATTTCCATACACATCCTTATCAATAACTGCACATGGAATATTTCTAGGCTTAGTTAACGATTCTATAAAATCTATTTTATGTGAAATTTGAGGTCCTACTAAAACTATATCCCAATTATCAATTTCAGCTTCTAATGAATCTGCTGGAATAGCTGTAAATTTAAAATCTTCTATATTTAATTTCTTACTTTCCTTGATTACCTTTTTCATATTTTGCATTAACATGTTTGTTGAAAATCCACCTGCACAACATAATAATATTCTCATAATTTTATTCCTCCTCTTTATCAAATACAAATATTAATGTTTCTATTAAATCACGAGCTAATTGTGAAGTCATATAATGATCCTGAGCATGAACCATAAGTAAACTTAACTCTGGTCTTTCTGATATGTCATCACTCATTTCCGCTGTAATTAATCTTGTTTGAATTTTGTGAGCTTCTAAATCTAATTCTCTAGATTCCTTAAGTAGAGCTCTAGCTCCTTCAAAATCTTTACTTTTTGCCTTTTTTAAAGCTTCAAAGGCCTTTGCTTTACTTTCACCTGCTGATGAAATAATCCCCATAATTTCTTTTTCTAATTCTGTCATATCACTTCTACTCCTTTAAAATTAATTGTGTCTTTATAAGTTTCCATATCAAAGTTTTTAATTATTTCAACATATAAATCAATACATTCTTCTAGATCTTTAACGTTTACAATAGAAAATGGACAATGCCCATATCTAACTGGCAAACAAGTAACTACTGTTGGTTTTCCTTCATTGATTTTATGAGCTTCACCACCATCAGTTCCACCTTTATTAAACATATCAAGCTGTAAGTTAAAGTTCTTTTCCTTTGCAGCTTCTTTTACTACTTTAAGCATTTTTCTATTTGGAACAAGAGTACGATCAAAATTTGTTAACATAACTCCTTTTCCTATTTGTCTTTTATTAGTATGATTTCTCACAAATTCATTAGAAAAACATGCTACATCTATTACAAACACAACATCTGGATTAATCTTATAGGCTGAAGTTTTAGCACCTCTAATCCCTACTTCTTCACTACTAGTTGCTGCCATATAAACTGAATTCGGATGTTCAATATCCTTTAATCTCTTTATCACTTCTGCCATTACATAGCAACCTAATCTATCATCAAAAGCCTTTCCACATGCTATATCATGAACCTTAAGACTTTCAAACTCTGTAGTATATGTGACCATATCTCCTATTTCTATCCCTAAGTCATAAACTTCTTTATCTGTAGTAGCTCCAATATCAACATATAAGTCTTTTGAAGTCCCATTATCGTAAGTTGCATTTATGATTCCATTAATTTTTTTATTTTCTGAAGTTGTGATCCTAACAGGTTGCATATACTTTGCAAGCTCTTTTACTCCTCCAACTTCCATTAAAAATATTAAACCTTCTTTTGATATACTTCTTACCATAAAACCAACTTCATCCATATGAGCAGCAATCATAATCTTAGGTCCACACTGCAATCCTTTTTTCTCAAATATAACAGAACCTAAATTATCATAAAGTATATCTGTGCTATATTCCTTACATACTTTTACCATAATGTCTCGTACTTCTTGTTCATTAGAGGCAATTCCATCAGCATTACTTAATTTCTTTAATAAATCTAAATCCATAACTGCCCTCCTATAATCTTAGTTCATTCAATTTTATAATAAATTCTTCATATGTATTTGAATCACATAACTCATTAACCAAACCTTGGTTATTCATTAAACTATTTAAAACATATGTTATATTTTTATGAAATTCTAGCTGCCCTTTAACTAAAGAAACCATAAAAATTATCCTCGGTGATTTATTATTATATTTCATATTGTTTTTTATAATTGCAATGGATAATAAATTATTCTTTCCACACATATTCATAGGATGGGGAATTGTTATACCATTCAAATAAATAGTGTCTAGGCACTTTTCCCTCTCTAGAACAAAATCTACATATCCTATTTCACTATAACCTTCTTCTTCTATTTGTTTAGCCATTTCCTTTAATAAATCTAAATACTCACATTCATCATCAACTATTTGAAAGAAATTTGGATTTAATAAATTGAGAAAACTATTTTCTGTAACTAATACAGTATCCCTAATTTCTTTATTAAATTTAAATATATTCTTGATTTTTAAAAGTTCCACATCATCTATAAGCTCATTGATATAAATTATAGGAACATTAAACCTTTCTTCTAAATCTGAAATTGTAAATATAATATCTGGCTCAAACCCTTTTACACTATCCATATCTAACAATGAAAAAGTTTCTATATTAGAAGTAGTAAACAGAGTTTCTAGTTTTAACTTAATAAGATAAGCACTACCACCACCCGAAGAACATATAACTGCAATTTTATTAATACTACTAAATTTAGACTGAGATTCTTTTTCCATATGAACTGCAAAATGTGTTGTAATAAATGCTATTTCATCCTTATTAATCTTCACAGAATACTTTTCTTCTATCATCCTACAAAATAAAATTGCAATGTTAAAACTTATTGGATATCTAACACTAATTTTATTAGTTAATGGATTATTAAAGTATACTTCTTCATGTAATCTATCAATCAATAGTGATACATGAGATAATAAGGATTTCTTAAATTCACCATCATATGAACATTTAGTATTAAACTCAACATCTATCTTTTTTAAAAACTCATCAATATCCTTTACTAGCACTTGTGAGTCACTGTATTTTAATTTATTGACTTTAGTTTTCTTTTTTAATAAACTTGTTAAAACCTCTAAATCTTCCTGGTTAAATTTAAGTTTAAATAGCTCTTCAATTACAGTTAATAAACTAAATGCAATTGAAGTATATTCACAAGCTTTATCACTTTTATAGCTTGATTGTGCTATGCTAATGTTTCTTCTATAGATTAAGACTTTTAAAAACGCATCAATTTCTTTTAACTCTGTATAATTAGTATCCAACTTATGTTTTTTGAGTTCAGAAATTAATTTTTTTTCAACATTTTTAAACTTTTGAGAGCTAATTTTTGAATTTAGATTTTTGTAAATTATTGAATTTTCACTTAAATATAATTCTGCCATTAATGAATCAATATTTAATCTATCAGCCTCAAGCTTAATTCCATAATGTGCTTTCTTAATTAACTTTATATTTTTGTTCTTTAAACTCTCACTTACTTTTTCTAAATCAGACTTAATTATAGACCGACTAGAGCTTAGAGATTCCGCTAAAAAATCTATTGTCACATAATCGTATTTGGAAATTAAGATGGCTATAATCTTTTCTATTCTTCCTTTAGGTGTTATCTCATAATCATCGCTTTGATTCATTATAAACTTATCAAAAGTTTCCTTATCTTCTACAATAAGATGATATCCTTGTCCTCTTTTAAGACAAATCTCAAATCCATTTGTACTTTGCTTTTTTATAAGATACTTCATATCATTGTAAACTGTCCTCGAAGATACATTTAAAGTCTTGGCAAAATACTCCAAATTGAGATACTTTTCACTTTTTAAAAGTTCCTCTAAAATTAGTTTTTCTCTCATGTCTTCTCCTTTCCGAAATGATTAACGTTTACATTTATAATTATACCTAAATATCCTTATTACAAAAGATTAACTTTTTCAATTTTTTGATGAAATATTATAACAAAAAGTATAGATATCTGATTCCATCCAATATCTATACTTCTATATAAATTATATTTTAATTGTTATACATTTCATATTTTATTTATCAAATCTATCAACTTTGAATAAATGTAAATCTTTATCCTCTTCACCTTTATAAAGTTTACTAAGCATCATTCCACCTAATATGGCAAACAGTATTCCATTTGCTCCATAACCTAAACAAAACCATAAATCTTTGTGTTTTGGATCTGGTCCAACAAAACCTAAATTATCCTGTGTAGATGCAAAAGCTCCACAATATTTGTACTCCACTTCTATATCTTTTATTTTATTAAACATGCTCTTTACTCTTTGCTCTAATATACTATATTTTTTCTCTGCTACCTTTTCATCAACTATTCCCCAAATAAAATCTATATCCTCACCGCCAACTAAAATTCTATTATCACTTGTAGTTCTAAAATAATTGTACGGATTAGTATTATCTCTAATAAGTACTTTATTTTGCCATCCATCTAAACTATTAACTGGCTTTGTAACTATATTATATGTAACTGTTTTAACTCCAAAATCTCTTTTTGTAAATCTATCAGTATTATATCCTGTAGCAATTATTACTTTCTTTCCTTTTACCTTGTAACCATAACTAGTTATAACTTCTACACCTTCATTTAAATAATTAATAGTCATCACTTCTGTATTTTCAAAAATACGTAATCCTTGTTTTGAACTAACCTCTAATAATTGATGAGTATATTTATATGGATCAAGCTGTGCTCCTCCTTTATTTGCATATACTCCAGCCTTTAAATCAAAGCTAAAAGGATTATCCTCTTCTGTAATAAAATTAACATCTAATCCTGCATTTTTTCTAATAAGATATTCTTCCTTAATAATATCTACTTCTAATTTTTTAGATGTATATAAAAGAGTATCCTTCCTTTCGTAATCACATCCATTTCCATATATATTTATAAATTCATCCATTTCCTCTAAAGCCTTTAACCCCAATTTGTAAGATTGTATCACATTATCTAAAGTTGTATATTCCTCTAATTCTTTTGCATTACTATCTAACTCATATTGTAAAAGTGATGTTGTTATACTAGTACTTCCATGAGCTATCCGATTTTTCTCTAGAATAACAGCAGGAATATTATTTTTTGTAAAATAATGTCCTAAAATACATCCTGTTACTCCGCCGCCTATAATAATTACTTCTGTTTCTATATCTTGTGTAAGATACTCATATTGTTTTGGTACCTTATTTATTTTAGTAAACATAGGAACTCCCTGTACACATTGTAAACTCATTCTCCCACTCCTTATTCATACTTAATAGAACAATTAATAAGCATAACATTTATATTGTTTGTAAAAAAATATAGATATTATTCACTACTTAATTTAAAAAAGTAGGCTAATAGAAATTTGAGTCAACTATGAGTTGTCTCAAATTTCTATCTGCCTACTTAGCGTATTAAAAATTCATATTAACTTTTTCTTTTCAATATAATTAAATTTACAGCAAGTAATGCTAAAGAGATTAAAAGTATACACCATTTACCATAAGTAAAACTACCTTGTACAAGACTGAATAAATACAAGTCTTTTGTATACTTTCCTGCATTAAATCGTTCAAAAAAATAATACATAAATGCTATCATATATCCCAGCATTTCATTTTCAAATATATTACTTGCAGTTATTCCGAGCATTCCCAAAAAGAAAATTGTTATACAAGTTCCTGCTATTAATTCTATAGCTTTAAAATTACCACCATTAAATACCTGTATTGCTGTGATTGCAGATGTACATAGTATCATGAAGATAGATATTAAGATTATTCTAATAAAAACTACCTTAGTAAAGCTTGTTTTCTTAGTAAAAATAGTTTCCTTTATATTTTGGTTATATTCTATAGTACATAAATAGGGAAATATTATTATCCCTATTATAGATATATAAAATTCGCCTATATTAGCAGCTTCTTTGTAAGTTAAAAAATTCATATCTATCATTAATGAAATCACTATTAAAAATACAATTGCTATTAAAATATTTGTTTTGCTTATAAGTTTTAAATTATAACAAATTAAGTTTTTCACCTACTGAACATCTCCTTCTATTATAGATATATATAGTTAACATTAATATTCCTATAGAAAGTACAAAGTAAAAAACTCTATTTATAGCTATATTATTTATATACTTAATATATTCAGCATTACTAGTAATCTCATTATATCTTATAAGGATTTTTTGAATTCCATAACTTCCCCTTAATTCAGTAATTGAAACAATCCACAACAATATTTGTATTATTATTGCTGGAATTGGATTTTTAACTACTACTGCTAAAATCATTCCTAATGCAGTAACAAACATTAAAGTTGGTAATATCCACGTTAAAACATACTTATAAAAAGCAAAATAATCTATAGCTACATTTAATTCAGCGCCTACTTTACTAAAAATTACTGTTTCATAAGTTGCTAAAATAAAATATGGTATTATAAAAGCAACTATTGTAGCTAAATATTTAGTTAGTATATATTTAAGTGAACTGACCTTCTTAGTAAAAATTATTTCTTGAGTTCTACTTTTCATATCTTTTATAAGCACAAATGCAGCTATAAAAATAGGAAAAATACCTGCTGTTATTCCCATATAGTCTGCAAATTCCCTTGCATATGCATTGGTAATTTTATCTTCCTTCACTATAGCATTATACTCTTCTAATGCAACTTCATATGAAGCTCCTGTTTGAAAAAGAGCATCTCTAAACTTCTCTCCATAATTGCTTCCTCCACCAATTATTTTATCTATTTCATCTAAAACATTTATAAAATCTGTTTCTGAAATTTCTTTTTCCGGAGATATTTTCTTTATTTCATCTCTTAAATCATTTTCTTGTTTTTCGCTTGTCTTTATTTTCTTAAGCAAGCCAAGCTTATAAGTACCAATTTTCCCCTCACTAAGCTCTTGTTCAAGATAATTACAAACAACCTTTTGTTTCATTTTAATATCTGTAATTGTTTTTCTTCCATAATTGCGCTCAAATCCAAATTTAGCTTGCATTCTATCTTGTTCTGGTAGTTTGCTTATTATTTCGTCAATTTCTTGTGGTGATTTTGGTTTTATATCATCAACATTAATACTTGGTTTTACTTGACTAAAACAAAACACTATAACTCCCAATGCAAATATAAAATAGGTTATACTTTTAAAATAATATTTAAGTTCTTTACAAAATAACTGCCAAAACATAATTATGCCTCCTTAACTACTTTCATATATGCATCTTCCATATTAGGAGTAATAATAACTGCATTTTCAAAAGGCTTACTATCCGCAATAAATTTAACTCTATATTTATCCCCATCAGCAACTGTAGATATAATATTATATTTATCTTTAATTTCTTCTAACTGATTCTTTTTTACTAATATAGACCATACATGTCCATTGGCATCCTTTATAAATTCATTAACTTTTCCTTTATAGACTATTTTTCCACTTTTAAGCACAGCCATATTTTCACAGGTAAATTCAATATCTTCAACTATATGTGTTGAAAGAATTACTATCTTTTCATCTGAAAAATCTCTAAGCATATTTCTAAATCTAACTCTTTCTTCTGGATCTAAACCTACAGTTGGTTCATCTATTATAAGGACTTTAGGATTATTTATCATAGCCTGAGCTATTCCTAGCCTCCTCCTCATTCCCCCTGATAATACTTTTATTTTAGTCTTCATATTATTCTCTAAATTTACTTTACATAAAAGATCCTCAATAATAGTCTTTCTTTCATTTTTATTATTAATTTCACAAAGAACAGCTATATAGTCCATAGCCTCATAAACTTTCATTGAAGGATACATTGAAAAATCCTGAGGTAAATACCCCACAATCCCTCTTATCTTATCTTTATTAGCTATATCAATTCCATTTATTTTTGCATCTCCACTATTTTTATTAATAAGAGTAGTAAGCACTCTCATAAGGGTAGTCTTTCCTGCTCCATTTGGTCCTAAAAGTCCAAACATACCTTCATTTATTTGTAAATCTACATTTTTTAAGACTTCTTTATTTCCATAGGATTTACAAAGATTATTTATTTCTATTTTCATACTAACACCTCATCTTATTCCCTTTTAAAATCTATACTAAAAATATTAACTTTCACACATTTAAACTAAATTCATAATATGATGTCACTAATAACATCAAAACTACACTTCCCATAATTACACCAAAATCAAAATCACTAAATACACTAAATGAGGTAACTACTATAAATAATAATCCTAATGTTATACACTCTTTTATTTTTCTTTTTCTAAGCTCCTTTTCATTTTCTTTTATTAACTCTTGCTGCATTTTTTCATATTCTAAATAATTTACTTTACAATACACTCTTTTTAGAAATTCTTTTTCCTCACTTGATATATTTTCCATAATTTATTCCTCCTGAAGCAAAAGCTTTAATTTTTTTCTAGCCCTATATATAAGTACCTTTATCTGAACAACACTTTTTCCCATTATTCTAGCCGCTTCACTATAACTCATATCATTATAATCAATTAGATATATTGCTATTTTGTACTCATCCTTTAATCTATTCATAGTTTCTTTTAGATAAATCTTTTCCTCTTGTTTAACTATTAAATCTTCTGCACCATTTTCATCTATAACTTCGAATTCTTCTAATGATACTCTGTTATTTTTTCTAATATAGTCTATACTTTTATTTCTTACTATAGTAAATAAATAGGTTTTAAAAGATGACTTAAAGTTGAATCTTTCTTTATAAACATATATACTTGCAAAGCTTTCTTGTGCTATATCTTCTGCTATATGATAGTCATGTATAAACTGTATTGAAAACTGAATTGCTGCCTGACGATACTTCAAAACTAAAGCTTCAAATGCAGTATCATCCCCATTTATAAAACTATATACTAAGTCATTATCTTCATTCATCTTTCCTCCCCCTTGCTATCTTTACACTTCTTATTCGTATAAACTTAAAAAAAGTTACATCAATTTTGTTTTTTTCCATATTTTTATTTTAGCATAAATTAAAAAGGCTCTATGGGTAAATCTTTATTATAAGACTTACTCTATAGAGCACATTTAATTTATTAAATAATTATTTTATATATAGGAATTAAAAATAAACTTAATATTGTAGATATTGCAATCATAATAGCGGCATATTCATAATCTGAGTCATAAGATTTCGTTATTATAGCAGTATTAGTCATTACTGGCATAGCAGACTGAATTATAAATACCTTTCTCATTAAATCTGGCAATGGAAATACTCTACAACAGAATATGACTACTAATGGTGATATTATAAACCTACCTAGTAAAACTCCCCAAATATGTTTGTCAAATTTTATTCCTTTTAAATCTATATAATAAATTGTATTACCTATAAAAATCATAGATAAGGGAGTAGTTAAATCACCTAAGTATTTAAAAGTATCCATCATAAACTTAGGTACTGGAATGGCTAAAAGTATTAATATTATAGCTAATATAAATCCCATTAGTGGCGGAGAAAATATCCTCTTAATTGTCTCTACAGACATAAATTTATTATATCCTTTGTTACCATCTTTACTTATCTCAAAAACACCTATAGTCCAAAATAAAGTAGTATTTGCTATGTAATATAACAAAACACTTGGTATACTTTCCGTGCCAAACAGAGCTAAGTTTACAGGTAATCCAATAAATATAGTATTTGACATAAAAAACATTGATAAAAAAACTCCACGTTTTTTCTCACCTATCTTAAGAATTTTTACAAATAACTTACCTATAAAATAAGTAATTATTATAGATACAAACGGAACAACAACATCCTCTCCTAAACTAAATAGCTTTGCTCTATCAAAATCCTTCATAAGACTGTTAATCATTAGAACTGGTAATGAAATATTAATAACTAACTTTGCAACTAATTCTGCTCCATCCTTGTCCATCCATTTTACCTTTGTAATTATGTATCCGATAGCTATCATTATAACTATACTAAATATGCTCCCAAAAGCATTAAAAATTTCCATAAATATTCTCCCCTAAATAAAATTTATGTAGAGTTCCCTCTTATATCCTTGTACATTTTAACATTTATATTTTTTTATAGCAAAAAAGTAATTTAATATGGATATACAACTACAACTAATTTATATTAATATTCTAAATATATCTAATAACCTTAAACTATTACATATAAATATGAATTTAATCCTTCTTTCCCTATTTACCTTTTTATAACCTACATAAATAATTATCTATTTTGTCATACTATAACAATATCTTTCAGTCTTAAAATAATTAAAAATAAACCCTCACCAAAATGAAGGTTTATTTTTCGTATTAATTTATACACGCTTTTTATCTAGTCAATGTATATGTATTTAATTCATTTTCAGGTGTAGAATTAAAATAAGTTGTTCCATTAAGGCCATATTTAACTGCATAACTTATTCCACCACTACCATCTTTTATCCCCTTTACTTGAACTGTTCCAACTGATGGAACTGTAAATTCTTTTGGCTTATTTTTAATCATAAATGATTCACTTATTGGAACACCATCCACAACCACTTGTACATAATCTCCATCTTCATCTGCATAATCCCATACCCAAATTTTAGTCTCTTTAGAATCAGAATTATGTTTTATTGTATAATCTTTAGCTTGGCTTTCTTCATCCTTTGCCAACAAAACCGTTCCAGCTGATACACTAGTTGATACCTTTTCTTTCAATGCCTTTTTAGCAGCTTGGGATGTATCTACTTTTGATTTATTAGAGAAAAAACTTGCACTTATGAAAATTATTATACATACAATTCCAAATATCTTAAGAGGTCTATCTTGTTTCTTTATTAAATCTACATCATCATTTGTTTGTTCATAATCAAATGAATCATTTTCATTATAATCATTTTGGTATTCATTGACTTGCTCATTTGAATTTTGATTTATCCTATCAAAATTCTTCTTTTTATTATTGGCTTTATCCTTAAAATTATATTGTTGATCACTCATAAATTTCACCTTTCCTCAATATATTTTGCTGGATTTAATTTAAAATAAATACACATTCCTATTCTGCAAACTAATATTTGTACTATCATTAATATAGTAAAAATAATATGCCTAGTAGTATTACCTATTTGATACCCTGCATTCATTATCATAATTCCTATATTAATAATTACTAAATCAATGAAAAAAATCTTTATAAAAGAGTATAACCAAGGCAATACATGATACATCTTTCTTAAAACTGGAATAAGAAGTGATAGTCCTATAAAAAACCCACAAAAAACTACATTTGTACTAGCCATATTAGTTATTGAAAATCCAGATTTAATAGTAATACTAACTGTAATAAAAAAAACAAATGGCATAATAGCTAATAAAATTAATATAAAACACATTGGAAAAATGAAATAAACAGCAGCTATACCACTTCCTAATAATCCTTTTAATTTTTTCATATAATTACACCCTTTCTATATCAGTATCCATTATTGTAACTAACTCTTCTCTAGTTAAATCCATATCCGTACTCAATCTCATAGCTTGATTATTTATTGTTTTCTCATATAAATTACGTACATATCTTCCATTACCAAATTGATCTTCACCTGCTACTGTATTAAATATATCTTTTAATTTGTCTTTAGCTAATAAGTCAAGTTCATATCCTTTGCTATCAAATAACATTTCAGCTATTTGCATTAATTGATCTGTAGAATAATCTTTGAAGTTTATTATATTTGGAAACCTTGATTTTAATCCAGCATTTACATTAAGGAAATTATCCATGTCTTCACTATAGCCTGCAAGTATTACAACTATTCTATCTCTATAATCATCCATAAGCTTTACTAAGGTATCAATGGCCTCTTTTCCAAAATCATTCTCTCCACCTTGTGAAAGTGAATAAGCTTCATCAATGAATAATACTCCATCCATTGCCTCCATAACCTTTTCCCTTGTTTTTATAGCAGTTTGTCCAACATAGCCAGCAACAAGTCCAGACCTATCAGTTTCTACTAACTTATTTGTTTTAATTACTCCAATATTGTATAATACTTCTGATACAGTTCTTGCTACCATTGTCTTACCTGTTCCAGGGTTCCCTTTAAAAATCATATGTAGTGTCTGTGTACTATCAACAGCAAGTCCTAGTTTTTTACGTTCATTTTGCAACCTAAGTCTAGCACTTAAACTACGTATATAATCTTTAACCTCTTCAAGACCTATTATCTTAGCCAGTTCACTCTCTAAATCAAAATTAGTTACTGCTTTACTTTCACATTCTATATCTTCTTTTTGAATTACATTCATTTCATTCACTGGAACATCCTCTACTGCAATTCTTGCTGATTGTTTTCTCATTATTTCTTCAAAATAATTTCTTACCATACGACCATTCCCAGAATGTGCATTAGATTGTTTGTGTAATAGATAAACCTGTTCTTTAAGAACGCTATCAACTCCATCTTCTAATACAAATCCTTTATCTTTAATCATTTTTAAAGTTATTTTAAATAAATCCTCTGCAGAATAATCCTCAAAATTAATATTAAGAGGGAATCTTGATTCAAGACCAGAATTAGTTTTTAGGAAATTTGTCATTTCATCTTTATAACCCGCAAGAATGACTATTATTTCTCCTCTATAATCTTCTATAAGCTTAACAAGTGTATCTATTGCTTCTTTTCCAAATCCTCCATTATCATTAGCCAATGCATAAGCTTCATCAATGAATAGAATTCCACCTAAAGCAGATTTAAACACCTCTTCTGTTTTCTTCGCAGTTTGCCCTACATACTCAGCAACTAACCCACTACGATCAGTTTCTATTAAATGTCCGGACTTTAATAAGCCCATTTCTTTAAACATCTCTGCAATAAGTCTTGCTATTGTTGTCTTACCTGTTCCTGGATTACCACTAAAAATCATATTTAAAGCTTGTGATGTATCAACACTCATTCCAGCTTTTTTGCGTTTTTCTTGAGCTATTAGCAACTTGTATTGCGTTCTAACAAAATCTTTAACATTTTCTAATCCTATTATTTTAGAAAGATTTTCTTCTAAATCAAAATTATTTGTTTCTTCAAATTTAAAGTCTTCATACTTTAATAAATCCATTTCCACATCATCATTAGTTATTAATCTCTTAGATTGATTAAGTATTGCACTTTCTATAACATTTCTAACAAGACGTCCATTTCCACTATCATTTGTACCTTTAATTTGTTTTTTCTCAAATAGCTTTACAAGACCTTCTTCACAGTCCTTTGAAATTTTATATCCTTTAGAATTAGCTGTAATAAGTGATATTTTATACATTTCTTCTGCTGTATAATCCTCAAAATTAATTATATTTGGAAAACGTGATTTCAATCCTGAATTAGTTTTTAAGAATTCTTCCATTTCCTCCTTATATCCAGCTAATATAACGACTAAATCATCTCTATTATCTTCTATACCTTTAACTAAAGTATCTATGGCTTCAAGACCAAAAGTATCATGCTTATCTCTACAAAGCGCATAAGCTTCATCAATAAATAAAACTCCTCCTAAAGATGATTTTATTACATCATTGGTCAATTTGGCTGTATGTCCAACATATTGTCCAACAAGATCTGCTCTAGTAACTTCCTTTAATTGTCCTTGTGATAATATACCAAGTGCCTTTAAGTATTTAGCAACTATACGCGCAATTGTAGTTTTCCCTGTTCCAGGATTTCCTGTAAATATCATATGCATAGAAATATCAGCTACTTTAAAACCAGCATTTTCACGTTTCTTTTGAATCTTTAAATTGTCCTCAAGACCTAAAATATACTGTTTTACTGATTCTATACCTACTATATTTTGTAACTCTTTCTTAATCTCATCAATTCCAGATATATTTTTCTTTTGAATAATATCTGATAATTTTATAAAATCACTATTTATTTTTGCCACTACCTCACCATTAACTGCAGATAGTAATACAGCTTGATTTTTAGAAATGGTATTTTTTAACCTCAACTCTGCTAACTGCTTGTACATATTATTCTCTACAAAACTTTCCATACCAGCTACTCCAGTTAAAGTTTTATAACTTGCTACAATTAAATCACATACATCCTTATCATAGCTTACATTCATTGAAAGATTTTGCATACATTTCCCTGTGAAAGTTTCAATTATATTTATTGCTAATTTACATAAATCATTATAAGTAAACTCTTCAGTATGAAGTATATCCCCTACACATTCCATAAACTTAGCTCCAAAAATATTCTGAACATCCTTTTCAGATTTTTCTGATGCAAAAACAAAGTATTTACTATTTGAACTTATTTCGCTTATAGAATTTTCTAAAAGCATCCCATTTGCTTCAACTAAACTATTGTTTTGAAATACATATCTTGAATTAAGAGTATGCGTTCCATTAATTGTTAACGTTTCTATCACATCTATAACACTAGAATGACATTTATCAAAATTATCAAACATTACAATATCTGACTCTCCATATAAGCATTTATATAAATCTGTTAAAAACAAATTAAATTCTGAAACTGTGCCATATAAGGAAAGATCAATACTTAATATAGAACTACTGCTAATAATCTTCTTTTCTTTAAGGCGTTCTGCAATGAATCGTATACTACTATGTTTACCTGTACTCTTATTTCCTAAAACAATAATTGTATTTTTAGGCTTTACCTTGTCATAACCTATTACAAAGGGACGTTTAAAAGCTATACATAGATTATCTAAATAATTTGTTTGACCTATAATTAAAGTAGATAGTTCTTTTCTAATAGAATCAAAAGTATCTGGTATGTTATTAATATTTATTTTTGAAGTATCTTTATGTTGATATGTAGCTATATTTTCATCTACCTTATTATTAGGTTTATTAGACCTACTAGCAAAACTTTCTTGTACATCCTTTTTCATTTCCTCCAAATTATCGAAAGAATTGCTAGGAGTTGAACTATATTCCTGCCTCATATACTGATTTTGCTTTTGTCTGTTATTTTTAAAACCTTTTTTTATAAAACCATGCTTTTTAAAAGCTTCAACTACCTGCAATTCAGGAAAAAGGAATTTAATTATATCCTTATTGTTAAATTTCATTTATTCTACCTCCTATTTATATTAAACACTTGCATATATGCTACTACTAAAATTAGTTTATATTAATAGTAACCCTATTACCAAATTTGTATTTTTAAAATTAATACATTTACTATGTTGATAATATCAAACGTTACTTCCATTATAGTGTCATTTATACTATTTTTCCACATTTTATTAAATATCAGATAGTTTCTGAACATTTATTCATCATAAAATTTATATAATATATAATTTTCTAGTAAAAAAAATCAATTTCCCTTATCATAAAATAAGAAAAGTTGATTTTTTGTTTATAATTATCTACAATTTTTATTCAAATAATTTTTCTAATTCTATATCTGTTAGAAATCTATATTGTCCTTTTTCTAATGATTCATCTAACATTAATCCTCCAATTGAAATTCTTTTTAAGTAAACCACCTTACATCCAACGGACTTTAACATTCGCTTCACTTGATGCTTACGCCCCTCTGAAATAGTCAAATAGCCAGATACAACTGCTTGATTATATTGACCTGAATCTATATTATTTAATTTATCAATATATATTTCATGCTTAAAATCTTTATACACACCTTGCTTATCTACTTTTATTTTAGCTGGCTTTGTTAAAATCTCACCTTTCGAAATATAAACACCCTGCTCTAATTTTCTTTTATCCTCTTCTTCTAATGAACCTAAAGCCCAAAAGAAATAAGTTTTTTCAACATGCTTTTCTGGATACATTAGTTTATGTTCAAACTCACCATCATTAGTAAATAACAATAAGCCCTCTGTATCCTTGTCCAGTCTTCCAACGTGAAATATCCCCTTAGAACTATCATTATTAAAAAAATCAAATACTGTTTTATTAATTTTATCTCTCCTAGCAGTAATACACCCTGCAGGTTTATTAAACATATAATATACTTTTTCAGTATATTCAACTACTTTATCAAGATATTCGATAACATCAAAGTACTCATCAATTTCTATGGATGGCTCCATTTTAACTTGCCCATTTATTTTTACTAACCCATCTTTTATATAAGTTCTAACAACTTTTCTTGTTCCAACAGATGATTGTGTCAAAAATTTATCTAATCTCATATTCAAACTTTCACCTTTTTTTAAATTATTTATTTATATATTACTAAATAAACTAGAAACTTAAAATCCTTTTTTAAAAATTGTGTTTTTAAAATTGTACTACCATATGTCCTATACTTTTTTATTTTCAAGATATTAACAAAATTTTATATCTTGCAACAATTATTTAATAACTTTATGCTAGAATATATCCGCCTAATAATTATTAATACAAAAGAGGTATATTATGAAAAATAAAATTTTAATAGTTGAAGATGATAAAAATATAAAAGAAATGGTTGCTTATGCATTAGAAAAAGAAGGTTTTATAGTTGATTCCGCTGAAAACGGTAAAATAGCATTAGAAAAGATAATTGAATTTAATCCTGATTTACTTTTACTAGATTTAATGCTACCAGATATTAATGGTTTTGAAATATGTAAAAAAGTCCTAGAGCAACATACCTTACCTATAATAATGCTAACTGCTAAGGACGATATAGTTGATAAGGTTCTAGGATTAGAAATAGGCGCTGATGACTATATAACAAAACCTTTTCACATTAAAGAAGTTATAGCTAGAATTAATAAATCACTTCAAAGAATATCTAATAATAAAAAAAATAAAAATATTAATGAATTACTTTATATAGGAAAAGAAACTTTTATAGATACTGACGGTAAAGTTATAATAAAATATGGCAAAGAAATAGTTCTAAGACCAAAAGAATATGAAATTCTCTACGTACTTGCTACAAATGCTGGTAAAGTATTTTCAAGGGAACAATTACTTAATAGCGTTTGGGGCTATGATTTCTTTGGAGATGCAAGAACTGTGGATGTACACATCAGAAGAGTACGAGAAAAGTTAGAGGATGAAGAAAATAAATATATAAAAACTGTATTTGGTGTTGGTTATAAAATGAGGTGTCTATGATTTTTAATAAAAATAGAACTTTAAGAAAGAAAATCACGTCAAGATGTGCATTAATCCTTCTAATAAGTGCTGCTCTACTTAATGCTGTTGTAAAATATATTATTGATTTTAATGAGGCTAGTACTATAAAAAACGATATGATAATGCAACAAAAAAATTCTACTGAATTTATTAAACAATACTTTATTTTAAGTGGCAAAAAAATGGACAAGTATAATTTTATTATCGAAGCTCCCAAAATTGCTAACAATTTGTCTGATAATTATAAATGTACTATAGGAATATATAATACAGATGGTGACTGTGAAATTAGCGTTATAAAAGGAAATATAGATTCAAATGTAAAAGAACATATAAACGAAGCAAAGCATAACAAATCTTATACTTACATGAGCAATAAAATTTCCGATTATAAGGGCTATTTTGCATACCCTTATTACAATGAAGATAAATTTTTAGGAATTGTTGAACTAGTACGAGATTATGAAAGTTTAATTGTTAATGATAGAAATATTTATATGGTTTTCACAGTTGCAGAAATACTATCTATATTTTCAACAATTCTAATTATATATTTTATAGTGAGTAAATCAACTAGACCATTAGAAAAACTTAAACAAGGTGTAGAAGAAATTTCTAATGGTAATTATAGCTACAAAATTAATGATATTTCATTTAATGATGAGATTAGCGATATCGCAAAAGATTATAACAAGATGGTAACAAAGCTTAAAACTCAAATAGAAGATGTTCATAATCTAGAGAAAAGCAGAAGAGACTTTTTTTGCAATGTTACTCATGAACTTAAAACTCCTTTAACAACAATAAGTGGTTATGGAGAACTATTGCTTGATAATTACGAAGATACTTCTTTTAGAGATAAAGCATTACACTGCATTATAGATGAAAGTAACAACCTTAACAATATGATATGTAGTATATTAGCTGTATCTAAAGGCCAAATCTTATCAAGAGAAAAACTAAAAATAAACATAAAAGAATTAATAGAAAAATTAGCAGATGAAGTAAGTATAAGAACTATAGATAAAGGAATATCTATAGCTTTACATTTATCAGAAGGATATATACTAGGAATACCCTATGATATAAAAAGTCTTATATTAAACATTTTAGAAAATGCTTTTAAGTATTCCCCCTGTAATAGCCAAGTATCAATATGTGGAAAACAAATTAACAATAATTATTCAATACTCATTAAAAATAAATCTTATGACGTGGATAATGAGTTTGCCAAAAAAGCTTTTGAACCATTTGTAAGGGGGAACAATTCCATAAATGAAAGAGGAAACGGTTTAGGATTGTATATATGTAAGCAAATAGTTACTGAGCATGGTGGTGATATATCCATGATTATAGATTACAATGAAGTGCAAATTAATATTAATTTAATATCATTGCAATAAATATGCATAAGATTTTTAGCAACCTTAAGCTAAAATATTTACTTAAAGAGAAGTTAAAATTCAAGATTTTTTATTTTAGGGAAGGAGTTAAAATTATGAAAAAATGCATTTCAATACCGACAATCAGTATTTTAGGGCTATCACTGCTTATCACTGGCTGTAGCACACAAAAAAGCATTCAGGTTTCAAAAGATGTAAAAGCGGAAACTAAACTCCAGGCAGAGCAAACTAAACAAAAGACAGAAGCTGTTTTTAATAAAGAGTTAAAAATGTTTAAGAACGAATCATTAATAGCTTGGAAAGACGATGATAATGTTATTGGCTATACTGTAAATTATACAGATGATTCATTAAGCAAAACACTAAAACTTTATAATATTAATATTAAAACAGAACAAACAACTGAAATATTAGCAGACAAAGGTATTAAAGAAGTTATAGGTATGGAAAATGATGAAACACTAATAGTAGCTGATGATGTATCTATTTATTCTATATCTCTTAAAGATAATACCATGAAAAAAATCTATACTCCCTTATCTAAAAAAGAATATGAATCATTAGTTATTATGAGTAAATTAAATGAATTACTATTAAAAAAAGGATATCTTTCTTGGCGTAAAGAAGAATTAAATAATAAACAAACTTATGAGGCTATTAATTATAGAACAGGTAAAAAACATGAAATCGTAAGATATGGTGATTTTTACGAAGGTGAAGCTTTTGCTATATCTGAACCATATTTATATATATGTGACAAGGAAAAAATTAGACGAGTAAATTTAGATGATGGAACTACATCTGAATTAAAAATCTATAGAGCTTTTATACAATCAATATTAGAAGACGGAACCTTACTTGTTCATAGCATTCATGAACAAATGCATTATGGACCGGTAACATTTTATAATGCTAATTTTGAGAAAAACAAAATAACCGAATATGTAAATGATATAAAGCAATATAACTTCTATAATCAAAAATATGATGAAAAAAGCAAACTTATTTTTATTAATGAATCTACTAAACCAGATAAAGATAATAAGTCTTCTTCATTTGTTGGAACATTCATGGGAATTATAGATAAAGATAAATTTATTATAAAAAATAAAATTCCAGTTGTAGACAAAACGATACAAGATTCTAAACTTGAAAATATACTATTAAATCCTAAACGTGATAAAATGATAGCAACGAATGAAACCCTTATTGAAGATAAAAATGCCAAACCTAAAGAGATTAAACGAAAAAACAAACCACCTATTAAAATTGAAAAAATAATGAAACCAGTATATACGCGATATTTATTTGATATTAAATAAATATTGATTATTAAAAAACTTATATATATTAACACTACTTCTATCAGTACATTAAATATTTAAATTTCTCTAACTTGCTTATTTGTTTGCTATATACTTCAAAAAAGGTAGAAACTCAAACAGGGTTTTCTACCTTTTTATCTATTAAAAGTAACCTACAAAAATCTTTACAGAAATTTTCTCATTTATTCCAACTCTTTTCAAAGTATATTATAATATATTTAAACCCTGTCCAAATTACAGAAATTAACAAAAGAATTTTTTCCTGTTTTCTAATTTTAATATTAACACATTTGGACCTTCCAAAGTATGGTCCCAACCTTGTATAATTTTGAATTTCAATCAATCTATTAAATTGTTTTACTTTACCACCAATATTTAAATTTAGTTAGAGTATAGGCTAATTTACTATATAGCAAAATAAGTAATAGAAAGGAGACATTGATATGTCTAAAACAACTAAACGTGCACTAGAGATATCACTGAAAAATTTACTATTAAAAAAACCTCTTGATAAAATAACTATTTCTGATATTACTGAAGACTGTGGAATTAATCGCATGACTTTTTATTATCATTTTAAAGATATTTATGATTTAGTTGAGTGGTCTTGTATTGAAGATACTGCAAAAGCTCTTGATGGTAAAAAAACATATAATACTTGGCAACAAGGCTTTTTACAAATATTTAATGCAGTACTTGAAAATAAGCCTTTCATTTTAAATGTATATCGTTCTGTAAGTAGAGAACAAGTTGAAATTTATCTTTATAAATTAACTTATAACTTACTTATTGGCGTAGTTGAAGAAAAAGCTATTAATATGAATGTTCCCGAGGCAGATAAAAAATTTATTGCAGATTTTTATAAATTTGCGTTTGTAGGATTAATGCTAGATTGGATTAAGAACGATATGAAAGATGATCCTCAAATTATCATTGATCATCTTAGCACTTTAATAAAAGGTGATATTAAAAGAGCTTTAAATAAATATCGTATTGATAAAATACAACAAACTGAAGAAAATGATTAAATTTTTATCATATTAGATAAATTGTTTATTGTTACCTTTGCATATAAATATTAATATGTAGTTAAATAAAGTATATGGAGGTAATTTTTATGTATTATTCAAGTGGAAATTATGAAGCCTTTGCTCGTCCATTAAAACCAGAAGGAGTTGACCATAAATCAGCATATGTAATCGGTTCTGGTTTAGCTGCACTTACTGCAGCATGTTATCTTGTAAGAGATGGTCAAATGAAAGGAGAACATGTTCATATTCTTGAAAAAGAACCAATTCCAGGTGGAGCCTGCGATGGATATGAATATGATAATCTTGGCTATGTAATGCGTGGTGGCCGCGAAATGGATAACCATTTTGAATGTATGTGGGATTTATTCCGATCAATTCCTTCTATTGAAACTGAAGGAATTAGCGTTTTAGACGAATATTATTGGTTAAATAAACGTGATCCAAACTACTCATTAATGCGTGCTACAATTAAGTGTGGAGAAGATGCTCATACAGATGGAAAATTTGGTTTATCAGATAAAGGTTCCATGGAAATTATGAAATTATTCTTTACTCCAGATGAAAAATTATATAATAAGAGAATTGATGAATTATTTGATGAAGAAGTTTTAAATTCAAACTTCTGGTTGTACTGGCGTACTATGTTTGCTTTTGAAAATTGGCATAGTGCTTTAGAAATGAAGCTATATATTAGACGTTTTGTTCACCATATTGGAGGATTACCAGATTTCAAAGCTCTACGTTTTACAAAATATAATCAATATGAATCTATGATTCTGCCAATGATTAAATATTTAGAATCATATAACGTTCAATTCCATTATAATACAAAGGTAGTAAACGTGGAATTTGAAATAAATGAGAATAAAAAACAAGCTAACCGTATAGCTATTATTCATGATGGTAAAGAAGAATTTATAGATCTTACTGAGAATGATCTTGTATTTATAAGCAATGGTGGTTGTGTTGAAAACTCCAGTCTTGGAAGTCAAAATACTCCAGCACCTTTCAATAAAGAAATTAAAGAAGGTGGCGGATGGGATATGTGGCGTAAAATAGCAGCTCAAGATCCATCCTTCGGTAATCCAGATAATTTCTGTTCTGATCCAGAAAAGAGTAATTGGATGTCAGCAACAGTTACAACATTAGATCAACGAATACCACCTTATCTTCAAAATATATGTAAACGTGATCCATTTAGTGGAGGGGTTGTAACAGGAGGTATAGTTACTGTCAAAGATTCAAATTGGTTATTAAGTTGGACATTCAATCGTCAACCACAATTCCGTAACCAACCAAAAGGACAACTTGTTGGATGGGTTTATGGCTTATTTAGTGACAAGCCAGGTAACTTTATAAAGAAACCAATGCGTGAATGTACAGGAAAAGAAATCTGTATGGAATGGTTATATCACCTTGGAGTTCCAGTAGACCAAATTGAGGATATGGCTGAAAATAGTGCTAATACAATACCTTGTATGATGCCATATATTACTTCATTCTTTATGCCTCGTGCTGCAGGAGATCGTCCTAATGTTGTTCCAGAAGGAAGTGTAAACTTTGCCTTCATTGGTCAATTCGCAGAGACAAAGCGTGATACAATATTCACAACAGAGTATTCTATGAGAACTGGTATGGAAGCTGTTTATAAATTACTTAATGTTGACCGTGGTGTACCTGAAGTTTGGGGAAGTGTTTATGATATTCGTGATTTACTTAATGCTACAGTTATGATGCGTGATGGTAAAGGTATAACAGACATGAAACTAGGAATTAAGGAAAAATTAGCTCTTAAAGATACTCTTAAGAAAATTGAAGGTACTGATATAGAGAAATTATTAAAAGAATATAATTTAATATAATATAATTTAATTTAAAATTAAACCCAGTAGAAAAAATTTTTCTACTGGGTTCTTAATTATTTTAATAGTTAAACGCTAACGAATTAATTCTCAATTTCACATATTTTCGAAACTGTTTGGAATTTACTGCTATATATTTGTTTTATCTTAATTAGTATTTATTACCTTTTCAGAAGATAAGACAAACTTTTGTGTAGGATATCCAAACTCTGTTAACAACTCTGCTTCTGCAAATCCTAATTTTTTAACCATTTCTCTATGACCTGTATCAGCTTTATCCCCTTCACGAAAAGTAGTAATTGAAATAGTAGTATCTAGTAAAAAATCATCCATAACTTTTTTAAGAAATGCTTGTGCTATTTCTGAATTACGATATTGAGGATGTATTCCAAAAAAATCAATACTACCAGTTTCTTTGCTGAAAACCATACTTCCAATAACAGTATTATCACACTTCAATATTAAAGCTCTTTTTTCAGCTATACACTTCTTTAACTTGTTTATGTATTCTTCCTCATGTAAATTAGGAAAACCGTCAATAACTAATCTCACTAAGTTCATCCATAATGGAACATCAGATAAAGTAGCAAGTTTAATTTGTTTTTGTAATTCTAGAATATTTTCTAAACATATGCTAGCCTTTTTCAAAACAAATCTTAGCTGCAAAGGATAAAATTCCTGTTCTTTTCGATATTGGTTAGGAGATTTTTTATACATAGCTTTAAAAATAGAAGTAAATGCTTGTTGACTTTCATATCCAGCTATCAAAGCAATTTCAATTATAGGTTTATTGGAAAATACCAATAACTTCGCTGCTTCTGTCAATTTTCTTCGCTGTATATAGTCATGTATTGTCAAGCCAACAGAAGCTGTGAATGTTCTATGCAAATGATATTTAGAATAGTGCACAGCATTTGCTACTATATCCAAATCCAGTTTTTCTGATAGATGATCTTCAATATAATCAATAGCAGTAATAACATTCATCACTTTATAAACCATTGCAGCTTCCCTCCTTCCATAATATATTAATCAATTTATCGAATATCAGCTAATCTTCTGCCCATTTAAATTAGTTGCGTAGGTTTACCACTATACGTCAAAGACAATTTATGCATTGCTCGAGTACATGCAATATAAAGAAGGCTACGATCATAATTACTAAAATAAGTATCATTATTAACTGAAGGTATAATGACCTCATCAAATTCCAATCCTTTTGACATTTGAATTGAAGTAATTGATATACCATTCATGAAAGACACGCTCTCTGGTGAAATCAAATGCACTTCGTAGTTCAGAGATAGTATATCATAAAATAATTTAACCTTTTCATTGGTTTTTAATATAATTCCTAAGGTGATATTTTCACTACTCTGAAATGCATCAATTATTTTCTTTATCTGCACAAGTTCCTCCTGTTCATTCTTACAGCATATAATATCAGGTACATCTCCATGACGCTCAACAGCCTCAATTGAGTCAACATCTTTTACGTGTTTTGCAAATGAAATAATTTCATAGGTTGAACGGTAGCTCTTCTTTAGCTCTACAAATTCTGCATCTTTATATAACTGACGCAGATCATCAAGCGTATATAAATGATTTGGATTAATAAACTGTCCAAAATCACCTAGAATTGTTTTTTGACACTTAAATAAAATATTAATCACGGCATATTGAACTGGAGTATAATCTTGCATTTCATCGATAACTATATGTCTTATAACCTGACTCTCCTGCAACCCCTCAAAAGTTGCATGGAAATACATAAACGGATATACATCCATCCATTCGATTGTTTTTTTTGCTGGCATAACAAATTTGTCCTCTATACACATCTGACTATAAAAATCCTTGTATAGTGCCAGGGTATTTTTAAATTTTAACATGGCATTTAGGCTTCTATAAATTGCCCCTGGTCTTGGCAAAGCCTCTTCTATATAGTTATCAGTTTCAAAGTAATCATATATATCATGTGCAATTATTTTAAGTCTTTGCTTGATGGGATGTCTTTTATAGGATGTAAATCTATCATATATCCATTCCTTTTTTGCAATGAAATTTCCAAATGTATAGTCCATAGGCTCAAAAATTATATCAGTCATATGTTCAAGATAATTATCCATTAATCTTACAAAACCCATTGTGGATTTAAAGCAGACTCTATTTGCCCATTTTGGGTCATTCATTTCAATAGAATCTTTATCTTGCTCAAATTGAATAATCCCTTTAAGCTGTTCCTTTGCAATATCTTCAAAACTCATCTCATAAATCGGCTCTTCTCCCAATTCAGGCAAAACATTAGAAATATAATCCCCAAACACCTTATTAGGAGAGATTATTATGATATTACTTGCAGAAAGTTGACTTTTAAAACGGTATAGTAGATAAGCAATACGATGTAATGCAATGGATGTTTTACCTGAACCTGCAACACCTTGAATAAGAAGAGTTGATGCCTTTTCATTACGAATAATTTGATTTTGTTCCTTTTGAATAGTTGCAATTATAGATTTCATCTTTTCATCCGAAGTATGCCCCAATTCTCGTTGCAAAATATCATCCTGAACATTAACCGAACTCTCAAATAAATATTCCATCTCACCATTTTTGATTTTGAATTGACGTTTTCTGATTAACTCTCCTCTAATATATCCACAAGGTGCATTATATCCAGCAGCTCCAAGCTCACAATCATAAAACATACTTGCAACTGGGGAGCGCCAATCAGAAATTAACAGTTTATTATCATAACTGAAAGCGAATTTTCCAATGTAAAAAACCTCTGCTTTTTCTGCAGATATTTCTTGAAAATCAATTCTTGCAAAATAAGGCGAATCTAATAATTTGACAACCTTATCTCGAATTTTAACTGAAAAAGCTCCTCTGTTATCAACTTGTTTTAAAGTAAGTTCATTTTGGAACATCTCGTGTGGATCAATTTCACCACGATACTGTACCATATATTTTTTAACAGCCATATATTCTTCATCTAATTGGTCAACTGAATAATTTGCTTTTTTTATAGCATCATTTAGTTTGTCCTTAATATTATCAAGATGCTTGACTTCATCTGGAAAAGTCAGTATTTTATCGTTTTTTTTCTCTTTACTTTCCTTGACATGGGCAGGCTTATTCAAAAAATGTCCGTCTTTTTGCTGTGACTCACTCATTTAAATCCTCCTTTTTGGTAAAACCCAATCTCTTAGCGCCTAACTATATTCTATATTTGCTTTATTTTCATCTTTAGATGTTATAACTCGTAAATGACAGTACTAACATTCATTACTTTATAAAATCTTGAAGCTTTAATCCATCTTCATATCACCATGTATAATTATATTATGTAGATATTAATCATATTTAATAAATCTTGCTATTTTGAACTATTAAAAGATATGTTAAAAAATTCTTTTTATCTTAATTTTTAAATGTCTCTTTATTAATAACTATAGATTCTAATTTAAAAGATTACTAAATTAGAATCTATAATTATTAACATATACATAATGTCAATGCACATTATTCAACATTATTTCATATATTATCATTATAAAGAATTTTCTTTAACCTTTAGTAAGGAGTGATAAACAATGGGAACCGAAATCGACAATATTGAGAATTCCGAAATTAATATTGACTCCTACAATCACTTTGTCCCTGTACCATTATGTTATCAGGAAACTTTATACACTTGCGGGGTAGCTTGTGTACAATCAATACTTGCAAGTTACGGTATTATATATCATCAGGATGTGCTAATAGAGTCATTGCAGCAGAAGCCGATATTTGGGACTGATTATCATAATATCATTAGCTTTATGCAAAAGCTTGGTTTTCAAGCTTCATTTAATATAGATATGAACATCAACATTGTTAAATCTTATATTGATAACATGATTACACCTATTCTTTTAATTCAGGCTTGGAAAGATGACAATATTGATTATAATTTTGACTGGAAAGACAATCATTATGTAATAGCTTGTGGTTATGATGATTACAGAATTATATTTATGGATCCTTTCACACTCGGCAACTATACTTATATTTCCAACACCGAGCTTATTAAACGTTGGCATGCAATTGATCAATTCGGTAATCATAATTACTTTAGTGGCTTAATTATTAAAAATGATAATTTACCAATAATATATAAACCTTGTGTCATAAAACACCAAGATTAATTATCCTACTGAAATTTAGTAGTGTATTTAATATCCACAAAATAATTCACTTTTTAAAGAATTATCTTTATAAATCAGATTTAATAAAAAGCCTTGTTTGATTTAATACAAGGCTTTTTCATTTTGAAAATTTTCCTAAGATTCTCCCCTAAACTCCTCATGCTTTTGCAAAAGTTTCTTCACTAATTTTTTTATCTAAGATTACCTAATTTTTTAACAATTACTTAACTTCTAGTTCCTTCAATTACTTAACTTCTAGTTCCTTCAATATATAGATTAAAAACATATTGTACAATTTTAACTTTCCCGTAATTTACATATACAAATTTGAAAAATTAAACTTTTAGTTTAACCCCTCTAATTTTACTTTGCTATGTAATAGAATTATCCAAACTAAAATGACTATTATAGTTGCTAAAATCATTATAATTCCTAACCCATGAATCAAATTATTCCAAGCAAGAGAACTAAGCACCATACCAATGCTTCCCATAATAGTATGGACTGCATTAATTAGTGAGGATGCTGAGCCAATGTCTTCTTTTTGTTGATCTAATAGAATATTAGTACTAAATGGACGAATCGCTCCTTCTACTAGTGTAAAAGGCAGAAAGGAGATTAAGAAAACTACTGGCGAATGAGTTCCTAGGAAAAATACTGCTAATCCACTAGCTAACGATATTCCAAAACAACACCATGAAAAAATACGAGGTGGCACCTTTCCTATAGAACGAATATAAATTATTGGTCCAATAATTGCAAAGGCTGAATTAACAGCAAAGAAGTAACTATATGTCTGTGCATTAAAATAAAAAAAGTTCTTATAAATATATGAAGACATTGCTACATAAGCCATATAAGGCGCTGCTAGTGTAGCTGCAATGAATAGGAAAGTACTAAATCCTACATTTCTTCCGACTACCAATAAACGTATTAGAGAACCTCCTAAACTTCCATTATAACGTTCTTTTTTGGGTAAAGTTTCTTCAAATAGAAATGCTACTATTAATGTTAATAAACCTATAACAGCAAGTACTATAAAAGTTTCTCTCCACTCTGCTACTTTTAAAATTGCTGCACCTACTATAGGTGCTAACATTGGTGCAAGTACTCCCATAGCTTGTACAATTGCAAGAATTTTGCTTTTTAATTTTCCTGAAAAACAATCTTTGATCAACGCAGTTGAAATAGCCATAACACTACCTGCTCCTAACGCCTGAAACACCCTAAATAAAATTAATTGTTCAATTGACATTGAGATTGCACAACCAATACTACCGATTAAATATATAAATAACCCCAAAATTAATATTGGTTTACGACCATATTTATCGCTTAGAGGCCCAAATACTATGATACCTACAGCATAAAAAATATAAAAAGCTATCAAAGTTAAGTTTACCATTGCTGATGATGTATTAAAATACTCATTCATAATTGGCATCGCTGGTAAATACAAATCGATTGATAGTGGTATAAACATTCCCATTAAAGAAATAAATAATACAAGACCCTTCGTGCCTAGATATTTTTGTGGTGTTAATAATTTTTGATTTTTCATATTGTTATAATTGCCTCCTAATTAAAATACTACATTGAGGGATAAAAAAAAGATAAGTTATCAACAACATTTGTTGATAACTTATCCAGTATACGAATATACCCTCCGTCACAGCTACATTATAGTAAGAATCATTGTTTAAGTCAATACTTCAATTTTTTTAATAATTTTTGCAGGTACACCGCCCACAATAACATTAGGAGGCACATCTTTGGTCACAACTGCACCAGCTCCAATAACAGCACCATCACCAATAGTCCCACCTGAAACGACTGTTACATTTGCTCCAATCCAAACATTATTGCCTATCACGATTGGCTTGGGATGCATATCACTACGTTTTCTTGGATCAATGTCATGATTTAAAGTAGCCAATACTACATTGTGTCCAATCAGAACTCCATCTCCTATTTTATAATACTTATGATATCTTCTACCACCTGAACATCTGTAAGTCTATTTTTTTTCATAAGTTCCTCCGGAACATAACGATCTAGTAATTCCTTCTTGATACCATAATTTAAAACCTTCATATCAGAAGGACCATAAAATCTTGCAATCTTCTCACCAAAGCCACCATCTAAAATACCATCTTCAAGAGTAATTACAAGTTTATGCTCTTTTTTCAAGCTTTCCAATAATTCTTCATCAATACCTGTGATATACTTTGGATTAATCAGAGTAGCCTCAATACCATTTTCATTTGAAAGCTTTGTGACAATTGACTGACCAAGCTGATAGAAATCTCCAAGTGCAATCACTGCAACATCTTTTCCTGCTTTTGTTACCTTATATTTATTTAATTTAGAGTAATCTGTCTTATCTTGTACTCCACTTTCAATTACTCCCATTGCTGGAACACGAATAGCCACTGGATGCTCATTTTGACTCATTCCCCACTTAAGCATCCTAAAATATTCTTCCTTACATGTTGGAGCAAGATATACCATATTGGGAATGTTACTCATCATACCAATATCGTATAATCCAAGATGTGTTACATCATTCATTCCATAAACAGATGCTGAATATACCAGTATTACTGCTGGATTATTATTTATACACAGATCTTGTGAAAGCTGATCATATGTTCTTTGAAGAAATGTACTATATACTCCATAAACTGCTTTTCCACCATTTGCTGCAATTCCTGAAGACAAAGCTACTGCATGTTCTTCTGCAATACCAACATCAACAAATTGTCTACCTGCTTCTTTTCTTCTTTCTGTACAAAAACCAAACACTCCTGGAGTTCCTGATGTAATGGCAACTACTTTCGGATCTTTTTTCATAGCATCTAACAGGTATTTTCCAGTCAAATTACCATAATCCTCTGTATCACTCATAGAGAACCTTGATTCTCCTGTCTCTAATACAAAAGGCATTCCCCAATGCCACTGTTCCTTATTCTTTTCAGCAAATTCAAAACCTTTTCCTTTAATTGTGTGAATATGAACAACTACTGGATGATCTATATCCTTAACCTTGTTAAATACACTGATTAACTGCTCAAAATCATGTCCGTCTTTCACATAGTAGTAATCTAATCCCATTGCTTTAAAGAAATTACATTGGCATTTTCCTTCTGAATCTCTAAGTTCTTTAAGATTTTTATACAAACCACCATAGTTTTCTGCAATGGACATATCATTATCATTTACAACAATAATCATATTTGTTCCTGCTTCTGCTGCATTATTTAGTCCTTCATATGCTTCTCCTCCGCTTAGTGAACCATCTCCAATAATCGCAATCACATTATCATTCTCATCTTTTAAATCTCTTGCTTTAGCAAGACCGCAAGCAAGACTTATGGATGTGGAAGTATGTCCTATGTTAAAAAAATCATGATTGCTTTCTTCTGGATTAGAATAACCAGAAACCTCATCATATTTTTCAGAATTAATAAATGCTTCTTTTCTTCCAGTAAGTATTTTATGAACATAGCTCTGATGAGAAACATCATAAACAATCTTATCCTTTGGTGAGTTAAATACATAATGCAAAGCAACTGTAAGTTCTACAATTCCAAGATTAGGCCCAATATGCCCTCCATGCTCACTTAACTTCTTAAGCAATACTTGTCGGATTTCTGAACTCAAATCTTTCATTTCATCTACTGATAATTTTTTTACATCCCCTGTCGAATTAATTTTTTCTAAATACATATTTCATTCTCCTTCAATATCTTTTATGATATTTTTTATATTTGACGCACATTTTCTTGAGTGATATTATTATCATAAACCTGAGAGTAAACTCTAAGTCAATGGAGTTTTAATAATTTTAAAAATATTTTTTAAGAGGAGTAAAAATGTACTATACGATTAGTGAACTATCAAAAAAGATCGACGTATCTCCACATACCCTTCGTTTTTATGCTAAAGAAGGTTTAATGCCTTTTGTTGAACGTAACCAAAATGGAATACGGATATTTAAGGATGATGATCTTGAATTGCTTTTTATGATTAAATGTTTAAAGAAATCAGGGATGTCAATCAAAGAAATTAAGGAGTTTATGAACTGGTGTATGCAGGGCGATGAAACAATTGACCAGCGCCTCAACATGTTTAGAGAACAGCAAAAAAAAGTTATAGACCAAATTGCAGAACTACAGACAACTCTTGATTTAATCAAATTCAAATGCTGGTACTATGAAACTGCACAAACTGCCAAAACGTGCTCTGTACATGATTCCTTAAAGCCAGAAGATATCCCTGAAGACATTCGAAATTTAAAGGAAAAAACAAAAAAAATGTATTGTAATAAATAGGCCCTTTATGGTATTAAATTCATAAAAAATCACTTACTTTTTCACATGAAAAAGTAAGTGATTTTCAGTGACCTTTTTAAATTTTACGCTTCTTATCAAAGCCATTGATATTTTTCATAGCATCTCTTTTTTCTAAAGTTATTCTATTATGTTCCCACACTCCATATTGTAATTTATTTCTTTCCTTCAAATAATGCAATATTTATTATATAGACTTATATCTCTGATAATACTTTTTCTAATATTTCATAATGCCAATAATATAAATCCTCTGGCTTTATGGAAAAAGCTTTTTCCTTATCAACAACTATTTTTTCAAGGACTCTTGCGTCCCATTGTATAATCATCCAAGGAATAGTTCTGCTAAAATGAATTGGAAATGTATTATTTTACTCTATCAATTTTTTGGTTCTCCATGCTTTACCTTTGAAATAAACCAATCCTACAATTGCGGGTAAAACAGGTGAGATAGCCTCACCGACATAGACACCTACAAATCCATAGTTAAGAAAAAATGCCAATAACCAACTCATCAGCAAACGAACTACAACTGCATCTAGTAATGCATTAAACATAGCTATATTTGCAGCGCCTACACCAATAGCAAATGAATCAAATGTATACATCGTTGCATATATTAAGCTGTTAAGCGAACAACAAATTCTCAAATATAAAACACCATCCCTTACCACGTCCACGCTTGCGGGATTGAAAAGAGTAATAATTGGTTCTGCAAATAATTGTACGAATATTGCTACTAACAAAGTAATAATTAAATTAAGTCGCAATCCCACTATTGTAGTGCTTTTTACACGTCCAATATTTTTTGCACCCATATTTTGTCCCACCATAGCTGTGATTGACTGACCAATTGCCCAACAAGGCATACCAGCAAAAGTACTTACCTTTAATCCAATGCCAGAAGCTGCCGCGACAGAAACCCCAAAATTGTTCAGCATACCCGTAATCAAAAGATATGATATATTGACAATTACCATCTGGATTGCAGTAGGCATTCCAATTTTTAATATAGGGAAAAATTTATTAAGCTTTATACCAAAACTTTTAAATTTAAAGTCAAAAATTAAACTATTACGCCTTAAGTAGATAATTGAAAGTATAAATGAAACTGCTTCTGAAAATACAGTTGCATACGCTGCTCCTTTCGTTCCCAATTTTAAGGGTCCTACTAAAATCAAATCTAAAATAACATTGATGATAGTAGCAATTACAACAAAGTAAAGTGAACTTTTTGAATCACCAAAACCTTTCATAATTGAACAAACAGCATTATAGCCAAACACAAAAAATGTTCCAGCACATATTATCTCCATATAATCACAAGCATCTTGCATTGCATCGATAGGAATATTAAGGAGCTCAAAGACTGATTTATATACAAGTAATCCTATCAATGTAACAATTATAGAAACAATAGTTGATATAGTAAACAATGTTCCAATTGTTTCTTTTTGACCTTTTTCATCACCTGCACCTTTATATTGGGCGATTAGCACCGTACCTCCCATTGTAATTCCGATACAAATTGAGGTAATAATAAAACTAATCATGGATGCATTACTGACTGCTACAAGTCCGACTTTCCCAACAACTCTTCCAACAACCAACATATCTACAAGACTGTAAAATGACTGTAGCAAATTGGCTATAAAAAGAGGTATGGAAAACTTTATTAACTTTTTAGTTACACTTCCGATTGTTAAATCCTGTTGATCTTTTTTCATTTATGATTACATCCCTTCTTAAAATAAAATAAAAAGCAGAGGACACTATGCACCTTGTTGGTGCAAGACCTCTGCTTTTACGATAGTACTAAGATTTCATTGTAAGTACAATAAAATAAGCATAGCAAAAGGCCGTAGACAAAACATTATCTACGGCTTAATAAATCTCACATTTAGTATTATTCAGTAATTGGTAACAAAACAAAACCATTATAGATACATTTCTATTCTGGTTTAATCAAAATTACCCTCAATAACTGATACTAAATAATTTTATTGGGCTCCGCACAATGTTTCATCTTATCCACATTTTTGGAGCCATTTGCAATACAAAATTTCCCGAATATTATATAAAACACTATACTCACCCTTTCATACAATTATTTACTTATATAATAATCATTTTTTTAAAATTAGTCAACCTCAAATAGCATCTCTATCATCAGTATTAGCTGAAGTTAACATATAATCAATAATATAGTCCTTTGGTGTTATTATAGACACTTATCATGTCAGGCTTTTCAAAAAAACTATTAAATTCTAATTATCCAATTATGCGAGCCATTACAGCAATATCCTCAGAAACCATTTCAAACTTTGACTTTTCAATTAGAATATTGCCACCGGTTATAATATATGACGGCATAACCCGGATATTCCTGTAGTAAATTTCGCTATTTCGTAGCTTGTAAGTTGAAATAGCAGGAAGAGCATTTTTCTTTGTTGCTTTCTTCGCAATCATGTTAAATGCCTTTTTAGCAACGTCTCCCATGAGCATAATTACTTTGATATTTGGGAATAATGCAAGCTCTTTTTCTAAATAAGGCAAACTATTCTCAATACTACTTTTTTCAATAGTGTAATCCGATTTAGGAGTTTTGACTGCATTTGTAATATAGACACCCATCTGCAATATGTCTTGTATATTTGTGACTTGTAATCCTGCCTTTTGAAAAAGAGGTATCGTTGTTGTCATATAATCTGCTTCGGGCTGTCCGTAGAAATCTTGAGCTGGGTCAGCAGGAACTACCTCGTTTATCATAATTGCCTTGATTTTCAATGGGTCAATCTCTAAATTATTTAACTGTATATGTTCCATAGTGCCAACTACTTTTTCTAATTCTGTTCTAATATTCATTTTTCAAACTCCTTTGTAATGGTTTAATGCAGCTTCATATTTTTCTATTATCCGTTGCTTTATAAATTGTGGACGAATTATTGTAACTCTATCACCAAAAGACATAAGAAAGTCATACAGCCAATCAGTTTCAGGTAATGTCAGATTTACAATATATCCATCTTCACTCTTGACGATAGCGCTATCTTCTAAAGTATCATATAGCTTAAATCCTACCTCTAAAGGAAATCGTAACTCTAAATCAATCAACATTCCCATATCCTGTGGCTTTGGGAAAATGCCGTGCTCTATTTCAGGAAATTCTTCAAACCGTATTTCTGTTAAATCTAGATTCTTTATACGAGAAAATCGAAATAGCCTATAGTCATCGTGCAAAAGACAAAAGGCATAAAGATACCACGCTTTGTCTTTGTAAACTAACTTTCGTGGTAAGACATCACGCTTTCGGTTTGTACCAGAAGAATTGTAATATTCAAAACTAATTCTCCGTTTTTCAAAAATAGATTTCTTTAATTGGAGAAATAATTGATTTTCATCTTCTGCCATGCTTCCCCAACGGGAAAAATTAACCTCAATCCAATCTGTAAGCCCTATTTGAAAAATTGCACTGAGTTTCTTTAAAATGTTATCAACTTCAGGATATTGTATGGCTGAAAGGCTTTGTATGCTTGATAGTATTTCTTGCTTTTCTTTGTCAGAGAAAAAAGACTTATCAAGAACATAATCGTCAAGAAACTGTATGCCACCATTTCGCCCTGCTGTAGCATAGATAGGAATCCCCGCACTGCTGATTGCATCAACATCACGGTAAATGGTTCTAACAGATACCTCAAATCTTTCTGCTAATTCGGGAGCAGTAGCATGTCCTTTATCCAATAGGTAATACAAAATTCTAAACAATCTACTTTCTTGCAACTAACCACCTCCATAACTTAATTATATTATTATAACCTTGACAATGATATGTCAAGGTTATAATATGCACTATTTAAATCAATTATTTTTCAACTTTTTTTAGCAATACGCAAGTCTCCACATGTATCGGTGCTACTATTAGAACACAATTTTTCAACCTCGTTATTATCATAGGAACACAATTTATCAGTTCTATGTCTACCTCTTGCATTTTTTCTTTGAGGTCTAAATTTATCTCCATTTAAGCTACTCTTAAATCCTGTTTTATAAACAAATGTAATTTGTGCAGGGTCTTTATTTCCAGCTTCATCAATTCCACCTATAATAACTTTTTCTACTACACTTTCAAAAACATATCTGTCGAATTCCTCTAATACCTCATTTTGTTCTAATGTAGTCTTAAATTCTTTCAAACGGTGTTTTATTTCTTTTTCATTTTCAGAGATTTCACCAAGCTTCTTTCTATCTTCAATAAGATTTTCTTGAGTTAATATTAAATCAGCATATTTCGCTTCATATGTAGCTTTATCAATTGAATCCTCTAACCTCATGTCAATTAACTTATTTTTCTTTTTTTCTAGTGTATTTATTTCCTTATCTATTTTAGATATTTGCTTGTTAACACTACTACCATTTAAATTTCCCTCCATTCTCCGCAAAAATTCTTCAAGCACTTCTTTATTATCAGAGCATAATAGACGATAACTTTCTACAAATGCATCTTCTATTGCTTTTTCTGGTATAGCTTTGCTATCATTACAAAATTTCTTTCCTTTTTTAGTGGCTGTAACACACTGCCAAACAACTTTACTGTGGTCTGTTCCACTATGCCAGTTTCTTCTAGTTAATGTACTACTGCAAAAACCACATTCAAGCATACAACTAAAAGCATATTGTCTACTGAATTTTTCTCTTTTAATATTTCCGTCACCAATTTTAACCCTATTTTGATTCCTTCTTTCTAAGATTGCCTGTGCCTTTTCAAAAGTTTCTTCATTTATAATAGCTTCATGGTGATCTCTAATATAAAATTTATCTTCTTCGCCAAAGTTATCTAGTCTTCTCTTTGAAATTGGGTCAACAGTAAAAGTCTTTCCCATAAGCAAATCGCCTTTATATTTCTCGTTTTTAATTATTCCAATTACAGTTGATTGTGCCCACGAACTGCTTCCATATCTTGTTTTATATCCAAGATTCTCTAATTCTTTACCTATTACTGAACCTCCAGCACCTTCAATATATCGGTTAAAAATATATTGTACAATTTTAGCTTCTTCTTGATTTACAGTTATTGTTTTATCCTCTGGATGATAGTCATAACCTAAACATCCTTGAAATCCAACCAATTCGCCGCGTTTCATTTTCATTTTAAGTCCTTTTTTTACATTTGCAGATATATTTTCAACCTCTTGTTGTGCTACAGAGCTAAGAACTACGAGCAGTAATTCACCATCCATTGTAAGAGTATTAATCTTTTCATCCTCAAAATAAACAGCAATATTCTTTTCTTTTAGCATACGAACATATTTTAATGTATCTAAGGTGTTTCTTGCAAAACGTGAAATAGATTTTGTAATCACCATATCAATTTCATCATTCATACATTCATTAATCATTCTTTGAAAATCTTCTCGTTTTGTCACCTGTGTTCCTGTAATTGCTTCGTCTGCAAAAATTCCAGCCATAGCCCATTCTTTATTTTTCTTGATTAATTCGGTGTAATAGGCTACCTGCGATTTATAACTATTTAATTGGTCTTCACTATCAGTACTCACTCTACAATAAGCCGCTACCCGTAATCGCTCAATTGTTTTACCTTTATTTCGACTTGTTGATATGCCTTTAGCTTTTATTACTTCAACTTCTTTCATATAAACCACCCTTCCGTATTCCTTTTGTTGTATTAATTATACAACCAAAAGAACTGCGATTCAAGCAGTTATATCTGATACTATCTTATAATCTTTCATAAGTCCTTTTTTTACCTTTATATATTCTTCTTCTGAAATCAGCTTACGAACAAGTAATTTTTTTAACATTGCAAGTTGCATACTGTAACTAATCAAATCCTTGTTCATATAATCCCCCTTTCTGCTAATCTATTATTTACTAAACAAATCGAATAGCTGTGGCTCAGCTCACGGGAATCTAACCCCTGCATGGTTCTCATGCAGCCGTATCCATTGTCTGCGACGGTTTTATCACGCTCGGACTAAGGCTATACGGGAGTATCATTATTGTAATAAAAAATCATGGCGATAATCTTGCCAAAGATTATCTACAGTACACTGACAATAATCGCTCGCTTTATGGTCATGGCGTATCAGTCTGTCGGCTATCTTCTTATTAAAATGTATTCGATTGCTTTATTTAGTTTTCAAAGAACAATAAAAGCTTTTAGATATCAAGCAATAATTATTTGATTAACTTTTATATGATATTAAATGAAGCATTTTGGAAAGAGGACAAAACATATATTTCATATAAAATCTCTAAACTACAATAATCTCAAAATTCAAAATCATATTCATTACAGCAGTTTGTATTCTACCCTTTAATTCACTGTCAACAACCATATAAACATTTCCATAATCATCATACATTTTACGTAAACTTAATTTTGATATATAACCATCATAGAAGTCCAAAGACTTTTTAATTGCTTCTTTATCTCCATCCGTGGCAGCTACAATAATATCAAATGATAGATTTTTCTTCTTCTTCATATTCTTATTCCTCCTTGTACAATTTTTTTATTTCTTTCAGCGTGCTTGTCCTATGTCGATAAATTGTGCTGCGTACGAGATTCATTAGTTTTCCAATTTCTAAATCTGACATATCCATAAAGTATGATAGTAAAATAATATTTCTTTTCTTCTCTGGTAGCACTTTTAGAATTTTGCTTAACTGCCTATCCATTATTTGTACTTCCATTCCAAGAACATTAAATGCTGTATACTCACTAGGATATTTGTCTATGCTATAAAAGTGCTCCAATTCTACTTCCAATAAATCAGAGAATGAAATTTCATTTCTCCAATGTCTAGAAATATCTCTATAATACTTACTTCTCTCATACTTAATGACTTTCTTTGTAAGACAATCAAATTGAGCTTCAATTGCCTTTTCAAAAGAAGATGCTTTCATAAGTTCACCCCCTTTCTGTCACGAAGTGGTTGAGGTCTTTCCTCTTTCCGCAACGTAACTTCCAAACGAGGTGACTTTTGTTGCATTTCTTTAAAAATTTTTTCAATAAGATTTTTAAAGTCCAAAAAAGCACATAATCAGAGCGTTTAATCTGTTTATGTGCTTTTGATTTAATTATTTCTCCAATATGTTTCAAAAGAGCATATTGATGATATTTTTTATTTATTGCTGTATAATAAATTTTTTTATTAAAGAACCCAAAGTATAATTCTGTTAAGCAATCATACATTTTAATAGCAGCTACCTCCTATTAGCCGCCGCTTATAAAATTTACATTGGGTTGTACCTTCCGAATTTCAAGAAAAAAATACGACAGCTTCAATTATTCAAAACCGCCGTATAACTATATTTAAATGAGCGCAAGAAAAGGATACTGCTGTAATAGCGGTTTTTTTATTTACCGTACAACAGTATATTTTTTTCAAACAATACATAATCAGAATTATAAAACCTAATAATACGTTTTTCTATACCTGTTACACAATTATTAGGAACTGTAGATTGTACTTAGGTGATTAGATATGCGTAACAAAGATGAAAAATATAATTTTACAGCATTTGGACTTGCTACAAAGGAAGCCCGAATGAAAAAAAGGGCTGACACGTGAGTAGGTTGGAAATATCATTTGCATTGACTCTCGCTATTCAACAACTATTGAGAATAATGGTCAGCATTAAAGCCTACGATTTTTTTGCGATTTAGTAACATTGCTTAATATTTCAGTAGACCAATATTTTTACCCTAGCACTAATACTATAAAAAGTACCAAACGGAGACAAATCGAAACTAAATGAATATTTTTGATAAAAAAGAACTAATGCTTATCGATACGCTAGCTGATGGGATTATAAAATCTAAGGAAATATAGTATAGTGTCTATCTATTTTACCTTTCGTCTTATCTATTTTAATAAATAACTTTTTTATTGATTTGTCTCGATTTAGATATGTTTGTCTATTCATTCTACTACAAATTCTAATATTTCTTTTATTAATTCATCCTGCAATGCTTCAAACTCATCACCTGTTTTACCTAATAACATTGTCCAGTTCGCATTTAAAGCTCTCGAGCACTTATGCTATTTCCAATAGTATGGCCAGAAAGAGTAGCTTCTTTTTCTACATCTATAATACCTTGATTAACCATGATCTCTAAACGAATTTCTTCTTCTGATTTCAAATTAACTAACTTCATTTCATTTTCTCATCACTTTATCTTTTTATAATAGATAAAACTATTATAACTTTATATATTATAATTCTGCGGTTACAGTCATAACCGCTCGTCCAAGAGTATGCCCAATCATACTGAATCCAAGAAATGCTGGCGTTGTATTACCTAGTACACCTATATTTTCAACATCTAAAACATAAACAACAATTACATATGTATGTTGACCTTGTCCAGCTGGTGGAGCAGCTCATATAAATCTTGTTACACTTGCATCATTAGGAAGTGGAAATGCTCCCTGTGGTAATCCGGAACCAGTTTGTGCATCTATATCATAAATAGTTACAGCATAACTCTTTGTACCTTCTGGTGCTCCTGACCAAGATAAATGAGGAGATGCATCTTGACCATCTTCTACGCCAAATATTCCAGAAAAGTGTTCCAATGCAAATGTTTTTTCATCTATAATATCTTTGCTTGTAACTTCAAAGCTTACTGCCTTTGGTAACTTTTTCAAAAATTCTTTACTCATAATTGTTCCTCCAAAACTTACTGTAATTGCAATTAAAATTCAATAAAAAGAAAGTCACGTGTGATAAGAAATTAAAGGTGTTAAACATTTAATCCCTTAGTTTTTATTGAATTTTTCAAGTCTTTATTTAATAATATGTGCTATTTAAAAATCAAAGCTATTCCAATAGCTATAGTCATAATTAAAAGAACAGGTTGGATAATCTTCTCTAATTTTTTCTTATCCACTCTATTCAATAATAATGGTGCAACAAATGCTCCACTCATTGTGCCAGTTGATAATAGCCCAACAAGTTTCCAATCAACACTGCCAAGGCCTAGATGCATAAGAAAACCTGTTATGGAAATACCAACAAGCACCATTACAGAAGTACCCACAGTTTCAAGCACACTGCACCCAAGAATAGTTAGACCAGCTACAACTGGAATACTTCCGCTTATACCTACAATACCAGACATAATACCACCAATTAATCCAAATACAACTGCTAAAAAATTAGAATATATATTTGATTTATGTTGCATTTGTTTCTCAGTAGTTGTTTTTTTTCGTTTTTTGAATAAAGAACGTAACATCTGTATGCCAAGATAAAGAATAACAATTCCAGTAAATTTGTTATATAAATTTACTGGAAAAACACTTGAACATAAGGAACCTACAATTGCACCTAAAACACCACCACTTATCATTATAAGTCCAAACCTAATACGAATATTTCCAGCCTTCCAATGACTGAATGTTCCAATCGCTGTTGTTGGAATGATAGTAGCTAATGAAGTAGATGTAGCAATTGCAGGTGAAATATTAAAAAATATTGTTAAAATTCCAACATAAATTCCACCACCTCCTCCACCAAGTGAAATGATTAGAAGTCCAACCAAAAAACCTACCACAGGAAGTGCAATATAAATCATATTTGTTCCTCCCCTAGTTGTAATAAGAATTTAGAAATTAAGATATCATTAAATTGTATAGCTGACATTAGCATCGCTCCTTAATTTATTAGTGTGTGACTTTCAAGTTTTATTTTAGATTTGAAAGTCATAATTGTCAACATTATATTTCAAATGACTTAAAAAACTATATTGATTTTTATCAATGAGAATGATAACCTAAAAATAATAGTACAATTGAAAGGAAGTGACAATATGAATAATATGCGTTCTCAAATATTAAATAAATCGAGTTTACTTTTTATTAGAAAAGGCTTTCATTTTACATCAATGCAAGAAATTGCAGATTCTTGCGAAATTGCAAAAGGTACACTATATAAATTTTTTCCTTCCAAAGATGAACTTTTTATTGAAGTATTCAATGACTGCTTTGAACAATTTTTTAATGAAATGAAGTTTGATAATGGAAATACGCCTTTAGATAGATTAAGTCAAGAAATAGCTTATCAAATTAGCTATTTTGTTAAAAATAGCTTTATGATAATTGACTACAGAGACGTAGCAATACAAGCAAATCCTAAATTTACTCATGTTCTGAATGAAGGACGAGCGCGTTTACTTGCTTGGCATGAACGATGTTTAATTACAGCTTATGGAGATATAATCGAACCGTACCTTGGAGAATTATTAATTTTTTTACGTGGCATCATAAAATCATATCAATTTTTTTTTCTTGAAAGTACAGTTAATGTTTCAATCAATGATGTTGCAATTTTCATAGTTCAGCAAATTGGGGCTGTTATCTCAAACTTAATTGAAACCAAGCATATTCCATTAATTAATAAAGAGCTGTTGAAAAACAGTGAAACTACAGATTTACAAGCTAGAACTCTCAAAGATGAGATTATTACAATATTTAATGAACTGAATCTTTCAGTATCTTCATTAAAAAACAATAACCAAAAAGATGAAGCAAGTAGTATTGTATCAGCTTTATTAGAAGAAATCATTTCTAATAAGCCAAGGATATATATATTACATGCCCTGTTAAGTTATCTTAGAAAAATACATGAACTTAAAAGTTTAGTAGACGATGCATTAGAACTAGTTGCTAAAATAACTTAAACTAAATAGTAGTTCATTTAAACTATTACTTAGTATTTATAATTATGACTTTTTAAGTTTTTGTCTAATGCTCCAATGAGGCAATATTGTTACTCTTAAGCCCCTAAATATACTTGGATACAAAAATATTTAAAATCAAAAGGAAATAAATGAGTGTAAAAATGGAGAAATACATTAATTAAGGGGTGTAGCCAACATCGTCAGATGCTGGTATTACCCCAAATGGAGAAAAGTTGCTTTGATTTACTTAACAATCATCCAATTTTGGTTCTTTTCAAGTGTTAAATCAAACTGTGAAATTTGCGTTACCTTTGTCTGCTGGTCTAGATATTTCACTGATACAAATACTTGGATTTTATTTCCTTTCTTTGTGTATATTGGGTTAAGTAATTCTGCAAATGAATAATTTAGACCAATAGGCTTCAATGCGCTATCTTTTACATAGTAAGATAGTTCCTTTTCAGTTGCCGTTGGGTAGAGCTTAAAGAAGGTCTTTAGAAATTCGTTAATTTCTCCAGTAGTTAATGCATCAACCGTTCCATCATCTTCTTTTGTTTTTGGCTCATAACTTGATTTTGAAGGTATGTTGCAAATTGTAGGATTTTTTATTATAACCATGTTTCCAGAATCATCTACATATACTATAACTTCATATGAAGAACTTATACTTTTCTTATTTTCACCATCTGTAATAAACTGGTCTACTGTAAAAGTTACTTGAAATTGCTTTTCTCCATCTTGTTTTACAGCCCAAATCTCCACGTTTTGAACTGTAGAGCTAGTTGGTATATCTCTGCGAATGGTATCAACATTCAAAGTTTGCAATTCTTCTGTAAGATATTTTTTAATTGCTTCATTTCTGCTTTCAATGGAAGCCTGTGATGGCTGCCATGAATAATAATCTTTTGCAAAATTTTTCACAAAATTTTCTATCTTATGGGTATCCACAATTTCTTTATCAATAACTTTAGTTTCATGAACTGTTTTAATGTTTATTGCAGTAAAATTTTTATATACTGCAAAACAAAAGCTAGTTATAAGAAGCATCCACAAAGCGATTACTGCTTTTTTATGTGTATTTACTTTATATACTCTCAGCTTTTTAACTTTGGGCTGTTTTATTTTCTTTTTTCTTTTCAAAAAATTTACCATATACTATAATCCTTCTTTCTATTTTTTAATTCTTCCTGCACCAGCTAAATGCTCTTGCCAATAAGAGCTTGCCAAATCTGTGTAACCTATTGGATTGCCAGCATGATACATACGCTTATTCCCTTGATATATTCCAACATGAGTAATATAAGTTCCAGCATCATAAGTCGAATGAAAAAATACCAAATCCCCAGCCTTTGCTTCTGACAATGAAATATGCTGTGTAGCGTCATACTGCTCTTGTGCTGTTCTAGGTAAATTGATACCAGCTTTTCCATAACACCACTGAACAAGTCCGCTACAATCAAAAGAGGTTGTTGGATTATATCCGCCATATACATACTTCCATCCTTCATATTTCAATGCTTCATTCATAATTGCTTGTACCGTTGAATCATCAAATTTTTCTGATGTTATATACTCTGATACCAGCAAAACATAAAACATATTTCCATAGCTGTACTTCCATCCTCCATTTTCTTTAACAGCTATCGGATTGTCATATTTTACTTTGCTACCTCCAGACTTTTCATCTGAAAAATTTTCTGCAAGCTGAAAGGAGTATTTCTTTCCTTTAGTTGCTACATAATCAATAAAACCACCACCATAATTGTAAGCTTGTATAACTGTGTTAATATCACAATCCTTACTTTTAGCTGTTTTAAGCAGAGCCGCAAAATACTTGCAGCCCTGCTTTATAGATTCTTCTGCACTTAATATATTTGCAGGAAGCCCCATTGATTCACTTGATTGCATAACATCTTGAAGCGTTCCTCCAGATTCTACCTGCATAATAGCAAGTAAATAATTTACATATTCTGAAATTCCATATTCTTTAGCATATTTTTCAACAATAGGCTTGTATACCAATACTTCTGCTGATACACTGACCCCATCATAATTAATATTCGAACCTCCATTTTCTTCATCTGAAAAAATTACAGCGACAAAAAAAAGCAAAACAAATAACGCTCCAAAGACCCCAAATATTAGAATAATGAAATGTTTTTTTCTCATTTCTTATCCCCTCTTTTCCTTATAAATTGAGGACTTTTAGCAATTGTAAATTTCTTTTGCTTGTTTGCTCTACGATTAACAATAATTCTATTTTCTTTTACAGATTTTCTTTGAAACCCTTTCTCCTTTGATACGGAATATTCAACTTTAGCTGGCTGTTTTTCTATGTTTGAAGTCCTATTATCTTGCTTATCAGATACAGGTTTACGCTCTATTTTTCTTTGAACTCCATCTTTTTTCACAATTTTACGTTCTTTATTTACTATTGGATTATCTGAAATTCCACCATTTAATTTTTCCGTAGGTTCTTTAATAATTTTTTCATTTGGTCTGTTAGTAATCTTCCTATCTTTGTTATCATTCGCTATAGTAGTTTGCCTAGTTTGTGCTCCATCTTTTTTAGTATGATTAGCAGTAGTTTCACGAGTTGAAGTTGTAGCAGGTCTTTCATGTAGTGAATTATTCATTTTATTAGGCTCTGTAGAATTTTGAGCTTTACTTTTACCTGCTTGCTCCATATTAGAGCGACGTTCTGCAATTGTCATTCTACGCTTATCTTCTTTATCTTTTCTTTCTTGTTGTCTTGCTTTTCTTGTACCTGTTACACTGGTTTTAAAGTCAGAAATTCCATTCTTAATTTGTGATTTTCCATGATACAAAACATACCTTGCATTTACTGGCAAATCCTGTGCTTGTTCTTTGAATTCCCCTGCCATATCTTTGATATGGTCTTTAGTATCCATTACCTTTCCTACTGCCTGTCCTGCTCTTTTCCCAAATGATGTTTTATTTAAATTTTCTTCTTGACCTTCATCTGGTCTTGTATGGTCTGCTTGTGCAGCTCTCGAAGCATAAGCTCCAGAAGTACCACTTTTTTTACCTTTATTAGATTTCTTTCCATTAGCTGCAATTGAACGTCCAAGCTTATGTTGTAAGCGGTGCATATGAGCCATCATAAGCATACGTGGTCTTCTTAAAACCTGTCTTCCCATGCTTTGCGATTCTCCACTTTGAAGTGAGAACATGCTCATTAAATCACCTAGCTTAAAATAAATACCTGCAAAGGTAACTATCTGTAAAAAAGCTATTAGAAAAAAAGGATATGCAGTAGATAGACTATAAAGCATAGTAGAAATGCTAAAAGCAGTCGTTACAATAAGTGTAATACCAGCTCTTGACATAATCGTATTAAACAATTTCATAATAGCTCGCTTTATCATGCTTTCAAAAGTTGGTATCATACTTAGTAGAAAACTCACTGGTAAAAACATTGCATAAATGATAAACAAAACCTGTGAAAAAATCATGATACCAGTAAGCATGAACACAAAGGCTGAAATTCCAATATTGAAGATAAAAAGAAAAAACACCATCCCCAACCTATTAATAGTTTTTGTGATGGTGAGATTAGTATTTTTCTTATCTTCTATTTCCTTTTTTACTATATCCTCTCTGTCTTTGCCGTTATTAGTGTCAGGGCTTGTAGAAAGCAAACTTTCCACTCGATTTTCGCCAACAGTTTTTATATCAGAGTTCTCATATTGCAGTAGTAACCAAGGCTGCTTTACCTGTATTGAAAATAAACTATCACGAATAAGGTCTACACTATCTTTTCCTTTACTTTTAGTATTTGGCATTACAATTTTTGTACCAATTGATAAACTAGCATTACTAATGTCAGCCGAGAAACCATTAATTTTTTGAATATAGTCTGGTGCATAAGCAATAAATGCGGCTGACAATACAAAAACCACAATAAAATTTACAACTGAATGAATGGCTTTTGTAGTTTCTCTTTTGATAAGTCCTATATATCCAACATAAATTCCAAGTATCAAAATGAAAATTAGTAAAAAACCTCCATAGAATCCACTTATAGAAAAGCCACTTGTACTAATACCTGCTATAACCTGCATATTCTTTCCAATTGAATCTGCTGTTGCTGATATAAAATCAAGAGAATATGCTTCCTGTACTAAATAGCCTGTAGCATTAGATAAAAACAGACTGATAGTCCATATAAAATTTGTAATTGCATATAACCCATACATAACCTGTTTTCCAATTCCATCAATCCAATTCCAAGGTAGCCAATCCCAGCTATTATCTACATAAAAATCAAGTTGGTAATTATCTAATGGATATTTACTGTATTCATTACCTGCTTTTACTGTATCATCAACAAGCCCTGCTGCATGTGCTACTGTTCCAATCATTGCCAATGTAAAAATAGCAATCACTAATACCATAAGTATCGTAATTGCTATTTTCCCTGCACGATGCCAATTAAATTTTTCTTTCTGTTTCTTTAGTTTTGCTTGCCTCATTGCTACACCTCTTTTCTCACTGGTGGGCGAGTATCAAAAGCATGAAGCAATTCTTCAAAAATTGGATGGAACTGTATCACGCCAACTCTACCGTATAAATCACTTACAAGGCATTGTCCATTTTCCAAATCACGTAAGCGTTTCTGGTTGTTTTCATCCTCCTTATCTACTCCAAAAAATTCTAAAGTTTTCTTTATCTCATTAATGTCTGTAGAACGGAAAGCAAATTTTAATCCTAGATTATTTTTAAGCTTTTCATCTAGCAGGTCATCTGTGTTCTGAGTTACAAAATATACTCCTGCATTCATAGCCCTACCAGCACGCACCAGCTTCATAGAAAGTGTTTTTCCCTGTGCTACCTGTAAAAAACTCCAAGCTTCATCAAGGTCTACAATTTTAAAAATACTGCGGTCAGAGTGAATAAAATCAAGGGCAAAAGTACTGATAACAATTAACATAGCCACTGAAAGAAGTTCCATTGTCGTATATTCCTCAAAAGAAGTTTCTTTATCTGGAAGCACTAAATCAGCAACCTGTATAATATTTAACTGTTTTTCTAAACTTATAGATTGAGAAATAGAACCGTCTGAAAATAATAAGTGTGCAAAATCATAATCTATAAATGATTCAATATGCTCTGCAATACTATTACTTATAACAGTATTTTCAGCTCTTAATTTATCTATAACTAATAAAAGCCCTCTTTTTTCACTCTTTGTAACAGCTCTAATCGCTTTTCTTAATACTGGAAATCTTTCGCCATCACGTGAAGAAATACCTGTGAGGAAAGTTAATATATCAATTGCTAAACTTTCTGAATCCTTTGGTCTTTTCATAATCACATAAGGGTCAAGCAATCCTTTATTACTCTCTTCACTTGTAAGATTTACTATATTAATTTCTTCCGCAATTTCTGGTAGTGTTTCTTTCCAGTTTCCACGTTCCGACTTAGGGTCTACAATAACAGCCTGTGCTCCAAATAATACAGAATAATAAACAATCATATTATTAGAAAATGATTTCCCTCCACCCAATGAACCAACAAAAGCAGCTGCCAAAGCATTAGTTACAGAACCTTTAACTCCTTGACTTGCAAGAGCAGGTTTTAAATATACATTTCTTCCTGTATCAAGATTATAGCCTATATAAATTCCTTCTGTTTCTCCAAGCATTTGAGTTGCCCCAAAACCTAAACCAGCAAGGAAATCAGAAGTAACATATTGTATATAATCATTCATATACCTTTTACTCGCAGGAATAAATTCATTGTGTAAACCCATCATATCTCCAAAAGGTCTAACAAGTTTAACATTCAAATCGTCGTAAAAGTCTTTAACCTCATTACATCTACGCTTCAATTCTTCTATATCTGGCGCAGATACCCTCACCACATAACTAAGCTTGTACATAGATTCCTTACTTTGGTCTAAACTTGTTTCAAGCTCATTTACACTGTCCAAAGCTTCCATAACATTTGAGCTTGTTTCTGTATCACTTTCCAAAGCATGATTATCAAGGTCTTTCAATTCTTTTTTCTTATTACGAATCGTAGATAAAGCTTTTTTATTTGCTACTATTTCTACATTCATACTTGTATCAATAGGAAAAGTAAATTGCTGCTGCTGATAATAAAAAATCTCGGAAGATGGAAAATCTAATTCGCCCACAATAGAATTAATTGTAAAGTAAGCAACATATGTTGTTGATTCTTCATGTTCAATTTTTAAATATCTCTGATTTTCCTCAACCAAACAGCGAGTTGGCTTCAATAAATCATAACGTTTTACCAAGGTTTCATTCTTAAATTTCTTATTAGGTAAATAATATTCATAGTCTTCATAAGCTGTTCCAGTTTGTCCATATAAATGCTCAATAAGATAACCAAAGTCATTCTTATTTAATTTTCTTACTTTAAAACGCCTAGATATTTTATTTTCTAATAGTTTTTCCATCTTTGCAAAACGTCCAATTTCATTATTGCTCATTGAAACAAAATCACCCATAGCCTTGTGATTTACGTCCTTTAAAAAATCTGATAGTACATTTACTACTTCTTGCCTAATATTTTTTATTGTTAATTCCTGCTCATTTAAGAGAAGCTTAAAACCAATAAAAAATCTATAATCAATCTGATTATCACCAATCATGGAAATTAATGCTTCTGTCTGCTCGTCTATTTTTTCATATGCAACTTCTTTAAGCCTACCTGTCACTTCCTGCTTAGAGCGTTCCTGCGTTGCCTGTATGCTGGATTCTGTGCTAATCTGTAATGCATGAATTTTTCCATCACGATTTTGGGCTATTAACTGGCGAAAGCTGTCATGTACAATAAATTTCTGTTCTGCTGACAGAAAAGAATAATTATATGGTATAAGCTCATAATAAGCAAAACATTCTCCATCATGATTCCAAACCAGATTATTTTCAATATATTTAATCGGATATGCCATAAACTTCACTCCTTACTATTGTTATTGCTTCATTCATCTTCTGATTGTGAAGCTTTACTGGCTTTCCTGCATAAGTTACCTTATGTCTTACACTATATGCAATGACTGATTTTAAAAATCCATAAGGCTTTTTTCCGTCAAAGGTCTTCTGACACATAAACCAAGTAATAGCCATAGGAATTCCAAAATACTTTAAAAAAGCTCCACCAATCATAGAAAGTGGCGGTAAATTTCCTAACAGCATGACAGCAAATAGCGATAAAACAAACCATGTCATTTGTGTAAAAGTAATTGGAAATGGTAACTTAAAGTCATTAATAGAATAAAGCACTTTTTCCACTGACCAAATACTTGTATAACTTCTTATTTTTTTCATGTAATGCTCCTTTCTTTTTTACAATAGAAAAAAGGCAGCTCTATAAATAAGAACTGCCGTATAAAATCAATTATTTGTTATTGAATGTTTACATTTAATTTTTTTATCCTATATATTCAAAAACACCATGAGCTGTAACAAGAAAATTTCCATTCAACTCTAGATCTCGTCCATAAGCTTCATAATCAATATAGTTTTGCAAACTAGCTGGCATTTCCCCGAAATCTCCTGTTTCTTCAATATAATAACGTGCTACGTCTTCCATATCATCACAATCTGGATAATGTATAATATCATCAACATGCTCCGCCATTTCCTCAAAGCTACTGAAAAAGGTTCTTTGAATCTCTCTCATTTCAAATTCGATAGATGTTCCTTCCAGTTCCTCAGCCAAAGCACATAAGCGGTTAATTTCTTCAATTGGAGTATATTCGTCAATATCAAAAGGTAATTCATAATCATGTATGGCGTATTCTTCATATTCACCATTTAAGCCTATTTTTTCTTTCATGTCTTCTATGTCAATAGGTGGAGTAAACCAAGCGCCAACCAATTCACCTTCATTGTATTTACCTAAATTTGCAATATAAACTTGCATTTCCATATAAAAACATCAAATCCTTTCTAAAATTAAATATAAAAAAACAGCAAACCTCACTAGATTCACTGTTTTAATAGGAATTAATTTTTTTTATTATTATACTCCTATAATTTTATTGAATAATTGTAATAGACTATCCTTAACTCCAGATGCATTGAATACAAGACCAACAGCAATTAAAGCAATAACTAAAAATCCAATAAGTTTTGAGAACTCACGTTTGAATCCTAAATATACTCCAATAATCACAATTGCCATAAGTACTAAAGATTGAGCATTTGATAAAAACCAATTGTATAAATTTTGTCCGAAATTCATAAAATTTCTCCTCCCATTATTTAAATTATTTGATAGGCAGCCTTTTACTCAGGATAAGTTATCACCTCCTTAGCTGTAGCCGCCTGCTGTTTTAAAATCTTCTCATGTTTTTCTTTAAGCTCTGCATTGGTTATAATTTCATTTATAAATTGTGTGTTATTAATTTCATCAAGCTTCATAGCCATTTTTAAAGTTGGTGCAACTTGACGAGAAATCCAATTTAAAGTTTTTCTGAATGAATAAGGCTCTGGCTTTGTAGTAAGATTCATAGATTCTCGATTTTCTCCAAGAAACCAAGCCCATTCATTATTTACTTTCCAATCGCTGCGAGGTTTTTTATCTTCTTTATCCACGAAGCGAACATATCTGTTGATAATTTTAAAAGCTGTACTCTCTGGATTGTCATAATACATCAAATCTCTAATAGCGTAATAAGCTCTTTCATTTTTCAATCTAATTTCAAAACGATTCTTAACTTCTGCATCTTCTATTGGAATATTATTTTTCTTATACTGTTCATAATCTTTTTCATAAATGCAAAAGTAAACCTCACTTTGTAATGAACCAATGTATAGCGTATTTCCCATACACTCCTTTTCATCTTTGCGTACAAGTTCACCACTTCTATAATTCTTAAAACTGCGGAAAACAGAAACACATTCCTCATTCCTGCATTTTTCTGTGAGATTAGGAATATTTAAAATTCCTAATTTGTCATTTATAGCGAGATCAAGCCGTTTCATTACACCATCTTCCACCAGTGCATCCATAAAAAATTCATACCAGCTTCGCTCCTGTGCAAGAAGATAATTTTCAAACTGACGGCAGCCACGCCCTTTCAGTTCCACAAGCACACCTTTTTCTTCTTCTCCAGATACAAGTATAAAAATATCACCCATGCAATAATGTTCTGAATAAGAGTAAAAACCATAATCTTTATGAAGCATATATGACAGTTTCAGCCTCAAAACATCTTCTACAATGTGCTTAACATCAAGTGTTGGGAAACGAATTCTAACATAGTCGAAAAGCATTTCTAGTGGTGAATCTGGATTAAACCGTTCTAATGCTTTTGAAATAGATACTTGAAGCTCTGTGGATGGACTAACCTTACCAGTTTCAATGTCACTTAAATACTGCCTTGTAATCCCAGAAGCTACCGCAAGCTTGTTTTGTGAAATGCCATATTCCCCTCTCTTTTCTTTCAATTCTTTTAACCATGAGTTTTCTTCCAATAAAAATTCCTCCAATCAAAAAGGCGCATATCAACTCTTAATATCAGTTGATATACGCCGTATTTTTAATTTTTTATTATTAAGATAATCTCAATTGTCACTATTTTTTAAGATATATTTGCTCCCTAAAGCTTTTTAAAAATCCTTCTAATGCATTTTCATTTTTAGAATTTCCCATACCATTTTTAGTTACATACTGTTTCACCAAATCAATATCTGCTTTGTTAAACCCCCACGTTTGTACTGTATGTGACCAATTACCATTTTTACTTTTAATATTATTCATAGCTTCCGATAATGTATTACTATAATCTGCTTCACTCTTCCATTCTGAAGTAGTTTCAAGACCCCCACTTAAATAAGTCTCTAAGTAATGTTTAGGACTAATAAACCTTGCATATTTCTTTATTCCGTCAAAATCCATAGCTCCTTCATTAGTTGCTTCTGTGTCTACTATAGCAACTTTTATCTGTTTTTCTGTCTTATTATTATGGCTGTCTATAGTCACATATGTTACATTAGTCTCACCAGAGCTTGTAAATCTAGTAAATTTAGAAGCTGAATAATTTTTAACCCTCACCGTTGTTGTTCCATCTTCTCTATCTGTAGATTTTACTGTTCTTAGAAGCTCCGATTCTGTAATTACTCCTGTTTGTGCTTCATATAAAGTAAAGAAACGATCATACGCGCTTAAATCTGGTGCATAATCCCATATTGCGTAGAAATAAAAGGTATATCCATTTACACTTGTCAGATTCTTAATTGTCTGTCTTTCTGTAAACTTAGCTGAAAAGGCGTTAGGGTCTGTATTCCATCCTAAGTAAGTATTAGGGTGAGTCGGTGGAGTAAAGCCCATTGCTGGTAAAGTATAGGATTTACCATATTTGCAAGTCAATGTTTCCATAGTACCGCTTCCACCATTAGCATGAAATACAATATAATAAGTATTTGCTTCTGCATTTGCCTTTAAGCTTACATTTCCAGTTACCGTAAAAGTATATTTTTTATTATTAGAGCTATAAGTACCGCTCCAATTTGCCCAAGTATATCCTGTTTTCACATTTGCATCAACAATGCAGCTTGCACCATAATAATAGCTTCCTCCGCCTGCAACACTCTCTATTCCTGTACCAGCGCTCACACTCACAGTATATTTCTTTCTTGTAACAGAAATATAAGAAGTCTTTTCCTCTTTCGCTGTATATGAAATACTTGCTGCATTATAGCATTCATCTTCTGCCCTTGACCATGAAACAGTTTCACCATATACATAATCTTTGTTAATTACTGTATCATAACTTCCGTAATCACCATTATCTTGTTGATACCTTACATACACAATTTGTCTTGACTTTAATTCAGTAACATAATTTATAGTTTTATTAAAATAATTGTGTAAGGAACTAGGATTATCCCAAGGCGCAGCATTTGCAATTCCAGAATAGTTCGTATATACTTTTCCTCTGAAGTTTCCTTCTTCATCCATAGAACCACTATTTTTACGATTTCCGTCTTCATCAATCTTAATTGTTATCATACAGCTATCTACTACCAAATAACCGCCATTAATTATAAACTCATTGTAAACTGTACTATTTTCTTGTGCCAGTTTTGATTTAACATAACTAAGGTCGATTCTGCATAAATCATAGATATAGCCATGTGATGATACTTCATCCACCATTTCTACTGTATAACCAGATAATTTGAAATAAATATATGCTGACTTTGAACTTGTAGTTACCTTCATTCTATAACCAATAGTTCCCCAATTAGTGGTATTTCTATTTACAGTAGAAGCTTTTCCTTTTGTTGCATAATAAAAATATCCATCTCTAAAAACAATATCAGAATCATAATTATTATAGAAGGTTACTGCATTGTCAAAACTGCTTGCCATTACCTTTTTCGCAGGCAAACTAAAGATAGTTACTCCAAATATAGACAAAAATAAAAGCAGACCGACTAAGCCTGTTCTCCACATTTTTTTCATTCTATTTATTTCCTTTCCTAGAATACAAACACTGTCCAATTATAGCAAACTGTTTTTTCAGTTCCATTAGGATTCTGTTTCCCAGTGCTATAAATACCAACAAAGGAATATAAATTGCCGCCATCACTAAGTTTTACTTCTGGTACTTCATCATATAAAGTATGACCTTTGCTGCTAACGCTAACTTCCTTATACTCAATACCTTGTTCATTTAAATATTTCATTATAGTATCTTTCAAATCTGAATCTGTAATATTCCCATTCTTCCAGCTTTCAATAAATTTATCTAGTTTTAACTTCTGAACTTCTGTGATATCTCCTTTTGCTGATTTTGAATCTTTCCATCCTTCCGAAATAGGAACATAAACATCCTTTCCTTTATCATATAGTGTCTGCTCTGAATCAGTATTCTTTATCATTACTGGATTTTCTTTTGAATACAAACTTACACATATATAGATACCTAAAAGTAGTATTGATATTGCTAATAAGGCAACTAAAAATTTATTGTTCTTTTTCAACTAAATCAATCCCTCCTTCCAATTTCATAATTTCTTCTATTTTATATCAACTGTGTATTGCTCCATAATTGCTGTTCTCTTTACTGATACTTTCCCTTCCGTTCCAATAGGATGTTTATACTTCTCGATCACTTCAACAGACAATAACCCTTTCTTATAATCTACATCTAAAATATTAACTCTAACTGTGCTATCAGAATTTACTTGTATCAACAGATCTTCTATAAAATCAGCAACCAATTCATCATTACTATTTACGGAATAAGTCTTACTGTCAAACTGATTTTCAATAGTTTCTTTCAAAGCTCCATTTACCGCATTATCTAATTCATTTTGTCTAATGTTCATTCCCCAAAGTGTCATTACAATTACAATAGCTATAATAGAACAAATTGTTATCCCAAAACCTAAGAATACATTTTTCACTAACGACTTCTCCTTTCATCTGCTGCTATTGGAATTTTCCAGATACTTGTAAGATTTTCTTTGTCTCTAATTTGAAAGTAGACTTCATAAATACCTGCACTAGGTAAATTTATATAGCCGTTAGCTTTAGAATAAGAGTCTATTATACTTTTTCCGTTCACTGTTCGTATATCTAAAACTTTTCCAAACATAATATCTGGAAACATTTTTTTAATAATCACGTCGTTCATTGGATATATGACACCTTCCATGTCTTTAGCATAATACCTTACCAGAAAATCAACACTTTCATCTTCAAAAAATCTTCCTTTTGATGTTATATACGCAGCTTCTGGCTTAGTTCGCTTATGCCATGTAATCACAGAATCAAAATCACTATAGGAAGAGTAATTGATTTCTGTTTTATTTAAAGGTATTCCAGCAATTTCAAGAATACCTTGTTTACCAGAAATGGATACTATAAACAATATTCCAATAACAAGAATTGATGTGATTATCGCAATAATAGCAGCTCCGAATTCTTGAAATATTTCTTTCATCTATACGCTTCCTCCTAAAACACTTATAGTAAACTTCTGTATCATTGAAGCCATTGGAGTGCTTAAAAAAAAATAAGCAACAATTCCAAGAAAGAGTATTCCGCTTATTGCTTCAATGACAAACTCTCCGTATTCTTCAAATATCTCCTGCATTTTGTACCTCCTACCTACTGATTACCTTTAAAAATCCAAGCAAAATTGCTGCCATGCTACTTCCTGCTATAGCATAAATAATGCTGCTTCCAAACTGCTCCATAATAAGCTTCATTAATCCGACCTCCTTATCTTGCAAATCCTCGAATTTGCTGTGTATTCATGACTTTGAGAAAATCAATGCGATATTTATATTTTATAATCACTTCCATCAATGTAGGTTTACCATCTTCATCTTTAACTACACTATTATTGTCTATGAGTAATTCATATCCATCACTTGAAGCCTGCTTTTTACACGCATTAACAACACTAGGTGCGAAATTAGAATCTTCTATTTCTGCTATTACAGAGTTATGAAAATCTCTTGCATTACTTGCATCAATACTAGCTGACATAATTCCAGCCATAGAAAATATTGATATAAGAAATATGAAAATTCCAACATAAGTTTTAATTGTTGTACTCATAATCCCCCTCCTACATACCAAAATTCAAGTTTTTAAGAAATACTACTAAGAGCAATGACATATCCATCATTAACTTAAAAGAAGCTAATAAGGAAGGTAATAATATATAAACCTTCATTCCAGCTATTTTATCCTCTTGTGATAACTTTTCAGCCTTATCCATTAGTGAATTATTACGCTCAATCAATTCTTCTACCTGTTTAGTTACATCACCAGCATTTCCACTTGACAATGAGTATAATATTTTCATAGCTGACTGCACATCAGGATTACGATATTCCTTTAAAAATCTATGATATGGTTCAATAGAGTTAGGGTTTTCCTCCAGTTCTTCTATAAGCTTTTCAAGTGCATGTGATAAAACTTCTGGTGAGTTTTCTACTGATTTACGAACCGCTACTTGTACATTATCTGTCTGCAATAGTAGTGCAACTTCCATAAGCCAGTTAGGAAACTGTTTTTCAATTTCCTTTGATACCTTTTTCTTTGCAAGGCTATGTCCAATTTTATGTTGATTTAAAAGAAACAACACAACCACAATTCCTACTATTAAAATTGCAAAATTCTTAAAATAAAGAAATCCACCAATAAGTATTATTGCTGGAATCATAGCTATTTTCTTGCTGACTTTTGCTTCCTTTACTTCGTCATAATCTCTGACTTGAATATACTTCTTTCCTATACATGTGCTGTCAGCTTCCTTTTCAATCCAACTTCTGCAAAGTTTCTTATCCGCTTTAACATAAATCAACATACAGCTTCCTATTAATACAACCGCTGATATTTGGCATAATTGCATAGAACTAATATTCAAGTTTCCCCCCAATAGATAAAGAGGTAAGATACATATTAGCAAAGTCGCTGCCAAGGCAATCGTTATATTTCTTTTTACAAGACTAAATTCTTTCTGTAAATTTGATATTCTTTCCGCCCACATAGCTCTATTCTTTGTAAGTAGTGCAATGCTTCCGCTTACATCACCGCCACGTCTTTGTGCTGCAATAGCAAAAGAGTGTATATTATCAACTCTTTCACATCTAAAGAACTCTCCTATTATGTCTAATGCTTCTTTCTCTGGGTCTTCACTATCAGTTGTATATTGAATATGCTTTATAGCTTTTTCCAATATATCATGAAATATTCCTTCATCAAAAATTGTAGCTGTTTCTAATAATGCATTAAGTACAGTTCTGTTTCTTTTGAATGAATATAAAAACTGTTCCATATAACTATTAGATAGAGAAAACATGGTTGTGTGATATCTACCTTTCATAATCTGTATAATAACCATTGGAGAAAGTAGAACACCTATTATTCCAATAGTAGCAATATATTTTAGTTCCAGCTTATAAAGAATACCAAAGATAGCAGCCATAAGCACAATCATTCCATAAATGATAAATGCTTTTTTCACAGTATATTCGTATCCATACTTAGCTAATTCATTAGTCAAATTTTTATATCTAAGATATCTTAGTCCACTCTTTTTCTTCAATACTATTTCCTCCTTCACTTTAAAAAGGCTTTATTTCCATTCGTTCAAACTTTTCCGTAATGGCTTTAGGTATCTTTTCTTTTACAAGCTCTCCATTAAGTACCATTGGAAAAATTATATTATTGCCATCTTCTCTATAGAAAAAGCATACTTGATCTATATATCTATGAACCTTTCCATCACTCATTTGTTTCTTACGTATCAAAATTCCTACATCAATAAACATATAAATGTCATTTTCCATTCTGTCAGCATCTATTCTACTTTCAAGCATATTCAATATTCTGTCTGGAATCTTTCTTGCATCATCTGTATGAATAGTGGTAAAACCTCTAATTCCAGTGGATAAACTCTCTAGCAAATATTTAACTTCTACTGAACGTGCTTCTGATAACATAAGCCATTTTGGATTTTGACGAAGACTTGTTTTAATTGCCTTTGTGTAACTAAAACCTTCTGATACTATAAGCTCTACACAATCCTTATCTGGATTAATTTCTCTATAGTGAAGCTCTGGTGTATCTTCAATAGTAATTACCCTTTCATTACTCGGAATATACTGTGAAAAGAATTTTATTCCTTCTGTCTTTCCAACTCCTGGCTCTCCACAGAAAACAAAATTCATGCGAGCCTTAACACAGTTTGTAAGCAGCTCTAGTATATCTTTGCTGCAATAACCGTCTTTTACTATGCTTTCTCTTGTCATTCTTACAGCAGGGAGTGTCTTTCTTATACATACTGACCTCCCAGAAATTGCAGCCGATTCATGAACAATACTAATTCTTAATGTATCTGTATCTGCTTCTAAAAGATTTTCCACCTTGTTAAAAGCTCTGCTTACATTGTTAGCAATATAGTGACTGAACTTTTCAATAAATTCCTTAGCAATACCATGACCCTCCACTTTTATTCTTTCATTATCAGTATTGGTAATCCATAAATCTCTACCGTTAAAGTCAATGTCCGTAATTTTATCATCTTCAACATATGACCACAGTAATCCAAAATGTGCAGGTACTAATTCCCACTTTGTACTACGTTCCATTGTTCTCCTTTCCAAAAAGGGAAATTATCCCCTCTTTGTGTAATGATTAATTTTGTAATAGCTCTATTAGCCTGTAATAGTGCTTGCTGCTCTTTTAAAGAACTCGTCAACCAAGTTTTTAAAGGAAGTTGCTACAACTCCATCTGTTGATAAAAGCACTACTATAATTGCTACCAATGCACTTATAGCTACCGCTGCAATAATTACTGACCCATATTGTTCAAATATCTCTTTCATTTTTCTACCTCATTCTTTCTTTAATTTATTTTTGAGTAATAAAAAAACAGCTATATTTCAAGCTGTTTTCATGACTTAATTATTTTAAAATTTTAGCTATATATTTAAAATAGCTTATCGCGTATAAGATTTTTCAATATAATTTCACCTCCCTTCAATGTGAAAATAGTAATCTATATGAAAAAATGCAGATAGTCTAATTTTTTAGATTATCTGCATTTTGTATTTTCCTAAATCAATATGAACTTTTATAAGTTTTTAATAATTCAAATACATTTAAATTTATACTTACATATGTCAACTTTTAAGGCTTAGTTGACATTTGCTTTTGTTTTTCTAAACCCATTGAAACTACGGGGATTTCTAAGTGTTTTTTGACTGTTTCCTGTCTATTTGTGCCCCCCTGTTAGATACGGGGGGCTAATATATGCAGGAGTGGCTTCGCCACACCTGCAAGCAGACATGAATCACCTGCGGCTTTCGCTTCGCACGCCGCCTGTGCTTCCTGCCTGCTTCTTATTATTTAAAACTTTTTTAACTAAACCCAATATAGGACACGATTACTTGTCCATCTTCTATGTTAATATTAAACTCAAATCTTATAGGATATTCTGCCTTTGTTTGTCCATAATCCAAATAAACACTACAAATCATATCAGCAGTAAATTCAGAAAAAACACTTTGCAATATTCTAGTTCCAGATGATTTACAAAAGTCTACTGCCTGTTCTTCATCTTCAAAATCCTTAATGTATTCATCATAGCCTATAATTTCCTCAATATTTTCAATAGAATACATTTCTTGCATGAAATTAAACACCTCCAAACATTAATCTGTTTTTACAACTAATTTATCTATTTCATTTAAGAAATTATGACCTTTAGGTACAAGTGGAGTATAAAACTCAGAAATAACACTTGTACCTGTGTCTACATATCCCCTTCCTTTAATTTGCTTTAGGAAAAAATCCTTATCAGTTTCACCAAACATCATTCCATAGCCCATTTCAGACATACGACCTAAAGCTACACGAAAATTAAACTGGTCGCGAATTCCATCCCCAAGATATTTAGCATCTGGTCTTTGACAAGCAAGAATTAAAAAATATCCTGACTGCCTTCCAAGCATAACAAGCTGTTTTAACTTATTAAGAACCGCAGTACTTTCTTTACTCCCCAGCATTTCCATGAAAGCAACATATTCGTCAAAGATAAGAAAATTAGCAGACAAGCCCAAGTAGGCATAATTTTCACCTGTTTTATATCCTTCCATTTGCTTCATATCCTCATTACGTTTCATCATTCCATCATAAAAATTATCAATGCAGGCAATCATATCATCTTTTTTATAATAAACATTAGGCATAACAGCTTCCAAGTCTGCAAGATCTGCATTTTTAGGATCAAGAACATAAAGTATAGAATTAGTATTCAGCAGCGCTTCAACCAATGTTAAAATAAAATAACTTTTTCCCCCACCTGTACCACCTGCAATAAGCATATGTGGAAGCTTATCATATTCCCAATAGATATTTTTCATTAATCTTAATTTTCCATGTTCAGCCTGCACATCTTCAATAGAAATACGGTTTGCTATTGTATCATAAAGTAGAGTATATTCCACATAAGAATCCTTTAATTCTTTATCTGTAAGTTCACAATATAAACCACTTTCAAGCTTCTTTTCAAGATGTAAGAGCTGGTCTTGATATTTACCTAATATAATTTCTACTTGAATATGAATCAAACCATTTTTTAGCTTATAGTACATCTTTGGAAAATGAGTTATTCTTTCCTTTGTCTTTCCAGAAGATATGTCTTTGAAAAAACTGTTTGACTGTACCTGTTCTGCTTCATACCACTTATTCTCTAGTATCATTCTTGCTAATTTTTGTCTGTGTATAAGCTGCTTGATTCTATCATAATGGAAGTGATAATATAACCATGCTGAAAGTAAACTTACTACTACTGCAAAAATCATACTAAACACAAAATAAGGAGTAATATTAAACTGTAAAGTACCACTTTTTAAAACACTTACATTTTTCAAATTTATATTCAAGACTTGCTTTACATTAAGTAACAAAATCATCGTACTGAAAATTGCTATTAATGTAGATGCCACAAAATTAAAAACCAGTGATTTATCACTGGCTCTAATCCTTTTTCCTTTATATTTACTTAATTGCATTAATCCTCCTACATAACACAAAACAGTTAATTTTTAAAATTAACTGCTTACTAGTTTAATTTTTAAATTATCGATTTGCAAATATAGCCATAATTTCTTCATCACTTTTTTCATCTTCCAAACTATCTGAAAAGAAGAAGCTTAAATTCATATCATTACAATAATGTTCGTATAATTCTGGACGTAATGATTGTGCCTTATTACTATTTTCAATGCTACGTTGATTTAATGAACCATCTTGCTTTCTTCCATTACGGTGTACATCATAGCAATATATCGCCATAGGATTATTTCCCTCTGCACGGCTTCCTATTAATCTTCTTTCAGTATCATTTTTATTAATCGTCTTCTCTTTAGGAATAAAATCAGCAAAAATTTTTGAAAAATCTTTAAATATATCTCTATTTACATTTCTTATATTAACACCAAAGAAATCACAAAATTCTTCTGAACTATTAAAATAAACATTATAAAAATCAATATATGCATTAATTGAATCATTTATATTGTTTGTTTTTATAAATTCAACTTTTGCCTTTGCATATTCACTTGGTTTTCTCTGATTTTCTTTATAAAGTGTTAATATTACAAAATAAGCTTCCTCCTTATATCTAAATGGAAATGAATCTATAACCCATCCTTTTTGCTCCATATCATTTAGAAGGTATGGTAAATTTTTAAATAACAATTCTGCCATAAATATTTCCTCTCAAAAAATTCTTTTATTCTTTGAACTAATTATAATCCATCCCATTATTTCAATCAATAATATATTATTTTTTTTCTTGTATATTCTGACTTTGTGACTGATTATGTCCAGCAACTGATGATTGCTTGACATTTCTTAAAATAATATCATCGGCCTTAATATACCAATCTACATCTGCACCTTGAAAAGTAGCATTCGCGACAGTATCTGCCACAGGATTTACGATTTCAACTTCCGCATTGTAGTCGAAATTCTTTAGCGATACCGTTGCAGGAATACTAACTTGAATCATTCTTCCTTGTTCTCTTGATTTTAAATCATAAGTACGTTCTTTGATTTCACTTGATGCTGTACCATCTTCATTCTGTATATATACCTCACGTCTTAATGCCGAAAATTTTAAATTTCCAAATGTAGCTTCTTTATCAATAACAATTCCATTTGCTAATCTCATATAAATTTACCTTCCTTTCCTTATGCTTCTACCATGTCATCTGCATGAAGAATATAATTTGTAAATCCACGATTGCCAATTTTATAACCTTCCGCGGTAATTCGTGGATTAATAAGTTTCACTCTTTTTTCAACCTCAAAATGCTTCTCCCCTGCTTCAACTGGAAGAATAACAACAATATCATCTGCTCTCTGAATATCTGAATATAAATTATAGCTGCGTGATAAAACAGTATTACGTCCATTTACTCTTCTCTGTTCAATCTTACCTTCTCCAGCATATTCTAAATTTCCAAATGTCTTCTCCATGTTTGGAACTACATATTTTAACTCCATATTTTATACCTCTCTTCTTTTTATATTTAAAATAAACAATTTACTTCCTATTTCTTTTATTCTGTTCCATAAAAAAATACCTAACTGACTGTATTTTATCAAGGACAAGCTATATGCTACGCACCCTTGGCAAAATCCATTCATTTAGGTAAATATCAACTAGGCAGAATAAGAAAAATTTTATTAATTTATAATGGTGGTGAACGCTCCTTATTTTTTCTTTGTATTTGAATCACATCCTTTCTAATTTTTTTCATAAAAAATAGGCGTTCATTTCTGAACACCTCAGCTAAAAAAACAACCAGTAGAGTTAATTAATAGATTTCTTTTTTCATATAATTAGCCTTATCCGAATTTTATCGAAGTTTATTTTTTATGATGCAAGAATCATCCCTATGCTCCTTTATTTGAATGTTCATTACTTAATCAACTAACCTACTGCGTTTTTTACGGCTTGATAATCCCAGTAAAGCTTACTATCTTTACGATAACACATAGCTGTATGAATTCCTATATTTTTTACAGCATCTGGGCACTTAGTTTTATCAATTGTTGCCGCGTTATATAGCACAACAATTTTAAGATTGTCACGAACAGCTTTATCGCACTCGTATTCAATAAAGCTCTTGTTACTAGTGCTACCGCATTCGTTATTCTTAAAGCAATAATTACATTCTCCTGCTCTACGCGACTTCGTGCCATTTCCTACAATAAGTACAAATGTTTTTGATACGTCAAATCTTGATCTGAGTGAAGCCTTGATGCTGCAATTCTTGCTACTGTCGCTCGACTGTGTTATGTCATGAGCATCGTGGAATGATAGCCCCCAATAATTGCTGTCATTCCATTTATGTAGTTGTTCAACGGCATCGTTATCGCCTGTCCAGTCGGCTGCAATATAAGTTTTAGTCCTGTATGTCATAGTTAATCTCACCTTTCATTTTGTAAATATTTATTTCTTCCATAACTTCCCTAGTCAAAAGGATAATTATTGGCTGATTAATGTTTTTATCGCAATAACAAAAGCAATGTAAATATCATTTCTATAAATTATTTGCAACACTCCTTTAATTTAAAAAAGTTTATCTTATTTTTCATTGGTTCATGTATAACAATAGACACTTGAGAAGGATATGTAAATTTAATTCTACTAACTTTAAAAGACCAAATTAATAGTTCCAAGAGTTCTTGCTCTGAAATCATATTATATTCTTTAAACCTTGTTATTCCAGAACCTAAAAGAGGAATTGAGATTGAGCGGCCAGCGTAAATTATATCTACTTCATTCCAAAAATCAAGAAGAAAATTTATGTAATCACTCATATATAAATATGCTCTATCATCATTATCAAATTTAGAAAATGCAGTCAACAAATAATCATCATGTTGAAAAATAGTTCCAAGCTTATACTTTTTCTTTTTTCCACATTTTCGATTATCATTTATTTCAATAATCTTCTCATTGCAGTGTTCATCTCTATCTATTGATTTATTCAATGCATCTAAATCATCCACCAATTTATTAATATAAATGCCGTTAAGAGTCCTATCTGATATAACTTTATTATCAACTAGAGTATCAAAGTATTCGTTAAATGCTATTACCTTAAAATCACTTTCTTTAAATATATCACCAATTTTGATATCAATAACAGAGTTGTTAATTTTTAGTCTTACTTTACTTAATGAATTTGCTTTTACCCATAAAACTATATAAATAATAAGAAAAACCAAAATAAGACTAACACTTGCTCCCAATTTATAATTATCGGGGATATCAATTAAAATTGATACAATAGAACAAATTACGCTGATAATTGATAGTACAACAAAATACTCTTTTATTAACCCTTTATCAAACAGCTTCACTTTAATCAAAAAAATTCCTCCCACCTATATACCTCTCATGTATTTAATTTATAATTATAGACATAATAACTATGTTATACATTACCCCCTCCTATACCATTATTCTACAAATTGTAATAATTTCCTTTAAATTAGTATACTTTTTAACTAAAAATAAAAAAATCTACAATCAAATTAATTTGTAGATTTCAATTATTTAAATTTACAAATAATGAATAGGTATATTTCTAATACGGAGTTCGTCAATGATATCAAATTTATGAAATTTAAAAATCGCTAATATTTATGAAATTTTAACAATGTATATGTATTGTTCTCAATGTGCCTCATATAAAAGGCTTATTAAACCTAGTAAAATTCATAAAAATCACTTGCTTTTTCTGATAAAATAGCAAGTGATTTTTAATTTTTGCACTTCTTATCGGGCCATTGATATTTTTTATAAATCTATTCTCTTGTGTTCCCACACTCCATATCAATAACCACAGAAACGTTAATATATTTTTTTAACTGTTTATTACGGATTTTATCACCCTCATTTGTAAAAACAAAATGGTTGAAGAAGTGCCTAAAATTAAGGATTTCTATATAGTTTTTCGTTGTAGCAACACGCAAGTCTCCACATGAGCTGTATGAGGAAACATATCTACAGGCTGAACCTCTATAGTCTTATAATCTAGTTCCTCTAATATAGCTAAATCCCTAGCTAACGTTGTAGGATCACAACTTACGTATACTATCTTTTCTGGTTCCATCTTTACTAAAGCCTCTAGTAATGATTTTTCACAGCCTTTTCTTGGTGGATCTACCATTACTACATCTGCTTTTATTCCCTTTTGTATAAGTTCAGGTATTACTTCTTCACATTTACCTACAAAAAATTCTGCATTTTCTATGTTATTTGTTTTTGCATTTTCTATAGCATTTTCTATAGCCGCTGGTATTATTTCTACACCATAAACCTTTTTAGCTTTTTTAGATAGGAATAAAGAGATTGTTCCTGTACCACAATAAGCATCAAATACCGTTTCATCTCCTGTAAGAGCAGCATATTCTAAAGCTTTATTATATAACACTTCTGTTTGGTGCGGATTTACTTGGAAGAAAGATAAAGGTGATATTTTGAATTTAAATTCTCCTATATAATCTTCTATAGTATCTTTTCCCCAAAGTGTTATATTTTCAAGACCTAATACCACATTAGTCTTTTTAGAATTTATATTTTGAACTATTGATACTAAGCCTTCTATATTTTCTCTTAGATCATTTATTAACTCTTCTTTTTTAGGAAATTTATTTTCTGTAGTAACTATAACTATCATTACTTCTTTTGTTTTAAAGCCTTTCCTAACCATTATATGCTTAACTAGGCCACTATGTTTTGTTTCATTATAAGGCTCTATATTATTTTTTTTCATCCATGATTTAACTACTTCTATAGTTTTGTCGCCTTCTAGATGTTGTATATGACATATATCTATATCATTTATATCATGACTTCTTGGAGAGTAAAATCCTATATTTATTTTCTCCAAGTTCCCTCCCACTGGCAGCATAACCTTATTTCTATATCTAAATGGTTCTTCCATACCTAGACAGTCATGTACTAAAACGTCATTTAATTTTCCTATCTTCTTCATACAATCCTTAACTCTATTAGTTTTGAAGCTAAGCTGAGCTTCATAGTTATAATGTTGAAGATTACATCCTCCACAGGTTTTATATGATTTACAAAAAGGATTGGCTCTATTTTCTGATGCTTCTATAATTTCAATTATCTTACCAAATCCAAAATTCTTATTAACTTTTACTATTTTAATTTTAACCTTTTCATTCAGAAGTGCTCCGTGTATGAATACTGGAAAGTTATCTATTCTTGCAACACCTTCTCCTTCATATCCTTCACCAACTATATTAACTATGTACTCTTCATTTTTATTAACTGCCATATGTTCACCATTCCTTTATTACTAATGCATTAAGCTTTATAAATTATATCATACTTTTTAAAATATTTTAAACCCACTGATTTTTTTCAGTGGGTTTAACTATTATCTATCCCTAAAGGTTTCACATTGTGTTCCATGACTTGACTTTGCTTTTGGTCCAAAAACTTGAATATCAGATGCCATACACCTATTACTTAAATTATGCTCACAATTAGTAGCATTACAAATAATGTCGGGATTCATAACTATATCATCTGTTACCATACTTTGAATAATTTCTCCCGTATAGTTTGTGTTAGCTATACTTTTAAATGCATTTTTAAAGTTTTTTTTAGCAAAGGTCTTGCATTCTGTTCCACTACTTGAATGAGCCCCTATTCCTTGAATACTTATAGTTCCAGCTGAACACATACCACCTATATTATTGACACACCCTTCAGCACTACAACCTACTTTAGTCATAAATTATCAACTCCTAAAAGTCTTTTCTTTTATTGTTAGCGTGCTTGAATATTTTATACCTATGTAATTTTATGTTTATTTTTGTATTAAGATATATTATCATATTTATTAATTATAGTTTACTAATTCAAGGAGGAAATATTATGCAAGTAACTACTGAAAAATTTGAAATAGATAATAGAACATGTTATATTTACTTATCACCAAATATCACTTGCGAGAAACGTTCTGTAGTTTATGTTCATGATGGCGAAAATTTCATGCTTATATTAAATTCAATTTTAGATAATATGAATGCAGATGATATTCTCAAGCTTCCTATTATAGTTGGTATTTCTTCAGAAAATAGATTAGATGACTACACTCCATGGCCAGCTGATTCTTTAACAACAAAATTCCCACCATTTGGAGGTAAGGGTGATAAATATCTTGACTTTATCGTAAATACCTTAAAACCTTATATTGATAAAAATTATCCTACTTTAAGCAATATAAAAAATACTTTTATGATGGGTTTTTCATTAGGTGGTTTAATAGCTCTTTATAGCGCTTTTAACTATAAAGAGTTTGGCAATATAGTAAGTATATCTGGTTCATTTTGGTATGAATGCTGGATAGAATATATTAATAATAATGATGTAATAAATACAAATTTAAACCTCCTTATGATTTCTGGCAAAAATGAAGGAAAAAATAAGTTAACTCGTCATAAAGACTCTTATTTATATACTTTAAATACTAATAAAATAATGAACACTAAATTAATTAATGAAGTTCCTTTAATATTAGATGATTTTAAACATCATGAAAATCAAGTTAACCGCTATACATTAGCCTTAAAATGGATAATAGATAAAATAAATTAATTTCTTAACCTATAAGTAAATATTTAATTTAAATGCTTTTTATTACATATATAATAGGATGAGTTTTAAAAACCCATCCTATTTTTATTTATTACCTTTTTCTTTTTATTACTATAACCCCAAGTACTCCACTTATCATTCCTAGTAATAATAATTGATTTGTTCCAAGTACTTCACCAGTTTTAACTATAGCATTTATTATTTTTTCATTTTTATTTTTTAATATTTTTTCATTTTCACTTGTAGATACTAATTTATCATCACACTTAACAACACCTGCATCTATAGTCAATTTAATTGATGTTTTTTCATCCAACTTGATAATTTTAGTTAATCCAGTATTATCTGCGTCTGAATCTAAATCTTCATCTATACTTCCTTGCTTAGTAAATTTATACCCCTTAGGCAATTCAAATACAATTTTATAATCACCATATTTTAAATTATCAAAAAGATATTTTCCACCATTCTTAGTCATAGTTTCTGCAATCTTAGTTCCATCTTCAGAATATAACGTTATTTTAACACCATCGACTCCTGCTTCATCTTCATCTTGAACTCCATTATTGTTCTTATCAAGCCACACAGTATCCCCAATTTTACCTACCTTATCTTCTTTATTAGGAATACTAGGTTCTACCTTTAATATTCCAGCATCTACTGTAATATTATTTTCTCCATACCCCAATGTTACTGTTGCCTTTCCAGATTCATCAATATTGGAATCTAAAGCCGCTTCTACACCCTCTTTTTCTTTAGCAGTAAATTTATATCCATCTGGTTTTGTAAATGTTACTACATAATTTCCCTCTAATAGATTTTCAAATTTATATTTTCCATTACTGTCTGTTGTTGTAGTTGCTATTTCATTTCCTTTATCATCATTTAAAGTTACCTTTTGTCCTGGAAGTCCTTCTTCACCTGGGTCTTGCTTTCCATTTTGATTAGCATCATTCCATAGTAAATCTCCTATACTTCCAAGCTTAGTAACTCCAGCATCCTGGTTTAAGTTTTTGTCCCCTGCTTTTAATGTTACTACATCTGTTGTTACTTTATTATCAGTATTCTTTATAAAGTTTACCTTTGAATCATTTTTTCCATCACCTTTTCCCTTCTCTGTCCATGTCTTGTAGTCTGATGGCATTTCAAACTGAACTTTATAATCTCCCGCATCCAATCCTTCAAATATATAA
>NZ_FQZB01000005.1:420263-421249 GCF_900141845.1 Clostridium cavendishii DSM 21758 | reverse complement strand
TTTATAAATACTATCCCATTAAGAGTTAAATTAGAAGATAGTATGAGCTTTAAAGATTTATTAATAAGTATAAATAAATCCTTCTTAGAAAGTAATGAATATGATTTTTATCCTTTAGCAAAAATACAATCTTTCAGTGAAGCTAAAGAAAAACTAATAAATAATATAATGGTATTTGAAAATTATCCAGTTGATGATGAGGGCCTAAATACTGAACTTTTAATTAAAAATGATTTACAAATAATTGATTTTAGCGGAAAAGAACAAACTAATTATAATTTTAATTTAGTAGTTGGCTACAAAGATATTATTGCAATAAAATTTCAATTCAATGAATTATTATATTCAAAGAATAATGTAGAAAAAATTAAAAATCATTTCGTGAACTTAATAGATGAAATTATAACTAATGAAAATATATTAGTTAAAGACATGGAAATTCTAGGAGAAGATGAAAAAAATAAATTATTAATAGAGTTTAATAAAACTGAAGCGCACTATCCAAACAATAAAACCATACAAGAATTATTTGAAGAACAGGTAGAAAAGACACCAAATAACATTGCAGTTGTATTTGAAAACAAAAGTATAACTTATAAAGAGCTTAATGAAAGAGCCAACTCATTAGCTAGTATCTTAAGAAATAATGGTGTAGGACCTGATGATATTGTAGGTATAATGACAGAACGTTCTATAAATATGATAGTAGGAATAATGGCAATAATAAAGGCTGGCGGAGCATATTTACCTATAGATCCTAAATATCCACAAAATAGAATAGAGTATATATTAGAGAATAGTAAAATTAAAACAATCTTAGTACGAAGTAACTTTAAGGAAAAAATTAAACAGAAAATTGATATATATGATTTAAATGATGAATCATTATACAACGGAAATGTTAATAATTTAAAGAAAAATATTAAAGAAAATAATTTAGCATATGTAATATATACATCTGGAACAACTGGAAATCCAAAAGGAGT
>NZ_FQZB01000005.1:0-420253 GCF_900141845.1 Clostridium cavendishii DSM 21758 | reverse complement strand
TGCTGGGACTATTTATAAATACTATCCCATTAAGAGTTAAATTAGAAGATAGTATGAGCTTTAAAGATTTATTAATAAGTATAAATAAATCCTTCCTAGAAAGTAATGAATATGATTTTTATCCTTTAGCAAAAATACAATCTTTCAGTGAAGTTAAAGAAAAACTAATAAATAATATAATGGTATTTGAAAATTATCCAGTTGATGATAAAGGCTTAAATACTGAATTATTAGTAAAAAATGATTTAGAAATAGTGGGGTCCAGCGGTTCTGAACAGACTAATTATAATTTTAATATAATGGTTGTTTATCAAGATAAGATTTTAGTAAAATTTTTATTTAATGAATCATTATATTCAAAAAATAATGTAGAAAGAATTAAAGAGCATTTTATTAATTTAACAGATGAGATTATAAAAAATGAAAATATATTAGTTAAAGATATAGAAATTCTAGGAGAAGATGAAAAAAATACTGTATTAGTAGAATTTAATAACACTAAGGTAGATTACCAAAAAAATAAAACTATACAAGAATTATTTGAAAATCAAGTAAAAAAGACACCTGATAAAGTAGCAATAGTTTTTGACAATAAAAAACTAACTTATAAGGAATTAAATGAAAAGGTAAATATTTTAGGGTTAAAGCTACGTGAAATTGGAGTAAAACCAAATGATTTTGTTGCAATTATGGCAGATAGAAGTTTAGAAATGGTAATTGGAATTCTAGCAATTATAAAGTCTGGTGGAGCATACGTTCCAATAGATCCAAAATACCCAGAAGATAGGGTTAACTATATTCTTTCTGATTGTAATCCAAAGGCTTTACTAACATATAAAGCTAGCACAAATATCATAGGAATTCCAATAATTAATCTTAGCGATAAAAAAGCTTTTACAGGAGATTTCAAAGATATTAAAAATGTAAATAAAGCTGATGATTTATTATACCTAATATATACTTCTGGAACTACTGGAAAACCAAAAGGAGTAATGATTAAACATAGTAATATGGTTAATTATTGTTCAAATAATGAAAAAAGTATAGCAACTAGTATATTTAATAGTAAGTTAAATAATATGGGATCAGTTACTAATATGACTTTTGATATTTTTGCTACAGAAATAATATTAGTTTTTGTAAATGGAATGACTACATTTATAGCAAAAAGTGATGAACAGGAAGATGCTTTTTACCTAAGTGCTTTTGTTGAAAGAAACAATATTGAAATATTACAAACTACCCCAAGTAGAATAAAAATATTGTTATCACATCCAGAAAAACTTAAAACTTTAAAATCACTTAAATACATTATGATAGGTGGAGAAAAAGTAGAGCGTGATATAGTAGCTAAATTACATGAATATACAAATGCAATAATACAAAATGTATATGGACCGTCTGAAACTACTGTATGGTCGACAGCTAATGAATTATCAAAAAATATGGACAAAGATAATATTTCTATTGGTAGACCTATTGCAAATACTCAAATTTATATACTTCAAAAAGTATCTCTTTGTGGTATTGGAATTCCTGGAGAATTATGTATTGCAGGGGATGGGGTAACAAAAGGATATCTTAATAAACCTGAACTTACAGAAGAAAAATTTATTAATAACCCTTATGGTGAAGGAAAATTATATAGAACAGGTGATTTAGCAAGATGGCTTCCTGATGGAAATATAGAATTCTTAGGACGTATAGATGAACAAGTTAAGGTTAGAGGATTCAGAATTGAACTTGAAGAAATTGCAAATGTATTACGTAAAATCAACTATATAAAAGATGTAGCTGTTATAACAAGAGAAAACTCAAATGGTGAAAAATCAATTTATAGTTATGTGATCTCTGATATAAATGTAGACTTCAAGCAAATAAAAAAAGAATTACGTAAAGAATTGCCAGAGTATATGATACCAACATATATGATGCAAATAAAAGAAATACCAGTAAATAGAAATGGTAAACTAGATAAAAAAGCATTACCAGATATAAATTTAGAAAGTACAGAAGAATATATTGCTCCAAGAAATAAAAAAGAAGAAACTATTTGTAAAATAATAGCTGAAATTTTAGAAATTAATAGAGTTGGTTTACAAGATAATTTCTTTGAACTTGGCGGAGATTCAATGAAACTATTAAGACTAATTTCTGCATTAAGAAAAGAAGGATTTGATGTAGGTTTTGACATTATAAAACGAAGTAATAATATTAAAACATTAGTGGAGATTTTGTGTACAATAAATGATAAATGCTTTAATAAAAAATTAAAAGACGAAAATCAGATAGCAATAAATATTACTAGTGTTCCTATGGAAATAGAAGGAGATTTCATTAATTCTACCCTATATAAAGAATTGAATAAATATAATACAAATATATATAATGCTACAAAATGTAAGCAGTATGTTCCATTAAAAGTTCAAGAAGACTTTTTAATAAAAGAATCTCCATTTATATCAGCACTGGGTATAGAAATACTAGGAAAAGTATCAAAAACTCAGATATTGAAGTCCATAAATAACATTATGAACTCACAAGCAGTATTAAGGACTGTATATGATAGTAAGAATAATATTTTGATAGAATTACAGAAAAAAGATTGGTACATCCCTTGTTTTAGTAAAGATGAATATAATGAAGTTTATAATAATTTAGGAGGAGTTTCAAAATGCGAAAAATTATTCAAAACAAGTGATTTACTATCTAAAATAATTATCATAGAAAAAGATACTGATAATTATTTAGTATATTTCTATATGAATCATGCTATTTGGGACTTCTTTACAGCTCAAATACTTTTAGATATGTTTAAGAATACGCTTTTAAATCATGATAAAGCTTGTATCCCTGAAGAAACATACTATGAGTATGTAAATAGAAAAAGACATCACTCCAAAATAGTAAAAATGTATAATTCTATAGAGAATATTGAAAATAATGTTGAGACTTACATTAAGAGTATTAAAGATAATTATAATTATCTTTATAAAATTATAGTAACAAAGCAAATAAACCAAATTGAGAAAAAAGAAATAATTGAAAAGCCGGTAGAGTGGATATTAGATAAATATTGTAAAATTATAAACATTAACGATATTATGCAGATACCATTTACAATGATTTATCATTCGCGTGAAGCAAAAACATTAAATACACTAGGCTTATACGCAGATACTATTCCATGCTTATATAATATAAATAAAAAAGAAGTAATTGGATGGAATAAGGAAGAAAAAATAAGCAATAATTCAAATGAAAGTTATGAACTATATAAAGAAAAAGTACCAACAAAATCAAATATATTTAATGAATTGAGTGTAAATGTGCTTATTTCAGATTCTAACAAATATAATAATAATTTAAAAAATAATGACATTATGATTACCGGTAAATATGCAGTAGGTGATGTACCAGAAGAAATTCATATGAATATAAACAAAAATACATTAACAATTTTTTGCCCAATATATTCAGAGAAATCTATGACAGAAGAAACTATTGAGAATATGGTGAAAAAAATTTTTAATATTATATAAAAAGTGAGGGTGCTATGAAGATTATTATATATGGATTAGGAAATAAGAGTAAACTAGTTTCAAGTAAGTTGAAAAGTATTCATACTATAGTAGGATATACTGATAATAATGCAAATATTCAAAGTTTTAATAATGCTAAAGTTTATAGATTAGAAGAATTAAATGATATTAACTATGACTATATAATACTAGCAATTGATAATACAAAAGCTTGTAAAATTATAACAAAATATTTAGTTAAAAAATTTAAAATTGACCCCTCAAAAATAGTAGATTTCTATTATTTATATAATAATGGAGTATCAACTCAAAAAGTAGATAGAGTTATGCAAAATCCTAACAATAAGGATGGATACAATGGAATTATTTTGGGGGTATCACATTCAGCTTTAGGAATTAATCCTAAACTGTTGGAAGGTAACTTTTGTAACTTAGCTGTATCTAGTCAAGATATATACTATAATTTAAGGACTTTAGAATATTGCATAGAAAATTATCCAGATAAAATTAAAAATTTAAAATATGCTATTTTAGATGTATTTGATTATAATTATTTTAATTATGATGTTTCTCTAACATCTGATATAATTAATTATTTATCATGGGGAGGTTACAATCTAGACTATCATAATTATGATAACAATAGAAATTTTACTTTGTCTGTCGAAGAAGAGCTTGCTAAAGCAAATTGTAAAATTATTAAACCTTTAAGTATTGAAGAAAGAAGTTTAAGAGACAAGCTTTTTGAAAATATTTATGGAAATTCACAAGCTAAAATGTTTAAAGATTTTGCAACTCCAGAACAAAGAAACAGCTCAGTAAAAAAAGGTGCTAATGACTATTGTATGCCAGATAATATGCCTAAGTATGGTAGTAATCGCTATGAGAAAACAATTGAAGAAAATAAAATTCATTTTGAAAAAACACTAAAACTTTTATATCAAATAAATCCTAATATAAAGGTTTATGCTGTGATTATTCCAAGATATGAGACAGTAGAAGAAGCTCATAAAACAAAATATGCTCATTGGAAAGTAGAATTTGAAGAATTTATTTATTACCTAAAAGATAAGTATAATTTTAAATACTTAAACTTCAAAGACTGTAAAGAAATAAGTTCTAATAATGAATATTATCAGGATGTAGCTCATCTAAACTATAGTGGGGCAACAGCATTTACTACTATTTTAAATAAGTATATTGATTATGTAGTATAATTAAAATTTGAGCTCTGTGAACCATAATGGTTCGCAGAGCTTTTTTTATAATAAATATAATTTCTTAAAGCCCTATAAAATAAAAAAACTTATTAAAAATTACAATTACTTCAAAACATTTCAAAGAAAACTTTTCTTTTATATAGAATTAGTGTTATAATTTAACATATGTAAATGATATAATGAAAGGCACAAAAAGTTATGGATGTTATTATAATTAAAACTTTAAATATACAAGATGAAAATTTACAGAAATTATGTACTTATATTAGTTGTGAGCGAAGAACTAAAATTAATAAATTTATAAATAAAAATGATAAAATTCAAACTTTAATTGCTGAAATTCTAATACGAACTAAAGTTATCAAAGATTTTAATGTCAAAAATGAAAGCATTTCTTTTAATAAAAATATTTATGGAAAACCTTATTTAGAAAAATTCAAGAATTTTTATTTTAATATATCACATTCAGGAAATTATGTTGCTATTGCAATTAATAATCAAGAAGTAGGTATTGATATTGAAGAAATTAAAGATATAGAGTATTTCGATATAGCTAAAAACTTTTTTACTAATGAAGAATTTAATTATATTTCTATACCTAATAAGAAAAAAAGTTTAGAGAGATTTTATGAAATATGGACACTAAAAGAATCTTATATAAAGTTTAAAGGACAAGGATTATCTATACCTTTAGATTCTTTTCGTATTATTGATAATGATACGAATTTAAAGCTCATTTCTAATAATGATTGTGCTAATTACACATTTAATAATTTGAACATTTTATCAGATTATAAATTATCAATATGTAGATTAGATAATGAATCTTTTAATATTAAAACATTAAATCAGGATGAATTAATAAGTTATTTCTTAGAATTAGTTGAAAAGGAGAATGCATAATTATGTTATTATTTTGTTTACCATATGCAGGTGGTTCCGAAAGTATATATTTCAAATGGTCAGATTATTTAGATCCTTCAATAAAATTATATCCAATATCTTTAAAAGGACGAGGTAAAAGATTTTATGAAGACTTTTATAGAAATATAAATGAAGCTATTGATGATATTTTTAATAATATTAAAAATACTTTAGATAAAGATGATTATGCAATATATGGACATAGTATGGGAAGTATTTTAGCTTATGAGTTATATTATAAAATTAAAGAAGCTGGCTTAAGGGAACCTACCCATATATTTTTTTCAGGTCATGCAGCTCCTAATATAATATCAAAAAAAGAGAATATTCATCTATTACCAGATAAAGAATTCATTGCAGAAGTTTTAGAGTTAGGAGGTACACCAGAAGAAGTAGCTGAAAATAGCGAATTATTAGAGATATTTATTCCAATCCTACGTAGTGATTTCAAATTACTAAATGATTATATTTATAATGATAGAAATGATAAAATTAAATGTAATATTTCTGTATTAAATGGCAAGGAAGATGATATAAATATGAATGAATTATTAGGATGGAAAACTCTTACTAGTGGACATTTTAATATTTATAATCTTGATGGAGACCATTTCTTCATAAATGATAATATTGAAAATATAATTAAGATTATAAATAATACACTAGTTTAAAAAATCATATGGATTAATTATGTATATCTTTGTAAGTTAACATATTTTAATATAAATATAAGAATATATTCACTATTATATATTAATATGATATAAAATAAACGGATTGTATGTTATAATGCAGTCCGTTTATTTTAGTATGTAAAAACAAGTAATTTTACCTCTAAAAAAAGCATAAATTTATAAAGTGATAGCTTTTGCAGGGGGAAAAAATGAAAGTTAAAAAATCATTATTAAATATAGGAAAAGAAGAATTTATGGTTATAGAGTTCAATTATCCAAGAGGTAATTTAGAGCCTATATCTATTTATGCTAAAGACAAGATTATAATTTATTTAGACAGAATAAGTTATAGTGTAACTACCGGTAGCCTGAATATTATTCCATCTAATAAAGTTTATAATAAACTTTATATTATAAGTACAGATAAATTGGATTTTAATTTTAATATAAATGAAGATACTTTTTCATCTATAAATATTAAAGCTAATTTAAATGATTTTGATATAAATAATTTATTATACCTTTTAACTTATGATGAATATGTTAAAGGTAATCAAAAAAGGGCTTTAGATATATTAAGTTATAATTTAAAGGATAAATATTTAACTAATTTAGTTAAGGATTCATTTACAGTTAAGGAAAGGAAACGCGCTTCAGAGCATTTGCTTAGTGCTTGTCATAATAGAAAGATTAAATTGAGTGATAAATGGAGTAAAGCTAGAATGTTAGAAGGTAGATTAGAATCGTCTAAAACTTTAAGCTCCAAGTTTTGTATTATGGAATTGTTAAATGTTTTAAGTGAAGATGATGCTAAATTTGTACCACTTACCCAAAAAGAATATAAACGAATAGGAAAAAAAATAGTAGACAATTATAATGCTTTTAAACCGGATAGAGAAAACAAGATGTTTTCAAACTTTAAAGATTTAGTATTTACTAAAGAAAAACTAAATGTTTCTATTAGATACCCCATCTCAGGCTATGTTACTATTAATCCTAGACTTTGTAAAAAAGTAGGATTAAGTACAAATAAGTTTAAAGCTAAAATTTATAGGGAGCAAACTATAATTAAAGATGCTGAAATAAATAGTAATATTATTAAAGCGTTAGTAACAAATAAAACCTTAAATTATTTAAAATCATTAGACATAAAAGATTTATTTGTAATATATGATAAGAATTATTATTCCTTATTAGGATATACATTAATATACATTAATCTTTATAGATTACCTATAATAAATAGTAACTATATTCTAAAAGGCAATAATTTAGATGAATTATTAGAAATTGTTTATACACAAAGAATAAATGAATGTAAATTAAAAGTAACAAAGTTTTTTATGGATAAATTACCCCTTCCAAGTATAGATACAGGTTACACCATTAATCAAAAAGAATTACTAGAAAGTTATGGATTAGATTATAAAGGTATATATAATGGAATCGATAATAATATAAGTCAGGAAATTAATAGTAGTTATTCTTATAAGATATTTGATTTTTATATAAAAGGTTTTAGTACTTTGCCTAAGGTTGAAAGTGTAATTAATAAAATAAAAATGCTCAAAAAGCTTAATAAAGCAGAAGTAATAATGGCAGATTATATAAATTGGTTAGAAAATAATAACATTATAGCTTCTTATGATGATTTAAAAAAACTTTTCAATGAACAAAAAGATATTATTTTAACAAATATAAGGCTTCTAACAGAGATAAAGCTTATAAAGGTTTTAACTGGAGACTTTTGGAATGGCTTAGAATTAAGTACTAATGGAAATTATATATATAAAAAGAATGAGAAAACATTGGTTATTAAGGTTCTTACTAAAACTATAGAAATATAGAGTCTAATAAAGTGGAAAAGAATTTTATTTAAAAATTCTTTTCTCTTTATATCTTACAAATATGGGGTGTGTTATGATTAATAAATCTACATTATATACTAATGTAAATGAGTTACAGCAGTTTATAATAGAAAATGAAATAAATTTAAAGAAAAATGTTTTTGCTCAAGTATTTTTAGCTTATAATGACGAAGCACAAATTAATGACATTTTAAGTACATTAAAACAAAATATTAAAGATGTTGTTATTATTGGTGGCTCAGTAAATTCAGCTATATATAAAGGTGAATTTTATGAAGCTAACACTGTAATTACATTTACAATTTCAGATAAAATAAAGGCAAGAAGTATTTTATTCAATTGTAATGATTATAAAGAAAACAATACTGTAGATATTTTAATGAAAGATTTTATTACTACAGATACTAAATTACTTTTAATTTATGCAGATAAAAATACTGTAAATAGTGATTTGTTTATTAGAAAGTTTAATGAGCAAAAAGTAGATATTAAAGTTGCGGGGGGTGTTTTTGGAGACTTTCACAAAAAAGGATATCTTTTTAATGAAGAAAATATAATAAAAGGTGGAATAGCCTTTTTAGCTTTAGATAGTAGTTACTTAGAAGTAAATATGATTGTAAACTCAGGTTGGCAAGGAATTGGAAAAGAACATATTATAACAAAAGTAATAGATAATGCCATTTACGAAATAGATGATGAGCCTGCTATGGATTTTTATAAAAATAAGATTGGGGAATTTTGCAAAAATGATTTAGTCATGAGAACTCAGTTTCCAGTATTAGTTTCACATGATAATTATTTCACTCCTAGAGTCATTAATTCTCTTGAAGATGGCGGAGTTTTGAATATAACAGGTATTGTTAATGAGGGTGATAGAATATTATTTGCTTATTGTAATAATGGTTATTTAATAAAAGAGGCTTATAAAAATTATAAATGCTTTGAAGAAATTAATGCAGAAGTAGTATATGTTTTTTATTGTTCAAGTAGAAAATTTTTATTAAATGGAAATCTAAACTGTGAACTATCTCCTATAAAAGAAAGTATATCGCTTTCTGGTTTTTGTGGATTAGGTGAAATGTTTACTTACAATAATTCTTCTTATTTTGCAAACCAAGTAAATATAATCTTAACTTTAAGTGAAAGTCAAAATTCCAAACTATCTATACATACTGAGATTCCAAGCAATATTGAAGATGAAATTTATGAAAGCTTAACATTACATAGTTTAATAAAAAATTGTAATAATGAATTAAATGAACATAATTTTGCTTTAGAAAAATTAATTAAAAATAAAACCGATAAAATTGAGAAATTATTTGCCTATGATAATACAACTTCCTTAAAAAATAGAAATTCGCTAATTTATAAGCTTAAAGAATCTAAATCTAGTGAAAAAAAGTTAGCTATATTAGATGTAATAAATTTTTCTGAAATGAATGATTTTTATGGTCTAGAACAAGGTGATAATATAATAAGAAATATTGGAGATATATTAATTTCTTATGAAAAAAGATACAACTTAATGTGTTATAGATTATATTCTGATAAATTTGCAATTTTAAGTAACTGTAATATAAGTTCTTCAGAGTTTGAAACTTGCATGGAAGAAATATACAATGATTTTAATAATATAGTTTTCAAAATTTGTGACTTAGATACCATTCCTATAAGATTTAGAATGAGTATATGCTGCAATAATCAAGATGCATTAGAAAAAGCAGAATTAGCTTTAAGTTATGCTAAGAATAATGCTCTCTATTTTATTATATATGATGAAAAGTTGGAAATAGAAAAAAAGAGTTTAGATAATATATTGTGGAGTAAAAAACTTAAAAAGGCATTAGAAGAAGATCGAATCATACCATTTTATCAACCTATTATAAATAATACTAGTTGTAAGATTGAAAAATTTGAATGTCTTGCAAGACTAATAGAAGAAGATGGAACTATTGTTGCTCCTTATAAGTTTCTAGGTGTATCTAAAAAAATGGGGCTTTATAATGAAATTACAAAGAGTATAATAAATAAAAGCTTTGAAGAATTTAAGAATAGTGAGTTTAGTTTTTCTATAAATTTATCGATTGATGATATTTTAGATCTTACTACTAGAAATTTTATATTAAATAAACTTAAAAATTATAGTGGAAATTGTAGGGTAATATTTGAGATAGTGGAATCTGAAGAGATATTATTATTTAAAGACATAAAAAACTTTATAAGAGATATAAAATCATATGGTGCTAAAATAGCTATTGATGATTTTGGTAGTGGATATTCTAATTTTATTTGGTTACATGAACTTAATATAGACCAAATAAAAATAGATGGAAGTATAATTAAAGCTTTAAAAATAGAAGATGCTAAAATAAAGAAAGTATTAAAGGCTATTGTGGATTTCTCTTCTAGTCTAGGAATAGAGACGACTGCAGAATTTATAGAAGATAAGGAACTTTATGATATAGTAACTTCTATAGGAGTAAATTATTCTCAAGGCTATTACTTTTCTGCCCCTATAAAGGACCCATTCTCTATATTGAAATAATACATAAATTTTATTATAAAAAAAGATACATAAATATATTAAAATAATAAAGCATTAATGAAGATAATTATTCATTAATGCTTTATTCTGTATGAGCAACATAATAAATTTTAAAATTTATACTCAACTCTTTTTTTATTATTAATATTTTTAAAATTACATAAATATAAATAATATTAGATATAAAAATAGTTTTAATAATTTAAGAGGAGATAGGAGTATATGTATATAGAAATTTCTGGTGAACACTATGATAGGGAGCATTTAAGAAAATTAAAGGTAAATAAGCTTATGAATATCTGTGAAGATATTGGCATGTCTTATAAGCAATATGGATTATTCTTATATAAAAATAGGGATATATTAATTGATAAGATATTTTATAAAGTACAAGCCAATGAACCAAATAATGATAAGTTAAAGGAATTTCAATGTATCCAAAAACTAAATGAAATACCTTTAGAAATCAGAGAAATACCCTTAGAGGTCAAAAAAGAAAGTGTTAGAACTTCATATGAGTGTGAAGAAATTGATTATTCTTATGAAGAATTAATTGGACTTGATTATGTAACATTAGGCAAGTTATGTGTTAATAAAGGATTAATAGATTTAGAATTAGATGATAGTTTTTATAACTATTCGAAAGAACAGCTTTTAAATAAGTTAGTTAAAGCTTATAACTTATCAAAGGAAAAACAAAACTTTTATTTTATAGATATAGATAAGGAAAGTTTTAAAGAACTTAATGAAGAGTTAACTGATAAAGAAAATTTGATAGTAAGAGATTTCACAAAAGATGGTATAAGACTTGCTGTTGAAAGAGAGGAAGGTACTTTAAAATTAATTCCTATATTATATCTTAATAAAAAAATATTGATTGCTAAAGAGCAAATTATAGATTATGTAAATTTAGGTGAAAGTGATGAAAAACTTTCTAGATAACATATTTAAAAGAAAACCCAAAAAAACTTCTCATTTTTATTATTATTTAGATAAGAAAAAAAAATTAGAAGAGGCTATAGAAATTTCTTCTTTAACTTTAATTGCAAAAGGTGGAGAAGGAGAAATTTATAAAGTTTCAGACACACTTGCTTTAAAAATATTTTATAAGGATAAAATATCTGATGAAATACAAGATAAATTAAAGTACATGGTAGATAATCAAATTTGTTACAAAGGGTTATGTTGGCCTAAGTCTATATTATATGATTATGAAGAGAATTTTTTAGGTTATGTTATGGAGTTAGCTAAAGGTAGTGAATTAGGAAATATAGTATTTCAACCTATGATATTAAAAAATCAATATAGCTCTTGGACTAAAAAAGAATTAATTATTTTATCGTTAAAAATATTAGATATTATTAATGAACTTCATAAAAATGATATCTTAATAGGTGATATTAACCCAAGAAATATACTTATAAATAATTATTATGAGGTTTATTTTGTAGATACAGATAGCTATCAAATAGCAAACCTATATAAATGTAATGTAGGAACAGTGCATTTTACAGCACCAGAAATTCAAGGTAAACCTTATTCAGAATTCTTCAGGACGAAGAGACATGAAGCCTTTGCAATAGCTACACTCTTATTTATGATTTTCCTTCCTGGAAAACAACCATATGCTTTTAGAGGTTGTACAAATCCTCTAGACAATATTAAAAACATGAATTTTCCATATCCTTTTTATAACTCTATAGAAAGTAAGGCTCCAAAAGGACCTTGGGAATTTATATGGAATGATTTAAGTTATGATATGAAAAAAAGCTTCTATTCTGTATTTAAAAATAATAATAGACTTTCTGTTGAGGAATGGATAAATATTATAAAATCCTATGAAAAATATTGTGATAGTGGAAATTGCTCAATAGATATTTTTCCTAAGATTAATATGAAAACAAAATTAAAGCCTAATTTAGCATTTAAAGATGATATCAAGTCATTAGATAAAGCATCTATATCAAATTTTAACTTAGGAAAACTTATATTAGACTATGATGAGTTAAAGTTTTCAGAAAATGGAGCAATAATTATAAATCAAAAAACTTCTGAAATGATTATAAGCTTAGTCAAGGATGGGATAATTATAAAGTCTCAAAATTTGGATTTATCAAGAATAGCCTTAACTAAGAGATTGTTTGCAACAACTAATAGATATACATCTGTACGAAAAGGTATTAAACAAAGTGAAAGAGCTATTTTAGATAATTTAAGGATATATTATGAGAAAAATATAAAAATTGGAATATATTCAGAATTTGTATCTATAGATCCTATGCTTAAAGAAATAGCTAAAAAACATAATAAAAATATCAAAGATAATATTAAATTAAATATTGATACCATTTGTGAAGAATTAAGTTTAGCTGATGAAAAATTGCATTCAGATTATTCAAGTATTGGAGATCTGTTAGATAAGATGAATAGAGAACTTAATTTAGTAAATAAAAATGTAATTTTGGAATCTCAAATAGAAAATTTAGTGTTTAAGAGATTAGGACTTATTATTTATAAAGACTTTATGGAATACACAGGTATAAAAGAAATAACTATTAAGATTTAATTATTGAATTGGGGGAAGAAGTATGAATTTAAATGAATTAAGAGAACAAGACTTATATGATAATCCTACACCTAGAGTTCCAGTGTGTTTGGTTTTAGATACATCAGGATCTATGATGGGTGAACCTATAGATGAATTAAATAAGGGGGTGGCCTTATTTTTTAAAAGTATAAAAGATGATCCAATAGCAAAATATGCTGCTGAAATTTCTATTATTAATTTTGGTGGTGCTATAGCTAATAAGGTTTTGGATTTTACCACTGTAGAAAAGCAAAAAGTACCTACACTTGAGGCTCATGGTCTTACTCCGATGGGCTCTGCAATTACTATGGCTCTTGATATTCTAGAAAGAAGAAAAGAGGAATACAGTGAAGCTGGAGTAGAGTATTTTCAGCCTTGGCTTGTTATAATGACAGATGGTATACCAACTGATAGCATAGAAGAGGTAATACAAAGAACAGTTAAACTTGTAAACAATAGAAAGCTTACAGTATTTCCAATAGGAATAGGTGATGAAGCTGACATGGATATATTATCGAAATTTTCGCCAGGCAATGCTCCAGCAAAGCTTAAAGATTTAGATTTCACTGCATTATTTGAATGGTTAAGCCAAAGTGTAATAGATACCTCTAAATCTATGGCTGGCGAAAGTATAAACTTAAAGGATCCAAGCACTTGGATGGAGTTAGATTTATAAGTTTATGAATATAAAAAGATGGGTTGGGGAATGTTCTAAAATACAAGGTAGTCTTCATAAAAAAAAGGGCATTCCATGTCAAGATAATGTATGTTGTTATGTTGATAAATCTAATGCTATTTTATCATTAAGTGATGGTGCTGGATCTTGTAGATTATCTAATGTAGGTTCTAAAATAGCTACTAAAACAATAATTAAACTCATGAAATCTAACTTTGATAATTTTTATACTATGGAGGCATTACAATTCAAAGAATTTATAATTTCTTCATTACTTGATGAAATAAATAATGTCTGTGAAAAGTATAATTCCTCAAGCATAAAAGATTTTTCTGCTACATTATTATTTGTGGCTATAAAAGATAATAATTTTATAATAGGGCATATAGGAGATGGACTTATTGCATATTATAAAAATGGAGCAGTAAGACTTTTATCAGAACCTGAGAATGGAGAAACGTCAAATACAACCTATTTCTTTACAATGCCTAATGTATATAATCATTTTAGATTGTTTAAAGGTCATGTAAATGAGGTGGAAGGTTTTATTGTCATGTCTGATGGAGGAACAAATAGTTTATATAAGAAAGCTACTAAAAGTTTAGCGTTAGCAAATACTAAAATATTTCAGGCTAAAGCTCGACTTGGCAAAAGTGATTTCAAAAAATTTTTGCAAGATGATTTAATAAGGAAGCTTTCAGAAAGAACTACAGATGATTGCAGTATTGGTATATTATATAGACATAATTATGATTTAAATACTATGAAAGATAAAGATTTAGACATTTTAAAAGAAGTCATAGGTATAAATGATGAAAAAGGGATTGTAAATTTTCTATTAATTGCAAAGGAATATAATAAAACAGTATCTACAAATAACAAATTACGTATAGATACTGTTGTTAAGAATACAGGAAAAAAGAAAAAAATAGTTAAAAAACATATAAAAAGACTACAACTTCTTTATTAATTTTTATAATTTTTGTAATTATTAGATAAATTAATTTAAAGGAAACTCCTATTCATTATCATTCATAGGAGTAAGTTCGAATGTCCAAATTAAAATTTGGATTCTCACTTATGAGTAGTATTATATAATTTTCGATTACTTAAATTTCAGTAAAAGGAAAATTATATAATACTTTTTTATGTGCAATTTTTATTATATATATCTTGAGCAAGGGATTTAATTTTATACAAATCATATATAATTATTAAATTTTTTGACTTTTTAATTATCTTTTTATCTGATAAATCTTTAATTACTCTGTTTAGATGTCTATAACTGGTTCCAAGAAGTTCAGCTATATGATTTAGGCCTTCAATATGTACAATATTATTATTCTCAGTATTAGATGTCATCACCGACAAAAGATAGCTTGCAAATCTATTTTCTAATGGATATAAAATATTTATTGAGCTATAAATAGAATTATTTCTTAACTTAGCTCCTAATGAATCTATAATAAATCGTAAAAAAATAGGATCATTAAAACCAAACATTTTAATCTTATTTATAGAGATAGCTAAACAAATACAATCTTCTAAAGCCATTACATTACAATCAGCTAAAGGATTATTAGTAAATTCTATATCTCCCATTATAGATAAAGGATTATTAAAACATAATAAAAGTGATTTGCCAGTTGAAAGCATAGTATACACTTTAGTTTTTCCTTGAACTAAAAAATACATATAAAACATTTCAGTATTAATACAACATATCATTTCTCCTTTTTTAAAATTATGTATCTCCATATTAGCTATTAAATCTTTATTTAGATTACAATTTAACTTATATTCATTTAAATATTTATGAATTAAGTTTTTATCATAAATTTTATTCATAAATCCACCTCAAAATAAATTATACTACTACTACTTAAATAGGACAAATGTCCTATTTATATTTTTAATAATTTTGTTAATATTATTTATATAGTATTAAATATGTGGAGGTATTTAAAATGTATAATATTTTAGCTATTTTAGTAGGAATGCTAATTTCAATAATGATAACCTTTAATGGTCAATTATTAAATAATGTTGGGCTTTCTTATTCATTATTAATAATTCATATTGTTGGATTAATTGCTATAGCATTTATCATGGTATTAAAAAGAATAAAAATAAGTTTAAAAGGAAGGATACCTCTTTATTTATTTTTAGGTGGTGTAGTAGGTGTTGGTTTAACAATCTCAAACATTCTAACTATAACTTATATAGGAGTTGCATTAACGACTGCATTAGGTGTATTTGGACAACTTATATTTTCTTCTTTAGTAGACCACTATGGTTTTTTAGGAATGACAAAATACAACTTTAATAAAAAGAAGTTAATTGGATTTAGCATAATTTTTATAGGGTTAATTGTAATGACAATATAAATATAGGAGGAAGATAGATATGTTTATGGTAATTTTAGCTGTTATAGGTGGTATCCTTACTACTTTGTCTATGATAATAAATTCATCTCTTGGGAAGAGGATAGGAGTTTTTCAAGCAACTTTGGTAAACTATTTTGTTGGATTAGTTACTACTAGTATTGTTGTAATTTTTATAGGTAATAAAATGCAACTAAGCTTAAATGACTTTAGTAAAATGCCTTTTTATATATTTTTAGGTGGTGTTGTAGGTGTTTCAGTAGTTTATTCTTCAAATAGAATAGTACCTAAAATACCAGTAGTATATAGTACATTATTATTTTTCATAGGCCAAATAGTAGCAGGTATAATTATTGATTATATATTACTTAAAACAGTATCAACAAATAAGATAATTGGTGCTATCATTATAACTATAGGTATACTTTATAATTCTAGAGTTGATAAAAAGATAACTAGTAAACAATAACTGTAAGTCTAAAGTAAAAAACTTACTAAATTATAATCACCATTTATGTTTAATTCATATATATTTATAATAATATAGTTTTTATGGCTTGGTTATAAGTGCTTTCAATTTTAATAGTCATAAATTATTAACAAATAAAAAGAAAATATATGATAATATATATTATGGATTTTAAAAATGGAAGGATGATTACAAATGAAAAGTATAGTTTTTGATATACTTAAAATAAGTATTATTCAAGTTGTATATACTTTAGGCATAATAGTAGGCTTTGGATTTATAATTGGACTAATCGAAAAAAGAGCAAGCTATTTTATTCAACGAGCCATTGGATTTAAAGGTGTACTTATCACAGGGCTTATAGGAACTCCAATTCATGAAATTGGACATTTCCTTATGTGTATAATTTTTGGACACACTGTTACTGAAGTTAAGCTGCTAAGACCAAAAGCTTGCAAGCAAGACGGTGTTTTAGGCTATGTAAAACATAGTTTTAATAAGAATAGCTTATATCAAAATATAGGTAACTTCTTTATAGCAATTGGACCATTAGTATTTGGTTCATTAACTATGTTTTTAACTATGAAAATATTTTTGTCTGATAGCTTTAATAAACTTTATAACTTCTTGCTTAATGAAACTAAGTTGGTGCATATTGGAGGGGAAGAAAGCTTCTTTGATATATTTAAATCTATATTTAATGAAGTTGTAAAAGATATTTTTAATACTAATAATTTGAAAACAATAAACTTTTGGATATTTTTATTTATTATAATATCTATAGCATCTCATATGGCATTAAGCAAAGCTGATATTAAGGGAGGTATTAGTGGACTTATAGCTATTTATACTTTTTCGCTTATATTAAGCATAATATTAAATTTAGCTAACTTTAATATACATTATATTTATTCTAAGATTTTAGTATTTAATATATTTATCTCTGTATTTTTAATAGTAGCTTTAATATTTTCATTTATACCACTTATAGTAAACCTCATATTGTATTTGATTAAAAGGTAAACTTTATCAAAAAAGCATTCTAAATTATGAATATTTAGAGTGCTTTTTTGATAAAAATGATAAAAATACGCAGCTAAAACATATGTTCTTATTGTTAAATTTAGTGTATACTATAAATATATTTTAAATTTTTATGTGAGGTTTATATGGAAAGAAACATATTACATGTAGATATGGATGCTTTTTTTGCATCTGTTGAAATTATGGATGATATAAGTTTAAAAGGAAAACCTGTAATAGTAGGTGGTACTTCTGAACGTGGAGTTGTATCTACTTGCTCTTATGAAGCCAGAAAATATGGAGTAAAATCTGCTATGCCTGTATTTATTGCTAGAAATAAATGTCCTAATGGAATTTTTATTACACCAAGAATTTATAGATATAAAGAAATATCACTTAAGATTTTTGAAATATTATATTCTTTTACAGATAAAGTAGAAGGTGTTAGTATAGACGAGGCATATCTAGATGTTACTGATTTAGAAGAGGATCCAGTAAAAATAGCTTTAAGTATAAAAGCAAAGGTAAAAAAAAATCTTGGACTTAATATATCAGTTGGCGTATCATATAATAAATTTTTGGCAAAACTCGCTTCAGATTGGAATAAACCAAATGGACTTAAAATTATCACTGAAGATATGGTTCCTGAAATCTTAAAACCCCTTGCAATAAATAAAGTACATGGTTTAGGATTTAAGGCTGTAAATAGACTAAATAATATAGGAATATTTAAGATAGAAGAACTTTTAGAACTTCCTAAAGAATTATTTGTAGAGTATTTTGGGAAATTTGGACTTGAAATTTATGAAAGAATTAGAGGAATTGATAATAGGGAAGTCATAATTACACGGGAAAGAAAATCAATAGGTAAAGAAACCACCTTAAAGCAAGATACTGATAATAAGGAAGAGCTTAAAGTATATTTAGAATACTTTTCAAGTAGAATTTCATCTTTACTTAAAAGAAAGAACTTAAAAGGAAGAACTATAACATTAAAACTTAAAACTTCACACTTTGAGAATCATACAAAGAGTAAAACATTAAATAATTATATAAATAATGAAGAGGAGATTTATTTAGAGGGGTTAAGAATTCTACTTAGTTTAGAATTGAATGAACCTATAAGGCTTATAGGTTTATCTATATCCTCACTAACAGAAGAGTGTAATGAACAAATTACATTTTTCAATAATTAACCTTAATAATCTTAATCCTTAAAATTTTTTATTTATAAAAATATAGCTGTAGTTACATTACTTTATTTAATAAATGAATAGTTAAAATTTCAGAAGACATCCATAGAAAATAATGGATGTCTTTTTATATATTTTATGTTAAAATATATATCGAATAATATAAAATATACTATGGGTGAATTTATAGGGGGAAAAATAATGGTTAATGAAAATATAAATACTGAGAGAAAATATAAGAAGATAAATAGCGCCAAACTTCAATTTTCTACTTTTGAATCTGAAGGAGAATATAACTATTTAGAAATGGAGTATAACGCCATATTAAATGGGGATGTAAAAGCAACTAAAATTTTTTGTACAGGCGAAACTGAAATACACGGGAATGTAAAGACAAGGGAAATGGATTTAAAAGGTGTTACTACTGTTAATGGTGATATTAGTGGCAATACAATTAAAATAGTTGGAGAAAGTAAAATAAATGGTGATATTAAATTTAGAGACTTTACTTTAAACGGAACCCTTGTTGGCTCAGGAAGTGTAACATGTACAAATTTTATATCAGATGGAAAATATACAGGCGCTACTGAAGTTAAAGCCAAAACTATTACTGCTTCTGGACAAATTGGAATAGAAACTTTAGATGCTGGAAAAATAGATTTAAGATTAAATAAAAATAGTAATATAAAGTTTATAAAAGGGGAAACCATAAATATTAATCTTTTAAATGGTATCTTTTCTAGGTTTACAAGTGGTTCTAATGATTTAGAAATCGATACTATAGAAGGTGAGGATATAGTATTAACTAATATTAAAGCTAAAAAAGTTATAGGTAAAAATATAGTACTTCAAAAAAATTGTATTATAGAAAATTTAAAATATACTGGGTCATTAGATAAAAAAGATAATTCTAAGGTTAATAATGCTATAAAAGTGGAATAATTTATATATAGGAGTGAAGGTATGGATAAAAAATTTAATCTTCAAGGGTTTTTGAAAAAATATCCTTTTGAAAGTGGAGAAATATCCGAAAATAATATAAGCGTAGAAGCATTAGATGCTATATATGCTGATTTTCTTAAAGTTAGGGATAATTATGAAACGCAAGCTGAATTTATTTCAACTATTTTAAGAACTCATCCTAAAATTCACTCTGTAAAATCTAGAGTTAAGAATCCAGAGAGATTAATAGAAAAGATTATAAGAAAAACTTCTGATAGAAAAGAAAAATACGGTGAAGATTTTAAGTTCTCAGTAGATAATTACAAGGAAGAGATTAATGATTTAATAGGTATTAGAGCTATACATATATTTAAAGAAGAATGGGAAACTATTCATAAATTTATATTAAATACTTGGAAAGTCATAGAAATAACCGCTAATATAAGAGATGGAGATGACACAAGTTGCTTCGAGGAATTAGGAATAGAAATTAAATCAAGAAAGTCAGGTTATCGTTCTGTTCATTACCTTATAGAATTTTATCCAACTAGCCAAAAAGTTATAGCTGAAATACAAGTTAGAACTATTTTTGAAGAAGGCTATGGTGAAATAGATCATAAGCTTAGATATTCACATAAAGAAATTCCAGAGGTTTTAGCCTCTAATCTATTACTTTTTAATAGAATTGCTGGTAGTGCAGATGAAATGGCTTCGCTTATTAATTTACTTAGCAAAAATTTAAAGGATTTAGATATTAAATATAAAAAAGTAATACAAGAGAAGGATGAAGAAATACTTAAGCTTCGTTCTGATTTAAAAGGAGATTAATTTATGAACGTAATATTAGAAGATATATTATATGCTATGGACTTTTTAGATGAAAAGGGTGGCGCTTATTATAATAAAAAGAATGGAGATGTAATATCTCTAGTTTACAGAGAGTTAGTAGCTGCGAAAACTAAAGTCCCTGTAGATACATTCCCGGAATGGCAACAGGGAGCAGTAGAAATAGCATATGATATCGTAGAGAATAATGATGATTATATAGAACTACCTGAAAAGGATGAGTTTGATGATTTAGCTGTTTTAAAAAGCTATGTTAACACCTTAGAAAATGATTTAAAAGCTGAAATAAATAAAGAATTAGAAACAAATACTGATATTTCTAAAATCAGAAGTAAATTTGATACAGTATTAGGTTCTAATGAATGGTTTGACTTTAAGGATAATTTTTTTATAGAACTTGCAAAGTCTTGGTGTATCAAAAACAATATAGGGTTTAAGTAAAAATACTCCCATAAGTTAAACTTATGGGGGTTTTAAATTTATTTTAAAACGAAGCTCATATTAATTATTATTCATAGAAGTGCTCTTACGGAGTAAGTTCAAATGACTAAATCAACCAAATATTAAAATTACCAAGTAGTAAGTTCGAGATACAAAATTAAAATTTTGACTTTCACTTAAAATTATGTGAGGAATTTTAAAAATAAGTTGTATTAATAAGTGAAGAGTAAAAAATTTACTAGCTAGTAAGGTATAAAAATGGGAGGGACAGCTTTGGAAGATATAATAAATAAACATTTTGCAAAGGTTAAAAAGGGTAATAAAAAATCCATGGAAGCTATAGTGGATTTTTATATGAATTCAGTATTTTATTTAGCTAAGTCTATAATAGGGTCTTGCGGAAGTAATGAAGACATTGATGATGTTGATATTGATTTTGGCAATACTGATGCTAAAATTTCAGATATAAGATGTAGAGGAAAAAATTACGGAGGTCATACTAACGAAGGTTCATCTGTATATACTTATACTTTTGAAGAAAAAGATCTTAATTTAAAAGAAAAGCTATCGGAAAATATTGACTTTAACATAAATGCTTTAAATATAATACAAAAAGGTGAGTGGAATTTTAAAGTTAAATAGACAGAAGAAACCTCTTATTAATTAAGAGGTTTCTATTTATTTACTTAGTTGTTATAAAAGATTTATTATGTTATAATATGAATATGTTTTCACGCAGTTAAAGAGGGGGAGATAAAATGCAATTTTTTATAACACTAGTTGTTGTTGTAGTTTCTTTTTTTGTATTTAATACAATATTTAATATGTTAAGTATTAGTTCAGAGTTATTTAACAAAATACAAACTTATACAAATAAGTTAAAAAGAAAAAATTTATGTAAAGTTTTAAGCGGAATAGTGATATTATTAATACTTTTATTTATTAATGATATATTAAAAGCAGGAATTTATGGTTTTGGAGTGGCTGCATGTTTATCAATAACATTAAATGATGCTTTATTCCAAGAACCATTACAACAATCTATAAAGCCTATTTCTAAAAAGAAAAACAAATGGAAACGTTGAGAATAGTTAATTGAAAAAATTAACTATTTTTTTATAAAAAGAATTTAAATAATAGTTTATTTTCAAAATTAAATTTTATTGGTATAGTAAATAATTCAAAAGATTCGATCTAAAAAACCTCCATAAACATTTAATTTATGGAGGTTTTTCTTATCCTTCTAATACCTTAACAAAAAAGTTTCTAGTTCTAGGCCCATCAAATTCACAGAAATAAATTGCTTGCCATGTTCCGAGTATAAGTTCGCCTTTATTTAATATTATTGATTGAGACGCGCCTACAGATGATGTTTTTAAATGTGCATGGGAATTTCCTTCATAGTGTCTATAAATTCTATCTTTTGTTGGAAAGTTTTTTTCAAAACCGTAAAGCATATCCGTAACAACATCAGGATCAGTGTTTTCGTTTATTGTGATTCCTGCTGTAGTATGAGGGGAGTAGACTACAACTATTCCATTCTTAATATTACTTTTCAACACAGCTTCATTAACATATTCAGTTATGTTTACCATAGCTTCTTTTTTGTCGATTGTCAGATTATATTTAAATAGATTATTCATAAATTCCAAACACGCCTTTCATAATTTTAAAAACTTATCATATATTAATAATGATTAATATATATTCTCGCTTATTTGACACTTTTAACTTCAAAAAGTTCAAATCTATATTTTTGTAGAGTAGGGTTAACTTTATCTTCTGGAACTTCTTCAATAAACATAGAGTATGGTCTTACAAATAAACCACAACTTCCATATAAGGCTCTATAAAGAACCATTTTTTCTTGAGTTTCTGAATGAGTTACAAAATCCTCTAAAAGATATAAATCTCCCTTAAAGTGTCTAAAAATTTTCCCTTTGTCTTTTGATATATCTCTCATTTTAAAGTCTCCTTTATTATATTATAAATTCAATTCTCCTTATTATACCAAATCAACTTATATTTATAAATAGCGCTAAATAAAATATCTAACTATAAAAATCAAAAATTTAATCACCGTATAATTCTGTGTATAAACTTGTGCAAATGTTAATTCATAGCAATATCGTAATTAATAACAAAATTGTGGATATATTTATGCAAAATTTATGTATAGCAAAATATTTTATAATTTTTAGCTTTAGACAGTATATGCTTTTATTTGATAAAAATATTTTCAAAATGAATTAAACTTGATTATGGTCGAATTATAAGATTCTAAAAATGATTTTTTTGTAGAAATAGAAAAGGGGGTTTTCGGTAATAAAATACTTATTTTTACATTTAAATGAAAACTAATTAATTTGTTGCTTTTTAAAACTATTTGAAGCTTAATAATAATTTCGCTAAATATACATTTAGCGAAATTATTATGGTAATTTTAGATATTATATAGTATAATTATCCTATAGAAAGCATCTTTTCATGCTTTTCTAGAATTTATTATATTTTAAGGATGATTTTATGATATATGATATTAAACCAATAGCCGAAAATAAAGCACTTCCTCAAAGTGTTGATGATTTTTTGAATTATTTACAAACTATTAAAGGAAAATCAACTAATACTATAGATGGTTACAGAATAGACTTGATAATTTTCTATAGATTTATGAAAATATATAAAGGATATTGTCCTAGAGACATAGATTTTAATGAAGTTGATTTAAGTGATATAGATAATAGTTTTATTAGAACCATAAGACTCACAGATCTTTATGCATTTATGTCTTTTCTAGAAAAACAAAGAGAAAATGAAAGTTACGCAAGAGCTCGCAAGGTAGCTACATTAAAATCTTATTTTAAATTTTTAAGCACCAAAGCTAAAATAATAGATGAGAACCCTACTTTAGATTTAGAAAGTCCAAAAATAAATAAACGTCACCCTATTTATTTAACTCTTGACCAAAGTATAACTCTCCTTAAATCTTTAGATAAAAAGAATAAAAATTATTTTAGAGATTACTGTATATTAACTGTGTTTTTAAATTGTGGATTAAGACTTTCTGAACTTTGTAATATAAGATTAGATAAAATCAAAGGTGATACATTAACAATAATAGGTAAAGGTGATAAAGAAAGAACTGTATATCTTAATAATGCTACTTTGAATGCTATTTCTAATTATTTAAATATTAGAGATACGAGTCAAGTTCCTAATGAATATAAAAACATTTTATTTTTATCTAACAGAAATAAGCCAATTGATAAGCGTACTGTAGAAATTTTAGTTAAGAAACATATAAAAAACGCTGGAATAACTGATGTTAAATGCACTCCCCATAAACTTAGACATACAGCTGCTACATTGATGTACAAGCATGGTAATGTAGATATTAGAAGTCTTCAAAGTATTTTAGGACATGAAAACATCTCTACAACTCAAATTTACACTCACGTTGATGATGAAACTTTAAGAGACGCTGTAAGTTCTAACCCGCTTGCAAATATAAAATAAATTACATAACAAATATTATGTAAAGTTAAAAGCTAAATAAAATAATTAAGTTTACGAATTATTTTATTTAGCTTTCTATATATCAATAGACTTAAAAAAAGTAGAGGGCACTCTCCTCTACTTCTTTTAAGTCTATTGATTCATATCTTCTTCTAATGCTGCTCTATTTATTCTTATTAAACCTGGGAATTCTTCTACAGAATATTTTTCAACTGCTTCTTTATCTAAAAGCAAATCTTGAAGATCATCTATGTACTCTATATGTTCCCAAGCATCGCCATTTTCATCTGTTAACTTGAATTCTTCATTGAATTTTTTCATATCAAATCCGTTAACATCACCTTCAAAATTAATATTATTCTCGAATTCTATTTCTAGTTTTTTATCTAATTCCAAACTTTCTTCTGAATCTTCAGTCATGCTATCTCTTAAAAGCAGTTCATTCTCCTCTACTTCTTTAGAAATACCTTCAATATTTACAGCTTCTATATCTACACTATTTAAATCCAAAGATTTTAAACATTCGTCAAAAATCTTTTTAGATGCTAAATCGCAATTATCACAATTTTTATATGTATTACATTCCTTGTTTTTGTCAAAAATACAAATATTCATATAATTCACCTTCTCTTATAGTTTTCTAATCAATTATAGCAGAGGTAACAAGGATAAGCAAATTTTATAATACTAGAACATAAGTTTGATGTTAGCGCAATTATATGATATAATAAAACAAGAATAGCGAGGTGTATAAAATGGGTGAAATTATAAAAGATAAGCAAAAAGAAGTTTATGAGTTTTTAAAAGCACACACCGAATCCAAGGGTTATCCCCCTTCAGTTAGAGAGATTTGTGATGCTGTAGGTTTAAGTTCAACTTCAACAGTTCACGGCCATTTAAAAAGATTAGAGAAAAAAGGTCTAATAAAAAGGGATCCTACAAAACCAAGAGCTCTTGAAATAATAGAATTCTCTACAAATAAAAAAGAATTATTAAATATCCCTATAATAGGTAATATAACCGCTGGACTTCCTATATTAGCAACGGAAAATGTAGAAGATATTTTTCCTATTCCAAGTGATTATATAAAACATGATAGAGATCTTTTTATATTAAAAGTTTCTGGCGAAAGTATGATTGAAGCTGGTATAAATGATGGAGATTTAGCTATTATAGAGCAAGCTCAAACAGCTAATAATGGAGATATAATTGTTGCTCTTATAGAAAACGAGGCTACTTTAAAAAGATTTTTTAAAGAAAAAGATCATATAAGATTACAACCAGAGAATAAAACAATGGGTCCTATACTAGTAGATAACTGCTCTGTTTTAGGTAAATTAGTAGGTCTTTATAGATCATATTAAAAACTAGGTGTACATATCTGTGCACCTAGTTTTATTCATTATCAATATACATTACTTATATAATCTTTAAAAATCTATATGTTTTTACTTTACATAATATTTACTTAAAAACTTTATCAAGAGCTATAAGTATACCTATTTTAGCATGGTCAAAAGTAAGTCCACCTTGAAGGTATGCTATATAAGGAGGTCTTATTGGCGCGTCCGCCGAAAGTTCTATAGAAGAACCTTGTACAAAAGCTCCTGCTGCCATTATAACTTGATCTGTATAACCTGGCATATCCCATGGTTCACATTCTACAAATGAATCTATAGGAGATCCTTTTTGTATTCCCTTGCAAAAGTTTATAACTTTATCTTTATCATTGAATTTTATAGCTTGAATTATATCGCTCCTCTTTTCATTATACTTTGGAAGCACTTCAAAACCCGCAAGTTCCATTATTCTAGCACAGAAAATAGCCCCTTTTACAGCTTCCATAGCAATATGTGGAGCCAAGAATAACCCCTGATAAAGCTGTCTCATAACGCCAAAGGTTGAGCCGCACTCTCCTCCTATACCAGGAATAGTTAATCTGTAAGCAGCTTGTTCAACATATTCTTTTTTCCCAGCTATATAACCACCAGTTGGTGCTATACCACCACCTATATTTTTTATCAATGAACCTGCTATTAAATCTGCACCTACATCTGTTGGTTCTTTTGTATCTATAAATTCACCGTAACAGTTATCTACAAATACTAAAACATCTTGTCTTATAGCTTTTACAAAACTTATAACCTCTCCTAGTTCATCTACTAAAAATGAATTTCTCCATCCATATCCTGTAGATCTTTGAAGATGTACAAGTTTTATAGATTTATCTGATTCTAAAGCTTCTTTAACTTTATCAAAATCTACCTTTCCGTTCAGTAAATCAATTTGTTTATATTTAACACCATACTCTCTTAAAGAACCTATATTTTCCTCTCCGCTTATTCCTATAATATTATGTAAAGTATCATATGGTTTGCCTGTAATGGCAAGCATAGTATCATTAGGTCTTAAGTTACCCATTAAAGCTGCTCCTATAGCATGAGTTCCATTTACAAAATGCGGTCTCACCAAAGCACTCTCTGTATTAAAGATTCTAGCATAAACTAGATCTAAAGAATCTCTACCTATATCACCATATCCATAACCTGAAGAGTTTGTAAAGTGTGTATCTGAAATTCTTTCCTCTTGCAAAGCATGTAACACTTTAGTTTGATTTAATTCTCTTATTTCATCATATTTTTTAAACTCTTCTTCAACATCCAAAATAGCTTTATTATATAACTCTAAAGTTCTATCACTTATTTTATATACATTTTTTAATAATTCATTAGTTTCTTTTAACATATTAATTACTAATTCAAAAATTTAGAAAACATTTTGAATTAGTTACACCTCCTTAAAATCTTATAACATAGAATATATTAACATAGTGAAAAAAATTAGGCAAACATTAATGTTTGCCTATGTATTAATATTTAATTGTCATCAACTTGTGTACTATTAAATAATATAGGTTTTGCTGGAGTTACTGTTGTAATAGCATGCTTGTAAACTAGCATTTGTTTACCATCAGAATCTAATACTACAGTAAAGCTATCAAAACCTTTAACATATCCTTTTAATTGGAATCCGTTTGTTAAATATATAACAACTGCTATTTTTCCCTTTCTAGCATTATTTAAGAAAATGTCTTGCAAGTTGTTTGTTGACTTATTATTCATTATTAACCCTCCAAACCATATAAAAGTTTTTATAATAATTTAATTATAAACCTAAGAATTCATAATGTCATTAGTTATTTTATCTATAATTTCCTCTTCACTTAAAATGTCTTTATCTAAAAATACAGCTCTCTTATCTCTTCTAAACCAGGTTAACTGTCTTTTAGCATAATTTCTTGTTCCTTGTTTTATCATTTCTATTGCTTTCTCTAAAGGTATAGAGCCTTCTAAATAATACATAAGCTCCTTATAACCTATTCCTTGCATAGATTGCATACTAGGTGTAAGGCCAGATTTTTTCAATGCTATAACCTCTTCTAAAAGGCCTTTTTCAAGCATCAAATCTACTCTGTGATTTATTCTTTCATATAGAGAAACCCTATCCATATTTAATACATAATAAAATATATTATATGGAACATCATACTTTTTATTCACCTCATTATATGAACTAAAAGGCTTTCCTGTGGTTTTGTATACCTCTAAGGCACGTATTACACGTTTTCTATTGTTCATATGAATATTTTCATAACTCTTAGGATCTATTTCTTTTAATAAACTGTGTAATTTTTCATTACCTTCTTTTTCGGCTAATGCCCAAAGATAGTCTCTGTATTCATCATCTTTTTCACTTTCTGTGAAGTTCATATTACATGTTACAGAATCTATATAAAGTCCAGTACCACCTACCAATATAGGTAGTTTTCCTCTATTATGAATATCAGAAATAGCTTTTAGACACAATTCTCTATATTCAGATACCGAAAATTCCTCTTCTGGAGCAATTATATCTATAAGATGATGAGGAACGTCATTCATTTCTTCCTTTGATATCTTTGCTGATCCTATATTCATTTCTTTATAAATTTGCATAGAATCGGTAGAAATTATTTCTCCATTTAATTTTTTTGCAATTTTAATAGATATATCTGTTTTCCCAACAGATGTAGGTCCCGCAATAACAAGTATATTTTTTTTCATAAAATTCTCCTACACAATTCTTCTAAACTTCTTATCTAACTCATAGCTTGTAAACTTAACTATAGTTGGTCTTCCATGAGGACAATTAAAAGGATCATCTATAAATCTAAGTCTTTCTATTAATGCTTCCATCTCATTATAACTTAATACATCATTTGCCTTCACAGCCGCCTTGCAAGCCATAGTAGCTATCTTATTATATTTAACTTCAGTAGTCTTACCAGAACCTAATGATTTCAAATTATCTAATATACTTAAGAATAATTCTTTAGGATTTAACTTATCTAAAAAGTACGGAACTTCAATAAGTCTTATAGAATTAGATCCAAAGTCTTCTATTATAAACCCTGCATTATCGAAGACATTTTTATTTTCTTCATAATAGGAAAAATCATCTAGAGATAATTCCAAAGTTATAGGAATCAATAATGTTTGAACCACGATTTCTTTATTTTCAATAGCTTTTAAATATTCTTCAAATAAAATTTTTTCATGGGCTGCATGTTGATCTATTAAATATAGTATAGATTCATATTCTCCTAATATATAAGTATTGTTAAATTGTCCTATAACCTTTAATTTTGGAAATTTAGGAATTTTAATAGGCTTATCTATATCCTCTTCAATATTCGTAGTTATCTCTTTCTTAATATTATTAGAGTTCTCTAAATTAACGTTATTAATATTGTTAAATTTATCATCAGTATTATATCTATTATAAATTTCATTCTTAAGTTCTACGGGTATAGATACTACTTCCTTCTCTATTATTTTTGGAAAAGCTTTTTCCTCTTCTTCTTTTAAATTAAAAGAATTAATTATTTCTGGAGAAGGTGAATAAGTCTTAAATTCTTCATTATTTGATTTTACATTATTATAGTCTTCCTTATAATCCGGCTTAATTGCATTATAATTAAACGTAATCTCTTCTACTTTATATTCATCTTGAATATTTTCAGAAGAATTTTCTGCAACTAAAAATGAATCTGCTATATCCTTTCTTAATACGTTATGGATATTATCAAACACTATTTTAAAAACTTGCCTATCATCATTAAATTTAATTTCTGCTTTAGTTGGATGTATATTTACATCTACAAATTCAGGATACACTTCTAAAAATATAGTAAAAAAAGGATACTTATTAACTGTACTAAAAGATTTAAAAGCATTTTCAGCTGCAACAGTTATAAGTTTGTTCTTTATATATCTATTGTTTACAAAAATAGATTGATTATTTCTAGAACCTCTACTTATTTCTTCTCTACCTATATAACCAAAAACAGAAATAGCATCTGTATGATGCTCAAAATATAATAAATTTTCACTTATTTGCTTTCCGTATAAACATCTTATAGTATCTAATAGATTACCATTACCAAAGGTATGGAGTATACTCTTATTATTGTTATAAAGTTTAAATGATATATCAGGATTACTTAAAGCAATTCTACTTACTATATCATTTATTAAAGCTCCTTCTCTAGAAATAGATTTTAAGAACTTTTTTCTAGCAGGTACATTATAAAATATATCTCTAACTTCTATTAATGTTCCTTTATTTATAGCAGCTTCTCTCTTATGCTTTATTTCACCCGCTTCTATATATATTTCACTTCCAAATTCATCTTCCTTAAATTTTGTTTTAAGGAGCACTTTTGCTACAGAGGCTATACTCGCAAGAGCTTCTCCCCTAAAGCCTAATGTACTTATTTTATATATATCTTCTACATTGTTTATCTTACTTGTTGCATGTGGCATAAAAGCTTTTTCCATATCCTCACTATGTATACCAATGCCATCATCTATAATACGTATTAAACTTTCCCCACCATCTAATACCTCTACTATTATATTTTTAGCTCCAGCATCTATACTATTTTCAACAAGTTCTTTCACAACAGAAGAAGGTCTTTCTACAACTTCTCCTGCTGCTATTTTATTTGAAGTAATCTGGTCTAAAATATTTATTCTTCCCATAGTTATACCATCTCCTTATTAACTAATCCTTAAGCTTCTTAGCTTCACTTACAATGGTATATAGTTTATTCATAGCCTCCATAGGATTCATGCTTAAAATATCAAGCTTAGCTATATCATTTACTAAATTCTCTTTTGCAATTAAACTAAAATCCATTTGTAAACTGTCTTGAGCATGATTATGTTTTTTCTTATTAGTTTTATGATTGTTTATATATACCTCTTCTACATCTTCTTTTATATCCGTAGCCACTTCTTCCAAAACTTCTTTATTTTCAATAGCTATTTTCTTTGTATCTGCCACATTTTCATTTTCTAAGTGTTTTAATATATCCTTAGCTCTATCAATAACTTTCTTAGGTAAGCCTGCAAGCTTCGCAACCTCAATACCATAAGATTGATCTGCACCGCCTTCGATTATCTTTCTAAGGAATACTATAGTATTATCTAATTCCTTTACTGCAACAGAATAATTTTTAACACCTCTTAACTCATTTTCAAGCTTTGTAAGCTCATGATAGTGCGTTGCAAATAAAGTTTTACATCTAAGGTTTTCTGACTTACAAATATATTCTATAACTGACCAAGCTATGCTTAATCCATCGTAAGTACTAGTTCCCCTTCCAACCTCATCTAATAATACTAAACTATCCTTAGTTGCATTATTAAGTATGTTAGATACTTCCCACATCTCAACCATGAAGGTAGATTTCCCCCCTGCTAAGTCATCCGATGCACCTATTCTAGTAAATATCTTATCAACTATGCTTATATTAGCACTTTCTGCAGGTACAAAAGAACCCATTTGAGCCATTAATGTAATTAAGGCTACCTGTCTCATATAAGTAGATTTACCTGCCATATTAGGTCCTGTTATAAGTAAAAGTTGTTTATCATCTTTATTTACTAAAGTGTTATTTGATATAAACTCACCATTTGGAATAACCTTTTCTACAACAGGGTGTCTTCCTTCTTTTATGTCTATAAAACCTTCAGTATTTATAGTTGGTTTTACATAATTATTTTCAAGGGCTAATGTTGCAAAACAAGCTATTGAGTCTAATTCAGCTATTTGTCTTGCTGTATTTTGAAGTCTATCAATTTCTTTATCTACAAGATCTCTAATTTCATTAAATAATTCATATTCAAGTGAAATTAACTTTTCTTCAGCGCCTAGTATTTTATCTTCCATTGTCTTAAGTTCTTCAGTTATATATCTTTCAGCATTTGATAATGTTTGCTTTCTTATATATCTTCCTTCTGGAATAGAAGAATAATTAGCTTTTGATATTTCTATATAATAACCAAATACTTTATTATACCCAACCTTTAAAGATCTAATTCCTGTAAAATCTCTTTCTCTATTTTCTAAATCAGAAATCCATTGTTTTCCGCTCTTTTTAGCCACTCTTAACTCATCTACTGATTCATTATAACCATCCTTAATGATATTACCATCCTTAATAGTTAAGCCTGGATCATCCAGAATAGCTTTATCTAAAAGCTCATGTAAATCAGATAGTTCATCTATATTATTATAATAGTATTTTAAAAGCTTAGAGCTTGAATCTTTAATACTTCTTTTTATATCAGGAATTTTACTTAATGATACTTTTAACGATATTAAATCTTTAGCATTTACATTCTTATTTGAAACCTTCCCTAATATTCTTTCTATATCATAAATATCCTTAAGATTAGTCTTAAGTTCTTCCTTTAATAATAGATTATTTGTTAGTTCTGAAACAGCATCTAATCTGTCTTCTATGTGTTTCTTATTTAATAATGGTTGTTCTATCCATTTTCTAAGATTCCTACTTCCCATAGAAGTTTCTGTTTTATCCATAACATGAAGTAGAGATCCTTGTTTGCCTTTACCATAAAGACTTTCTGTAAGCTCTAGATTACGTCTTGTATTGTTATCTATAGTCATGTAGTCAAATATATTATAAACAGTAATTTTATTTATATTACTTAAAGATATTTTCTGAGTTTCATTTATGTATTTCATAAGTGAACCCGCAGCACTTTCTTGAATTTCAGACAACTCTCCACTATAATCTTTAAAATACTCTTTTAAAGTATTACTAAAATCTTCTTCAAAATAAATTTCGTCTCTGGTTGTTAAAAGTGCTTTAGAGTAATTTCTCAAATTTTTCAAGTCATCTTCAGACGTACTTTTACTTATAATTATTTCATTTGGAGCAAATTTTGCTATTTCATCAAATATTGTATTCCATGAAAATTTAAATTCAGTAGTTAAAAATTCACCAGTAGATATATCAGACAGAGCTACTGAACATATGTTCAGAGAGCTATTTATTGATATACTCATAATATAGTTGTTCTTGCTTTCCTCTAAAAAACTAGAGTCTATATACGTTCCTGGAGTTATTACCTTTATAACATCTCTTTTTACAATTCCTTTAGCTAAGGCTGGATCTTCTACTTGTTCGCAAATAGCTACCTTATAGCCTTTACTTATAAGTCTTCCTATATAATTATTAGCCGCATGGAATGGTATTCCACACATAGGTGCCCTATTTTCGAGCCCACAATCCCTTCCTGTAAGTACAAGTTCTAGTTCTTTAGCTGCTGTTTCAGCATCTTCAAAGAACATTTCATAGAAATCACCTAATCTAAAAAACAAAATACAATCTTTATAATTTTCTTTTACTTCAAAATATTGCCTCATCATGGGAGTTAAAGCCATAATAATCCTCCTTAAATTTAAAAAGTGAGCATATAAATTCTCTTATTCTACCCTTTTTTAGGGCTCAAAATAGTAGAAAATTTATATAAGCCCACTCTTGTAATAAAGGTAAAGAAACTATAATTTTACTATATAAAACAGCTAATTTTTACTCAAAATATAAATAATTTTATGTTTTCTTATACCTTTAAAAAGTTCTTATAAAAAGAGCTTTAAATTTGTTCTCCATAAAGAGAAAATGCTTGTGGTTTAGTTATCTTAACATTAACTAATTTACCTATAGAATCTTTGCAACCTATGAAATTTACAAGCTTTCCATTTCTCGTTCTTCCAGTAAGTTTAGTTTCATCATTTTTGCTAGTTCCTTCAACTAAAACTTCAACAACTTTATCCATGTATTCTGCATTCTTTCTAGATATTATATCATTCATTTCAGTAACTAGCTTATTGAATCTTTCATGCTTAACTTTTTCATCTATTTGATCTTCCATTCTGTCAGCCGGTGTATGATTTCTTCTTGAATATATAAATGTAAATGCTGAATCATATTCAACTTCTTTTATAAGACTTACTGTTTCATCAGCCTCTTCATCTGTTTCTCCCGGGAAACCAACTATAATATCAGTTGTAAAACCTACATCTGGTATTTCGGCTTTTATCTTTCTAACTAGCTCTAAATATTGTTCTCTTGTATATTTTCTATTCATAGCTTCAAGAACTCTTGAAGACCCGCTTTGTACTGGTAAGTGGATTTGTTCACAAACTTTATCACATTCTTTAACAGCCATTATAACTTCATCCGTTAAATCTTTTGGATGTGAAGACATGAATCTAATTCTTTCAAGGCCATCTATTTTATCTAATCTTCTAAGTAATTTTGCAAAGTTTATCTCTTCTTCTAATCCTAAACCATAAGAATTAACATTTTGTCCAAGAAGAGTAACCTCTTTATATCCCTTACTTACAAGTTCTTTTATCTCATTTTCTATGTCCTCAGGTTTTCTGCTTCTTTCTCTACCTCTAACAAAAGGAACTACGCAATAAGAACAAAAATTATTACAACCATACATAATTGTAACAAAGGCTTTAATATCACTTTTTCTATCAACTGGTATTCCTTCAACTATTTTTTCTTCTTTATTTACAATTTCTTTTACTTGAACTCCACCTTGAAGTACTCTATTTAAATACTCTGGGAATTTATATGCATTATGAGTTCCAAATATTATGTCAACATATGGGTATGTTTTTAATAATTTATCAGCCATTCCTTTTTGTTGCATCATACAGCCACAAACAGCTATTATTAGATTAGGATTTTTTTCTTTAGCTGCTTTTAAATGTCCTAAATTTCCAAAAACTTTGTTTTCAGCATTTTCTCTTACGCAACATGTATTAAATATAATAATTGAAGCTTCTTCTTTACTTTCACATGGTTTATATCCTATTCTTTTAAGCATACCTGATAATTTTTCTGAGTCTTCTTCATTCATTTGGCAACCATATGTTTCTATGTAATATTTTAAATTTTTATCCTTCATTAACTCTACTCCTTTTGTATAATATCTTTATTACCTTATTATATATAATTTATAACTTTTTTTAAAGTACCTTATATACTTAAAAACAATTATTATCAATAATGGATTATAACATATAAATAGTTCTTTGGTAAGATTAATCTATATTACTTTTATAATAAATTTGATTTGTTGACTAATTTTTATATAATACCACTATCATCTCTAAAAAACTTATAAGTGGACGTTGACATTGAATAGTTTAAGTTTCATAATTATGGTAATATATTTTTCTTTTCTTAAATTTAACATTTAATTTTTAATAAAAAGTCTCTCTTTCGAAGATACTATACTTAAGAAGGAGGGATAAAAATGTATGATTTAAAAGCAAAAAAAGAAGAAGATGAACAAACAGATTTAACTAATGAATCATATAGTAGTAATAATCTATGTGATAGATCCTACTATAAAAATCATTTTACAAATGATACTTGGAGTACAAAAACATCTATTATTCCAACTGATTCATTACTATAATTAAAAAAAGGGGATGGGGCTATGAAATTATCAAACAGAATACTAAAAATGCAATATTCTCCTATTAGAAAATTGCAGCATTATGTAGATTCGGCTGAAAGAAGAGGTATTACTCTTCATAAGTTAAATATAGGACAACCAGACATTGAAACTCCTAAAGAGTTTTTTGAAGCTATAAAAAGGTTTAATGAAAAAACCTTAGCTTATTCAAATTCCCAGGGGAATTCAAAACTTATACAAGAATTTATTAATTATTACAAAAGTTTAAATATAAGCTTTGAAGAAAATGAGATAGTAATTACTAATGGGGGAAGTGAAGCTATTCAATATATAATAACAACTATTTGTGATAATGGAGAAAATATATTAATTCCAGAGCCATTTTATACAAATTACAATAGTTTTTGCGAAATGAGTAATGTAGAGGTTATACCATTTTTAACAAAAGTTGAAGAAGCTTTTAAATTACCTAAAAAAGAAGAAATAACAAAACATATAAATAGTAAAACTAAAGCTATAATGATAGCTAATCCTGGAAATCCAACAGGTAGGGTTTATACTTTAGAAGAGCTTAAAATACTTGAAGAAATTGTAGAAGAATATGATTTATTTCTTATAGTAGATGAGGTTTATAGAGAGTTTGTTTATGATAATATAGAATTCATTTCTTGTATGAAGCTTCAAAAAATTCATAATAGAATTATATTAATAGATAGTATTTCTAAGCGTTATAGTGCTTGTGGTGCTAGAATCGGACTTGTAGCTTCAAAAAATTTAGACGTTATGAATAACATTCTTAAATTATGTCAAGCACGTCTTTGTTCACCTACATTAGAACAAATATCTGCTATAGCTCTTCTAAAAACTCCTAAATGTTATTTAGAAAAAGTTCATGATGAATATGAAGAAAGAAGAAATATATTATATAATGGACTAAAATCTATACCTAATTTAACTTTATATAGGCCACAAGGTGCTTTTTATATAATAGTAAGACTACCTATAAAAGATGCAGATGATTTTGCGATATGGCTTTTAGAAAGCTTCAGCTATAATAATGAAAGTATTGTTGTAGCTCCAGCAGCAGGTTTTTACGCAACTGAAGGACTTGGCAGAAATGAAATAAGAATATCTTATTGTGTAAATAAAGAAACTTTAAAAAAAGCAACTAAAATTCTAATGCTAGCTCTTAATGAATATTTAGAAACTCATTAGATTCTAATTTACGATTAAAATAAAAAAAGTAGCATATTTGCTACTTTTTTATTTGGCTTTATAATATTTATACCATGATCTGTATAGTTCTTTTTCTGTTTTACTTTTACCATAGAAATTTCTTTTATACTCTTCAAAAGTATGTCTAAATACATAATCTCTAATATCCCATGAACAATAAAGTTTTCTATGTGACTTTCCATTTGCAATAGTTCCTTTGTAAATTCTCACTTTTCTATTCGCCATGCGTTTTCCAAATTTAGAATTCTTATCTGGACAACAGCAAACTTTTTTATAACTTCTACTCAATAAAATCACAGCCTTTCTGTGAAGAATACTTCACTGGTAAGGCATCCCACCACATTTTCTCATAATTTCACCTACTTTTTATTAAGAATATTATTTTCTATTTTAATTCGAAATTCTCTATAATTGACTCAACGGTAAATCCAATGCTTTTATATAGTGAAATAGCATGTACATTCTTATCTAAGACTTTTATATATATAGTTTCCATATTCTTTGCTTTTGCAATTTTAAGCAAAGAGGTTAAAAGTCTTTTTCCGAGCCCTTTATTTCTATATTCTTTCAAGATACCAAAATTGCATAAAATATATTTATTATCATTAAAAATTATTTGTCCATATCCTACAGGAATCTCTTTATCAAATATAAAGTAATTCATATCTTCTAAATAATAAACTTGTTTTTCGTCCCAAAATATATCATCAACACTTAAAGGTATTCTTCCTTCTTCATTAAAAATTTGATTTTGAAGGATACATCTTATTTTTTCATCTTTACCCTTTATAAATAATTTTATACTTTTATCATAAGAACTATCTATATCTAAATTAAAATTATTTAAGTTAATTGACATAAATATAGTTTTGTTCACACTTCTAAATCCAAGGACAGAAAGTTCATAAAAAAAATTATCTTGCAAACTTTCTTCGTAGATAATTTTACTTGCACTAAGAATCTTTAATATTTTAATCTTATCTATATTTTTTTTTAATAAATTGTTGATATATACATCTTTAAGTATATATATATCATCATAATAATTTTCAAGCTTAATAAAACCTTTTATTTCTTTTTCTTCTAATAGAAGCAAAATATTTTCAACAGCCATTAATTTTTCTAACATAGATTTTTTTCCAACTAAATTGTTAAAATAATCAGCTATATAATTATCCGACACATTTGAAATTTTTATAAAATCTATTAAGGAAAATTTTCTAATATTAATCATACCACTACCCCACTTTGTCATGATTAAATTATATTATAAAATGGAAATTTTTTCAATAAAAAGGTGCCCTATATAATTTAACCATATATAAATAAATCGATTAATATTTTCTTACCTTTATTAATTTATATTTATAAATCATAATAAAATAATAAATTAGCCTATATCTTTAATTACTATGTAACATAAGATATAGGCACTGCTTTATAGGTTAAAATTTTAAAAAATAAAATAATATACCTTATAATTAATTAATTTGAATTTTTTTTATTACTTCTTTTATTATCCAATCTGGAGTAGAAGCTCCTGCTGTGACCCCAACAACTAAATCATCTTTATATAGCCAATTCATATCAAGTTCATTTACATTTTCTATATGATAGCTACGTTCACAATTTTTCTTACAAATCTCATAAAGCTTTATAGTATTAGAGCTTTCTTTTCCACCAACAACTATCATAACATCAACTTTTTTTGATATATCATCAGCACTTTTTTGTCTAACCTCTGTTGCTGAACAAATAGTGTTAAAAGCTAATATTTCCTTAGCATTTTCTGATATTTTATTTATTGTTTTAGTCCAAATCTCTTTTTTTTGTGTAGTTTGGCAAACTACACACACTTTATTCGGAATTTTAAAATCAAACTCTCCATTCATGGTTATTAAGGCTGAATCATCACACCAACCATTAACTCCTTGAACTTCTGGATGATTTTCATCACCTATAATAATAATCTTATAACCATCCTTTGAATGTTTATTTGCCTTGATTTGTATGTTAGTAACAAAAGGACAAGTAGCATTAACAACTATCATTCCTTTATCCTCTAAGTATTTTATTGTACTTTCTCTAACCCCATGAGATCTAATTACTATAACCTCACCAGCTTCTAGTTTTTCTACATCCTCTAAATTTATTGCAAAAATATTGTTTTTTTCTAAGAATTTAACCATATCATTATTATGAATAAGTGGTCCTAAAGTATATATCTTTTTGTTATATTGTTTTTGAGTTTTTACAGATTCATCAACTGCCCTTTTCACTCCAAAACAAAATCCAGCATGTTCTGCTAATTCTACTTTTCTCATAATTTTGCCCTCTACATATAAATTATTTTAGCTTATAACTAATTTTCAAATTCCCCTATAGCAATTCATAACGTTACCTTAAAAAATGGAGAATAAAAATCTACCATATTTTAAATGAGTTTAAATAAGATTAAAATAGAATCTACCTCTATTGTAATATATATTTTACTTAATATGCTTACAAATATTATCAACTACTTCTTGTATATTAAGACCAGTTGTATCAATTTCTATAGCATCTTCCGCCTTCCTTAGAGGATCAGCTTCACGGTTAGTATCTAGATAATCTCTTCTAATGATATCCTTTAAGATTTCTTCATAGTTTACTTCTAAACCTTTATTTATAAGTTCTTTATATCTTCTTTCAGCACGCTCTTCTGGACTTGCTGTTAGAAAAAACTTATGAGTAGCATCTTTAAGAACAACAGTTCCTATATCTCTACCATCCATTATGACATCATATTTTTTAGACATTTCTTGCATAAGAAGTACAAGTTTTGCTCTAACTTCCTTAATTGAAGCATAAGCTGAAACTTTGTTGCTAATTTCAGGAGTTGTTATTTTATCATTTATATTTTCGCCATTTAAAATCAGTTCATCATTTTCAAAATGCATTTCCATATTATCTACTATTTTTAAAACTTTTTGAATATCTTCAGGTTCTATATTAGCCTCAACTGATTTTAGTGTAACTGCTCTATACATAGAACCAGTATTTATATACATAAGATTAAAGTTTTTAGCAACAATTTTAGCAATAGTGCTTTTTCCAGCACCTGCAGGTCCATCTATAGCTACTGAAATTCTCATTAATATCACACCTTTCTATGGGTTTCTTTAAAATTTAAATCCATTATAACATAATTTTCTTATTTCAGCTAATAATTATTTTTAATTAATAATGTTAATCCGTTATTTTTTCTCCAGCTAAATATCCTGTAGATAGAGCAATTTGTACATTATAGCCACCTGTAAAAGCATCTACATCCATAACCTCCCCAGCAAAAGAAAGGTTATCTATAATTTTTGACTTCATAGTAGATGGATCTATTTCTCTTACATCTATACCTCCAGCAGTAACTATTGCCTCTTCTATTGGTCTTAATCCCTTAACTGAAAGTTCTAAATTCTTAAGTAAGTTAACCAAATTTCTTCTTTCTTCTTTAGTTATAGAATTTACTTTTTTACTTTCTTCTATATTAGATAATTTTATTATTGTTTCTATAAGCTTTTTTGGTAATAAATCATCTAAAGAATTTTTAAAATCTTTATTCAAGTTATTGGAAAAATCCTTTTGAACTCTCTTATCAAGCTCTGCTATTTCTAAAGCTGGTTTTAAATCTATAGATATAGAATAAGATTTTCCTTCTTTTATAAATCTACTAGCACTTAAAACTAATGGACCTGATATTCCAAAATGAGTAAAAATCATTTCTCCAAAGCCTTTGTGTTTAACTTTACCATTTTCCTTTATTTTAAGTTCCACATTTTTAAGAGATAAACCTTGAAGTGATTTAATCCATTCTTCCCTGAGCTCAATTGGTACTAAAGAAGGTTTTGGAGTAATTATATTATGTCCTACTGCCTTACTCATAATAAACCCTTCTCCTGTTGAACCTGTAAGTGGGTAAGATTTTCCTCCAGTACAAAGTATAAAATAGTCGCCAACAACTTTACTTTCATCTTCGAGAATTATTGATGTTATCTTATTATTTTCTAAAGCAAAAGATTTTACTTTGCTTCTTAATCTAACATCAACCTTTTTATTCGCTAACTCTTTAGATAATGCTGAAATTATATCTGAAGATTTATCTGAAAGTGGAAAAACCCTATCCCCTCGCTCTACCTTAAGCTTAACATTACGATCTTCAAAAAATTTCATTACATCCAAATTTGTATATGTATATAATGCACTATATAAAAAGTGAGGATTTCCTGGTATGTTATCAAAAAAATCTCCTATATCTTTTCCATTTGTAACATTACATCTACCTTTTCCTGTTATAAATAATTTTTTACCTAATCTATCATTGCTATCAAGTAAAATTACTTGATGTTTGTTTGCAGCAGAAATTGCTGCCATCATCCCCGCGGGACCTGCACCAATAACAATAACTTTAGCCATTAAATCAGCTCCTTAAACATATTAAACCAACATAATAATATACACATAATTTACATTTGTCAAATAAGAGTTAACCTATTAAATGCAATAATATAACAGTATCAATTATTATAGATATTATTCTATTATAATTTTTAAAAATATTAGTATAAATAATTTTTATTTTATTAATATAAACAAAAAAAATAGAAGCATATGCTTCTATCTATCTTCTATATTGTTCAAATTATATGAATAAACATTATAATCTTTCCAGATTTCTTCTAATGCATTAAATGTTGTAGTTATTTTATCTTTTTCTCTCATTCCTACTGCAATTATAAGTGCATTTATAACACTTAATGGTGCAACTAAAGAATCAACAAATGAAGCCATATTACTTTGAGCTATTAATGTAAAATCTGCTTTAGTTGCAAGTGGGGAAAGCAAACTATCTGTAATTGCAACCACTTGTGAATTTCTACTTTGAGCAAATTCTAATGCATCTATAGTTTTTGTAGCATATCTTGGGAAACCTATACCTATTACTAAGTCATCTTCACCAACGCTTATCATCTGTTCAAATATATCACTCATACCATGTCCCACAACTTTTACATTTTCAAGTATTAAATTTAAATAAAACCCTAAAAATTCTGCAAGCGCTGTTGAGCTTCTAAGTCCTATAATATATATTCTTTTAGATGTAAATATTTTATTCACTACTTCTTCAAAAGTTTTGTGATTTATCTTTTCAAGTGTAGCTCTTATATTTTCAATATCAGCTTTTAGAACTCCCTTTAATGCATTTTCTTCGCTTATATAATCATTTGAAAGTTCTAAACGTTGCACTGTAGTAAGCTTGTTCTTTATAAGCTCTTGAAGTGCCTTTTGAAGTTTGGGATACCCACTAAATCCTAATTCATTTGCAAATCTAACAACCGTAGATTCACTAACCCCAACACTTATTCCTAGTTTTGCTGCTGTCATAAAAGCTGCCTTATCGTAATTTTTTAAAATATATTCTGCTATAAGTTTTTGTCCTTTGCTAAGCCTCGAGAATTTATTTTGAATAAGCTTCATCAAATCCTTATTATTATCCATTTAACTTTCCTTCCTTGATACTAATCCTAAAATGAAATATTTATTTCATTTTACCACTAAATGAAGTTCTATTCAAGCAAATATTCATTTTTCAATCACTAAATATTACTCTTTAATTGATTTCAAAGATAAAATCCTCATATATGCTAAATTATAAATTTTAAAAGGTCTTATACTAATATCATTTTGCAATTTATAAGAAGTATCCATTCATCAAATTATAAATTATTTAAATAAAAAACTTCATCTTTACTTAAAAATCGCCAACTTCCTTTCTGTAAATCACCTAATTCTAAATCTCCTATTGAAATTCTTTTTAAACTTACAACTTCATGCTTTAAAGCAGAACACATCTTCCTTATTTGTCTATTCTTCCCTTCATGAATAGTTACCAATATCTTAGAGCTCTCTTTATACCTTTCTAATGTTTTTATATCTGCATCAGATGTTATATATCCACCAATATCTACACCTGTTTTGAATTTTTTAATTTCATCTTCTGTAAATATTCCTTTAACTAAGGCTATATAAGTTTTGTTTAAATTAACCCTAGGATGTATAACCTTATTATATATTTCACCATCATTGGTCAAAAGCAAAAGTCCTGAACTATCATAATCCAACCTTCCAATAGGAAATATCCTTTTATCTATATTTACTAAATCTAAGATTGTTTTTCTGCCTCTTTCATCACTATTTGACGTAATATAACCTTCTGGTTTATTTAGCATAATATAAACTAATTCTTCCTCTGGTCTTATAACTAAATTATTATATGTAATCTCATCCCTGTCTTCTAAAACTTTAACACCTAACTCAGTAACCACTTTCCCATTAACCTTAACATTACCTTGTATAATTAATTCTTCACATTTTCTTCTAGATGCAACTCCACATCTAGCCATATATTTTTGTAATCTTTCTTCCATCAACTATCACTCCTAAGTACAATTTAATCAGTACCATTAATTTTAAATAAAATATTTTAAAGTTTCAATAGCAAAGCAAAGTAACCTTATAGATTTTTTCACTTAGTATATAAACTTCAGGTAATAAAAAATTTCCTATTTTAAAATAAAAGAAAAATTAAAAGCCCTAGAAAAAACTAGAGCTTTTAGTCAAAAACTAAAATCTACAGCCGCCACCTAGTAATAGTAACCATAATAATGGATTATTAAAACCTCCACAACCACAGCCGCATCCATTACCAAATCCACAACCGTCAAAACAATTTAACCCACAACCGCCTAAACAATTATTGCAAGAATTACAGCAATTGCACCTATTACAAGAATTACAACAACAATTATTTCTTCTATGATGTGACATGTATATCACTCCTATTTCCTTAGTAGATTTGATTATATCTCTATAATCTTAATACATATTATTCAAGTATTGGCATTTTTGTTAATTAAATCTTCATTGTTTATAAAAAAATCAAATTCTTAAACATCCTAAAAAATATTGTTCATCAAAAATTGCTAACTTTAATTATATTTATAGTTTTATTATTGAAAATTATATAGTATAATTTAAGAAAACATATGTTTCGGAGGTGCAAAAATGAGCCAAGCTAGAAATAGGATAATAGCCCCTAGAAATGTTGTAAATACAAAACAAATATATGTATTTTATATATTAAAGGAACTATCAGAAGGCAAAGTTATTTTTGGAAATAAAGTTATGGACAATTTTAAAAACGCCTTTAATAATTCCCCCCTTCCTTTTTCAATTTCATCTAGTACTGTTTATGAAACTCTTTATGATTTAGAAGAAAGAGGCTATGTTATAAGTGAATGGGAAGGTGATGAATTTTTAAATAAGAGAGCAAAAAAATTATATAAAATAACGGATAGGGGTATTGAATATTATAAAACTCACGTAGCCGATTATGTAGATAATCTTAAAAAAAATAAAGCTATAATAGATATATTAATAAAAATGCTTACAAAATAATTTTTTGCAATAAAAAAGTAGCTTTTACGCTACTTTTTATTACTTTAAAAACCCTGACTTTTTTAAAGGAGTTAATCTAAAAACAGCCTTGCCTTCTAATTGATTTAAAGAAATACAACCAAAATCTCTACTATCACTACTCACTTCCCTATTGTCACCTAATACAAAAATTTGATTTTTAGGTACTCTTAAAGGAAATTTAATTTCTCTTGGTATTGTCTCAGTTTTTATATATTCTTCTTTTAACTTTTTGCCATTTACATATACAAATCCATCTTTAATATCTATTTCATCATTTTCTACACCTATTACTCTTTTTATAAACCTTACATTTGTTTTATTATTTTTCTCATTCTTTCTTTCCTTCAAATCAGTAAAATAAATTCTAAAGTCATCAAAAAAACTACTTTTTTGAATTTTATTTAAAAAAACAACAATATCACCTTGTTTAGGTTTAAAACAAAGTTTATTTAATATTAATGTATCACCACCTATTAATGTATTTTCCATTGAACATTGTTCTACAGTTACATTTGCAAAAACTTTAGTATTTAATGTAACAACTAAAATTAATGTTCCAAATAATGACAAAACAATACTTCTTACTTCATCTAAAACTTTTTTATTTTCTATTTTCATCTTACCTCCCAAAATTTACATACTTAATTTTTTTATTTAAATTCTATATTTTTATTTAAATTCTATATTTTCGTTTTAAATCCTTCTTTTAATAAAAAATATATAAATATTACTTTATTTATAATTTTTTATAACATAAATATAAAATAAAAAAAGAGGATTTTTTATCCTCTTTCTTAAATCTATATCAAAAATTATTTTGATACAATTTCTTTTTTCTAAACATTATCTACAACTAGTTTCTTTTTTTAATTTCTGATTTATTTATTAGCTGTCGGTAAACTACTTAAGTTATTATTTTCATTATCATCAGGCAAAGATCTTAAATATTCTTCACCTTTTCTAGTTGCAATAGCTACACCAGCTATTTCACCTCTTCTAGTTTGAGATATTGCTTCATCTTTAGATATTTGTTCTCCATTTGATAATTCATACCCTACAACTGCACCTGATTCTTTTATTAACTTACTTATAGTTTTAGCATTAGAATTAGGTTCTATTACTTCTTTATTAATATTTTTTGGTAATCTGCCTATTTTTTCTTTATTATTTTCCATAAAAATCACCTCCAAATTATTAATATTATTTTATCAAATTTGAACTTAATTATACTAGAAACGTTTACTATAAATTTATAGATTAGCAAGTTTTCTAGTTTTTATATCTTTAGCTTCATCTGGTAAAAAAACCATTGATACTGAAGGTGGATACGGTTTCAAATCCTCATAAGGTGGATATCCCGGAAAATCATACGATTTCTTATGATTTTTGGATTTGATAAAAAATAATCTATCATCAACTATTGTTCCTAAATATTTTCCTTTAACGCTAACAACATCATTATCTTCCCAAGGTAACCATCCAATCCAATTAGAATAATCATCAAATATGTATTTATCTACTTTAAAACCTATCCAATCTCCTTTTGAATTATATAAATATTCCGTTTCCATTTATTATTTTCCCCCCAAAAAATTTAACATACATTCTCAATATGCTTGTCCATTTATTTTTGAAATAAATAAATTTTCAAAAATTATTCCAAAATAAATAAACTCTATCTTATACTATAATATAGATAGAGTTTTTTTTCAAATTATACAACTAAACTTAACACTATATATAAATTGTTTTTATTATCAATTTTATATTCGTCTTTATAAATAGTAAATATTTCATTAATTTTCAATAGAATTTTTGAAATAATATATATTTTTCTGTAAATAATATATATAGAGGTGATAATATGAAACATAATGTAGGCGTAAATTTAGATAAAGAACTAAAATTTATAATGAAAAATATCAAAATGCCAAAACCAAGAAATAATAAAGATTATATGCAACATAATTATTCTCATTCTAAATTTCATGAAAACCATGAAAGTAGTAATTTAAAACAAATGTCTGAAGCAATCAAAGATTTCATAAAAGGAGAAGATAAAAAAGCTTGCTGTTGTAAGAGTAAAAGTCAAAAGAAAAAGATTGCTATTTACTCAGGTATAACTGCTGCTTTAGCTCTTAGCGCTGTAGGTATAACTGCACTCAGCGTACATAATAAAAATAAGAAAAGTTATAAATACAAACTAAATAATTATCTAGGAAAAGCTTCTAAATTAACTAAAACTCTAAAATAATAAAAACTCACCTCATAAAATTCTATATGAGGTGAGTTTTTTAATTATTTATTGTGCTAATTAAAGCATTTATGGAAAAGCACCTATAAATGTATATTCAGTATTAGAAGCTTCTGTGAACCTTACCTCTAGCTCTTTAAGTCCAATATCCACTAGCAATTTAAACATAGTATATAAAGCTTTATACTAATATATACAGACAGTTTATATTTTAGCCAATAGTATAAAAATTTTTTCAAATTTAAAATATACATAATAATATTCTAAATTTTATAATATATTTATCAAAGGTATAATTTAGTTTTGATGATTCAAATTAAAGATTACATAATTTAATAATTATGATATAATAATATAAATTGTAAAAAAAAGTTAGCTAGAAGAGGTATATTTTATGAAAAAGAAATTTTTATCATTTTTTATTGCTGTTACTTTATTTATAAGTAATAGTTTTATAGCTTTATCTGATGAAAAATCTTCTAATACTGAAGAGAAAAAAAATATAAGTGAAAATGTTGTTATTTACAAACAATTAGATTCTAAGATTAAAGAATATAACTCTGAAATAGCATCACTTAATACTCAGATAGAAAAATTAATTAAGGAAAAAAATGAAACTACCGAGAAAGTAAAAAAATTAAAAGAAAAAATAAAAACAACTCAAGAAAATTTAAATCGTTCTAGAAACGAGATTGATAAAGAACAAGCAATTTTAGATACTCGTATCTGTGAAATATATAAATCAGGTACATACAATAACTATTTATATGTACTTGTTACTAGTAAAAATTTTTCTACAGTTCTTGCTAATATTAAAGCTATTTCTAAAATTATAGAAATAGATAATAAATTAATAGATAAATTAAATAAAGATAAAGATAAACTTGCTGATGAAGTAGATAATTTAGCTAAAAATGAAAAAGATATTTTAAAGCTTCAATTTGATATTGAAAAAGATATAAAGGATACTAAAGAAAAGCAAGAACGACAAAATGATTTAATCGAAAGACTAAATGCTGAAAAAGAAAATGTAGCTAAAATAATTAAAGAAAATGAAGAAATATTAATTTCTCATCCAATAATAATAATTAACAACCAATCTTCAACTACTGAAGATATTAAAGCTTCTGTAAGAAATCTAAAAGATTTATTGCCTCAATTAAATACTCAGTCTGTAAAAGATACTGTAAACTCTGCTATAACTTCTGGAATTTCTAAGCTTAATTCCTTAAATACAAACTTTAATCCTTCAGAACCTTTAGTTGTAGATAATAAAACTTTTAAGGCAACTTATCAAATGGTTGCAACAGCATATTATGGTGACGGTACAACTGCTATGGGTCTTAAACCAGTTAGAGTTGTTGGTGGATTAAGCACTATAGCAGTAGACCCTAAAGTTATTCCGTTAGGTTCAAAAGTTTACATTCCCGAATATGGATTTGCTATAGCTTCTGATACAGGTGGTGCTATAAAAGGAAATATAATAGATCTTTTTATGGATACAGAGTCTCAATGTTTAAATTGGGGACGAAGGCCTGTAACTTTACACATAGTAGCTTACCCTGGTCAATGGTAAAAAAGAATTAATTAGAAACTATATGATCTAAATTATAAAAAGCTTGGTTAGAACTATTAAAAAGTCTAACCAAGCTTTTTATCTGTATATATCAACTATTAATCCTTGTATTTCATCAATAGTTGCTGCTATATTTAAATTATCTTTTTCCTCTTTTAAAAGGATTTGTGTTAATTCTTCTAATTTTAAATCTATAGTATCAACAGTAACAAAATATTGAGTCTGCCAAAAACTAACATCCTTTTTTATATCATACATATAACTCAAAATATTTTCCAAGTATTCTTTTATCATCCTTTTATAAGCCCTCACATCAGCATAACATTTAGTGACTACTAATCTATTTCCTTTTTTCTTTATGTCATCTATCATTTTTTTTAGCTGTTCTTCTGACTTCCTATCTCTTGCATGATTAAAACTTTGAGAAAAATCTTTTTTTAAATCCACCTTCTTATCTTCTCTTGTTATAGGCGCCTTTGTCTTTATTCTAGAAATCTCCATTTCAATACACCTCCGTTTATATTCACATTATACCAAATAAATAACGGCTTTAAAATCAAAAATTATTATTTAAAATAGTTTTTAAAGATTTATTTCCAAGTTGTCTATTAACTGTAACAACTTTAAAATCTTTAAAGAAATAGGTGTTATATCTTTTACCAACAGCATTTTTAAAATTTACCTTTGAATAATTATTTATATTTTCTCCTACAATTATATCAAAAGGCCTAGCTCTTTTCATAAGTTTTTTATAAATTCCTTCTAACTCTTCATCTGCACTTATATTTATAACTTTAGCTTCCTGTGTTTCTTTTGAATTAATGATATTCTTGATTGTATTATTGCTGACATTGTTTAAAAATAGGTATGAAACTTCATCTATAATACCTTTTATAGCTAAAGTATTATCCTTATCCTTAAATGATTTTTCACTAGGACTTATAACTTCAAGATTTATAGTTTCATGATTATAAATAAATCCAGAACTCACAGGAGTAAATTGTACACTTTTAGATTTCAAAGTTTCTTGTAATTCTAAATTTGATTCACAATCTATAAAATACTTAGGTATAATAACATGCTTAACTTTAACATCATCTAAAAGTTTTTTTAAACCTCCATAATATTTAGAATTACAACTTGTTATTATTATTAAGTCTAACGAATCTATTCCTTCACCTTTAAAATATTTCTCTAATACATTTATATCATCATAGTCACCAGTATCTATAAGCACATTACTATTATGCCCCTTTATTAAAACACTATTAATATTATCTAATCCTATAAAACTAACTTTAACAGGATTTTCTGCCACAGAATAAGTTGTTTTTCCAAAAGAAAACATTAATATTATAAAAATTATTATTATTTTATTTATTTTTTTCATAAAAAAGCCTCCTAGTATCTATTACTAACTTAGAATACCCTAAAGCTTGCTAAATTATAACAAATATAGAAGACTACTCTCTTAATATTTTTATTATATTTATTTAATAATTTTTCAATTATTTTAGTTTAGTGCCAAATTCATCCTGTGATATTACGTCTTGCTTCATTAATCCACCTAAAGCTATTTTAAAATAATTTTTTGATGTATTAAATTGTTCTTTTATACTTTCTGGAGAAGACTTATCATTAAACTTCATAACTCCATCATTCTCCTCTAAATATTTAACTATCTTTTTCTGCAGTTCACTTCTCTCCTCTAATTTTGTAGCTCTAAGTCTTATACCTACTATACCATCATCATAAATTCTTTTTACAACACCTTCTACCTTATCTCCTATCTTGAAATTTGTAAAATATTCATTTTTAAGTACAACACCCTTATATTTTCCATCTATAGCAACTCTTAAAGAACCATTTGTTTGGAATCCATATACTATACCAGATATCTTTTCACCTTGATTTATTTCTAGTTCTTCTAAGTATTTATCTATATCTGTTGTAGCTGCAAGCCTACCAGTTTTATCTTCATAAATGTACAAAAGATATTTTTGACCTTCATCTAACCTATATTTTTGTTCTCTTAAAGGTATTAATATATCTTTTTCCAGACCAAAATCTGCAAATGATCCTATTTTAGTATTTGAAGTTACTTTTAAATAAGCAACTTCCCCAACTTTAGCAAGTGGTGCTTTCAATGTTGCTATTACTCTATCCTTTGAATCTCTATATATAAATGCATTTACTTCATCACCTATACTTAGATTTTTTCCTTCTATACTTCCATTTGGAAGTAATATATCATCATTTGTGTTACCTGTTTTTGCATCCAAATAATATCCAAAATCTGCTTTTCTAACTATCTTTAAAAGATTAAAATCTCCTAATTTTACATTTCTTAAATTTACTTTCATAATTCCTCCTAAGATTTAATTGTATATTTTTTTGATATTTTAATATAGTGTTTAGCTGAATTAGCTATTTTTTCCACTTCGTCCATTGAAAGATTTCTTACCACCTTAGCAGGACTTCCCATACATAAAACACCATCAGGTATTTCCTTATTTTGAGGTACTAAACTTCCAGCAGCTATTATTGAATTTTTACCTATTTTAGCACCATTCAATATAATAGCACCCATTCCTATTAAACTGTTATTGCCTATTGTAGCTCCGTGTATTATAGCATTATGCCCTATTGTTGCATTTTCACCTATGAAAACTTCATAATCTTCATCTACATGAATTACTGAATTATCTTGTACATTTACTCCCCTGGAGATTTTTATTTTATTAACATCTCCTCTCAAGACTGCACCAAACCATATACTAGCATCTTTTTCTATCTCAATATCTCCTATTATATCTGAAGAAGGAGCAATAAATACGTCACTATCTATTTTAGGTGTTTTGTTTAAAAACTCTAAAATCATATGTATCACCTCTTAAAAATACTACCTATCATTTTATCATACTCAAAGTATTTTATACAAACTAAAGTTTAAATATATTAAAAATTATTATATAATTCTTCAACATTTAACTTATTAAGTAATATTATATAGTAATAACACTTTTGAGAGGTATATTTATATTGGGCAAAAAAAAGAGAAGACCAAATCCTTTGGGACTAGATTTTAATAATCTAAATTTTTTTTATGGAATACCTCATTGTCATACAATTTTATCAACTGGAAGAGGTACACCCTATGAAGCATTAGAATACGGCAAAAGACAAGGATTAAACTTCATGATAATAACCGATCACAATGGTTATTTATATGATAATATTTTAGACAAAGAAACAGTTATAACAAAATGGAGATTTTTAATTAGAAGCATTGAGAAGTTCAACAAAAAAAACGAAGATTTTGTAGCAATCCCTGGTTTCGAAACTAGATCAGAACCTTTTGGCGATTTAAACATACTAAATCCTAAAACATATTTTACGGGTATAGTTAATAATATAAATAGTTTATTACTTTGGCTCATAGCTGATGGTTCAGCTATAGTATCAATTAATCATCCTCATAAATCTATAGAAAAACTTCCCATAAGTCCATATTTAAATGAATATTTAAAAACCATAGAAGTGGGAAATGGTTCCCCGCCTCATAAATATTCAAGGCATGATAAATATTACTATAATTTACTTGATAAAGGTTTTAAGTTAGGAGCTATTAATTCAGAGGATAATCATAGAATAAACTTTGGTGAAAGTGAAAATTTAACTGGTTTAATTGCAAATAATCTAGATACTATATCAATAATAGATGCCTTCAAAAAACATAGAACCTACGCCACTGAATCTAGAACTTTAAAATTATATTTTACTATAAATTCAGTTTTTATGGGAGAAAGTATAGATAGAAATTCATTTGATGAATTGAATTTTTATGTTTACGCTGAAGATAGCAAAAGAATCATAAATACGATTCAAATAATATCAAATGGAGGAAAGGTTATCCATGAGATTTGTGATATAAACTTAAAAAAAATAAAATACATGTATCAATTGAAATTAAATAAATTTAATTCATGGTATATAATAAAAGTTTTTCTAGACGATAAAAAAGAAGCTTTAAGTTCTCCTATTTTTATAAAATAAAAAAAACTCCTTAGGGAGCTTTTTTATTTTTATTTATATTTTTAATTCTATTAGGTTTTGCTTTAGATTTTATAACAACTTTTTGTTCTTGTTTTGGATTTCCAAATTGTTTAATTTCTAAAAACCATAAAAAGAAAATAACAATTACAGCTGATAAAGCATATCTTTCCCAATAATTTGTAGGTTTATAAACAAATTGAAAAACTAAAAGCCCTAATGAAATCGCTAATAATATCCATTTGTTTATTCTAATTCTATTAAATATATGTTTATTTAATAATTGAAAAACTTGAAATACTAATACTACAAATATTACAATACTTGCGATTACCCAAAATATTTGCATGTTAAATCCCCCCTTTATAACCTATAATTATATATTAATTTAATTTTTTAATAATTTCAAGAAAATATATGAATTTTGTAAAGTTTAAATCATTACTTTTAAACATTTTTATTAATATGCTAAAAAAATAAAAAACAATTTATTTTTTTTTTATTTTTTACTAGAAATATACATTAGTTTTTGATAAAATAGAAAAGGAAGTTTTTATAAATTTATAAACATAAGAGGTGAGTTTATGTCTTTAATTAATACAACTCAATTAGACGAGCTAGATTTACAAATATTAGACATACTAATAAAAGATTGTAGAACCCCATATCTAGAAATAGCAAGAATTTGTCATGTTTCTGGTGGAACTATTCATGTAAGAATGAAAAAGATGGAAGATTTAGGGATTATAAAAGGAACTAGAATCCTATTAAATCTTTCAAAATTGGGTTATGATGTATGTTGTTTTGTAGGTATCCATGTTGACAAAACATCTTCATATACATCAGTTTTTGAAGAGCTTTCAAAAATTAAAGAGGTCGTTGAACTTCATTTAATAACCGGAGAATATTCAGTATTCGCTAAAGTTATATGCAAAAACATAACGGATCTTCAAGATTTACTTATGAATAAAATAAATGTAATTCAAGGAATCAAAAAAACGGATACTTTTATTTCATTATCTCAACCAATTGATAGAAATATTCAGCTATAAAAAAGGATGCTTTAAAGCATCTTTTTTTATAGCTTTTATTATATGTATATTAAATTAAAGATTGGAAATAATAAGTTTTGTAACTTTATGAAAGGAAGTGTAACTTTATGAGAGCACTAGATATTACTGCACTTATACTTGTAATTATAGGCGCTGTCAATTGGGGATTAATAGGCTTCTTCCAATTCAATCTTGTTGAAGCTATGTTTGGTGATTATACTATGCTTATGAGTAGAATTATATATGCCCTAGTTGGTTTAGCCGGTTTATATTCTATCTCATTCTTAGCGAAAGATAGAACAAAAGACATGGAATAATTAAAAAAGGTTAAATTCCCCTTCTAAATTAGGAGGGAATTTAACTTTTATCTTTATAATCTTAATATAATCTTAATTTTATATTAAAAATCCTTAATTTTATATAAATTTTTCTATTTTGTATATATGAATACTAAAATATTTTATATAATGATATAGTACTATTAAACACAGGAGGTATTATGTTTAGATTTACTATTTTAGGAATTCCATTTTATATGATAATTTTTTTCTTTTTTATATATTCTTTTTTAGGATGGATAGCCGAAATCTGTTATGCCTATCATAACAGAAAAGTTTTCGTAAACAGAGGTTTCTTATTCGGTCCTATTTGTCCAATTTATGGCGGAAGTTTAGTTTGTATAATAGTTTTGACTAATTCAGTAAAGGATAATATTTTCTTGCTTTTTTTATTTGCTACTATTATAACCTCATTTTTGGAATATGTTACTGGTTTCTTTTTAGAAAAAGTCTTCAAATCAAAATGGTGGGACTATACTGAAGATCCCTTTAACCTTCATGGAAGAATTTGTCTCCATTTTTCTATAATGTGGGGAATAGCTACTACAATTTTAATAAAAATTATTCATCCAATTATAAACTATGCTATTTCATTATTAAGTATAGAAACTTCAAATATTATACTTGTAATAATATTATCTATTTTGATGATTGACTTAATATTTACACTTAAATCCTTAATCAAACTTAAACCTATAATTATAGAATTATCAAAAATAACTAATGAACTAAAAAATAGGTATGCTACTCTTTTAGCAATAACTAAAGAAAAAACCATAGATAAGCTTGATTTTCCAACAGTAGGAGTGAAGGATTTAGTAATAAAATATAATAATTACTATAATAATTTGAATTTCAATCATAAAAGGCTACTTCAAGCCTTTCCATCTCTAAGTACTTTAATTCTTGATAAGATTGTTAGACAAATGAAAGATAAATTTATTCAAATAAGAGACTCTATGAGATTAGAATTATTAAAAAACAAGGATGATGTAATTGATGAGATTTCAGATATAATTAAATTAGATGAAAGAAAATAAGGTGAGAAAATCTCACCTTATTTTTTATTTTATAAATTTTTAATAATATCAAATAATTCTAAAGCTGCATTTTTAGGACCATCCTTTTCTAACCCAACTATAGCTAAGCTAGTTTTAATTTGTCCAACTTTAACATTGTTTTCAAACATTTTCCCAAAATAGTAATTTAAAAGCTTATCAGTCTCCTTTTGTTTTTGAGCTGGTCCGAAAGGATTTGCAAAGTACGATTTAACTAATCCCTTTTCAGTGGTGGTTCCTTTAGCCATTCTTGTGCCATCTTTAAATACTTCTATAGCATCTTTCACATTATCAAAATATTCTATAGCCTTTAATCCTTCTTTAACTTCCTCATAATTATTTGCATATAAAAATAAATTTACTTTATACCCCTTAACTATTTCATTGTAGCTAGCTACAGGCATAACAAGCCTTGCATTAGTTTTATCTGGATTCATAAAAATACTTCTATCTATTTCTTTAAAAGCATATCCTTGATCTAAATCATCAAGTCTTACAAAAGCTCCAATCTCTGTGCCATAACCATAAATTCCATCTTCTTTTAACTTTATAGTTCCCATATCATCAAAAACTACAGTCATATCACTTACATATTCTTCACTTAAAGCTCTAAAGGCTTCAAGACTTTCTGACTTACCTGCTCCACTATCGCCCATTATTATCACATTAGCTTCTTTTCCATTTTTAAGTATTATATTTACCATTGCTCCATGTATAGGTAAATACCCTCTTTTTATCATAATTAGATTATGAAGAGTTAGTATCATTTTCTTCATATATCCAAAATAGTCAATCCTTTCATGGTGATTTACATACCCTAACATAATATCATTTTTTAAATCATCATAAAAAACTGTTTTAAGCTCGCCATCACGTTCTTTCCCACCAAATACATATACTATATCTGGCTTTCTTCCTCTATATTCCTCAACCTTAGCCATTTCAAATAAATTACTTAAAGTTATACCATGATCCATGAAATCTCTATGGAAAAATATATAAGCTAAAAGCTCGCCCACTTTTGCAGGATAACAAAACCAATGATCCTTATTTATTGTAGCTTTATCTAATGGATTTTCAAAAACTTCTTTAAACATACCATCTCGTGTATTTTTCTTAGGATAAGTTATAAAAGGAGTTTCTAATGATATACTATCTACAAATGGTATGTCTTCTAATGATTCATACTCTTTAGGTATTGGCCAAATAACATTGCTTAGTAGCAAACAAGCATTTCCACCAGCTGGTAATTGCCTGAATACATTAGGCATATGTCCCAAAACATTTTTTTCTACTCTTCTATAAAGACTTAAAATAAGATTACAAAAATGAATGTTAGCTTCCACAAAAGAAACTGCTGCTATTCCTTCTTTTATTCTATTATTATAAATAACAGTGTATCTTTCAAGTCTTCTCCAATATGAATAAAGATCTTCTACTACACTTATAAACGCCTCTTTATTTTCTAAAAGCTTCTTTGCATTTTCATTGGAATCCATTATTTCCTTAAGTTCCATAACAGTTAAAAGCTTAAATATTACTGTAAGCTCATTCATTATAAAATTCTTATCTTCAGACCCCAAACTTGAAGCTAAAAATTTAAAATTATGATTATTTCTATTGATTGATCTAGTTAAATATGAATTTAAAATTCTTTTAAATCCTTCACTATTCAACAAAGTTTCATAGCTTTCACAATATTTTGTTGTAAAATTAATAGTAACCTTATCATTACTCATAGAAAATGATTTCTTCATGTACTATTGCCCCCTTTTATTTTTACATTCATTACCATTAAATTATAACACACATTTGCAATTTTAGAAATTTTTTTTTTCATTTTTCTAAAAACTTTTTCATTAAAAACTTTATATTTCCTTAATTATTATTTATTATTATTAGTTTATCACTTCTTTTTGAAGTTTATATTACTAAATTTATGCATTTCCAAACCTACTATTATCTTCTTTAGTAATTTTCAATTTATATTTGATTTTAAAAAATATATAAAATAAAAGGCACTATCTACAAAGATAGTGCCTTATTACTATAACTTATTTAAATTGTTTGCTATTTCATCATGTACTATTTTAGATAAGTCTTTAATCTCTTCTTTAGAGAGATTTTGTGGGTATATAGGTTTACCGAACATAACCTTTATATCTGCACTCTTAAATTTCTTTTTTTCTTCATAAGCTCTAAATGCACCGTCTATTGTAACAGGAATTACTGGAACATTAGCTTTAGTTGCTAACTTTAAGCTCCCTTTTTTAAATTCATTTATATTCCCATCTTTTGACCTGGTTCCTTCTGGAAATATAGCCATAGAATGTCCATTCTTCAAATTTTCCACACCTTCATTTATAGCTTTAATTGCTTCCCTTACATTTTCCCTATCAATAGGAACGCAATGAACTATTTTAAACCAAAATCCTAAAATAGGAACTTTCAAAAGTTCTTTTTTAGCTATAAATCCTATTCTTCTATTAGCACCACAAATAAGTACTGGTATATCTAAAATACTCTGATGATTTCCTATGAAAACACAAGTTTCATCTGGTATATTATCCTGCCCCTCATAAGTTACCCTAAGCCCTAATATGTTGACAGTAAACTTTGCCCAATTTAAAAATTTTTTAGTCTTATAAACTTCCACCCTTTTCCCATTTCCGAAAAATGTCATCATTCTTATACCTACACCTGCAAAAAACAAATGTATCATATATACTCCATATATAAAACCAATTAAGATAATTCTCACTTTAATTTCACCTCCGAGTATTTAAGTTTAAGCACATATAATTATACTTGTATCTTTAATAAAGTTCAAGAATATATATTTCTTACAAAATAAGCTATAATATACTTAAATGACATTCTAAACTTTAGCTCTAATTGATTGAGAGTAAGGAAAACATTAATTAAGTAAAATATTAAAATTATTTAACTATTTAACCAAGAAGAAAGGAAAATAAAATGAAGAAAAAATTATATTCAATTTTAATTTTAATACTTATATCAACCATAGCTTTAGCTTGTAATTCCAATACTAATAAATCCTTAAATAACAAAAACTTAACTGTGCATTATTTTGATGTTGGACAAGGTGATTCTATGTTAGTACAAGTTAATAATAAAAATCTTTTAATAGATGCAGGAACATCAGAAGCTAAAGATGAATTGATTAAAGATATAAAAGAGTTAAATATAAAAAAACTAGATTATGTAATAGCAACTCATCCTCACGAAGACCATATAGGTTCAATGGATGATATTATAAAAACCTTTGATATAGGAAAATTTTATGCTCCAAAGGTTACAACAAATACTAAGACTTTTCAAAATATGATTACAGAGTTAAAAAATAAGGGTCTTAAAATCAACACTATAAATAGTAACTCTAAACCTGATATAGATCTTGGAGCTGATACAAAATTTGAAGTTTTTGCTCCAAATAGTGAAAAGTATGAAAACTTAAATAACTATTCTCCTATAATTAAAATTACTTATAAAAACAATTCTTTTTTATTTACAGGTGATGCTGAGAGAATTTCAGAAAAGGAAGTCTTAGATAAGAATTTAAATGTTAAAGCCGATGTACTAAAACTAGGACACCATGGTAGTAAAACTTCTACATCAAAAGACTTTTTTAATGCTGTTAATCCTAAGATAGCAATAATAAGTGTAGCAAAGAAGAATGATTATGGGCATCCTAATAAAGAAACTATAAACCTTTTAAACAAAAGTGGCATAAAATATTATATGACAAGTGACGAAGGCACTATAACATTAAATTCAGATGGCCATTCTATAACAAAAGCTAAATAAACATATTTAATAAAAGCGACAGGCACTCAAAATAATTTTGAGTGCCTGTCGCTTTTATGGCTTATGCCATGCAACTTACATCAGCTTTTTCTTCTAATTCTTCATCTACAATTTCATTTAATTTTGCTTCTTCAGCTACTTTGTTTACAAGATTTTGCCAATGTACATATATATGAAATAAATTAACTACATCCTGTTCATTATATATCAAAATTTTTTCTATTTTATCTTTTGGCATTCGTTCAAAATATTCTCTATCCTTTAATACTTTATGGAATGTTTTAGCAAGATTCGAACCTGATATAAGTTCTCCTTCTCTTTCTATCCCAAATTTCTTTTCTAAAACCTTAAGTCCTACACCTTGCTTAAAAGTCTGTTCATAAATCTTTTGAATATCTATAGATGTAAAATGCTGATTAAAATCATAATTTATACCATATTTTTCAAAGAGGTAATTAATAACTGTGAAATCATTATTCCCTGAAAAGGTAACTATGTATTTTTTATTCAGCTCTTCTGTTAACCTATTAAAATACCTTTTAGCTAGATGTAATATATCTATAACTTCTCCTTTATTCTCAATCATATATTGAGTTACCATAAGTTTTGATGTTTCATTATCATAATAACAAGCACCAAAGACACCAACACATTTAGGTTTTTTATATACATAGTGTTCTAAATCAAAAAACACAGCCTGTTTATAGCAATCCTTTACCCCCTCAAAGTTTAAAACTAACTCTTCCGTTATGGAATCAACAAAAACTTCTCTCTCTCTAATAATCACTTTATCACTCTTTTCTATAAAATCTGAAATTTATTAGGTTCTAAAGAATATATAACATCTTTTCTTTCAATAATAATATTTATTTTCTTCATAACATCAATATCATTATGAATTTTATTTAAAAGCTCTTTAGTAGGATTAATGGCAAATGGATTTTTAACAGCTTTAAACATTGAAAAATCTCCTGAGGTATCTCCATAAGCATAGCTTTTACATATATCTATATCATACTTTTCAATAAACTCTGATATTGCTCTATTCTTATTATAACTATCCCACATAGGATACACTTCCCCAGTGTATTTATTCATATCATCTACTTTATAAATTGATCCTCTATAATTATCAAATCCATATTTATTAGCCATTTCACTTACAAGCTCTATCGGACTACCTGATATAGTTAGAAGTATATGACCCTGATCCTTATGCCATTTAATTCTATCTCTAGAAAATGTGTATACTCTTTCGCCTTTTTGCTCTATAACCTTGGATGCTATAAATTCTATATGTTCTTTTTTTATTCCTCTTATAGCTTCTATATAAATATCTATCATTTTTAATAAGTAACTGTCATAGTCACCTTCTCTCTTATCCCACTTTAAAAACTCAGGTCTTACTTCATTATACCATTTTTCTGGCTGAATAATCTCATATTTTATTAATTTTTTAAACATTTCAGTAATAAGACCTTCACGATATAAAGTTCCATCTATATCAAAAAATGCTGCTATATTTTTCATTTAAATCACCTCCTGCTATTAGTATATTATAAATATTAATAATTACTCTTTTCAAGAATTGTTTATTTTTTAACTAACTATTAAAAGTTTTTAATTTTTAAATTTTTATAAATTTAAAGGCAAGAAATTCAACTTTTAATTCTTTGTAAGATTCACTTTGGATAATTTTATGTTAATTTTATCATATTGACTTTAGTTTAACAAAGTGTTATTATTTATATAATGATAATGATATTCAATGTGAGGTGTTAATTATGTGCATTTGCGATTTAAAACCAGGTGAATGGGCTACTATAGATAATGTTTTAGGAAACGAAAATTTAGCAAAGAGACTTCTTTCTTTAGGTTTAATAGAAGGTACAAGTATTCAATTAAAAAGATTTGCTCCTTTAGGCGATCCTATAGTATTAAATCTTAGAGGTTTTGATATAGCTATAAGAAAAAATGACGCAAAAAATATTTTCATAAAATAAGTTATATTTTAAAAATAATAAAACAAATATGCAAATTATATTGCTAGTTATTTTGTAGAATATAACTAATTTTCAGGAGGAGTTTGAATGACAACTATTGCTTTACTAGGTAATCCTAATGTAGGAAAAACCACTTTATTTAATGAACTTACAGGCTCTAATCAACATGTTGGTAATTGGGCAGGAGTTACAGTAGAAAAAAAAGAAGGTTTTTATGAAAATATAAAAATTGTAGATTTACCTGGAATATATGCTATGGACACCTTTTCTAATGAAGAAAAAGTATCTAAAAATTTTTTAGAAAATGAACAAGTTGATGCCATTTTAAATATCGTAGATGCATCTAATTTAGATAGAAATTTATACTTGACTTTTCAGCTAAAGAAATTTAAAAAACCAATAATACTTGTTGTTAATATGATTGATGTGGCTGAAAAGAAAGGAATTATATTGGATTTAGACGAGCTTGAAAAAAAGCTTAAGGTTAGAGTCATTAGTCTCGTAGCTTCTAAAGGCACGGGAATTTCTGAAGTACAAAATATTATAAAATCAAATAATTTTGAAAAATTTAAAGATGATATTAATTATGATTTTAAAGATGAAGGTGAAACCTATAGATATATAGAAAGTATTCTAAAATCATCAATTAAATCTAATAAAAACGCTGATTCATTGAAATCATCTGAAAAGATAGACAAGGTATTTTTAAATCCATTTTTAGCATATCCACTATTTATATTAATAATGATTATTATATTTGAATTTACCTTTAGCTGGGTAGGACTTCCACTATCAGATCTTTTAAAGGAATTTGTATCTAATAATCTCTCGCCATTTATAAGTAACCTTTTAACTGGAACTTCTCCATGGTTTAAATCTTTAATAGTTAATGGAATAATAGCTGGGGTTTTTAGCATAATAGCATTGTTACCAGTTATACTTGCTTTATTCTTTTGTATTAGTCTATTAGAAGATAGCGGATATATGGCAAGAGTTGCTTTCATAATGGATAAACTTATGAGAAAAGTAGGTCTATCTGGAAAAGCATTTATACCAATGGTTGTTGGCTTTGGATGTTCTGTTCCAGCTATAATGTCTGCTAGGACACTAGAAAGCGAAAAAGACAGAAAGCTTACAGCATTACTTGTCCCTTTAATGTCTTGTAATGCTAGACTTCCTGTATATGCTATATTTGCTTCTGTATTTTTTAAAGGTCACGCTAGCTTAGTTGTTGCATCATTATACTTTTTAGGTGTAATTATGGCATTTCTAATAGGCTTATTATTTAAAAATACAATTTTTAAAAAAGATGAAGAACCTTTTATAATAGAATTACCTGAATACAAATTACCAGAACCCAAAAATGTTATTAAAAACACTTGGGATAAGGGAAAAGGTTTCTTAAAAAAAGCAGGAACAGTTATTTTCGCAGTATCTGTTTTAATATGGTTTCTACAAAATTTTAATTTTAATGGAATAACATCTAATATAAATGATAGCTTTTTATTCTCTATAGGCAGTTTTATAGCTCCTGTATTTAAACCTTTAGGTTTTGGAACTTGGCAAGCATCAGTTTCACTTTTGACTGGAATACTTGCAAAAGAAACAGTATTATCTACAATGGAAGTTATTTATTTAGGAGATTTATCCACTGTACTTCCTAATTATTTTACTCAAATTTCAGCATATGCTTTTATGGCATTTGTTCTTTTATATACACCTTGCGTATCAGTTATAGGAGCAATGAAAAAAGAATACGGAAACAAGATGACCTTATTTTCAATAACTTACCAACTTACTTTAGCTTGGATAGTAGCCTTTATAATTTACAATTTAGGTTCTCTAATTCTATAGACCTTAATTTTAAAAGAAGGTGATTTAAAATGGAAATCTTCATAACAATATTAATAGTGCTTTTAGCAATATTTATAATTTTAAAAAATATAAAGAATTCATCTAAGGGACAATGTAACTGCGGAAGCTGTTCTTCTCATTGTCCTAAGTATAAAAATAAAAAATAATAAAATCCACTATCTAGTTAGATAGTGGATTTTATTATTTTTTCTATATTATCATAATTTAAGTCTTTTTGATTAAGCTCATTTATAAGTCTAGAAGCATCTTTTTTAGATAATTCTTCATAATTTATATGAGATAAATTTAAAGATTTTATTTTTATTAACTTTTTAATAAAGGATCTTTGAGTAGGTAATGCTAGGCTTTCCTTTTTTAATTTTCTGCTTTTTATTTCTTCTAACAGTTTAAAAAGCAACGGAAGATATAAAACGTCTTCTATATTATGAAGCATTATTTTATTTTTTAATTCTTGAGCATTAGTTTCTAAATATTCAAAAAATGCTTCTTTACATTCTTGTCCTGTTAACAAATCTTCTCTATATATCCCAACATGAGACTCTATTTCTTTTAGACTCATTCCTTTTAAGTTTAATCCTTTTTCGTAAGGTGCTATAAGTCTATAAAAATCCTTATGTTCATTAATTAAAATAGAGCTTAGATTCAAAATTTCCAATCTTCTCAAAATAAATGGCTCATCAAATGCCAATCCATTAAAAGAACACCAGTAATCCTTTGATTTACTTAATCTTATAAACTCCTTTAAAAGCTCTTCTTCATCAAGTCCAAAAAGAACAGTAGCTTTATAAAAATCCCCCTTAAATCTCCCTATAGATATTGAAAATATCTTATCTACATCCTTATTAAATCCAGTAGTCTCTATATCAAAAAATATAGAATTTTGAAGATTATATTTATCTATAAGGATATTATCTAAGGGTGATTTTATCACCCTATTAATAATCTCCATATCTATTACATCTTTTCTACTACATCTAAACCTATAAGATTTAAAGAGTTCTTAATTACTTGACAAGTGGCTTCTATAAGTTTTAATCTTGCAATCTTTAATCCTTCATCTTCTATGTTTAGAACATGATGTGCATTGTAGAATTTGTTGAATGCCTTAGCCACGTCTATAACATATCTAGTTAAAATTGATGGTTCTAACTTTTCTATTGCATATAGAACTGATTTATTAAGTCCTTCTAAAGTCTTAGCAAGTTCAAATTCTTCTTTTGATGTTAATTTTGAAAAATCAGCTTCTCCAGTTATATCTTTTGCATTTAAAAGTATACTATTTGCTCTTGCATAAGCATATTGAACATATGGACCTGTTTCTCCTTCAAAGCTAAGCATTTCCTTCCAATCGAAAACTATATCTCTTTCTCTTGAATTTTTAAGATAAGTAAATAATATAGCTCCTATACCTATCTTTTTAGCTACATCTTCTTTATTTTCTAAGTTAGGGTTTTTTTCCTTTATTGTTTCTAAAGTTTTAGCCACTGCTTCACTTAATAAATCTTCAAGTAAAACTACATCACCTTTTCTTGTCGAAAGCTTTTTATCAGCAAACTTAACTATACCAAATGGTATATGAACACAATCCTTTGCCCATTCATGTCCTGCAAGTTCTAAAGTTTTAAATACTTGATTAAAATGAAGTATTTGATCTTTACCAACTACATAAATACATTTGTGGAAGTCATATTCCTTCTTTCTATACATAGCAGCTGTTAAATCTCTTGTAGCATAAATTGAAGCTCCATCTGATTTTACCACTATACATGGTGGCATATTGTATTCATCAAGCATTACTACCTTTGCACCATTGCTTTCAGTAAGTATACCCTTAGTTTCAAGCTCTTTAACCATGTCATCCATTTTATCGTTATAGAAGCTTTCCCCAGCCCAAGAATCAAAGTCAACACCTAAAAGATCATAAATTTTGTTGAATTCTTTTAAACTTAGATTTCTAAATCTCTTCCATAGAGCTACGGCTTCTTCATCACCTTGTTCTAACTTTTTAAAATAAGCTCTTCCTTCATCCTCAAGCTCCGGATTTTTTTCAGCTTCATCATGGAACTTAACATATATTCTTAAAAGTTCAGTTATAGGCTCTTTTTCTAAAGCTTCTTCATCAACCCATCTCTTATAGGCTGATATAAGCTTACCAAATTGAGTTCCCCAATCACCTAAGTGATTTATTCTAGTAGTATTGTAACCCTCAAAGCTTAACATTTTATATAAAGAATGTCCTATAGCTGTTGTAAATAAATGTCCTACGTGAAATGGCTTTGCAATATTTGGTGAAGAATATTCAACCACAACATTTTTACCTTCTCCATCTTTAGAAGAACCATATAAATCACCATCTAATAATACTTTTTCAATTATATTTTTAGAAAATGCTACTTTATCTACGAAAAAGTTTAAGTATGGTCCTAAACATTCAATTCTTTCAAAGCTTTCTTTATTAATTTGAGATGCAAGTTCTGTAGCTATAATATTTGGTGCTTTTCTCATAACTTTTGAAAGTTGGAAGCATGGAAAAGCGAAATCTCCCATCTCTGGTCTTGGTGGTATTTCAATAAGCTTACTAATAACTTCTAATTCTAAATCCACATGTTCTTTAATTCTTTCTGCAACTAAAATTTTATAATCCATAAATATCTCCTCCTAGAAATAGTTTTGACAAATTTAAAAAATGTGATACAAAAAAATAAAGTCCTGTCTCTATTCAAAGAGACGGACTATGTTCCGCGGTACCACTCAATTTGGTAGAAATGTTCTACCCACTTAATAACTTAACGAATTTAACGGCTTTTATTACTTATACATAATATATACTTTCATAAAGCATCTCCAAGGTTCTACTTCACTAAAACATAATCTATAGGGCTTACACTCTACCCCTATTCGCTTGAGATCACCATTAAAGCTACTTTCCTCTTCTTAGACTTTAAATATTAATTTAAATTAATTATATATTTATAGTACAAATATTGTCAAGGAAAAATCCTGCTTATAAATTTTTTAATATAATTTTATAACCACTCAATTATTTTAGTGAAGTAATATTTATAATTAAAATATTACTATAAGTAAATACTTTAATCTTGGATTCTGGGTAATATTAACTTTGTCATGTCAATGAGTATTAGTTGCATTAAATATGTTTAGAAGTATAGATAATTAACTATATAACTATTTGCTCATTTTATAGTGGTTCTAAAGAATACTAAACAACTGCTCCATTATCACATTTATTTCCCCAAGCATCAATTAAATTGTTATTTTTATAAATACAAATAATCTCACAATTATTAGCACACTTACCACATTCAACTCCTCTGGTTTCAAAATTCATTTCTGCTATATCAAAATCAAAATTTTGTTCTTTTCCTGAGTTTTTAGCAAGTTTAGCTACCCCTAGAGCTCCCATTAAGTGTCCATATTTATCCACATATATTTTTTCTTCTGTTTCTTCTTCAAATGCTCTTATTACTCCAACATTTTTACTTACTCCACCTTGAAATACTATTGGCGCTTTTATAGCTTTTCCTTTTCCTACATTGTTTAAATAATTTGTAACAACAGCCCTACATAAACCAGCTATAATATCTTCCTTTTTATGACCTATTTGAGCCTTATGCACTAAATCTGATTCAGCAAAAACAGTACATCTAGCAGCTATTTTTGTTGGATTCTTTGACTTTAATGCTAACTTTCCAAATTCTTCAACTTTCACTCCCAAACGTTTAGCTTGAGACGATAAAAATGAACCTGTTCCTGCGGCACATAAAGTGTTCATTGCATAATCAACAACTATTCCATCCTGCACTAAAATAATTTTAGAATCTTGCCCTCCAATTTCAAAAATTGTTCTTACTTCTGGATAAATAGAAAGTGTTCCTATAGCATGTGCTGTAATTTCATTTTTAACAATTTGTGCATTAAGAATTGTACCTATTAACTTTCTTGCTGACCCTGTAGTTCCTACCGCTTTAACTTTAATATCTTTTCCTTCTACTTGCTTTTTTAAATCATGTATTAATCTTTTAACAGCATTAATAGGATCAGCTTCTGTCCAAATATATTTTTCTGCTATTATATTATCATCGCTATCTATAATTACACCTTTTGTTGATATAGAACCTATATCTATTCCTAAATAACATTTTTGCATTTTTCTTTCTCCCTCTTCATAGAAATCATATCATAAAATGCTTCTAATCTTGTTTTTATTCCTGTTTCAGATGATTGCGAATCGAAACTAAAATATAATATTGGCATGTTATAATCATTACTTATATTTTGTAACATTGGCATTGCATTTACCTCTGGAGTACAGCCAAATGGTTTAAAATGTATAATTCCATCGTAGCCAGCTTCCGCAAGTTGTTTTGCTTTTGATACACTATCAGTACCATCCGCTCCTATTGTATACTTTAAATATTTACCTGAATTTTTAATTAAATCTTTGGCTTTTGGATGTTTTTTAAATAGATACGTTACTGTTATAAATCTTGTTATTTCAATTCCTTTTTTAGCCAATTCTTTCTCAATAAAATAGCTGCCATATGGTTCCATAACAGTATACAATTCGCCTACAATACCAACTCTAATTGGATTTTGAGGTTTATTAATTGATACATTTTTAAATAATGTATCATATTTTTTATATAAGCTTTTAATCTCTTTAAAATTATTAATTGTTTTTATTTCGTTTAAAAAATTTTTTTGTAATTTTTCAAAGCTTCCTTTCTTAACTTCAAACCCTATATTTTCTCTAATATATTCTTCTATGCTATCTATTACTTCAACCATTTTAAATGTTAATGAAAAATAATATGTAAATTTTCTTAAAGAAAGCTTCGGATTTAAATTTTTAAATATCCCATATGTAGAAAATGGACTTAAATCATCTGTATTTAAAATACTTAAAAATTCAAAATCATATCCAATATCTTTTAAAATTTGCTCTTGAGTTTCTCCATAGTAACCAAATCTACAACCACCACCTGCTTGCACTAAAAAATTTGCTCCAGCCTCTAAAGCTTCTATATAGTTTCCTAAATTATACTTAAACGGTACACAAACAAAATCTGGGCTATATTTACTACCTAATTCTATAGTTTTTTTTGTTATTGGAGGCGGTATTAAAATCTTCATATTTAATGTATTTTTTATTAAAAACTCTATTGCAACATAATAGTTACCTATATGTGGAAAACTAATTATTCTTTCTTTATTTGCCATTAGTTATTTTCCTCCTATTATTTCTTTCTTTAATTATGTCAATAAAACTTTCTATCCTTGTATAGATTCCTGCCTCCCCCTGTAATTCATCTAATATAATATTCGTCATAGGTATTCCTTTTATTTTTCTAAGACACAACTCTGTTACTAATGAATCAGGCCCACAAGGAAATGTAGATAAAAATATAATTCCATCTATTTTATTTATGTAATGTTGCATCGCGCCTATTAATTCTTTATTATATATCCAATATAAAGTTTTTGAAATTTCCTTTGATCTTTGCATTACTTCTTCTTTATTAGCCACATCTGAATATATAGGTACAACATCAAAACTTTCTAAAAATTTAATTATCGGATATCCTATTAATTTATCATATATATTGTAAGGATGTGAAACTATTAAAATCTTTAACTTATCACTATTCTCTAATAATTCTTCCTGAACTTTAACTTTCTTATGATTATAATAATCTTCCATTTTTTTAGCTTTTAAATATGCTTTTAATACTTTTATATAGTCCTTCCCTAATGCTCTTCCCATTTTCATAAAACCTTTAAATTCGCTTTGTTTTTCTTCTATGTCTATATTGTAGTCCAACAATTTCACATTTCTAAAAGTGTTATTAACAATATCATATAATGCATTAAACTTTGTACAAACAACATCCTTTTTACCAAAGTTAACAATCCTAGGAACTAATATGTAATCAACTTTATCTATTAAATAATATACATGCCCCATATAAATCTTAGAAGATAAACAACTTTCATCTATTGAATTAGCAATACCATCTTTTAATATTTTTCTATTTGTTTCAGGACTTATCAAAATTTTACAGTTCAATTCCTTAAAAAAAGTTTCCCATAAATACTTATATTTAAAATATAAAAAAGCTCGTGGTATGCCTATTATAGTCTCCTTTTTCATAATATCAATCCTTTCAAAAACTCAATATGCTAATAATTTAACCAAAACAAATTAAATTTATTCAAAAATACCATATATAATCTACATTTTAAATTAAGTTAATCTTTTAGGTATAAGCACACTTACGCTAAGAGATACCCCATTAAAATATCTCTACAAATTGATACTAAAGACGTTATATTTTAACAATCTTATTTATCCTATATTTAATTAATAAATATCATTTAAATGAAGCGCTTATAAACAATATTTATTTAAAATTAAATCAAATTTATAATATTAAAAAACATACCTTCCTCGTTATAATTCACAGGAAGGTATGCTTTTTAACAAATATTTTTATATAACTTCTTTTATATATTTCTCTCTGCTTATTAAATAAAATATAAATTGAACTATTACACCTAATCCTAAAACTAAAAATGCCTTTTGCATTAATAACTCTACTATTCCTGTATTAGAAGATAATACATATAAATAGTATGTCCCAAGTCCTCCACCTACAAGCATTGGTATAAAGAAGGTTATTCCTAATTCTTTACTTATTGTAGACTTAAGTTCTTTTTCTTTGACACCTATTCTATTTAATGATTCTATTCTTTCCATTTCACTATCTATATCTGATAATACTTTATAATAAAGTACCACTCCATTAGATATTACAAACAATGCACCTATAAATATCATTGTAAAGAATATAAGCCCATTTCTATTTAACTGTAATCTTATTAATTCTTCATTATATACTGGTCTGTAACACTCTTTAATACCTCTTTCACCTTTTAAAGTTTCATTTGAAATTGTGCCTTCTCTCCAATATGAATAATCTAATCCATTATCATCTCTTAAGTAATTTACTAACCCTTTAAATGAATCATCACCATTTTTAACATTTAATAAATGTGTTTTTTCCACTGATGAAGCAGGTAAATTATTTTTTAGTTTATTATAATCTTCATCATCTAATACAAGCGCGTTTAACGATAAATATTGACTATTATACGCGAAATTTGTAAAAGGAACACCTTTCTTTACTTCTATATTTTTCTTATCTAAATATAAAGACGTGGTTTGTCCTATTATATTTTGAAACTCTTCTTTACTTATCTTATTATTTTTGACTTTTGGATTGTTTTTAACTTTTTCTAAATCCGTCTTGTTAATTGTAGCCAAAATAACTGTTGGTTGCTCAAATTCCATTTTTTCATTAACTACTGTTATATACATAGCCTCATTAGGCTTAATATCTATATTAGTTCCCATATGCTTATTATAATTTGTTTCACTTATAACAGAATCTTTACCACTATTTAAAGATAATTTTGAATCTTCAATTATAAAACTAGGCACTGCTAACTGTTCTAATACTTTATAATCTTTTACAACACCATTATTTTTTTTTATAACCTCTTCTACATCATCTTTTTTTACCTTATTATACTCATTTGTTTCAACAAAAAAAATATCATATGGGCGATCTTTCTCCACATATTCCCTAGTTGCAGTATATAGTGAATAACTAAAACCTACAAAAAACATAGCTCCAGCTACTAATAATGAAAGCATATATAAAACATTTTTATATGCTAAAAATCTATGTGATAAATTTGAAAGTACAAGTATATTTTTATTGTAAGTCCTAGGAAACTTACTTAGTATATTTTTTACTATTGATATAAGAGAGCCTATTAAAATATATGGACATATTATAGTTAAACTTATAAATACCCAAATTATATATTGCTGGTCCTTAAATATTTCTTTTAATAATGTTTTAGGAACACAATAAATCGATACTACTAATAATATTAATGCTACTATTCCTAAAATAATATTTGATTTACCTATTTCCTTTTTCTTTGATGATTTTATAACATTTATTATAGATACCCTTCTTATATAAATCATATTGAATATAACATTAGCTAAAAATATTAATATAAAAACACCTAAACTCAATAAAAAACTTTTATAATTCAGTTCATAAGGAACTGGAGTTATCTTTAATATTTTATTTAGCCCCATATAAAACAACCTTCCAAATAGTACTCCAAACAAAATCCCTGTTCCTGCTGCGGATAGCATTATTCCTAAGTTCTCCACTATAATAAGTCTACTTAAGTCCTTTGTTGTCATACCTAAGGTCATATACATCCCAAACTCTTTACCTCTATTTTTCAAAAAAGCTACATTAGTATATGTTATGAAAATTATGGAAAATATTATTAGTCCCATTAAAGAAGTATTTACAACCTTATCTAAAGATGTTTTATACGAGTTTTCTAATATGATTCTGTTAAATGCTAAACTACCATACATAAATAGCATAGCTACAATCAATGAATTAACAAAATAAAAAGAAATATACTTATTAAAATTATGAATAAAATTTTTTCTTATTATAGAAGAGAAAGTCATTAGTTATCCCCTCCTATAACACTTTGAACCTCTAATATTTTATCAAAAAACCTTTTCCTGTCGCCATTTGATGTTATTTCCATTTTTATTTTTCCATCTTTAATAAATATAATTCTCTTACAAAATGATGCTGCAAATGGATCATGAGTTACCATTAAAACAGTACTATCAATTTCTTTATTCATTCTACTTATTGTTTGCATTATATTATTAGATGATTTTGAATCAAGATTTCCAGTTGGTTCATCTGCAAATATTATACTTGGGTTGTTAATTAATGCTCTTGCAGCTGCTACCCTTTGTTTCTGACCTCCTGAAATATGATATGGATACTTTTTATTTAGATCTTCTATATCAAAAAAAGACATAAGATTAAGAACTCTTTTATTAATATCCTTTGGTTCTACCTTATCTAAAATAAGAGGAAGAGCTATATTTTCCTGTAAGGTTAAACTATCTAATAAATTAAAATCTTGAAATATATAACCTATATTAGTCCTTCTAAATAAGGCTAACTCGTCCTTTTTCATTTTACTAATATCTTTATTACTTATAATCACCTCTCCCGAAGTACTCTTATCAACTCCTGAAAGTATATTAAGTAGTGTAGTTTTGCCACTTCCACTTGGTCCCATTATACCAACAAACTCACCTTTACTAACGTTTAAACTTATAGCATCCAATGCTACTACTTCTTTTGCTCCTTTATAGGAATTATAAACCTTTGTTAAATTATTTACTCTTAAAATATCCACTTCACTATACCTCTCTTCTTTAAAGATTAACATTATGAGCTAATAAATATAAACTCAAACTATAATCTTATTATAAAAAGGACTCTGTAATACTGAAATGGATTCACCTTACATAATCTTACATTCTTGAAAGCTTTAAATAACCCTCTAATTATTAAGTATTATTTTAACCTGTGTTTTGTCTCCTAATTCTGAATCAATTTCAACAACATGTCCAAGTTTATTCGCTATAATTTTTACCATATAAAGTCCTATTCCTGTAGCACTTCTTTCTTTTCTTCCGTTATTTCCAGTAAAGAATGGATCAAATACTCTAGGTAAATCTTCTTTACTAATACCTATGCCTTCATCCTCAATTATCAATTCTATTTTATTTTTAACTTTATTAGTTTTTATATTTACAGAACTTCCACTATGACCATTAGAATATTTTATAGCATTAGATATTATCTGTTCTATCATATAAGAAAACCATTTTTTATCGGTATAAACATAAATACTCTCATCTATGTCTACCTTAGGAAATACCCCTTTATATATAAAATCTCTTTTTTTTGCATTAACTATTTCATTAATAATCATTCTGAGATTACAAGAATCTGTCATATAATCTCTTGAAAAGTCATCTAATCTTAAAATATTTAAACATTCTTCTAAATTCTTTTTAAGCGTAGCATTTTCTTCCTTTATATCTTCCATGCACTTATTATTTTCTCCATTCAGAGCACTTTTTTCACAAGCCAAATCTATTACAGTTATTGAAGTCTTCATATTATGAATCCACTTTGAAAACAAAGTATATCTATCCTTTATGCTTTGATCTAGCGAATATATTCTATTAAGATAGTCATTATGTATTTCTTTTATTACACTTAATATTTCCATCTCATTAGCATTAACTTTATTATTTCTATAATTAGGACTTTTCTTACTATCTTCAAGCTTTTCCAAAAAATTTCTATAATTTATAGTTTCAAATATAAAATATACTAATATTACTGAACTACTTAATAAAACTGGATATACTATCTCACTATTTTCAAATAACAAAAGATAAAACAATATTAACAATGAAGAATTTATAAAAAGTGCTATAAAATCTCTCTTTTTTATCTTTAATACTTTAACTATCAATTCCATTAAAGACATAACCTACACCTCTTTTAGTTACAATAACATTATTTATACCTAAGTCACTTAATCTCTTTTTAACCCTTGTCATATTGACTGTTAAAGTATTATCATCAACAAAAACTGTATCATCCCATAAAGCTTCTAACATATCTTCCCTTGTAACAACTTTTCCAGTATTTTTTATCAGTATATTTAGTATTCTATATTCATTTTTTGTAAGCTCTATAATTTGATCTTTATACTTTAACTTCATACTTTCATGAATTAAAAACAATTCGCCTTGGCATTCATTCTCTACCTCACTATATTCACATACACGTCTTAATAAAGCATTAATCTTAGCAAGTAAAATTCCTACACTAAAAGGTTTAGTTACATAATCATCAGCACCAAGTTCCATTCCACGTATTTGCTCTCCTTCATCACTTCTCGCTGAAAGTATTATTATAGGTGTATTATATGATTTTCTTATAAGTTTTAAGAAATAAAAACCATCAAACTTAGGTAAATTAATATCTAAAACTATTAAATTTGGACTAACTTCATTTACAGTCTCCATTACAGTATTAAAGTCTTCAATTGTAGTAACACTATAATCATAAGCTTCTAAATATTCACTAATGTACCTTTTTAACTTTATATCATCCTCTATCAATAAAATCTCCATTTTTCCTCCTGATAACTAAATTTACAATTTTTATTATACTATATCTTAATATTAAGTTCCAAATACTCGTTATACTTTTTAATATTATAAAAACTACTTACCAAGATGCCTTTAGCATTTTAATAAGTAGTTTTATACTATAAGTAAAGTATATCTTAATATAAATATTCACTGTATATTGCTTAGTATTTCAAGTTTTTCTCCAACCTTAATGTCTTTAAATATTCCTACTCTTCCTTCTATAATCATTTTACATTTTTTTTGTGGAAATACAACTTTTCCTGGCTTAAGAGCATCTGTTTTTTTTATCACTTCCATGTTTTCATTTATGAATAATACATCAATATCAAAATTCATAAAAAACGTATGAATACTATTACAAGGTTTAATTAAAATTGCTTCATGGTGTGGATTTTTACGAAACATAAGACCTAAAAATCTTTTTATAAAGCTATCCGCTATAAATATTTCTGATATAACTTTTGATTGGTATAATAAATTTTTAACCACCTTTATCACTCCTAAACAAATATATTAATCATTTTTATAACGGCTGGACCAAGTATAATTATAAAAATAGAAGGAAATATAAAGAAAATTAATGGAAATAACATCTTGATAGGAGCCTTCATAGCTTTTTCCCTTGATACTTGCTTTCTATGTTCCCTTAAATTTGCAGATTCAATTCTAAGTACTCTACTTAAGCTTACTCCTAGTTCATCTGCTTGTATTAAAGATGTAATTAACATTGAAATCTCCTTTAACTCACAACGGTCACTCATATTCTTAAGTGCTAATTTACGTTCTATTCCCATCCTAATCTCTTTAAGACTCTTTGCAAATTCATCGCAAAGATCTCCATTTATATTACTAATAACTCTAGCTATAGCTCCATCAAATGATAATCCAGCTTCAACACTTACTGTAATTAAGTCTAAAGTATATGGTAAATCCTTTAGCAATTTCTTTTTTCTATCTTGAATTTTCTTTGCTAAATAGAAATTTAAAAAGACATTTATAGATACTATAACAAGTACTATAAGAACTAAAGACTTCATAATATTAGGTTCAACTAGAAACGATACTATTCCTATAATTAATGATGAAAATAAGATAATAATACTTCTAATAAATAACCATTTTTCTATGTTAATATTTTTTAAAAGTCCTGCTCTTTCTAGTTTTTTATTAATCATTTCTCTTTTATGCCTTGGAGTAATCTTTAATAATGTTTGACTAAAATCATTATAAAAAGGTAAAATAATTCTTTCGAAAAAGGATTCCCTTTCTAGCTTTTTTTCATTTGTCATATTAATATGCTTAAGATTATTAAGCCTTTTTTTAATTTTTATTTGGTCTTTATTTAAAATAGATAATATACTATATAAAAAAAAGAATATTGATAAAAAGAATATAAGAATTGAGATATATAGCATATATTTTTCTCCTTTCTTTACATATCTATATTTATAATTTTCTTTATCATTAATAGTCCAATAACTTCATTTAAAATAGCCGCTACTATCATAATCAAGCCAGTAGATGTAGTAAATAGTAATATCATATATTCTTTATTAAAAAGATAAATTGTTAATCCTAGAAAAATTGGAATAAGCGCTACAATAATACCTGATAATTTCCCCTGTGCTGTTAATGTTTTAAGCTCATTTTTTATCTTTTGCCTTTCTCTTATAGTTTCTGATATATTATCTAATATTTCTGATAAATTTCCCCCTATATCTTTTTGTATTAAAATAGCATTCACTACAAGTCTAAGATCCTCTGATTCAATTCTAATAATTAAGTTTTTTAAAGCCTCCTCTTCAGAAATTCCTAAGCTCATCTCTTTAAGGAGTTTTTTAAATTCCTTTGAAAAAGGATCCTTTGTTTCTTCTGATACGACCTTTATAGCCTGTAAAAATGAATGACCAGCCTTTAAAGAGTTGGAAATTATGGTTATCCCTTCATTTAACTGACTATCAAAAAGTTTAATTCTATCCTTTTTTCTTTTTGCTATTACAAATCTTGGTAAATTCCATACTAAGCTAAATACCAAAATCATAATAAAATAATCTTTAAAAAGTGTGAAAGTTAAAAAAGTAAGAACTGAAGATGAGAGTATCTTTATAACTAAAAACTCCTCTATTGTAATAGGTAAATCAGCTTTCAGAAGATGATTTTCAAGCTTTTTATCTTTATTTAACATACTCTTTGGTATAAGCGTACCCATAAATTTTAATATGCCTATACTATTTTTCTTATTATCTTTTAGTTTTTTATTAATTATATAATCATTATCGAAATATTTAAGTTTATTAATTGCCTTTTCTTTATTAAAAATATTTAGTAATATTAAGCTAAAAATTATCCAAACTAAGAAAAATAAAGATATTATTATAACAATTATCATAAATTCTCCCCCCATTTTTAAGTCAGATTATACTCATATATTCGCATAAGTATTGTTACAACGTAAGTTCCATTAACTAAGTTGAAATTTAAAAATATCATTTAACTTTGACTTACCAAATGCAAACTTCATAGCCTTACTTAAATAAATCTTGTGGTATATTTATTCCTTGTTCTCTAAGCTTTTTCACAAACTTTGGCATAATACCTGTATAAACAAATTCTCCTTTTACCTTTCCTTTAACATCAACACCTTTTTGTTCAAATTTAAATATATCTTGAAGAATTATCGTATCTCCTTCCATACCTTGAACCTCTGTTATGTGAGTTATCTTTCTGCTTCCATCCATAAGTCTTGATTGCTGAATTATTAAATTAATTGCTGATGAAACTTGATCTCTAATAGCTTTAATAGGAAGATTCATACCAGACATAAGTACCATAGTTTCAATTCTTGATAACATATCTCTAGGAGTGTTAGCATGTCCTGTTGTTAAAGAGCCATCATGACCAGTATTCATAGCTTGAAGCATATCAAGTGCTTCTCCAGAACGAACTTCTCCTACAATAATTCTATCTGGACGCATTCTTAGACTATTCTTAACTAAATCTCTTATTGCAATTTCTCCCTTTCCTTCCACATTTGCAGGTCTTGTTTCAAGTCTTACAACATGTTCTTGCGAAAGCTGAAGCTCTGCAGCATCTTCTATAGTTACTATACGTTCATCATTTGGTATAAAAGAAGATAGAACATTTAATGTAGTAGTTTTCCCACTTCCAGTTCCACCTGAAACAACTATATTAAGCCTACCCTCTACACAACATTTTATGAATTCTGCCATCTTTGGATTAAGTGTGTCAAAATTAACTAAATCATCTACTTTAAATGGATCTTCTGCAAATTTTCTTATTGTAATTGAAGGTCCATCAAGAGATAGTGGTGGGATTATTGCATTTACTCTTGATCCATTAGGAAGTCTTGCATCTACCATAGGCGAACTTTCATCTATTCTTCTTCCGATTGGTGCAACAATTTTTTTAATAACATGAAGTACATGATTATCATTTTTAAATTTTGCATCAGTAAGTATCAGCTTCCCATTTTTTTCGATATATACATGATTAGGACCATTGACCATTATTTCGGTAACCTTATTATCTGTAAGTAAACCTGTAATGGGACCAAAACCTATAATTTCATCTAATAACTCTTCTTTTAATTTTTTCTTTTGATTATTAGTCATATTAAGTGACTCTTCTTCTATATTTTTACTTACTATATAATCAATTTTTTGCTTTAATTCTTCATTATGATCAGAGAAATCTATATCAAGTTGATCAGGAATTTCATTAAAATCTATATCTAATTCTTCAATTACTCTATTTTGAATTTTTGTTTTTAATTCATAATATGGATTTATTTGTTTTTCATTTTGTTTATTAATCTTTTTATCTCCATTTATCTCTTCTAACCTTTTCATTAAAGACATTTTTTGCTCCCTCCTCTTAGATTAAGCTTTGGCACATCATTTCTATTGCTTTCCCTATTTTTAATTTCTGATAGTTATTATTACAAAAAGGCTCTCCCTTATTTATTGAATTAATAACTATCTTCTCCTCATCTGGTATAACTGCAAAAATACCATTTTTGAAAGCATCCTCTACTTCATTTTTACTTATTCCATACTTTGAATTAAATCTATTTATAACAAGTTTGACCTTTTGGTTGTCATATCCAAGCGATTCCATAACTTCAAGCCCTAATTTTGTATTTTTAAGTGCTATAATATCCAAAGTTGAAACTAAACATATTTTTTCTGATACGTCTAAAATATAAAGGGTAATATCATTAAAATTTATACCTGTATCCACAATAATTACATCATATTGATTTTTGGTTAAATTTATTATATTTTCAATGTTTTCCTTTACTATATATTCTGCTGTTTCCGGTTTAGGTGGAGCAAACAATATGTCAAGATTTCCGTTACACTCATATAAACAAGATTTTATTTTTTCATAAGAATCTATTTGTCCATCTTCTACAGCATTAAAAATATTTTTTTGATTATATTGATTAACTAACATTCCTATATCACCAAATTGTAAATCCAAATCTATAAGAAGTACTTTTTTATTTTCTGCTTTACTTAAAACAAGTGCTGTATTAACTGATAAAACTGATTTTCCAACTCCACCTTTCGAACTAAAAAATGATATGATTTTTGTAGTTCTTGTTTGTCTTATACCTTCTACCCTATTTATTTGTCTTGTTTTATATTTTTGATAAGTTGTTTCTATAGTTTCAATTAATGAATCATAATTAAAAGGTTTTATTATATATTCTTTAGCTCCATGAAACATTGCCTTCTTTAAATATTCACTTTCAGCTTGCACTGACATTATAATCACCATTACATAAGGATACTCAGTTGTTATTCTTTCAGTTGCTTCTAATCCATTTAATATAGGCATATTTATATCCATTAAAACTACATCCGGTTTAATTTTTGGTATAAGTTTAAGTACCTCTTCTCCATTATCAGCTTCTCCTACTACCTCAATATTTTCTTTTTGTAAGCTAAGTATCTTTTTTATAACATCTCTTGTTTCTTTAATATCATCAGCAATTAGTATCTTAATCTTGTCCATACTTTCACCACCCTATTTTACTATTGGAATCTTAACTATTTCTCCAGTTAATATCAAATCATCTGGTATATTGTTAGCTTCCTTTATAATAGTAAATCTACTTTCATCTCCATAAAATTCCTTACTGATTTTTTTTAATGTATCTCCTTGCTTTACTGTGTAGCTTGTATATTTTTCATTATTATTAGTTACAACATTTTCTCCAGTAAAATCCCCTTTATTATATTCATTAACAGCGAGTTCTTTTAAAGTAGTTCCTTTTGTTTCTATATGGACATCTTCTTTTAAAGGTCTAAGTACTAATTTGATGCTTCCTATACTTTCAGCCAACACTAATTTTTCTATTTCTGAAGAACTAACTGATAATGTTACTAAAAAGTTTGTTAATGTTTTTTCTTTCTCAGCTGCCTTATTCTTTATATTTTCTTCTCTATTAATTTTTTTATCTACTGCTAATACCTCAATATTTTGTAATATAATTTTTGCCATATCCTTGTTGACTGTTCTAGCACCATCTTTCTTCTCTCCTATATAAGTAATAACATCAACAAAATCTTCTGGTTTTAACAAATCCGAGACTCCTGAATCCCCTGTAACGCTAATAGAAATTGCTCTATGATTACTATCTATTTTTAAGCTAAGCTCATCTTCATTTTTATCCAAAAGATTGTCATCATAAAACACCTCATTTTTTGAAATACTTTCCTTTGTATATTTTCCAATAATTTTTGAAGCATCCTTAACAGAATTACCAAAAACAGGGGTATCTGTAACTTCCATCTCCTTAATCATTTTTTTATCTATAAGAGTTCTTGGAGGTATTGCTTCAACAGCAACTAAAATTTTTGTCTTTTTATTTCCTTCATTTTGTATTCTTAAGGATTTCAAATATAAAAAAACAGTTATGGAAGTAATCAATGCTAAAATAAAGGATAAAATTATTAATTTTTGAGCTATACTTTTCATGTTAACCTCCTTATTAGCCTTAGTGAGCTTATATAAAATTTCAACTTATAAAAGCTCATATAAGCTCACCTTTTATTTTGACAATTTTGCACCATATGCACCTGTATCACTTAAATTTTCATCAACTTCAGAATTCAAAACATATTTAATAAACCTTCCATTAATTTCTATATTGCCAGCTCTATTATTTACATTCTCTACATAAAATTCTGCAAATCCTACAACTAATACTGACTTTTTTCCATCCAAAACTAAAGAATCCACTAATGGAATTGTCCATAATCTTATAGAGCTCCTTGGAAAATTGTTGAAAGTACTATTCTCCGAATTAATAAAATTTTTTATATCATTACAAACTCCTGCTATATTACCAGGTTCAGTATCTATATAATCACCTACCGATATTGTTCCACTATACCCATATAATGCATTTCCTCTAAAAACATTTGCTCCGCTTCCACCAAGTGCAACCACACCATAATTTCCATGATATCCATCACCTGCACCTTCTTTAAGCGTTACTAAATCCCCATAAGAAAAGTTATAATTTTCTACTGCCAAAGGTCTTATCCCACCTTTTATTGATTTTATAGGTGCAACAATAGCTTTTGTTTTAGCATTCACTTCACTATTTCCTATACCTATCATAGACGCAAATATGTGATTTACATTCTTGACTGCTGATATTTGAATACTCTTGTAATCAGAACTAATAATTACTTTAGCTTTATTTGGATCTACATTATTCTTACTTAAATACTCTATAGCTATACTTTTCGATTTTATATAATCATTTGGTAATTCAAGAGCTGCTGCTAATGCCGCTGAATCAATTGCATTTGATAATTTTATTTTCTCTACATAAAGCATCCCTATATCAATTACATAAGCTGTAAACCCAAATAATGCAGTTACAAGTAAACATAAAATAATTGAAATATTTCCCTTGTTATCTAACTTTCTCAAATTCAACTCACCTCACTCAACTCTCATGGAAGTTTGTCCATTCAATACTACTATATTATTAAAAAGATTGCTTATAATTGGAACTGTTAATTTATAATTATAACTTACCTTCACAGTAAGAGTATCTCCTGGTTTTCTAGTAATTTCATTAGGAGTTATATTTACTGTTAGACTTTGAGTATCCAAACTAGGTGAAATAGTTTTAATTAAGTTCTGAATCTCAGAGTCTGTACTTCCTATAATTCCATTTCTGGCTCCTTCCCGTGATGCATTTTCAATACTAAGATAAGTATTTAGTATCATTCCAAACTGTATTATTCCCATAACTAATATAAGAAATATTGGAAGTATTATCGCAAACTCGACTAGTGCCTGTCCTTTTTGGTTTTTCAAGTTTTTCATAATTTTCACGTCCTTAAATGAAAATTTAATCTCTAATCTAATTATTTGAACTTAATTAATATTCCAAATATCAATTTATTTGATATAACTCCCATTAAGGTAAATTTATAGCTTCTTTATCTTTATAAATATTAGGTTTAAAAATTTCTCTATTTCCTAAATACCCTAATTAATTTCTTGTAATTAGGGTATTTTAAAAAATTTGTAGCAGAACTAGATTACTCTTAATTAAGAGCATTTATTATTTCTTGAAATTTTGCTGATATTGCTGGCCCTAATAATACTAATACTGCTATAACTACTACCGCTACAAGTCCTATAAGTAATGCGTATTCAACCATACCTTGTCCTTTTTCATTTTTTAAGGTTCCTACTAGATGATTTTTAAATTTTTTTATCATTTTAAATTCCCCTCCTTTATTTTTTTATTTAATTAAGAGCATTTATTATTTCTTGAAATTTTGCTGATATTGCTGGTCCTAGTAATACTAATACTGCTATAACTACTACCGCTACAAGTCCTATAAGTAGTGCATATTCAACCATACCTTGTCCTTTTTCATTTTTTAAAGTTCCTACTAGATGATTTTTTAGTTTATTTATCATTTTTAATTCCTCCTATTTTGTTTTTTTGTGTTCTTCTTGTCTTTATTATATCCGCATATCCTTCAGTTTTGCAGATTGCAAAAGTCACATATGTTAAGTAAAAAAGTCAGAAAAAAATAGGGACAAAAGTCCCTATTTTTCATATTTATTTATGTAATATTCTTCAATGTTATTTTCTAATGCAAAAATTGTAGCTTTAACTCTATCTTCAACATTTATCTTTCTAAATAAATTAGTTGCATAATTTTTAATCGTTTTTTCTGAGAGGTACAATTGCTCCCCAATTTCTTTATTGCTAAGTCCCTTAGAAATTTTAATAAGGACTTCGACTTCTCTTTTTGAAAGTTCATCTAAAAGATTAGGTACTTTTTTAGATTTAATTTTTATATCCGAAAAAAGCATAGAAACTAATGATTTATCAATATATTTTTCACCATTTTGTACTAACTTAATAGCATTTACAACCTCTGTAGCAGCCGAATCCTTAAGCATATAACCGTCCGCTCCAATATTTATAGCTGTAGTAATAGTTTTTTTATCATTTTCAACTGTTATCATTATGACTTTAATATTCTCTCTATTTTGTTTTATATTTTTAAGAACTTCTATGCCATTTATGATTGGCATATTGCAATCAAGCAAAGCAACATCTATATCAATATTCTCCAAAAGCTTAATAGACTTTTCTCCATTTTCTGCTTCAGCTACAATCTCCATATCATCTTCAAAACTTATAATCCTCTTTAATCCCTGTCTTATTATATCGTGGTCATCAGCAATTAGTATTTTAATCACCTTGTTTTTCATTCTTTATCACCTCTCTATTAATAGGGAGTCTAACAGTATATGTTGTACCTAATCCCTCTGAGGATTTAATTTGGATCTCTCCTTGAAGCTGATTTACCCTATCTAAAATTCCAATAAGTCCATAAGAAGCACTTTCTGTTTTAACTCTCTTTAAAGTTTCTTCTACATTAAAGCCAACACCATCATCTGTTATTATTAACATTAGATATTTAGTACCAAAATCAAGTCTTATCTCTGCCTGCTTTGCTTTGGCATGTTTTTTTATATTATTAAATATTTCTTGTATAATCCTATATACTGCTACTTGAATAATCGGCTCTATTTCTTCTTCAATAGGCTTTATTTTCAATCTTATTAGGATATTAGTTTCTTTAGAAATACTATTTACTGTTTGCTGTATAGTCTGATTCAATCCTAAATCATCTAAAGACATTGGTCTTAAATCAAAAATAATACTTCTTACTTCTTTTAAAGCTATTTTAACACTTTCTTTTAATTCAGCTAATTCTTTAAGACCTTCTTTAATATCTTTTTCAATAACCATTCTACAAATATCAACCCTCATTACTACGTTTGCCATATGTTGAGCAGGACCATCATGAATATCTCTCGCTATTCTTTTTCTTTCATTTTCTTGAGCTTCTAAAATTTTTATGCCAATAAACATTTCTGAATTTTTATCAGCTCCTTCTAAAGCAGAAAGAATATCTCCTTCTAAGTATCCCATAACAATACTTATTTGATTAATTATTTTTTCACCTGATTCGATGTTCCCAATAGTTTTTCTTAATGCTATTTCAATACTATCTCTTCTTTCCCTTAAAGAAATTTCTTCATTTTTTTTAGTATAAAATTTAAGCCTTATATTTTCTGCATTTTCATACGCGTCTTTAATATCATTTTCGTTATATTTTTTAAAATTAGCTGATACTTCAACAAGCCTTCTTCTAGCCTCCTTATCTTTTTTTTCAAACTCATCAACCTCATCTATAATCCTACTAATATCCTTTCTAACTTTCGCTAATTGGGTCTTTAAACTCTCATGTTCATTCCTTATTGTATCGACAATATTAAGTATTTGCCCTCTACTTGAATCTATCTCAATAATTATATTTTTAATTATTTTATTTATAACATTAACATCAAACTCCATATTTTATACTTCCTATACATTAAAAATTAATATTGAAATAAAACTTCCTAAAGATAAGAATGGTCCGAAGGGTATATAATCACTTCTAGCTTTTATTTTAAAAACTATTAAAATAATACCAACTATAGCTGATATAAAAAATGCCAATAGAAGTGCCCATAAAGTTCTATTGGCTCCTAGAAAAGCTCCCAATGCAAACATAAGCTTTATATCTCCTCCGCCAATCATATTGGGAACAAGTCCTATTATAAACATTATTCCCCCACCACATAACATTCCTAAAACTGAATCTATTAATGAAGTTTTAACTGCAAAAGAAATTACGATTCCAACAACTAATGTTAAAATAGCCATAAAATCAGGTATAATTTTATGTTTAATATCAACAAAAGAAATTATAATTAAAATTGTTGTCATTATTATTGATTTTATTAATATAGTTGTAAAACTTAATCTAAAAAAAAGAATTTCATAACATAGACTACAAATAATTGGGACAAAAATATTAAAGGTCTCTGTTTTAATTCCAGTTATCTTATAAGATATACTGTTTATTAAAAAATTTTGTATAATTCCTACAATTAATCCCATGCCAATTATTGATACATGCATACTTTACCTCTTACTTTAAATAATTATTTATCATTATTGTTTGCAATATAAAACATTTTTATCCGATTATAATTTCTAAAAAATTTACTATTAGCTTTATAAAACTAAATAATTTTACACTAATCTATATATAAAAAACTCCTCAAATAATGAGGAGTTTTATTATTAAATCAATAAATATTAAATATAAAAATAAATTCTAGGATCTATCTACCCACTTATTCTTTGCCTTCGTTACATCATCTTCACTAAGATGAGTCTGTGATACTATTTCTGCCATTCCACATCCCTTATCAAGCATTTCCTTTGCTTGCTCCATTGCCTTTTCATGTTCACCTTTTTTCATACCACTTCTTGTCATTTAAAATTCCTCCTTAGTTGCTCTGTCTTCAAAAACTAGTCTTACCTTAAGATAAAAATTTTATTCAGGACTCTTAAGTAGATATTTTTTAGTACTAATTAAGTAATGATGTAAGTAAATGCCCTATGAAGGAAGGCATTCTATAAATCTTATATTAATAGTAATGAGTAGTTTTCTATTATAAGTCAACTACTCTATAATTTTTGGGCGCAATTAACATTTTTGGCAGTATACTTAAATCCTCAAGCTTTTTTCCTTCATTAATAGTAGCATTTATAACACTAAAATTATAACTAAGTAATAAAATGTTTTTTAACTTAGTATTATCTATATTTGATTTTATTCTATTAAATACTATTTTTTTTATTTGACTATAGAGTTTAAATTGTGATAAATAAATAACTTTTTTAGTCTCATCTGCCATAACAATAATAAATTCATCAGAATATTGTACTTCCCTAAATATAATTCTACAATAAACTTCAGGAATAAAATAATAAAGCTCAAATGCTAAACTAATATTATTAGTAACTGCTACTATTTTTTCAAATAAGTTATCATAATTCTTTTCATTAGAATAGCTCTCTATAATATCTATTGTTTTATTTATTATAGTATTAATCTCCTTTTCAGAATACTTACTATGTTTCCAAGTTTTATCACATTGCTTAATTATAATATATTGCTTTTCACCTTTAAAATTTCCTTCTGTTCTCCATACTTTAGCATACTCTTCCATCTTTTGATTAGCTTCATAAAATGGTTCATTATTTAATGTACATTCAGCTATAATCTTGCCATTTACTTGTTTAGAAACATATACCTTAATAAAATAAAATCTCTTATTACCAAGCCGTATTTTAATATCATTCTTTAAAATATTGAAGATTCTACTTTCATCTATAAGTTTATTATTACAATACCCTTGTACTTGTAAAAAACCTAGTTTGGGATGCCAAAGTTTTTTCTCATCATTCCATCTAGTTTCAAAAGCAAGCTCCTCACTATATGCATCATAAAAAGATTCAATAACTGAATTTAAGACACCTGTAACAAATGATTCTATTCCATTTAATATTGCGTCGTCTTCATCATTTTTTTCTCCTATGGCTACCAAAGACTCTAATATATTATCTTCAAATTGTTCTTGACTTATAATAAAATTTAAATGCATAGCAATAACATTAGGATGTTCAATTCTATCAGAAACCCATGCTTCTATAGATATTCTAAACTTATTAATAAATATTTTACCATCTATTATTTCGGATTTTAATGATTTATCGCTAAGAGCCTTCTGTAAATAATTAAGAAGCTTTTCATTAACATTTATATTTGGTGATTTTATATTATCTTTTGTTCCAAATATTCTTTTAAAAAAATTCATAAGACTCTCCTAATTTTATTTTTAAACTTTTTATTATATATATTCTAATTAAATATATTTTTAATCCAATATTTTGATAATAATTTAAAACTCTATAAGTTTAAAACTTAGTCTTCCCAATAAAAAATAGCATCAAAAACCTTGTACTCTCTATTATTTAATATGGAAACTCCTTCTCATTACATTCGTATGAGTAAGTTCGAATTAACCAAATTAAAATTTGGATTCTTACTTATAGTTGGAATTTGCACTTCAAAATCAATCGATCTTGCTAACTCTTTCTTTTCTAACAGTTCAATCCCATACTTATTTAATTTGTCCTTTAATAAACAAATCACACCATCCCAATCTCCACTTGGAATTTTATTTATACTATTGATGTCTAAAAAATCATAGCTTCCACCTTTTGAGCGTCTAATCTTCTTACTTGATCCATATATAGCTAACGGAGCTAATTTACTTATATAAATAGTAACTCCATTAATACATATTATATTATCCCTCTTTAATATTGAGCTTCCATCCGTTTTATAGCAAAATATATCAACATAAGAAGAATATCCACTTCCATAGGAATTAAAATCTGCTTCTACCTTTATCAAGTTAGATTTTTTTAGATCAGCTACTATAGATTTAATATATAACTCTCTTTGCTTTTTTGTACCATCTTTATATGGATAAATCTCTCCTATAGGCTTACCCTCTATGATACTTTTTAAAAATTTTTCACTATAAATCATAATTTTTACTCTCTTTATTAATTAATAGAATTTTTTTCTTTACATCAACTGATTCTTCATCTTCTACCAAGCAATCACTAAACCACAAATATTTTTTTATAATTATTAACTTTTTCTCTTCCCCCATAATTTCACCTTTCATTAAAAATATTAAGATAATTATTTTAACATTTATAATTACTATATCATTTTTTCTAACAGTTGTACTACTTTTATTTATGATGACATATATTTTCTTTATATAAAGTACTTTCTAGGAGCTTTTATGAGTTATACAACTAATAGACAACCACAAGGCATACTTATTAATAAGGAAACATTCTTAAGAGAGGGGATGATTGCTGAAATTGTAGCTATTAATGACTATAGTCGATTTATTTCTTTGACAAGTAATAAAGAAGTAAAAGATCTTTTTTATCACATCATGGAGGATGAGAAAGAACATTATGGAATGTTCCTAAATACTTTAAGAAATATAGATAATGATCATGAAAAGCTTAAAGCAGAGATCAAAGATCATATACAAATTTCAGAAAAATATAAACATAAATTTAAAGAATATAGTACTGTTAAGGATATGAAAAATGAACTACTTATGAATATAAGAGAAGCAATAAAAGGAGAACTTGAAGCTATAGTATTATATGAAAGCTTTATAAAAAATCTCTCAGAAGAAGATGAAGAAGATATTGTAGAAATCATTGTCAAAATAATTAAAGATGAAAAAGAACATACAGAAGAACTAACCTTAGCGTTAACTCTTTTAGATGAAGATAAATATGGCCTTATCAGTTGTAATTAAAAACTAATATTTCAAAGAGTAAATTTACTTATTTTAAGTTTAAAAAATCACATTTATAGATTATCCTTACCATTTTTAAAAAGGAGGAGACTTCTCCTCCCAATTTTTCTTTTTACTACTTATTGGTTAATTTATTGTGTTCATTTAAAGCAGTATCAAGAGTTTTGCTAGCTACAATAACTTCATCAGCTAATAAGTCATTCTTTTCGTCAATTAACTTTTGTAGCTCTTGTTTTAGTTTTTCTATTTTTTTATTGACTTCTTCAATATTATTCATAGTATCCCTCCTTTCTTGTTAAATTTTAGCAAGAAAGGATTGGTTTAGGTTATAAAATAGATCTTTTTTATATTTTTACGCATTTTATGGAATTTATAATAAAAATAGCTCTAAAAATATTAATTATTTTATTAATATGATTAATATTTTTTATATTAACATATACTAAAAATATCTTTAATAATGAAATTAATTTATTATAACAAGAATAACATTGTATTATAAACAAAGGAGGATAATAAATGAATAGAGAAGGTAAAAATGCAGCTTCCAGTAAAGCGAAACAAATGCTAATCGATGGTGAATCTTGGGATGACATCATGAAAGAAACTGGACTTAGGCAAAAAGACTTAAAAAGAATCCAAACTAATGAGATAAGTTCTCATATTTTACATGTAAATAAATTATAAATTATATAACCTTAAATATTAGCATATGATTGTAAATAATACTGTGAATACTTACATTCAAGTGAGTATTCTCCTACTTATTGTTTTCCATATGACAAAGGAGCCTAAAAGAGCTCTCTAAATTACAAAATATAACAGTTTTTTATGATAAAATAAAAATATCATAAAAAGCTGTTTTATAATTTAAAGATAATATATGATGCACCAGCAGAAGAGATTGGTCACAAACGTATGATAGAAATTACAGAGAAATGGAATTTACCAATTCGTAATTGGAGAGAAATTTATGGTGAGTTATCTATAATGTTTGAAAACAAATTATACAATTGATAATACAAAACCTAAAAAAATATACCCTTTTATAGGGTATTATTAACTGCTCTTTATTATTTACTATATTAAAACTAAGATAGGAGGTTATCTCATAACCTCCATACCTATAAAATAATTATCATAAAAGGCTATTTACAGAAACACTTTCACACATTCAAAATTTCCAGTAATATTAAAATAATTACACAGAATTATCTATTGGCTCTGCTATTTTAAAAAATATTTCTTAAATTCCTATAATTAATAATAATATTGTCCTAAATCTCCACTAGGTATTATAAGTACCTTAGGATTTCTAGAACTATCCATCCATTTCATAACTTGTACCATATCTGCTTCATTGAATGACACACAGCCACCTGTTGCACCCCTACCATTACAATGTAAAAATATAGCACCACCTTTGTTAGGAGCTTGGTTTATATTATAATCTGTTACTAAGGCATACTTATATTGAGCCTGATAACTCGCTAAATGTTCATAATCTCCACCAGGATTATGATTTATTAATCTGTTATAGGTTTGTGAACCTGAATTTAAATTCCAATAATCATTTTCTTCTACTTTCTTATAACTATAACTACAACCTGGATTCCCTCCTACTCCAAAAGCAGAAATAATATTTAAAATTCCAGCTGGTGTTTTATTAGTTGACTGTTGTCTTTTTGATATATATTGAAGTCCATTTGCACCTAATCTAACAGCCATATCCCCTTTAACTACGTTCCATTCCCCATTAGAATCCTTCTCATATTCTCTAGCAACTCCACTAGATGACCCCATAGAATTTGCTGTTACTAATAATATTTGACTTGAATTTGCAAAAGCAGGATTTTTAAAACCTTTTTTAGTCTTAACTTTCTCTGTTGTATTACTATTTTGTTTTTCTTGTTTATCCGTTTTATTAGTACTAACCTTTTGCGCTTCTTCTTGTTGTTTTTTCTCTTCTTCCTTTTTCTTATCTTCTTCTTTCTTTAATTCTTCTTCCTTTTTTTGTTCTTCTATTTTTTTTAACTCTTCATCTTTTTTCTGTTCTTCTATTTTTTTTAATTCTTCATCTTTTTTCTTATCTTCTTCTTTTAAGTTGTCTTCCTCTAATTTTTTCATAGCTAACTTCTTTTGCTCTTCTGCACTCTTAGCTGCCTTATCGTTTTTAACACTTATAAAAACGGCACTACTTGCTATTATAAAAACTCCTATAATACTAAATAAAATTTTCTTTTTCAACATAATTTTTTTCATGGTAAAACCTCCCTAAATGCTGTCTCTTTCCATTTATATATTATCATGATTCACCATAAAGTTACATATTTTCTTTATAAGTTTCTTATTTATATTTTATCTTTTAGTGTTTTTTAACCAAATATATACTTTTATAATAGTTTCCTAATATATTGAAATACTTAGTTTATTTAAAAAACTCCAGTATATCAAATAAATGATATATTGGAGTTTCTCTATATACTATCCATAAAAAAACATCTTATCTATTAAAAATAAATTCTCTATGCAATTTCCAAGTATTATCTTCCCATCTATAGATACAAACATTATCAAAAACAGCTTTGAATCTACATGAATATTTATTTACATATTCCCAAATACTTTCATATGAAGTTTGTAATCTCTTAGAAGCAACAGTTATATGAAAGATTTTATCTTTTCCATCCCTTTTATCAAAAGATATATATGGTATTTTATTCATGTTTTCAATTAGCCTGTCATGCATAGATTTTCCCTCTTTTGACATATTGATTTTCATATATATTACTCTATTATCAAAATGATCAAATCCTTCTATTTTAAAAGGTTTAGACTGTTCATTTTTAGAAAAACTATCTAATATAGTTTCTAGCTCTATAATATCCCCATCATATTCAAAAGGAGCTTTAATAGTAAAATGGGCTGGTAACTTAGACGATTTTACTTTAAAATTTTTAAAAACCTCTTCTCTTAACCTATTATTAAAGTCACCTACTTTACCTTTAACAACAGATACAATTACATATAGCATATATTCCTCCCTTAGTAAAAAGTAATTGTACTTTCAAATTACGTAATATATAAATCTTATATTATATCTCAAGTGTTCTTATATATGAACCAGTCCCCCCTGCTACATTAATTACATTATACCCTTTTGAAGTTAATTCATCACAAGCTCTTGAACTTCTTCCTCCTGACTGACATATAATATGATATTTTTTTGATTTATCAAGGTATCTTTCAGGCTGTGCTAAAATCGATTCTATAGGAACATTTGTTGCAGTTGGTATGTGTCCACTATTATACTCACATGTTTCACGTATATCTATCAAATCTATTTTACCTAATAAATCATATAAATCATGAACACTAATTGAAGTAAATTTGTTTCTGCTAAACATACTTTTCATCTCCTTAATGATTATACTTTTGGTTATTCAAATTTACTCTTACAAATTTATATACGAATAGGTAAGTTTGAATAATTATAGTATGTAAATTAAACTTCTCTTGTATTCATATAATATTAAATAACTAATTATATACAAAATAGTATCATCATTATAAAAGTCCGTTTATTTTGAAGATTTTTTGTTAATATTTTTAATTTTTGGTAAAATACACACCATAAACTTAATAATCCTTTGAAAAAGAAATAAATATGTTATACAATTTAGTAAAATAAATTTGATTGGAGAAAATAAATGTCTATACAAGTAATTATAGTTTTAATTCTTACATTTATAATATATATAATTTCTACTTTAGCTTATTCTGTAAGAACTGTTGCCATAAAAACTGGACGAATAGCAATTTCTTTTGCTGTATTTAATATTTTTGCATTAATCTCTAGAACTGCAAATACTATACAAGCCCCATTAATGGCTAAAACAATAGAAAACACTATAGAAACAGGACATCCAGAAGACTTGTTATTTATATTTAGATGGATTCTTTTTTCTACTACTTTAGCTACAATTATTGGTGCCTTATTAATGCCAACTTTTATAAAAGTTTTTAGTAAAGCCGTAGACTGCTTTAGTATTCATCGTTCTATACCTAAATTACTCCTACATGGTTTCTCAAAATCAGGAATAGAACAATTTAAAAGTAGTGTTACAAAACCTAAAAGAGAGAACTTAGCCCAATTAAAAAATATCAAAATGATGCCAAAAAAAATTATCTTACTTAATATAATAGCTTTCTCAATATCAACAGTTGGTATTTTAGCATCATTATATGCAGGCTGTTTAAATCCTTCATTAAGGACTACATGTAGTTCTTTATCAGCTGTAATAAATGGAATTGCCACTATACTTATGTTCGTTTTCATAGATCCATTTATATCCATGCTAACTGATGATGTAATAAAAGGTGAATGCACTGAAGATCAATTTAATAGGTGTATAATTTTTATTGTTGGTGGGTTGATAGTTGGTACAATACTAGCTCAATTCTTATTAGTTCCGGGAGCTAAATTAATATCTTATATAGCTAAATTAATTTAATAAGAGTCAAAATTAAATATTATTGGGGATTAAAATAAAGTAAGAACCTATGTTTTAAATTTCAACATAAGTTCTTACTTTATTTTAATCTGAGCTTGTTAAACAAAATTATAACTTAATATTATTGAACCGTAATAATGCTATCAAATTTCCACGTTAAACCATAATCTTCACTAATAAACTTGCCAGCCTTATTTGCCCCTAACCCTCCATCCTTATTTTGTTTAACTACTAAAGTTCCTTTACTTCCTTCAAAAATAGGACTCATAGCCTCTGTTAATTTACCTTCATATTCACTAGGTACTTGTAATTTTAAGTTCTGCCAAGTTTCTGCCTTATCAACGGTATATTGTATATTAGGATATTTATCTTCAGATTTATAACAAAGAAAACCTATTTTATCTGTTGAAAAAGCCGATCCTATTATTTCAATGTGATTTTTATTAATCTTAAACTCATCACAATTAGTCCAAGTAACTCCCCCATCATTTGTAGTATAAATAAATGTATGTTCTGATCCGGTTAGCCCTTTTCCTGTAGAAACTATATAACCATCTTTGGATGATGTAAAGCCTAAAAATAATTGTTTATTACCTGTGACACGCTTTGTGACAATTTGTTTACTCCAATTTACGCCTTTATCTCTAGATATTAATATACTTAAAGGAATTTTATCATTACCCCCGTATACAAAGCTGGTATTTTCAGGAGTTATAATATAACTTCCTTTTTGAAGTTCTGATCTACTAATAAGCTCTTTTCTTTCAAAAAGTGCATTTCTATCAATAGGTACGTTAACCCAAGTTTTTCCACCATCATAGGTTATTTTTGTATTATTATCTTCTAAATAATAATTTTTATCTTTTTCAGTTATATATCTTTCTTTTCGCTTTAAATCTCTTATTATCTTAGATTTATCAATATCTGAACCTGCTCTTTCCTTATCTATAATTTGACAATTATACTTACCTAAAAATTTTATCCTTAATATCCAACTTCCTTGAAGTTCTCCATTCTTAGTTTCTCCCCACGTTCTATGCACTCCACCATTCTCAGGATTAAGACTGAAATCTACTTTTACAGCCAATTCATCTTTGTTAAATTTGAGAATTTCTTCTTTTTTAACTTTAAAATTCTTAACATTCTGACCGTCTCTTCCAGTTCTATTTATAAATGGATCCATGTAAACTTTCATTACCTTTTGTCCAATATCTGTCAAAACACCGTCCTTGTTTGCTACCACAATTGTTTTACCTTTATTTCGCCCATCATCAATAGCATTTCCTCTAAAATAAGAAAAGGCCTTAACACCAAATACAATTAAAATACCTATTCCTAACAAAACAAAAAACTTTTTTACCATAACTTATAATCCCTTCATAACAAAATACTTTTATAATAATAATTTTCAAAAAGTAGGTATATAATGTTAAATTTATATTAACAATTTACAATATATCTTTTGTTTTGTATTCTTTAAGCATCCTTCATTGTTTCTTCAATGTTTTTTACAAATAACTTCGCAAATTTCCATATTATTATCTTAGCGAAATATATCATTGTACCAATTTGAAATAAACACGTCAAATAATTAAAGTCCTTTATTTTATAATTAACAGTACTCACCTTCTCATCTATACTATTAGTAATCATATGAATTTACATTACAATAAGGGTATCTTATGGGTAATGTAGACATAAATTCTTTCAATTCTTCAATCTTTTCACAATTATCAAATCTTATTAAAGATATTCCATTGAAATCCTCTATTTTTTCCTTGTGCTGATATTTAAAATACCACTCACAAATAACCCTATTATTTAAAATTATAATATCCTTAATATCCCATATTACTACTTTATTATTTTTATGCCAATCCATAAACCATGCTTTTAGCTGATTAATTCCGATATATGCTGGCCCCCAAGATTCTACATATAAAATATCTTCTGAAAAAACTTTTTCAATTATAGAGATATCATTATCTATCCATGCTTTAAAATAATTTCTTGTAATTTCTTCTTTTATATTCATATTAAGTCCTTTCACCATAAATAATAATATACATATTATAGCATATTTTTCCATTAAGGATATATTACTTTATAAACTAAATTTAATTTTTTTCTTATTAAAAAATTTTAACATTTATAAAAATAAAAAATAATGTATATATGTTCTAATTAATATTCTACATAAAAAATAAATTTATTAAGAAATAATAACAACTAAACATTTTTAGTTAAAAATAGCTAATTAGAATCATATATACTATTTAATTTGATTCTATAAGTTCCATAAAAGACTTAATAATATGATAAATTATGGGTGAAAGTAAATTTAATTTTTTGAATAATCTTTATTGGAACTTATATATTAAGATAATTAAAGATTAATCTAATACATTATTTTAAACTTTAGTTTATAACTTTTTCCAGCTTATATAACTCTATTACCAGTTTATTCATTAGTTATTTTTTTATTTTAAAGAAATCTTATAAAGCCATTACTCTAACTATATAATGTTTATATATTAAAATCGAATCTAATAGCCAATCATGTATTACTTTGAATAAACTTTTTCAATAAATACTTTTACAAGCTGGGGATCAAATTGAATGCCAGCATTCAATTGTAATTCTTTTACTGCAAATTCTTCTGAAAGCGCACTCCGATAGCTTCGCTCACTAGTTATTGCATCATACGCATCTACTATACTTATAATCCTTGCTTGAAATGGTATTTCCTCTCCTTTTAATCCTTTAGGATAACCCTTTCCATTCCACATTTCATGATGAGCTAGTACATATTCTGCAATCTCTGATAAATCGTTAACTGTACTCAATATTCTATATCCTATTTCTGGATGACGCTTTAAAACCTGCCATTCGTCATCTGTAAGTTTTCCAGATTTGTTAAGTATATTCTCATCTATTGCTATTTTCCCAATATCATGCAATAATCCCGCAGTTTTAAGTTCCTCAATTTCCCTTTCGCTTAAGCCTATAGCTTCTCCCATTCTTTTGCATAATAGTGATACTCTATACGAATGTTGTTCTTCCCTCTTATTTTTTTCATGAAGAGTATTAATTATAGCCTTGATAGTTTTTCCTCTCATACTTGGACTTTCAAAAAGTTTTTTCTTATACATATTATCTTCTGTCGTTTTTAATACATCATAAATTTTTTCTTCAATCTTTTCTTTAGTATCTAGTCCAAATGAAATTGATACATCCACGCTTCTTACTTTTTCTTTCAAAGATAGATTCTTTATATTTTTAACTATTTGCTCACCTTCATATTTACTTGTTTTAGGCAATAAAATAATAAATTCATCACCACCAAGCCTTGCAACAATATCACTATTTCTACATCCTTTTTTAATAACTTCTGATACTTTTATTAGGAGCTCATCTCCCATAGAATGTCCAAATGAATCATTAATAAGCTTTAATCCATTTACATCTGCCATAACAATAGTAAGCGGTAAGTTTTCTTTATTATTTAAATTTTCCAATTGTTTTTCAAAAAACCTTCTATTATATAGTCCAGTTAACTGATCATGATAACTTAAATACTCTAGTTTTTGTTCCATTTGTTTACGCTTATTAAGATCTCTGCATAATGCATGAAAAACCTTTTTTCCATTAAGTACTATAGATGTAAGCATAATTTCAACAGGAAATATTGTACCGTCATTTTTCTTAAACCACCATTCAAAATTTGACTTTATATTAACTTCACTAGTCTCAATTGCTTTAATTGCCTTTTCTTTAGAATTTATTCCATCTGGTTGATCATCTGGTGCTATACTCCATAAATATCTATTAGATATATTTGTTTTACAATCATACCCCAATAATTCAAATGCAGCTAAATTACAATCGATTATCTTATTATCTTCAATTATTAATATTGCATCAGCTGAATTTTCAAAAAGAGTTCTAAATGTATATTCACTAGCCTTCAATTCTATTTTACTTTCCAATGCAGCAGTAATATTTCTTGCTATTGCTAATACTTCATCTTGCCCTCTTTTTACCATTCTAAGCTCAAAGTATTGTTCCTTACCTGAAACATGTAATTGGTATTCAAAACTTTGTAATTCTCCAGTTTCTAATACCAATTTAATTTTTTCATGACCTATTTTAGCTATATCATCAGGAAGTACTTCATAAATATTCTTACCTATAAATTTATTTTTCTTCATTAACAAAAGTGTTTCATCATTTGCCTGGTAATCAATAAAAACTCCATCCCTGTCTACAACAAATAATAAATCAGGCAAAGCTTTAATAATTGCTCTACTCTCCTCCTCACTTTTAATAAGTTTACCTTCATTCTCAATGATTTTATCATATTGAATTCTTAAGAATTCCTCAGCTGCAGTTAATTGTCCTACATAAGCTTGTAATTCTTCATTTTTAGCTCTTAATTCTTTATAACTATCATTAAGCTCATTTTCAGTTTCTTCTACCTTTTTTAAGAATCTTCTAATAAATGGGTAAAGAACAGCTGTACTTATAAATACATATACCCAACCTTTATATGTATTTACAATTAATACTGTATCTTTACTATAAAAAAAACTATTTACAAACCTATCCGAAAAATAAACCCAAATAAATCCAATTGTTAAATATATAATAGATATTTTAATACCTAAATATTTAAATTTATTTTTACTACTTTTCTTTCGGAATGATTTGATACTTCTTTTTAATGCAAAAAACATAATATTTCTTTTACAACCCCTTTCTATTTAAGTATTATTTTCTTTTAAATAATTAACTTCACCTCTACAGAGATATTATATTTTCGACTATTTTCGATAAATACTTTATCTGCATAGCTTTTAAAAAAATATTTTTATTAATTTATAATTATAATTTTAAATTTAAATATAAAAAAACTAATTAAGGCATTTACATCCCCTAATTAGCTTTTTTAATACTTCATTTTTTATAAATTATTTTATAGACTTATATATTCTATAATTATCTTCATCCAATTTTTTTCTGTACTCATCTATCTGCTTCTCTGAGCTTTTAAATTCTTTATTTTTATCATTTGTCTATATATTATACTTTTATTCAAATTAGAATCCTTTGAAATTTCTAAATAAGAATACCTTGCTTACAATAATTCTAGTGATTCTTTAAGTTCTTCTTTATTATACTTTTTCTTTTTATTTCCCTTAACTAAAGATTTGCTCTTTTCAGTACTCTTTTGCTTTTCCTTTCTCTTTGCAAATTTACTTTCTTTTTTTAACTTTATATAGTTGTTCCATCTTTCTACTGAAAGTTCTCCATTTTCCAACGCCTCTTTAATAGCACAACCCGGTTCAGATTTATGATTACAGTTATTAAATCTACATTTATTTATAAGAGTTTCAATATCATCAAAAACTGTATTAACTCCATCTGAAGATTCCCACATTCCTAATACTCTCATCCCAGGAGTATCAATAATCATAGTTCCATTTTCAAGCATTATAAGCTCTCTATGAGTTGTAGTATGTCTTCCTCTACTATCACTTTCTCTTATAGAACTAACTTTCATAATTTCTTCTCCTGAAATAGCATTTACAAGTGATGATTTCCCAATTCCTGATGAGCCTAAAAATACAATTGTTTTCGTTGGCTTTATATAGGTTTTTAACTCATCAATCCCATATCCAGTAAGTGAACTTATCACTACTATAGGAATTCCATCTACTATTTTTTCAAGTTCTCTTTTATAAGCGTCATAATCACTACACAAATCTGCCTTGGTCAAAATAATTATTGGAATGGCTCCACTTTGTAATGAAATACTTAAATATCTTTCCAATCTCTTAATATTAAAATCATGATTAAGAGAAGTCATAATAAAAACATAATCAAAGTTAGTTGCTACCACCTGCTCAGTTTCGTAAAAAGTATCAAGACGTGAAAACTTACTTTTCCTTTCAAGTACAGTATAAATAATATCATCACCACAATCATTATGGTAAACCAAAACGAAATCACCTATAGCAGGATAAATGCTGTTTTGATTGTTATTATAAAATAAACTTCCCTTAAGCCTTGCTGTAGTTTCACCTTCATCAGTTACTATAGTGTATATCTCTCTATGAACTTCAATAATTCTTGCTGGTATTAACCCCGTATCTCTCAAATCTAGTTTTTCTATTTGTGTTTTATAAAAATCTGTATAGCCGTACTTTTCTAACTTATTACTCATCAAATCCCTCCATGTTTCTATAGTAATTTTTGAATACTTGTTTTAAATCTTTTGAAATTTTCATGATACATCACTCCTTTCTTATATACTTTTAATAATTAAAAATGGGCAGAAAAATCCCGTAGATAATAGCCCCTTAAAATAGGCTGCTATCTACGGGTACAAAAAAACACGATCTTCCTATCGTGTTGCTTTTCCTAATTAGGCAGTATATTATGAAAGGTTATTTATTACTACAAAAACATAACATGAATAAAGAGTATACTACCCTACAGTTATATTTTTGCCCATATTTAATTTTAGACTAAAATCACCTTATTAACTTTTTTCATCTAAAACATCTCCTTTCTTAAAATATAATTCAAAATATTTTACAATTTTAATATATATATATTTCAAAACTTTGTCAATACAAAATTTTTTTTACAAATTATATAATTTCTTATTATCTTTAATTTAATATTTTTCAATATTAATGAAAATTTACAAAATAATTTTTATCGTATATAATATGAAATTTTAATTATTTTTTTCGATAATATAACATAACCTTAAAGCATTTATTAGTTTTAATATTTAACTACTTATATACCTAGATTTAAGCATATAAAATTAAACAATTGAATAGCCCTATTAAATATCTAAAAGGTGGTTACAAATGATATGAAAACTAAAAAAAGTATATCCTTAATTGTGCTAAGTATTATTATGGGAACTTCTTTTTTTGCCTCAAGTAATATTAATGTATATGCTGCTCCATCAACATCTATAAAACAGATAACTACTCTTTCACCAACAACTATTACACCAAATAAACCTATAGTAATAGATCCAAACGTTATACGTGTGGACAATCGTTTATTATTAGGAAAATCTAAAGTTGAACAAGTAAACAAAAACTACTTTTATAAGTCTAATACGTATAGATTCCCATATAAAGCTACTGACTTTCATGGTTCATTAGAATCAAAGATATATAATTATATGTTAAATACTGAAAACCAAGTAAGTGTTCATAATAAAGCAGTTCAACTTCATAGTGGTATCACTATTAACAATTGTGCATTTTTTACTTCAGAAGTATTAAGAAGAAATGGACTATCCAATATACCGTTATCAACATCATTAGTATCACAAGTTTATAGTCAATTAAGTAGACAAGGTTTTAAAAAAGATACTAATATAAAAAATTTAAAACCTGGAGACATCTGCTTCACAGCAAACTATAGACATGTATATATATTTATGGGTTGGGTAAACCCTGGAAACTATGATTATGCTTATATAGTCGATAATCAAGCAAGATTATTTAATGGACAAGTATATCATGTTAGAAAGATAAACTCTTATGAACAAAGTAAAGATACTGATCCAATATCTTACTTTATGTATAAATAATATAAAAGAAGTATATGTTAATCAAAAAGCATATACTTTCTTTTTATAAAATATTGATTAAAAATGTTTTATAAAAGAAAAGTATATTCATTAAAGAAAATTCCTAAATTAATTAAATATTATAACTTTCCATCATAATTCCTACTAATTCAATGGGTATTATTTGACTTAATATTTTTTATGTAATATCATTATTTTAAGGATTATAAGTTAAAGGAGTTAATAAAATATATGAAAATATCAACTAAAGGCCGCTATGGTCTAAGATCTATGGTAGACCTTGCTGTAAATTCTAACGGTGAGTATGTTTCTTTAAAATTAATAGCACAAAGACAAGGAATATCTGAAAACTATCTTGAACAAGTTTTTTCAACACTTAGAAAAGCTGGTCTTGTTAAAAGTATTCGTGGTTCTCAAGGTGGCTATACTTTAGCTTCTACACCTAAAGAAATAACAGTTGGTGAAGTTTTAAGAGCTCTTGAAGGAGACCTTTGTATAACTGGCGATATTGACCTTCCAGAAGAAATTGATCAAACAGTTGAAAATTGTATAAATTCTACTGTTTGGCAAAAAGTTAATGAAAGTATAAATAAAGTAGTTGATTCTATAACACTTGAAGATATAGCTGAAGATCATAGAATTAAGACTTCAAATTATTTTTTTGATTACATTATTTAATTTTGAAATGTTCTATCAATTAAAAAAATATTCTAAAAATAGTACTAATATTTTAAAAATATAAGTGCTATTTTTTATTTGTATTCTTTATTATTTGTTTTTTTGATTCAAAAAAGTGCAAAGATTTTCACTTGCACTTTCTGAGCTTATATAACGTAATTGTCCCCATAGTTGATTCTTCTTAGAAACTGTTTAGTTCTAGTTTCTTTAGGAAAAGTAAAAATATCATTTGGAATTCCTTCTTCAATTATTGCTCCATTTTCAACAAATATAACTCTATCAGCTACATCTCTTGCAAACTCAAGTTCATGAGTTACTATGACCATAGTCATACCTTCTTTTGCAAGCAATTTTATGACTTCTAATACTTCATAAACCTTTTCTGCATCTAGTGCCGATGTAGGCTCATCAAATAAAACTACCTCTGGATCTAAAGCTACAGCTCTAGCTATTGCAACTCTTTGTTGCTGCCCACCTGACAGTTGTGAAGGATAGTTATTTTCTTTATCAGAAAGTCCAACTTTTTTAAGCAAGTTTCTAGATATCTCAATTGCTTCATTTTTAGATTTTTTTTGAACTACAACTAGACCTTCCATTATATTTTCTAAAACAGTTTTGTTTTTAAAAAGGTTATATCCCTGAAAAACCATAGCAGTTTTCTTTCTCAAAGTATACTCTTCATTTCTTTTATAACTTTTAGTATCTACTTTAATATCATCAATAGTAATTATTCCTTCATTTGGCTTTTCCATTAGATTTAAGCATCTAAGAAGGGTAGACTTTCCTGAACCACTCGGTCCTATTATTACAACTACTTCACCCTTTTTTATATTTAAATCTATATTTTTTAACACCTCTAATTTACCAAAAGATTTTTTTAACCCTTCTACCTTAATCATACTACCACACCACCTTTGTACCTTTTAAATCTAATTTCTAATAAGACAAATGCTTTCTCAATAAATATGCATATTATCCAATAGATAATAGCAACTACTATATAAACCTCAAAGAAATTTAAACCTTCTGCACCAACTAACTTAGCTTGGCTCATCAAATCTACTATTGATATACTAAATGCTAAAGAAGTATCCTTAACTAAACTAATTAAAGTATTTCCTATATTAGGCAACGCCATTTCTAATGCTTGTGCCATAATTATTCTTTTAAATGCTTGTATTCTAGTCATACCAACTGATAATGCAGCTTCCATCTGACCTTTATCAACAGCTTCAATTGAAGCTCTAAATGTTTCTGATAAATAAGCCCCTACATTTAAAGAAAATGATACAAATGCAAATATAATTGGTGGAATATTAGATATGTCCATAGATAAACCATGACTTTTATTTATATAATCTAAAAACTTAGGTATTCCATAATAAGCAAGATAAATCTGAACTAGTAATGGAGTTCCCCTTGTAAATGATACATATATAGCAGTAATGTTTTTTAGAACCGATACCTTATAAATTCTTATAATAGCTACCAAAAAAGCTATTATAACTGCAAAAAACATTGATACTACTGTTAATAATATTGTTGTTGGAAGAGCCTCTAGTATTTTACCAAAAGCCCCAATCATAAATTCAAAATTTAATATTTGTTTCATAGTTTCACCCTACTTTTTAGTATAATCAGCGTCAAACCATTTTTTAGATAATTCGGCTAAAGTACCATCTGCTTTCATTGATTTTAAAGCTTCATCAACTTTCTTTTGAAGTTCCTTGCTTTCTGGTCTAAATACAAAATAACTTGGCTCTATATCTATAGGCTCTCCTACAAGTTTAACCTTTACTCCATTTTGTTTAACATTATAAGCTACTGATAGTCTATCATTAAAAGTTGCGTCTATACGCTTCGATACTACATCATCTAAGATTATTCCAAAGTTACCTTCATAGTATTTTATATCTATCTTCTTATCTTTATTTTGGTTATTAAAATCTATTAACTTTTTAGTATAATTACTGCCTGTACCACTTCCAACTTTTTTACCTTTTAGATCTTCAATACTATTTATATCATTTCTATCTTCAACCACTATAACTTGAGCTGCTGATACTAAATAATAATCTGAAAAGATATATTTTTCTTCTCTTTCTTTATTTTTTGCTATTTGATTGGCAACCATATCAAATTTTTTTGATTCTAATCCAAGGAACATACTATCCCAAGGTGCTGTAACAAATTCCACATCTATCTTAGCTCTTTTTGCTATTTCCCTAACTGCTTCAACATCATAACCGTCAAGTTCACCTTTTGAATTCTTGAATGTAAAGGGTGCATAGGCTCCTTCTGTCCCTACTTTTACAACATCTTTTTTATCACTGCTCTTGGCGCTGCTATTAGAATTGCTTGCACAACCACCTAGTAATACTGCCATAGTTAATATACTCGCTAATAAAACTTTTAATTTCATAATTTACACCTCTTTAATCTACTTTTATTTAATTTAATATTATAATACAAAATATATCCTACTAAGTCAATAGGAATAGTAAGAAATATTTTGTAATGAATATTAGTAAATATATTCTTTTGGTAAACTTTGTTATTTTATTTATATTAATTTTAAAGCTAAAGATTATTTTCTATATAAATATAAAAAGATTAAACTTATCAAATTTTAATAAGTTTAATCTTTTTTTAATTTATAGTATATTAACATAAAACTAACCTTTCTACATAAACGTATTTTCTAATAAATTTAATTAATAAAATACATAGTATGAAGGGTTATTAATTTAGTTAAAATTTAAATTATTATAATAGCATAACTACATCATTTAGACTTAAAAGAGCTTGTGGGTCAACTTTTAAAGTAAAATCTAAATCACCAGAACCCCCATAAATAAAAGGAAATTCTATAAGTCTTTTATCTACTATGTATGGTAATGATAGATTAAATAGAGGAACTGTCCCAACAGAAAAATTTGTTACTTCCTTAACTTCTTCTTTAGTTGCAAGCCTAATATTTTTACAATTTAATTCTTTTTTTATAACTCTAAAATCTACACGAGAACCTCCACCTGATGTTACTAATGCATAAAAACCTTTTTCAGTATATAAGATTAGTGTCGCAGCTGTTTGATTAATATCAATTTTGAAATAATCAACACCATCTTGTGCTATATAAATAGGTTTTTCATTATAAATAAATTCAAATAAATATCCACTTTTAATTAAAATATTTCTTATAGTTTCCATATATTAATCTCCTTATCAATAATTAATTTAAATATTAGATTCTAATAAATAATCTACATTTATAACTTTTAGAGCAGTCTATAGTTTTAAATAATTGAAATGTAAAAAATTAATTTGAATTTATATAATTAGAATTAAATAAATACGCATATTAAAAATTTTAATATGCGTATTTAATAATATATCTCTTATTATACTATATAGTTCCAAAATGTGCTAATTATTTTATTGCTTAAATCCTAAAATTTTATTAATTATAAAAAAATTTTATCTTTCATTTTTTACTTTTATTATCATTATTCATTTCTTCATGAATTTTAACTTTTTCTAAGTAATCCTTTTGTTCTACTATGTTTTCTTCAAAATTCTCTATAGCATTTCTAGTAAAATTCCCTACGCCCTTCATGTTAGTAAACTTTTGTTCATCATTTTTTCTATTCATAATCCAAATCTCCTTAATCTAAAATTTTTAATATATATGTTCTAATTAAATTCTTATATGTAAAGATTTAATTAATGTCTGTATAAATATTTATTATGATAGAACTACTTTTATTACAATTAACTTTTTTATACAAATATTAGTATTTCAAATAAAAAATTATTTTATAACACACATTAAATATAATTCATATATTGAATTGTTAAGTATTATAAAATGGAGAATATATTATGAAAGAAAAATTAGCACTTATAACTGGAGCTACAAGTGGAATAGGAAAATCCTTTGCTAAAAAATTTGCTTCATTAGGCTATAACTTGATCATTATAGGTAGACGCGAACCGTTAATAAAAAAAGTAGCTAAAGAACTTGAATATACTTATAGCGTTAAAGTATGTACTATAATATCTAATTTATCAAATACTAACGAAATTGATGCTTTAGTAGAAAAAATTAAACATAATAATATAGATGTTCTAATAAACAATGCAGGCTTTGGAACATATGATTTTTTTTATAATGAATCCTTAGAAAAGCTTTTAAATATGATAAACTTACATGTTGTTTGTACAACAAAATTAACATATGCAATATTACCAGGTATGCTAGAAAGAAATGAAGGCATTATAATTAATGTTTCTTCAGAAAGTGCTTATCTTATATCTCCTAAGTCTTCAGTTTACTCTGGAACAAAAGCCTTTGTTAAACTCTTTACCGAAAGCTTATCTCTTGATCTTAAAAATTATAACATTAAAGTTCAAACTTTATGTCCTTCTTTCACAAAAACTGATTTTCATGAGAAATTAGGTATTTCCAAAAGTGAGCAAATAAATAAAGGACTTATTAGATGGGAAGAACCTGAAGCTGTAGTTGAAAAGTCAATGAAATACTTAGATAAAAATAGAACTGTATGCTTATGCGGTGGTATAATATCAAAATTATTAATAGAACTTGAACATATATTACCACAAAAAACTTATTATAATTTCGTATATAAAATGTTTAAATAATAAATTTATTTAATATATTAATAGTGGTAATCTAAAAATATCTCTTTAGATTACCACTATTTCTATCTACATCATCTAATTCCTTCCTAAAACTTCTCTTCAATAATATACTATTCTTTTATAAACTTATGCAGTTTTTTTATAAAAGAAATATAAATTTACTTGTATAGAATTTATTCTAGTAACGTAATATATAACTATAGTTTCTTAAATCACCAAATCAAATACATACGTAAGTTCGAAATGCAAAATGAGAGTTTCGATGCTTATTTAAGATTTGGATATTTACTTAAGTGAGGTGATACTATTTGAATAAGAAATTTAAAAATCTTATATCTCTTTTATTAGTATTAATAAATATTTTATGCCCTTTATTGGTAGATAGTAAAATAGTAAATGCTAATCCTTTACCTACAGATTTTAATGCTGTACATATAATATTAGATGAAGAACATTATACTGAAATGCCAAGAAGTTTTCGTAAAACTTCAGATTTAAGCATTATTCAAGATAACAAAACTCTTAATCTTAATGGCTTAGATAAACTAAATATTTCTGGTAGCCATCAGTTTTCAGAAAATAATCTACCTCTTCTTGTAGAGAAAATAGGTACTAAACTACCTATAACAGTTGTAGACTTAAGACAAGAATCACATGGCTTTGCAAATGGTCTTCCTCTTAGTTTTGCTAATGAAAAAAATGATGCTAACATAAACCTTACAAGAGGCCAAGTAATAGCTAAGGAAAATATTGACTTAGCTAGCATAAAATTAAACGAGCCTCTTACATTTTTCAACTACCCTAACATTACCATAACTCCTACTAAAGTTGAAAATGAAGAAACTCTTACCAAGTCTAAATCATTAGCTTATATCAGAATACCTGTTACTGATGATAAAATGCCTACAGATGATATGGTCGATTATTTTATTCAGTTAATAAAAAATGAACCTAAAGATAATTGGCTTCATTTTCATTGTAAACATGGTGTGGGAAGAACCACTACCTTTATGATTATGTATGACATGATGAAAAATTACAAAACTGTTTCAGCTGATGATATTATTAAAAGACAACTATTTTTAGCAAATTTAAAAGATTCTGATATCAAACCTTTTTATGATAAAGATGCTTTAACTTTTTTACAAAATTTCTATAAATATTGCAAAGAAAATGGCGATAATCTCAATGTTAAATGGAGTGATTGGAAAAAAACTACTGCTACTACTATAAGTAGTAGTTTTTCTTCTATCTTCAAAAATAAAACTAATTCTAATTATATAAAAAATGCTAAAAAGGCAACTTATTTATATGTTATTTCACAAGATACAATGTCTCCAAGTGAAAGAACCATGATTGCTACTCTTCAAGGACAAGTTAATAGCAAATCTTCTTCTCAAATATATACACTCAATTCTTCACAACCAGACTATAAAATTTGGTTAGATGATTTAAGCACTAATTATAAAATCCAATATAAAAATGTTTCAAACCCCTGGGACTTATTAGATATATTCAAAGATAAAATAGCTGGATATATACTTTATAGTAATAAAACTTCAAAAGATCCATCTATAAATAATGCTTGTTCATTTGCTTCTTTAAAAAATAGCATAGCAATTGATGAATCTATAGAAAATAAGGTAAGAGCTCATGGCATAACAACTATTAATGCAGATTGTAGAAATACAGATAAAGCTTGGGCTTATAATAATTTATGGAACGCCGGTTTAAACCATTCATTAGTAATACAATTATCTCCTAATAAAGATACCTCACTAAGAGATTATTCAATACTTAGTAAAGCTTTGATATTTTATGAAGATGATATAAATGATATAAGTCTTAGAGATAAAATATTTTCCTCTATGGAAAAAGACTCTACTTGTTTAGGTTGGGGCCCAGATGAATTTACTAATGTAAGTACTACCTCTAAATATGGCGTAAGCATGGTTGCTGCTGATTGGTCTTATAATTTGACTATATTAAGTGCTTTTCCATTATCACTAATGCACCAAAAGTCAAAGCTAAATATTCCTACCAAAGAAAATGTTCATTATATAACCTTCATTATATCAGATGGAGATAATCAACAATGGTTACTTGGAAGTAATTATACTTCTCCTAAATGGTATGGTTCACCTGATAGGGGTAATTTCAATTTAGGCTGGTCATTAAGTCCTTCTTTATACTACTTAGCACCTACTGTCTTTAACTTATATTATAAAAGTGCTTCTACTGGGCTTAATAATGATTATTTTATAGTATCGCCATCAGGAAATGGCTACATATACCCTAGTAGATTTGATAAAAACTCTTTGAATACATATGTTAATACTTTAAATAATTATATGAAAAAAGTAGATCAAAAATATGTAGCTATTATAGATGATAATTCTTTTTATAACACTAAGCTTTGGGATAAATTCACAGCCAAATCTAATATAGAAGGTTTATTTTATCTTGATTATCATAAACATAATAACTTTCATGGTGAAATCACTTGGTCAAATAATAAACCCATAGTGTCCTGTAGAGATTTGCTTTGGAAAAATATAGAAAGTGAGGATGAGCTCGCAAAAAATATTAACGATAGAATTAATTATAACCAAGTAAATATAAACAATCCAAGTAGCTATACCTTTGTTTATGTTCATGCTTGGAGTAAAGATTTAAATAATGTTCAAAATGCTATTAATAAATTAAAACAAAATCCTAAAGTAGAAATAGTTACACCTGAAGTATTTATGAAATTAATAAAGAATAATGTCAAACATTAATATTACTAATCCTATAAAAGAAGATATATATAAGTTAGAATATACATTAATGAAATACAAAGAAGTATGCTAAATGTGTGTTAGCATACTTCTTTGTATTTATAATTACTTTTTTAATATTATGAACAATCTATGCGCTATCACTTGAAATTTTTATTACTCTTAATATTTCTCACACCACAACTCTACAAATTTTACTATTTATAATTTTAGAATGTACTCTTTACCTTCATATAAGTTTTTGCCCATATTACATTCATATGGTATATCTTTAACATATATAAATCCAAGTTTGTCCATCACTCTACTAGACGCTTGATTTTCTTTTGCATGTCTTCCAACTATTTCTCTTATTCCTAGTTTTTCTTTAACAAATTTTATAACTACTTGCATAGCCTCTGTTGTATATCCAACCCCCCAAGCTTTTTTACCCAAATTATATGCTATTTCAAATTTTCCATACTCTTCTTCAAAATAAATTAATCCCGTTCCTATTAACTCATCTGTTTCTTTCAGTAAAATAGCCCATCTGTACCAATCATCCGAATTTATTTTTCTTATTTCTTCTTCTATCCATCCAATAGTTTTATTTATATCATTATGACTTATCCAAAACATATACTTTGCTACATCAGAATCACTTTCCCAGCACTCAAATACTTCCTGTGCATCTTCAATACAAAATGGTCTCAAAATTAATCTACCTGTTTCTAATATTGGTGTTTCTACAGAAATCATCTCCTAACTATTAGGGCTACTTTATTATAAATTTATCTACAACACTTTTGTAATTTTATAATAAACCATTACTACTTTTAAACTCAATAAATACTCTATTACTTTTCTGATATTTCTATTCTCTCTCCGCTTGGCCCACTAAAGAAGGTAAACTTTTTATCATCATATAACATAATATCATAAAGCATTTTAACTCCTAATGAAGTTAATCTTTCATATTCTTCATCAAAATTATCTATACGAAAAGCTAAATGATCAATGACACCTGCATTAGGTCTATCAACAACCTTATTTTTACCTTGCATTAATTCTATTATTAAATGCTCTACCTTCAAATAGCAAGCTATTAAATCTTCTGTTTCTTCTGTCCCCACTACTTCAAACCCCAATACTTCATTATAAAATTTTATACTTTCCTCTAAATTGTTCGTTACTATGCTCACATGATCTACACTATACATATTGTTTTCCCCCTTTTTAGTTCCTTATTATATTTTCAAAAAATTATAATTATTAGAATCATAATTCTTCTTTTGCTAATTATTCCTTAGTTAGTTTTTACTTTATAAAATTACTTATATATCAATTGTATCTTATCTGGATTATTTTTCAATATATTTATTTTAAAAATAATATTAGCATCATTCTTCTTCATTATAAGTCAATAAATTTCTTTCTCTTTAACTTTTGTAAATCTTCTCTAAACTAACATTTCTCATGAATTAACCAGTTTTCATATAATAACCTTAAAATTATGAGATTTATCACTATAAATGTTACTTAAGTTATTCGTTTATAACATTAATATATTATAAAGGATTATTAAAGGAAACTCCTTCTCATTTCATTCGAATGAGTAAGTTCGAATAACTAAATTAAAAATTTAGATTCTCACTTAGTTCTAAAAATTAATATGTATATCCACTGTAATATAAACTAATACTATTTATGTAAATTAAAATTGGAGGTAATTATTTATGAATATAACATTATCACAAAAAGAAAAATCATTACTAGAAGATCAAAAGAAACATGAACAACTTTGTATAGAAAAATATACACAATACTCAAGCCAGACTAAAGATACTCAATTAAAACAATTATTTGATGCTAATGCTGAGGTAGAAAAAAACCATCTTAATAGTATTAATCAATTATTAAATGGTACAATTCCTGATATGAACCAAAAACAAAATCAAGGTTCATCTCAAGCCTCTATAAATAACTCTACAACTCAATCAACTGGAACTGGTTTATCTGATGCTGATATGTGCACAGATTTATTAATGACAGAAAAATATGTTTCTGGAACTTATGATACTACAATCTTTGAATTTAGAGACACTAACGCTCGTGATGTATTAAATCACATACAAAAAGAAGAACAAAAACATGGAGAAGCTATATTTAAATACATGGAAAGCCATGGAATGTATACTGTTCAATAGCCTAACTCTATAATAATTTATTTCAATTTAGTAAATTTAAACTTACTATAAATTAAAAGATGAGCTAAGGTATATTTATTACCTTTACTCATCTTTTAGATTTAATATTCTAATTTTTCTAACCTTAAGCTATCTTATTTGTTATTATTACAATATATTTCAATAGCTTTACTTAAGAATTTTGCTAATCCATCTTTAGTTTTATCTATATTTTTTGTAAATCTTTCATCATAAATATACATCTGCCCTAAGCCTCTAAAGATTTCTATGGTACAATTATAAAAGTTTTTACTAATGTATTGTCTCCATTTATCTACTAATGACTGAACAGCATCATCACTAGGACTTTTATCCATCATACTTGCTATTTCACCAAATATTTTTTGAGCATCAGCCATGATATTCTTCCAGTCATTTTCATTATATTTAGCTCCTTTTTCTTCACTTTGTTTATATGCTTCACTATTACCAAACTTTTCTTTAGCTTCTTTAGCATATTTCTCTTTGATTTTATTTACTTCATCCATATTAAAAGTACTAAATATTTCTTCCTTTGACATTTTAAGTCCTCCTTTAGCTAAAACTATACTCTTGTCTATAGCTTCTATTATTTTTTCAAGTCTATTTTTCTTTTCTATTAATAATTCTTTTTGACCATTTAACGCATAGATTTTGTTAAAGTGTGGATTATCTAAAATCTCTTTTATTTCCTTTAAACTAAAGTCCAATTCCTTAAAGAATAGTATCTGTTGTAATCTTTCAATATCATTTTCGCTATAAAGTCTATATCCAGCGTCACTAATATATTCAGGCTTTAAAAGATCTATTTCATCATAATGATGGAGTGTACGTACACTTACCTTAGCTAAGGAAGAGAGCTCTTTCACTTTATACTTCATAACAAACCTCCCCATATATTAAAAATTTATTTATATAGTTCTTAAACTAATCTTATCCTACAAATCTATAATAAACTATCACGTAACGTCATAGTCAATATATTTTTTAAAATTTATATATATAAAGTAGCCTTTAAATGGTTATTTTTTATTCAATTTATTAAATTAACATACAGTTTATCTTTAAACATAATAAATCTTTTTTAATTACTTATTATCTCGCAAAATTGTGCAGTAAAAGAGAGGTTATATTTTTTCCCTAATGCTAAACTTTTGGTAAGGAGGTAATGATACAAAATAAATAGAAAGTTTATAATTTTTAGAGATTTTAAAATTTGTATACAAATCAACAAAATTCATAATTAAAAGGAGATATGAAAAATGAATTACACCGTCGAAATTAAAAATATTGAATCTATTAGGATAGCTTATATGCAGTATAAAGGAGTTGTTACAGAATCAAATAAATTTTTCCCAAATGTATTTAAGTCAATTAAAGGAAATTCAAATGGTTCGCCATTTTTATGTTATTATTCATTAGATAAAAAAAGTAAAATAGGCGAATTAGAACTTTGCGTTCCTACTAATGAAACCCCTAATAAAAATGGTATTTCTGTAAAAGAAACTCCTAGAATTAAAGCTCTTTGTACAACTCATATTGGCTCTTATGAAAACCTATTTCTAGCATATGAAGCTATAACTCAATATGCATTAGAACATTCTATTTCTTTAAAAATGCCCTTTCGTGAAGTTTATATCAAGGGACCTGGTATGTTTTTAAAAGGTAATCCAAATAAATATATAACTGAAATTATATTCCCAATAGAAGAGGTAAGATAGATGTTTGCAATAGAAGTAAAAAACTTAACTAAACAATATAAAAATGGTGTTAAGGCATTAGATGATTTAAATCTAACAGTAAAAAAAGGAGAAATATTTTCTTTACTTGGTCCAAATGGGGCTGGCAAATCATCTCTAATTAATATTCTAACAACTTTTTATAATTCTACTTACGGTACAGTAAACATTTTAGGAAAAAACTTATCTGAAAATCCTCATTTTGTAAGAAATCAAATAGCTTGTGTTGCTCAACAAGTTTCAATAGATGAGCATCTCTCTTTAATGGAGAATATGCTTTTTCAAAGTAGACTATATAAGGTTGATTCAAAAAAGGCTGAAGAAAGAATAAAAAAATTAATAGATATTTTTGATCTATCTAACTATTTAAAGTACCCTGTTTCCTCTTACTCTGGTGGAGTAAAACGAAGACTTGATATTGCCATAAATCTAGTTTCTTTACCTAAAATCTTATTTTTAGATGAACCTACTGTAGGAATGGATGTAGAATCAAGAGCTACAATGTGGAAGATGCTTCTAAAAATCCGAGATGAACTAGGAACTACAATCTTTCTTACTACTCATTATCTTGAAGAAGCTGATTTTCTGAGTGATACTATATGCATAATGAAAAAAGGGCAGATATTAGCCCAAGGTTCAAGATATGAACTCGAGAATTATATAAATCAAAATATTATACGTATTCTCTTTCCTAGTACTGAAGAGGCTAAAAAATATATAAATACTTTTGATACTATGTTTAAGGCTAAAATTACTACACTAAAAAACAAATCTCTCTTCATATCATTAACTAATAATATTTCAAGTTCTTTTATAGAAATTAATAAATTGCTTCTTAATAATTGTGTGAATTTTATTGGAATAGAAATTATGAAGCCAAGCTTAGAAGATATTTTTCTTATAATAACAAACTCAAATAAATATAAAATGGAGGGAGAAAAATGTTAAATATTTTATGGAGAAATATGAAATGGCGTTTTGAAAATCCTTTATCAATTGTATTTACTATAGTTCAACCACTTCTATGGTTAGTTATGTATAGTACCGTTGCTAATCATACAATGAAAAATTTAGGAATAACTAATTATACTGCCTTCATTCTTCCTGGTATCTTTGTTTTAGTAACTTTTGGTGCTTGTTGTAGTTGTGGTTTTATAAATTTCATTATGCGGTCTAATGGAAGCTTCTATAGGATTTTAATTGCTCCTATAAGTAGAAAATCAATTGTCCTAGGACAAATATTCGAAGCAATAATGGTTTCGTTTTTAGAAGTAACAATTTTAGGAATTATAAGTATCTTTTTTTCCGTTAGAATTAAAACAGGATTAGTTGGTTTATTACTAATAATTTTATTTATATTTTTAACAGGATTTTTCATGTCAAGCCTTTCATATTCTATAAGCTTACTTCTTCCTAATGAAGTAATTTATGAAACAGTAATGAATGCAATTGTGTTACCATTTTTCTTTTTAAGTACAGCATTATTCCCTATAGAAGGTTTATCAGGTACTTTAAAAACAATAATATTAATAAATCCCTTTACTCATGTCATCAATGCATTACGTAGTTTAATAATAGGAGATACTATTTTATTCTCAGATATATTGTTTGTTATTTTTCTATTTACAGCACTGTGCATTTTAAGCTTTTTATTAGCAATGTGGAGATTAAAAAAAGAGACAACCAATTGATTTTAATATAATTACTTCTTTTTTGAGTAAATTAAGAATACCTTTTAGACCAATATTTCAATGTAAAAACTTAAACCTTAAATAATATTAAAACTACATCTATTATTCTTAGCACAAACATAAACTCTCATTACAAAAAGCTCGTACTTGCATTCCTAATATCCAAGTACGAGTAATTATTTTATATTAAGCAATTTCATAAAAAGTTTATTAGTAACTTATTCTATTTTAGATTAAGAAATATTTTTATTATGATTAAGGCACTCTTTCACATTGTTCTTAAACATACAATAAGTTGCTATAAAATAAATCATATAAAGAACCACAATTATTGATAATGATAAAATCACACTAAAAACAAATGCTTTATCTCCAACATATAACATTATTCCTGTCTCCATATATTTAAAAAAATTGTAAATAAACACAGGAAAATTCATTATAGCTATTAACATTGGTAGTATGAAATATAAGCTTATTTGCTTTAGAATTATTTTATTTATTTCTTTATTGTCTATACCTAATTTATTTAAGGTTTTAAACCTTCCCTTATGCTCTATAGAATCAGATAATTCTTGTAGTGCTAAAACTGTTAAACTTATCATAAGTAATACTGTTCCTAAGTATATTCCAACTATTCTCATTCCTAATGTTGCATTTAATATTTCACTATGCTCTACTGATTTTATTCTTGTGTGAACAAAGTAATCTGTCTTTTCATAATTTTTTTTAATTATCGTCCCATAGTTCTTTTCAAACCACTGTGGTATATAATTTTTTTCAAAATCCATTCCATTATTATAACTTATTTTTTTAGATATATTAGCAAAAAAACTTGTGGATACTAAGTTTAAATATTCACAATACTTATCTGGCAATATTATTAGACCTTTTGCTCTATTGTATATCCAATCTCCCATAGCATCTTTATAATATGCTTTTGAACTACTTTTTACCTTTTTATCTTTTATAGCAATATATTGATTCTCATTTATATATTTATCAATATCTTGCTGTAAAACATTGTTTTGCCACTGAGTAGTGTATTCATTATCATTTAATATAATCTTTTCATAACCTAACATCTCTCTTAATTTATTAAAATCACTCAATCTAATAACTAAAATTTTTGAATTTAAACTCTCATTTGATTTTGAAGCTTTATCATTTAATAAATAAAACTCTTCTTGACAATAATCCTTAAGACCATAATCCTCAGACTTTAGTTTTTGTATTATTTCACTATAATCAACTTTAGGAACATCTCCTATATTTGACATTTGACTATAATTATTACTTATTGTTATATCAAAAGGCACTCTATAGTTTAAATAGCCTAAAGCATACTGAGCCATCGAAACCGTTAGCACAAAACTTAATGCTGCTCCTAAAAAAGTTAATGCTATTGTCCCCATTAAAATAGGAGTTGTTTTTATCTTTGATACTATTCCTCCTATTAAAAATAAATTTGTATACTCATATTTGAAGTTTGTACATTTATTTTTAATAAGGATAACCACATAAGATATTGAATAAAAAAATGTATATATTCCTAAAATAAAATTTACTACAGCAATCCCTGCATATACTCTTGGATCACCACTTATATCACTTGGGTTTTTGCTAAAATCCACCAAAGTATTGATGCAATATATAAAAGTAATATAAGCAAGTATAGAAATTATAAATGCAATTATATATACTTTTTTACTTCTTTTAAATTGAAATTCAGACTTTCTTTCTGCATTAAGCATATCAATAAGTTTAATTTTTCTTAAATACTTTATATTAAATAAACCAATTATACAAAACATAGCTACGAAAAATGCAAATGTTATACCAATAGTATCCATATACAATTTAAAAGAAAATACTATTTCCTTATCTATTGTCATAAAGATTATAGATTTAACTACTTGTGAAAATAATGTGCCTATAAAAACGCCTATTATTATAGAAATAATCCCCATAATTAAACTTTCTACAAAAAACATTAATGCTACGCTTTTTTGCTCAGTTCCAAGCAATATATATGTTGCAAATTCCTTTTGTCTTCTTCTAATCATATATCTATTAACATAACTTATAAGAAAAGTTAAAACAGCTGTTATAATGAATGAAGAATACTTTAATATCTCCTTAAGAAAATCAAAATTAAACGTATCTTCTGTAATCAACTCATAGCTTGAACTTGATAAAGACATAAATGCATAAAATAAACTCACACTTAAGGTTAAAGTAACAAAGTAAATCACATAATCTCTAACAGATTTCTTTGCGTTGTTTATTGCTAATCTAGCGTACATCTCTTATGTCACCTCCTAGAAGAGCAACAACATCTAGTATTTGATTAAAGAACTGTTTACGTGTATTTGCCCCCTTTACTAGTTCAGTAAATATCTTTCCATCTTTAATAAACAAAATCCTATCACAATAACTTGCAGTAAAGGAATCATGAGTTACCATTAAAATAGTTGCTCCTAGTTGTTTATTTAAGCCCGAAATCATTTCTATTAACAATTGGGCTGATCTTGAATCTAATGCACCTGTTGGCTCATCTGCAAGAATAATCTTAGGGTTTGTTATTAATGCTCTTGCACACGCACAACGTTGTTTTTGTCCTCCTGAAGTTTCATAAGGATATTTTGAAAGAATTTCTTCTATACCTAATTCACTTGCTACTTTCCTAACTTTAGCATCTATTTCACTTTTCTTATACCTATTAATTGTAAGGGCTAATGCTATATTTTCCTGAATAGTTAAGGTATCTAAAAGATTAAAATCTTGAAATATAAAGCCTAAATTTTCTCTTCTAAACTTTGCTATATCTTTTGTTGTTATTTTAGTTAAATCTTTATTGTCTATATAAATACTTCCTGAACTTACTTCATCAATTGTAGCTATAGTATTCAATAATGTAGTTTTTCCTGAGCCTGAAGGTCCCATTACTCCAACAAACTCCCCTTTAAAAACATCAAAGCTTATTAAATCAAGTGCCTTCACCACATTACCCTTACTTCCATAATATTTTTCCACATTTTCTACACTTAATATCTTATTCATCATTATCACCTCAAATATATTTTAACTTGTTTTAGCCTGACTTGATTTCATTTAATATTACTTTAATGTTACAGTTTCGTAACATTAAAATGTAAAACTTATAAACATTTGCAACATAAACACCTTAATTTATAGATAGATACTAGTTTATTTTAGAGGTGAAAACCCAAGAATCAATTTATATTTTTGTAATATTTTATACACAAAAAAATCTATGTTTTAGTATTTTGACATAGATTTTTATATTAATTATTAATTATTAACTGTTACCAGAAAACACTTAAATATCATAATTGTTTAACAGTTTTTCTACTCATGTCAAAAATAATAAATACTAAAATTATTAATCTTCCCCCCCACCAAAGAGCTGTATAAATATTAAAACTCTCCATAAAAGCATTAAAACAAATTGCCATAATAAAATTATCAATACTATGATACAATATTATAATTAATAGACTTCCTTTAGTGTTATTGTACACCCATGTAAATATAATTGCTAAATAAATAGTTTCTAAAAGATAACTAATAAAACTTATATCATAACCTGGAACGTGAAAATAAAACATAGGTATATGCCAACTTGTCCATATAATTCCTATTATTATACTTGATATAAGAGGGTTAACCTTTTGTTGAAGTTTAGGTAATACAAACCCCCTCCAACCAAGTTCTTCTCCAAGTGGTCCACCAAAAATAATAATTGCAAAAAAGCATATTAATATTGTGCTAGGTGAATTAAGTTGAAAACTTGAAATATGATCATTAATATAAATTTTATAGTCTACTCCAATGATACTGCAAATAAACGATGGTATATATATTGTTATTGATGTATATAAAAATATAAAAACAACAAAAAACGGATTAACTCTCCATATACTTAGCTTTCTTAGCAGTTTCTTTATCCCAATAAAGCCATCATAATAACTAGTAAAAATTATAGCCATAACACTTGGCATAAATGAACCTAATATCCGAAACGGCCCGTTCAAACTGATCGAAGTAAATGCAATACCCCAAAATATCCAAGTAAATAAAAAAGTCATAATTAAATAAGCTACTATTTGATGTTCCTTTAAGATTTTTATAATAACCACTCCCTCTAATCTCTAATAACATAATATTTAAAATTACATTTTTACTAATTATCTATGAAGAATTAAATCAGAACTACTGAAAGTTCCTTTCGGAAAAGTCATTGCTACTTTTGTATATAAGTTTTCCTCTGACTCTATTGATATTAATACACCTAATCTATCACATAGCTTCTTACAAAGATATAATCCTATTCCAGTAGATTTATTATTTACTCTTCCTTTATTACCTGTAAAGCCCTTCTCAAATACGCGGTTTACTTCATTTTTAGGTATTCCTATTCCATTGTCCTCTATAATTAACTCAATACCATTTTTAACATCATTAGCGTATATCTTAACCTTTGAATAATCTTTTTTTCTATACTTTATGGAATTAACCACTATTTGGTTAATTGTAAATTCTAACCACTTACTATCAGAGTAAACACTCTTGTCTATATTCTCTAACTCTACATCTATATTATTTAAAATGAACATTTGCTTATTTTTTATCAAAACTCTATTTATACATTGTTCTAATTCTATTTCTTTTATAAGATAGTCCTTTTCTACTTCTTCACTTCTTGCATAAAACAAGGCTTGTTCAACGAATCTATCTATACTTTCTAGCTCCTGCAGAACTAACCTTGAAGTTTCATTTCTACTATTTTCTTCTATTAATTTAATAGCTGCTATTGGAGCTTTTACTTCATGTATCCACTGCTCAATATACTCTCTATACTCTTTTCTTTGAATTTTAACCTTATTTATTTCTTCACGCATAGCTTTACTTGATTTTTTAAGTAGCATATAATATGGGATTGATTCTATATAATGTGGTTCATCTATAACTTCGCTAGAAATATACTTCTTATCTAATTTCTCGCAGGTATCTAAAATACCATCAAAATATTCTTTTCTCTTCTTATATTGAATTGTAATAAATAATGAAAATATAAGAATCCAAACAAATGTTATAACTCCTATAGTATCAAGATTATTTCCTACACTTATTAGGAATATTATTAAACTAATTAATCCAACAATATTTAATAGTATTATATTAACTCTACTTTTTAAATAATCTCCTAAACTCATATTATATACCCTTGTCCTCTTTTAGTTTTTATAAAATCCTTTACTCCAAGTTCCTCAACCTTATTTCTTATTCTATTTATATTAACAGTTAAAGTATTATCATTTACAAATAAAGAACTATCCCACAAGTATTCCATAATGTCTACTCTAGATACTATCTTCCCCCTATTATTTAATAAATAATGCAGTATCTTAAGCTCATTTTTAGTAAGCTCCACCTCTTGTCCGTTATACTCTATAGAACTAGATAATATGTTAAGTCTAACAGCATTATACTCAATGACATCCACTGCACGTTCATTAGGATATGCTCTTTTCAAAAGGGAATTTATCCTAGCTAGTAGAATTTGAGTGTTATATGGTTTAGTAACAAAATCATCGCCGCCTAAAGTTATACTCATAAGCTCATCAATATTAGTATTTCTACTTGTAACAAATATAATAGGTACCTTTGAAAAACTACGGATTTCAGTACATATTTTAAACCCATCATCTTGAGGCAAGTTAATATCTAATATAATAAGATGAGGAGTTCTTTCCTTAACTACTCCTATTATATTATTAAACTCTTTAACCTTTATTATTTCATATCCATTCCTTATTAATAAACTACTTAATTCATTTTGTAATTGTTCATTGTCATCAATAATCATTATATTAAACATAATTTTTTCCCTTACACTTTAACTTTTAAATATTTAATTTATTTCCAAATATTTTTTCAATGGAATGACATCCATAGGAAAATCTTTCCTGAATTAAAATATATTTTTGTTCATTAATAACCTTTGTAATAATCGTAGGAACTGCTAGTTTTGCAAACTTTCCCATAATTTAACACATTTCATTAATCTAACAATAGTTTTATATAATTACTAATTTTATATTTAGAATTAATATAATAATATCATAAATTGTATTTAAATGTATATTACTCATAATAAATACTTATTTGTTTTCTACTTTAAATTGCTCTATTTTGTCTTTAGGTATTGCTTCTAATACTTTTATAAAACTATGAGTCCAAAGCTTATCCCACCATTCCTGTTCATCTTTATATTTAAAAGTTTTTTCTTCACTTATCACTTGTATATTTTTAAAATCAATCTCATTTAAGATTTTAGATACACCTTCTTCTGTATTAAAATCTGAAATATCTTTCTCCTTAAATTGTTCTCCATAATTTTCTCCTTCTTTAGTACTTCAAATTAATATTACCTTAAATAACTATTTTGCATTTAAGATTATAATACTTTTTTCAAATAAAACTAGTTCATCATATACCTTTTCAGCTATTTCAGCTATTTCAACATTACAATTAGCAGAACTTCTTACATAAATTTCATACTGTCAATTGTATTTTAAAATTTATTTTAATTATTTCTCCACAACAAATACATCATGATTTATATTTATATATCATTCAAAACAAATAATCATTTGTAAAACCTTTCCTAACATAAGCCTACCACTTTTGACAATTTTCCTAATAATTATATAATAATAGTATATAAATGTTTACTATTGAATTTTAATTCAAAAAATTATAATACATCAAGGAGGAATCTATAATGGATAAAATTGCTTTTATAGGTGGTTTACTTATCGATGGTACTGGAAGAGAGCCTGTTAAAGACTCTTTAGTATTAGTAATTAACAAAAAAATTGAATATGCTGGTCCTAAAAAGGATTTTGAAGATGGTTACAGAAAGGTTGATATATCAGGAAAGACAATTATGCCTGGTCTTATAGACACTCATTTACACTTCTCTGGTAACCTAACAGATGACGATAGCGATTGGGTTTTAGAAGATCCTATTCAAAAAACAGTTGTTGCAGTTCAGCAAGCTCATGAATGTCTTGAACATGGCTTAACTACTGTAGGTGAGATTTCACGTTCAGGTTTACATATTCGTAATATGATTGAAGCAGGAATTATGCAGGGACCTCGTATAGTTGGTACTGGTTTAGGTTTTGCACGTACTTGTGGACACGGCGACTCCCACAGACTTCCTTCATGGTATAATGATGAGTCACATCCATGGGCAGAGCGTGTTGATGGACCTTGGGAACTTCGTAAGGCTGTTAGAAAAAGATTAAGAGACAATCCTGATGCTATAAAAATCTGGTCAACAGGTGGTGGTATCTGGAGATGGGATAAAAAACTTGACCAACACTATACTTTTGAAGAAATTCAAGCTGTTGTTGATGAATGTAAAATGGTTGATATCCCCGTATGGTCACACGCTGAAGGATATGGCGGAGCACTTGATTCAGCTAGAGCTGGTGTTCACTTGATTATTCACGGACAAACTCTTAATGATGAATGTCTAGATATAATGGCAGAAAAAAACATTTATTTCTGCCCTACTATTCAATTCCTTAATGAATGGTTTAAATCATATGCCCCACAATATATTCCTGAAGTACATGATAAGTACCCAGGAGATACTGTTTCAGAAAAAGAATTAAATCGTGTTTATGCTAACCTTAGAAAAGCTAAAGCTAAAGGAATAGGCTTAACCATTGGCTCTGACTCATTCTGTTCAAGCCTAACACCATATGGTACAACCGCTATTGGTGAAATGTATTCCTTTGTTGAAAAAGCTAATATTTCACCTATGGATACAATAATGGCTGCTACTAAAATAGGTGCTGAAATGCTTAAGGTAGGAGATATTACAGGTACTCTAGAAGAAGGAAAATTTGCTGACCTCCTAGTTATAGATGGCAATCCTTTAGAAAATATTCGTGCAATAGCTGTTAGAAATATGGATATTATTATGAAAGAAGGTACTATTATAAAGAACTCCTTTGTAAAAAGTACTTTCTAAATTTAGTCTAAAATATATGAGACTGTCGCATTAAATACCATTAATGCGACAGCTTACATTAATATAAAAACATTTTTGCAAATTAATGATTATTACGTTTAATCCATTCCTTACTACTTATTACATTACTAAATCCCAAGCTTTGAGCAATCAAAGTAGCTTTATGAAGATCTTTGCTTCTTATATTACCAATCTCATTACTCACATCTATAGTTCCTGTAGCATCTGATAAGAATTCAACATAATAACCTTTATGAAAAGCTTCTCTTGCCGTTGTATCACAACACATTTGACTCATATATCCCGAAATAACAACTCCTGTTACATTCTCTTTTTTCAATATTTCTTCTAAATTAGTTTCATAGAAGCTACCTGGTTTAGTTTTTTCAATAAGATAATCATAAGATTTCTCAAGAACCTTTGAATGGATATGCCATGAATCTGAATTTTTAATAAATGTATCGCCATGAAGACCTGTATGCTGAACAAGTATAATAATCATATTATTATCTTTTGCATAATCCATTACTTTCAATATATTATTAAAGCTGTTATTAGGGTAAGTTACTTTTAATTTACCTGTAAAATATTCATTTTGAACATCAATTACCAATAATGCTTTTTTCATTTTTATTCCACCTTCACATTTAATTATTTAATTATATTTGTTATAATAATCTTATCTTAAAGTAAGATTGAAATGTGAAAGAAATTCATTAATTTCCATTTAAAAATGAAAGGATTTTTTAATTTATGTTTGATGAAATAGATTTAAAAATTTTAGATATGTTAAAGATTAATTCAAAGATATCACTTAAGGAAATTGGCAAACGTGTTCACTTAACTCCACAAGGGGTATCCAATAGAATTATACGACTTCAAAATTTAGGTATTATAACTCAATACACTATATGTACTAATAATTATTTATTGGGTAAAAATATTACTGCATTTATTACTATTTTTATGAAAACAACAAAACATGATAAATTAGTAAAATTTATAAAAACAAATACAATTATAACTGAGGCACATAGAATTAGTGGAGATGGGTGTTATTTATTTAAAGTTGTATGCTCTAACATGGATGAACTTAATTTATTACTTGATAATATTATGGAGTATGGTACTTATAGATTAAATTTATCTACTTCTACATTAAAAGAATGAAAATCATTAGAGTTTGCAGATTTAAAAGGATAATTTTATTTTACGTATTATTTATTTAAATAGTCCTCCAATGTAATTTTATTATCATAGATATACTTAGCTGCCTCTTTCCCAACATATCTAATATGCCAAGGTTCATAGTCTATACCTGTTGAAGTTTTCTTTCCCTTAGGATACCTTATAATAAATCCAAATTTATAACAATTTTTAGCAAGCCAATCCGCTTCTTTAGTTCCCTCTACAAAATATTTATCTTTATTAGTAATATCAATACATAATCCTGTTTGATGTTCACTAAAACCAGGCTTAGCCACATATGAATCTGCAAGTTTTCTTCCCTGAGATTTTACTCTATTATTATAAACCTTTTCTTGAGATTTATAAGATCTATAAGCCGAATTTCCAAGTAATGTTACTCCTTCATCTTTAGCTGCCTTTACCAATTTTTCTAATGGTTTTGCCATAATTCCTGCTACGTGTTTTTCTTCATTAGCTGAATTACTTGAAAATTTTATATTAGGAATAGTTAAACCTTCTGGTATATAATCCTTACCCAAGCCATTTTGATCGTTTACTAATAATAGTTCTTGACTCTTCTTATTTATAGTTTCCTTAGTTAAATTATTCTTGATATCTGAAATATTGTAATTTTCTTTAAGCACTGTATTCACTAATATATATATAGCTCCGAAAAATATTATAATTAATGATAAGATTATTTTAAACACTTTTTTCATGTCCTCTACTTCCTTTCCAATGGTATACTTTTATTGTAGAGGATAGAAATTACGATACTTATAAAAGTTTCTTAAAAAGTCTTACAATTATATTTCGTATATTACAATTGTATTTCTAAAAAATTACAAATAATAATAAGCATTCTTTTTTACGCCTTGTTCATGATTTCTATTTTTTATTTTACAATACAATAAAAATCACAAGTGGTTTACTTCACTTGTGATTTTTTCATTAATTCTTATTTAGACAAAGAATCTAAATTATATCATGTTTTTAGAAATTATGTACTTCTTATTAACTCCAAATTCCAACCTTATACTTTTTCTGAGTTTTGTTTACTTTAACCAAACTTGCACTAAAGGCTAATATCCATATTACAGGTAAAATGCATCTTAAAATTTCGTTATCAGTAATACTTTCTCCTCCTAGCATAAAAGTTGATAATCCAATTATGATATAAGATTTTCCAATAGATTTAGAATATTCAATTATATTCTTTTCATCAATATTAATATTTTTATTAAACAAGCTTATTTTTTGTTTCTTCCAAATTAAAATTCCTAATATTATAAATATAATTCCAATAAATATAATTAAAGAAAATAAGAACATTTTCAAAATCAAGTCCCCTTTCTATAATTGTGTATACTCTTAAATTCATTTTTATTCATTTATTATAGCACATTCACAGTAATATTTTAAATAAAAATCACAGAACTTATATTATTTTAGGTATCTTTATGCCTCTTCTTGTATAATATTACTTATATTATACTCTTCTTCTACCTTTTCATCTTTTATATATAGAATAATCCCTACAAGCCCAATTGCAATCAAAATTCCAGCTATCCTAAAAGATACATTCATTCCATGAATACTAGCTGCTACATGGGAATTCACATTACTACTTTTAGCTGCATTTGTCATAAGAGTAATAAGAATAGCAGAACCAATAGCTCCTGACACCTGACGTAATGTGTTATTAATCGCAATACCATGTGAAATATATTCTTTCTCAAGTGAGTTAATCCCCCATGTTGTAAGTGGAGACCAAATAGCAACTAGCCCTAACATCCTTAAGCAAAACATTATTGTTACATAGATTAATGATGTGTTTTCGCCTAAATAGGAAAATGTAAATGTACCTACTCCAAAGGAAATCATACCTAATATACATAAAACACGTGGCCCATATTTATCTAATAATCTTCCAGTTACAGGACTTAATATGGCAAATAAAAAAGAACCTGGAAGCATTACAAGTCCTGAAGTAACGGCTGAATATCCTCGAAGTGATTGAATATAAATAGAAAGTAATATTGTAGCTGACATCATAGCTGCATAAGCAATACAAATTAATATGGTGCTAACTGTAAAATCTCTACTTTTAAATACTTCTAATTCTAACAAAGGATTTTTAATCTTAATTTGTCTTAAAGTAAAACAAATAATAGACATTATTCCAACTATTAAAGGTATATATGTAAGCCTACTTTCCCATCCGTAGCTTCCTTGATTACTTGCACCAATTAATATCCCACCAAATCCTAATGTAGATAAAATAACAGATATAATATCTAACTTGTTGTCATCATTTGTTTCTCCCACGTTTTTTAATGCAAATATTGCTACAATAATATCTAAAAGAGAAATAATAGCAAGCATATAAAATAGACTTCTCCAGCCTGAAAAGTCTATTATAAATCCAGAAAATGTAGGTCCAACTGCGGGCGCAAAACCAACTGTAAGGCCGTATATTCCCATAGCTTTTCCTCTATTTTCCTTTGGATATAAATTTAATATAACAACTTGCACCAATTGGGCTAAAACCCCAGCCCCTATTGCTTGAATAATACGAGAAATTATCATAACACTAATATTTTTAGCACATATAGAAAAAATACAACCTAATAAAAAAAGTCCTAAAGCTGAAATATATAATTTTCTTGTACTGATTTTGTTTACTAAAAATGCAGTAGTTGGTATAATAACTCCCAAAATCAATAAATAAACAGTAGTTAACCACTGTCCAATATTAGCATCAATATTAAAATCTTTCATTATAGTAGGTAATGCAGAAGTTAATACTGTCTGATTAAGTGAAGTTAAAAAAGATCCTACTATTATAATAATTACAATTAAATTTCTTTCTCTTTTGCTTATACTACCTGTTTTGTTCATTAAATTTCATCCCCTAGTTTATTTTTTAAGTTATTTAATATTGAAACCTCCTCTTTTAATGATTTCTCTTTTTCTAAAAATGCAAGTAATGCATCCATCATTAAAGAATTATATGATTCTGTTTTGGCTTCTTCTTGTAACTTGTTTACTGCTTCTATAAGTTTCTTTTGATTTATAAGATTATCATCTTTTTTAATAATTTCTTTTAAATTTTTTATCTTTTCTAAAAAAAGCGCTTTTTCAGCTGAATAAAGCTTATTCTCTACATCATCTACTAAAAAATAAATATCTGTTTTTTTAATCATAGGTTCCTTATCTTTTAATTTTTCAATATTAATATCTATGACTCTTATAACATATTCTCCAACAAAATCTGCTTCAAATTTTTCATCTTTAAGACGCATGATTAAAATAAATTCATGTACTAAACTATCTATTAAAAATATAAGTTCCCATATAACCTTATCTATATCCTTTCCATATACAGCTTCTAAACTTTTATAATATTCATCTAAGATTTTGTTTTTTCTTATATTTTTAAATTTACTTATAGGCTCTTCACCTTTACACTCTGAGAATTTTTCTATAATCTCTATGTTAAGCTTGCTGTCATAAAGTAGATACTCCCATATAAGAATTATCTTCATTTTTAACTTCTCTTTATTATTAATTTTAGAATCATCATCAATTTTCTTCGCATTGTTTAAAAATTTCTTATTAGAATATAAAAGTATTTCATTTGCCAAATCCTCTTTTGTTGAGAAGTATTTATAAAAAGTAGCTTTAGATATCTTGCACTTTTTTACTATTTCATCTATTGAGGTAGCTTGAAGTCCCTTTATATTAAAGCATTCCCTTCCTACATCTATAATATTTTTTTGTTTTTCATCCATAATTTCACCACCTAAAACTCTTTAGTACTTCTTAGTACTTGTAAGTACTAAGAAGTACTGAACAAGTATAACTCTTTTCTTAATATAAATCAAGGTAATATTTATACTATTTCACTTAAAAGCTTTTAACATTTATATTATCTATCCTTTTTATAAAAGATAAAAAACTCTTTAAATTCTATAGTTACACATAAAAATATCTAATAAAATTTAATATAATATAAAAAGATAAATGTAAATATAAAGTTTAAAATAAAAATGACTGAAACTAAATAAAAATCACAGATGATTATGTATCTTCTGTGATTTTTTAGTTAATTGTATACAATCTTATTAATTTTTTATATTAATTTTTGTTTATTCATTTCTAAAACTAATATATGTGAAGTTTCATTTGCCTCAATTAAAATATCCTCTTCTGTTATTTCCATTCCATCTCTCTCATTCACTTCAATCCCATTAATTAATGAATTTCCTTCTATTTGAACTAAATAGGCCTGCCTTCCTTGATTTACTGGAAATTTAATATCCTTTCCTTTCTCAAGCTCTAAGGAATAAATATTTAGTTCTTGGTTTATTTTTATTGGTGCATTTCCCTCTTTACTTGAAACCATATGAAGCCATTTGTTTTGCCTATCAGTCCAATTAAATCTGTAATCACCATAGTTAGGTTTATATCCTTGCTTATCTGGGAAAATCCATATCTGCAAAAGTCTTAATATATCTTTGCCAAGGTTATGCTCACTATGAAAAACTCCTGTTCCTGCACTCATATATTGAACATGACCACTAGTTATAGTATTTTTATTTCCCATACTATCCCCATGAGTAAGCTCACCCTTAACAACATATGATATTATCTCCATATCTTTATGGGGATGGGTATCAAACCCAGTATTAGCTTGAATTAAATCATCATTTATAACTCTTAAAACTCCAAAGTTTATATTATGTGGATTATAATAATCTGCAAAGGAAAAGTGAAATTTACTTTTCAACCATCCAAGATTGCTACTACCCATATTTTTGCTTTCTATTTTTCTTAACATCTTATGTCACTCCTTACTATATCTAAAATCTAGTTCTTTTTAATATTCATGTATATTTTGATAAATACATCTAACTTACTTTTGGTAATATAATAACTTTAAGTTATTATATAATTACACTTCAAATTAAATTAGTCAATAGTTTTTAATAAATAAAGAGAATATCCTGTGATTTCAGAATATCCTCTTTATTTTCTATTATATTAATTAATTCTATTTTTAAATTTCATAAATAATAATTTAAATTTTATTACCTTTTTATAAATTAATATTCTATATGCATTGTGTTTCTAGATAAATTTTTCTAATAATATATCTGTCTCAAATAAATTTTTTGTAATTAAGTTATATATCTCTATTTTAAAATAATTTTTCTAATCTCTTCTTCTATACCCTTATCATATATTCCCCCATGATAGCATATCACCCTATTTATATCATAATCCAAAAACTTTTTAATAGAGTTCAAAGCTTCATCCATATTTAACGTATACTGAGGTAATGCAATAGTTAGCTTACCATTCTCTACCACTAAAGCATCCCCAACAATCATTGATTTGCTTTCTTTATGATAAAGAGAAATATGCCCTGGCATATGACCAGGAGTTGCTACAACCTCAATTCCTCCACAAATATTTAAAATATCTCTATCCTTTAAAGTAATATCAACTTTACAATTTTCTACAGTTTCAAGAATTTTATGAAAAATCTCTGCCTGTGGCTTTTCTTCATCAGGTAATAATTCATATATACTTTCAGCTTGCTGCAACCTCAATGATTTTTTCTTACCTTCAATAAATGGAGCGTCTTCCTTAGATGCTATCACCTTTATATCTGGATATTCTCTCTTAAATTCTGCCACTGCTCCCATATGATCAAAATCATGATGAGTTATGATTATTTTAGTTAATTTATTTAAATTAACATTACTCTTTATCGCAGTTTCCTTAATGATATTTAAAAAATTAGGATATCCACAATCTATTAAAACCATCTCTTTTTCATCTTCTATTATAACTGGAAAAATAGTGTTTGTTCTCTCTCCAATTTTAAACTTTATATCTAGCACTTCAATTTTGCTCATTTTTTAATCCTCCTACTTAATTGCTTATACCATATAATATATCTTTTCTGTAACCTTTGTTAAAGCCATAAATTTCTCCACCTTTCTTAATAAAAAATTAAAATCCCCATAAACAAACAATATCGTCTACGGGGATTACATTTATATAAAATCTTTTATTGGATTTTAATTTAATTGAAAGCATATATTTAACAGCGTTTTAACTTAACTAAAACAAGTATATATATGTCTTTAAAATTATTTCATTTTTATAAAAGAGTTTCACAAAAGATATTGTTCTTACTATACACACTTAAAAAAAGCTCAATAACTAGGCTTCCTTAAAGCATATCAAACTATTTAATTTTAATAGTTTAGTTAAGAACAACTAAAATCATCTCTTTAAATCTCCTTTTCCATAAAATAATCTTTTTAAAAAAGTATACAATACAATATTTTTACTGTCAATAATTTTAAGCCAACAAATTTAAAGCCATTATTTCACTTAATTTTCTTTTATTTTACTTAAACTACTCATTAACTTCATAGTTTAATATATATTCTATATGAAACATTTAACATATTAATTTTCCCTTTTTAATATAAATATTTAATATAGAGGGAGGGGATTTTTTTGTATAATATATTAAAATATGATAGGAAATTTAAAATTTCATTAGCATCATTAATGTTAATAGTTTTGATATTATTTAGCTTATTTATACTTAGAGTTATTAATATTACTTTAAATAAAAAAGGAGCAGATAATCTAGTATATATACAGCTTTTAAACTCAAGTATGCCTGTTATAAAAGAGACCTATTATGATGAACAATCTTACGCAGAAAATAAAACTACTATTTCATCACTTGCTTTAGAAGCAGTTAATTTAAACATATTAGATTGGGTAGATTATAGAATTCCTCTTTTAAAAGATAGTAATTCTAATAATGTATCTATGTTTACACCGTTAAAGCTATATTCTAAAACTATTTCAAAAACTAATACTAAAAATGAAACAAAAAAAATTAAATCTTTAAAAGCTAAGCCAGCTTATAATCCTAGCTTAAAAAAGACTTTAAATCAAGGGAAACCAGAAATATTGCTTTATCATACTCATACTACAGAATCTTATTTACCTTGTAAGCAAGATTCAACAAATAATAATTCTAATGTTGTAGCTATAGGAATAGAACTTGAAAAAGAACTTGAGAAAAATTATGGCATTTCAGTAATACATGATAAAACTATACATTCGATACAATATGATAATAGTTATTATAGATCTGCTGAAACTGTAAAAACATATCTAAAAAAATACGGAGATTTTAAACTTATAATTGATTTGCATAGAGACTCTATGGGAAATGCTAAAAAAAATAACTTTTTAGTTAATATGAATAATGAAAATGTAGCAAAAATAATGTTTACAACAGCCCAAAATAATCCTCATTATAAAGAAAATTTAAAAGTAGTTAATTCGTTAAATACAAAGTCTGCTGAATTATTTCCTGAGTTTTGCCGAGGAATATATACACATAAACGAGGTAAAAACGCATTTAATCAAACTTTAAATAAAAATTCAATACTGATTGAAGTAGGCTCAGAAGGTAATACTATTGATGAAGCAAAGGCTTCATCAAAATATATAGCTAGGCTTATCGCAGAAATTTTAAATAAATAAAATTAACTTATATTATTAAATAATATAATATTGTTTTGAAACTCCATAAGACTTTCAGTTCTAGGCATTACTTTTATAACTATCAATAGTTTTTACATTTAAAATTACTTTTTTAAAATTTGGACACACTAATTTTATAACTTTTTTATATTGGGGAGGCTTTAGAGTGAAGGATTATATAGAAATTATTAATAATGATGAAAAGTTATTTACCCTATATGAAATAATAAGAGTAACTGATAATACATTTTTAATTCCAGATGCATATGTAAATACCGATGGCATAAGGAATTTTGTTAAAAAAGAAATTATTGATGAAGATTTAGAAGGATTAGTAATAAATGAAGGTGATACTATAGCTATAACTTGGTGGGATGAGCGTGGAAGACTGATACAAAGATTAAGATTAGATAGTGCAAATAATGATAGTTTTGGATTTTTAACTGTGAAAAGTCCTGTTGATAATGATGGAAGACATAATATAACTAGCTCAATAGCCAATTTATATAAACATATAAAAGGTGTACACTTTCAATATTACCTTTTATTTAATCATGATGAAACATTACTCTACATGAAAAACTTGGATGAGTTATAATTTTGTTTAATAAAATAACTTTTTATGATATTTCTCTTCTATCATAAAAAGCTATTTTATCATATAATTTATTTTTTCAATATTCATAATTTAAGTTTTTACAATATATTAAATTTATATAATATATTTAATCTCTTTATTTTCGAACAAGGTTTCTATTTCTTTTTTGAAAAATTCTTTTATTGCATCTATATTTTCCTTTGGATAAACATATTTTCCATATCCAAACTGTCCATATTTAAATTTACGTTCTTCATCATTCATAGGAAGTTCATTTTTAGGAAATACTTGAAGTATTATATTTTTAGCAGTTGTAGTATATCTATGGGATATAATTTCAAAGGTTACTGGAAACTTTAAATCTTCTGGAAGTTTATCTTTTAACTCCACTAATAAATCATGATATTCTTCTTTCCAATTAGGATAAATAAATACTGGTGCTATCAAAAATCCAACTGGATACCCTGCTTTAGCCATCTTCATACTAGCCTCTATCCTTTTATCACGAGATGCTGTAGCGTGTTCATATTTATTTATAACTGAGGAAGTATTTATACTAAACCTTACTTCCGTATGCCCATTATGCTCTAAATTGATAAGTGAATCCACATCATTAAATTTTGTTACAAACCTAAATCTAGCATTTTCATCTTTTCCAAAAAACACTATAGCTTTTTCTAAAGAATGTGTATATGGCTCTACAGGTATAGGATCTGAGGTAGCAGCACCTTCAAATATAGTTATTTCGGGTAATCTTTCATTTATATACTTCTGTGCTTGATTTAAAATATCATCTATATTGGCATGAACCTTTGCAAAAGGTTTATCTCCCAACTTAGTATTTAAATAGCAATACTCACACTGCCCCATACATCCTGATACTAAAGGAAGTTGATAATGTGCTGAAGGCTTACAAGTCTGAAACTTTAGACTCTTTTTAACCCCAACAACAAGTGTTTTTTTCCCTTCTTTATATTGAGATGGTACATCTTCACCTGGAATATGTTGCTTTACTTTATTTGAAGTTAATTTTATAATTTTAACCTTATCATTCTCTTTAAATTTATTATAAATCTCTTTACCCAAATCATAATCTAAAGCTTCTTTTTCAAATATAATTCTCTTTGGTATAAACATAATCTTTATCAAATAAATCAATAATAATATGATTTATTTACTCCTTTCATATATATAAATATGCTTTTAAAATTATTATTTGTAAAACCTTTGCTATATATACTAAATATATAACAAAGGTTCAAAGGATTATTTTTTCTTCTTATATAAATTTAAAATCTATTTCTTATTTAAAACTAACTTATGTGTAGTTCCATCTTTATCAGATGTATTCACTCTAAAAGTTATAATATTCCTGTCTCTATCAATACTAACTTCTGTATTTTCTTCCACATCGTAATCATTTATATTTTTTACTTTAACCTTAAGTTCTATAGATTCTTGCTTCATTGTAGGATCAGATAAATAATATTCATTTCCATTATTATTTCCTTTTACTAAAAGAGATAATGGATTGGAAGCAGTAAAATCTTCGTAAGTATCAGCTTCAAAAAAGTTTATACATAATATATTCTTTTTTGAGTCTTCTACAGCATGTGTTGTTATAGAATTTTTAAGTATTTTAATATTAGCTGTATTTGCATAGTTTTCAATTTCTTTAAGATTCCTATTAGGTAATATTACATAACTATAGGATGAATTTTTTGGATTAGTTCCATGATTAATACTTAAATAACCATAATATTCACTAACCTTATTTTTACCTTCAGGTGTAGTTATGCTATTATTTATATCAAACCAGGTTCCTTCCCTTAAAGATTTTTGAGCAAATGTATTTTGACCTTCTGGAATATAGTAGCCAATCCCAGTGTTTTCAGTTTTACCTTCTAAATAAGCCCATGTACTATTATTTGAATTTAACTTATCATTTACTAAGTTTCCTTGAACTATAAGTTTATTTGATCCATCAGCTTTAAGCTTTCTATTTTCTATAACTGTTTCTACAGGTGAATTGCTTGTACTATTAATATCAGAACCTAATGCAACGATTTCATTATCAAAAAAGAACCAAGACTTTCTTCCTGATAAATCACTACCTGTTAAATTTATATTAGAAAACTCAAATCCTATAGCACCATAAATTCCATCAGTTGCACCACCAGAATATTCTTTTGGATTTAAATAACTCTTCCACTCTTCTAACTTTCCATATGAACCATCAGTAGTTATACCTGGTAGTCTTGCCATATCTATTGTTGGGTAATAATTTCCACTGTATTGAGTTGTATCATCATTATAAAGATTTAATACCCCTGCACCTTGATAAAAACCTTTTCTATTCTCCTTATTGCCATATTCAAATGAAGACATTTTATTTGAAAATAAGCTTAAACCAGCTGCGTAACTTCCTTTTTGACTAACATATCTTTTCATGAAATTCATAGCTTTAAATTCATTTCTGTTATCTAGATTATTAGGTATTGTAGAATCATTTAAAAGCTCTGTTAACGATTGAATTCTTGGTAAACTTAACCCATTCATATAATCTGTAAAGCTTGTATCTGATAATATCATACTCTTAACGAAACCTTGATAAGTTCTTCTATATTCTGGACTTTTATTTGTTTTGGCAATCTTATTTATATAAACTAAAATTGCTCTACCAGCTAAATGATCATTACTATTTAATCTTGAAACACCTCTGCCTCTTGTATTGTCCATAATTGCCCCTTTATAAAATAGAGGAACAAAACTATCTGATACAAATCTATAAACATTATCAATATTTTTAAAACCCGATAAGTAACTTGTATCTTTCAATGCTGTTAAAAAGTCTGAAACTCTTTCAAGAAAAACAGCTCCATATCCGGCAGCATAAGCTAAATTATCATGTTGTATAAATGATCCATCTATATAGAATCCATCAGCTGTTCCCTTTTTAGTAATATCTCCATAGTTTGTATTCATAATAAACGCTGAATCTATATACTGTATACCAAGCTTAATTTTATTTTCGTCATTTCCTAAAACACCTCTCATAGTAACTGCAAAACATTTATCTATAAGGTTAGCTCCCGTTTCTTTAAAAGAAGGCTTGTTTAATGATTTTCTTTTTATAGGATCAGGTACAAAATTATCTATAGAAGCTAAATTTTTATCTAAACTATCCTTATCTAAATCCGTTTTCATTAATGTGAGTATATTTACTAGTGTTAAAGGAGTACCAATTTCAAAATCCCACCAGTTACCATATATCTTTTTTATCTTATTGTTATATACTTTCTCATTTAAAAAATTCATCGCAAATAAGATATCATTTTTAAGATTTTGATTATTATAAAACTTTGAGTTAGGTAGTCTATAAGCTAAAGCCATGTTATATACATTTTTATAACTTGCAGTAATATTTGCAGAATTATTTCCAAGTGGTAAATTGCTCCATAAAAATGCTGGCGAATCTTTTACCATACTGTCCCAGCATCCTTTTTTATCTTCAGTGGAAACTAGATTATCATTAGCATTAATAGCATTTATTAATGCCGTCTCATCTGGATTTGCTTTTCTACCTACTAAATTTTGATACCAATTATTAAAAATACTTTGTGTTTCTGTTTGAGCTTGTTTTTGAATCAAATTAGCACTTTCACTTTTAGGATTAACATTAGCATAAACACTAAATCCTGGAATTGTTGAAATTGTAGCTATTAATAAAGCTACCGAAATTCTTTTTGATAATGCCCTTCTTGCCATAATAACACTCCTTTTCACAATGTAAATATTTTCATTGTTTTAAAAGCAATATTTATGCCATACATTTCTAATATTAGATTTTCATATATTACAATAAAAGAAAATAACGCTATAACACTTAGTAGAAAAATAGGAAAATACTTTTAACGGATTAGATAAAAAAGCTACTACGTATCTTGATTAAGCTTTTTAGTGTAGTACATAAACCCGTTACCCTAATAATTCAAAACTTAAAATACGTTAAATCCTAATGACATAAGAAATTTTTCATTATACACTAAAATTAATTTTATACAATCTAATATTCCAGTTCATAATTTTAAGTATGACTCTAAATTCTATTCATGTTATAAATTTACAATTAATTATATAATATTGTACAATTACATATATATAGACATTATTTTATATTTTTTGAGAATTTTTTAAATTTAATTAAACAAATCCTATTAACGCAAAAGAGGCGTTATATGAATAATAAAGAAATTAAAACAATTAACTCGTCTAAAACAGATATGCTTATATATTTAGAATTATTGTATCTTATAATTACAAATTTATATGTTTTATCCTCAAACCCTTTTTAATAATAGTCAATAACCACATTATAAAATCACATGTTGATTATTTCCTTAACACTTTTTACAAATGAAAGATAAATAAATAATATAAAGAATATTAAATAAGCAACAAAAATTATTATATTCATACTCATTATTTCCCCCAGTATCCCTGCAAGCACCATACCTAATGGCATTAAAGAACCTGTTAACATATTTTTAAATGCAAATACTTTTGAGCGCATGTTAGAAGGTACATACTTTTGCATACTCGATTGAATAAATGAGTTCATTACAGCTAAGCTTAAACCATCTAGGAAAAATAATATAGAAATTAAATAAAAATTTAATGTAAAAGAGTATAAAATCATTGTAATAGAAACTATAATTCCACTTAATATAAATACATGAAACCTTATTTCCTTTTTTATTTCAATTACTGATAATATACCAAATCCCACTAGCATTCCAAATGTGTTAATAGCCATTGCTATTCCAAATAATCCAACACCTAACTCTTTGTGTAACTTGAATAAAGGTAACGTAAGCGTCATAGACATAGCAGCAAAAAAATTTAAAAAAGCAATTGTAATATATAAATACTTAAGTCCTTTTGAATTCTTTACAAATTTTACTCCCGATTTCATATCCTCTATAAAACTTAATTTTTCTGTATATGATTTAACTTCTGGTATTGTAATAAAATATTCAGAAATAGCTGAAAATAAAAAACTCACTCCATTAAATAATAATAATATTGGTGCTCCTATAAGTTGAATCAAAAAACCACCTAATGCATATCCAGCCATATCATTAGCTGAAGTGATTGAAGAATATATTGAATTTGCTTTTATTAACTTAGATTTTGGTACAATATCTGGTATGGATGAGCTAGTTGTTGGATTAAAAAAACACCCACATACGTCTAATATAATTCCCGCTACAAGTACCATCCATATTTGTATGAAGCCCATTATTGCTGCCACTCCAACAAAAAGAATTGTAATACCACAAATAGAATCCGAGATAATTAATACTTTTCTTCTATCATGCCTGTCAATAAATGTACCTGCTAATGGAGAAATAAATATTCTAGGAATAATACTAGCTGCCATTAGCGAGCCCATTAATGCTACAGATCCAGTTTTAGCAAGAATCAAAAAACGAAGTGCAATATCATAAACAGTATCTCCAAAAATTGATACTACCTGTCCTTGCATTAATAAAATAAAATTAGTATTCCATAACTTTTCTTGCAGTTCTTCTTTAGATTCTAAATTAGTCGTTGAATTTAATTCCTTTGATTTGCTTTCTGTTTCTTTTTCCATAGTCTACACTCCTCTTTAAATTAATTTAATTTTTAACAAAAAAATAATAAGCAAAAGTAGGAATTCCTACTCTTGCTTATTTAAAGCTTTTTTAGAAACAAATCAATAATAAAAAAATATCATTATTATTTTGTTTCACAATTAACTATTTAATTTTAGTTTTCCATTTATTTAATAAATATCTTATATTTGTTATATTATAGTAAATTCTTCATAAAGTCAACTACTAAATTTAATAATTTTATTATATTAAAAAATTTATTTTAATGCATTATTTATTGATACACCGTGAATTAATATCCCCCAATAATCAAAAAATTTTTTCTATATATTATTTTTCCTATTATGGAAATTTATAAAAAATAATAATCACAGTAATACTATATTCGCTTATTTTATAGTTATAAAATTATTCTTATGTTATTTGATTTGAAGCACAATTTTTTGTTAATCTATAACAGTTAACAAATATAACTTATTAACAACATATATCTTTTCTTATTTGCCATTCAGATTTTGAAATAGACATTTCATACAAACTCCATTCACCTGTTGGCAATTTTCCTGTATTTCTTATGTACTTCTCTTTTTTAAATCCAACACCTTCATAACACTTAATAGCACTCTCATTAAACTCAAATACTCCAAGTGTTATTTTTTTTAACTTAAACTCTTCAAACCCAATTCTTAATACTTCTATCAATGCCTTCTTTCCTATACCCTTTCCCCTATTAGTCTTGTCCAAAATCAAAAACTTACATATTCTACCAATTTTATTTCTTTTATCTATTTCTCTAAGTTCAATTATTCCAACAACCTCTTCTGTATCAGCAAGTTGTATTTTATAAATAAAAATATTCGATTCCTCCTTTTTACCTTACTAATCTGTTAAAGGATAAATATACATTGTCCTAAACCATTATAATAAATAATCAATTGATTGATTATTATTTCATTCTACAATTTTTATTAAATCCTCTTTTCAACAAAAGTAATTTTTACTCTTCTTTTTTATTTCAATTAAACATACAATATTTACTTATAATATTAAAACGTCCTCTTCTATTTTATATATTTTTTATACAATTTTCCATGATTTCATATTAATAAATCATTAATATTATTTTTTCCACATAGCGCCATTTAAATTATAGTTAATTCTTATAACCCTTTATAATGTATTTAGCGACTATTATTCTATAAAAAAATGAAGCGGATTTCGCTTCATTTCATTTAATAAATATTTATTTATTGTTTATTATTTTGGCAAACTCATTAATACTTTCTTCTGAAATATTTTCTATATCTTTATCTGTTTTAGCAATTTTCTTTACTATAAACTTCTCAAAAAATTTCATATTCTTGAATGAAAATGCTCCTCCAAAACATTTTTTTACAATAGCTCTATTGGCTAGCTCTGATCCAAAAGCATTATTTAATTGAAGCTCAATATCTTTCTCATTCATAGCACATATAAAAAGACCTATCCTTTTTTCTTTTAACTTATTAAAATTTTTTATATAGAAGTTTTTTATTTCCTTTTGAATTTGTCCCATATAAATAGAGCTACCTATTATGATATTATCGAAATGAGCTATCTCAGGTATTTTTTCATTTTTTATATTTATAGCTACAACCTCACCTGTAATTTTATCCTTTAAAAATTTACTACACTTTTCAGTAGTACCGTGTTTAGTTCCATAAATAATAAGTGTCTTCATTTTTTATTTTAGCAAGAAATTAAATTACACTAAACTCTTACTAAAATTCACCACCTTTCTTTCTATAAATTTTTAATATTTAGCAATTATTAGTTCTATAAATATATTTAAAATCAATTTAAATTTAATATTTATATCTCTACTCTTTTATATTCTTGTAAAACTTAATATTAAAATGTACTGAAAAAATTGCAAGTATAACGAATATTCCAACTTTAGTAATAAGGATTGGAAATGGAATTCTAATACCAGCTAAAGCTTGAAAAAGTGTTTGTATTAGAACCATAATTCCTATAATTTCACATGCTCTTAAAATAATAGAAAGTAAAATTTCTCCAAGTCCGTCTTTCTTTTTAAGAAGAAATAAAGATATAAATATCATCGGACTTATTACACCCATATCTAACACATAGGTGATCTCTGTTGTATATATTTCTATAAGTTCTAATGATTTACCAGATGTCAAAGATGTTATTATATCTGGTAACCATGCTACAAAAAGAGAACTGCCCGATAATATTAAGAATATACTTAATCCATTTGATAGTGAAATATTCTTTTGAACTTTTTGTATTTCATTTGCTCTTGTACTCTTTATTAATATAATAATAGCAAAAAGAGAATTTGAGAATAAAGCAATATACAGTAAATGAAGTGAATTATAAGTTACTCCAAATGCTATACTGGTAGCATAGTAAAGCACTATTGCTGTAAATGAAGTTAAAAATAACTTTGACTTTATTGTTCTTTTTTTTATTTCCCTAATTAAAGCAAATATCATCATTGGTACAACTAAAAAAAGTATAGTACAATCAGTACCAATAAAGATTGGAGCTTTAAAATATGAATCATGAGCATAAATTCCATTTCCAAAAATCTTTACATTATCCCCATATTGATTTATAATAACATAGCTTTTATCAGTTCCAAAGGAACATAATCCAAGTATTGTTATTACTATTAGTAGTATAATTATGAAAATTATTAATATATCAATTCCTTTTAATCTTTTTTGCATATTATTTTTCCTCCAACTATAAATACTAAAATATAACTAAATATCATTCCACAATTCCATAATTCCACAATTTTACAATATTAATTTCTTTAATTTTTCTTATCATTTAAGCAATCCATGAATAAGTATATTGAAATGCTGATTTATAAGTCTTTCTTTTTGTTTATCTGGTATATTTTTTTCTAATATTAATCTAGATAAAAGTCCATGAGTTGATGTCCATATTATTTGTGCCGTAAGCTCTACATCCATTTTTCTAAACTTTCCTTTTTTCATACCTAACTCTACTAAGTTACAAAGTCCTTGCATACTTCCTCTATCCTTTGAAACCCCTTCACTGAGCATATCTACTTTTTCTTTTATTGCTTCAATATCACTCATTAAAATGGTTTTAAATTGCTCTGGCATTTCAAGCATTAGATTAATATAATTTCTTAATCCCTCTTCAATCGTTTTTTCTGGGTTTTCAGGGTCTAAATTTATTGATGTTATACTTTTTAGTATTTTTCCATATCCCTCTTCCACAATATAAGTTACTATTTCAGCCTTATCTTTAAAGTAATGATAAATTATCCCTGGCGAATATTCTATTTTATTTGCTATCTTTCTAATTGATAAATTTTCATACCCTTCACTAGTCAATATTTCACTAGCTGTATCTATTATCTTTCTCCTTATAATCTCTTTTTCTTGCTTTCTTCTTTCTAAAGTTCCCATAATATATCCTCCTAAGTCCTAATCATCTATCTAATATTCTATCATCTGCTTTTATCTTAAGTATTTTATAGCAATTAACACATCTCTCAAAAGATGAACTAATAACTAATATTAATGTTATATATAAAAATATATTTAAATAACTAATATTAACACCTATATAGGTTAATAGTGTAAGTCCAGGTACTAAATAAAAATTTACTGCTGCAATACGACCAAAACAGTCAAATACAAAAACATTATTTGAACTTTTAATAATACTTGATGTAAATATAAACTCTATGAACTTAAATAATACAACAAAAATAAACCATGTTGGAATTTTATTATTTATATTTAAAAGAATTAGAGTTGATATAATAAAAATTAAATCTGCCGTTACATCTAAAATACTTCCAAAAGCTGATGATACTAATAGCTTTCTTGCAAGTTTTCCATCTAAGAAATCCGTTAGACATATTAGGATAAATAAGATTACTTCATATATAAGATATAGCTCATTATTAGGATGAATATTTAACTTAAATAAAAATATCAAATAAATTAGAGTTAAATTAATTCTAGCTATAGTCAAAATATTAGGAATCCATCTTAAAATTTTCATAAGTTACTCTCCTGCTATTTTTTTACCTATTTCATAAGCTTTATCTTCATCTTTATTTCCATTTTTGAAATTTATTTTTTCTGTAGCTTTTATTGTACTAAGGTTTTCTCCTATCTTGTCAACTTCTCCATTATTTAATTGAGAACCTGTAGCAAATATTAATACCTTTTTATCTTCATAGTTCTTTATCCTTTTCATATAATCTGTTAATGTGCTTGATATTTGGCCTATATAAACAGGAGAACCAAAAACTACAATTGAATACTGGGAAATATCATTTGATAAATGACTTCCTGGATAATTTAGAGTAACATCATATCCCTCATCTTTTATTCCTCCTGCTATTTTTTCAGCAATTTTATCTGTAACCTTAAATCTCGAAGGCTGATATATTACTAAAGCCTTTTTAGTATTACTTCTATTTGATTTCATTATTTTATTATTATCTCCATAATCTTTATTATTTGATTTTGCAAACCAAACAAATATTGAAATCATTAAACTAATAACTATTATAAGTGTAAAAAAGATTTTCTTTATTACTCTCATTTTTCACCTCTTACTTCTCTTTATTAAACACTGTTATTTCATTGAACACTGTTTAATATGATTTTAAATCTAACTTTTATAATTTGTCAATATATAATTTAAAATCTTTTTAAAAACAAAAAAACAACTAAATTTTACACTAGTTGTTTTTTACTATTTTATGTTTATCTTTTACACATTTTAAATTATTATTGTTCTTTTAAACTCTTCATTTTCTCTTATTTTATGGAGATATTTTTCATGTTATACAGGCATTACAAAACTAATTATAAAGCAAATAAACGCACCTATAATTATGGATAGTGAATTTCTCTCAATACTTAAAGTTCTTTTAAATATGTTTTTAGTTTTTTCATCTTCAAATCTTTTTAATTCAAGATTTGGACGCTCTGTATTCATTTCTCCTAAAATTTTAAAAGATTCTCCCATAGAGCCACCAGAAACTAATGCCATTCCACTTAAAAGAATTACTATTAACCCTTCCAAAAATAAAATATCTTTAAAGCTATAATTAGTAAAATTCTTAATACATAATCCAACTAGAGATAAAATTAATGCCCATACCACTCCAAAAATAATACATTTAATTAACACTCCAAAATTAAATTTTCCCATACCCCTCACTCCCTTTTGCTTCTTCTAAATATTTATTGCATTATACTTAATTTATATTATGCACCCTTTTACATTTATTGTCATTAGTTTTAAGTAATTATTTAAAAACTCCTTCTTATATTTCATCTAATATAAACAATATAACATCCTAAAATATTACAATTGATATTCTAGGATGTTACAATTTAAAATTATATAACTTTATTTAATAGTTCTTATAATATTTACTCTCGTACTTTACATAATTCTCTATGGTATAATCGCCTTCATAACCATTCCACTGTTCTTTCTCTTTACTTAGTTGATAAGAATCTTTAAACCTTTCATTTTCTATAGCATATATTTGCTCCTCAAAGTCTTCAACATCTTGTAATATTTGAGTCTGATAATCATAAAAATCTGTTTCATCACAATTTAGTAAAATTTCCTTTATATCTTTTATAATAATATCTAATAAATTATCAATGGTATTCTTTATTTGATTAAAGTCTTCATTTTCCATAATAATTCACTCCTAATTTATTTTTATAAATCTTTTTAACTTTATTTATCTACAACAAGAACATGATTATTACTTCTGCGACATGTAGCTCTATATAAAATTCTTTATCACTCTTGAAGTTTGCTCTTTTATTAATTAAAAATTTAGTATTTTAATTATTTAATTTAACTATAAACTTCATTCATATAAATATTTTAAACTTTTATACTCAGTATATTTTATGAATTTATTTTTAGTTATGTTACGGAATTTAATATAGGAATATTGTTCCTATCATACTTAAAAGCAATGTTTATGTAGAAACTTATATATTGTTTGTTATATGATACACATTTCTTATATAAAAAGAAAAGATAGATAATTAAATCTAACTTTTCTTTTATATAAATATAAGATTATTTAATATAATTTAACATTGGAAATTCTTCTTTAGTTTGCTTTAAAATGGTATTATAAGTATCTCTAATTTCCTCGGGTGTTGTAACACCTATTCTTTCTTGCTCATTTTGGTTTTCTTCAAAATAAAGTTTTACACTCATAAATTCACTTCTTAATGCATGTAATATATTTAAGGTCTCTTCATTATTTAATTCTATTTTCATAAAATCATCTCAACCTTTCTACTTTAATAATATATATATTCAATAAATATTTACTTTTTCCTTCTAAATTATTAATTAAAAAAGTTGTAAAAAAAATTATATACCTAAAATTAAATTTTTAAATTCCTTGTTTTTTATCTAATATTCTTAATACTGCATCATCTATTCTTTCCTCCTTTATATTTCCCTTTCTGACTTCATCTACTAAATATTTAATCAATTCATCATAACTAGAAATATCTTTTCCTGGAATAACAGTTATATCAGGCATAAGTGCAATATCGCAACCACTATTTATAGCTAGCTTTACTGCTTCTAATTTATTATAATTCTGAGTTACTGCCCCCATATTAAGGGCATCAGTTATAACTACACCCTTAAAACCCATTTTCTCCTTTAATAAATTTGTTACTATTGGCTTTGATAGTGAGGATGGTGTTTTACTGCTGTCTAAAGCTGGAACTGTAATATGACCAACCATAATGAAATCAACATTTGCTTTTATAGCCTCTCTAAAAGGTAATAACTCCACTGACTCAATCCTATTTATATCATGAGTTACCTCTACAAAACCCTTATGGGAATCTCCAATTGTATCACCATGACCAGGAAAATGCTTTGCAGTGGAAAGTATTCCTTGTTCTTTCAATCCATTTATGTATTCAGTTCCAAACGTAGCTACTATTTTTGGATCTGGACTAAAGGATCTATCTCCTATAATTGGATTCTTAGGATTTGTATTGACATCCATAACTGGAGCATAATCTACATTAAAACCAAGTTTTTTTAATTCACTACCTATTGTTTTTGCCGCTTCAAAAGCATTTTTGGGATTCCCTGTTCTTCCTATATCAGCTGCTGTCTTAATATTAAGTTTTACTGGTACTTGAGATATTCTCCCTCCTTCTTCATCTACTGTAATAAAAAATGGTATTTTATCCTTACAACTTTTGATATCTTTTATCATAGTCTGTGATTGTTCTTCACTAATCATATTATTTTTAAATAATATAATTCCACCTGGTTTCCTAGTTTTTAGAAATTCTTTTACACTATCTGTTACCTTAGTAAAATCAACTTTATTATTATTTTCATAAACGTATGGAAGTTCAATTATAATCATTTGTTCTAATTTCTCTTCTAAGGTCAGTTTATTCAATATTTCTTTAGTTTCATTATTTCCTATTAAGCTCTTTGTAATTTTATCATTTAAAATTAAGGCACTCGCAATAAAAGAAACTACTAATACTAGGATTAATAAACCTTTAATCTTTCTCATATAAATTGCTCCTTTAATTAATGTACTTTTATTATTAGTTTACACTTAATTTAATTTATATATATGTTGAAAATTATTCCTTTATCTTAATCATATAAAATCCTGTCTAAAAATCTTAGCTTTTTCGTAATATTTATCTTTAACCTATATGCTATAATAATTTAAAATTAATTATAACTTTATAAAGGAGAATCCACATTGAAAAAAATATTAAAAAAACTTTTAATTTTATCTATAGTGTTTATGATACTAACTTTAATTTATGCAAGATTTATTGAACCCAAATTACTATTTGTAAAAGATGAGATTATTTCTTCACCATATATAGACAAGTCTTTTAACGGCTTTAAAATAATTCAATTTGCAGACACCCATTTAGGAGATTTTTATTCTTTAGAAGACTTAGAAAAACTTGTTATCAAAATAAACGATCAAAAACCTGATTTAGTTATATTTACAGGTGACTTAATAGATAATTCATCAACATATGACAAAACCAAAAGCATAGCTCCCATACTAAATAAAATACAAGCCTCTAAAGGTAAATTTGCTGTTTATGGAAACCATGATTTAGGTGGAGCTGGTGCTAAAGTATATGATGATATTATGAAAAAATCAGGCTTTAAGCTTTTATCAAACTCTAAAACGTCTATCTCATTAGAAAGGGGAAAAAAAATTAGTTTATTTGGCTTAGATGATTTTATGCTTGGCAACCCAAATATAAGCTCTACTTTCAAGGATTTAAACAAAGATGATTATAATATATTATTGGTTCATGAACCTGATGTAGCTGATAGATTGACAGACTACAATATAGATTTGCAGATTTCAGGACATAGTCATGGCGGACAAGTTAGATTACCTTTTTATGGTCCAATAATATCACCTCCATACGCTAAAAATTATAATGTTTCTCATTATACAGTTAACGAAAATTCAAGACCCTATGAACTATATGTAAATACTGGCATTGGAAACACTAAAAACCCTTTTAGATTTATGAACCCACCAAACATTACAGTAATAACTTTGAATAATAAATAAAAATTTAAAAATAAGGGACTACATCGAGTTGAATAAAAATGTTCAACTCGATGTAGTCCCTTTTTATGAATATTAATTATATATTTTCTAAAGCATTTCTTATATCAAAAATAATATCATCAACATTTTCAAGTCCTACTGAAAGTCTAACTAAACCTGGCGTTATTCCTGCTGCTATAAGTTGACTATCTGTAAGTTGTCTATGTGTTGAACTTGCTGGATGAAGTACACAAGTACGAATGTCTGCTACATGAACTACATTAGAAGCAAGCTTTAATGAATCCATGAACTTAACAGCATCTTCTCTTCCCCCTCTTATTGAAAATGAAATAACTCCACTAGATCCAAGAGGTAAATATTTTTTACTGATTTCATGATATTTATTATCTTCTAAACTAGGATAATTAACAAATTCTACTTTTTCTGATTCATTTAAAAATTCAGCTACCTTTTCAGCATTTCTGCAATACTTTTCCATCCTAACAGCAAGAGTTTCTAATCCTAAGTTTAAAAGGAATGCTGCATTTGCTCCTGGATATGCGCCTAAATCTCTCATCATTTGAACTCTAGCTTTTGTAATATATGCAGCTCTTCCAAAGTTTTCTGAATATATTACTCCATGATAAGACTCATCTGGCTCAGTAAACTCTGGAAATTTTCCATTGGTAAAGTCAAAATTTCCACTATCCACAATAACACCACCAACTTGAATTGCATGGCCATCCATATACTTTGTTGTAGAATGTATAACAATATCTGCTCCAAATTCTATTGGTCTACAAAGAATTGGAGTGGCAAAAGTATTATCTACAATAAGTGGTACATTATTTTTATGAGCAATATTTGCAAATTTTTCTATATCAAATATTGCTATGGCAGGATTTGCAATTGTTTCTCCAAAAACAGCTTTTGTATTCTCTTTAAACGCCTTTTGTATCTCTTCTTCTGAAGCTTCAGAATCAACAAATGTACACTCTATACCAAATCTTTTAAGTGTTACTGCAAAAAGATTAATAGTCCCTCCATATATTGTAGACGCACTTATAAAATGATCTCCTGCTTTTAGAATATTAAGAATACTTATTAATGAAGCAGCTTGTCCTGATGTAGTACATAAAGCCCCAACTCCTCCTTCAAGTGCAGCAATTTTCTTCTCTACTGCATCAACCGTAGGATTTGAAATACGTGAATACATATGTCCCTCAGCTGTAAGATCAAATAATTTTCCTATATGATCTGTTGAATCATATGTGTAAGTTGTACTTTGATAAATTGGTAGAGCTCTAGGCTCCCCATTTCGTGGATGATATCCTTCATGTAAGCATTTTGTTTCTATTTTCATAATAGCCCCCCTGTAAAATTAGATATATCATTATTTGTATATCTTTTTATAATAAAAAATTCTTCTTATCATTATCGACAAGAAGAATATATACACCTATTTCTCTACTTATCGATGTTAGCAGAACCACCTTTCATGAGTAGGTTGGTATAGGATCATCGAGCTAACTCTCTCCCCTAGTTCTTGATAAAATGAATATTTAATTTTATTTAATTATATATTAATATTACTTATTTGTAAATATATAGACCGCAATTTTGCAAATTATTAACTAATTCTTATGATTGAATCTAACCCAATTTATAATTTATAAAATGCCTTTCTACAAAATCTTTATAGAAAGGCATTAACTTACAAATATTATTTATTATCCATATTCATTTCTCTTACTATGGCTTCATCTTTAATTTCTTTTCTCATCCCCTTAAGGGCTTCTTCTCTTCTCTCATTTTTATTTATCAACTCTTGTTTCATTTTTTGATCATCTGTTATTTCAATCATATCATCTGCAAGATGCATATTTTGAATAGTATTACTTATATTGCATTGAATTTTTTCTACATTATCACTTCTATCATCTGGTTTATTTTTCATAACTTAGCATCCCCTTTACTTTATATCTTATCTCTTGTACTTATAAATTATTTTAAAATTACATTTCTTAAGTATATATTGCTTAAAAAATAAGCGCTTTTATTTAACACTTCCTTCCTATTTTTTTATTCGTAATATGTGAAAGGTATGATTTTTAATAAATCATTGTCTGATTTATTATGTGTAAATCTATATTTATTATTCTAACTTAAAATTAATAAAGTTATATAATTAATGCTTTTTATATTTATTAATTATATAACCTTTAATAAATTATTAATAAGTTTAAATTTTCTTCAATCTATGATAGAAATACTCTATTATTTGCTTTATAAGTGTTAATAATTATCTCTACAAATATCTTTTTTCTTCGCTTACTTTTAACAATTTTTCAAATCTAATCTCATAATAAAAAAAGATCAAGACAATCAAAAATCTTGTCTTAACCCTTTTTTTATTATTCTTTTTGTAGAATTCTAATACTTCTTATTACAATAATTTTCCTATTAAAAACATAGTTTTCATTCCAAGACCTGTAAATTTGGTTTCATATTCTGTCATTATGTTATCTTTAAAATCAGATTTATGCAAATCATAAGTTACAAATTTTAATTCAAAACCACTTTCTTTAAAATATTCTTGTGATTCATCGAAAAGTCCTATATCATCTGTTTTAAACCATATTTCAGTATTTGGCTTTATAAAGCCTTTGTATAAATTCAAGAAATTTGTATGAGTCAATCTTCTCTTCTTGTGTCTCTCCTTAGGCCATGGGTTACAGAAGTTTATATATAACTTACTGATTTCATTTTCTTCAAAAACATCTGCTATAAAGCCTATATTCATAGGAATTATTCTGACATTAGTTATTTCATTTTCTTTTAACTTTTTAAGAACATATATTAAAACTTCATCTTTTAAATCTACAGCTATAAAATTTATATTAGGAAACTCTAAAGCCTTTTCAGTTATGAATTTTCCTCTTCCACAACCAAGTTCTAAATGAATTGGATTACTATTTCCAAATTCTTCACTCCAATTGCCTTTTTTTATGGAAGGCTTTGTTATTACTCTTGAATCAGCTTCTAATTCCGGTCTCGCCCACCATTTTTTCCTTAGTCTCATATATTATTTCCTCCTAATATCAATTATATTATGCCTAGTAATCTTTCAATTAAAGAAATTATTACTTCTCCAGGATAACTTATTATAGAACCACCAAAATATATTATAGCTATAAATATTATAAACTTGTATCTATCAACTTTTTCTTCAATTTGTAAAAAAAAGTTTGGAAACAAATCTTCAATTATAGCAAAACCATCTAAGCCTGGTACCGGTAATAAATTGAATATAAATAAATACACATTCATTATATATATCATCTTTATAATTATTGATATTAATCCTAGTACTAAACTAACTTGTGAACTTAATTCTATACTTGAAAATATTTCTATATACACCTTATATAATATAGCTCCTAAAATGGCAACTATAAGATTTGCTATTGGCCCTGCAAGTGATACTTTCAAATCATCTTTATATGGATCTTTAAAAGCGCTTCTATTAATCTGAACTGGCTTCGCCCATCCAAATCTACATATAAGAATCATTAAAAATCCTATTGGATCTATGTGAGTTATTGGATTTAGTGTCAATCTACCTTGAAATCTAGGAGTTTTATCACCTAAAATATCTGCAACCTTCGCATGAGCATATTCATGGAAAGTAAAGCCCACTAATATAGCTGGTATAGTTAAAATAGTACGTAATAGTTGATTACTCAATATTCTACCCCCTAATTTGAAGATATAACCTTATCTCCATATAATTTTAAGAAACTACCTTTATATTTAAATTCTTTTTCATCTATTAAGGATTTTATCTTATTTTCTGAAGGAATAACTTGATAAGCAGTATTATTTTCTGCTAAATAGAAGTTCCCTTCCGTAATTGGTTCTTTTAAATCTATAGTCTTCCACTCTGATTTTTTAGTATTTATGTTTCCATAATATATTTTTGTTATTTTATCATCTTGCTTTGTAGCTACATATATAGTATCTGATTTATCTACACCTAAAATTTTGATTTCTCCATTTTCACCAAAACTTATGCTTTTTGATATATAACTTATATATAGATTACTATCATCTTTTGCTCTATAAATTATTTTATCTTCATGAGGTATAATCTTTACATCCTCTATATTTGTTCTTGAAAGTTTTACTCTTTCCATGTCTTTTTCACCATTTAGTTTATAAATTTCTATACCTCTTGATGTTTTAACCTTAACAAAAGCTATTTTTTTCAATGGTGATACTACTATATCTTCTATTTCAGTATTCTTATCTCTTAATGATAGACTATTTATTAAAGTTTTATTCTTTTCATCTATATTGTATATAAAAAACTCTATCTTATTGTTATTTTTCTCAGCTATAAGCATCTCATCATTGTATAACCATTTATATTTTAACATATTATTTGTTTCTATTCTAATAGCATCTTTCTCATCCTGTAATAATTTGTAATAAATACTTCCTTCATTCTCATAAGCTATATACTTTGAACTTTCAGATATTATAGTATTCTTCATTTCAGGTTTTAATTTAAGTAAAATATTATTATCTTCTTTTTTAGGTTCTTCCTTTTTTTCTGGTGTTTTTGCTACTACTACGGTTGATTCTTTTAAATATACATTATTTATATATGTTAAAAAAGCGCCTTGAATAGCTATAGCAATAACTATATAAATAGCTAAATTTTTAAAATATTTTTTCATAAATTTCTCTCCTCTTTATTTAACTAAGAAAGCAGTTGGTAAAAATCTCAAACCATCTTTACTTGATGGAGAGTTTTTAATTTTTCCATCAAAAAACATAGTAGTTGAAGAACCACCATCTAAATTTGCTGCATTATAAGCACCATATTCTAACATTAAATCTTGAACTTCTTTTCCTGTTGCTCCCACACTATTTATTTGTCTTCCATCAACAACTAACATAAGAACTGTTCCATCTTTCTTTTGACCTATTACTGTTCTTGGTTGTATTCCTATACCACCATTACCCGACTCTATGGTAGGTTTACCATTTACAACAAAAAATGGTCCAAAAGATACTGCATCCTTAATCTTTAAAGATTCTATCTGCTTTAAAGTATATTTACCTATGGTTAATATACCATCATAATTGAAACCTATAAGTGATATTTTATCATTTGCTGGTATTTCATTAAAAACTATTTTACCATCTTTCATTACAAAGCCTGTAGGTACACCACCATTACCTTGTCCATCAACATCTACGAAACCACCAGCATTTATACCAGCTACAGCATTATTTTTTTTAGCCATTTCATCTAATGTTATACCGTATTTGTTTAAACTATCTGTAAGTCCCAATTCAACTCTTTTAGAATCTTTAATCTGTAACATATATGCTTTAAAGTTTGGTTTTTTTATTTCTTCAAATGTAATTCCATCTGTTGATTTTTCATTGGTTGTCTCCCTATTATTAAGTACCTTTATATCTGATACATTTGAATTTTTATCATCATTAGCTTTATTTCTTTCTAATATTTCATTAATTTCTTTATCTGTTAGAAAGAAGGTTGCAAAATATCTATGCTTAAATGTAGTCATAGCTGTAGTTACCATCATTTCTCTAACATTTTTTAATGGTCCATAGTAAACTAGCGGTATTGAAACACACATACCTACTATAATATTTGCAAGTAAAAAATTAATTATATTTTTTACTATTTTTTTTCCCTTATTAAGAGATTTTTTATTATTTTGCATATTTTTAATCACTCCAAATTAAATTTTGTTTTTTGCAATTTCTAGTAGATATTCATCTAATGTTATGCCTTTTTCTGTTATTATTTTAGCTGTTTCTAAACCTACATATCTTATATGCCATGGCTCATAACTATATCCAGTTATGGTCTCTTTGCCCTTTGGATATCTAATAATAAATCCATATTTGCTGCAATTATCTTTTATCCACAAGCCTTCTTTTGTTTTTGCAAAATCTTCATTTAAATCACTAAATTTTATTCCATTTATATCTACAGCTAGTCCAGTTTGATGTTCACTTGAACCAGGTTTAGCTACGTACTTATTAGTTTCTTCTATCCCAGCATTCTTTAATTTATTTTCATAAACTTCTTCTTGACTATCATAACTTCTATAAGCTGAAACAATCATTAAATTTATATCATCTCTTCTCGCATCATAAAACATTTTTTCTAGAGCTTCAGCAGCCTCTTTTCTCATTTGTCTTATTTCAGGACTTGCTTTTTTGGCTATTTTTACTTTTGGTATTATTAAATCTTGAGGTTTATAATTTTTATCTAATAACATATTTTTATTAACAAGTTTTAGATATTCATTTGAATCACATATATTTTTTATATTTTCATCATATTTCTTCTTAGTATTCTCTTCAGTTTTAGCTAATAATTGTTGCTTTTCTGTCACTTTTTTTGCTATTTCTATAGCTTCCTTTTCACTCTTTCTGAGTTCTTGGTTTTTACAAATAGAGTTTATAGTAAATATGCTCGTCCCTATTATAATCAAATAAATTATGTACATCATAATATCACTTAAAAAAACAAGCTTTTTTGAAGGGTTTTTCAAAAATTTCTTTAAATCTCTCATATTAAATTCTCCCTAATATAAATTTAAAAATAAATAAGTATAACTAAGCAATTTTATTATATATGTATATAGTAGTATTTTCAATATATTATACTTTAAGTTTACAATCTCTTAAATTTACTGCACTATTTTAAGGTAAAAAAAAGATAAGCTTCTAAAATTTAGCTTATCTTTTTTATATTTTATAATCTTTTAGCTCCTTCAAATGCAAGTACACTTCTTTCACATTCATCATATTTTAATGTAACTTGATAACAAAGTTGACTTCCTTTCATTTTTTCAGAAGCATAACAAAGTCCATTACTTCTTGAATCTAAGAATGGCTGGTCTATTTGATCAGGATCTCCAATTAGAATAAGCTTTGACCCTTCACCAATTCTTGTAATTATAGCTTTAACTTGTTTTGGCGTAAGATTTTGAGCTTCATCTATTATAACCCAATTTTTCACTATACTTCTGCCTCTTAGATAAGCTACTGCCTCTGTAGTTATTATCCTTCTCTCAAAAAGCTCTTCTATCTTATCATTAAGCTCCTTTTCATTTTTATATCTTTCAACCTCATCTGAGTCTATTAAAATTTCTAAATTATCATATATAGGTCTCATAAATGGTGCAATTTTTTCTTGCTCTGATCCCGGTAAATAACCTATTTCTTCATCCATAGTTACATTAGGCCTGCAAACTAATATCCTTCTATATTTACCACTTTGTTCTTCTATTATTTTTTGAAGACCCACAGCTAACGAAAATAATGTTTTAGCCGTTCCTGCCGGACCTTTTATTATTACTAATGGTGCTATCTCTGCACTTGTACTTAAACTCTCTATCATAAACTTTTGGCCAACATTTCTCGGGTTTAAACCCATTATATTAGTCTCTTTATAATAAAGTGGTACTATTTTCTTTCCATTGAATCTTCCTAAAGCTGTTTGTTTGTCATTTATATTTGAATGAATTATTAAAAACTCATTTATTATAAGCTCAGGTTTTAAATAGCTCTGACTAACATCATCGTAATATTTAACAACACTTGAATCTAAACTCTTTTCTCTAAAAAATTTATCTAAATCTTCATTTGACACATATACATCTAATCTACCTGTATATTGACTTGTTTGATCTGGAACTACCTCTTCATAAAAATCTTCTACTTCTATATCTACAGTATCAGCTTTTATACGTTCAAATATATCCTTAGTTATTAAACAAACCTTCTCCCCTTTTTCCTTAAGAGCTTTGCAAACTTGTATTATTCTATTATCAGGCTTTGCAATATCCCAAGATTGAGGTATTTGGGTATCATAATGATTTGTTTCAACTCTAAGTTTACCACCACCTTCTAAGGTAATTCCTTCACTTAGCTTACCTCCCTTTCTTAGTTTATCTAATAACCTTGCCACATGTCTTGCATTAAGACCCAAATCATTGTTAATTTTCTTTAGGTTGTCAAGCTCTTCTAACACAACCTCAGGTATAACTACATCATTATCTCCAAAAGTCAGTATAGCTCCTGGAAAATATAATAATACATTGGTGTCTAGTACATAGGTTTTTTTCAAATCTAACACCCTCCCTCATTATAATAAAGCATGAGTTATATTCCAAAATACACCTTATTAATAATGTATATGATAAAAATATAAATTTAGCCACACTTTTATTAATTATTATTATTTTACCAAATGTAATATTTATATTAATATTTATCAAAAAAATTGAATATTTTTTATTTTTTTGTTATAATATAGTTATATTTTTTAACACTTTATTCTATTTTTAATTTTGCCCTCTTAACTTTTTATATATTTAATTTGGGTGTGGTTTACCACACCTTTTTTAAGTTTATGCTATAATTAAGTTGAAAATCATTACATAGATTGGAGATTCTGAAATTAATGAAAGAAAAAATACTTAATATACTTCTTAAAAATAAATCTACCTATACTTCTGGCGAGTTTTTAAGTGGTCAGCTTAACATATCCAGAGCTGCTATTTGGAAACACATAAAAAGTCTCAGAGAAGATGGGTATACTATAGAATCTTATCCAAGAAAAGGTTATAAATTAATAACATCAGCTAACTTACTTACAAAAGAAGAAATTTCACCATATCTAAAAACTAAATTTATAGGTAGAAATTTACTCCATTTTGATACTATAGATTCTACAAATACTAAGGCAAAAGAATTATGGAGGGATTTAGAAAATGGTACTTTAATAGTTTCTGAATTTCAAAAAAGTGGTCGTGGTAGACTTGGTAGACCATGGTGCTCTTCCCCCCGAAAAAACATACTTTGCTCTATAGTTTTAAAACCAAATATGGATATAAAAGAAATTCCTAAAGTAACTAGTCTTGTAGCAGCTGTTTTATATAAAACTTTTAATGATTTCTCAATAGATGTTAAAATCAAATGGCCAAATGATCTTTTTCTCAATAGTAAAAAAATAGCCGGAATATTAACTGAAATGAGTGGAGATATGGACAGTATAAATTATCTTATAATAGGTATAGGAATTAATATAAATTCTACTTTAACTGATTTTAATGAAGAAATAAATAAAATAGCTACTTCACTTAATATAGAGTATGGACATGAATTTTCCAGACAAGAATTCTTAGCTAAATTTTTAAATAATTTTGAGGAATTTTGGACTAATTTTACAAACGGAAACTTTAAAGAAGCTTTAACAATTTGTCGAGAGAATTCAAATATTATAAATAAAGATGTGCTTCTAATAAGTAGAGGTGTCTCTGAATCTGTAACTGTACTTAATTTAAATGATGACAGCTCATTGCTTGTTCTAGATTCTAATAATAAAGAAAAAACTATTTTTTCTGGTGAAATATCTATTAGAAATCTTTAGTTATCTTTGTAACATTATATTTAATAATAAAGGGGAATAAACTAATTCCCCTTTATAGCTATATATTCGAATTTTCAACAACATTTTTTAATATTTCAGCTGATGATTTTAACTTTTCTTGTTCTTCATTAGATAATGGTATCTCTAATATCTTACTAGCTCCTGTTCTATTTACTATTGTAGGTATCGCTAAATAAGTATCCGCTATACCATATTCTCCATTAAATAACGATGATACTGTAAGAATAGTTTCTTCATCTCCTAAAATTGCTTCTACAATTCGTCTTACAGCTAAAGCTACTGCATAATTTGTGTATCCTTTCCTATTAATAACTTCATATGCTGCCTTTTTAACCTTATCTGGTATACTGTATTTAAAGCTTCTATCACATTTGTTACAAGTTGCGATGCAATAAGCATCTGCATTTATACCTGCTATATTAGTTAAACTCCAAGCTGCAATTTCACTATCTCCATGCTCACCTATTATATAAGTATGAACATTTCTTGCATCTATTTTAAAATGCTCACTTAACATATATTTAAATCTTGAAGTATCTAAAACTGTTCCTGAACCTATTACTCTATTTGCAGGGAAACCTGAAAGTTTATAAGTTATATGAGTTAATACATCTACCGGATTTGATACTACTAAAAGTATTGAATTGGGACTATATTTAACTACCTCTGGCACTATTGATTTAAATATAGATACATTTTTATTCACTATATCAAGTCTAGATTCTCCTGGTTTTGGTCCTATACCTGCTGTTATTATTACTATATCTGAATCTTTAGTAGCTTCATAATCACCTGCAACTATATTTACTGGTTTTACAAAAGCAGCACCATGAGATAAATCCATCACCTCTCCTTCTGCTCTATCCTTGTTAATATCTACTATAACCATTTCTGATGCAAGACCTTTATCCATAAGTGCAAAAGCTGTAGTTGAACCGACAAAACCTGCACCGATTATTGAAATTTTATTTGATTTTACTCTATTCATTATATCCATCTCCTTAAACTTTATTAAATAATAATTATTATCTCCTAATAATTATATTATATTACTTTTTTATGAGATAATCAATTATATTATAAGCAATAATTTCAAAAAAATTTTAATATTAAATAATTTTTTTAAATACTTATATTTTTTTATTTTTTGATATATAATCAATATGTCGAAATTAAAACTTACTTGGAGGTGCTTAATAAAAATGAAATTAAATGTAATTGGTGTCCCATTATTCTATGGTTCTGATAGAGTTGGAGTGCAAGAAGGTCCAAACACCTTAAGAGACCATGGGCTTTTAGATATACTTAGTTTACACAGCAAAAGAGAAATTTATGATTCAGGTAATTTATACGTTGAAGACGTTGAAATAGATGCTAAATATACTATGCATAATAAAATGAAATATTTAAAAGAAATAATTACTGTTAATAAAAACCTGGCAAATTCTGTTTTTAATTCATTAAATGCAAATTCTTTTCCATTTGTTGTAGGTGGGGATCATTCATTAGGTCTTGGTAGTGTAGCGGGTGCTTCTAAATATTTTGGTGAGGACTTTGGAGTTATTTGGATAGACGCTCATGGAGATATAAATACAGATGTTAGTTCTCCTACTGGTAATGTTCATGGTATGCCTCTTGCAGCTTCTATTGGAATAGGTCCAAAGGAACTTAAAAATATTTATTTTGATGGGGTAAAAGTTAAACCTTCAAATATATTTATTCTTTGCGCAAGGGATTTAGATAAAGGTGAACTCGAACTTATACAAAAACATGATTTATCAGTTTGGACAACTTCTCAAATTAAGGAAATAGGTGTTTCTAAAGCTTTAGAAGAACTTCTAATAAAAATTAAAAACATTAACAATATTCACTTAAGTTTTGATATAGATTGTTTAGATGCTGAACTAGTACCAGGAACAGGAACACCTGTTACTGATGGTATGGAGCTTAACGAAATAAAATATTTACTTCAAGGCATTTTATCAACTAAGAAAATTAAATCTATGGATTTTGTAGAATTCAATCCGTTTATAGATAAAGATAATAAAACTTTAAATAATTGTATTGATTTATTAAACTTAATTGCTAAAGAGCTATAATATGAAAAAATCTCAGTTTTTGAGATTTTTTCTTTTATTTATTAGCTTTTTGTATTATTATAAATATTAGTAATACTAATTTAGGAGGCTTTTAAATGAAACTTTTGTTCTTTGATACTGAAACTACCGGAATACGTCCAGGTAGTATATGCCAACTTAGCTACATATTAGTTGATTCTTCAACTAAACCTCAGACAACCATAGGAAAAAATTTTTTCTTTACTGTTGATTTTGTAGAGGCTGAAGCTGAAAAAGTTCATGGTTTTTCTGTAGAAAGGCTATATGATTTAAGTAACGGAATGTACTTTGAAGATACTTTAGACGAATTTTATAATGATTTTATTGATGCTGACTTTGTAATAGGTCACAATGTTCAATTTGATATAAAATTTTTAAAACACGAACTAGCTGGAATGGGAGACGATTATAATCCTAAAAATACATTTTGTACTATGAATTATTACAAAAATATTTGTAAGCTTTTAAAAGCAAATGGAGAATATAAAAATCCTAAGCTTGAAGAACTTGTTAAGTTCTTAAATATTTCTAAAGAAAAAATAGAAGAAACATCTAATAATTTATTTGAGGGCAGTGGAAATTATCATGATGCGCGTTTTGATACCGCTGCTACATACCTTACAGTTATAGAAGGTATAAAACAAAAATATATACAACCTGGTTATTTCACAAACCTATTAAAATCTTAACTTTATAAATTCTTAAAATTTGTAACTTAAATCATTGTTAAAACTCTTCAATATGATATAATTATTTCATATTGAAGAGTTTTTAATTCTTCAAAATTAAACTTTAGGAGGGTTTATAATTATGAAAAGTTATATTTGTGATGTATGTGGTTATATTTATGATCCAGCTGTAGGAGACGAAGATAACGGTGTAGCTCCAGGAACTCCATGGGAAGATGTACCAGAAGATTGGTTATGTCCTCTTTGTTCTGTAGGTAAGGATCAATTTTCAGTAGTAGAATAAGATTCTAAGCTCTAAGGCATCACCTTAGAGCTTTTATTTTTAATATATTAACTTTGCATTTTTTAAATTTACTCTAAATTTAATTTTTTTCGTATAGCTTTTTCTAAAAGCTTTGTTTTCTCTTTATCCATAGGAGGAACACCTTCTAATCTATACTTGATATTCATAGTCTCATATTTGCTTACTCCTAAAACATGATAAGGTAAAAACTCAATTTTTTCTATATTTTTAATACCTTTTAAAAATTCATATAATTCATCCATATATTTATCACTATCTGTTAATCCAGGAGTTACAACCTGCCTTATCCATATAGGTGTATTTTTTCTTTGCAGTACTTCCAGAAACTCATTAAACTTATCCATTGTTTTTAATGTTACTTTCTTATAACCTTCTGCTGTGACATGCTTTATGTCTAAAAGCACTAAATCAACATACTCTAATATTTCATCATAATGTCCTACTCCAACCCCTGATGTATCCAAAACAGTATGAATATTATGCTCTTTGCAAAGTTTTAAAATATCTATCAAAAACTCCCATTGAAGAAGTGGTTCTCCACCTGAAAAGGTTACACCTCCATTACTTTTAAAATACGGTTTATATCTTAAAATCATTTTTATTAATTCTTCTTTTGTATATTCTTTTCCACCCTTGTGATTTAAACTATCAATATTATGACAAAAAGCGCAATTTAAATTACATCCTTGCATGAATACTATAAATCTAATTCCAGGTCCATCAACAAGTCCCATAGATTCTATTGAATGAATTCTTCCTTTAATCATAATCACTTTCTCCTCTTATATTAAATGCTCTTATAATTCTTTAATTTAGTATAACTTATCATTCAAAAAATATATAGTAGCCTTTCTTTATTTAGTTTAAATAAAGCCTTAGCAACGCTAAGGCTTTATTCTTTAAAACATTTATATATTTTCGTGGAAAGTTCTCTTTATAACTTCTAATTGCTGATTTCTAGTAAGTCTATTAAAATTAACAGCATATCCTGAAACTCTTATAGTAAGTGTTGGATATTTTTCTGGATGTTCCATTGCATCTACTAGTGTATCTCTATTAAATACATTTACATTTAAATGATGTGCACCTTGTACAAAATATCCATCTAATATATTTACTAAATTTAAGCTTCTTTCTTCTAAAGTTTTTCCTAAAGCATCCGGCACTATAGAAAAAGTATTTGATACTCCATCTTCACAAACATAATTATAAGGTATTTTAGCTACTGAATTTAAGCTAGCTAAAGCTCCACTATTATCTCTTCCATGCATAGGATTTGCACCTGGTGCAAATGCTTCTCCAGATTTTCTTCCATCTGGCGTAGAACCAGTCTTCTTACCGTAAACTACGTTTGATGTTATTGTAAGAACTGATAAAGTATGCTTTGCATTTCTATGAAGCGGATGCTTTTTAAGCTCACTTGAGAATTTATTAACAAGTTCTACAGCTAAATCATCTACTCTATCATCATCATTTCCATACTTAGGAAAATCTCCTTCTATTTCAAAATCTACTGTAACTCCATTTTCTCTTATAGGTCTAACTTTTGCAAATTTAATTGCACTTAATGAATCAGTTGCAACTGAAAGTCCTGCTATACCAAAAGCCATAAGTCTTTCTACAGTTGTATCATGTAACGCCATTTGTCCTTTTTCATAGGCGTATTTGTCATGCATGTAGTGAATCACATTCATAGTATCTACATATATCTTAGCAACCTTTTCTAAAACCTTAAAGTAATTTTCCTTTACTTTTTCATAATCTAGTATTTCATCTTCTATTTTATCTACACCTTCAATTACTAACTTAGAAGTTCTTTCATCTACCCCACCGTTTATAGCATATAAAAGTGCCTTAGCAAGATTTGCTCTAGCTCCAAAGTATTGCATTTGCTTTCCTACCTTCATAGCAGAAACACAGCAAGCTATAGCGTAATCATCACCATACATAGGTTTCATAACATCATCATTTTCATATTGAATAGCATCTGTTAATATTGACATTTCAGCACAGAACTTTTTAAAGTTTTTTGGTAATTTTTCTGACCATAAAACTGTAAGATTTGGCTCTGGTGCTGTTCCTAAATTAATTAAAGTATGCAGATATCTAAACGAAGTTTTAGTTACAAGTGGCTTACCATTAACACCTACTCCACCTATAGATTCTGTTACCCAAGTAGGATCCCCAGCAAATAATTCATTATATTCAGGAGTTCTTAAATGTCTTACAAGTCTTAATTTTATAATAAATTGATCTATTATTTCTTGAGCTTCTTCTTCTGTTAATATCCCATTTTTCAAATCTCTTTCTATGAATATATCTATAAATGTAGATGTTCTTCCAAGAGACATGGCAGCTCCATTATTTTCTTTAACAGCAGCTAAATATCCAAAATAAACTGCTTGTACAGCTTCTTTAGAATTTTGAGCTGGCTCACTTATATCTACTCCATAGCTTTTTGCCATAGCTTTAATTTCATCTAAAGCTCTTATTTGCTCTGAAACTTCTTCTCTTTTTCTTATAAGCTCCTCAAGCATATCTCCTTTTAATTCTTTTAAATCTTTTTTCTTTTCTTCAATTAAATAATCTATTCCGTAAAGAGCTATTCTTCTATAATCACCTATTATTCTACCTCTTCCATAAGCATCTGGAAGTCCTGTTAAAAGTCCTGCACTTCTAGCTCTTCTTGTTTCCTCTGTATAAGCATCAAAAACACCTTGGTTATGAGTTTTTCTATACATAGGAAAATACTTCTCCATATTATCATCTATCTTGAAGCCATATTCTTTTAATGAACTTTCTACCATTCTCCATCCACCAAATGGATTTACTATTCTTTTAAGTGGAGCATCTGTTTGAAGACCAACTATAACTTCATTTTCTTTATCTATAAATCCTGGTTCATAGTTGTCTATTCCTGATACTCTTTCTAACTCAACATCTATAATTCCTTTTTTTATTTCTTCTTGTATCAATTCACTACATTTATCCCAAACTCTTTTAGTTTTTTCTGTAGGTCCTTTTAAAAAACTCTTATCACCTTCATATAAACTATAATTTTTTTGAATAAAATTTCTTACGTCAATACCTTGTTGCCAACTTCCTTCATTAAAACCTTCCCATTGTTTAAACATAAGTTTTACCCTCCATTTATTAAAACTATATAATTAAAACTGTATTTCAACTGAAAAGAATTATCAATTGATTCACATTCATTATAACGTATATTTATATATTTCTCAACAAATTTCTTTATAATCTTAAATTTTTTACTTAGACTCTAATTTCTATAATACATAATATATAAATCTTTTAAAAGTATATAATTTACTATTTATAATAATTAGATAAATAAAATTAATATTTTCAATCTGATTTTTTACAATTTAATCCGAATATTTTTTATATCTTTAAAGTTATAGTTCGTATCTGCACTTAAATGGTATCACTACAATTTCCAATTGTCAATATTGCATAGAAAAATCGTCATATAATTCGTATTAATACGTATTATATGACGATTTTTCTATTTTATTGTTCGCATTCTATTTTCTAGCTATCCCAATAATTTCAGAAATATTTTTAATTCCTTCTCTTATACAAAACTCATTAAGTCCTGTAATTATTTCTTTACCTGCCATTGGATTTATAAAATTAACAGTCCCTATTTGGATAGCTGTAGCTCCTGCCATGATAAATTCTATGGCATCAGTTGCATTTGTTATTCCTCCAAGTCCTATAACTGGTACATTTACTACCTTTGAAACATCATACACCATTCTTAAGGCTATTGGCTTAACACAAGGGCCTGAAAGTCCTGCAGATATATTATTAAATACTGGTCTTCTCTTATGTATGTCTATTGCCATTCCCTTTAACGTGTTTATAAGAGATATAGAATCTGCTCCATTTTCTACACAAGTATAAGCCATATCTACAATATCTTCAGCATTAGGACTTAACTTCACCATAAGCGGAATATTAGTAACCTTTTTTATTTTTGATACTACTCCTCCAGCTACTTTAGATTTTATACCAAAAGCCATTCCTCCTGATTTTACATTAGGACAAGATATATTAAGTTCTATTAAATTCACTCCACTACCGTTTAATTTTGAACAAGCTTTTTCATAATCTTCTATGGTAGCCCCACCTACATTAGCTATTATATTAGTATTAAGCTTTTTCATCTTAGGAAGTTCTTCCTCTAAGAAAGTATCTATTCCTGGATTTTGCAGTCCTACTGAATTAAGCATACCAGAAGGTGTTTCAAAAACTCTAAAGCCTTCATTTCCAAGCTTCTTATTTAATGTTAATCCCTTTGATGAGATTCCACCTAAAATTCCTACATCGTAAAACTCATTATATTCTTCTCCGAATCCAAATGTTCCTGATGCTGCGATTACCGGATTTTTAAAATCTACTCCGTTTATATTTACATTTAACATTCTCTCTACCTCCAAAACTAAAGTTCTATCTCATATCCGTTAAATACTGGACCATCTTTACAACTTCTTTTATTACCATTTTTAGTTTTACAGGTACATACAAGACACGCACCTACTCCACATGCCATATGTTTTTCCATAGATACATATACTTCTACATTCTTTTCTTTACATTTATTAACTACATTTTTCATCATAGGTTCAGGTCCACAACAAAGCACTGTATCATAAAGGTCTAAATTCAAAATCTCTGTTACAAAACCTTTTTTACCTACTTTCCCTGAATCTGAAGATATTAAAACATTATCTACATATTGTTTAATATCTTCTATTAAATAAGCTTCATCTCTAAAACCACAAACCAAATCTACTTTAATATCTTTATTATTTTGCTTAAGCCTTTTTGAAAGTTCTAACATAGGTGCTATACCTATTCCTCCAGACACAAGTGCAACTCTTTTATAGCTTTTTATATAATCAAATCCGTTACCAAGAGGTCCAATTACATTAAGGGTGTCTCCTTGTTTCAAATTTTTGAATTCATTAGTCCCTTGTCCAACTACTGCATATACAAAACTAACTTTATTTTCATCTACTTCACAAACTGATATCGGTCTACCTAAAAGTGTAGTATTTGGCTTTAACATATAAAATTGCCCTGGCTTGATATCTGCTTCATGATAAAAACTTAGCTTATAGATTCCTTCTACTAATTTAATATTTTCTAGAATCTCTGCTTTAAAATATTTTTTCATCCTTAGTTTTCCCCCTTAACCCTTTTAACTTCAGCATTTATTGCATCTCTCATAGCTATAGCTTCAATTCTAGAAGCTTCTGCAAAATCCTCTTCCATGTTTCTTTCTTTATAAGCTAAAAGAATTTTTCTTGAAGAATTAACTACTCCACCGTTACCATCTTTTAAGTATTCACATACATCTTCTGCAGTTCCACCTTGAGCTCCATATCCAGGTATTAAGAAGAACATTTGGTTTAAGCTTTCTCTCATAGCTTTTACTTCTTCTCTTTGAGTACATCCTAATACCCCTCCGATTTGGCTATATGAGCATTCTCCTAAGAATTCCTTTCCTAAAATATGAACTCTTTCCCCTACATTATCATAAAGCTTGCCACCATCTTTTAAGTCTAAAGCTTCAAAGTCTTCTGCTCCCTTATTAGATGTTCTTACTAAAACAAATAACCCTTTATTTCTATCTTTAACATATTCAAGATATGGCTCTATACTATCCATTCCCATATAAGGACTTAATGTTATAAAATCACTTTCAAAATCACCTTCAAAGTGTGCTTTAGCATACATCTTAGCTGTTGCAGCAATGTCACCTCTTTTAATATCTGCAATTATTATTGCATCCTTTTTTCTAAGGTAAGCTAAAGTATCCTTATATGCCTTTAATCCTTTTAAACCAAGAGCTTCATAATAAGCTATTTGAACTTTATAACATGCAACCACATCTAAAGTTTTATCTATTATTCTTTTATTGAATTCAAATATAGCTTCTCCATCATCTTCGTAAGTTTTCTTAAAACCCTCTGGTAAATAAGCTAGGCTTGTATCAAGACCTAAACAAACCATTCCATTTTTTTCTACTCTATTATATAATTTATCTACTATATTCATATTCTACCCCTCTAAAACTCTATATACTATTTTACCTTGCCTTATAGTCATAACAACTTCACCTTTAAATTTATATCCATGAAAAGGTGTATTTTTTCCTTTTGAAACTAAAGAATTTCTATCTATTGTTATTTCTTTATCTCTATCTATTATGACTAAATCACCATCTTTCCCTAAGTCTAAAGTTCCCTTATTTGCTCCTAAAATTTCAGCCGGTCTCTTGCTCATAAGTTCACTTAACCTATTTAGACTTATATGTCCTTCTAGTACAAGTTTTGTGTAACAAATATTAAACGCTAACTCTAAGCCAGTCATACCTGGTGCATTATTCTTTTTATCTTCCTCACTATGAGGCGCATGATCTGTTCCTATAGTATCTACATATCCATCCTTAATAGCTTGTATTAGAAAATCTCTATCTTCTTTGGGCCTTATAGGTGGATTTACTCTATAGTTACTAACATCAGAGGTTAAACCTATATGATGTGGTGTTACTTCCGCTGTAATGCTTAATCCCTCTTTTTTTCCGTCTATAATATAGCCCATTGCTTCTTTAGTTGATACATGTGCCATATGAAGTCTAGCTTTGGTCTCCCTAGCCAAGTTAACATCTCTAAAAGTCATAGTATTTTCAGCCTGTCTCATATCTGATTTAGAAAAACTACTTGTTTCTGCATGAGACATAATTACAATGTCATTTACACTTGCTATTTCCATAGCTTTTCTCATAATTTCATCACTTTCTACACCTTTTCCATCATCAGAAATAGCTTTAATACTTTTATCTCCCCTAAAACTATCTAGATGACTTAAGGTTTTACCATCAAAATTCTTAGTTATTGATATACATTGATGAATATCTACAAGTCCAACTTCTCTTGCCCTTTTTCTTATAGTGTCTAAAACTTCTTTTGTACTACATATAGGCATGGTATTTGCCATAAGATTTACTAAAGTATATCCACCTTTTACTGCAGCCTTTGAGCCAGATTCTATATCTTCCTTATACGTAAAACCAGGCTCTCTAAAATGAGCATGAGTATCTATAAACGCTGGCATTACTGTAAGTCCTTTTAAATCTACTGTTGCCACATTATAGTTTAAATCTTTACCCATATCTTTTATAAATCCATCTTCTATATAAATATCACCATAAAAATCTGTTTTATAATCTACTAAATGTCCATTTTTCAAAAGTAATTTCATATATTAAACCTCCTATACACATCCAAGTAATTTAGCTATAAGCGCCATTCTAACATACATACCGTATTTAGCTTGACGAAAATAACTTGCTCTAGGATCATCATCTACATCTGTTTGTATTTCATTAACCCTAGGTAGTGGATGCATTACTATCATATCTTCTTTTGCAAGATTTAGTTTTTCTCGGTTTAATATATAACTATCTCTTAAACTTAAATATTCCTCATATTTTTCAAATCTTTCACCTTGAACTCTAGTCATATAAAGTATATCTGCATGTTTTAATCCCTCTTCTAGAGAAGTAGTTTCTATGAACTCAATATTGTTTTCTATTAAGAATTCCTTTTTTATATAATCTGGTAATTTTAATTCATTTGGTGATATTAGAATAAATTTGTTGTTTTCATATCTAGACATGGCCTTTATTAAAGAATGTACTGTTCTTCCAAACTTTAAGTCGCCACAAAGAGCTATTACGTTATTATTAAAGCTTCCTTTTAAAAGCTTAATAGTAAGTAAGTCTGTTAAGGTTTGAGTTGGATGCTCATTAGAGCCATCACCTGCATTTATGATAGGTACACTTGAATGTTTTTTTGCCCTCTCAGCTGTCCCTGACTCTGGATGTCTTATAGCTATAATATCTGAATAGTTAGATACTACTTCTATAGTATCCTCTAAAGTTTCTCCTTTAGCCGTTGAACTTGAATTGGCTTCCGAAAATCCTATTACACTTCCTCCAAGTCTGTGCATTGCAGCTTCAAATGAAAGTCTAGTTCGTGTGCTTGGCTCGTAAAATAATGCAGCAAGTAACTTTCCTTCACAAACTTTAGAATATTCCTTTGGATTTTCAATTATTAGATGTGCTAAATTTAAAATTTCGTCTAGCTCCTCAAGCGTAAAATCTCTTGGACCTATAAGATGTTTTCCTTTTAACATATTTATCACTCCTTCTTAACCTCTCAGTGTTAAATTTAAAGAAGAGAAAGATATATAATTTTATAATTTAGCTTTTAAAAAAAGCCTTCCTAAAAATAGGAAGGCTTAATAATGCTAAACTTCTTAAAATGACATTATATAACTTCCTTATTGACCTCACGGGATCAAATTAAAGGTTTCTTTATTGTAGATATAATATCACACTTTATAGCATGTGTCAAATTAATACATTAAATAAAAAGTCCATTTAATTTTAATTTTCCATAAAGCTACTTAGTTTGTTTTCTCTTTTTATTAGAGAGTCTTTAAATTCTCCTTCTATTTTTTCGGCTTCTTCAATATCCTTATTAAGAGTTTGTCGATAATTATTATATTCATCAACTTCAGAATCACTATAGAAATAAATCATATTTTCAGTAGCTTTAAAATTTCCATGTCTTGTTTCAATAAATTCTAATATTTTTTGTGTATCCTTCAAAATTAAATCTGCACTATTAAAACACTTATCCAAATATTCTTTGTCTTCAGGAAAGGATTCAAGTACACCTTTAACGAAGCCTTTTCTATATATTTTACTTATTTTATCACTATTAGCATCTTTTTTGAAATTTTCTAAAGTAACATCAGTATCTCTTTTATATTTGTTTAATAAGTCTGCAGTCTTTTTAATCTTATTTTTTGATTCAATTAATTTTTCATTATTTGAAAGAGATTCTGGTAATAGAATTGTTTTAAATCCAATTAAATCTATTTCTTTTTGTAAAGCAACACTTTTCCCATATCCATCCATGTAATATTTTTGTGTAAGTTCTAGTACAGATACTCCATATCCATATGTATTTTTATCAAACTCTAGTGACGATATATCTTCATTATTTAAAGATGATTGAACAATCTCCGTAATTTTTTTACAAGTCTCTCTTTCTTGCTTTATTTCTTTAACAACACTCTTAACTGAAATAGCTCCTACACCTATGCTTATTATAAAATATATAATAGTCAGCACTAAAAGCAATTTATTTTTTTTATTCTTTGCTAAAATTATTGTAAATAGAAATGTAATTATTGCTACAGCTAGTCCAAATCCAATTCCCACCAAAGCATGTTTAGGTATTAATTCCTTTACATAATTTTCTGATACTCTAAACTGTAGCACATTCGTAATACAATTTAATATAATTGCTATAAAAAACATTATTATAGCTCCAATTATGCATAGTAAATTTACCTTTTGTTTCTTATCATTTTCCATTTGTATTTTTTCCCCCTATGAATTTAATATCAATTAAACATTATACTAAAATTCATAGCTTATTAGAATACTACAAATTTATTTTTTTACAATATATTCTATAATTTAATCTTTATAATCAAATATTTAATTAGATATTTTTTTATAATATAATTATTTATTAAGGATTATATTATATATCTATCCTTTATATAAACAAAACTTACCATAAAAATTATGGTAAGTTTTAGTATCACTTCTTATAAATATATTCACTTTTTAATTCTTTACCCTGAATTATAGATATTTTACCTAAAATATCTCCACACATACTTTTCCTAGGGACTTGAAATTCTTTTATATTTTTTTCAAATTCTCCTCCCTTTTTAGTTACATAATAAAATTTATCATCTTTTATATCTTTACCATTAATTTTTGTATCTTTTACTAAATCATTTAATGATTCCTCTTTAAAATCATAAGTTTTATCTACATATTTATATATTTTTTCTGTCGTCTTCCATCTTGGTGTACAATTTAAAACAACTATTATTACATCACGTCCATTATGATTTATAGAAGATACTAGGCATTTTCCTGCTTGCCCTGTATATCCTGTTTTTACACCATTAGCATTTGGTATATTCCATAAAATTTTATTTATATTATTATAATCTCTTGTAAAATTATATTTTGCTTTTGATATTTCCTTACTTCCTACTATTTCTCTGAACAAATCGTTTTCCATAGCTTTTGAAGTTACTAGAGCCAAATCATAAGCTGTTGAAAAATGATTTTGGCTATCTAAGCCATGAGGAGATTCAAAGTGTGAATCTAACAAACCTATATTTTTTGCCATATCATTCATAAGCATTGCAAAACCTTCTACTGAACCGCCTAGATATTCTGCTATAGCGATTGCTGCATCATTTCCTGATTTAAACATAAGACCAAAAAGAAGTTCTTTTAACTTTATTTTTTCTCCTGCTCTGTATCCAACTGTTGATCCCCTTATTCCTGCAGAATTTTTAGATATAGTTATTTCTTCATCTAAATTCCCATACTTTATAGCTGTTATCGCAGTTAAAATTTTAGTTGTACTTGCCATAGGTACAACTTCATAGGCCTTTTTTTCGTACAAGACCTGTTTGCTCTTGCTATCTAATGCTATTGCACATCTTGCATCATTACTTATTTCATCTCCATATGCTATAAAATTATTTGTAAGCAATAGAAATACCATTATTACTAACATTATTCTTATGTTTCTATTTCGCATTTTTACTCTCCTTTTCACTTATATTTCATAACTAAATTTATTTTTCCACTAAGTTTAATTATTAAACCCTGAATTAATGAGTAATTTTGCTTATTAATGGTAATAATAGCAATGAAATCTTATAAGGAGCTTAATTTTTACTATGTCTATATTTTTTATAATACTTTTATGTTTTATCTTTTTAGTTTTAGTGCCATTTCCATTAAAACTAAATATAACTTTAGAAAATAAAGAGCTTAAAATATATTTTTTTAAAATTCTATTATTTTCTAAAGAAAGAACTAAAAGAAAAATAGCAAAGAAGAAAAAGAAAACTTCTAAAACTAAAAGTTATAGTTCTAAAATAACTATTGATAAATTACGTTCATTATATAAGACCCTTACTAGAAATTTATTTAAATCCAAATTAGAAATTTATTTTTGTATGGAATATTCTTTAAATGATGCTGCTTATACAGCTCTTAGCATAGCCCCAGCTTACGATTTAGCTATGTTACTTATTAATATTTTAGATATGCCCTTTAAAGTAAAAATAAAGGCCCTAACCATAACCCCTATATTTAAAGATAAATTTCTACTTAAATTACATTTTACAAGTATAATTTGGACTAATTTAGCAAAAATAATATATGTATCGATATTAATTTTTAAAAAATTAAGAGAAAAAAATTAGGTATAACTTTTTTAATAAGGAGGGAACCCTTTTAGGGGAATTTTATGAGTTTAAATCATCCAATTGAAGACTTGATGCGTAGTACTATGGAAAACTTAAAAGATATGATAGATGTAAATACTGTTGTAGGTGAAGCCATTGAAACTAAGGATGGCAGTTACATAATTCCTATATCTAAAGTATCCTTTGGTTTTGCTTCTGGAGGTAGTGAATTTAGTTGTGATAAGATAATTGATGGAAAAGATAATCGTTATCCATTTGGAGGTGGATCTGGAGCTGGTGCTACAGTTAAACCAGTAGCATTTTTAATTATTAGAGGTGATTCTGTAAGACTAATCCCTGTAGATCAAAACAACACCTATGACAGAATAGTAGATACAGTTCCTCAATTATTTGACATGATAAAAGATTTGTTTGGACAAAAATCTGAAGATGATGAGGATTTTGAAGAAGAATAAATTATGAAATTGAAAATTGAGAGTAAATTTATCTAGAGCTCTCAATTTTCAACTTTTTTTATTCTAATTGTTCTTCTTCATTTTCTATAACCTCATTGAATAAATCAATAGATGGCATCTCTTTTAAGTCTCCAAGACCAAACTGTCTTAGAAATTCATCTGTAGTTCCATATTGTATTGGTCTTCCTGGAACTTCAAGCCTTCCTATTTCCTTTATTAGATTTCTTTCAATTAATTTCTGAAGAGCACTTTCGCTTTTAACTCCTCTTATTTCATCTATGTCTATTCTTGTAATTGGTTGCTTATAAGCAACTATAGCAAGACTTTCTAATGATGCCTGAGATAGGGATTGCCTTGAGTTTTTCTTTAATAATTTTTGTACATAATCACTATTCTCTGCCTTTGTAACTAATTGATACATTCCATTTACAGTTATAAGTTTTATTCCTCTTGATGAATCTTCATACCTTTTTGTAAGTTCATCCATAAGTTCATATGTATACTCTAAAGGAGTTTCTATTATCTTAGCTATTTCTTTTCCTGTAAGTGGCTCTCCACTTACAAATAATAATGACTCTATTATAGAAAAAAACTTATCTTTTTTTGAAGTTTCCTTAAATTCAAATTGATTTATATCATTAATATTCATTATCTGTACTCCTTTCAACTATTATCTCTTCAAAATTTTCTTGTTGAACTATCTTAACCATCTTTTGTTTTATCATCTCTAATAAAGCCAAGAATGTTACAACAACCTCCATTTTACATTCACACTGTTCAACTATCTTTGAAAACTCATAATAGTTCCCTTTTTCTATATTATTAATTATATATTCTATCTTATCTTCTATTTTATACTTGTCCACATATATCTTTTTTTCAATTACATTTGCATTGTTTTGTTTATTTTTGTAATTTTCTATAAGTTGATTATAAAGTGTATACAACTTTAACATATCAAAATTTTTAAGTAATTCCTCATTTGATATATCATTTTTAACATCCTCTATTATCTCTGGTTTCTTAGTAAAAACCTTTCCTGTATATATTGCTTTTTCACTTAAAAACATGGCTGCTTGCTTAAACTTTTTATATTCTATAAGCTTTTCCATAAGTATTTTAGTCATGTCTTGCTCGTCTTCTGGATTTTCTTCCTTTGGCTTTGGCAAAAGCGTTTTTGACTTTATTTCTAAAAGGGTCGCTGCCATAACTATAAATTCAGAGGTTATTTCTAAATCTAATTCCTTCATTTGCTTTATAACATCTAAATATTGAGTTGTTATTTCAAATATCTTTATATCATGAATGTTCATTTTATTCTTCTTTATTAGATGTAAAAGTACGTCAAACGGGCCTTCAAAATTTGAAACCCTAATATCTGGCATTGCCATTACTAATCCCCCTTAAATGCTATAATTCCTATATTATATAATAGCAATTGTCTTATTATAAAGCAAGCTTGTTCGCCTTACTATAATAAATAAAAAATAGACATGAATTACTTTATAAATACACTTTACTTAAGTAAAATTTCACATCTATTTACACCACAATTTGTAATGTCATAATACCTCTATTTCTTTTCTTTCTGCCTTTAAATTACCCATTTTACTTTTTCGTTTCATAAGTTCATCTTGAATTTCTATTAAACTTATATTTTTAGAATTTAATAAAACTAATAAATGATAAATAAGATCACATACCTCTTTAATTACCTCATAGTTATTATTCCCTTTTGCACTTATTATTACTTCGGTTGATTCCTCACCTATCTTTTTTAATATTTTATCTAATCCTTGCTTAAACAAGTAATTTGTATATGAATTTTCATAGTCCTCTTCTTTTCTAAGTGCAATTAAATTATATAAATCTACTATTGAATTTTCTATTTTTCTATCCATTCATTACCTTCCTTATAAATTAACAATTATTTTATAAATTCACCTTATAAAAAAAACAACTAAAGCTTCCTGTATGACAAGCAACACCTTCTTGTTTAACTTTTATTAATATAGTATCTAAATCACAATCAATCCTTACTTCCTTAACATACTGAAAGTTACCTGAGCTTTCTCCCTTATTCCAAAGTTTTTTTCTACTTCTACTATAAAACCAAGTAGTTTTTTCTTGTAATGTTTTTATAAAACTTTCTTTATTCATATAAGCTAACATTAATACTTCATTTGTTTCTATATCTTGAATTATAGTTGGTACCAAGCCGTTAGACTTTTCAAAATTTATAGCATCTATTATATTCTCATTAATTACTTCAAACCCATTTTCTAAAATTGTGATTTTTTTTAGCATACATCCTCCTAAGATATATAAAAAAATAATAGAGTAGTGGCTTAGCTATTATTCTTTTCACTATACCTAAATTCTAACCTTTATATTATTTTCTTTAAGATATACTTTAAGTTTATTTATCTTAACTTCTTCATAATGAAATAATGAAGCTGCTAATGCAGCGTCTACATCAGCTTCTTTAAATACATTGTAAAAATCCTCAATCTTACCAGCTCCCCCTGAAGCTATTACTGGTATTTTAACTATATTGTTTATAGATTTTAAAAGTTCTAAATCAAACCCTTTTTTAGTTCCATCAGAATCCATAGATGTTAAAAGTATTTCTCCCGCACCCAACTTTTCCGCTTTCTCTATCCATTTAAATACATCTATACCTGTGTCTATCCTACCACCATTGATAAACACATTAAATCCTTTAAAATCTGCTCTCCTTTTAGCATCAACCGCTAAAACCATACACTGACTTCCAAAATAATCACTTACTTCTTTTATCAATCTTGGATTTTTAACAGCTGCTGAATTTAAGCTTACCTTATCAGCACCTGCTTTTAATATAGCTCTTACATCATTGATATTTTTAAGTCCACCACCTACTGTAAATGGTATAAAAATTTCTTCTGATATACTCCTAACTAAGTCTATCATTATTCCTCTATCTTCGTTACTTGCAGTAATGTCTAAAAATACAAGTTCATCTGCTCCTTCATTGTTATAAAATTTTGCATAGTCTATGGCTGAACCAACAGATGCTAAATTTATAAAATTAACCCCCTTTACCACATTCTTGCCTATAACATCTAAACAAGGAATTATTCTTTTAGTATGCATTATTTCCCTCCTTTTAATTAAACTTCAAGTTTACAAAGAACTAGTGCTTCTTTTAGATTTAATGTTTTTGAGTATATGGCTTTACCTGTTATTGCAGCATAAAGATTCATTTCTTTTAATTTTTTTATATCCTGAATATCTCTTATGCCTCCTGAAGCTGTTATTTTAATATTACTTACTTTATTCAATACTCTTAATGCTTCATAGCTTGGTCCATTTAATGTTCCATCCTTATCTATATCTGTAACTATTATATTTGAAATACCTATTTTTTCTAATGATTTTGACATATCTAAAAAATTTATATTACTTTTTTCAACCCATCCTCTCCCATATACATAACCATCTTTAAAATCTATTGCTATAGCTATTTTCTCTCCATATTCCTTTACTGCAAGTTTTAATAAGCTCAAATCATTTAAAGCTGCTGTTCCTAGAATGACTTTTTCTACTCCTAAATCAATAAGTTTTTTTATAGTATCTATATTTCTAATTCCGCCACCTACTTCAACTTTAATCTTTGTTATATCTATAACCTCTTTAATTATTGAAAAATTCTTTAAGGCACCTATTTTTGCCCCGTCTAAATCAACTATATGAATATATTCTGCCCCTTGGTTCTTAAAATCTAAAGCTGTTTTTATAACACTTTCTGCTACAATCTCCTCTTTAGAATAATCACCTTTATAAAGTCTAACAGCTTTTCCATTCCTTATATCTATAGCCGGTATAATTATCATTTTCTAATCTCCTTTAATTCAAACTCTATTTTTCGCAAATCCTGAAAAACTTTTTAAAAATTTAAGACCAACTTCTCCACTTTTTTCTGGATGAAACTGCATACCTATTAAATTGTCTTTTGTTACAATAGCAGGAATTTTATTTTCCCCATAACTTGTATAAGCAATTACATTTTCTTCTCCTACACTAGCCATATAAGAATGCACGAAATAAACGTAGGCTTCCTCTTTTATTCCACTAAAAATATCTTGTTTTAAATTAGATTTATTAAAATATAGACTATTCCATCCTATGTGAGGAATTTTTATATCTCCCTTTAGCTTAACTATATCGCCTTCAATAAAATTCAAACCAGAAGTATCTTTATCTCCTTCCTCACTTCTATTAAATAAAAGCTGCATACCAAGACAAATACCTAGAATTGCTCTTCCTTCATTTTTAACATCAACAATTTCCTCATATAAGCCTGATTTTATTAGATTCTCTACGCCATGCTTAAATGCCCCTACTCCTGGAAGTATAAAACCATAACAATCCTTAAAATCTTTACTTGATTTTACAAACTTTGTTTTTATATTTAAATAATTTAATGCATTATAAACACTTTTTAAATTTCCTACACCATAATCAATTATTCCTATCATAATACCCCCTTGGTACTTAAAACACCACTTATAGAATCATCTATACTTATAGCTTCCTTAATAGCTCTTCCAAAACCTTTAAATAGTGCCTCTATCTTGTGATGATCATTTTTTCCATACATAATCTTTAAATGCATAGTAATTCCTGCATTTAAAGCAATAGCTCTAAAAAATTCTTCAACCATATCAGTCGAAAAATTTCCCACCTTATCCTTGTTAAACTCTCCTTCAAATAGTAGGTAAGACCTATCCGAGATATCTATTACTATAAAAGCTAAAGCTTCATCCATAGGTAAAAAAACTGATGAATATCTTTTGATTCCTTTCTTTTCTCCTAATAATTCTTTTAAAGCTTTTCCAATTAGAATTCCTGCATCCTCTATTAAATGGTGATCATCAACCTCTAAATCACCTTTTGCTAAAATATTAAAGTCAAGATTTCCATGAAAAGCGAATAGAGTTAACATATGATCAAAAAAGCCTATTCCTGTGCTAATATCAATCCTCTTATTTCCATCTAAATTAAGAAATAGATTAATATCTGTTTCATTAGTCTTTCTAGAAAATTTGCCTTGTCTAACCATACTAATATTCACCTACTATTTTCTTTTTTACAATATTTCCCAAGAAATTTTTAATAACTTCTATTAAAATCTTATTTTCATTAAAGCTTCCTATAGTTATCCTAAAATAATTATCTTTAAAACTTCTTATCTTAATATTATTAAATTCTAACTCTTTTAAGAAATTCAAAATATATTTCCCATTAAATTGCCCATATATAAAGTTAGCTTTTGAAGGATAAACCTTAAAAATTTTATATTTTTCCTGTAACAAAACAAGCTCCTTATAAACTTTTTTTCTTTCTCTAAATATTAAATCTAGATTTTTTTTAAATGTTTCCTCGTATTTTAAAAGCTCTGTAGCTAAACTCTGACTTATACTATTAATATTATAAGGAACCTTATTTCCTTTAATTTCTTCTATAGTAGCGTTATTAGCAATTAAAAAGCCAACCCTAAGTGCTGCCATTGACCATGCTTTTGATAAAGTTCTTATAATTATAAGATTTGGATATTTCTCAATATTTGAGACCATACTTTTACCATAAAACTCAACATAGGCTTCATCTATAACTACCTTTATATCTTCAAATTCAATTAACATTTTAAAAATATCAACTTCATCTATAACATTTCCCGTTGGATTATTAGGATTTGAAAATATTATAAGTCTAGGATTATTGCTTTTTGCAAAGCTTATAAATTCATCTATATTGAACTTATTACCTCCTGAAAAGAACTTATACTTAGTAATATTTCCACCTTGTCTCCTTGTATAAAAATCATACATTGAGAAATCAGGCTCAAGTGTTATAACTGTATCTCCTTTTGATATATAACTTGAAATAATTAAATTTATCATTTCATCAGAACCATTTCCCGCTAATATATTTTCCTTTTTAATTCCTATGCATTTGCCATAAGTTTCCCTTAAAAGAAGTGCATCATTATCTGGATATCTGTTTAACTCATAATCTTCTAAGGATTTAGTTAACTCATAAATCTTATACGGATTTTCATTAGCATTTAATTTTACATGCTCTTTATTATCTACTTCAAAATAATTATTAACTACATCATACATATATTAACCTCCTCCATATTAAAAATAGCTTTTAGATTTTTTCATAATTTAATATTCTATAATCTAAGACGAATAGAATTTGCATGAGCATCTAATCCTTCTTTTTCTGCAAGCTCTATTATTTTATTTCCATGAAGACTTAAGGCTTCTTTAGAATAATAGAGAAATGATGATTTTTTTATAAAACTATCCACTGATAGTGGAGAAAAAAATCTTGATGTACCATTAGTAGGTAGAACATGATTTGTTCCTCCGAAATAATCTCCAACAGCTTCTGGAGTATAATAACCTAAGAATACTGAACCTGCATTTTTAACTTCATCTAATAATTCCATTGGTTTTTCTGTCATTATTTCCAAATGCTCTGGTGCAATTCTGTTACTTAATTTAATGCATTCTTCTAAATTATTACATAAGAAGGCTTTGCCATAATTTTTTAGGGATTCTTCTATAATTGATTTTCTAGGCGAGTTTATAATTTGATTTTGTATACTTAAACAAACTTTATCATATATTTTTTTAGATGTTGTTACTAGAATAGCACTTGAAAGACTATCATGTTCTGCTTGTGATAATAAATCTCCTGCAATATAATCTGGATTTGCATTTTCATCAGCTATAACTAATATTTCGCTAGGACCTGCTATCATATCTATATCTACAATCCCATATACAAGTCTCTTAGCTGTAGCTACATATATATTTCCTGGGCCTACTATTTTATCAACCTTTGGTATAGTTTCTGTTCCATAAGCTAATGCAGCTATTGCTTGAGCACCACCTACTGTAAAAACTCTATCTACTCCTGCTATATACGCTGCCGCTGCTACATATTTATTTAACACCCCGTCTTTAGTAGGTGGAGTTACCATTATTATTTCTGAAACTCCAGCAATTTTAGCTGGTACTACATTCATAAGCACAGAAGAAGGATATGAAGCGCTCCCTCCTGGTACATATACACCAACCTTTTCTAATGGAATCACTCTTTGACCTTTAAATACACCATCTTTATCTGTCATAAAATAGCCATTTGATTTTTGATATTTATGATAATTATAAATATTATTCTTAGCTTCTATTAAAGCTTTTAAAAAGTCCTCTTCCACCTCTTCTAAACATTCCTTAAATGTTTCTTGTGGAATTTCAAATTTTTCTATAAAAACTTTATCAAACCTAGTAGTAAATTCTTTAATTGCTGTATCTTTTTTATCTTTTACAGACTCTATTATATGATTAACTGAATCTAGTACTTTCTTAGAAACTTTCAACTCTCTATCTCTTAAATTATCTAATTCAAAATCTTTATTTTTATTTCTTAAATCTATTAATTCTAACATATACTACTAATCCTCTCTAAAAAATTTACTATTTCTTTTTGTTTCAAATTAAAGCTTGCCCTATTTGCAATTAATCTAGCACTTATATTTAAAATTTCATCTAATACTATTAACCCATTTTCTTTTAATGTTGTACCAGTCTCCATAATGTCAACTATTCCATTACAAAGTCCTATTAAAGGAGCTATCTCAACTGAACCTTCTATTTTAATTATTTCTACATCCATATTTTTAGTCTTAAAATATCCTTTAGCCACTTTTGGGTATTTAGTAGCTATTTTTATATGTCCACTATTACTAAAGATATTATTGTCTTTTAACCCAGCTAATATAAACTTACACTTTCCTATATTCAAATCTAAAAGTTCATAATAATTACTACTACTTTCAAGCAAACTATCTTTCCCAACCACAGCTAAATCAGCCACTCCATGCTCTACATATGTTATTGCATCATTAGCTTTAACTAGAAAATAACTTATATCATTATCTAAATCCTTAAAAATTAATTTTCTGCCCTTATTATTTCTAAAACTACAATTAAAGCCTGCTTTTTCAAATAAATCTAAACTACTAATTTCTAATCTTCCTTTTGTTAAAGCTATATTAAGAGCCATACTCATTACTCCTCTTTAATTTAATTTCTACAATTTTACCCATACTTCTTAAATGATCTGCTTCCTTTATAACATCTATAAAGTTCTCTTCTTTATACTCTAAAATTATCTTTTCTTTTGAATCCATTAATAGATTCAAAGTATTAATTTCCGCTAACGCATCTATATTTATAGAAAAACCTACAGCATTATTAGCTTCACCATAAACTTTTAACAAGTTATCATAACGTCCTCCATTTAAAACAAAATCACCATACCCTTCTACATAAGCACTAAAAATTAATCCCGTATAATAATTTATCCTTGGTAGTCTTCCTAAATTAAAACAAATAAACTCTTCATATCCTAACTCTTCAATAGTTTTAGCTAAAGTCTTCAAGTATTTAAGACTATTAAGCTCTAATTTTTCGTTAAATTCTAAAATCTCTTTTCCTCCTACTAACCAAGGCAGCTTTTTTATAATATCTTTATAATCAACATCTATTGTTAAGTCAGCTAATAAATCTTCTAGCTCTTTTATTTTCTTTTCTTCTATTAAGCTAGCCAATTTATTTTTTGTTTTTAAATCCAGTTCTGCCTTAATACAAAGCTCATTAAAAATCCCTACATGCGTTATTTCAATCTTAAATTTTTTAAAATTAAATAATTTCAAACTTTCTATAGCTAATATTATCACTTCCAGATCAGAACCCTTAACCCACTCTCCAATAAGCTCTATTCCACAATGAGTAGATTCATTTTTTTGACCTAATAATTCCTTATTTACCCTGAAAATATTTGAAGTATAACTTAATCTTAAAGGTTTTTTTACTCCTTTAAACTTGGAACCTACAAGTCTTGCTATAGGTATTGTCATATCAGGCCTAAGAACAAGAATTCTTCCATTATTATCAAAAGCTTTATAAATATCTTGCTCTTTAAAACTTTCAAAACCACTATTTATAACCTTGTAATATTCAATAGTTGGAGTAATCACTTTTTTATATCCCCACGATTTAAAAAGATTGTTTATTCTTAGTATTAAATTTTCTCTTGTTTCACATTGAATATTTATTAAATCCATAGTTCCATTTGGTATTTCATTTAATCTCATATTTCACCTCCTGAACTTTATCACTATATCGCTTTAACTCATTAAAATATCTTTATAATTATAATATGTTTTTCCCAATTAATTGTCAATACTTTTTTTAGAAAATATTTTTAAATTTATAAAAACACAAAAAATACCTCTCATAAAACTTTATGAGAGGCTAAAACTTTAAACTCCACCTTTAAATAAATTCTTGAAGTTATATTTTATATTGTCTAAGAAATTACCTTTCTTTATGTCCCTATCTGAATAAATATCTACACTTCCAACTAAAGAATTTCCTATGTAATATTCACATTTTCCTATTACTTCTCCCTTAGTAAAAGCTTTTTTATTTTCGTCTATGTTTAAGATTAACTTCTTTTGAACCTTATCACCATTACCTTTTTCATAGGTTATGTATACATCATTCTTAGCTTTTGCCATTAAGAATTTATCTCCCTGTTTGTTTAATGGTACCTTTTCAACATCCTGATCCTTAACTAATAACTTTTTACTTTCAAATTTAGAAAATCCATAGTTAAGCAACATACTTGCATCTCTATTTCTTATCTTATAAGTTGGTGCTCCCATAATTACTGCGAGCATTCTAGTACCATCTTTATTAGCTGTTGCGGAAATACAATATTTAGCTTCATTAGTAAAACCAGTCTTTAGACCATCACAGCCTTTAAAAAATCTAACTAATTTATTATGGTTAACAAGTTCTATAGGACTCTTTCTGCCCTCTGATATATTATCCATATAAGTGCCTGTATATTTTAATATAGTTGGGTGTTTTAAAAGCTCTCTAGACATTATAGAAATGTCTTTAGCAGTTGACATATGTCCATCTGATGGTAATCCTGTACAGTTTTTAAACGTTGTATTTTTCATACCTAGGGCAGCCGCTTTTTCATTCATCATTTTTACAAAACCCTCTTCTGTTCCGCCTAGATATTCTGCCATTGCAACTGCAGCATCATTGCCTGAAGCTATAGCTATTCCTTTCAAGATTTCTTCTACAGTTCTAATTTCACCTGTATCTAATAGCATAGTGCTACCACCCATTTTTTTTGCATTTTCACTACAGGTTATTTTATCACTAAGTTTAATTTTACCATTGTCTACTGATTCCATAGCAAGTAGCATTGTCATTATTTTTGTTACGGAAGCTGGTGCAAATTTTTGATCAGGATTTTTTTCATAAATTACTTTTCCAGAAGTTGATTCCATAAGTACTGCTGAGTTTGCTTCCACCTTAATTCCTGCATCTTCAGCTGCTTTTACTGGCACTGAGAATATTGAAGTTAAAAATATAATAAGTGAGAAGATACTAATTAATTTTTTATTTTTCATATTTATATCCTCCTTTCACATTTAGCTTTACCAAATTTTTTTTTATTATCACAAACTATATAAAATTATTTTTAAAATAAGCTATCTTAATCTTTCTAAATGAACTACTCCTTGTCTACTTGACAGGGAGCAGTTCAAAATTAGGATAGATTATATTTTATATTTTTGCATTTAATTCTTCATATTTTAGTTATAAAACTTAAACCATTTATAGAGCAAATAAAAAAAGCTATTACTTTTTATGTTTTAAAAGTAATAGCCTATAATCTAGTATAATCTTACGTTTCCATTAAGAAGAGATACTCTCCCCTTTTCAATTTTAGTAATTTCTCCATAAAAATTAATTTCTTTATTATTTACAATTATTCCATAACCATCTTTACAACAATAAATAGGATGTTGTCTTTTTGCTGAATAATCAATAACCATAAATAAATTATTTTTATTTTCTCCCCAATTAGGTATAAATTCAAAATCAACCATATTTAAGCCATCACTTAGCTTATCGTCATAGCTTCCTCCAATAAATTTAACACTTTCTATACTCTTTGTCATTATGACACTTCCAGCTCCTACACATATTATAGGTTTATCCGTTTCATTAAATTTGTCTATAACAATCTTAAAATTTCTCTCATTAATTATCTTTAAAAGTTCTTGTGTATCTTCACCCGACAAGTGAATAGCATCACAACTTAATATATTTTCAACTTTACTATCATCAAAATTATCATATAAATTGTAATAATCAAGCCTTTTTATTCCAATAGAATCATAATAATTTTTAGTTTGATCAAAATATTTTTTAGCCTCATCTTTTGTTGGACTAATGTAAGCTAATTTAGCATCTTTTTTATTTACAATTTTTGCCAAATCTAGATTCATAGGATTTTTTTGGTCTATTCTTTGCTCACTAAATAGTATAATTTTCATATTATGCCCCCTAAATTTTTACCCCAATTTTTATTATATACTATCATAGATAAATACTTTTTTCAATTTTCTAAAAATATTTTTATTAATATAATAATATCCAACATATAATCATTCCAGTTTTTTACTAAAAAAACATAAGCCTCCTTATTGTTTTTACAATTAAGAAGGTTTATACTTATCATTTAACTAAATTTAAACATCTTCCGGCTTAAATGAAATATTAAGATTTTCAAGCTTTGTGTCTAATGCTGTATATTTAACCTTTGCAGTATCAAAAAGAAGCTTAGACGCTTTGACAACATCTGTTTCCTTATATTTATCAGACAAATATATAACTTCTTTAATACCTGATTGTATTATAGCCTTTGCACATTCATTGCATGGAAATAACGTTGCATATACCTTGCATCCACTAAGTTCTTTTCCTATACTATTTAAAATTGCATTAAGTTCTGCATGGCAAGTATAAGGATATTTAGTATCTAAAAATTCTCCTTTATTTTCCCAAGGAAAATCATCATCTGAACAGCCTATAGGGAACCCGTTATATCCTATTCCTATTATTTTTTTATTATTATCAACTATACAAGCTCCTACTTGAGTATTAGGATCCTTACTCCTTTTTGCACTTATAAGTGCAATTCCCATAAAATATTCATCCCATGATATATAATCTTTTCTTTTGCTCATTTTATCTCCTCCAAAACTTATATATAATTTTACTTCTAAATATTTATTTTATAAACTCTTCTATTTTATTACTTAAATCATTTGCATCTGCGTAACCATTTTTAAATAATTCCATTAACCTATTTCTATCCTTTTCATATCTACCAACCTTGACTTCTTTACTAGGCCTTATTACTAAAGCTTTGCCTTCTTTTTCAAGTTGTTCTATAAAATCTAATGTTTCATTATAAACCTTATATCTATTAATCATAGCCTCAACTAACTTTGGATAATCTTTATATCTATACTTTAAAAATTTCATAAGTTTAGATGGTTTTTTTCTATATTCTAAATTTCTAGTTAAAACTATAATATTTCTTTCATTCCCATCAGCAATTGATTTTTTTATTGGTATTGAATCTGAAACACCACCATCTAAAAGATCATACCCTTTATAACTAACTATTGGAGAAACTAGCGGTAAAGATGCTGAAGCCCTAAGTGCATCTAAGCCGTCTCTCATATCCTCTTTATTAAAATATACTGGTTTCCCAGTAGTACAATCTGTAGTACCTATTATAAATTCAAATTCCTCATTATTAAACGTATCATAATCAAAAGGTACATACCTATTAGGTATTTCATTAAAAATAAATTCCATTCCAAATAAAGACTTATCTCTTATTAAATTTCTAAAACTTAAATACCTTTTATCATCTATATAATCTAATATTACTTTTTCACTTCTTCCTCTTTGTCTTGAAGCATACGAAACAGCATTACAAATACCTGCTGATACACCTATTATGTATTTAAAGTAAATTTCATTCTCCATAAAATAATCCAAAACTCCACAGGTATAAATTCCTCTCATACCTCCACCTTCTAATACTAAACCTACCTTTTCCAAATCTTTCACCTCTTTTAACATTCACTATTTAACATTTTACCATATTTTTATGCTTTATTATTAAATTTACTTAAAACTATATGCTAAAAATTTATTTTTAATATTATCTCAAATTTTTTATTACATGAGACTAATATTATTTATAATTTTATAAAAGTAGTTTTCACAAATAAATTAGTAAATTAACCCAGACTTAGATTTTTACTTAACTTAAAACATTTTACTTATATGTAATTTTAACCAAAATAACTCATATATTAAACTATAGTAATTATTTTAGGTACTTCTATGAAAATAGTCCTACTTCACATCAATAAAAATAGTGTAAGCTGTAGTCTTATTAAATTATTTATCAATCCGTTTTTTACAAATAATATTTTTATTAGCTCTCAAATAATTGCAAGTACACACTACATTTTAACTAAAAAAATTTTATAAAATTAAAAGAAGATACCTAGTCAGTATCTTCTTTTAGATGTTAACTATCAATTATACTATCTTTATTCACCATAAAATAAAATTCTACTCCCACATCTGTATTCCTTACACCATATGGAAAATTATGATGCTCCAAAATATTCTTTGTGATAGATAAACCTAAACCAGTGCCTCCCAGTTTTCTATTTCTCGATTTATCTATTTTGTAAAACCTTTCCCATATAAGTTTAAGTTCTTCTTCATTTATATGGCTACCAGTATTCTCCACTGATATTCTAAGTCCATCTTGTACCTCTTGCATTAAAACATTTATTTGACCATTCCTATTTGCATTCTTTATTGCATTTGTTATAAAATTTGTTATTACTTGATCTATTTTGTTTATATCTGCATATATAATTTTATCTAATATATAACTTTTTAAAGTTAATTCTTTTTCATTCAAGGGTCCTGTATATTTCTTAACTAAATCTTGTATAAAATCTCCAATATTAAACTCTTTCTTTTGTAGTTTAAAATTTCCTGATTCTAAATGAGACAATTCCAACATTTCTGATACTAAACTTGCCATTTTTCTACTTTCATCTATTATAACGTCTAAATAAAAATCTTTGTCCTCATCTTCAAAAATTTCATCTTTGAGTCCTACTGCATAACCGTCTATTAATGTTATTGGTGTTTTAAGTTCATGAGAAATAGCTGCTATAAACTCTTTTCTCATAGCCTCTAATCTTCTTTCCTTATCTATATCATTTGCAAGTTTTATATTTGCCTCCTTAAGCGAAGTTAATGCATTATCTAAATTTTCACTTAAAAAGTTTAATGATTCTGCCACATTTTCAAATTCATCTCTAGTGTTTACATGACATTTACTTTCAAAATCTAGCTTTGACATTTTTGTGGCTGTTTTATTTATAGTTAAAAGAGGTTTAGTTATCATTTTTGAAAATATGAATGATAATAATATTATAAATAAAATAGCAAAGCCATAAGAATATATATAGAACTCCTTTATAGTTGATGCTGCATCATTCACTGGTTGTAATGAACGTATTATAAATATTTTATCATTGCTTTTACTTGCCTTCATTATGCTTACTATTCTCTTTTCCTTGGCTCTTAAATCATTAATTGTAACTGTCTTTGCTTTGATACTGTCAATATTAAGAGATAATTCTGGATCTTTTTTAAAATTTAAAATAAACTGTGTTAACTCTTTTGTCTTTATAACATCATCCCTAGATGGTTGTGTTTTTTGAAGAGCTATAAGTTTTAAGTTCTCATCTAATATTATTATTTTTATAGGATATTCATCTTCAAATTCTTTTAAAGTATTATTTAAGGCTTCTCTATCTTCCACATCGTCAGACTTATTTAATTTATCATAGCTATGTTTTAATTTTTGTGAAATACTTTCCATTTCGCTAGTTATTTTTCTTTCATAAAACTTTTCAAAAAAAAGTGAATTTATAACTAAATTTGTTGTTATAAACAATGCGAAAATAATAGCTGTAACCAAAAATAATTTTCTTTTTATACCAATTTTGAATCTTGGTGCATCATTATTTTCTTTAAAAATTATTTTATACTTCTTTAATATTTCTAAGACACCCATATAAACTTTTTTTAATATTTTACCCAAATTTATAACCGCTTCCTCTTATAGTAGTTATTAAATTTGCTTTAGTATCTAATTTTTCCCTAATCTTCTTAATATGTGTGTCTACTGTTCTTAAATCTCCATCAAAATCTATTCCCCAAATAGAATTAAGTATTTGTTCTCTAGATAAAACTATATTTTTATTTTTTATTAAATAAACTAGTAGTTCATACTCCTTTGGAGCCAAATATATCTCTTTATCCTCCACAAATGCATTATGAGATAAAAGGTCTACTCTTATTCCTTCAAAATTAAGTTCTTTTATTTCAGTACTTTCACCTATATTATAGGTTCTATTTATTATAGATTTTATTTTAGCAAGTAAAACCCTTGTATCAAAAGGTTTAGTTACATAATGATCACTACCAAGTTCAAAGCCAAGGATCATATCCTCAGCTTCGGATTTTGCTGTCAAAAATACTATAGGTACATTTGATTTCTTTCTTATTTCCTTACAAACTTCATATCCATCCATAATTGGCATCATTACATCTAAAACTATTAAATGAACTCTATTCTCATCAAAAATTTTAATAGCCTCATATCCGTTGCAAGCCTCTAAAACTTTGTAATCTGATTTTTTTAAGTACGCACCTATAAGCTTTCTCATTCTATCCTCATCATCAACTACTAAAATTGTTTCATTCATAGAAATCACTCCACTTTATTCAAATCTTAATGCATCTATTGGGTTTAACTTGGAAGCCTTATTAGCTGGATAAATTCCAAATAAAACTCCAACAGCCACCGAAAATACGCATGAGATAATTATAACACTATTTGTTATAATTATGCTTGTGTTGAAGAAATTTAATGCTACATAAGATCCGATATATGAAACTATAACTCCTAATATACCACCTAATGTACTTATTGTAGCAGCTTCTATTAAAAATTGAAGTAATATAGTAGATCTTTTCGCTCCAATTGCTTTTCTTATACCTATTTCTCTAGTTCTTTCGATAACTGAAACAAGCATTATATTCATTATACCTATACCACCTACTAACAATGATATAGCAGCAATCCCACCAAGCATTGCTGTCATTTTTTCAGTTGTTGAATTAGCAGTATCTAATAAACTACTTTGATTAAGTACTCTATAACTTTTTGTATCATTATTATACTTTTTATTTAAAAGTAACTGTGTATATCCCATAGCTGTATCAACATCATCTTTTGAATTTGCTTCTATATAAAAAGTTTTAATATCATTAGTTTTAAAATCCCTTTGTGCTGTTGTTATTGGTACTAATATTTTATCATCATTAGAACCGGCCATACTTGAACCTTGAGATTCTAAAACCCCAATTATTTTATAGCTATATCCATTTACAAAAATCTCTTTTCCCACTACATTAGTAGTATTAAATACATTATTTGCTGTATCTACTCCTATTACTGCTACATGAAATCTATTTTCTATATCTCTATCTTCTATAAACCTTCCATTTGCTACATTCACATTTCTTATTTCTGTATAATTTGGAGTTGTTCCTTCTACACTTGTTGTAGAAGTTTCAGTGCCTGCTTTTATATTTACATTTTGCTGGCTTAAAGACGGCGCTACTTCTTTTATCCCTGGCCTTGATTTTAATTCTTTAAGATCATTATCAGTAATAGGTACAGTTTTCTTACCTGTTATACTAATAGTTATAAGGTTTGTTCCAAGCTTTTCTATTTGATCTGAAACCTGCTTTTTAGTTCCTTCTCCCATACCAACTAAAAGTATTACTGAAGATATACCTATTATTATACCAAGCATTGTAAGTAAGGAACGTACTTTATTACTTAAAACTGACCCTATAGCTATTCCAAATAGCTTTTTTATTTTCATAAAGATACCTCCTGCACTTGTTCATTATACTCATCAGATGTTATTATTCCATCCATAACAGTTACTATACGTTTAGCTCTTTTAGCTAAATCTCTATCGTGTGTTATCATAACTATTGTATTTCCTTCATCATTTAAAGATTTTAAAATTTCCATTACTTCCTTACCAGTCTTACTATCAAGAGCTCCTGTAGGTTCATCTGCTAAAATAATTTGAGGAGTACTAACAAGTGCTCTAGCTATAGCTACCCTTTGCATTTGACCTCCTGATAATTCAGTTGGTTTATGCTTAACATGCTTTGAAAGTCCCATTTTATCTAATGCCTTTTCGGCTCTTTCTCTAGCTTCTTTATTTGATACACCTAGATAATGTAGCGGTAATTCTACATTATCTAGTATTGATATTTTAGGAAGCAAATTATAACTTTGAAATATAAAACCTATTTTAGAATTCCTTATACTAGCAAGTTTCGAATCGCTACACTTTGTGTTTACAGAATCTAATATATACTCACCTTCTGTAGGTGTATCTAAACAACCTATAATATTCATTAAAGTAGATTTTCCAGCACCTGAAGGCCCTACTATAGCAACATATTCGCCCTTGTTTATCGTAAGATTTATATTATCTAAAGCTTTAAATTTAGTGGCTCCAGTATTATAAATCTTTGAAACGCCATTTATTTTAATTATTTCCTTAGACTCATTCATTGTATAGCCTCCTTATTTCTTAGTTGAATTATCTGATGCACCTTTTTGTGATTTATTTTGGCTACCTCCACCAAAGTTTTGTCCTCCTCCAAAGCCACTATTTCCACCAAATCCACCTTGTCTCATATTTTGATTTGATTGATTTGTACTCTTAGGAAGCATTACTAGAACTTTTTGTCCTTCTGTTAATCCATCTAACACTTCAACATAATTTTCATTTTCAAGCCCTGTTTTAATTTCTACTAAATTACCTTTACCATAAGTTTGTCCTTTTTGTTTTTGTGAATTTTGATTACTATTAGAAACATTTTGAGTAGAACTATCTGTTTCATTTGGTACCATAACATACTTTTTGCCATTTCTTTCCGTAATTGCTTCTGATGGAACTACTAAAGCATTATCTTTTCCATCTACATTTATACTTACATTGGCTGTCATCCCTAAAGCTACCCCATCTGTACTATCTAATTGAACATAAACATCATAAGTAGTTACATTGTTTGTTGTAGTTCCAACTAAACTTACTGTAGAAACCTTACCTGTAAATTTTTTATCCTTTAATGCACCAAATGTAATATCTGCAGTTAATCCCTCTCTAATTTTTGCTATATCAAGTTCATCCACAGACACCTTTACTTTATAAGAATTTGTATTTACTAATGATAAAATAGCTTTCCCACTTTGGGTACTATCTCCATTTTGATTGTTTATAGCAGTAACAATTCCATCTATAGGTGCTACAATAGTAGCTTTACTTCTCTCATCAGTAGCTGTTTTTAAATCATTTTTTGCATCACTTATATTTATATTTTGAGTAGCTATTTGATTTTGTAAGCTAGATATATTATTAGTCTGAGTGTTTATTTGATTTTGTAATGTATTTATTTTATCATTTAAAGTTTTAGCATCATTACCTGTAGCTGTTTGTAATTGAGTTTTGGCAGTATTTAAATCATTTTGAGCATTTTGAAGTTGTGTATTTGTATTTTGCAACTGGTTTTGAAGACTTGTAAGCTGTATATTTTGTTTTGATATATTACTATTAGCTTTAGATACAGCACTATCAAGTTGATCACTTGAAATAGTACAAATTGTTTGACCTGCTTTTACTTTATCTCCAACCTTTAAGTTTAAACCTGAAATATTTCCCTGAACAGATCCCATAATATCACTTGATTGCTCTGCTACAACTGAACCTGTTCCCTGCACATTTATCTTTATATTTTGCTTACTTGTCTTCATAGAAATATATGTGTTCTGAGAGGCTGTTACCTTCTGACTAGAACTATATTTAGAATAAGCAAAAGCCAAACCTCCTATAGAAACTACAGCAACTATAGCTATTACTATTATTTTCACCATATTTTTTTTCATAATCTTCCTCCTACTTATATAACAAAAAAGATTTTTAAATTTTATATAATTACATATTAGAAAAAGCTTTTGTTTTTAAAGTGATGAAATAATTAAAAAATTATGAACGTTAAAAACATATAATGAATTATAAGTTTCTCACATAAAATATTGATATTAAATAATACTCATATATAAATAATTCTAATTCAAGTATTCTATAGCTTTATTGCGGATAGTTTAGAAAAAATTAAAAAATATAATATTTTCACAAAAAATTATGGCAATATAGAATATATTTCCTCTAATATATTACTTAAATTTATATCATTTAAGGTTGCAATTTAATTTTAAAATTGTTATTATTTAACTTATAAAATTTATTTAGGGGGCTAAAAAATGGATTGTATCGTAACAAAATTTGGGGGAAGCTCATTAGCTGATGCTAAGCAATTTAAAAAAGTAAAAGAAATTATACTTTCTGATTCTAAAAGGAGGTTTGTAATTCCATCTGCACCTGGTAAACGACATAATAAAGATTATAAAATAACAGATCTTCTATATTTATGTCATGCTCACGTAGAAAGCTCTATTCCATTTGATGAAGTATTTAAATTGATAAGTGATAGATATAAGGAAATTGTCAAAGATTTAGGACTTGATTTAAACATAGATGATGACTTAAATATAATAAAGAAAAATCTCGAAAACGGATTTTCTCGTGATTATGCTGCAAGCAGAGGAGAATATTTAAATGGTATTATTCTTGCAAAATATTTAAACTATGAATTTATAGACGCTGCAGAACTTATAGTTTTTGATAAATCTAGAAATCTAGATTCTGAAAAAACTAACCAACTCATTGAATCCAGACTTTCCAATGTGGAAAAAGCTGTAATCCCTGGATTTTATGGAGCAAATTCTCTTGGTGATATAGTTACATTTTCTAGAGGTGGTTCAGATATAACAGGTTCGCTTATTGCTGCTGGAGTAGAAGCTAATCTTTATGAAAATTGGACAGATGTTTCAGGATTTTTAATGGCAGATCCAAGAATAGTAAAAAATCCAAAAACAATTGAAAAAATTACTTACAGAGAACTTCGAGAGTTATCTTATATGGGTGCTTCTGTTTTACACGAAGAAGCAATCTTTCCTGTAAGAAAAAATGGAATACCTATTAATATAAAAAATACAAACATTCCTAAAGATGTAGGAACATTTATTATAAATGATTTTACTAATATTAATGAAAATAGAACCATAACTGGCATAGCTGGTAAGAAAGACTTCACAGTGATATCTATAGAAAAAGCTCTTATGAATTATGAATTAGGTTTTTGTAGAAAACTTCTTTCTATACTTGAACATCACAATGTATCTTTTGAAAATATGCCATCTGGAATAGACACTGTATGCCTTGTAGTTTCAGATAATCAAATAAAAGATAAACTGCAAGTAATAGTTAAAGAAATAGAACTACAATGCTCACCAGATTCTATTCACATTTATCCTAATATGGCACTAATAGCAACAGTTGGTCGTGGGATGACAAAAAGCCTTGGTGTTGCTAGTAAAATATTCACTGCCTTAAGTGACAATGGTATAAATATTCGAATGATAGATCAAGGGTCTAGTGAAATAAACATTTTAGTAGGTATAGAAAATGACGATTTTGAAAAAGCTATTCAAGCCATATATAATAGTTTTGTATAGTATTAAAAAAACATAAATTAATATATTTATAAAAAACACTTGTTTCTATATTTTACAAGTGTTTTTTTTGTATAAAAGTTTGTTTTAGTAGAAAAATATTAATGAATACTAATTTTAGGAAGGTGTTAAAGATGAAAAAACAAAAGAAAAATCTTGAAGAAAATAAAACAATAACCCATGAAGTAGTACAAGGTGAATATGGTAAATTTGTTAGTGAAGTTCAAGATTTTAAAAAACCTGAAAATTATGATGATGCATTTAGTAAATACTATCCAAAAGGACCTGAAAATCTATTTTAATCAAAAAAAGGTATGGAATTTAGAGTAATTCTACATTCCATACCTTATAATAATCTTAACTTCTAACTTATTTTATTTATTAATCTTTATTATTCTTATAAACTCTATAATTTGCATATCCAACAATTAACCAAAATACTCCGCCTATACTCCATAAAGATATAGCTAAATTATTATTCTTTTGAACTTGTAAAAATGCATTTATAAAGAACAAAGCTGCACATATTAAATTTAATACTATATTTCTTTTAGCATTCATAAGCTAGTATCCTCCCAAATTCGTAGTAAATTACTTAAACTTGTCAAGTTTTACTCTATATACTATTTAAATTATTTCCATAATATTACTTGCTTATGCGATAATTTTGAAGTTTTAAATTCTCCTGGTTAATCCCCTTAAACTCACATAAATATTCTATAATTAATTTTTATATGAAAATATTTGATTGTTTAAAGATTTAGTTTTATATATTTACTTTTATTAAAATCATTCTTTTATTTATATGATTTTTATTTAATATACATTACTATACAAAAATATATAATAACCATTTTCTATTAATATTGTTTATGATATACTGTTTTTATTAAGTAATACATAAATATTAATCAAAGGAGCATCAAAATGAAAAAATTTATTTCATGGAATGTAAATGGTATTAGAGCCTGTGTACAAAAAGGATTTTTAGATTTTTTTAAAGAGGTTAATGCAGATGCATTCTGTATTCAAGAAACAAAACTACAAGAAGGCCAAATTGAATTAGAATTAGATGGTTATTATCAATATTGGAACTATGCTGAAAAGAAGGGGTATTCTGGCACTGCTATTTTTACAAAAGAAAAACCAATTTCAGCATCTTACGGAATAAATATAGAAGAACATGATAAAGAAGGTAGAGTTATAACTTTAGAATTTAATGATTATTACTTAATTACAGTATATACTCCAAATTCTAAAGATAAGCTTTTAAGACTTGATTATAGAATGACTTGGGAAGATGCTTTTCGTAACTATTTAAAAAATCTTGAAAAAAATAAACCTGTCATAGTTTGTGGAGATTTAAATGTTGCCCATACTGAAATAGACCTAAAAAACCCCAAGTCTAATAGAAAAAATGCGGGTTTTACTGATGAAGAAAGAGAAAAATTTTCTCTGCTTTTAGCCTCTGGCTTTACTGACACTTATCGCTACTTTAATCCAGACAAAGAAGAAATTTACTCTTGGTGGTCATATAGATTTAATGCTAGAGCAAATAATGCAGGATGGAGAATTGATTATTTTTGCACATCTAAATCTTTAGATTCTAGACTTGTCAGTGCAGATATTCACACAAAGATTTTAGGATCTGATCATTGTCCTGTTGAACTTGTTATAAATTAATCTATAACAATATCAATTTAATAAACGTTATTAATAAATTAAATTATTTATTCAATGCTTTTTTACTATTATATTAACAAAGTTCATTAATAGTTTTTAAAATTATAGCTAACTTACTTAAAAGCTAGCTATAATTTTAATTCTTACTTAACTTTATTACTTTATTAAACATATCTTTATGTTCTTCTATTTTTTTCTCTCCACCTACCACAGAATATACTTCTTCTTTAGCAAGCTTATCTAAAAGCCTCTTAAATTTTAAAACCTCTTCATTTGTGGTATTTAATATCTCCTCTTGCCTTTTGTTTAAAACTTTGTTATCTACACCTTGAAAATAATAATAATCACTTAAAGCCCCATAACTAATTGAATCTAATAAATTATCCCTATTTATTATTAATCCCAAAATATATTTTTTAACAGATGTATTCTTATTATTACTTAAAAAATCACCTGTTTTATTATAAACACTTAAAGTTTCCATAAGCTTTGGATCTCTCCATGATGAAAAAATCAAATCCCCATAATTATCAATATTTAAACTACTTCCATAAGCTCCACCTTTTTCTCTAATCTCTGGCATCAGGTATTCATTGGTTATAATTTGAGCTAAAACATCTAAACTTCCTTTATATGTATATCCTAAATCTTTTAGATTAGCCCCTTTTGCCACATACTGGCCCTCACCTTTTACTATAAAACCTATATTTTTTTCACTTTGCTTTAATTCATAAGTATACTTTTTAGCTTTTTCATCCCTAAAATTCTCTAAAAAAATTTCTACTGATTTTTTATTATCTTTATAACTTTTTTCTTCACAAGTCATTCCTATAGTTAAATTTCTTTTATTAAAAATATCATTTTTTACTTTCTCTAAAGATTTGGTCAAATTTTCATAACGTACATCAAAGTTTTTATCTAAATCTATTAAAAATTTATAATAATCCAAATTAAATAGTTCATTGTATCTAGATGCTTCAGTTAAATACGCTTTAACTGAAGAAACCCCTAAGCTTTCTCTTGAATTATTAATACTTATTTCTTTATTTACTCTTAATTCTTTTATATAAACTCTAAGTTTTTCTTTGTCTTTAAAATTTGTATTTTCTATTATTTCCTTAGCTAAACTGTTTAAATTTATTGAATTGCTTTCTAAGCAAGTTAAATCAACCCTCAATTTTGGGTAATAACTTGCACCATCTTTGAACTTTGGTATATTCATATTACTAAACTTTATGCTTCCAAGTTTTAAAGAAGTTTTAATCAAATCATCTAAACTATAATTTTTAGTATCTAACCTACCTAAAAGATTAGCTAAGAGTTCTATATAAAGAAGATTATCCTCATTTACAGTAGTTGTATCAAAATAATAATTTATATCTACTATTTTATCTGTATAAAGAGGATGATATAAAACTTTAGTTTCTGCTACTTTTTCTTCCTTTAATGGTAATGGTTTGATTTTATAATCTATATCTTTAAGCTCTAAATTTTGTATACATTTAAGTTCTTCATCACTATCCACTTGTTTTTGATATTCTTTAAAAGCTTTTGTTTCTTCTATAATATTTTTTCTTTTATCTTGACTTAATTTTACACTAGATAAATCTTCATTATAATTCAAATTTTCATTAGGCTTTAATATAATAAGTGCTGATTCATCTTTGTTAAGCAAATATTTATTTATAAGCTTTTCAAAATACCCCTTATCCTTTAGACTCTTTATCTCATCAAAATATTTATCATTTTCTAATAGCTTAAAAGGGTCATTATAAAACAGAAATCCTTGCATTATAATCTCATTATAATTACTTCCTCTACTACCCGATATTTTTTCTTTTTTAAGTTCTAGCTCTACAGTATTAATAGCACCTTCTATTGTATCTTTAGGTATACCTTCTATTATTAATCTTTTAAGCTCATCATCTCTAACTTTTAAATACTTATCCTTATCTTCAATATTACCATCTCTTAAAAGCTCTATATAAACTGGAATAGGAGTATCTGTACTTAAAAATCCTTCTATAGCCGTTCCTATATTATTTTTCGCATAAATTTTTTTAATGGGCGAATTATCCGTTCCTAATAATATATAATTCAATATCTGCAATCCTAATAAGTCTTTAACATCTTCTCCAACATAAGTTTTAGTTGCTTTTACTAAAAAAGTTTTATCTTTTACATTACTTCCTTTTGTTATTCCATAGTCAAAAATAGCTTCTTTATTTTCTATGCCATTTACTCTAGCAACATCTCTAGTATAATTTCTCTTTTCATATTTACCTAAATAATTATTATCTAAAAATTTAAGCGTATCTAAAATATCAAGATTTCCATAGACATAAATAAGACTATTTGATGGATGATAATTTTTATAATAAGTTTCTTTTGCCATTTCATAGGTTAAATTAGGTATATCACTAACCTTGCCTCCAGATTCAAAGGCATATGGTGTATTTTTAAAAAGTATATTATTTATATGATCCATTAATATTACATCCGTATTTGAATTGTGTGCTTTCATTTCATTATAAACAACTCCATTAAAGCTTAACTTATCTTCCTCTGAGTTTAGTTCATAATGCCCTCCCTGCTGATAAAATATATTCTTTTCCCTTGTAAAATTAGGATTAAATACTGCATCCATATATATATCTAAGTTATTTTTGAAATCTTTATAATTATTAGTAGAAAATAAAAATTCTGTTCTATCACTTTTAGTTATAGCATTAGCATCATTTACTATACCTCTTTTTACAATCTCCATAAGAGGCGATTTTACATTATATTTTTTTGATCCATATAATAAAGAATGTTCTAATATATGATTAACCCCAGTATTATCAGTAGGTGGTGTATAAAAATTTATGTCAAAACATTTATTTTCATCTTTATTCTCTATATACACAAGCGTTGCCCCTGTCTTTTCATGAGTAAATAAATGTAGTTTTGATTTTAACTCATCTGACTCCTTAGATTTTACTAATTTAAAGCCACTATAATTATCCCCTACCCTTAAATTTATATTATGACTTGCTATAGCCTTTAAACTATTTACTCCAAAAATTATATTACTTAGTATAAAAATACTTATAACTATAGCCATTCTTTTTATAAATTTAACATTCATCCTATTAAATTCCCTTCTTTTTTATATTTTTGTTGGAATTTATTTTATGCTAAATGCTAAATTTTATACTTTGATTTATAAAATTGCCATTTAATTTCATACCATAAAATAATTTGATTTTACCTATCCATTTTTAAAATTAATACTAACATTAAAGTATGCTCTACACTCTTATTAATCCATTTTGTAAAAATATGTTACTCCGTGAATTTCATGTTTGGATATACTTTATCCATATAGTCATTTGGATAATATTCATCCAAAACTTTTTCTATTTCATTTGATGGGGGAATGTTTCTATTTCTCTTCTGCTCCCTATAAACAGCCAATCCTGAAATCAACATATCTAAAACAATAAATATAACTATTATGTTAGTTAATATAATTCCCTTTTTATTTGAAATAACTTTTAAAAACTTATTTAATAATGGATATAACCAAAGCATAAGTACTAGCCCTAAAACTCCCCAAAACAATGAATATAGAAGACTTGTCCGTCCATTTATTCCTATAAGATCATCATTATATACCCATGATACACTTCCAAAAATTATCTGTTGTGCAAAGCTACTAATATATTCAAAAATTGCTCCTAAGATGTAACTATAAATAAATATTTTTAAATTATTATTTGCTTTTAGCTTTATTAAGGTTAATATAAAAATTACAGCCCCAAATCCATATATTTGGCTAAACGGCCCGTATATTAAGCCTCTTCTACTTTCAATAAACCCATTTGTAATAAGACACCATAAACTTTCAATAATAAAACCAATCACACTGAAAAAAATAAAAATCCAACTTATCTTATAATAGTTTACCCCTTCTACAAAAGATTTTACTTCTTTTTTATGCACTAAAGGATTCATTTACATACCATCCTAAAAATGATTTTATTTATAGTATGTATAATGAATCTTTATTGATACAAAGTGCTTATTTGTACTAAATAAGCACTAGTAAACTCTTTTCACTATAATATGCATCAGTTTATAAAGCTGCATTTTTCTTCTGCTATAGATTATTAAACAATCTATAGCTAAATTTTATTTGATATAGCTATAAATTTTATTATATAATTAAAAATATAAATTAAAGGCAAGGAGAAATTTAAATGAAATACATTATAAGAAAGTTTTTAGCTTTATTTTTATCATTAATTTTAAGCTTTTCTTTATTTAGTTGTACTAGCAAAAAAACTGACACTAATACAAATGCTAAAACTAATGTAACAAACTCTGATAATAAAGCTTCAAAAAATGAGATAAAAGAAATTGATACTCCTAATGATTTTCAAGGCGTAGCAGACTATATTCATAAATTTAAAAAGCTACCGTCTAATTATATAACTAAAGAAGAAGCTACAAAACTTGGTTGGAAACCTGGTAATGACCTTTCTAAATATGCAAAAGGTAAAAGTATAGGTGGCGACTATTTTGGAAATGCTGAAGGAAAACTTCCTAAAAAATCAGGTAGAACCTGGCATGAATGTGATATAAATTATAATGGTGGTAAAAGAGGCGCTGACAGAATATTATATTCAACTGATGGTCTTGTTTATGGAACTAGTGATCACTATAATACTTTTAAAGCTTACTATGATGAAAATAGCAACAAAAAATAATTAACCAAACCAATTATTCAGGAGATGTATTATATGAAAACAGTATTAATTGATGGACTAAAAATAAATTCAAAGGAAAAATTACATGAAGTTTTTAGAACTGAACTTAATTTCCCGGATTATTATGGTAACAACTTAGACGCACTTTTTGACGTATTAAGTACAGATATAGAAATGCCTATTAATCTTATATTTGAAAACACTAAGTATTGTAAACAATACTTAGGTGAATATCTAGATAGTACTATAGAGGTTTTAAAAAATGTTTCTACTTACTATCCTAATGATTTTATTGTTACTATAAATTAAAAAAACTTTATATCTATAATATGTTATAAAATAAAATGGATTGTATTTTAAAATACAATCCATTTTATTAAGTAAGAGAAATCCAAAAAATTTTTTAAATTATTTATTTTGCTACCTCTTATTAATATTCATTAAGCAATTTGTATAAATTAAATTTGGCTTTAAAACTTGATTATCTCCTAAACAAGCAACGTCAAATCTTGATTGCTTAATTAAATCATTTGTTTTGCTAGATTTAATAGTTTTTCTGGTTCATTTAATTCTGGTTCTTCTAAAACTTTATCTAATAAATTATTCAATATTATCCCAACTTCTTTTCCCTTGACTCCAAGGTTTAAAATATCATTACCACTTATTTTTAAATCTTTTATATTTACGCATTCATCACTTACTAAAATCTCATTTAATTTTTTTTCAGTATCTTTAAGCCAAATTAATTTCTCTTCTAAATACTCAGGATTTTGAGAAAGCATATCTGCCTTCCAAACTTTTAAAAGCTCTAATGTATTTTCTTTACCTATTCTATTTAGAAGCTTTCGTATACTTTTTTTGTTTTTAACTCTATTATCATGTTCTTTAACTAGATTTCCTACCTTTTCTATGGTTTTATTATCATATTTAAGCCTTTTTAAAATATCATTTGCCATATCATAAGATATAAGTTGGTGCTTATAAAAATGATCTATCCCTTTTTCATCTGTTGTTTTCGCTCTTGGCTTTCCTATATCATGAAAAAGCATAGTAAGTCTCAAATCAAGATTATTATCTATATTCTCCATAGTTTTTATAGTATGATGAAAAACATCATAAATATGATGAGGATTATTTTGAGCTGTAAAACCTTCTATAAGTTCTGGGATTATAAATTCTAACAAACCTAGCTCATAAAGAGTTTCAATTTTAGCTACTCCATTTGAAACTAAAATCTTATTTAACTCTTGATTAATCCTTTCTACTGCAATAAAGTTCAAATTAGGTGCTAATTTTTTTATTGCTTCTTTTGTATTATTGTCTATTTCAAAATCAAGCTGAGCCGAGAATCTAACTGCCCTCATCATTCTTAACGCATCTTCACCAAATCTTTCCAAAGGATTCCCTACTGTTCTTATAATTTTATTTTTAAGATCCTCTCTGCCATTAAAATAATCTACAAGCCCCACTTTATCATTATAAGCCATAGCATTTATAGTAAAATCTCTTCTCTTAAGATCTTCCTCTAAACTTTTAGTAAAACTAACTTCTTTTGGCCTTCTTAAATCTTCATATTCTCCATCTAATCTATAAGTTGTGACTTCAAAATGCTCATCATCTACAATTACAGTTACAGTTCCATGTTTAATTCCTGTTTCTACTACTTTATAACCTAAAGATTCAAATATTTCTTTTACCTTTAAAGGCTCTGCTTCTGTTGTTATATCCCAATCGTTAGGTTCTTTTAAAAGTATACTATCCCTAACACATCCACCTACTGCAAAGGCTTCAAAAGAATTTTCATCTAAAGTAGAAATTATAAATTCAACTTGCTTTGGTATATTTATTTTAAATTCCATCGTTTCTCATCACCACTTTTTTATTTATTTCCATAACTAGTTCATTTATGTCTTTTAAATTTGGTTTATCAGGTAAATTGGTATGCTTAGCTGCATATTTAAAGTTATTTTCTAATTCATTTACTAAATCAAATATTTCCTCATAACTATATTTACCTGCTCTAATATCTAAAAGCATTTCTCTATCATTTTCTCTATATGTATTTATTCCTTTACCTTCTAAAATTTCTTTTCCCATTAAAAGTAATCTTACAAGATGCATAGCATGTTTTCTTAAATGAATCTCATCCTTTTTACTATTTCTATGATTTAACTTATCATAATCTTTCAAAACCTGAGTCATTTCACTAAGCATTCCTTTCAAATCTCTAAGAGGATAATTCTTTAAATTCATAGTTATAAGTATTTCAGAATCTAATCTTTCATTATATTTTCCAACATTTAAAATTAAATCTTCATTTGAAAGCTTTTTATACCTATCATTAAAAGTCAACATTTGTTTCTCTATACTTCTCTTTATATGAATTTCTTTTTCCTCTCTAGGATAACTATCTCTAGCTAGCGCATTTTGAAGTCTCCTAAGTTGACAAATAGCATAACCACCAAAGGAAGAATACACTCTTTTAGATAAAAACAAGTTATAATTATCTCTTAACATTTTCCCCTCTTCACTTATTTTAAATACATGTTTATCTTTCGTTCCAAGCATTTCTAAAGTATTTGGATTTGCATTTATAAATAAATCTACAGCTTGCTTGATTGGATAAATCACTACGTCTAAATCCTTATTCTCATAAGGCTTGTCACTACAATTCATAGTAAGTAGTTCTTCCTTACTATTTAAATAAATTCCCCTAACATCAAAATCACTAACATGATTTTCTGTCTCTATATTAGTTCCGTAAGCATAACTTCCACCTGTAGTTAAAAGCATTATATTATTACCTAAAGCTTTTTCATTTTCTAAAAACTCATACTCCGTACTATCTAATTTTGCTTTCATTAATTCTATATTCATAGCTACCTCCATAACCTTATACTACCACTATCACTTCTAATAAACTTATCTTACCATTATTAGGCTTCTTAATAAAGGAAAAAAATGTAAATTAAAAGATTTGATTATATGCTTTAAGCAAATAAAAATTCATAAAACTGTTTTAGAATATAAAAAAAGCTCCTACTCACTATAGCTTAGTAGGAGTGCTCTTAAATGATAAATTAAAATTCTTAAATAAAAATTTGAATTTTCACTTCAAATATGTAAGTGTTAATATAGTTCCTGCGATACATAAAAATGAAACAATATAATAGTCTCTATCAGTTTTAAATCTTGCTAAATTAAAATGTTTTTTACTTAATGGATAAAATAATGGTATTCCGCCTAATGTAAGCATATCTAAAAACAAATGACTTAAATAACCTATAGCACTACCAATAGCTATATAATGTAATACTATTTCATAATACTGATTATATGTACTTGTTAACCTTAACATTAATAAAGTGTAAAAAATAAGTGCAATTGGACTATGAGTTATACCTCTATGCCCAAAGGCTTTATTTATCCCTTTTGATACAGGTTTGAACCTTTTTCCTACAACACTTTTAGGGTGATCTAAGTCTGGTATAAGACTCCCTATTGCTGCCCCTAAAATTATAGCACCTGAATAAACTATTTTATCAGAAGTATTAACTGTTGATATTTGTACTGAACTAAAAATAATACCAGAACAAATACCACCTATCCTATGTGTTTTATAATCCATTTTTTCTCCTTTTCTCTTTTGTAAATTTTTTAGTAAACAATTATTGCGCACACCAGTTCTTATTATAACTTCTTTTTAGATTTTTTCCTATAATTTATTTTATAATTTTTTATTTTGTAACATAAGTTACTGATTTATCAAAAAAAACAGTATATATTATTAATAAGGAAACTCCTACTCATTGCATTCGCATGAGTAAGTTTGAATTAACCAAATTAAAATTTGGATTCTTACTTATAGAAAAACTTCTACCAATCACTCATAGTAGTAAATTTGTATTAAACAGATTAAAATATTAGATTATATATTAAAAGGAGAGTAATTTATGATTAGAAAAATAGTGCATATAAATGAAGAAAAATGTAACGGCTGTGGAATTTGTGTTACCGCTTGTCATGAAGGTGCAATAGAAATTATAGATAATGTTGCAAAACTTATAAGTGATGAATATTGTGATGGTTTGGGTGATTGTCTACCTGGATGTCCTATGAATGCAATAGAAATAATAGAAAGAGAAAGCTTAGCTTATGATGATGATAAGGTTAAGGAGAGACAAGCTCATTTAAATAATATTAAAAACAAAGAAGAAAAAATGCCTTGCGGCTGTCCTGGAACTATGGCAAAAAAAATAGAACGTCCTCTTCAAATGAAAAAATCTAATACTGCTTTAAATATTTCCACCAATGATAATTGTGAATATGAAAATACATCTTATTTAAAACAATGGCCTGTTCAATTAAGACTTGTAAACTCAAAAGCACCTTACCTTGAGAACGCAGATTTACTTATAGCTGCTGACTGTACTGCATACGCTTATGGATCATTCCATAAAGATTTTATAAAAGATAATATAACTCTTATAGGTTGTCCTAAATTAGATGATACTGAATACTATACAAATAAAATTATAGAAATCTTAAAATTTAATAATATAAAAAGTTTAACAGTACTTAGAATGGAAGTTCCTTGTTGTAAAGGTATTGTGGATTTAGTAAAAAAAGCTATGCTAGAAGCTCAAATAATAGTACCTTACAGAGAAGTTATTATAGGAACTAATGGTGATATATTAAAATAAAGGAAATAGCGTTATCTTCTTAGATAACGCTATTTTTATTTTTCAAAGAGTTTAATTTATATAGTATAGGACATGCTGGATCAGCTCTATTATAATCTTTATATATTGAATATGCTAAACATTTTAGTCCACCTTTACACCTTTTTGCATAAACACATTCTGCACATTCCTTAGGTATAGCTTTAGTTTTCAATTCTTTAAAAATATTATTATTTATATAAATAGATTTTAAAGATTCTTTTAAAACATTTCCACAAATTATAGGCAACCTTCTACATGGCATAACATCACCATTCTCTAATATTGTAATTAGACTATCCCCAGCACTACAAGCATATGGATTTTTACCTGATTTTAAAAACTGTAATCCTCTTTCTGTATATACCTCAAGTCCTGATATTTTGTTTAAAAAACTCTTATCTTCTTCAGACTTTAAAACACCAAAATATTCTAATGCTTCAATAGGATTTAACACATCTTCTACCATAGACATCCCATTTCCAATTGGAATTAATCTATCTGTCCAAAGTTTACTTACTTTATTTTTTCTTGATACTTTAGCAACACTTTTAAATTGTCTATAATTATTTTTATGTGCTGTAAATGAAACCATAGTTCTTATATTCTCTTTATTTAACATTCTAATCGCCTTAAATGTTTGATTAAAATTACCACTCCCTCTAAGATAATCATGTTCTTTCTGATTTCCATCTATGCTAACTTGAACATGAGAGACACTAAGCTTTCTTAATTTCTTTGCTATATCAGGTGTTATAAAGCTACCATTAGTCAAAATTCCATAACTAAAATATTCTCTATTCTTATAAAATTCTTCTAATATAGATATAAAATCAGTTCTTACAAAAGGTTCTCCCCCTGTAATATTTATATGTCCTCTAATAAAACTACTTCCCTTTAAATTAGAATACTCTATTAAAAGTTTTTTATATTCTTCAATTATATAAAGTATCTCTTCAAAATCCAATTCTTTATTAGAGTAGCTCTCCTGATAGCAGTGTTTACACCTTTGATTACATCTATTTGTTATGTGCCACTGTAATATAAGTCTATTAAATTCTTTACATTCCATTATTAATCACTACTCCCACAACCACCACAGGAACTACATGAAGAACACGAACTACAAGATGAGCATGATCCCCCATCAGAACCTGACCTACTATTACTAACTGTAAAAAGATTAGTTGCAAAAACAGCTGTTTCCGGAAATTTCTTCAATACCTCAAACCCTAATATACATCCACATAATTCAAGTTCATTGAACTCTAAACTATTCCAATTTATATTATTATAATAATTCTCTTTTTCTTTTAAAAGCTCTATTCCTAGTTTACTTTTCTCATTAGCAGCCGTTAAAAATAAGTAGGCTATAAAACCAATTATAAGTTCAATTAATAAGTTTCTTATTGGTTTTCCATTATTCATTCCCATAATAAGCTTAGTTATTCCTGGAAACAACATTATAATCAAAATACAAATATTAAAGATTGACTGTTTTTTTAAATAACTACTCTTGAAAATATACCCCTCTTCTATTAACTTATTTTTCTTAATCTTTACTTTTTTTTTAATTTCACCCTCTAAAACTTTATCAGTATATAAATCATTAATATTTTTATCAGTTCTACAAAGATATAAAATACAACTTTCAATGATATTTTCTGATAAATAATTTTCATCTAATAACTTTACATAGACTTTCTTACCTTTATTAATCAATTCTATTTTTTTCTCTTTCCAAAGCTTAAAAATAAAATATTTTATAATTTCAACTCTATCATCATCGACTCTTAATATTAAAATATCTAGATTTGTAAGTTCTTTAGCGTCCATTCCTACTTCATCAAGTATTTTTTCATTCTCACTCTTTCTCAATAAACCTCTTATAATATTATTAAGTATAATTACAACTACTACATAAATCGGAAATATAATACAAAAATCTTGTCCATTAATTTCCCTTATAAAATCAAACATAAAATCCCCCCAATATTCTATATCTTATATTTTTATTATCATATATATTGCAATTAAAAACAATATTTTTACTCTTATAGAAAAAATTATTTAAAAATTCTATACTTATTTCTATTTTAAATATTCAATCTTTATAAATAATAGAAGAATTTTTTAATAGCTAAAATGATTCTTCTACTATTTATCTTTTCTCTACATAATTATCCTATTTGTCTTTAAAAAAGAATTTTATTATAAATTTCATTAACTTTTATACCCATATCTTCTTCGTTAAAATTTTCAGAACACCAATTTTTACTCCATATTCCAATCTCTAATCTTTCCTTTTCATGAGTTAAAAGGTACTCTATATCCTTTTTTAAATTTAAATATTTATTAGTTGTATCTGTATCATGATCACCAAAATAAGACTTTAAAACTCTATCACAAGTATCATATTTAACTATTCCAGCATAACACTTTCCACCAAAAGCTAATACTGGCTTTGAAACACTCATGCCTTCTAATGCTACCCTTCCAGTCCCTACTACTAAAATACTTTCAACATAATAGTCCTTCACATTATATTTGGCACCAACAATATGAATAACTTCTTTTCTCATTCTTTTATTGATACTAGCTGCATAATTCTCTATACTATACCTTTTATCTCCTTCACCTACAATAACTATATGAAGGTCATCATATTTAAATAATATTTCCTCAATACCATTTAAAAACAGCTCTGCAACTTTTCCTTTTCCCCAACTTAGCCTACTACAATAAGTTATTATATTACTATTATTTGGAATATTCAATTCTTTATAAATATTTTGTTGAGAACTTATTCTTTCACTAATGTTAACACCATTAAAGATAACAGTAGACTCTATTCCAAGTTTATCACACAATAATTTCACCGGTTCACTAACAGCAATAACAAAGTTTGCATCCTTGCATACATTAGAAATTAAATCCTTAGAGTAAAACATTCCATGTAATGTCACTCCATAAGGGATTTTAAACTTTTTACAGGCACTTTTACAAAAAATCATCTCTTTTTCTAAATGACAGTGAACTAATTTTATATTAAATCTATCTATTATATTTTTAAAATCTAGATAATTATCATTTGAAAAAGTATTTGTAGATTTATTAAATTTAAGACTAAAATCAATTATTTTAAACCCATTTTTAATAAATAGTTCCCTTAAAATACCTCCTGATGTTGCTATATAAATATTAATCCCCATCTTACTTAGAATTTTGCACATACTAAAAATATGTGTCTCTGTTCCCCCTAAATTTAACTGTTCTATAACTATTAAAATATTTTTATTACCTTTATATTTTAAAGTATTTACTGTTGTTTTTCTTAATTCTGCTAAATAACTTCTATATTCTATCATTTTATCCTTGTTAAATTTTCCTAATTTTATATCTACTATACTATAATACTGTTTTTCACTATCAAACTTTGAAATGGGACATTCATTAAATAAATATAATTTTTCATTAACTTTTTCAATTGGGCTATACTTAAAAAGTTCTAATATAATATCTATTTCATCCTCTTTATAATCTATATTAAAAATATTTTTTAATAGCCTTTTTCTTATCATAAGTGTATTTAAAAATAAGGGGAGTTCTCCTCCCCTTATTGAATTGTTTATATCATTTTCATTAATAAACTTGTTATGAAAGGTTGATATACTTTTACTTAAAGGAGTATTGTCTCTACACTTAATTAAACATCCAACTATATCTTTTTGAGGATTATTCTTAAAATATTTTAATTGTTTTTCAATTCGTTTCTTTAAACTTATATTAAAATTATTTTCTAGTATAACAAATTCACCATTAGATATTTCCACACCTTTTTTTAATAATTGAAATAAACTCTTTTCATTGTTAGCTTGTACTATCTTTATATTATTATTGTTCTTTATATTATTATTTTTCTTTATAGCTTTAATTATATCCTCTTTCTCAGAATCTCTCATTATAAACATAATTTCCGTCTTTTTATAACTCTGATTATTTATACTATCTATACTTAATTTCACATTATTTGTATTAACATTATTTTCTATCACAATAATAATACTAACTAAGCCTTCAATTTCCATTTCAATTATTCTCCAAATTAACAGAAAAAATATTAACCTTTACCGCTTCAGTATATGGGTATAATCTAACTTCAAATAACTCAACATTCAATATATCATCATATGAATTATCCTTTAATATTATATCTATAACTTTTCCTTTATATTGATTTAAGGATATTTTATTATAATAAAAACATTCCGAAACGTTTTTTGTCCAATCATAAACTCCAATCTCCAAATGTTCTATACCATTATTTAGATTTAATAATGTTATTCTAATAGCATTTGTATTAGCAACTCTACTTAAAATTCCTGTTGTATATGCATAACGTTTTTTATTTAAATTTTTACATGGATCTACCAACCTTTCTTTATCTTCTTTACTAATAGTAGAGGTGAATTTTTCAAAAAATCTCCTCAAAAAAGAATTATTATAGAAATTATTCTTGGTTGTACTATTTATCTCACTTTCAATATAATTATTTAACATCTATTCATCGACTCCTTAGCATATTTTTTTACATAATTTTTAACACAGTATTATAATATTAAAAATTTTTAAAATTGTTATTAATTTATAGCAAATTTTAATTTACTTAATATACTATATTGTATTGTTGTTTAAAATTTAATTGCTTTTCCTAGATTATCATGACAATTATCTTGATAATTTAAAAATTAAATATGTAAATTCATTATAAATTTGAAAATTAGAGAGGTGTAATAAATGTCTTTTAAACGAACTAAAAATTTAGTAAGTGTAGTTATCTCTAACTTTAATAATGCTCCTTATTTAGAAGATTGTTTAAATGCTTTGCTTAATCAAACCTACAAAAATATAGAAATAATTATAGTTGATGATTGTTCTACTGATGATAGTAAATCAGTTATTAATATGTGGATTATAAAAAACGAGGCAAAATTTCCAAATAAAAATTTTATTACAACAGTTAATTTAAGTAGAAATGTTGGTTTCTCTGGTGCAGTAACCTGTGGCTTGTTTCATGCTCATGGAGAATTTATAGCTATTCATGACTCAGATGATATTTCAGATATAAATAGAATCAAGAAACAAGTTGACTATTTAAAAAAACATTCTGAATTGGATGCTGTTGGTTGCAATTATTCAACTTTTACTAATGATAATCCTAATCCCACACCTGTTAATAATGGTCTTTATTATGGTGTTGATAATATTAAAGAAATTTATGCTCGTGGTGGAAATGCTGTTTGTTATGGTACTCTTTTATTCAAAGCAGAAATCTTTGATAATATTGGAGGACTTACTAGAAAAATTAATGGTGCAGAAGATTATGAATTTATAACAAAATTGCTTCCATTTGGTATAGATAATATAAATGAATCACTTTACTATTATAGAAATCATGATAAACAACGTTCTAATGAATTTTATAGTAAAAAAACTTTTAAAAACTTACAAAATACTGATTTAAAAGTTTTATTAGCATTAGATACTTTAAATATTGGAGGTACTGAAACTCATGTATTGAGTTTAGCTAAAGAATTAATAAAATCAAATGTTAATGTAGTAATTCTTTCTAATGAAGGTCCTTTAAGTCAAGAATTTCAAAAACTAAATTGCAAAATTTATACAATTAAATTCCCACTTACTATTATAAATGACTATAATGAAAATATATCTTACAAAAATAAAATTAAAGAAATAGTTGTAAAAGAAAATATTAATATAATTCATGCTCATCAATCACCATCTGGAGCTATATGTATAGATGTTGCTAAAGATTTAAGAATTCCATCTATATTTACGGTACACGGCCTATATTATCATGATATAGTCTCTACAAAGTTACCTTTATGCTCAAAAGTAATAAGTGTAAGTACTCCTGTTTATAATTGGCTTTCAAAATTTAATATACAATCAACTATAATTCCCAATGGTATAAATTTTGACGATTATTCATTTAATAATAAGAATTCAATAAGAAGCTCTCTTGAAATCCCTGAAAATGCTTTATTAGCATTATACTGCAGTAGACTAGCGTGGGAAAAAACTAAAGTGTGTGAAAATTTGATAAGAGTTTGTAAAGATTTAAGGATTACTGAAAAAATTGATGTTCATGCTATAATCCTTGGCGATGGTCCTGATCTAAATAAAATCAGAGAAATGGCCGATTTTGTTAACAACATGTTAAGGATTAAATTTATTCACGTTCTAGGTTCAAAAACTAATGTATCTGATTATTATAATGCTTGTAATTGCGTAATAGGGACAGGCCGTGTTGCAATTGAGGCTATAGCTTCTTATAAACCAGTAATAGCATCTGGGAACCATGGCTATTTAGGTATATTAAATAAGTCTAATATTGACAATGCATGGAAAGTATATTTTGGAGACCATGATTCTTGGAAAATAAATAATGCATCTTTTTTATATAATGATTTAATAACTATATATCAAAATAAAAAAGATATTATTTATAATTCTAAATTCAACATTGAATGGGCAAAAAATATTTTTTCAATTTCTAAGGTTACTGAGGATATAATTAATATTTACAAAACTTCATTACAAAATTTCTAGGAGAATTAATTATGATTAAGATTGTTTATATTGGATGGTTAAACTCTCAAAATATTGGTGATGAACTAATGCTTGAAGTTTTTAAAGAACTCTGTGATAAATATTTAAAACTAAATGAAACCCAAATTTCTTTTGCAAATATTGGGGTAACAATAGATGAAATTGAAGATTATGATACTATTATTTTAGGTGGAGGTTCTATCCTCCTTGAAAACACTATCGATGTTTTATATAAGGCAGTGAATAAAAACAAAAAAGTTATTATTTGGGGAAGTGGCTATGACTGGATAAATAAAGACTTCATCCCATCCTTAATAGATTCTAATATTCCTTGCTATATATTACCTTTTAAAGATGAGATTAAATTAATAGAAATAATAAAAAAATCTAAATTTATAGGTGTACGTGGCCCTTTAACAAAAGCTTTGTTTAAGAATTCGTCTAATAATATTAATAAAATTAACGTTATTGGAGACATAGCTTTTCTTTTAAAACCTAGTGCTTTAAGTAGTAATTGTCCTATTCTTTCTTTAGATTATTCTGAAAAAGTAATAGCTATAAATTGGGGAACAACTTTTAATAAGTTATATGGTAATAATGAGCTTAATGTAGAAAATTCATTAGTATCTATATGTAAAAAACTTATTGAAAATAAACACAAAATTTATATTTATACTATGTGGCCTACTGATATAGATTCTTGCATTAATTTATATAAGAAAATTAACGACTGTAATAATGTAATATTAGATTTCAATAAATATAATGGAGGACAAATTATAAGTATATTAGAAAAGTGTATATTCTCTATAAATTTCAAGTTACACGCAAGCATTTTATCAGCGGTAGCTAGTACCCCTTTTGTTTGTTTAGGCTATAGGTTTAAATGTTTTGATTTTATTAAATCTATTGATTGTGATGAATTAATTGTAGCAACTGACTCTTCTAATTTAGAAGAAGACATTAATACCACAATAAATCTTATAGAATCTAAGCATGATTATATATGTAGCAAAATTAATAATAATATTTCTATATATGCTAATTCCTTTGAAGAAACATTTAAAAATATTATATTAAACTAGATTATTGGTTAAATTTAATAACCTATAAACTTTAATAAAATATAAAAAAAAGTGGACTCATTATCCACTTTTTTATATTTTATTAAGATTCTATATTTATTTTGTTGCAAAAGTGAAAAGTGTGGCAAATACAAGAACTAATAATACAATAATTAAGACGTATATAACTGCAAACACTATAGGAATAACTATATTAACTCCACCTTGATTAACAAGTTTCATTTTTTCTTCAGCTTTTGAAAGTCCTAAAGCTTTAATTTGAGCTATTTTGGTATTTACATGTTGTGAATATAAATAATTTGCAAAAATAGCAACTACTATATTTAACACAAGCCCTAATACTCTGTGTATACTTACAAGAACAAGATTACAAACAAAAATACCAGCGCCTATAGCATACATTTTTCTATACATCAACCAGATAGCAGAAAAGAAAAATGCTGGCCAATTCCAAGAAGCTTTATTTCCCCTATTAGCCAACTTAAATTTTTCAGTATAATAACCTGCTTTTTCTTGTCCTATGAAATCATTATATTCTTCCAAAGTATAAGGTAAATCATTATTAAAGTTATTCTCCAAAGATATTTTCCCCCTATAAATTATACTTTCATTATGAATTATATTCCATAAGATTAACCTGTATACTTAAACTTTTATTTTTTATTTTAAGTACGTATATGTATATTGAATTATAATTCTACATTTAACTTAATATCAATAATAAAGATAATTTTAAAATAATATTACAATATATATTAGTATATAAAACTTTAACCCTCCATGTTTAAAATTTTAACATAGAGGGTTAAATTTATTTATTTTCTTGTAAAATTTCATTTAAGCTTTCATAAGTATATTCAACTATTTCTTCACAACTAATACCATTTTTCTTTAAGTCCTTACAAAGCTCACTACCATACTTTTCGCGAACCATAGTCATTAGTTCTTTAGTATTTTGCCTTGCTATATTTAAATCTTCCTTGTCTTCTCTTCCTTTTAAATATCCAAGTATTACAGTTGCTGCCCCTACTGCCCCACATACACTACCTACAGTAAATCCTGACCCCATACCACTACCTAACGCTACTGGTATTTTTGTATTATTATCTTCATTAAAAGCTTTAATCATAGCTTCTCCACAATTATAACCTTGTTTATGATATCCTGATGCCTTTTTCATAATAAAACTCTCCTTTAAATATATTTACTATTTTTATTGTAAACTCAATTATATATTATTTTCAAGTTAAAATTCCATATATTATTACTATTAGCACCAAACTTAATATTATATTTAAACAAGACATAAAGATATATAATAGAAAAACATTAATTACATACTTTAAGCAATATTAAATCCATTAGCCTTTATTTCTTCCTCTGTCACATATTGATCAAGATGCATGCAATAAATTTTACTTCTAAACTCTTCTGGAATTAACCCACAAAGTTTTTTTAATGATAGATGCCCATTTCCTTCATAATCTAATCCACAGGTATCCTGATAAATTCTTTGAATCTCTCCTATTTTAAGCTTATCAATAATTTCTTTACTTATATTGTTTGAATCACCGCTATAATAAAAGTTTTTGTTATTTAAGTTCATTACAAATCCATAAGCTGGTATTGTATTAACATGAGTAACATTTAAAAAATCTATTTCTAGATTACCTAATGCTCTATCATTAATATTTACCTTATTTAAAGTATTAAGGTTATAATATTCTGAAGTTACTCCTAATTTGGTTAATAGTTCCTCAAGTAAAGTCTTTTCTGGAAAGAAAATATTTACCTTATTCTTTAAAATATAATATGAATAGAATATTAAATCACCAAGGCTTCCCACGTGATCAGGGTGCGTATGGGTGATTATAATATATACTTTTTCTACATCATTTAAAATATTTAACTTTTGTAACTCATGAAATACTCCTCCCCCACAGTCTATTAAAAGCAAACTCTTATCTTTTCTAAAAAAAGCACTTGTATTACCTCTCTCAACATTAAATGCACTTCCAGTTCCAATAAAATCAATCATATTTTCCTCCCTAATTTTTAGCTTAATTATTTAAAAATAATATATCCGTAGTTATAATTATAATACAATTTATTCTTACTTTTTATGTTTATTGTTTTTTATTTTATTTTCATTTACGAGTATTTTATTTAATATATTAATTTCTCTCTAAATATATTTGTTTTGTATTTACTCATATTTCCATTTGATAATATAATCATATATAGAATAAATTAGAAAATTTTATTTACACTTAATTGAATATATGGTATTATACAAATAATTAAATATTAAAATCAGTGATTGAGAAATAGTATATTTTCTGAAAGTATCAAAGAGAGTTAGCGCTTGGTGAAAGCTAATATATAAGTAGGATTATAGAATGGGCTCATGAGAGGAAGCCGAAAATTGTAGTAGGTAACCCGTATACCTTACGTTAAAAAGGTTAGAGTATTTTGTTGTACTTGAATAAAGTGGATTAGTTTTTACTATTCAATTGAGGTGGTACCACGGTTTATAATCGCCCTCTATCTAGTTTTTAGATAGAGGGCTTTTTTATATATTAAATTAAGGGAGATGGATTTTATGAAAAATGCAAATGGATATTTCGGAGAATTTGGAGGTAGATTTGTACCAGATAAACTTATTAAACCTTTAGAAGAACTTGAGACTAATTTTTATAAGTACATTGAAGATGAAAAATTTTTAAATGAACTTAATTATTATTTAAAAGAATATGTAGGTCGTAGTACTCCTCTTTATTATGCAGAACATTTAAGTGAAATTTTAGGTGGTGCGAAAATTTATTTAAAAAGGGAAGATCTAAACCATACTGGTGCTCATAAGATAAATAACACTATAGGACAAATTTTACTTGCAAAAAGAATGGGCAAAAAAAGAATAATTGCTGAAACTGGAGCTGGTCAACATGGTGTTGCTACTGCAACAGTTTGTGCTCTTTTTGGACTTGAATGTATTATTTATATGGGGGAAGTTGACACTAAAAGGCAAGCTCTTAATGTTTTTAGAATGGAATTATTAGGTGCCAAAGTTATTCCTGTTACAAGTGGTCTAGGAACCTTAAAAGATGCTGTTGATGAGGCTTTAAATGATTATTCTATAAATTATGAAGATTCCTTTTATTTGTTAGGTTCTGCTGTAGGTCCTCACCCATATCCTACTATGGTTCGTGAATTTCAAAGTATTATTGGCATAGAAGTTAAAAAGCAAATTCTACAAAAAGAAAGTAGACTTCCTGATTATTTAGTAGCTTGTGTAGGTGGCGGTAGTAATGCAATAGGACTATTCCATCCTTTCTATGATTGCAAGGAAGTTAATATTATAGGTGTTGAGCCAGCTGGAAAAGGAATTGATACCTTGTCCCATGCAGCTAGTATTTCCAAAGGAGATGTTGGTATTATTCATGGATTTAAATGTTACACTCTTAAGGAAAATTTCCCTGTTTACTCTGTAGCTGCTGGTCTTGATTATCCTGGTGTTGGCCCAGAACACAGCTATTACCATTCTACAGGACGTGCTAACTATGTACCTGTTACAGATGACGAAGCTTTAGATGCTTTCATGAAATTAAGTAAAATCGAAGGAATCATACCAGCTCTTGAAAGTTCTCATGCTGTAGCATATGCTATGAAACTTGCTAAAGATTTACCTAAAGATAAAATTATAGTAGTTAATCTTTCAGGACGTGGAGATAAAGACGTTGATCAAGTTAAAAATATGTTTATGTCTAAATAATTATATAATATTATATAGGAGAACTGTATCAAAACTAATTTTTGGTACAGTTCCTTTTATTATAGATATAATATATAATTCATTGATGTATATCTAATACCATCTTTAAATTTCAAATCACTTACAACTGTCATAAATAATTGGGTAGCATTCTTTATGTTGAAATTTTTTCTCTACAAAAAGAAGAGAAATTATATGTGTTTTAATAAATAATCTACATCTATAACATTTAGAATTATCTATATTTTAGAATAGTTTGAATGTAGAAGGTTAATTAGAACTTATATATTTTAATTAATACTATCAAATATTTATATAATTATAAAATATTTCTAAGAACCTGTAGATTTATAATGTGCCACTCCTATTTTCCAAATAAAATTACAAATTATTAAAAATAAAATGATTGCTAGTGGAGATAACATATATAAATACGCTGTTTCATCTACTCTACCTAAGATATACATAAGAGGATAGTAGTTTACTAAAGCTAGTGGTACAATATAAGTGAAAAAGTTAAGTATCCACTTCTTGTATATATCTAATGGATACTGTGCTAATTCTCTTCCACCATCTGTAAATATATTCATAAATTCCAAACCTTCAATAGTGAAAAAACTTAGTGCCCCATATATCATAAAAAGTCCAAAAAATAATCCCATTCCCCCTAGTATCATAAAAATTAGTGTAACTATTCTTAAGAAAGTCCACTTAACTTCACAGCTTATAACTGCATAGATAAGCACTATTATAGCTTGAATTAGTCTTCCAACTCTTGAAAATTCTATTCTTGCCCCTATTACTTGAAGTATTTCACTTCTTGGTCTTACCATTATTCTATCAAACTCACCATTTGATATTATGCTAGAAAAATTATCAAAACCTCTTCCAAAGCACTCTGCTAAAGAAAATGCCATTAATATAGTACTAAAGCACAATAAAACCTCATTAAATGTATAACCTTTTATATTATTAAATCTATCAAATAAAAAATACATACATATAAATGAAAATAAACTTGTTAATGCTTGCCCTAAACTATTTAAGAAAAAAGAGGTTTTATATTGCATAGCTGATTTTAAATGAATAGAAAAATATTTTAAATATAATTTCATACTTCTAACCTCCTTGAACTACTACTTTTTTAATAGCTTTATTTACAAGTAATTTTCCAAACATCACCAATACTATAATCCAAAATACTTGTAACACTATTCCATTTAATCCATCATGTACACTAATACCTCCACTATAAAGTCTAAAAGGAAGGTTTTGCATAACTCCAAATGGAGAGTAATAGATATATTTAGTTATCCAATCAGGTAAAAGCGGTAGTGGTACTAAACCTCCTGACAAAAAATCAGCAAGCATAACCATAATCATACGAATTCCTACTTCTGATACTGTATAAAAGGTAAATATATAGATTAACATACAGTAGGCAACTACCAATAAAAAGCCTAAAATTGTTGCTACAATAAATAATGTGAAATCTTTAGACGATTTAGGTATTGTAAAATTGTACCCATTAGGTAAGAAGAATGCTATTAAAATTATTGGGAAGCATCTAAGAATTGCTTTAGATAGTCTAGTAGCACAGTTTTTTGCAAACCACATTTTATAAATATCTAGTGGTCTACAAAGCTCATACGCTACATTTCCACTTCTTATAAGTTCAAAAATTTCATTATCTAAAAACCAGGTCATAAATAGCATAAGTAAACTTTGTTGTAACCATATATAATTCGAAATCTCATTTAAACTCATGGGCATTTTAGAAGGATTACTTTCATAAAAAGCACGATATAACATTATATACATAAATCCCCAAGCAAATTGTGTAGCTACACCAGCATAAGCAGCTACCCTATATTGTAATCCATTTATAAATCTAATCCTAAAAAAGCTTATATATGCCCTCATATATTAAACTCCTTATAAAGTGAAATAACTACATCTTCTGCGGTTGCTTCCATGTTAGGCTCTTTACCATATTTACTCTTTAAAATATCCAAATCTCCATCTAAAAGAACCTTGCCCTTTCCTATTAGAATAATTCTCTTAGTAAGATTTTCTATGTCTTGGGTATCATGTGTGGTTAAAATTACTGTAGTTTTCTTTTCTTTATTAATTTTCTTAATAAAATCTCTAACTGCTATTTTAGATACGGCGTCTAAGCCTATGGTAGGTTCATCTAAGAATAATAACTTAGGACTATGGATAAGTGATGCTGCTATCTCGCAGCGCATTCTTTGACCTAAGCTTAATTGTCTTGTTGGTATTTTTATAATATCTTTTATATTCAATAACTCTGAAAGATTGCTTATATTTTTCTTATATTCTAAAGGGTCAATCTTGTAAATTTCTTTTATTACCTCAAAAGAATCTACAACGGGTACATCCCACCAAAGTTGAGATCTTTGTCCAAAGACTACTCCAATATCTTTAACATGATTTACTCTATCATTCCAAGGTACTCTTCCATTTATAATACAACTTCCACTATCAGGATTCAAAATACCACTCATTATCTTTATAGTTGTACTTTTACCTGCTCCATTAGGTCCTATGTAGCTAACCATCTCCCCTTCTGAAATATTAAAGGATACATCCTTTAATGCTTCAATCACTTCATAATTTCTTTTAAATAGTGATTTAAAAGATTCCTTTAAGCCTGCATCTCTTCTAGAAACCTTAAATGTTTTAGTAAGATTTTTAACTTCTATCAAGTTATCACCCCTTTATGTTTTTTAGAAAACCTTAAAATTATAACATTTAATCACTTAAATGTAAAGTTATCGTAAAACCTATAAAATCTTAATTATACATTTACCCTAATGGAAGTTTTATTATTTTATTATAAAATTTCATATAAAAATATACTTTAAAAATTCATATTATTATTGAATTAAATTAATCTATTTGCTATAATTTCACATAAAACACTTGTTAAATATTTATTAAGGAGGAATTATTTGCGAAAAATTTATTCTTAGTTGAACCTACTGAAAAATATCAAAGAAGTTTTAAAAATTATACCTTAGCATATAAAAAAATAAATGATAATCATTATTTTACCAAATATGAAAAATCATTAGAAAATTTTGAAAAATATTCACAAGACTTGCTTAATTATTCTAAAGGAAAGAATTTACCTTTGGGACTTACAAACACTTCAACCTTCTGGTTAATTGATGATGATACAGTTGTAGGCGTACTACGAATTAGGCATAAAGAAGATGAATTTGCTGGTCATATAGGCTATGATATATCGCCAAATTATAGGAATAGAGGTTATGGCTTTATGATTTTGAATCTTGCCTTAGAAAAGGCTCTAAGTATAGGTTTAAACGAAATAATTTTAACTTGTAATATAGATAATATAGCCTCAAAGCGAATCATAGAAAAAAATAATGGTAAATTATTAGAAACTATTTTTGATGAAGAAGAAAATGAATATCTATACAAATATATTATTGCAATAGAAGATAATTAAAATTCCCACTATTTATTTTCTGCATATAAAATATATTTATCAACTGATTATACTTTATACATAATTTGTGTTGACTTCATTTACTGTTATTCTGTATATTTTACCTTTAAGCATTATTAATTACATTAAAACCTCATTCTATAATGTGGATATGCTGTAACAATATTGATTTTATAGAGAATTAATCCTATAATAACAATTAAGCAATAATATTTTATGGAGGTATGTTAGATATGTCATATTTATTTGTTGGTTGTATTTTAATTTTAGCATTCCTAACTATTATGTCAGATAATATTAATAAATTAAGACGTGACATTTATCGTTTAAATTCTAACATTGAAAAAATAACAGAGCATCTAGGAATACCTGATGAAAACAAAGATAAAATGTTAGAAGAGTTAAATTCTCTTATTTCGGAAGGTAATCAAGTTAAAGCGATTAAAAGATATAGAGAATATACTGGTGCTTCTTTACTTGATGCAAAGCAATACATTGATAATTTATTACAATCTGAAAATCTAAAATAGTTAAATTTTCAGATTATGCTAAGAGTACGTTTCTAAGTTTCCCTTAGTATTTATCATATTCTGTATAAAAACCATTTAAATTTGAATCTAAAATATAAAAATGAGCAGTATCAAATTAGGTTAAACATAATCTTGATGTTGCTCATTTTCTTTTTTAATATATTATTTTATAAACCAAGTTATCTAATTAACATATTCATCTTATATACTTAATTTTAATATAGCTTTACATAAATCCATGCTTTTCATAGTCAAAAATTTTTGAAACCTTATTATTTTCATCTGCTAAAACTACTCTTGGTTTATGCTTTTTCGCTTCTTCTTCTGACATCTTTGCATAAGCCATTATTATAACCTTATCACCTACTTGAACAAGTCTTGCAGCTGCTCCATTTAAACTTATGATTCCTGAACCTCTTTCTCCTGGTATTGTATAAGTTTCAAGTCTAGCTCCATTATCAATATCAACTACTTGTACCATTTCATATTCTAAAATACCTGATGCATCTAACAAGTCTTTATCTACTGTTATACTTCCTACATAATTTATATTAGCTTCTTTGACTGTTACTCTGTGTATTTTACCTTTAAGCATTGTTAATTCCATAAGTATTTCTCCCTTATATTTTATAAAATAAAATTATCTATTAGCCTTATCTTACCAATATATACGGCTATAGCTACCAAAATTTCATCCTTTATCATATTTACTTCGGCAATATTTTCTTTATCTACAATTTCTATATAATCAATTTTTGCTAAATCTTCTGTACTTATTTCTTTTGCTATTATTTCTTTTACTTCAGTGGCTAGTATTTCCTTATTTTTATTATTAATTATATATTCTCTTGCCTTATTTAAGCTTTTTGATAAAACTAATGCGGCTTTCCTCTCTTCTTGATTTAAATACTTATTTCTAGAACTCTTTGCAAGTCCATCCTCTTCTCTAACAATAGGACATCCAATTATTTTTACATCCATATTTAAATCTTTTACCATCTTTTTTACTACCATAAGCTGTTGGATATCTTTTTCTCCAAAATAAGCTTTCTTTGGTGTTATTATATTGAACAATTTTGTTAAAATTGTAGTTACTCCATCAAAATGTCCTGGTCTTTTAGCTCCACAAAGTCCAGCTGTTAAGCCAATAACTGAAACTGTTGTTTTTCTATCTTCACCATACATTTCCAAAACGCTTGGAAAGAACATTACATCAGCACCATTTTTAATACAGACTTCCTCATCTCTTTCTTGATCCCTAGGATATTTATCTAAATCTTCATTCGGTCCAAACTGGATAGGATTAACAAAAGTTGAAACCACAACTCTATCACATTCACTACTAGCCTTTCTTATTAAAGAAGCATGTCCCTCATGCAAATATCCCATAGTAGGTACAAATCCGATAGTTAATCCTTGTCTTTTCCACTCTTTAACTTTTTGTTTCATCTGGTTTATAGTATATAATGTTCTCATAAATCCTCCTAATATAATTTATTTATAATGCTTTCTTCTATTTTGAAACAATGCTTTTCTCCTGGAAATACACCATTTTTAACTTCCTTGTCATAACTCATAAATGATTCTCTCATAATAGACCCTACATTTGCATATTCCTTAACAAATTTTGGTTTAAAAGATGAAAACATTGATATCATATCTTGATAAACTAAAATTTGGCCATCACATCCTGGTCCAGCACCTATACCTATTGTTGGTATGTAAAGTTCATTTGATATAATTTTTGCAAGATCACTTGGTATACATTCAAGTACAATTGCAAAAGCTCCAGCTTCTTGAAGTAATTTAGCATCCTCTATTATTGACCTTGCTGCCTCTTCACTTTTTCCCTGTACTTTAAACCCACCAAAAACATTTATAGATTGTGGTGTTAACCCAATATGACCCATAACAGGAATTTGAGCATCTACTATTGCTCTAACTTGATTCTTGACTTTAGCTCCACCCTCTAGCTTTACAGCTCCAGCAAACCCTTCTTTTATAAGTCGTCCTGCATTTTTTACAGCATCATCTATATTGGTATAACTCATAAAAGGCATATCCGAAACTACTAGTGCATTTTTAACTCCTCTAGCTACAGCCCTTGTATGATGAATCATATCTTCCATAGTTACAGATAATGTATTTTCATATCCTAAACATACCATTCCTAATGAATCTCCAACTAAAATACCATTAATATTACTTTCATCAATTAATCTTGCTGTAGAATAATCATATGCAGTTAACATAGAAATTCTTTCTCCTGTTCTCTTCATTTCTACAAAACTGGCAGTCGTATTTTTCATAAATTTATTCCTCCTAGAATCCTTTTAAGTTCTGCATAACCTTGATTTTCTCCATTCTTTTTAATAGCTAAAGATAAAAGTTCTAAAGAAAGATCCTTATAAAATTGAGCATCCTCTAAATTAATAACCTCTAAATGCTTCTTTATAGTTAAACTATCATATCTTAAAACAGGACCAGTTAAAGAATTAACAAGTCCAACCTGTTCAATAGATTGAAAATTACTCTTTATTAAGGGTATTAAAATTGATATGGCGCTCTCTTCAGTAAACCCTAAAAGCTTTAAATAATTTATGGCTTTAGATGTTAGAGCTAACATTAAATTAGAAGCCATAACGCAAGCTAAATGATATGTAGTTTTATCACCATTTAAAATAACAACATCATTTCCTAGTGAGGTTATAATTTCGTAAATAATATTTAATTTTTCAGCTTGTCCTTCTAATGTAAATACAGCTTGGTTTAAATTTTTATATGATGTTTCTTTATCTGGGAATGGATAAATTGGATGTAAAGAATAGGAGTACGCACCTAATTCCCTAGCTTTAGAGAATTCTTTTGAAGAAATTGAGCCTGAAGTGTTTATAAGAATTTTACCTCTTAAATCAAAGTTTGAAAGTTTATTATAGCAATTGACAACTTCATTATCTGTAGTAGTTATGAATATAATATCACTTTCAACTATAAATTTTTGAAATGAAGTATAGTATTTACTATCTGTAAATCCTGCTCCAAATTGACTGGATGCAAGTTTTCTAGAATAATAACCACTTAAATTTAAACCTTTTATTTTAAAATACTTTCCTAGGGATACACCAACCTTACCTGCTCCTAGAAAGCCTATTTTCATAGCATCACCACCTTATACTTTGTTAGTGTGCCCTTAAATTCTTCAAACTTATTAAGGTGCGGTTCTATTTTTTAGATACCACCCATGATAAATATATCACAAATTATTTTTAACAACAAGAATTTTTTTACATTAAGTGAAATTAAATCATATAATTCTATTTTTTAAGAACTATTGAATTTTTTAATAGTTTATTGAATTAAAATTTTCTTTTTGTCAATAATTTCAACTAAAGAGGTGATTTTATTCAATCAATAAAAAAATTTTTAATAAATTTAGATGGCTCAATTATATTTGCAACTATATCTATGCTTATTATATTTTTCATATTATATTGTTTTAACCTAATACTATATTTAAAATAATTACTATGTTACTAAATTCAAATAATCAAATTTATCATTTGATTATCTAAACTTAAAATAAAAACTAAGGTAGATTACTCTTCCTTAGTTTTTAGACACAAGTTATAATTAAGTTATTACATTATATATTATGACTATTTAAATTTATAATTATTCTAGTATTTTCTAAAGATTAATCTTTTTTATGTATTTTTAACATTAGATTATCACTTTATAACACTAGGTTCTATTATTTTTCCCTTTATTTATTATTTTTGAATAAAAGTCAACTACCGATTTTAATGTTTTGGCAGTAGCAAAATGATTTTTACCTATTGTTGTTTCACTTGTTAATATAAAACCACTAACCCCATGCTTCAAAAGAATATATATATCATTTAATTCATTTACAGTAGGCTTAAATTCTTCTTTCATAGTATCCAAAACATGAGTTGCTATAATTATATCTTTATTAAAGTTTTTAGCTGTTAAAACTATCTTATCTTGAAGTATTGGTATATGATAAAGATTTGTTTCTGGAACCAAATCCCCTCTACCAACAACTATGCCATCCAGAATCTCCAAAATATCCTTTAAATTCTCTACACCTTCTTTAGTTTCTATTTTTCCCCAAAGCTTTGGTATTTTATTTATTACTCCAAGGTTGTATTTTGAAAACACATATTCCTTGAACTCCAAACATTCTTCTTTATAACAACAATAAGAATAACATAAAATATCAATATTTTTACTTAATGCATAATCTATATCTTCTTTATCCTTAATAGAAAGTCCCCAATTTTTTCTATTTATACCTGGCAAATTGCATCCTTTCTCTGCTCTAATCATTCCTCCACTTTTAACTTTGGTCTTTACAAGTTTTTGTGTTCTAGCCATTATACTAAATTCCATAGTACCGTCCTTCATATATAATTTTTTATAACTTCCATTAACAATATGATCTCTTCCTATATTTAGTGGTACTAATCTTTCATCAAGCTTCCATTTTGACTTAATCTCATAATAATCATCTTCCGAACAAAAATAAATAACCTTACCTTCTTTAGCATAAAAAGCTTCTGTTAAAAGCATAGAAACCCTAACTTTATTTCCCTGAAGATCTCCCATTATGAGAGTATTTTTACTATACCTTCTAAGATAATCTATTGTATCCTCAATTCTTCCATATCCTCCATGAGAAAAATTAAGCCTTATACAAGTAGCTCCCCCTTTTATTATCTTCTCAAGCATATCCTCATTTGAAGATTTAGGGCCAATAGTAGCTATAATATACATAAGTATCTCCCCTAAAATTATTACATACTAATATTTATATTTTTTATTTTCTTTTTATATTCACAAATTTTAAATTATTACATAACATAATATAAGTAGAGGTGATAATATGCTTAAGATATTTTCTTCATTAAAAAGTATATGGAACAAACAATGTAGTGCTACAAAAGTTTTAACAAGTCTAGGTTTTATAGCATTACTACACACCTCAATATCCATTTTCTTTAATAGTAATTTTTCTACACCTTCTAGTCTTGCAGTTCGCTCAGTTTTATCTTCTATATTTGGATATATTTTTGGTGAACAAATAATAACTAATGAAAATTTTAGAAATAAGAAATTTCAAATTGCGGTTTGTAGTATTATTGGTTTTGTAACCTTAACTATGACAATATTAAGTGACTTAATTTATATTGATCAAAATAGTCCGGCCATTATTGAAATTAGAAACCTACTATTTTCATCAGTAGGCTTTTTAATAAGTCGTTGTAAAAGCCCAGAATGCAACTAATATCTTTTATATTAACTTACACCAAAATAATTAATGTAATTTTGGTGTGTTTTTTTACTACATAAATTTTATAGAAAATGTAATTAAAAAAATAATTCTGTTATCTTTAAATTGCAATAATAGAATTATTTTTATTTAATAAATTATTGCTTTATTATTGAATCATAAATACAATTTGCAAAGCCTAAAGACTCATCATAATTTAAATTTTTAGGTATATTTATAATATATGCTGTAGCCTTTATATTTTTTATAATATATAAATACGCTCCATCTCTTAATGAAACTTTTTTAGAATTAAAAAATTTTTTTAATTCCTTCTCTATATTTATTACAAATTGATCCTGAAGCTTACTAAAAATAATGAATTCATCTTGGAAATTCTCAATTGTAGTTATATTTATAAATAAGTCCACCTTAATTTGATTTGCCATAATTGACTTTTTATATAATCGCTCTCCTAAAGATGCTGCATTAATTTCTGAAAAATCTACTACAACATGATTAATCTTCTTTAATCTATATTTTAAATTTAATCTAATAAATTGATTATTTATATCGATTCCTATTTTCATCGCTAGTCCCAACGTAATAATTATTATCCTCTGTAGTATATTCTAAAATTTATAATTTTGTTCTAACCAAAAGAGATATTTCATAAATTAATCTTAAGAGGTGATTTATTTGAAAAAACGCATGTTGTTAATATTTATAGTTTTAAATTTTTCAATAGCTTTATATGGTTGCTCTGATCCTAAATATATAAATTTAGAAAATAAACCACACAAAGGGTATTATACTGAACTTTTATATAAAGCAGTTAAAGATAACAATTATGATTTCACTATGTTAGATACAAATCTTTATAAGAATGTTATTGTAAAAGATGAGGACAAGTATATTTTAAAAAGTACTATAAAAAGTCTAACTACTAATAATTTTATAGACAAGCCTACTGACTTAAAAGAAAAGCCTATGTATAAACTTTTTATAAATCAAAATTCTAAAAAATATGTTATTAATATTTATAGTAATAACATAATTTCAGTTTTCCCTTGGGATGGTAATTTTCCTGAAGATTTTGTAGATTTAAAAACCGTGCCTGACGCTTATAAACTTGAACAATTTTGTAAATATGTCTATGATAAATAATCATAACATTTATAAATAAAATTCCAATGTATATCAAAAAAGAGTATGATTTAGATACACTTCTATATAATCATACTCTTTTTTGAAATTATTCCAATTAATTTTACCAAACAGAAATTTTCTTAATAAATTTCACTTCCATAAATATAAATATTATAATTTAACCTAGTAAAGCTTCTAATATTTCATAGTTTCTTTTTCTTAATACAGGATGAAATACATATGGTGCTATTTCTGTTAGAGGTTCCATAACAAATCTTCTTAAATGCATTCTTGGATGTGGAATTAAGATTTCTTCATCCTCTGTTATCATATCATCATAAAGTAATACATCTAAATCTATAGTTCTAGGTCCCCACTTTATAGTTCTTTCCCTTTTTAATTCTGCCTCTATATTAAGTAAAAATTTCACAAGTTCTTTTGGACTTAATAAAGTTTTAATCTCACAAACACCATTTAAAAATTCATCTTGATTTTCATATCCCCAAGGTTCTGTTTTTATAAAATTTGAAACCTTTAAAATATTTATATAATTTGAATCTTCCATTAATTTTAAAGCATTATTTAAGTTTTCTTCCTTGTTTCCAAGGTTAGATCCTAAAGATATATATACTCTATGCCATTTTCTACAAATCTCAATGGATACAGTATCTAAACTCCTAAGTATAGGTGCCCATGGTTTTTTTACAGTGACCTTAACTGCTTTAACTAAATTATATTCAAGAAGAATAAATTCAGCTAGATTTTCAGCCACTGTTTCTAGTAAATCATAACTTTCTCTTGCGAATTCTTCAAGTACTCTATGAGAAAGTTCTCCATAATGGACTGATTTTTGTAAATCACAAGATTTCGCTGCTGCCCTTGTGTCTAGTTCTAACTCTAAACAAATTAAAAACTTCTGACCTAAAGTTTTTTCCTCCTTAAAGACTCCATGATGAGCAAAAGCTTCTAAATCTTTTATTATTATTTTATTCATGATTTTCCCCTTCTAAATTAAAACTTTTTATAAAATTATTTTTTTATCTTCTAACCATAGCATCTGTCATAACACAAACTCTCTTGTTTTGAAGTACATCATGTATTCTTACGAAGTCACACCCCTTCATAATTCCAAGGGTCGTAGTAGCTAAGGTTCCTTCTAACCTTTCACTAGCATCTAAATTTAAAGTAAGACCTATAACAGATTTTCTTGAAGTTCCAAGTAATATTGGATATCCTAAACTATTTAATTCTTCTAGTCTATTTAGAACTTCTAAATTTTGTTCATATGTTTTGGCAAAACCTATTCCTGGATCTAAAATTATATTTTCTTTTTTAACACCAGCATCTAAAGCTATTTTTATACTTTCCTCTAAATCTTTTTTCATGTCTTCTATTATATCATCATAATCTGTATTATCTCTATTATGCATAAGGCAACATTGAACTCCATATTTTGCAGCGACCTTTGCCATATAAGTGTCCTTCTTAAATCCCCACACATCATTTATAAGATTCGCTCCTACTAGAATAGCTTCTTCTGCAACTTTTCCTTTGTAAGTATCTATTGATATTGGAATATCTGACTTTTCCCTTAAGGCTTTTATTATAGGAACTACTCTTTTTATTTCTTCATCCTCTAATACCTTTGTATGATTAGGCCTTGTAGATTCTCCACCTATATCTATTATATCTACACCTTCATTTATCATCTGAAAAGCATGTTCCATTGCTTTGTCTAACACATTAAACTTACCGCCATCTGAAAAAGAATCTGGAGTTACATTCAATATTCCCATAACATAAGTCCTTTCACCTATGTTAAATTCTGTGTTTCCTATTTTCATAATAATCACTTCTCTCTTAAATTTTTATGTAAAGATTTTTCTTTTCATCTTTCCACTTACAAAGTTTCTCTGCTTTACAATTAAAGCAAGCCCTTGATAACTTGTCTGCCATTAAAAATATATTATTAAGTCCAGTTGTTTTTTCTAATCTATGGCTCAATATGGCTTGACTAATAATCTGAATTTCCTCTTTATTAAAGTCAGCTTCTGTCAAAAGCTCCTCGGCTATATCCTTAGAGGCTTTATCATGTGGTATACCTTCTTCATATTCTAAAACTCTTCCTATGTCATGTAAGAGACCAAATGCATAAATTATTTCTTTATTTACAGATAATTTATTTTCTAAACAAAGTATATAAGCTATTCTAGATACATCTAAAAAATGCTGAAGATTATGATTGCAGAATATTCTACCTTCTTCTAATTTTTCCAATTTACACAAAAATTCTTTATACTTAACATTTTCCAATAAAAGATTAATTCTATGCAACTACATCCCTCCTTATAAGTCTTAAATTACATAGATAACATTTTATACACTTCATTTTTAAGACTAGAATCTTCTTTAAAAACGCCTCTATAACTTGATGTTATGGTCTTAGTCCCAGGTTTTCTTACACCTCTCATAGTCATACACATATGTTCAGCTTCAATTATAACCATAGAACCTTTAGCATCCAAATATTCCATTATGGCATCTGCTATTTCATAAGTTAATCTTTCTTGTAACTGAGGCTTTTTAGAATATACATCTACACATCTAGCAAGTTTTGAAAGCCCAGCTACTTTACCATTTGGAATATAAGCTATATGCACTTTACCATAAAAAGGTAAAAAATGATGTTCACACATAGAATAAAAAGTTATATCCTTTTCTAATACTATATCTTCGCCTTCTACTGAAAAATTCTTAGTTAAATACGTTTCAGCTGTCTGCGAAATTCCTGAAAATATTTCTTCATACATTCTTGCTATTCTGTCCGGTGTCTCCAACAGCCCTTCTCTATTTGGATCATCCCCAACAGCCTCTATAATCATTTTTACTGCTTCTTTTATTTTTTGTTTATCCATCATTTCTCCTCCTGTTCTTTTAATATTTTGTATCTATATATCTAAAATAATCATTTTGTATTTTAAGTATATTTTTATATTTAAAATTCTTAACTTCATCTTTAAAATTTACACTTTTAACCTTCATTATTCCAAATACTGAATTTGTTAAAAATACTTCATCTGCTTCATATATATCATTCATACTATAACTTCCTACTTTTACATTATAATTATTTAGTATCCACTGTCTCATTATACCATCTAATAATCCTTCCTGTTTAGATGGAGTAAAAATTTCTTTATTTTTTATAAAAAATACATTAGTAAAACTTCCTTCAGTTAAGTTCCCCTTTTCATTTAAAAACAAAACTTCCTGAAACCCATTTTGGACTGCCTCTTCTCGCTCCAAAATATTTTCAATATAATTTGTAGACTTTATGTATGTAAGTCTAGAAGTACTATTTCTAATAACATTACTAATACATAAATTAAAGCCCTTATCATAAATCTCTTTATTATAACAAAAATCTCTAGTTGCTAAAATTAAATTTTCTTCACTAAGAACTATTTTAAGAACTGTGTTTTTAATGCTAAATTTATTAATTAATTCTATTATCTCATTTTCATTAATAACTTTTTTTATTTTTAAAATTTTACTTGAATCATTTAACCTCTTTATATGATCTTCTAAAAATAATGGCTTATCTTTAACTAATAAAGTTTCAAAGATAGCACGTCCAAAAAAATAACCAGAGTCCAGATTCAAAGCCTTATCTTCTTTACCGTTTATTATAAACATAAAAGCAAGCCTCCTTTCAATGTCATTTTAAATATTTTTATTATAATTATTATATATTTTTTTATTAGCTTTAACACATAATTAATTTGTAAATTTTGATTTTTATAAAACTTTCATCAATGCTTTAGCTTTATCTAATGTTTCCTCATATTCATCTTCCTCTATTGAATCTATCGTTATACCTCCACCAACACCAAAATATGCCTTATTATCCTTTTTTACTATAGTTCTAATAACAATGTTAAAATCACTATTACCTCTGAAATCAAAATATCCTATTGAACCTGTATAAAGATTTCTTTTAAGACCTTCTAATTCTTCTATTATCTCCATAGCTCTTATCTTAGGTGCTCCAGTTATGGAACCTCCTGGAAAACATTCTCTAATACACTTAACGCTTGTAACATCATCTTTAAGCATACCTGTAATTGTTGAAACTAAATGAAAAACTGTTGCATAAGTTTCTAACTTAAATAAATCTGTAACTTTTATAGTATTATTTTTACAAACCTTACTTAAATCGTTTCTTTCTAAATCCACAATCATAAGTAACTCTGACTTATCCTTCTCACTATTTTCTAATTCTTCTTTATTTCTTATATCTTCATGCGGAGTACTCCCTCTAGGTCTAGTGCCTTTTATAGGTCTAGTCTCCACCTTTCTATCATATATTTTTACAAACCTTTCTGGAGACGAACTTATTACTTCGAATCCATCTAATTTCATATATGCTGAAAATGGGGCCTTATTTATACTTCTTAAGCTCTCATATATATTAAAACTATCATTTAATGAATCACAATAAAATCTTTGTGTCAAATTTGCAATATAGACATCACCACTCTTTATATATTCTTTAAGCGCCTTTACAGTATTTATATATTCCTCTCTAGTAAAATTAGATTTAAAATTAGTCTTCTTAGGTATAACTTCTTTTATCTCTCTAGCTTGGCACTCTTTAAGTTTATTTTCTATTCTAGATATACTAGATTTTTTATCCTCTAATATCCCTAAAGCAGTTATGTACGTTTTCTTATTAAGTAAATCAAAAATAATTATATTATCATAAAAATTAAAATAGGCATCAGGGATATTAAAATCATACTCTGTTGTATCAGGTATACTCTCTAATGTTCTTGCTGCATCATAAGAAAAGTATCCTATACAACCTGAAACTAAAGGTAAATCACTTTCATAATTAAACTTATATTCAATTATAAGTTTTTCTAATTCATAAAAAATATCTCCCTTAAATTTATGATTATCTATTTCTATATTATTTCCATATGCTCTAAAAGTTTTAAACTTATTTATACCAATAAATGAAAATCTAGAAAATTCTGAGTCTTCCTTAGAACTATCTAAAAATATACTATCTTCTTCCTCTTTAAATAGACTATAAGCCTCAAAAGCATTAAACCTAAAATCTATTTCTTTAACTATAGGTGTCATTTTCTCTCCTTTGCTATATCTATAAAATTTTTTATAATCTTATGTCCCTCTTCTGTAAGTTCTGCTTCTGGATGAAATTGAACTCCATATATTTTATACTCCTTATGTGAAATCCCCATCACTGCATCATCATCACTTTTACTATTTAATAAAAGGCAACTTTCTTCCGTAGGCATTTCAACTACTAAAGAATGATACCTTGTAACCCTTAATGGATTTTTAATTCCTTTAAATAAACCTGTATTATTATGTTCTATAACGGATATTTTACCATGCATAGGATAATTAGCTCTTTTCACATCTAGACCGAAATAATATCCTATACATTGATGACCAAGACATACCCCTAAAATTGGTATTCTTCCTTTAAATTTATCTATTATGTCTAAGCATAACTTCGCATCTTCAGGTGATTTAGGCCCTGGTGATAAAATTATACCATCTATATTAAGTTCTTCTATTCTTTCTATATTAATCGCATCATTTCTAAAAACTAAGACCTCTTCACCTAATTCCTCAAAATATCTTACGAGATTATATACAAAAGAGTCATAATTATCTATCATTAAAAACATTTTTCCTCTTTTCTATAAATAAGATTAAATTTTATCTTATTTATATTAATTTATTATGTTACAATAATTATAACAAAAAGCTCAAAAATTTGAACCCTAAGTTTAAAATCAAGTAAAGGAAGGAGTTTTAGTATGCCCATAAAAGCTGAATTTCACTGTCACTCAAATGCATCTGATGGTAAACTTACACCTTATGATGTGGTTAAAAGGGCTCACAAAAATGATGTTTCGATTTTGGCATTAACTGATCATGACATAACTTTAGGATTAGATGAAGCTAGTGATGCTGCTAAAGAATTTAATATAGAATTTATACCAGGTATAGAACTTAGCTGCGAACATAAAGGAAGTACTGTACATGTACTTGGTTATTTTAAAGATAATAATTACAAAAATCCTGAGCTTCAAAAATTTCTTAATGAACTTAAAGCTTCTAGGATAGCTAGAGCTAAAAAAATAGTAGACAATCTAAAAAAACATTTTAACATACATATAAATCATAACGAAGTATTAAAAAAAGGAAATGGTGTTGTAGCTAGACCACATATAGCAGAAAGTATTTTAGAAGCTGGCTATGACTACCCATGGGAATATATTTTTGAAAAATTTATAGGCAATGATAGTCCAGCCTATGTTCCAAACCAAAAGATTTCTGTAGAAGAAGGCATTACATTATTAAAAAAATATAATGCTTTAACGATACTAGCTCATCCAAAACTTATAAAGAAATGTCCTATAAGTGAAGTTTTAGCCTTTCCTTTCGATGGTATAGAAGCAGTTTATTTTCAAAACTTTAAACGTGAAACCGAATTTTTTTTAAGTCATGCTCGTAAAAATAATATGCTTATAACTTGTGGATCAGATTTTCATGGTATTAATGAAAATGATGAAAAACATGGTGATATTGGCGATATGAGTATTGATGACGCTGACCTAGAAAAGTTTCTAAAAGCTTTAAAATCATAAAAATTTAAAATATTAATAAAAAATCTACTATATTCTAAACTTAAAAATTTAGAATATAGTAGATTTTCATTTTAACCTTTACTAAATTCATCATTCCCCTGCGAATTAAAATCATTTTTCCATGCTTCATCTGCATAAGGTTTAAAATCCTCTGAATACTTTTCAAGCTTCTTCTGAAATTCCGGATTATCTAACATAGCCTTTGCACTTATGTCTGTTGGATGAGCATTTGAAACTTTAGCTACTTCTCTTATAACATGAGGATTATCAATCATCATACAAGGTCTTAACATATTTTTGTTATAAGGTTGTCTTTTTCTAAGCTCCTTAAACATAGTTCCTCTAAATATATCTATTAGTGATTTATCTTTAGCATTATCAACTGCTATATGTGCAAATATACAAGGTTCAACATCACCTTTAGAGTTTATATGACAATAGTATTTACCAGCTATACATCCACCTACATAAGGAGCATCATTGAAGAAGTCTATTGTAAAATAAGGCATAGTCTCTCTTATATTTCTATTTCTTCTTCCTAATTCTATTCTTTGTTCTGGTGTAAGCATTAGGTCTATATTAGGAGTATCTCCAACAGGCATATACATAAAGTACCAACTCATTTTCGATCCTTTTTCAATTAACATATTAATAAATTTCTTTGAAGTTACGGTATCCATGTTAAATCTTGTGGTAGCTGAAGAAACTCCAAATGGTATTCCCTTATTCTTCAATAAATCCATTCCATTCATTACTTTATTAAATGTTCCCTTGCCCCTTCTACCATCTGTTTCCTCTTCGAAGCCTTCTAAAGAAAACATAGGCATTACGTTTCCTAACTTAACTAATTTTTCTGATACTTCTTCATTAAATAAAGTACCATTAGTAAAAGGCATGAATTCTATATCACTATATTTTTCGTATATCTTATACATAAAATCTACAAAGAAAGGTTCTCCACCTAATATTATAATAAAATGTATACCTAATGTTCTAGCTTCTGAGACTATTTTATCTACTTCCTCATATGAAAGGCCATCGCCTTTATCATAAGCTGCTGCATAACAACCAGTACACCTTAAATTGCATTTCATGGATGGACTTATAAGTAGAACAAACGGAATCTTGGTATCTTCTTTTTTCATCCATTTTTCTCTTTGAGGTATTCCAGTCCATACTGCATCAGCTAAGAAATTCTGAAAAAATTTTTTCAAACAATTTTTATTAGTATCTTTTAATATTCTATCTATATATTCCTTAGTTGAGGGCACCTGATTGTAATCACTTTCTATATCTTCTATAGATTTCATAGAAGCTTCATCTGTTGAAAGCTTTTTTACAAGTGTAAATATCTTTCCTATATTATCTTCTGGATTTTTTTCTAGTATGTCACATACAGCTCCAACAACAACCTTTTTAGCAGTTTTTTCTGCCTTTTCAATAATACTCATAAAATCACCCTCTATTTTTTATACCGACTAGTCATATTAGATAGTATTATTTTATTTTCACTTTTATTTATTTAAATTATAATATTAACAATTTATTAACATTTGATTTGTATTTTATTTTTTAGTTTTATCCAAATAAAATGTAAAAGCTCCTTTAAGACTAAAAACTAATCTTAAAGGAACTTTTATATCTAAAATTTATTATAATTTTGCTATGGCTTCTATTTCTATCTTAGCATCTTTAGGCAAACGAGCAACCTCTACTGCACTTCTTGCAGGAGGATTTTCATTAAAAAAAGTAGCGTATACATCGTTCATAAATGCAAAGTCATTCATATCTTTTAAAAATACTGTAGTTTTTATAACCTTATCTAAAGATGATCCAGCTTCTTCTAAAATAGCCTTTACGTTCTTAAGTGATTGCTCTGTTTGAGCTTTAATATCATCAGGCATTTTTCCAGTTTCAGGGTTTAAAGGAATTTGTCCTGATGTAAAAATAAAATCTCCCATTTTTATTCCTTGAGAATATGGACCTATAGCTCCGGGTGCATTTTTAGTTGATATAATTTCTTTCATAATAAAAGTGTCTCCTTCTAATAAATAAGTATTTTACATAATAACTGTATTATATTACAAATACCTTTTAAAATAAAGTATTAAACTTTGACAAAAAACTTATAGAATTAAGTATTACAACTTTAATTTTATAATATTCTAAAAAAATATATCTTCTTTAATTTCATATATAAATATTTTTACATTTTACTATATATTAAAAATAGTCATAGGTATTTTACTACCTATGACTAGCAACAAATTATCTACCTTCACTATTTTCTCTATCTATAGTTTTTCTAGTTATATCATCATAATCATTATGATATTCATAAACAGATTCATCCTGTTTGTTTTCTAACTTTATTTTCTTGTCATCCTCTAGCTTTTTTTTTTCATCATCTAAAAAACCTTTATTTTCAGTAGTTGGATTATTTAAAATACCAGCCATAACTAAAATTCCCAAAACAGCATTTACTATTTCCTTATAGTTATCTGGAAGTATATTAACACCAAATCCTTGAAGCACCATAGGAATTAACGCAAAAATAGCTACCCATAGTCCGTAATTTTTGAATCTTGAAGTGTCCATAAAAATACCTCCTCAGATTTACTTTATTATATTCTATTCTGTAAAAAGTAAATTTGTGAAGGCAATATCGATTTATTTTTTTAGTTCTTTAATCATTTTGCTTATTCTTTTATTTAAAGTATATACTCTTATATTTGATTTTAATTTTGCTATAAATATATTTTCATCAATAGGTTTATGTATTACATCATCAGCTCCAGAATTTAATATACTTGATACTGTTTTTGTATTATTTAGAGAGGTTACAGCTATTATTGAAGCATTTATATTATTTCTCCTAATAGTTCTTATCAAATCTTTTCCAAATTCGTTTTTAAGTATAATATCAATTAAATAAATATCATATTTTTTTTCACCTTCTAAAAGTTTTTTACCTGATTTATAATAGTCAACATTTTTAATTTCATATTTTCTAAAAATATCTTTCTCAATCAATGTTTCAAAAGTGCTATCTTCAACAACTGCAATATTTGCTTCTTTTAAATTTTCCATATACTCATTTTCCACAAAAACTGCATCCATATGAGATTCTATTTCTTTTTCAAACTCATCTTTTAATATATATTCACTTATTCCTAAGTCTATTAAATTCATTTTAGTTTCATCCATTGTATTACTTGTAACTACAAATATAGGTGTTTCCTTTTTATCACCATAATTAACACATTTAATAAAATCTTCTACATTTCCCCCTTTAGCATATAATGAAGTTATTATTAAATTAATATCTTCTGTTTCTAAAATATGTAGCGCATCATTGAAACTATCCGTTTGTATATAAGCGTACCCCTTATCACTTATTATTTTCTTTACCATTTTACAAAAAAAATCACTTTGTTCAACATGTAAGATGTTATACATTTTGTTTCCCCCTTTTCTTTTGTTTGTTATTTATCGTGTAAATATTTACTTACTTTAAGGTCCTTTGAGCTTATATTAGTAGAAAATTTTCTTTAAAATATATTCATTTAAATGTTTAAATAATTATATATATATTAATTATATTTTAAACGTCTAAATTTGTTTTTATACAAAAAGATGCCACAAGGATAGAAAAATCTAATCTTGTGGCTTTATGTAATATTAATCTTAATATACTTCTCTTTAATTTTACAACTCTTATTTTTAAAAATTATGTAACTAAACAGATATTTATTATTCTTATCTAGGTGGACGGCACTTATTACAAGGTTTTAGTTTTCCCTTTTTTGCACTTTTTAAAGTTATTTCCATTTTATTATTTTTTAAATATTTGCATCCATCATTATGATACTTATCATCTTTCTTACTTGTATATACGATAACCGATTTATTCCTTGTAATAATTTTAGGAATCCCCTTATTTACTGTACTTTTCTCTTCTGTTGTTGATACCATTGAATTGTTATCATTTACAACTTGTTCTGCTTCTCTATTCGTTTTCTCTTCTTGCTCCTTCTTAGCCTTCTCCTCTTGTTGCTTTCTAACCTTTTCCTCTTGCTCCTTTTTTTGTTGTTCTTTTGCCTGTTTTTTATCAGCTTTTTCCTTCTCTAATTTTTCTTTTTCTTCTACTTTTAACTTATTAGCTGATAGCTTTTCATCCTCTGCCTGCTTAGAGCCACAAGCTATTCCATTAATAGCAAAAGTTATTAACATAAGAAAAACTATTGAAATATTTGTTATTTTAATTATAGTTTTTCTAGATTCAAAATTTTCAAGTAATCTTCTCATACTGTTTCCCCCTTTACCATGTCTATCAATAATTTTAACAAAATTTATATAATTATACAATTAAATTGTCTTTAAAATTATTATTTAAACCATAGCTTTTATTATTATTTATCTTAATTACTACATCTTTAAATAATCAAATCCTTCAATAAAAAACTCTAAAAACTTATTTTAGCTATCAATAACTAAAATAAATTCTTAGAGTTCTTATATTATTTTATAACTAAAATAAATTTTAAATATATTTTACAAATACATAAATGCACTAAGATTAACTTAGTGCATTTACTATTTTATTGGTTATTTTAAATTTTGTTCGTAGCTTTGGACCATTCTTCTAACCATTTCTCCACCAACACTTCCATTTTGTCTTGAAGAAAGATTTCCTTTGTCTACATGGTCATAGTTTTGCATACCCATTTCGGATGCAACTTCATACTTAAATTGGTCTAATCCATGTCTTGCTTCTGGTATTAAAGTTCTGTTACTTCTGCTATTATTTGAAGCCATATCTAACTCCTCCTTTGTGTTTTTTATTTGTACAATAATATATTGTTTTATTTTTGTACAATAATATCTTAACCGTTTTATAAAATAATAATCTATTTAATGATTAGCAATATTAGCATTTAAAACTTTAATCGCTTAATTTTACCAATAAGTATGCTAGGAAAAAATTTTAACTTCTCCTAGCATACATTAAAACAAAAAAGGAAGTTAATTTTGTACAGAAGCAATCTAGTTTAATCAGTAAACAAAAAATGCCTACAAAAAATATAATACCCAAAATAATAATATAATACTCCAAAATTTTAAATTTCATGAGATTAAACACATGATTTTCATATAAAAGAAAAAATCGTTTTAGATTTGAGTTATAGCGCCCATAATTGGTTTTATTATACATTCTTAAGCTTCTAATAAAAAGGCATACCATCTACTCATAATTTACATTTTGTAACTTTGGTAAATACTTATTAATAATATAAATAACTAATTTTAATTTGAAAATTTATTATGCTTAAAACAAAAAAATTTTTACATTAAAATATTTATATTATTATTTATAAAGATTCTAATATATATTTTATTATTGTTACCTTTATTTTTAGGTAAATAAAAAATAAGGGATACCCACCAAGTAAGTATCCCTTATTAATTAATAAATATCTATTTATCTGCCTCATATGATCTAATTTCAAATGAAGCTATTTTATCAAATACTATATATTCTTTAACTTGCTTATAAGGATTTATTTTTTTATTAAATCCATATCTAACTTGTCCCTTACCATTACTTTCATCAAACCACTTTTCAAAAGCTGATATTTCATCTGCTGATACATCATACTCTTTAGTTATTCCATTTACCATTGTAATAGCAAGTATTGCTTTATTTCTATCTTCAGTTACATTAACTTCGCAAGTTGCTTTTAAATCAGTACCTTTAACTTTAGCAGTTATTGTTGCCTGTCCTATTTTTTTGCCTGCTACTACTTTTCCATCTTTATACTCAGCAATATCTTTATCACTTGATGACCATTCGATTTCTTTATTGATTGCATTATCTGGTTTTACTATAGCCGTTAAATTATCTGTTTTTCCTGTTAATAAGCTTATTGATGATTTATCTAATGTTATTGATTCTACTTTTATTGAGCAGTCCAATACATCATTATATACTTCTAATGAGGCTAAATCACCAATAAAAGAATAAGCTTTATTTACTCCATATTTACCAATCAAAAATTTATTTGCTGGTAATTTATTTTCAACACTTTTAGCTGTAGTCACAGCATCTGCATTTGTTAGGTCGTCAATATATAGCATCATTTTATTTGTACCTGTTGTTCCATCCCATGTAAATAAGATTTCATGCCATTTTCCATCATTTATTGATTTATTACTTGTTACTTTAGAGATTGATGATGTATTTCCATTAGATACTGATACATTGATTTGACCAGAACCACTTATCCAAGATGCCCATCCACATTCAATAGCTCCATCATTTAAATTAGATATAAGATTTGAATCATTTGTACTACTAGTTCTTATTTTAAATTTTATACTTTTCTTTCCTAATGGTGTAATATAATCATTAAACCCAATGCTATCATCTCCACCATTAAATCTTCTAAACTTTTCTCCGTTTTCAGTTATAATCTTAGTATTATTTGCTTTTCCATTAAACTTTCCATCTTCTCCAGCCATGCTTCCTGTATCAATCACAGTATCTCCATTATCTTTATCAAATGTATACTGGTGTATTGGTTTTATATCAGTACTTTGTTTAGTTGTTGTATTTTCTACTGCAATTACATTTTTTCCAAAACCACTTCCCATAAATATTGTTGAAAAAATCAATACTATTGATAAAACTAAACTAATTTTCTTTTTCATTTATATTTCCCCCTTAAAATTACTACAGTTACTATTATATAACTACATAATTTTCAATTTCAAGGAAAATATTTCTACATTTTTCCTTATATTTTATAAATAAAGTAAATTTTATACAATAAATTCTTATAAGTATTAAAACACAATAATGCTACAGATTCATATTTATCTAACTTACAATATCAAATTCTCTATCCTAATCAAATATAAACTATTTTTATTCATTCTAATAAGTCAAAATGCCATAATATATGAGTTTTATTTGTAATTATAAAAAACATGTCCACACTCCCTTTCTATGAAATATTGACATGTCTTGTTGGTTTTAAGCTTTACACAAACTACCATTTTATTATTTATCAGTCTTATTTGCTTCTTCCCAAGTTATAAAGCCTTCTTCCCAGTTATTTTGATTAAGCTCGTACTTATCTATATAAAAACAATCCTCATTATAATCTTTAAAACCTGGAAGACTTTTATACTTCTCTATAACATTCAAAGCATTTTCTTCTGATGTGTATATCCCTATTGTTTTTGTTTCATCTACCTCATTTATTTCATAACTATGCTGTAATAAATAGACATACTTCATATATTACACCTCCTTATTATTTCACACTCTATCTAGGCGGATGGCATTTACTACAAGGTGTAAGTCCCTGTAATTTTGCATCTTTTAAATTTATGGCTATTTTACTCTTTCTTAAATATTGACATCCATTACTATGATATTTTTTTCCTGTATCTGTACTATATACAGCAACTGATTGATTATCCGTATTACTTTGAGGAATTTCTTTCTTTATAGTATTATTACTTGATGTTGTTGCGTTATTAGTTTTATTAGCTTGTCCATATTCTATCTTGGCTTTATCCTCTTGCACTTTTTTAGCTTTTTTTTCCTGTTCCTTTCTTTGCTGTTCTGCAGCTTGTTTTTTCTCTAATTTCTCTTCAGCTAATTTTTCTTGCTCTTTTTCATTACCCTTTTGTTCAAATTGCAATTTTTCAGAAGCTACTTTCTTATTTTCTGATGATTTTGAATCACAACCTATTCCATTAACCCCTAAACTTATTACCATAATAAATACTATTAATAAATTAGTAATCTTGATTGTAGCATTTTTTGATCCAAAACTTTTAAACGCGTTTTTCATTTTATTTCTTCTCTTTTATATTATGTAATTATATTAACAGCTTTTCTAAATTTATACAATTACATAACATTTTTAGAGTAATCTTTTATAATATTGTTATTAAATAAGTTATGCCATTGCATTTATTTCAATAATACTTTTTCTTTTTATTAATTTCTCTCTTTGTTATAATAGCCTAAACACTCTTTTGCTAATTCTTTAAATATTTTATCTTTAATATTAATTCTTCTTAAATGCATAAAAAATAAATACAACCTCCTTTTTAAAATTTTATTTTAAAATCCTTCATTTAAGGAAATTACATTTATTCCATATATAAAAATACATCGTTTCAAATATTAAGTTTTATCAAAAAATTGCACAACCAATAGCTTTTTAAGCTTCTAATAAAAAGGCATAATAACCTTTCATAGTTTCATATATATCTGCTTTAGAAGCAATTTCCCATGGTGCATGGAGTGTTCTTACTAACAAATAACAATAAATAATGATTTCATATTTAATTAAATAAGTGTTTCTTTATTAAAAGACTACTACAGTTACATATATTTATCAGTAAAGATAGGATCTAAAAAGCTTCAAAAGCCTTGATTTATTGCAACTTTTAATAATTCACCCATGTTACATACCCTCTCATATATGTTGAAAAATACAAAAAAGAGCACCTCTATAGATGCTCTTAAATATCTTATTTAATTTATTTATCTGCCTCATATTCTCTAATTTCAAATGAAGCTATTTTATCAAATACTACATATTCCTTAACTTGTTTATATGGTTTTATTGTTTTATTAAATCCATATCTAACTTGTCCCTTACCATTACTTTCATCAAACCACTTTTCAAAAGCTGATATTTCATCTGCTGATACATCATATTCTTTAGTTATTCCATTTACCATTGTTATAGCAAGGATTGCCCTACCTTTATTTTCTTCTGTTACATTAACTTCACAAGTAGCCTTTAAATCAGTACCTTCAACTGTAGCTGTTATTGTTGCATGTCCTACTTTACCAGCTGTTATATTTCCATCTTGGTCTATTTTAGCTATGTTTTCATCACTTGATGACCATACAACTTTTTTATTTGTTGCATTATCTGGTTTTACTGTTGCTGTTAGTTTATCTGTTTTTCCTGTTAATAAACTTATTGATGATTTATCCAAGGTTATTGATTCTGCTAAAATTTCATTAGATGTCAACAATCTACCAGTATCATCTATATCTATTGCACATAATACCAAAGTATATTGTGCTTCAGTTCTAGGAATACTTATTTCAACTGTGTGTTTTTTATTTGTAAGTTCTAGATTTTCATAATTCAATTGATAAGTTGGTTTTGACGAAGGTTCTCTTTCGGAGTATTGAGAAAATGTATATTCCTTACCATCTATATTTATTATATTATCTTTAAATTTATATATATTACTAGTTCCAATAATTCTTATCTTAGTTCCTATAAAATTAAATTTTATTTTTATATTTTTATTGTTTAAGTACGAATAATGAGAATAATCACTTTTTTCCCATGAATCTCCTATATAATTTATATTTGGATTTGTATGCATATATCTTTTCCAGCCTTTTTCAGGTTGCAAAAGTTTATCTCCAACTTTAGCGCTATTTTCAGCTGTCTTGTTTAGATTATCTGCTCCAATTACTACGTCCTTATCCTCTGCTCTAGCATTAGTTGGATGTGTAAAAGCTAAAAAAGTAAATGCTAAAATAATACTTAAAACTAAACTAATTTTCTTTTTCATTTATATTTCCCCCTTAAAATTACTACAGTTACTATTATATAACTACATAATTTTCAATTTCAAGGAAAATATTTCTACATTTTTCCTTATATTTTATAAATAAAGTAAATTTTATACAATAAATTCTTATAAGGATTAAAACATAATAATGATACAAATTCATATTTATCTAACTTACAATATCAAATCCTTTATCATAATCAACTATAATGCTATTTTTATTAACTCTAACAAAGCAAAATGCCGTTATTAAATAATATGACCTTTCTTTGTAATTATAAAAGACATGTCCACAATTCCTTTCTATGAAGTATTGACATGTCTTATTATTTTTAAACTTTATTTGCTCTCATATTCAATTATATTTTCAATTCAACATAAGGTATTCCTAACTCATTAAATGGAAACCTATAATACTCACTATTAAAATCAATGTTTGCAAACAAAACATCATCTTTTCTTTTTAAGATTTCTGGTGAAAAGTTTTCTAGTAATAACACATCTCCTTGAAGTTTATTAATAATCAACCCAATAAACTTTAATAAGCTAGTTATCCCAACATCAAATGTTTTATTAAATACCTGAATACTAATTGATAGATTTACATCCATATCATGTTCTTCTTTTATATCATTTATATTATCTATCTCATCTTTTTCAATGCAAATCAAAAAATAATTACAATATATATATACTTCTCCCGATTCAGACAAATCTGTTTTAATATCTTGTGTAACTTGTTTTAATAATTCTAATAATATATTTATAGTAACCTCTTCATCATAAATTGAAAACAAAAACAAATTTAATTCCATTATCTATCACCTCAAAAAAACTCTTTTTATTTTACCATCCTTAACAATAAATAATTCTATTAATCTCTTCAAATCACCATTAGGTTTTGCTTTTCTTACTATTGTTGATATTAACTCCTCCGTCATTTCAGGATTATAATCATCTAAATTTAGAACAATTCTGTAGGCTTGTTTTCTTAACTTCTTAGCTATTTCTTTACAAACATTATTAAAACTTGTGTTTTTATCTGGTGAGTAACAATCGAAAGGTTCTTCTTCAATTAAAAAATCTGGATTGGTGTCTTTTTCAATTCCATGTCCATTTCCACCAGCCACTTCATCTAACATTTCTGTATCATACCCCTCTTTTGCAAATGTATCAGCGGTTTCATTTTGTCTTTTAATACCACGGCTAGTCTCTTTTTGATAATTACCTTTAGGTTTACCATCTTTCTTTAATGAAGGCTCTGTTGTTTTAGTTTTTTTATTTTCATTTTCTCCTGATTTACTTTCTGCCTTAACCGGTACAATATGCGCTCCATTTACACCATATATTATAACACCCATACTAGTATCTTCAAAAGTTTTAGTACTTGTATCATAATATTGACCTATTGTATCTTCAAAATCTACTAATTCCGTATAATCATTAATTTTACAGCCTGTCCCTGCATAATAATCAAGCAAAAATTCGGCATCTTCAGTTAATAAACTTCTGGTTATACCTTTTACTATATCTGATTCATATACCTTTGTCCCTTTTATATTGGCATCTTTTAAGGATTGATTTATTACAACTGCTCTACCGTTTATATATCTTTGTGCTGTTAATGAATCAGTTGTTGCTTTTATGTTTTCTTGAACTTCTTCTGTTATTGAGCATCCACCATTAATTATACTATCTTCAATATCTTGTAGACTAATAGCATTAGTAGAAATATTTTTAACTGGTATTTGTCTAGGTGCAAGAGTATCTTTTGGCATTATAGTTTGTGAATTCTGAACCCATTCTTGAAATTTATTCATTGGAATACCTACAGAGCCAGTAGTAGGAAGAGTGTTAATAGCATCTGAAACTAGAATTTAAAAGTGATATCTCCAAGAAATCTACTAAAAGCATTAAACTTTTCTGTGCAAGTTTTTATAGTCCTCTTACTCCTATTTTTACTTTTTAATATTCTAGACACTCTACAATTAATCCTCTAAATATTTTATATTCCATTTTTCACCTCTTAAACACATAAAAAACGACGCCCTCCTATACATAAAATTCATGTCCTTAAAAAACATGATTTCCATATATAAAAAAACATCGTTTCAATTACAATTTATAAAACATATAAATGGCTTTATTGTACCATTTTTAAGCTTCTAATAAAAAGGCATAATAACCTTTCATAGTTTCATATATATCTGCTTTAGAAGCAATTTCCCATGGTGCATGCATATTTAAAAGTGCTACTCCACAATCTATAACTTGCATATTATACTGAGCTAGAATATAAGCGATAGTTCCACCACCACCTTGATCTACTTTTCCAAGTTCTGCTGTTTGCCAAGTAACTCCATGTTTGTCCATAATTGATCTTATTTCTGCCATATATTCAGCATTTGCATCATTACAGCTATATTTTCCTCTAGCTCCTGTATATTTATTAAATACTATACCTTTTCCTAAAAAAGCTGAATTTTTCTTTTCCATAACTGATGGAAAATTAGGATCAAAAGCCGCGCTTACATCTGATGATAACATTTTTGAGTTTGTTAAACATCTTCTAAGCTTAAGTTCACTATATTCATTACATCTATCCATAATTTCTGCAACTGTGTTTTCAAAAAATCTTGATTGCATTCCAGTAGCTCCAACGCTACCAATTTCCTCTTTATCTACAAATAAAGCTACACATGTCTTATCAGTTTTATCTAATTTTAAAAGAGCTTCAAAAGAAGTATAAGCACACACTCTATCATCTTGACCATAAGCCATTATCATACTTCTATCTAGACCATAATCTCTAGCCTTACCAGCTGGAACTAATTCAAGTTCTGCAGATACAAAATCATTTTCATCAATACCATATTTTTCATTTAAAAGTATAAGTATGTTTCCCTTTACTCTTTCTTTTGCATCCTTATCCTTAATTGGCATACTACCTATTAAAACATTAAGTTCTTCTCCTTCTATTACTTCAGATGCCTTTTTTGCTAATTGTGTAGCTGAAAGATGAACTAAAAGATCTGATATACCAATTACAGGATCATTATCATCCTCACCTATAACCACGTTAATCCTAGTCCCATCTTTTTTAACTATTACACCATGTATAGCTAATGGAATATTAACCCATTGATACTTTTTTATTCCTCCGTAATAATGTGTTTCAAATAAAGCTAAATCATTATCCTCATATAATGGATTTTGCTTTAAATCTATTCTCGGAGAGTCTATATGTGCTCCAAGTATTTTTAAGCCTTTTTCTAAAGGCTTATCCCCTATAAGAAACATAGCTAAATTTTTCCCCATATTATTTGAATATACTTTATCACCTGATTTTAAAGTTTCACCATTTTTTATAACTTCATTTAAATCTTTATATCCTGCATTTTTAGCTAAGTTTATGAAATCATCTACACATTCTCTTTCAGACTTCGCCTTTGACATAAAATTTCTGTATCTTTCACTTAAATCAAAAACATCTTTTAATTGTTCTTCAGAATAATTATCCCAAGCAAACCCATCTTTCTTTTTTAAGCCTTTTAAATCTTCCATTGTGACACCCCTTTTTATATATTAACCACATTTTACACCATATGACATAAAAATTCAAATTTCTCTCCAAATATAAAAATACTAATTTTAACAAGTAAAAATGCCTTTAATCTTTATTAATTTTAATATAACTTACAATATATTTTTATTTTTAAATAATCTCAAAAGATATATAACTAATAAAGCCATAAATATTAAAATACCATAAAAAGCATAACAATTCCCTTTAAATGGCATGTAATCAAAGCTCATAGAAAATAATGCTGTTATAAGTTCTAATGGCAAGAAAACAGCTGTTATTATAGTAAATACTTTCATAAGTTCATTAGTTTTATTTGCTATTTCTGATTCATACGCCTCTCTTACTAATGCAAGTTCTTGAGATAAATTATCTAATGTAAGCATTAATTTATCAATCTTACGATTTATATTTCTAAAGTAGAAAAGATTTTCATCTTCTATAATTCCATTTTCATTTAAAAGCATATTTTCACCTATGTACCTTAATGGTTTTAAAAGCTTACGTACCTTATATGCTTCTCTTCTTACAAAAAGCAACTTATTTAATTGTTCGCCTTTAGGTTCTTTTAAAATCTCTATTTCGATACTATCACCTTTTACCTCTAAATCAGATATTATATTATAATTATTTATAATAAGCCTATCTAATATATAATAAAGTACCATGCAAGGTCTCTTCACGTCTTTAAGCAAAAGGCAATTTTTATCTAAATTTATATCCTTTATAATTTCCTCTATAAGTTTAATTTTATCTTTATAAACAGTTATTATTAAATTTTTACTTAAAAATATATCTAGTTCTTTTGATAATATTTCTCTCTCACCTTGCTCTAAAATATTAATAACCATAAATAAATATTCTTTATAATAATCTATTCTAGAATTTTGCTTATAATCTAAACATTCCTCTATACATTCCTTATGAAATAGATAGTTCAACTCTTCTGCCTCAGAACTATTTAACAGGATCCAATAATATCCGTCTTCCCCATTCCATTGCTTTTGAATCTTAAAATTGTTTTCTATATTAAATGTAATCATACTATCCACCTTTTATATAAAGATGATAGTATTATATGCAAGGTATATAAAAATTACTCTTTACCATTCAAAAAGGAAGATTTTAGACCTTATAACTATGGATATTACTCTTTTTATAATATTTAAATCATAATATAAAACAACTTATATCTATAAATAGTTTTATAATGTCTTGTATAACAAAAAAATAGACCAAAATTCAAATTTTGGTCTATCTTTTAATAATATATTATAATTAATTACCCGAAAATTTATTCATTCTACTTTCAATTATATCTACTGGTGTTACATCTGACATTAGACTATATCTATAATTAGCCGCCGCTGCTTCTATAATTACTGCTATATTTCTTCCTGGTCTTATAGGTATTGTTAATTTTCTTACCTTAACACCTAATACATCCATATATTCTGCATTTATGCCAAGCCTATCATAATCACCATCATCTTTCCAATGTTCAAAATGTATAACTATCTTTATTTCTTTAGAAGCTATTACTGAACTTAATCCATATAGGGCTGATACATCTATTATTCCCATTCCTCTAACTTCTAGCATACCAAAAGTTATTTGAGGGCTTGTACCTATAAGTTCACCATCAATTTCTCTTATATCAACAGCATCATCAGTTACTAGTCTATGTCCTCTTTTTATAAGCTCCAAAGCAACTTCACTTTTTCCTATTCCACTTTCTCCAGTTATCATCATACCTATACCATAAACATCTAGTAAAACTCCATGAAGTCTTGTTTCTGGTGCCATTTTGTCAGCTAAATATATAGTAAGTTTACTCATAAATTTTGTAGTCATCATTCTACTTCTTAAAATCCAAGTGTTGTTTTTCTTAGCATATTTTAAAAAATCATCATGAGGTTCTAGCTCTCTAGTTATTATTACGCAACTAATATTGAAAGAAAAAAACTTACTGAGTCTCTTCTTTCTAACATCTACAGCCATATCCTCTAAAAAACTCCACTCAGCCTTACCAATAACCTGAATTCTTTCTGGCGCAAAATAATTGTAAAATCCAGCCAATTGAAGTCCTGGTCTATTTATATCACTAACATTTATAGAGACATTTTTATCTCCTTCTATTAATACTTCTAAATCAAAATCGTGTATTAACCTTTCGACTGTAACATTCATAAGTACTCACCCATTTTCCCCTTCTCTTAATTCTTAGGTTTTATACCTTGCAATTGTACTCTAAAATTTCCCTTTACATTATCTATATATTGTCTTCTTAATTTTTCTTGCTCAAGTTTTTCTTCAGATGTTAATCCTTCTTCTTTACTCTTTTTATATAAAAAATTTATTCTTTCTATTAATTCATCTATTTTCATTCTAATATCTCCTTGTCTTTTATTATCCTTCAATTTTTATTTTACCTTCCAGAAGAAATTTTATCAACTAAAAATTATTTTGCTAAATTTCTACATTTACATTTTTTTCCATGTATTCATTTTTCTACATTTCTAAGATGTTTGTGGATAATCTGTGCATAATTTTTTTAGATATTTATATACGTAAACATATCTTTTTACATTTTTTTGTAAAATATTGTATAAGGAAATTTTTTTACTTTTTTACTTTTTTTGTTATAATAATACTATAGTTAACATATAAATAACATTTCTAGAGTTTCAGGGGGATATATTATGAGACTAAGAGAATTAAAAAGAAAAATAGCTTTGAGAAAATTTTTATTAAACACATTACTTATATTTTTAAATCCAACAAATACAATTATAGTTCAATTAAGCCAAGATCTAGATATATTTATAACTAAGTATCAAAAATACTCTTATACTAAACATAAAAAAAAGGAAGCATATTATATTACAAGAAAAAAAATTGCTTAATAAAATTGCTTAATAAAGATGAAAGTGGTATTATATGATTTTCTCGTGTCCTGAATAAATTCAACTCATAGAAAATTATATAATACCACTTAAAATTTTAAAAAAATAAAAAATTCACAAGATTTATTATTATATATAATATACTAAAACACTTATATTAATGAATACATACTTATAATTAATTTTACAAATTCCTAGACATAAAAAAAGTCTCTATTATAATCTAGAGGCTTTTTATAATTCCTATTAATATAAAGTCCCAACATGCCGTCTCACTTATAAATTCATACCTGCTCCTCGCAGGTGGGTTTCGCTCATCTCTTTTCTGTCATCTTCTGTCACATAAGTGAAGTAAAAAACTTGAAGTCCGACATATGAGAAAATTTTGCAAATCCCGTATGAATAATGTAGGTTGAAACTATAAGCTACGCGCACATCTCAGGATTTTTATAAATTTATTATAGCATATATTTTTTATAAATCAATACTTTTTAAAAGGAAACTCTTTCTCATTTTATTCGAATAAATACATATAAATTTAATAATTAAAAATCTAAATTTAAACTCAAATGTAATATATTGTCTATAAATTAAGATCATCCATTACTTCATCTAAATCTATTGCTTGGTCTTCACTTCCAAATACAACTAAGAATTCGTTATAAGTATAATTGTTTAAATCTATATCAAATGCTACAAATTGACCCTCAACTTCAAAATTTTCCATAGCTTCTTCAACTATCTCTCCAACATTATCAATAGCTAAATCATTTAAATATGGAATAACATATTCTGCAATCCATTCTTTACTATCTACATCATAATCACTTTCTTCATTAGCGTATGCTTTAGCTGCTTCTATTTCCGCTTGATCAAAATCATAATAGAATTTTACAACTAAAAGCTTCGATTTGTATTTTACCTCTTCAACTTCTGACAATTCATTTTCAGTTAAAAACTTTATTATTTCTGCACTTTTCATATTTTACATCTCCTTGAATTACTTTAATGATTTCTCATATTCTTTTTTTACTTCTTCAAATTCTTTGGTATCTTCTACTAAATTATATTCTAAATTTCCTTCTATTTCGTCAACTCTAAATACAAATGCATCATCCTCATTCGCATCATCTTCCAATGAAGCTAATATTATGTATTCTTTTTCTCTCTCTTCTAAAAATATTTTAGCAACAACCTCAAACTCTACCTTATTTCCATCTTCATTTTTAAATACCATTATTTGCTTTTCTTCCATCTTTATCTCACCTTTCAATAATATATATTCACTTTTTTAAAATATAAACTCATATTTTTTAAAAATTTTTATTAAACCTTTAAAAGGTGCCATATGGCACCCTTTATTATTATAGCATATTAATAAAATTTTGAGCAAATTCTTCTGCATTTTTAAAATCTTCTTCTGAAGGTACAAATGCAAATTTAAGACCTGGATCTACTACCTTAAGCTTTAAAGATTTAAGCCTTTCAGTAAGCATAGGAACTCCTTCTCCGCTCCATCCAAAAGAACCAAATGCTCCTGCAATCTTTCCTCTATTAACTATTGGATTAATTAAACTTAACAAATCCCATGATGGTTTAACAGCATCTTGATTTATAGTTGGAGAACCTATTAAGAAACCTGAACTTCCTTCTACAAGTTCTACAGCCTTTTCTAAACTCATAGATGTTATTTCATGTACGCAAGCTTTTATTCCTTTTGCTTCTATTTGACTCTTCAAAAACTCTGCCATTTCTTCTGTATTTCCATAGGCTGAAATATAAAAAATTTGTACATTTTTTTCTTCTACAACTGGTAATTTAGCCCATTCTCTATAAAGATTTAAGAACTTATCACTAGTTCCTACATGTATCGGTCCATGACTTGGAGCCATTATTTCTATATTCTTATCTTTTATTTTATCTAACGCTTGATTTACAAATCTTTTAAATGGTCCCATAATTACATCAAAATAATATTTCATTTCTTCTAAATAATCATTTCCACCTACACTCATTATGTTACCATCTGGGCAATAATGACATCCTGTAAAATCACAAGTAAACATTATTCCTAAATCTTCTATATGAGTAAATATAGTATCTGGCCAATGTAAATTTGGTGCTGATATAAATTTAAGGGTAGTTTTACCTAGAAGTAAATCTTCTTTTGCTTCTATCCATTTAAAATCTTTATTTAATATATTCTTTAAATAATTCATTGCAGCCTTTGAAGAAACTATTGTTGCTTCTGGATAATCTTTTAACAATTTTATAAGCGAGCCACTATGATCTAATTCTGTATGTTGAACTATTACATAATCTACTTTTCTGTCCTTTATAATTCCAGTTAAATTTTCTTTAAATTCATCGTAAAATCCATTTTTAACAGTATCAACAACTGCTATCTTTTCATCATCTATTAAGTAAGAGTTATAAGTAGTACCTCTCTTTGTTTCCATTATAATATCGAATATTCTAAGCTCAGGATCTTTAACTCCAACCCAATGTATATTTTCTTTTAAAATTTCTGATGCCATATCATATCACCGACCTTTTCATAATAAAAAGCATAAATAAGGTCAGCAACCTCCCTTCAATATATATTTCTTTCCAACAGGTAAATTGTAGCATAGGAGTACCAAATTTTCAATATTACACTAACAAGGTGGATTTTTCACCTTTAAAAAATAAGTATTCATAATGAAGAGCTCTTGTAAGAGATACATATAATAATTTTTTATCTAGTTCATTATCAGAATAAATCTCATTACTTCCATTATAAATTATTGAACAATCAAATTCTAATCCCTTTGTTAAATAGGAAGGAATAATTATAAGATCTAATTTAAAATCCTTATCCGCTTCTTTTACAAGCTTCCAATTGTAAGTAGAATACTTTTTAGTTGCTTCTTTTATTTTCTTACATTCACCAAAGGTTCTACCTATAATAGCTATAGACCTTTTCTCTTCAGCTAAAATTCCAGCCGTTATATCGTCTAATTTTTCACAAAACTCCTTTGTTGTTTCATAACTTATGCTTTGTGGATCTCTCCCATGTCTTAAAACTGGTTTAGCAGGCTTTAAACTATTTTTTTGTTTTTCTAGAACTTTGTTTGCATATCTTATAATTTCTATAGTTGATCTGTAGCTTTGAGTTAATGCTGTGTAAGTGGCCTTAGAATTAAAAACACCTTCTATTACATCGTTCCAATCATTAATTCCCTTATAAGAATATATTCCCTGACCTAAATCTCCTACTATTGTTAATGAATTTCCAAGACAAAGCATATTAACTACGTAAAGTTGAAATAATGAATAATCCTGTGCTTCATCTATTACTATATGTTTCAATTGTTCCTTTTCTGAAAGTCCTTCTATTTTAAATTTTAAATATAGCATAGCTGCCAAATCATCTGAATCTACTATATCATTTTCTATATTATTCTTTACTTTTTCTTTTATATAATTTGCTAATTTTTCCGGAATCATACCTCCATTAGCTTCTGTAAATATACTCTCATTTTCAAAAAAATTGCCATAAAGATTTGCTGTATTTATTTCCTTCCAATTATTAAAATATTCTTCAAACTCTTTTTTACCATTTATAGTTATATCTTTCTTTAGAGCATCTCTTTCATCATAAATTTCTATAAGCTTTGCTCTTCTTTCTGGACCATCTTCTAATTGCTTTTTAATTCTAGCAATTTGATATTCATACTGAAAATCTACCTTTTCAATTACACTATATATTTTTTCATTCAATTTTAAAGAGAAATATCTTTTTATTTCATCTTTTCTTTTATTTATTGGAAAATGTATTAAATCTTTAGTAAATAATCTTTTTATTTCACTACTTTCAAAAAGCTTATAACCCATGACTGTTATATTTTCTACATTACTATCTTGTCTTTCTAATATTCTAAGATATCTATCCATCATCTGCTTGAAAATTAAAGACCCTTTAACCTTACTCTCATTTAAAAGATATTTAGTTTCAAGTTCATCTTTTCCTTCTAAAATATCTGCTAGTTTCTTATCTTTTGTTATTACCTTAGCTTTTAATTTTAGTTTTTCCATAACTATTTGTTCAAAAGTCTTTTGATTAACTTTATCTACTCCTAAATTAGGTAAAACTTCAGATATATAATCTAAAAATAACTTATTAGGAGCTACTACTAATATATCCTCTCCAGTTAAAGTATCCTTATACCTATATAAAAGATAAGCTAACCTATGAAGAGCTACAGTAGTCTTTCCAGAACCAGCAGATCCTTGAACTATAAGAGGTGAAGTCTTATCAGCCCTTATTATATCATTTTGTTCTTTTTGAATAGTTGCAACTACTTCCTTAAGCTTACTTCCTGTACTTTCTTCTAGGTTGATTTTAAGGAATTCATCTATTAGTGCATTACCCTCTTCATCCCCAATACCTGCCTTTAATATAATTTCATTAATACCTTCATCAAAACATTCCTTAATATCATTATCCTTATATAGAAATTTTCTCTTTAAGGATAATTCACCCTCAATAACACCTATAGGCGCCCTATAGTATGCTTCTCCTTGAGTACCACTATAATATAAGTCTGCTATAGGCGCTCTCCAATCTATTACTTTCTCATCACCAGTTGCCATATCACCAAGACCAAATTTACCTATATAAAAACTCTCTTTTTCTTTTCTATATTCTCTAAAATCTATTTTAGCAAAATAAGGATTATCATATGCTTCTTTATAATTTTCTACATTCTTGCTGACTATATTATATAATTTAGTTGAAGTCTCAAGTTCTTCACTATAACTTCCCTTAGATGCCTTTCTAAGACTTACTATTTTATCTTTTAGTTGTTCTTCATCTTTTGATATTTTTATTTGTTCTTCTTTAAGCCAAAGCCTCATTTCTCTGAGATTTTCTTGCTCTAACTTAAGTATTTCATTTTTATTCAAAAAAACACCCCCTCATAGCCGTTACCACTAAATATAAATAATACTTATTTTTTTGTCAATAAAAACCTACTATCTTTCATATAATTTATTATGGGCATTTATACACATTATAAAAAATAATAGATTTTATTTTCTACAATATGCCTTAAACAAAAGTATATGAGGTGAGAATTATGAAAATTTTAGTTTTAGGACCTAGAGGAAATATAGGACATTTTCTCTATAATCATTTATCTAAAACCCATTCAGTAATAGGTTTAAGTAAAGAACTGCTTGATATACGAAATAGGGATAATGTTTTACTTACTATAAAAAAACTTTCCCCAGAAATCATTGTACAAGCCGCTGGAATTGGAGACATTGACTTTTGTGAGCAAAATGAAAAGGATGCTTATGAGACTAATACTCTTGGAACATTAAACATTGCCTCTGTTTCTAACCTACTAAATATACCTTTAGTGTATATATCCTCAGGCTATGTTTATGGTGAAGCATCCAAAAGTCAATTAGACGAAAATTATAGTTTTATTGAAACAGATAAATGTGAACCTACAAATATGTACGCAAAATCAAAATTAGCAGGCGAAAAATTAATACAAACTCTTTGCAATAAATATTTTATATTAAGAACCTCTTGGTGCTTTGGAGGTAATAACTGTTATGTAAAAAAAGTTCTTCAAAATATAAATATACCTACATTTATGAGTTCTACTGATATTGTTAACCCTACTTCTTTATATGATCTATCACATATATTAGAAAAACTTATAGAAACTGATCTATATGGTATCTATAATTGTGTAAATAATGGCTTTACTGCTAAAGACAATGTTATTAAGTTTATTTTTGATTATTTGGATATTGAAAAGGAAGTTAGACCTTTACCTGAAGATACTAGAGCAGTTATAGCTCCAAGACCACGCTATTCAAATATAAATCCAAATAAGGTTGAAAAAGCTTTAAACATTAAAATTCCTACGTGGCAAGAAGCCTTAAAGAAATACCTAATCTAACCAAAAAAAGCACCATATAAGCCTTTGTATTTAAATAGGCTAATATGGTGCTTCAAGTAATAATACAAATTTAAAATTTAGCAATTCAATTCCACTCCTACGAACTAACGTGAGTAGGAGTTTCCTTTAAATATAAATTCATATTTACTCAGTTATACTCTTACCAAATCTTTTTCCTGTAGCTTTTTCTATAGCTTTTACAAGCGATATTGCTATAAATGCATCCACAAAATGATGTATAAAGAAGCCTAATGATAATATTCCTAAAACCTTAACCCCTGTAAATCCAAATGGTATTACTGCAATAGCTTCTCCTATAGCATGTATTAAGCCTGTTACTAATACTATTTTGAAAAAACCAATATTTTTCTTATACATAATTCCACCAACTAATGCTACAAATATATGAACAGACGCTCTTGCGACTACAAAAGCTGGTGTTCCTGCTAACAAAAATCCTATAGTAGATCCTAATCCTACAATAGCTCCTACAAAAGGTGAAATAAACATAGCTAAAAATATAGGCACATGTGCTGCAATAGTCGCTGTAAAAGGTGGTATAGTAATCTTCAAAAATCCAAATTGTATTGGAATAATAATAGCAAAAGCTATAAGAAGTGCTGAATAAGTCATTTCTACTATTTTCTTGTTTCTCATAAATTTCTCCTTATAATATTTATTTTAACCAATGTTCTAATATTAAAAATCATTCTGTATATACACCAGTATATACAATAAGTTGTCTTTTGTAAAATTAATTTAAACACTTTTATTTCCTAATGAAAACATTAACATATATATTTTCCTACATTTTTATTTTGATTTCTAATTCAATCTTATTTATTAAATAAAAAAGATTTTTATTTAATTTTATAAATTTCCATAAAAAAAGAAACCACTTTCGTGATTCCTTAATATCTACTGTATTCTATTCTTCATCCTCTAATTCATACATTTCTATAGCTCTATCTACATACATAACACCATGTAAATGATCTATTTCATGACAAAAGCATCTTGCCATTAACCCTTCTGCTTCATAAGCAACTTGCTTTCCTTCTTCATTATAAGCCTCAACTATCACCTTAGTTGGTCTTTCAACTGTTCCTTCATAACCTACATAGCTTAAGCATCCTTCATAATCGACTTCGCTACCTTCTTTATGTGTTATCTCTGGGTTTATTAAAATTAATGGCATTGAACCATCTCTAAGATCTATAAATACTATTCTCTTATTTACTGCAATTTGAGGCGCTGCAAGACCTACCCCGTCTACTGAATATAAAGTATCCTTAAGATCTTGTATAATTCCTCTAATTTCTTCATTTATTTCTGTAACTGGTTCTGAAACGTTCTTTAAATGCTCATCTCCAAGTTGTACAATCTTTCTTATTGCCATGCTTATGCTCCTTTCAAAATGAACCTTATATAATATATTATTGCACAACTCTTAATTTTTTTCACTAATTTTTTTCATTAATTTTTTAAGATTATTAATTAAAGTTCTCCTAGTATTAATAAGTTAATATTAGCTAAACCAAAGATTTTTTACTCACTAATTAATATATCTCCATTTTTGCACTGAATGTCAAATCTATTAGCTAAATCCCCTAACTTACCTGTAATTTGTTTTTTATTTTTTTTATCTTCATTTATAATATTTAAAGGTAAGGATGTTTTTATACTTCCATAATTAGTTTCACAATTAAAAATACCTTCCTGACCTTTTAATAAATTCAAATTAACATTACCATAATTTGAATTTATATTTATATTTCCATTTAAGATTTCTTTATAAACTAAATTTATTTTTCCATTCTTACTATCTATTTTAGCCCCACTTTTTAGATTTTCTAATTCCATAGAACCATAATTACTACTAATATTTGACGTCCCAGAAACATTTTTAATTATTATATTTCCATTTTTATCCTCAACATCTATATTACCGGATATATTTTCACAATTTATTCTTCCATAATCATTTATAGCCTTTAAATTACCTTTAACATCCTTTATATCTATATGCCCATTCTTTGAAGTAATATTTATATCAGAAAGTACATTGTTAACTTTGGTATTTCCATATCTATTATCACCAAAGAGTTTTCCATTAACACCATCAATGCTAACATTACCATTTCTAATTTCATAATTAACTATTCCATCTATCGCTGTTAAAGTTATATTTCCATATGATGCCTTCACATTCAATTTAACTTTTTTAGGCAATTTAACTTTTAAATCTGTTTTCTCTGTTACAAAATCCATATTCCTAATATTATTTGTATTAATTGTTGAATTTGAACCTTCAGTAACTGAAATGAAATTTTTCTTATTATCCTCTACAACTTTTTCATCATTATATCTACACCTAGTGATTTCTGTGATTATAGCTTCATTCCCATCCCATGTAGTAACTTCTATATCTCCTGAATATGAATTATTTAATGTTAATTCATTTATAGCTTTTAATGTTACTTCTTGTTGAATAGTCTTACTATTACTAAAATTATCTATCCAAAAACCCGTTCCATTTAAATTTCCAAATTTATTTATTAGTCCTCCTACCATAACTAGTATACTTATTATTATAGTAAATACTATACTTACTACATCAAATTTCATTTTATCTTTTGATAAAAAACTTGACACTAATATTTCTATACCTAATATTATAATAATGGCAGGCCATAGCTTTACAACTATAGATATAATATAATTATCTTTAAATAAAAGTGTAAGCAAACTAATTCCAAGCACTATTAAACTTAAAGCTAAAGTAAATCTTCCGACTCTCCACTCTTTCATATTTTCACCCCTATTTTATCACCTTTTTAGTTTTCTTTATTTTTAGTAGTTGTTAATAATAATTTGATTCCAATACTTATAACTAAAAATGAACTTATAACAATTCCTATATATTCTTTAACTTTTCTTATACTTGCATAATCAAAAAATTCAGGTGCTAACTTATCTCCAATTATGAATATTCCTAAGACTATAAATATTATTCCTAAAATTTTTCCAAGCTTTGTAAGACTCCCATTTTCATAATTAGTTGTACAATCTTTAACTTCACTTAAACTTAATATACTATTTGCATTAAATTCATTTCTTAAATCTAAAATACTATAAATCATTATAACTGGAACTGCTAACCTTATAATATCTAAATTAATAAAGGAAGATATTAAATAAGCGATTAAAAATATTACAAATAGTTTTTCACCTTTATTTTTTCTACCTATATAAAAGTGCCCAACACCTGGAATAATTGATAGTAAAGTTGCTATAAGAAGATTATTTCTAAACCTTCCTTCATTCTCATCATCTAATATTATTTTTCCATTTTCAACCTTACTTATTGTTATCTGTGCATCAATAGCTTGATATGCCCATAATATAGGGATTAAACATTCAAAAAAATGATGCATACCATTGAATACTTCATGATTATATCCCATAAAACTACTTGAGAAACACATAACTACAATTGCTATAAAGAATATAATCCCCCTACTAGTATCCCCTAAGTAAATATGACCAAGACCTGGTATAGCTGATAATATAAATGTTTTAAATCTACTTTTCATTGTTGTTTTCCTCCTAAATAAATTCTATAACTTTATATTAAATGTGAAAACTTAATATAAATTAATATAAATTCTTAAGGTTTTCTTAATATCCAAAAAACACCTATAAAACTATTTATAAATTTACTCTTCAATATCTTTTTCAGCTTAAATTACTTAATAAATACAAAAAGCTTAAATAAAATTATCCATATGGACAAACTTATTCAAGCCTTTAAAACTAATATTTAATTTTTCAACAGAGTGATTGGTTATTGATTATTTCACTTGACTTTTAAAGTAGTTATATTCATACCAATAATTCTTATCTCTATTTTTACTATAATACCATTTATCATATAAATCCTTAGGTATTTTATCATTATCAACTGCTTTTTTCATTTTTACAGCTGAATCTAAAGATAATTCTGTTAAGTAGTTCATATCAACCTCAGCTTTAGGTTTTTCATTAACATTTTTATCTACTATATAAGCATCTATATTAAAAAAATTTAATCCAACATAAAGTATAGAACCTATTATAATAACAGGCTTAAAAAGATTAATTTCTCTCCAAATAAATACTAATAATAGAAACAATATAAATATTAAAAATATAGTAAAAACCTGTACTAATATTCTAAGTCTTGTATAACCAAATGTATCTATATAAAGATTCATCTTATATAAGGCTGAAAAAGACATATTAAAAGTTAAACAAGTTATAATAGTAAACAAGCCATTTAAAACTTTTCCTATATTAGATATTATGTCTACATTAGTTTTTAATTTTAATCCTACTATTGCAATAACATTAATAAAGACTAAAGCAACCAATTGAAAAAATCCACTTCTTGCATAACTTGCATGTGTAAAACCTTCTGGTAAAGTCTTATTACAATATAAGTAGGAAATCTGTATCTTAGTAAATACTATATATAACAAACTAACTAAAGTGAGTATTGTTATAACTGTTACTGGGTTTAAAACTTTTTTATCCTTTGAATTAAGTTCTACCTTAAAATCATAAGAAAAGCTCCACATTAACCCAAATACATAAAAGCTTACTAAAATAAAACTTATTATTTTTAATATAAGTATTTTATCAATACTTATATTTCTTAAGCTACTTGTTATATTCCTGATATGATAGCTGAACATACTATCTGCCCCAATTAAAAACATTGTTAATATCACTAAAATAGGAAGTGATACAAGTATTCCAAATAAGATTGATTTTTTAGTTTCTGAATTACTTCTTTGCTTATTATCTATTATTATATCTTTCAAAAAGCATGGTAATTTTATGCTTGTATTCAATGCTTTTCCTATAAAAAATTCTACAAAAACCTTGCTAACATTCTTTAGATTTAATGTAATATCTTTGTAAGTAAAGAGTATAAAACTTGTTACTAAACTTATTGGAATTATAAAAACATTAATTAACCTAAATATAGGATTGGTATATATTCCATAACTTAATGCCAAAAGCATTGTAACAAATAATAAAAAATACCCAAAAAAACTATTATTCTTTATACCACACATTATCAAAAACAAGCCAATTAAATATCCTACATATATTATTACTGAAATTCCAGCATAATCAAAAAAGAAGTATGAAAATAATATTCCACCTAATAAAGATAATAAAATGAAACTTATTTTTTTACCTACTTTCGCTTCATTATCTATTCTTAATTCTTCTACCTCTTTAGTATAATTTTTAAAATATCCTCTTCTACCTAGCCTATGTTCTAAATACTTTTTAGCTTCCTCTACACTAAAGGAATTATAACCTTCATTAATCAAACTCTCCATTGTAGATTTTAAATTATTAACATTAAAAAAATCTAAATTAAGAATCTCTGAAAATTTTAAAAACATAAAGCCATCTTGATCTTTTTTATTTAAAAACTCTATTTCTTCAGCTTCAACAAAAATACTTTTGACATTTTTACTAGCTCTATATACATCATTTTCAAAGCTATTAGATATATTTTCTTTAGCTACTAAGAGTTTTTTGTAATTTATTTTAAATTTTGAGGCAAGCCATTCTTTAACCTCTAGTTCACAATCCTTCTCACCTTTAAAAGTTAAGTTAGGTAAGCTATATCTTCCCTCTCTATTAATTGCTAAAAAGTTTTCCCCATTAACTAAGAATATACAAAACGTATTCTCCATATTTTGATTCACCTAATCCTTATATATTTATAGTTTAAGAGGAACAAGGTGACTTCCTTATTCCTCATCGTCTACATACTCTAAAATATCCCCTGGTTGGCATTTAAGCTCTCTACAAATAGCTTCTAATGTAGAAAATCTCACTGCCTTAGCCTTATTTGTCTTAAGTATTGAAAGATTTGCATTTGTTATTCCTACCTTCTCTGCTAAATCCTGAAGGGAAATCTTTCTTTTGGCCATCATTACATCTAGATTTACAACTATACCCATACTAACTTCCTTTCATCTATATAGTAAAATCATTTTCTTCTTTATATTCTACAGCTTGATTAAACACTTTTGATAATATAGCTATAAAAAGTCCAGCAAATATAAAGATTATGAACTCCATATCAGTATGTATCCCTTTTTGATCTACATAAATGAACTGAAATTCCTTTAAATTAGAGTTTACCATAAAATTAATTATATAGCATAATGCAATGGTATAACATTCTATAGATATTTTTCTAAGTAAAATAACATTTGATTTTATAAATGGCTTCTCATTAACTAAACTTAACAAAACCTTTTTAAGCTGAAATACAATTAAAAATACACAACTTATACCTACTGCTAAAAGTGTTATTAGAAGTATTTGTTTGCCAGTACTTACACCATTATCTATCTTAAAAATAGTGTAATAAAGTATACATCCTGCACCTATAACACCAAGTACCAATGTTAGTGTTAATACTCCATTTAAAATCGCTGCCATTGATTTTTTACCATAATATTTCATAAACATCCTCCCAAGTTTTTTATAATCTTATAATACTACCTTTTTGTTTATTTTTCAATATATATTTATTAAAAAACAATAAATTATTACTGAAATAAAAAAAGGTTATATACTATTTCTAGCAATAACCTTTTTTATAAAGTCGTTATCTTTTTATAAGTATTTTACTTATTCTTTTTCTGTCACATTTTAAAACTACAAAATTATAGTTCTCATAAATTATCTTATCCTGTGGTTTAGGATAGCCTTCTAGCTTAGAATATACAAACCCTCCAATTGTATCAAGATCTTCTTCTTCGATATTTATATTAAGTAATTCATTAATATCATCGATATGAGTTTTACCGTCTACAATATAACTACCATCATCATTTTCTTTTATTTGTGCCATTTCATCATCAAACTCATCTTGAATTTCTCCAACTATTTCTTCTAATATATCCTCACTAGTTACAAGTCCTGATGTACCACCAAATTCGTCTATTATTATAGCAATTTGTTCTCTATCCTTTTGAAAAACTTTGAACAATTCGCCAATAGACATTGTTTTTGGAACAAACTTTATGTTTCTTATAATTCCCTCTATGTTTTCTGTTTTTCCTTCAATCTTAAGCTTATACAAATCCTTAATATGTATAAAACCTATTATATTATCTTTACTTTCACTACATACTGGATATCTAGTTAGCTCTTCTGTAAGCGCAGTATTCATTATTTCATCAAACGAATCTTCAATATATACACAAACCATATCTGTACGATGTATCATTATTTCTTTAACTGTCTTTTCAGAAAAATCAAATATATTATCAACAAAAGTAAGTTCTGTTTTATCTATAAGTCCATGTTTATAACTTTCTTCTACTAATAATTTTATTTCTTCATCTGTATGAGCAACATCATGCTCGCCAGACATTGATATTCCAAATATTTTTAATATTAAACTAGTGCTATGATTAAAGGCCCACATTATAGGGTATGTTATCTTATAAAACATTAAAAGTGGTAAACCTGTAATAAGTGCAACCTTTTCAGCACTAACTATTGCTAATGATTTTGGTGCAAGCTCCCCAAGCACTATATGCAATCCTGTTATAAGTGAAAAAGCTATTACAAATGATACTGAATGTACTGTAACATCAGACATATTCATTTGCTCAAAAATTGGCATAAGTGCCTTTGATATAGCTGGTTCTCCAACCCATCCAAGACCTAATGATGCTAAAGTTATTCCAAGCTGACAAGCAGATAAATATTCATTTAAATCATCAACTATAGTCTTAGTATACCTAGCACGTAAATTCCCCTCTGAAACTAAAGTTTCTATTCTTGACTTTCTCACTTTAACCATTGCAAACTCTGCTGCCACGAAAAAGCCGTTTACTAAAACTAATAATAATACTATTACTATATTTATTAGGACAATCATTGTTCCCTCCATCTTTAAAACTTTGAATTTTCTTTATTATATCATAAATATTAATTAGTTTAACCAAAAAATTCATTTTAACTTGAAATATTAAAAACTTTTTAATATACTTATTAACTTTTACACTCAACAACTGGATTTTTTTTGAATTTAAAACTAATAAAAGCAGAAAAACATCAGATCTTGTTATATTAGTATTTTAAAAAACCCTATAAGGTAAACTTTCTTAATTGTCTACCTTATAGGGTACATTTTAACTCCTATACTAACAACATTGTTTTTATTTTTTATAAGTTGTGTGTAAAAGTTCATGTGCTATATGACTGTTAGGACTTTCCAAAAATTCCTCATAAACTCTTTTTATTATTTCACTTTCATGAGACTTTCTTATTGTTTTATTTCCATCCTCAGTATAAAGGCCTTTCATTCTCTTTATAAGAATATCCCTATTAGATTTTATATAAGGTTGACCACCACCATCTATGCAACCGCCTGGGCATGCCATTATTTCTACAAAATCATATTTACAATTTCCTTCTTTTATTTGTTCCATTATAATCCTAGCATTTTTTAAAGAACTAACTACTGCTATATTTACTTTGTCCTTTCCTAATTCTATAGTTGCTTCCTTAAATCCTTCAAGTCCTCTAACTTGCCTAAATTCCACATCCTGCATAGTTTCTTTAGTTACCCATTCATAGGCAGTTCTAACTGCTGCCTCCATAACTCCTCCTGTAGATCCAAATATAGCTCCTGCACCAGTTGCTTCACCTAAAAGTGAATCAAAACTTTCTTCTTCTATATTCCTTAAATCGATACCTCCTTCTTTGAACATCTTTGCAAGCTCTCTTGTGGTAATTACAATATCTACATCTCTAGAATCATTTACCTTCATCTCTTCTCTTTCAGCTTCATACTTTTTAGCTATACAAGGCATTATAGAAACTAGAACCATATCTTTTCTATCTAAGTTAATTTTCTTAGATAAGTAGTTTTTAGCAATAGAGGCAAACATTTGCTGAGGCGATTTACAACTTGATATATATTTTAAATTTTCACTATATTTACTTTCTGCAAATTTTACCCACGCTGGACAGCAACTAGTTATAAGAGGTAGGTTTTCTTTTTTGCTAAATCTATCTATAAACTCTGTTGCTTCTTCCATAATTGTAAAATCAGCACCTACTTCTGCATCATAAACCCCATTAAATCCAAGTCTTCTAAGACCTGCTACAATTTTTCCAGTAGTTAAAGTTCCTGGTTCGTATCCAAACTCTTCACCTAGAGCTACTCTTACAGCTGGAGCTATTTCTGCCATTACATATTTTTTATCATCATCTAATAACGGCCATATTTTCTTATAATCTATTTTCTCACCCAATGCTCCTGTAGGACAAACTGCTACACATTGTCCACAATAGGTACATTTAGTTTCTTGTAAAGGCTTATCAAAAAATGTAGAAACAACTGCACCAAAGCCCCTTTCAACTGGTGTTAAAACATTAACATTTTGAACATCATTACAAGCAGTAACGCAACGCCTACATAATATACATTTACTCATATCTCTAACTATAGATGGGTTCCCATCTTCTATAGGATATTTAGATAATTCACCTTTAAAGTTTTCCCCACCAACACCTAAGATTTCAGAAAGATTTTGAAGTTCACAATTTTGATTTTTTTCACATCCTAAACAATCCTTTGGATGGTCTGAAAGTAATAGTTCAAGCACAGTTTTTCTAGCCTTTATAGCTCTTGAACTATTAGTCTTTACAACCATTCCTTCTGACACATTTACAGAACAAGATGGCTGAAGTGCCTTTTTTCCTTGAACTTCAACTACACATATCCTACAAGTCCCTTTACAGTTTCTTGAAGTTCCATCTACCATATACATATGGCAAAGTGTAGGTATATTAATATTGATACTTTTAGCGGCATCTAAAATAGTAGTTCCTCTTTTAACTTGAATTTCTTTTCCATTAATAGTTACATTAACCATTGTCATACCTTTCACCTCACCTTATATTATTTCAATAGCTTTTACAGGACATGCACCCTTGCATGTACCACATTTAATGCACTTCGTTGAATCAATTACATGTTGATTTTTCACTTTGCCACTAATACAATTTACAGGGCATGCTCTTGCACACTTTGTACACCCTATACATCTATCTGTAATAAAATAATTTAATAACTTTTTACAAACTCCAGCCTTGCAGATTTTATTATCTATATGCTCCTCATATTCTTCTCTAAAATATTTAAGCGTGCTCAAAACAGGATTTGGTGCTGATTCTCCTAACCCACAAAGAGAAGTATCACGTATAACATGACAAAGTTCTTCAAGTTTTTCTAAGTCCTCTCTTGTACCATTACCTTCAGTTATTCTATTTAACATTTCTAATAGTCGTTTATTTCCTATTCTACAAGGCGTACACTTACCACAAGATTCATCTACTATAAATTCTAAATAAAATTTAGCTATGTCAACCATACAATTGTCTTCATCCATTACTATCATTCCGCCAGACCCCATCATAGAACCTATTTCTGTTAAAGTATCATATTCTATTGGTATATCTAAATAGGAAGTTGGTATACATCCACCTGAAGGGCCTCCTGTTTGCACTGCTTTAAATGCTTTATTATCTTTTATTCCTCCACCTATTTCATATATTATATCTCTCAATGATATACCCATAGGTACCTCTACAAGCCCTACATTATTTATCTTTCCAGCTAAAGCAAAAACCTTAGTACCAGCGGATTTTTTAGTTCCTATGCTACTATACCATTTAGCTCCATTATTTATAATAGGTGCAATGTTAGCAAATGTTTCTACATTATTTACACATGTAGGACTTTCCCAAAGCCCCTTCTCAGCGGTTCTTGGCGGTTTCATTGTAGGTTCGCCTCTCAAACCTTCAATTGAATGAATAAGCGCTGTGGCTTCACCACATACAAAAGCCCCTGCTCCATATCTTATCTCAACATCAAAATTAAAGCTTGTACCTAAAATATTTTCTCCAAGTAATCCAACCTTTTTAGCATCTTCAATTGCAATTTTTAATCTATGAACTGCAAGTGGATATTCAGCTCTTATATAAATATATCCCTTATTAGCTCCTATAGCATACCCACAAATTGCCATAGCTTCTATAACGCCGTGAGAATCACCTTCCATTATAGATCTATCCATAAAAGCCCCCGGGTCACCCTCATCTGCATTACAAATTACATACTTTATGTCCCCAATTGCTTTTCTAGTAGCTTCCCACTTTCTACCTGTTGGAAAACCACCACCACCTCTACCTCTTAATCCCGATTGTAGAATTTCTTCTATAACCTCTTCTTGAGTCATAGAAGTTAATACCTTCCCAAGCGCAGTATATCCGCCTGATGCTATTACCTCTTTAATATTCTCTGGATTTATAACTCCACAATTTCTTAATGCTATTCTTAACTGTTTCTTGTAAAAAGGCATTTCATCTCTTTTTATTGCCTTCTTTTCAGTATCCGGTATAGTATATAAAAGTCTTTCTACAACTTTTTTATTAACTATATGACTCTCTATAATCTCTTTTGCATCATCTTCTGAAACTTTGATATAGAAAGTATCATCTGGGAATATTTGAACTATAGGGCCCTGTGCACAAAATCCAAAGCAACCTGTAAGAATTACCTTTACACTATCCTCTAAACCAAAATTCTTTATCTCTCTATTTAAGGCATCTATTATCTTATCTGAATTGGAAGCTCTGCATCCAGTTCCACCACAAACCATTATATTGATTTCACCAGAATTATTTTGTTCTAAATTACTTTCACTATTTCTTAACTTAATTAACTCACTATATTTATCTTTTAAAAGTAACAACTCTTTATAATCAACTATTCTATCCATAATTACTCTTGCCCCTCTAACTCTTTTAATATCTCTTTAACCTGTGACTTTGTGCACTTTCCATAAATCTTATCATTTATGCTCACTACAGGTGCTATTCCACAGGCCCCTACACATCTTATAGTATCTAGTGTATATTTACCATCATCAGTCGTTTCACCTGGTTTGATAGAAAGTTCTTTCTTGAATTCCTCTAAAATATCTCCAGCACCCCTTACAAAGCAAGCTGTTCCTGTACATACACTTATGACATATTTACCTTTAGGCTCTGTTGTGAAATAGGAATAAAATGTTATAACTCCATATATTTTAGATTCTGGAATATTCATTTCCTTAGATATAAAAGATATAACTTCTTCACCCAAATATCCATACAAACTTTGCGCCTTATGTAGCACACCTATAAGAGATCCATCTGGCCCCTTTTGAGTTTCTATAAACTCTACTAACTCTTTAAACTTACCTGAACTTCCACACACATTAACCACTCTCTTAACCCTCCTATAAATTTATGTTTTATTACCATAACATTTACTTTTATTTATATATTTAATAAATAAAGTAAATATTACAACTAATTTCACTATTGATTTATCTGAGTAATAATCTAATATTCGCTGCACTTATCCTATTTGTTTTAGCTTGTCTTTATTTTTAATAATATCTCTTGTCTAATATCAAAGTCAATACTATTTTATACATTTATACCATATTTAAACATAGGGTTTTATTGTATATTTTTGTTAGATATTTAGATAAATCAAAAGTTATTCTATCATAATTACCTAATATCTTTACAATACTAAGTAATAATCTAGCATACTAAAAATATCACTATCCATAAGTGAGAATTTAAACCTTAGATTTAGATATTCGAACTTACTCATACGAATGTAATGAATAGGATTTTCCTTAAAACTATTATGCATACAAAAAGTGGATTCAATCATATAAATCCACCTCTGTATTATGAGCTAATATCAAACTTTATTTTGATACTGTCATATTAATATAAAAACTTACTGAAAACCCAGGTAATCGTTTTCAATTTGTTTCAAAGCTTCACACTTTTCTTCTCCTATGCAAGTACATGCCATTTCATTATACATACACCAAGTTACTGCCATGTCCCCTTCTCTCTTTTCTTCATGACTCAAAAATTCTTCACCTTTAAACAGCCCCCATACTTTTCTGCTAAATATACAATCATTTTTCTCATCCCATATCTTGATATTAAGCATATTAGCACCCCCTATTTTACTTTAAAAAACAATTTACGCTAAATATTTTTTATTTTGTGAATTTTTTGAATTTTAAATCTTTTCTTATATTTTACAAAAAACACCACATCAATGTCAATGCTTTTTTATACAATTATTCTAATATATTTATTTTTTATTTCTTTCAACAAACTTTTTTGATTGTTTATATCATTTTTTATAACTACAGATAAAATTCTATTTATATATGTTGTAATATGATTTCTACAAATTAAATTTAATATTACCTTTAAATAATCTATAAAGACTTTATTTAAATAAATGTAGATTTAAAATTGCAATATATATTTTTTAAAAAAAATTGTAATTTTTTAATCAATTAATCGCATAATAAGCTTCGAGGTGATAATTTATGAAATTAAAAATTTCTAACATACTATTAACTTGCTGTTTAATAGGTTTCTTAATTCTAAGTTCTAATTCAAAGCCTGTTTATAGCTCAGATTTAGAAATCAAACTCAAACCACTACCTTACGCTTATGATGCTTTAGAACCCTATATTGATAAAGAAACTATGATTCTTCACCACGATAAGCATGAGCAAGCTTATGTGGATAATTTAAATAAAGCATTAAAAAAGCATCCTGAACTTTATAAAAAAGGTCTGGATGGCATGCTAAAAGATTTATCTTCTTTACCTGATGACATAAAGCAAAGCGTAATAAATAATGGTGGTGGTGTTTATAACCATGACTTTTTTTGGAATATAATGGCCAAAGGAAAATCTGAAATGCCTACTGGAAATTTATCAAAAGCTATAAATAAGGATTTTGATTCCTTTGAAAATTTTAAAGCTCAATTTAAAGAAGCTGCTTTAAATAGATTTGGTTCTGGCTGGGCTTGGTTAGTTCAAGACAATGGTGGTAAACTATCAATAATATCTACAGCAAATCAAGATACTCCTATATCTAAAGGATTAAAACCTATTATAGGTATAGATGTATGGGAACATGCTTACTATCTAAAATATCAAAACAAACGTGGTGAATACATAGATAATTGGTTTAAAATTATTAACTGGGATAAAGCCGAAGAGAACTTCAATTTAAAATAAAAAGTTATATTTAATAAAAGATTATAGGCAGATTATATTTATATAATCTGCCTATAATTCCATATTTTAGCCATCTCTATAATTATTATTGAAATCTATAATATCTAGTTACATTTTCTTCAAATTCTAAAAGTTTTATATTTCTTCAAACTTACTTCTCCATAACAATTAGACTTGCCACCAGATAGTTCACCTTATATATTAACTTTTGAAGTATAAGGCTAGTATCTAAGTATATACACATTAATCTCTTAATATATTAAGATCTTCACCATTTAATATCTTTTTCATAGTTCTCATAGAACACATTTTGCCACACATTGTACAACTTTCCTCATCATGAGGCTTTGATTCTGCCCTATATCTTCTTGGCTTTTCCTCATCTATAGCAAGATTAAACATTTCTTCCCAAGCTATTTCAGCTCTTGCTTTACTCATCTTATTATCCCATTCTCTTGCACCTTTAATTCCCTTTGCTATATCAGCAGCATGAGCCGCTATTTTAGCCGCTATTATTCCTTCTTTCATATCTTCTAAATTAGGAAGTCTTAAATGTTCAGCTGGAGTAACATAACATAAAAAATCCGCTCCATAAGTAGCTGCTATCGCTCCTCCTATTGCTGAAGTTATATGATCATAGCCTGGTGCAACATCAGTAACTAGTGGTCCTAAAACATAAAATGGTGCTCCATGACATAGCTTTTTTTGTATTATCATATTACTTTCTATCTCGTTTATAGCCATATGTCCTGGACCTTCTATTATCACTTGCACATTTCTTTCCCATGCTCTCTTTGTAAGTTCTCCTAATATTATTAGTTCTTTTATTTGATTTGCATCTGTTGAATCATTAATTGAACCTGGTCTTAAGGCATCACCTAAAGAAATTGTCATATCATACTTTTCACATATATCTAATAATTTATCAAAATGCTCATAAAATGGATTCTCTTTATTATTAAGCTCCATCCAAGCAAATAATAATGACCCACCCCTAGAAACTATATGTGTAAGTCTTCTATTTCTTTTTACTGTTTCTACAGCTTCCCTATTTAATCCAGCATGAATTGTTATAAAATCAACACCATCTTCACCATGCTTTTCTACTACCTTTAAAAATTCTTCTGCGGTTATATCTTTAAGCTCTTTATCATAAAATCCAACAGCATCATATATAGGGACTGTTCCAATCATTGCATTTGACATATCAACTATCTTTCTTCTCATACCTTCTGTTTTACCATAATTAGAAAGATCCATTATTGCTTCTGCCTTCATCTCTAATGCTATTTTAACTTTATCTAACTCTTTCTCACACTCTGGACAATCCTTTGATATTCCTAAGTTTACATTTATTTTAGTTTTTAGACCTTGTCCAACTCCTTCTGGACTTAAAGTTTTATGATTTTTATTTGCTGGAATAACTATTTTTCCTTCTGCTAATAGCGCTCTTAATGTCTCAACATTCATATGTTCTTTTTCTGCTACTACTAACATTTCTTTTGTTATAATTCCTTTTTTTGCAGCATCCATTTGAGTTGTATAATTCGCCATTTTCCATACGCTCCTTTTATTATTATATTATTTGCTAAAAAACTTCTAGCAAATTAAAATTTTGCTAGAAGTTTACTTATAAATATACATAATAAAATTTCATATTAACTCCATTAAAGAATTATACTTAAATTATATTATCATGCTTCCCTACGCTGGTATTATCCATATCAGGTTATAAGAGTTAGGATTTATAAAATCCCTCTCAGCCACAAGGCACCTCTAGCAATATTTTTACTTTTCCCTTATAAGTATAACTCACTCATTTCCACAATTCAACATATGTTTTAATAATATTCTAAAATACCTCTACTGTATCTTCAATTTTAATGATTTCAGCATCAGTATTAACTTCTATAAAATTTATTATATTTTCCATTGTTGAATCTACCTGTGCTGAGCTTCCACATACACTTACAACTCCTATTACTATAGTTTTATGTATATCTTGCTCATCTACTTCTGCTACTGAAACATTAAATTTATTTTTTAACTTTTGTATTATACTCTTAACCACCATCCTTTTCTCCTTTAAAGATTGTACCCATGAAGCTCTTAATGTAACTTTTATAATCAATACTCTCATATTCTTCCTCCTAGCATAATAACTATTTATATAAAGTTTTCTTATTTTTTATCAGTATTATTAATTTTAACATACTTTAATGAATGTATATAAAATTAAGTTAGTATTTATTTTTAATCACTTTTCCAAATTGAAAATAATATATTAAATAATAAAATTTGTTTAACGGAGATTTAAATGATTTATAATAAAGCTTTAATCAATAAATTCTCTCAAAAAGTTCTAAATAAAGAATTAATTTCATTCTATAATCAATGGAAAAACCGTTATTTAAGAGTTATAAAAAACAATAATTCAACTTTAGAATATCTATTTTATACACTTGACCAACCTATGACAAACAATGCAGTTACTTGCTCTGAAGCTATGGGATATGGCATGATTATTTTCCCTATTATGAGTAAATTTGATTCTTCTGCAAAAAAACATTTTATTAACCTTTATAACTATATAAAAACTTACCCTAGTTTCTATAATAAAAACCTAATGGCTTGGCAACAAATTAAGGATTCTAATAATAATATAATTAATAGTGAACCTAGGACATCATCTGCTACTGATGGTGATATGGATATTAGCTATAGTCTACTTATTGCTAATAAGCTTTGGAAAGATGATAATATAGACTATAGAGCTGAAGCCCTAATTAGAATAAATGCCCTTATGAAAAGTTGTGTAAATAAAACAGATTATATACTAACATTAGGAGATTGGGTTGAAGGAATAGAAAATAATAATTTTAAATCTGTTACTAGAAGCTCTGATTTCATGATTTATATTATTAAAGAATTTATTAAGGTTGATTCTTTGAATAAAAATAATTGGATACTTGTTATAAAAAAAATAAATTCTATAATTAATAATCAATTAAAAAATCAAAGTAAGTTTAATGGTCTTATGCCTGATTTTTTTATAAAAGATAAAAACACCTTTATTCCTCCCAAAACTAAAATATTAGAATCTATTCATGATGGTGATTACTTCTATAATAGCTGTAGAGTTCCTTTTAGATACTCTATGGATACCCTAATAAATAATGCTCCTATTCCAAATCAGATTAATATATTAAATAGGTGGATTAAAAAATCTACAAATTTAATTCCTAGAAATATAAAATCTGGCTATTACCTTGCTAATGGTATACCTGGTAATGCATTTGGCGTAGCTAATGATTTATCTTTTGTAGCTCCTTTTTTGATTAGCTCACTTGTTGAAAAAAATGATAATAGTTGGAAAATAGAACTTTTTAAAACTTTATTAGAAAAAAATATAACTAACTGTACTTTTTATGAAAACACTTTAAAACTTATAGCTATGATCATTTGTACTGGTAATTGGATTAGTCCTAGTTAATATTAAGTATTATATTTTGTTAAACTACACATACTATATACTGATATTTTTAAACAAAGGAGAGATTTATTATGTCTAGTAGAACAGGTATAGTTAAATGGTTTAATGAAGACAAAGGCTATGGGTTTATATCTTGTGATGAAGGAAATGATGTCTTTGTCCATCATTCTCAAGTTAAAGAAAAAGGTCCTAATAAAGATTTACATGAAGGTGCAAGTGTTTCTTTTGATGTTGAAAGTGCACCAAAAGGACCTATGGCTATAAATGTACAAATATTATAAAAAAATTGGTGTATAAAAATGATTCTTAGCTCATTTTTATACACCTTATTTTTTATAATATATATTATATTTAATTTAAAATTAGGATTCAATATGATATCCTGTATCTTCAATACATCTTTTAATATCATCTTTTTTAACTTGTTCATTATAAATTACTTCTATACTACCACGACCTAAATCTACACATACCTCATTAACACCATCAATTTTCTCCAATGCATTTTTCACATGTGTTTTACTCATTGAATTTACTAATCCACTAACCATATAATGAACTCTATCCATCTTTCATTCTCCTTTCATAATAAAATAACAATATTATTATGTCCAAATAAAATATTATTACTAACAATAATATTTTAAAATAATATGGATAAGCTAATATAGAAAATTTATTATTTAAAATAGGAGGAATTTTTATGGATAATAATAAAAACAGGATGAAAGACCACCCTAAATCAAATGCTGAAAAAAGAAAAATGTATTCTGAAATGGGAGCTGAAATAGGAATTGAGCATGGCGAAAAATTAGGTTCTAGTTCAAATGGTAAAAAGTTCACTAAAAGATCAAAACTATCTCACAATAAGTAAGTTTAATAGACAAAAACCAAGCACTATCATTGCTTGGTTTCGTTTCAATTATATTTATTATTTAATTTTAGTTTGCTTAATATTAAAATTAATTCCTTCTGTAGTGGTATTGAATTCTTCAGCAACTACTCCTTTTCCAGTTTCATAAATTTTAGTTTCTTTATATTGCTTATTTTTAAAACCGTTTATTCCATCTATTATAGTTACAGTTTTAATTTTAGTTATATTATTTTTTGTAGTTACTTCTTCTATTTTAGTTTTACCTGTGTATTTTTTACCTTCATATAAATAAGCTGCACTCCAAGTATTTCCAGTCTTAAAAGGTAATCTTAATACCGCTCTTGAGAAAGAAACAGGCCTCTTTGGATTTTTACTATGGTAATCAAATACCTGCCTTACATACTCATTATCTATTACATATTTATAGCTATATTGATTATTGGTCTTTTTTCCTGCTGCTCCACCTGATAAATCATCTATCTGTCCTTTAAATTTTAAATTTAATACTCCATCTTCTTCCTTTACATCATTAAGTTCTTCTATACTGCTATAATCAAGTATTCCTGAATAATATGTTTTTGTATCTTTCTTATTTGGAAAAATCTTTGCAAGTTCTTTATTATACTCACCTTTACTTTTTACCTCTTTACTTTCTTCATTATCTTTAGTAGCTGCTTCTTCATTTTCCTCACTATTATTTTTTTCCACATCCTTACTTTTATCAATATTTGTTTTTTCTTCTACACTAGCTTTTTCTTCATTATTTTTATTGTTTGCACAACTTACTATATTCAAAGAAAATGTACTTATTAAAATAATAGTTATTATTGCTATACTCCTCTTTTTCATATTCTAAATAACCCCTTTTTAACATTTATTTTATATTATGCTTATATTGTATAATAAATTAAGGATTTTGAATCTATATTTACATTTTAAAAATTTATTAATTTTAATTCAATGAAAATCATACCTTTAAGTGAGTATCTAAATTTTAGATTTAGTTATTCTAACCTATTCATTCAAATAAAATGATAAAGAGTTTTCTTTAAATGAGTATCTAAATTTTGAATTTAGTTAATACGAACTTACTCATTCGAATGAATATGAGAAGGAGTTTCCTTTTATATATTGTTAAATACAAAACTTCATTAATATAGGTTTTATATCAATAAATTACAATAAACAGACAAAAAACTACATGTTAACGTTTAATTCGCTTTTTATAAATTTAAATAGAAGCTAAAATTTTATTTTTTTTGTTTTCATAATATATTTTTTAGGTTATAATAACCATAGATAGATAAAGGTATACATTTTATGCTTTTATACTATTAAATACGTATATATGGAGGTTGTACCATGTTAGTTTCAGCAAAAGAAATGTTAAACAAAGCAAGAGATGGTAAATATGCTGTTGGTCAATTCAACATCAATAACTTAGAATGGACTAAAGCTATATTATTAACTGCGCAAGAAAATAATTCACCAGTTATCCTTGGAGTATCTGAGGGAGCTGCAAAATATATGTGTGGTTTTAAAACAATAGTTGGAATGGTTAATGGAATGATGGAAGAGTTAAAAATCACTGTTCCTGTTGCATTACACTTAGACCACGGTAGCTATGAAGGAGCTTTAAAAGCTATGGAAGCTGGCTTCTCTTCAATAATGTTCGATGGTTCTCACTATGCAATAGATGAAAACATAGCTAAAACAACTGAAATGGTTAAACTTACTTCTGAAAAAGGTCTTTCTTTAGAAGCTGAAGTTGGATCAATCGGTGGAGAAGAAGATGGAGTTGTAGGTGCTGGTGAAATAGCTGACGCAAATGAATGTAAAGCTATAGCTGATTTAGGAGTTACTATGTTAGCTGCTGGTATCGGAAATATCCATGGAAAATATCCTTCAAATTGGAAAGGATTAAGCTTTGAAGCTTTAGAAAAAATCAACAACGCTACTGGAGAAATGCCATTAGTATTACACGGTGGTACTGGAATTCCTGAAGATATGATAAAGAAAGCTATATCATTAGGAGTTGCTAAGATCAACGTTAACACTGAATGTCAATTAGTTTTCCAAGAAGCTACTAGAAAATATATAGAAGCTGGAAAAGACATAGAAGGTAAAGGCTTTGACCCAAGAAAACTATTAGCTCCAGGTTTTGAAGCTATAAAAGCTATAGTTAAAGAAAAAATGGAACTATTCGGTTCAGTAAACAAAGCATAATTTTTAAGACTATCCAAATTTTATTTGGATAGTCTTTTTTGTAACCATAAAAAGTATATTTTTTTCATAAACATGTCTGAAAAATAATTAATTATTTCTCAGACATAAGCTTCACTAGAATAGCTTTTTGTACATGCAATCTATTTTCTGCCTCTTCGAAAATTTCATCTGCATGCTTTTCAAAAATCTCTGCTGTTATTTCTTCTTCTCTATGCGCCGGAAGACAATGAAGAACTATTGCGTCTTCTTTAGCAAGTTTCATTATTTCATCATTTATTTGAAACTCCTTAAATACGTTATTTCTTTCTAAAGCTTCTTCTTCTTGCCCCATACTTACCCAAACATCAGTGATTAAAACATCTGCATCCACAGCTGCTTTTTGAGGCGAATTTACTATTTGCAAGCTCCCTTCACATTGTTTTTCAGTTTCCCTAGCTTCTTTTATTATTTCATCTTTAGGTGTAAATCCTTCAGGTGAAGCTACAGTTATATGCATTCCCACTTTAATGCTTGCAAATATTAAAGAATTAACCATATTATTACTATCACCTATAAAGCAAACTTTTAAACCATTAAGTTTCTTTTTATATTCTCTTATAGTTAAAAGATCCGCAAGTACTTGACACGGATGCTCATCATCTGTTAATCCATTTATTATAGGAACTGTAGCATACTTAGCTAGATTCTCTACATCCTTTTGGAAAAATGTTCTTATCATAATCCCATCTAAATATCTTGAAAGTACTCTTGCTGTATCTGATATCGGCTCTCCTCTTCCCATTTGTATATCTCTAGAACTTAAGAACAAAGCATTTCCACCTAATTGAAGCATTCCTACTTCAAAAGACACTCTTGTTCTTGTTGAAGATTTTTCAAATATCATTCCTAAAGTCTTTCCTTTTAATATAGGATGTTCTATAGAATGTTTAGTTTCATATTTTAATTGTTGCCCTAAATCTAATATATCTAGAATTTCTTCCTTTGTTAAATCATTTATTCTAAGCAAATCTTTCTTCATAATTAGCCCCCAATTTCAATTATTGATTTTTTTAATATATTAACACCCTTTAATATCTCTTCTTTACTAATTACTAATGGCGGTAGTAGCCTTATTACATTTTCACCAGCAGTTAAAACTAATAACCCTTTTTCTAATGCTTTTTGTTGAACAATTTTTGCTGGCATTTTAACTTCTACTCCAATCATTAATCCCCTTCCTCTAACACCTATTACCAACTCAGAATAAAAATTTTTTAAAGCTTCATATAGTACCTCTCCCTTTTCTACTACTGATGGTAAAAAATCATCTTCTTTCATTCTTTCCAAAACTACTTTAGCCCCTGTTAAACTTAAAATATTTCCCCCAAAGGTTGAACCATGATCACCCTTTTGAAAAACATTAGATAATTTTTCATTGCATAGTACAGCTCCTATCGGTAGTCCTGCTCCAAGCCCTTTTGCTAATGTTATAATATCTGGTCTAACATTAAAATATTGAAATCCAAATAATTTTCCAGTCCTCCCTATTCCAGTTTGAACTTCATCAAAAATCATTAAAATGTCTTTTTCTTCACAATAGTTGCTTATAAAAGTTACAAATTCTTCAGTTAACGGATTTACTCCACCTTCTCCTTGTATACTTTCAAGTAAAATGGCACATACTGAATCATCTACCTTATTCTTGAAATCTTCTATATTATTTCTTTCTACATAATCAAAGCCCTCTGGAAATGGAAAAAAATACTTATGAAACTTTTCCTGTCCAGTAGCTCTTAAAGTAAGCATTGTTCTTCCGTGAAAAGACTGTTTCAAGCTTAATACCTTATTTCTACCATATCCATAATTTAAAAAGCTATATTTTCTAGCAAGTTTTATAGCTCCTTCGTTGCTTTCTGCCCCAGAATTTGAAAAAAACACCTTGCTCATTTCGCTAATTTCTACTAATAACTTAGAAACTTCTAATAAAGTTTCATTCTTAAATATATTAGAACTATGAATAAGTTTTGATATTTGAGCATTTAAATCTTTACATAATTTCTTGTCCCCATACCCTAATGATGAAACTCCAATACCTGATGTAAAATCTAAATATTTATTTCCATTACTATCATAAAGATAGCAACCTTCACCTTTAACCAAAGTTAAATCTAAAAAGTCATAGGTATCCATCAAATAATCATTCTTATATGTCATAATATAGCCCCCTTTTATACGTAAAATTTATCCTTCTATTAATGTTCCTATCCCCAAATCAGAAAACATCTCTAAAAGAATGCTATTAGGTATCCTTCCATCAATAATATGGGCCTTTTTTACTCCAAGCCTTATAGCTTCTTCACAACAATCTATTTTAGGTATCATTCCTCCAGAAATAATTTTGTTTTCAATTAGGCTTGGTATTTCCGAAAGCTTTATTCTTGATATTAAACTATCATCGTCCTTAAAATCCTTAAGTAAACCTCTAACATCAGTTAATAAAATTAACTTTTCAGCTTTTAAGGCTGCTGCTATTTTACTAGCTGCTAAATCTGCATTTATATTATAAGTTTTTCCATCTTCACCTTTAGCTACGGTAGCAATAACTGTGATATATCCAGAAGATAAACTATCATTTATAATATCTGTATTTACTTTTTCAATTTCACCTACAAACCCCAAATCTACAAATGAATTGTTTTTTTTAGCCTTCAGCATTTTCCCATCTATACCACAAAGCCCTATACCTTTCCCACCATAATTATTTATAAGTCCAACAAGCTCTTTATTTACTTTTCCAGCCAAAACCATTTGAACTATTTCAGCAGTTTCTTCATCTGTATAACGTAATCCATTTATAAACTCTGGTACTTTGTTTATTTTTCTTAAGAACTTATTTATATCTGGACCTCCTCCATGAACCAAAACTACCTTTATTCCAACTAAACTCATAAGTATAATGTCTTTAATAACAGATTCTTTAAGTCCACTATTTATCATAGCATTTCCACCGTATTTTATAACAATTGTTTTTCCGTAATAATCTTGAATATATGGGAGTGCTTCTATTAATGTATTTGCTCTATTTGTATTAAATTCTTTCATTCCTATATATAAAGAAGCTTCATTAACTTCTATAGTCTCCATTAATTCTTATATATTCATAACTTAAATCACAACCCCAAGCTACAGCCTTTTCATTTCCCATATTCAAATCTATAATAATACTTATATCATCGTCCTTTAATATCTCTTTTGCTTTTGTTTCATCGAACTCAATAGGAATTCCTTCTTTAAAAACTTCAATATACCCTCTAGAACTTTCAAATGCAAGTTTAACCTTATTTTCTATAAATTCAATTCCTGAATACCCCATAGCACAGAGTATTCTACCCCAATTAGCATCACTTCCAAAAATAGCAGTTTTAACCAGGCTAGACTTGATTACTGCTTTTGCTATATTAATTCCTTCTAATTCATTTTTACAACCTAAAACCCTGCATTCAATAAGCTTAGTAGCTCCCTCTCCATCACTTGCTATAAGCTTCGAAAGTTCTACACACACATAAGTTAATGCATCCACAAATTCAAAATAATAATCATTTTCTGAATCTATAATTTCATTTTTTGCCAAACCATTCGCCATTATAAAAACACTATCATTTGTACTACTATCTCCATCAACACTTATTAAATTAAAGCTTTTATTTACAGCAATATTTAAAGCTGAATTTAAAAGACTGTTTTCAATATTTATATCTGTGGTAATAAATGCAAGCATAGTTGCCATATTAGGTTCTATCATTCCAGATCCCTTTGCCATGGCTCCTATTTTTACTTCTTTTCCAAAAATATTAATAGAAACAGCTACCTCCTTATGAATTAAATCAGTTGTCATTATAGCTTCTCTTGCATTTATGTTTCCTGTTCTACTTAAACCTTCCTTAAGTGTTTCAATTGAATCTTCAATTAAACTTACATCAAGAGGAACTCCTATAACACCAGTAGATGCTACTAAAACATCTACTTTATCAAGTTCCATAGCTTTAGCCACCAATTCTGTCATATAATGTGCCTTAATTAAGCCATCTTCTCCTGTGCATGTATTAGCATTTCCACTATTTATTATTATAGCTTGGGCCTTTCCATCTATTAACGCTTCTTTACATACAATAATTGGATTACCTTTTACTATGTTCTTTGTAAACATAGCACTTGCATTGCACTTAACTTCTGAATATATAAGAGCCAAATCTAACTTTTTCTTTTTAAGTCCACAATGTACTCCTGATGCATAAAAACCATCAGGAGCTACAATACCCCCTTTTAAAATTCTCATAAATACCCCCCCTTTAAAAGGATTGTGATAAAGCCTCTAAACCTAAATCTTCTCTAAAACCTAGTATCAAATTCATATTTTGAACTGCTTGCCCAGCTGCTCCTTTTATCATATTATCAATAGTTGAACATACTATAAGTTTGTTAGTTCTTTCATCTACATGTAATGATATATTACAATAATTTGACATACTAACATTCTTAACCTTAGCATATTTCCCCAACGGCATAATATTTATAAACTTTTCTTTTTCATAATATTTTTTATATACTTCAAAAATTTCTTCTAAACTTATTGCTTTTGTAATATCTCCATAAATAGTAGCAAAAATCCCCCTATTCATCGGAACAAGTTGTGGTGAAAAAGTTATTTTAACTTCTTTATTAGTATAAAACTTAAGATTTTCTTCAATTTCAGGTATATGTCTATGACTTCCCCCTAATGCATAGGCAGTTAAATCTTCATTACACTGACTATAATGACTAGATAATGATAAAGTTCTTCCAGCACCAGTTAATCCAGACTTAGCATCTATAATTATATTACTTTCATTAATAATTCCCTCGTTAATGGCTGGATATATTCCTAATATACTACAAGTAGGATAACATCCTGGATTTGCTATTAATTTGCTAGACTTTATCCTTTCTCTATTAAGTTCTGTAAGCCCATAACTACTAAGCTGATGCAAATTTTTACACTCAAATTCTTTTTCATACCATTTTTTATAATTCTCTTCATTTTTAAGTCTAAAATCTGCCCCCATATCTATTACTATCTTTCCAGAGTTTAATGCTTTTTTACTTATTTCTTCACTAAATCCATGCGGAAGTGCAATAAAAATAACATCTCCCTTTTCTATTGCACTCTCCTCATCACCACATACTAAATTTAAGCCCAAAAAATTTTCATACACCTCATCTATATATTTATCCTTAAAACTATTCGAACTTATAGCTACAATCTCTACTTTACTATGAGTATATAGAAGCCTTATAAGTTCAGCCCCAACATACCCTGTAGCCCCAATTATAGAAACCTTAACCACATAATTCCCTTCTTTCATTTGCCTTTACTATTATGAACTCTTTAAGTTCCTTTAATCTAACCTTTACCTCTTCAGGACTAGGACCACCTATAACTTTTCTATTCTCAACACACTTTCTTATATCTATGGCTTCATATACATCAATTTCAAAAATCTGTGAAAATTCTTTAAACTTTTCTAAAGAAATTTCTTCTAAAACCTTCTCTTCTTTTATTGCGTAAAAAACTATTTCTCCAGTTACGTGATGGGCATCTCTAAAACTCATACCTTTTTTAACCATATAATCAGCTAAATCTGTAGCATTAATAAAGCCATCCCTACACGCCTTTTCCATATTTTCTTTATTAACTTTCATAGTGTCTATCATCTTAGCAAATACACTAAGACATATTTTAACTGTATCTACAGAATCAAAAATTTGTTCCTTATCTTCTTGCATATCTTTATTGTAAGCTAATGGTAACCCCTTCATAATAGTCAATAACCCCATTAAATTTCCATATACTCTACCTGTTTTCCCCCTAACAAGCTCTGCTACATCAGGATTCTTTTTTTGTGGCATTATACTTGAACCTGTAGAATATGCATCATCTAACTCTACATAATTAAATTCTTGGCTGCACCAAAGTATAACTTCTTCACTAAATCTTGATAAATGCATCATTAAAATACTTAATGATGAAGCTAATTCTAATACAAAATCTCTATCAGAAACACCATCTATACTATTAGTCATAACCTTATCAAATCTTAAAACTTCCTTTACCATAACCCTATTTATAGGATAAGTTGTAGTAGCTAACGCTCCACTTCCTAAAGGCATAGCATTCATTCTTCTATAACAATCCTCAAGCCTTTCATAATCTCTTTTAAACATCTCACTATATGCCATTAAATGATGTGAAAAGGTTATTGGTTGAGCCTTCTGCATATGAGTATAACCAGGCATAATAGTATTTAAATTTTCTTCACCTTTTCTAAGTAATACCTTCTCCATATCTAAAATAAGTTTCTTTAGATTTAAAATTTCTTTTTTTAGATAAATTCTAATATCCAATGCAACTTGATCATTTCTACTTCTTGCTGTATGAAGTTTTTTCGCAACTTCTCCTATATTATCTATAAGCATAGTCTCTATATTCATGTGAACATCCTCATTTTCTTTAGAAAAGCTTAATTCACCATTCTTAATCTTCGTAAGTATATCATTTAGTCCACAAACTATTTTTTGACCTTCTTCTTCTTTAATAATTCCACATTTAGCAATCATATTTACATGAGCTATACTTCCCTCTATATCTTCTTCATACATTCTATAATCTACATCTATAGAGGCATTAAAATCATTAACTTCCTCGTTTACATCCTTTTGGAATCTACCAGACCAAAGTTTCATTCTAAGCTCCTCCTATTGTTTATTGATTATTTTTTATTGTATTTTTTCGCCATTACAGTGATTGGTAGCGAATATAAATTTATAAACCCTTCTGAATCCTTCTGATTATAGACTTCATCCTTATCAAAAGTTGCTATTTCTTCATCATATAAGCTATAAGGCGAACTTATACCGGCTGTTATTATATTACCTTTATAAAGTTTAAGCTTTACTTCTCCAGTAACATTTTCTTGGGTCTTATTTACAAAACTACATATAGCTTCTCTAAGCGGAGTATACCATTGTCCATAATATAAAATTTCTCCAAGCTTTTGACCTAATAAATCTTTATAATGTGATGTTTCTTTATCTAAACAAACACTTTCAATCTCTCTATGAGCATAATAAAGTATAGTTCCACCAGGAGTTTCATAAACTCCTCTAGACTTCATACCAACTAATCTATTTTCAACTAAGTCTATTATCCCAATACCATTAGCTCCACCAATTTCATTTAATTTTTTTACCATTTCTACCGAATTATATTCTACTCCATCAAGTTTTTTAGGTATTCCTTGTTCAAAATATATATTTATATAGGTTGATTTGTCAGGTGCCTTTTCAGGTGTAACAGACATTTCAAGTATTTTATCATAATTAGGTTCATTTGCTGGATTTTCTAAATCTAAACCTTCATGACTTAGATGCCATAAATTCTTATCCTTAGAATAATTTGTTTCTCTAGTTAAAGGTATATCTATATTTCTTTTTTCTGCATAATCAATTTCTTCATCCCTTGATTTGATGTCCCAAATTCTCCAAGGTGCAATAATCTTCATATCTGGCGCAAAGGCTTTTATTGCAAGTTCAAATCTAACTTGATCATTACCTTTTCCAGTACATCCATGAACAATAGCATCTGCACCTTCTTTTTTTGCTATTTCTACAAGCCTTTTTGCTATTATTGGTCTTGCAAAAGCAGTACCTAATAAATATTTATTTTCATATAAAGCATTTGCCTTCAAACATTCAAATATAACATCTTCTACTAATTCTTTCTTTAAATCCTCTATATATAATTTACTTGCTCCAGTTTTAATAGCCTTTTCATTAAGTGGTTCTAGTTCTTCTCCTTGCCCCACATCTCCAGCTACTGCTATGACTTCACAACCATAGTTTTCCTTAAGCCAAGGAATTATTATTGATGTATCTAACCCTCCAGAATATGCTAAAATTACTTTTTTAATATCTTTCATATTTATGACCCCCTATTTACTACTTATGTTATAAGTATACTTTGTAATTTATAATTATGCAATACAATAAATGCATATTTATACAGAAATTTATTATATTTATGCATTTATTAAATGTAAACTTTTTATTTTTGACATTTTATCAGCATTAAAAGCTTTTTTTATATGTATTTTAATAATGTAATGAATTTTAATAAATTTCTTGACATAATTCAAAGCGAATTTACTGCATATTTATTAAACTTAAATGCATAAAAATGCATCAAGTTATAAACCTGATGCATTTTTATATTCTATCTTATATTTTTATTATTTATAGAGCTCAATATATGCTCTATGGATTCAGTAACTTTTCTTGCTACATAAGGACTATTCATAGTGTATAGATGTATACCCTTTACACCAGAAGAAATTAAATCTATAATTTGCTCAACAGCGTAATAAATTCCAGCATCTCTTAAAGCTTCTTTATCATTTTCATATTTATCTAATATTTTTAGAAATTTAGGTGGTATTTTTGCTCCTGATATACTTGCTATTCTTTCAATTTGCTTTTTATTTGTTACAGGCATTATACCTGCTTGTATAGGAACATTTATTCCTTTTTTACTTGTCTCATCTAAAAATTTATAAAAAACATTATTGTCAAAAAATAGTTGAGAAATTAAATGATCAGCACCAGAGTCAACTTTCTCTTTAAGATTTATTATATCCTGTTCTAAACTTGTACTTTCAATGTGTCCTTCTGGATAACATGCTGCCGAAACACTAAAATTACCTTTTTGTTTTATATGAGAAATAAGTTCACTAGCATATTTAAACTCCCCTAAATTTTGTTTATCTATAATATCTCCTCTTAATGCCAATATATTTAGTATACCATTATGTTTTAAATTTTCTAAAATACAATCTATATCAGAAACCTTTGAATTCACACATGTTAAATGAGCTACTGTCTCTATGCCATACTTATTTTTTACCAAAGATGATAACTCTGTAGTTTTATTGTCACTAGCACTACCACCTGCCCCAAATGTAACACTTACAAAATCAGGTTTCAAATAGCTAAACGTAGCTAATGTTTCATATATAACTTCCACCTTCGATGTTACTTTAGGCGGAAAAATTTCAAATGAAAACACAACCTTTTTGTCATCAAACAATTTCTTAATTTCCATAATTAGCCCCCTTTTATCATTTAAAAATTTTATAATAAACTATTCTTCTAACACTTATAATAAATATCAATATATTTTCATACAATAAAAAAACTTAAAGGGTATATCCTTTAAGTTCAAACTACTTTCTAGACAAAAACCCTATCTCTCAGTACTATTACTGCAGGAATTAGCACCTTTATATTATTAAATGAAAATAATATATGGTTGCTGGGTTTCATAGGGCCAGTCCCTCCACCACTCTTGATAAGTAACACTTATTTAATTTTTTATAGTATACATCATTATCTATTATTTGTAAATACATTTTAAAATATATTTTCATAATAATGTATTATTTCATGAAATTATATATTTCTGTTTGAAAATATTTTCCTATCTTAATTACCTCATCCATAACCATATTGACTTGCTCCTCATTATAATACCAGTTGCTCTTATATATTTTTTTATCATCTAAAACAGGCGCTATAAAAAATTCAACATCTTTAGGAAATATCGTTTCATAAGTTAGTAAAGCTCTTCTTGAATGTATCCATTTACAACTAATTATAGCACTTTTTATATTTATGTTATTCTTACTTAAGGTCTCTAATGAATATATAGCATTTTCAAAAGTATTCCTAGCCTTATCTTCTTTCAAAATATCTTTTTCTCTAACACCTAGCTCTATAGCTCTATCTTTAAACATCTCCCATTCTGTATCATATCCATTTAACAGTCTATTTTGTCCACCAGAAGGTAAAAGTAAAGATGAATAGCCTTGATTATAAAGATTAATAGCCCCTTCTATAGCTTCCAGCTTATTACACCCAGGTATTAAAATAACATCAGCCTTTTCTAATACAGGCTCTACAAAAATGAAATCTGAAATACATTTATATGGATTTTTCATTACACTTTCCACCCTTAAAAATATTTTTATACCTTTTTTACACATCAAAAAAACTATACTAAAGACATTTTTACTTTAACATAGTTTTTTACTTATTATTTTAAAGCTATAACTTTAATACCAAAATAATAATTGATATTAAGCTCAACCCACCACTTATTAAGCATATGTAAGTTACCACTTGCTTAGGAGTCATACCACGCTCTTCTAATCTAAAATGTATTTGACTTCTATCTGCTTGATAAACAGGTTTCCCATCTATAAATCTTTTAAATATTACAAATATATTATCAAATATAGGAACACCAAGCGCAAATATTGGAATTAGCATAGACATAACAGTAGCTTGTTTAAATGCCCCATCTAACGCTATTATAGATAAAATAAATCCTAAAAAGTTAGCTCCTGAGTCACCCATAAAAACCCTTGCCGGATGTCTGTTAAAATTCAAAAATCCTAAGATTGCTCCTACTAAACATATTGACATTACAGCTGAAGAACTTTGTTCTTTAGCCATAGCTACAACAAACATAGTTGTAGCTGATATTGCAGAAAGCCCGCCTGCAAGCCCATCCATCCCATCTGACCAATTTATAACAGTAGTTACTCCAAATATCCATGTTATTGTAAGTATAAACTGTAATATTTCTGGTATCATAATGAAATTACCACCAAATGGATTTGTAAATCCCATAAATACCACACCTGATTTATATACTAAGATTGCAGCTAAAATTTGTACTATGAATCTTGGATAAATAGGAAATTCTTTTTTTCTAGTTTTGTAAAAATCATCTACAAGCCCTATTATTAAAACCATAAGCGAAGCTATAAATATAATTATGGTTTCTAGTTCTATTCTACCTATAGCAACATTATAAAGAAAACCTGTAAAGAATCCTATAAACATAGCAACACCACCTATTAATGGAACAGGATTCTTATGTTTTTTTCTTTCTGTTGGTTTATCTATAAACTGTATCTTTTCAGCAAATCTCATCAAGGCCGGCATTAAAACTATAACCATTAAAAATGGTATAATAAATGCCCAAAAATATTTAAACATGTGTTATCTCCTCCTAAGTTGTCTGACCTTAAAAACTACAAGTATAATTAAAAATTCTATTTATACTATACCACATTTCTTAGAATTTAGTAATAACAAAGATGTTAAAATATCGCTTAACCCGTGATTTTAAGCAAAGTTAATATTATATTCATAATATCTTCTTTGCTTAAAATTAAATTTATCAAAAATTAGAATTTTCACTTACTAAGTAATTAACATCCTCTTGCTCATTATTAAGCTTTGTGATAACAGCAAATGTATGATAAGACATTTTTCCTTCTTGTTTCTTTTCATATTTTAACAAAATAGATCTTATCTCATTATTTACTGCTTCAAACTCTTCTTCTGTAACATAAATTTCCCTACAAGCTACACTTAAGGCCTTATGATCATTTAAATTATTTAAATTTTTTTTCATAGCCTCTATTGATATTTCTTTCGATTTATCATAATACTCATTTATTAAGTTAAGAAGTTGAGATTTATATACTTGCTTAGCTTCCTCTTGTATATTTTCCCCAAAAATTTCAAAACTATTCCCAGTTAAGTAATAATATTTAGCTATAATTCCTTTAATTTCTTTAGTTCGTATAAGTTCTACTATACCAGCTTTTTCAAGTTTCTTTATATGATAATGGATTTTTGCTGGCACTTCCCCTAAGTAATCAGCAATTTGCTTTACAGTAGCCTCTTCTTTATTATTCCTCAGAAACGTTATTATTCTTAATCGATATGGATCTGAATATGCCTTTATTTGTTCTAAAGTATTTAAAATTACAACATCCTTCACCCCAATTGCCCCCTTCTTTTTTAACATTAAATCTTTTACTCCCTATTGCTTTTTATTTTACTCATTATACCATACTTTACATTCTTTCAACAGTATTAATTGCTTTAAAGTTAACTTTTTATTATTTTTTTTTATATTTTATTAAAAAAACTCTTCATTCTTTAAACAACTATCAGATATTATTTAATTCTCATATTTGTAAATCTAAAATAAAAACCTAACAAAATTATATTTCAAACCCTGTTAGATCTTTATTTTATAATGTTAAATTAAATTTATATCTGTTCTTCTGAAACTATTTTAGTTACATCTATTATATTATCACTATTTTCTTCATCAAATATCAAATATGATATATTATTAATTATCATATTTGACTTTAAATATTGGGAAATATCTATTTCAAACCTTTCTATATGAAATTTTTTAAGATTACCCATTGAAATTCTAAGTTTTTCTCTAACATCTCTTTCTTCATACTTATCCATATTTCTTAAAAGAAATTCTGGTAACCATTTTTTCTTGTTAAAACATAAATAATCATACTTTATTATTTCTCTTAAAACTTCCCTACCCTTTCCATTTAAAACTTCTTCATTGAAATCAAATAAAACCTTATAATATTCTGTACTATTTATACTTCTATTAAAAAAACCTTTTAATTCAAAAAAGCATGATAATTCATAATAAAAATCAAATGGAGTCTCAAATTTTTTCAAAAAGAAACTTAATATATTTTTAAACTTTCCAGAATTATAATATTTATCTACCATTTCTTCTATTTTCTTAAGCTTTAAAAGTTCATAATAAGATATATCTTTACTACTTAAGATTTCATATGGTGCATATGGTGAATATACTATACCCCATTTTTCAGCTTCTGACCTCATAGATGAACCCTTAAGCAACTTTAAAAATCCAAGCTGTATTTCATCTGGATTTATAGAATGAACATCATTAAATGAATTTCTAAAAGATTCATAATTTTCCCCAGGAAGTCCTGCTATTAAATCTAAATGTTGCATAACATTTTGACCCTTGGCTACATTTAAAACCTTAGTTTTAAGATTTTCAAAAGTTATATATCTATTTATATTTTTTAAAACCTCTAAATTTGTAGTTTGAACTCCAACTTCTAGTTGAAATCTTCCCTTAGGTGCTTTATTAAGTATTTCTATTTCATCATTTCTTAAAAGATCTGCAGCTATCTCAAAATGAAATCTTGTATTAGTATCCTGCTCACTTAAAAAAATCAATATTTCCTTTGTGAAATCATGATTACAATTAAATGTCCTATCTACAAACTTTACAAGAGGAATCTTCTTATCCATAAAAAACTTTAATTCTTTCTTTACTCTTTCTAAGTCAAGAAATCTTACCCCATGCATAACTGATGATAAACAATATTTACATTTAAAAGGACATCCTCTACTTGCTTCATAATAAACTATTTTATTTTCTATATCATCTTCATAGGTATAAGGAAAAACTAAGTCATTCATATCCATCAATTTTCTTTCACCATTAAACTTAATTTCATCACCTACTCTATAGTAAAGTCCCTTAATATCTTCTAGCTTTCTTTCACCTAATTTATACTCTATAAATTCTTTATAAGTTTCTTCACCTTCACCACAAATTAAATATTCACCTAAATGATTATTTAAAAACTCATAGCTATCATAAGATACTTCTGGCCCTCCATATAAAATCTCTATCTTAGGATTAACACGTTTAATAAGTTCTGTCAATTTATTCACAAATTCCATGTTCCAAATATAACACGAAAAAGCTACAACATCAGGTTTTTCCTCTAGTATTCCTTCTAATATTTTTTCAATTCTATCATTTATTGAAAATTCCTTTATTTCTCCCTGATAATTTAATTCCTTGGTATATGCCTTTAAATACTTCAATGCTAGGTTGCTGTGAATGTATTTTGAATTTATGGCTGTTAGCAATACTTTCATCCTTAAGTATCCCCTTCCTTTTTGCTTTTAAATATATAATTCCACTACAAAGACTAGTTTCTTCTATTTCGTAATATTTTTCAAGTATTTTTTTAGAAGTTTCTAAAGAAAATTCACAAAAAGGATTTTTATTTGAGTAATTAAACTTTTTTATTTTGTCATTTTTAAGAGTAACAGTAATATTTTCATTTATTATTTCTTTAGTATTTTTCTCATAATCCCAAATATGAAGTTCACCACCTTTTTTTAGTGTTTGCCAAGTTTCAAATAAAAGCTTTTTTCTTTCAAAATTATTCCACAGCTTGCTTAAAGAAAAAAATATCACTGCTGTTTCATACATCATATAATGCTCACTTTCTTTTGATATATCATTTATTAAATAATCCACTGAAATCTCACATTCATCTTCCTTTATTAAATTATATATAACGCCATAATTTTCACTTCCAATATCTAATACATTACCCTTAAAGTTAACGTTTCTCATATCTATTTTAGTAGCCCTCATTTTATCACCTTCCATTTTTTGTATATTATTCATTTCTACATAAAAAAAATAATTCCTCTTTATTTGAGGAATTACTTTTTATTTCCTTTTGTAAAAACTAATTTAACTACAAATACTCCTATTAAAATTATTGTTAATGATAACAAGTAAATTAAATTTGTTTTAGAAAGATTCATATTAAGTTCATCCGTCTTTTTATAAACAGAATATAAGTATCCATTTTTCCCATCTAACATATATACCTTACTATTTTGAATTTTTATATCATTTATATTACTAGCTTTACTAACCTTTATAACCCTCTCTATAATCCCTTCAATAGATATATTCAAAACTTCTTTTTGTAAATCATCATACACAAACATAGAATCTTTTTTTAAAATATTTCCTGATTTATCAATAGCCAAACAATATAAATTTTTAACTGCACTATGCTGATATATAGGTGCCTCTGGATTAATTGTAGGTGGATTTTCTAAAGCTAAATAAGTTTTAGGCTTTCCTTCTTGCCTAAACCTTGGTGAATCAACAGGATCACCTCCACTATAATCTGGCCAACCATACCACCTAGCTCCACCTTTTATCTCATAAATATAATCCTTATCCCCATATACAGGTCTAAGTCCTCTTTCTTCAATTCCTCCAACTACAGCATATATATTACCTGTGCTTGAACTATCTATACCTTCTACATTCCTTACTCCCCATGCATATAACTCATGATTATTATTTAATAAATTAATTTTTATGATTGTAGCATTCCCAAGTGGGCTTGCCCCTATCACCTGCCCTTTACTTCCTTTATTTCCATATGGTAAAAAAATACCATTATTATCTCCACCAGAACTTTTACCACTTAATGTAATAGGTTTAGGAGTTAAATCATAACTATTAGTTGTTTTTTTCCAATCATTGTCGTCACCTACAACTCCTGAATTTGTAGCTGCTCCTATAGTCAGGAATAAACTATCTCCACTTAATAGAAGCTTTGATTTTTTATAATCTCCATAATTAGGTATATTATTTAATACTATCTTTTTTTCCTTTTTAGTTAAATCATAAAAATATAGGGTTGTGTTTGAAACAAAGTATATTTTATTTTTATAAAAAGCTATACTGCATATACTTAAATCATTATCCTTTATTATACTCTCACTAACTCCACCCTCAGTAGCCTTTATTATTTCACTTTGCATTGCTATATAAAATTCTCCATTATTACCAAAGGTAACTGCCTCTGCTCCAGTGATTCCTTTGTATATTAAATCATAAGTTAATTTATTATTTATAGTATCTAGTCCAAAATTGACTTTTAATTTATAAACTCCAAAGCCTCCTACACAAGATAGAATTATAATTAATATTAAATATAGATATCTCTTCATAAAATCCCCCCATGCTTCCATTATATTTACATAAGCCTTTAATAATTCCTACAACTTAAATATTTATTTATTCCCTCTTTAGTAAACAGTAAGAATATTTATGTAAATCAATGAATATTCTTAAAGAGAACTAATTATAAAAAGGTAGGTGTACTATGAAGGATGGTTTTTATAAGAATTCTATGATTTTGACATTATCAAATTTGACTACTGGAATTTTAGGATTCATATTTTCTATATATTTATCTAAAATATTAGGTCCAGAAGGTATGGGGCTTTACGGGCTTGTTATGCCAATATATAATCTTTTTATCTGTCTTATGACAGCTGGAGTTATAGCTGCTATCTCCAAAATATCTGCTATCTATGCCTCATCTAATGATTATAACAACTTAACAAAAACTATTAGAACTGTAGCTTTTTTTAATTTTATATGGGCAATGATAGTAGGCATTTTAGTCTTTTTCTTTTCTCCAACTATTGGTCATTATTGGGTTAAAGACTCTAGAACTATGAAAGCTATTATGGTAACCTGCCCGGCAATGATATTTATAGCATTATCCAATATTTTGAAAGGTTATTTTTATGGAACTTCTAAAATATCTATGCCAGCCTTTATTGATATTTTAGAAAAGGCCTTTAGAATATTTGTTTTAGCCTTACTTATTTATATTTTCAAAGCTGATTCTTTAGAAAAGTTAGTAACTCTAGCTTATATATCTATTTGTTATGGAGAATTTCAAAGTTTGGCACTTTTATATTTTTATTATAAATTCTCTATTTCTAAGCACCCTAAAATAAAAACAAAGACAGAGGGACGAGCTCAATTACTTTTTGACGTTTTAATCGTTTCTGTTCCACTTTGCCTAAATGGTTTTATAATAAGTATATTTACAACTATCGCTACACTTATAGTACCAAGACGCCTTGTAGCAACTGGATTTCAATACTCTGAGGCTCTTTCCATGATAGGTAAATACTCTGGTATGGCACTAGCAATAGTAACTTTTCCTATGATTATAATAGCTTCTATAAATACTCTTTTAATTCCAGATCTCTCCCAAACAATGAATAAAAAAGATCACTTCAGTGCTAGTAAACGAATTAAAGAAGTAATAAGTTTAGCTTTTATAATAGGTCTCTGTACTCTTATTTTAGGACAAACTTTTTCGTCAGAATTAGGGAAAATGTTCTTCTCTAGAAATGATTTAGGCGGATATATAAAAGCCTCTTCCTTAGCTATGCCACTATTCTTTACATCAGTAACTATGTTTGGAATATTGAATGGTTTAGGAAAACAGACTATTATTTTAAGAAATAACATAATAACCGAAATTTTAGAAATATTATGTCTTTATGTTTTCACTGGAATATCATCAATAAATGTTTTTGGATTTGCCATAACTATGTTTATAATTTCTACATTAAGTTTAATTTTAAATCTTTATGAAGTGAATAAACAAATCGCCTTAGATTTTTCATTTATAAATATATTAATTTATATCTTAGCTGGAATTTTGTGTTATTTATTATTGAAAACTTGTTCTTTAAATTTAAACTTTTTAAATTTCAAGGTTAAGATAATACTATCAATGCTACTTTGCTTTGGAATGTTTTCATTCTTACTTTTAACATTTAGAAAAAAGAACTTATATTAAAAAAGCAATCAAATGATTGCTTTTTTAATATGCTTTATAATTTTGTTTAACAATAACCTCATCCCACTTACTAACGAAATCTCCTATGGCCCATTCTGCCATTATTACAGTATCATCTTCACCTATATTTATTGTTTTACTTATATCAGTTTTAAAATCTCCATTTTTAATTTCACATATAAAAAGCTTATCTTTAGCAAGCATTATTGACATCCTTTTATTAGGTGAATTAACAATATCTCTAACCCGAGGATTTTTTTCTTTAGCCTTATTCCAAGGTATATATAAATCATCAAATTTTATTATTTTATCTTGCCTAGATTTATTTATATAAAAATCAAAATAATCTTTAGGGTTCTCTTTAGCATTAACACGCCCTTTAATAATCCAATGTCCATTTGTTCTAATCATTGTATAATTAGTTTCTGCTACACTTGCAGAATTAAATTCATCTTTATTTTCCTGTTCTAATACACTTAAATGAGAATTAAACGCATTTTTAAAAGCATTTAAATATCCAACTCCTAAAACTTCACTTAATTTTACCCCTTCCTTGTTTTTAATATTATCTAATGGTAAAACTTTAAACTCTTCTTTATTATCTAACCTTATTCCAATATAATCATCACTAACAAAATTAATTTCACTAAATTCAACTCTATTATCTTTTAAATTTCTAGCATCACCATTATTTGTAGAACTAATATTTTCAGAATAAAGTATTTTATCACTACTATTTTCGATAGCTGCCGTAGAAAGTTTCCATAAAGATTTTTTTCTAGCTACTACAATGCCTGGAACTTCATAAACTTTATTTATTAAATTATTTGAAAATGATATCCATAAAGTCCTATATTCACCACTTTTATTTTTTAATCCTAGTAACACTCCACATTGCATATTATAATATTTACTAGGTTTAATTTCACTTCCAACTTCCTTAATATCTTGCACTTTAATACTATCTACTGACTTCTTTTTTTCTACTTTAATAAACTCATCATTTATAATTATTAAACCCCAATTATCATCAATATTTATATAATCACAAAAAATATTTTTATCATTATATACCGATATAATATCAATATCCTTAGGCACACTTCCCAATGATTCTTTTAATATATTTCTATCCTTTTCTGACAGATACATAAAAGTGTCTACATTTTTGAATTTATATTTTGGATTATATATAATATCTCCCCTAATCTTTGCAACATCATTTGTGAAAACAAAATTGTCATTTTCATCATTATTACTCTGCCATTGTCCGAATAAAGGTATATTTTTTATTTTTGCAGATTCTATAACTATCCTATTACTAATATCCAAAATATCACATCCAATAAAATTAAATGCAATTAAAATACATATTATTGCATTAATACTCCTTTTCATAATATTATCAACTCTCTTTTATATTTTTAGGTATTTTAACTATTGCCTCTGTCATTACACCCAATTCACTTAATATTATAAATCTTCCATTATGTAATTTTATTATTTCATCACATACTGAAAGCCCTATACCATTTTGAGACTTAGAATTTTTACCTTTATAAAACTTTTCTTTTACCCTCTCTAAATCCTCAGGACTTATACCTATACCACTATCTTTTACTATTATAACTACATATTTTTCTTCATTACTTATATTTACACTTATAGTATCTTTCGGTTCTGTAAAATTAAATGCATTATTTATCAAATTTATAAAAACTTGCTTTAATCTATTTTCATCTGCATATATATTTTCAATATTATCATCATACTCTATAGAAAAAGTTTTTTCTTCTCTATCAGCTCTATGCTCAGCATAAGCCTTAATGTATTCCACTACATCCTTTATTCTTATACTACTTTTACTTAGACTCATTTTTCCTTGAACAAGCTTTGAAAAATCTAATAGTTCTTCAACCATATCTGAAAGTCTATCTGTTTCTTTTTCTATGATATCGAATCCTAACTTTAATGTATCTTTGTCTGTTTCATCACTATTTAAAGTTATTACCCACCCTTTTATAGCCGTAAGGGGAGTTCTTAATTCATGTGATACTGAAGAAATAAATTCATTTTTCATTTTATCTCTTTTCAGGATTTCATCTGCCATATAATTTAAAGTGTTTGAAAGTGTTCCTATCTCATCTCTATCACTTATAAAATTTCTTACCTTCAAATCACCAGCCGCCATTCTTTCAGCTGTCTTTGTTATCGCCTTTATAGGGTTTGCTATACTATTTGCAAACAAATTACTTAGAATAATACCTATCATCAATACCAAAACTCCTATAAGTATAAATATTGTAAGAAAATTTTTTATGGAATTATTTACTTCCTTTAATGATGTTATATATCTTATAACGCCTATAACCTCATTGTTTTTCTTTATAGGATAAGAAACAGCCATAACGCTATCACTATTATAATCAACCTTTCCTACCCATTTCCCCTTTTGTCCTTTTAAAGCTTTTTGAATATCAAGGTTTTCATTATTATCCTTACTAATACCTATAGAGTCCATAAGTAAGACTCCCTTTTGATCTCTTATTTGTACTTGAGCTGAAGTTTTATTCCAAAAAAGGTCTACATTATCATAAACATTATCTTTAAGGGAACTATCTAATAAATACTTTTCATAAAATTCTGCCGAAATTTTTATTTCATTTGTTAAAAGATTTTCCGTAGATTCATAAAAATAATACCTAACAAATAGCATAAATAATCCTTCTATTATAAGAACTGTTACACAAACTATAGACATAAAGTTCATAACAACTCTAGACTTTATACTTTTCATTTTCTAAGTCTGTACCCCTTTCCCCAAACAGTCTCTATATACTCTGGTTCAGATGGATTATTCTCTATTTTAGTTCTAAGCCTTCTTATATTTACATCAACAATTTTTGCATCTCCAAAAAAGTCTACTCCCCAAACAATATTTAAAAGCTCATCTCTAGTAAATGCCTTTCCCGGATTTTTAATGAAATTTTTAAGCATTAAAAATTCTGTTGGCGTAAGATCTAAAGGCTGTTGAGTTTTGCTTATTGTTTGTGAATAGCTATCAACACTGAATGGTCCATAAGTTATACTTTCATCCACATTATCATGCCCTTTTAATCTCCTCATAAGTGCCTTAATTCTTAATGTTATTTCAAGAGGATTAAAAGGTTTTACTATATAATCATCTGCTCCGTATTCAAGTCCCATTATTTTATCCAAATCCTGTCCTTTTGCTGTAAGCATTACAATCCCCATATTACTATATTTCTCCCTAAGTATTTTACATACAGTTAATCCATCTATTTCAGGAACCATTATATCTAAAATAGCAACATCTGGTTCCTCTTTTATTGATTTTTCTATAGCTTCTCTACCATTCGAAGCCTCTATAACGATAAAATTATTTCTCTCAAAATTTATCTTAAGAAAACCTCTTATATTTTCCTCATCTTCCAATATTAATATCTTCATTTTAACCTCCTTAAATATGATTTCCTCTTGTATTTATTATACCTAATTTTTTAAATAATTAGAGTTATTTCCTAACTACATTTAAAAATTATTTTTTAATAATTTTATTGCATATAAAAAGAGAGCTTAGATAAAATTTCTTTTAATCATAAATCAACTTACAAGAAATTTATATAAGCCCAATAAGTTATTCCAAATTTTTAATTAGCTTATGGTTTTAAATTCATATCCCTTATTCTTAAAATAATCTATTACTTGTGGCAATATTTCTTTCGTCTTTATTTTTCCTTCTGAGTCATGCATTAATATAACAACTTTTTCTTTACCATTAGATGTTTTTTGAACATAATTTAACATATCCTGGTTTGAATATTTTTTTCCTTCTGCATCACCATTCAAAGAATTCCAATCTATACTAGAAATATTTTCTTTTGCAAAAGTGGCATTTAAATTACTTAAGTTAGGATCATTATAATAAGCTCTACTCATATGTCCACCAGGCATTCTTACCACTTTAGTATCAAATTCATTTCCCAAAACATCCTTCATAATAGCATTAGTATCCTCTATTTCCTTCATAAAATAAGGAATATCAACTCTATTAGCAGGATACAATTTTTTAAAATTATGAGAGTAACTATGATTGCCTATAGCATGTCCTTCGTTAAATTCTCTTTTTAAAAGTTCAGCACCATTTTTAGTTTTTATATTTCTTCCTAGAACGAAAAATGTAGCTTTTACATCTTTAGATTTTAATATTTCTAAAACATCACCTGTATTTTGGTTACTTGGACCATCGTCAAAAGTTAAAAATACAATTTTCTTGCCATCACTTTTGTAATCTTTTGATAACATCTTTGAAACTTCATTTCTGTCTATTGAATATTTTGAACCTTCTTTACTTACATTTTTACCCTTTATAATCTCACTATTATAATTTTTCTCATCACTTTTATTATTTTCATCATTTTGTTCTGGTTCTTGAACGCCATTTTCTATATCTTTACCTTTATTAGATTGATTGTCCTCTCCTTCAAAAATAGTAGCTTGTACAACTTTATTTTTTGTATAAACTAAATTATATAATTTAGTAGCTACACAACCAATAGAAACCAAAATAATAGCTAGTGTAACTGCTAAAAATACTCTTCTTTTCTTCCTATTTTTCTTTTTTCTAACTTTTCTACTCTCAAATTTCATATTTTTTGTCATCTCCTGAAAAATCTCTTCTTAATTTATATTATAGTATATAAATAAACAAAATTTGTGACAAATTATTTAAATAAGGTTACAAAATAGTTACAAAAATTGTAGTATTCTATAATAAAGTTTGTATTTTTATATAAAAAATATACACCTAGAGTTTAGAAAACTCTAGGTGTATATTTCTATCTTAAATGTTTTTTTAGTATACTAGGCATAATTCTAATTGCTTTAGGTGTCATAGCTTCTATTTCTTTTTTTCTAACTCCGCCAAGATATATTAATGCTTGCAGATAGAAAAATGATCCTATTAATATTAATAATATAGTCATAATTAAATCTACTATTTTATTAACTCCTATTATTGATGTTATAAAACTAAATATAAATCTTGCTATAAATATAGCTAATGCCATATATAAACTAGATAATAGTGGTTTTGTAGTCATTTTAAATAGGGATAATTTTATTTTTAAAGTTTTATTTATCTTTATATTGTTCATTACCATAGGAACGAAGAAACATAAAAATCCTCCAATTACAGCTCCCCTAATTTTTATACCACTTTGACCTATGAAATAATAATTTGCGCTTATCTTAAGTATTATACCAACAACCATTGAAAATACAACATAATAAAATTTGCTAATACCTTGAAGTATTACATTTTGTATCTGTACTACTGCCATAAATACTAATACCACAGCGCCATATAACATAAGTTCATGACCATCTTCAGCTCTATAAAACAATCTATAAAGCTCTTTACTTAATACCATTAGACCTATTGCTGATGGTATTGCTATTGAATATGTCATTCTTAGTGCAAAATTTATTTTTGCTTTTATGTCTTTCTTATCTTTTAGAACTAAAGCCTTTGAAATAGCTGGTAAAACTACTGTTCCAAGTGCTGCTATTATCACCATAGGAACATACAATAGTGTCTTATATTCTGTTAATATACCATATAATTCATTACTTTGTACTTGAGTACATCCTGCATATATAAGTCTTTTCGTTACATTAGCCATGTCCACTAATGCTCCAAAATTTTGAAGTGCAGCACTTAAAGTTATAGGTACTCCATATTTAATCAAAGTTCTTATTATTCTTTTCTGATGTATTGGTCTTATACCTTCTTTTTGTTTTTCCCTAACTTCTTTTTCTACACGATAACTTTTATATATGTAAGCTAAATATATTATCCCTATAAGTGCCCCTAAAGATGTTCCTATTGTTGCGCCGGCACTACCTAAGGATATGGAATGAGTCCTGTTTAGTAAAATATAGGCTCCAAACAAGCTTATACTTACATTTGCAAATTGCTCAACAACAGTTGATATGGCTACAGGCTTCATATTGTTCTTACCTTGAAAATATGCTCTATAACATACTAATACTGAAGTTAGAGCTATTGTTGGTGCAAGCATTATAAGTCCAATTATTATGTCAGGATTACTTGTCATTTCAGCTATTGAATTTGCACTTAACATAAGAGTTATGGTAAATACGGTTCCTATTATAAGCAAAATTGTTCTAGATATTTTAAACACTCTTAAAGCATCTCTATGATTGCCAAGAGCTGTAAGCTCTGAAACATATTTTGCTATCGCTGTCTGCATTCCAATATTAGTTAATGCATATATAAAAGTAAATACCTCATATGTCTTACTATATATACCAAGACCACCACGTCCAATTATTATAAGTAATATAGGAATATATAAAACAGATAAAATCTTCGCAAATATACCTGCCAAAGACAGCATAGCAAAGCCTTTTGTGGTAGATTCTTCCCTCATAAATTAACCTCTCAATCTATAATAAACTAAAATTTAAATACGTCCTTTTTAATCTTTTTAAATATAGGAGGTAAGCCTTGTGCTATAGTTTTATTTTGAAGATAGCTTAATTTTTCCGGAACTTCTTTAAATATAACCTTATAAGCATAAAGATATTGATAATTCAACCCAAATTTATTTGCAAAAAATGAATTTAATTTCTTTTCTCCATATTTTGTATCACCAACTATTGGATGACCTAAAAATGCTAAATGAGCTCTTAATTGATGACTTCTTCCTGTTATAAGCTCTATTTCAACAAAAGAAAACAGACCATTACTTTGAATGTTTTTGACATCCATAGCTATCTTTTTAGTATCTTTTCTAGCCTCTGCATAAACAGTAGATTTATTATTTTCATCATCTTTTGTTATATAAGCTTCATAACGACCATCTTTAATTCTTCCTTTTACTAAAGCACAATAATATTTTTCTACTTTTCTATCTCTAATTAATTCATTTACAGCTTTTAATCCCTCAAAGTTTTTACCAAAGAACACCATACCTGAAGTATTTCTATCTAATCTATTACAAGATGCTGGAGTAAATGTTACTTCATTTTCAGGCAGATAGTCACCTTTCTCATTTAAATAAGATAAAACATAATCCGTTAATGTAGGATCTCCATTCTTTTTGTCTGAATGAACTAAAACTCCCGGCCATTTTTCAACTAATAGCATATTTTCATCTTCATAACAAATTTTAATACCACTTGAATCAACTTTTTGAAAGTTTAAAGTTTTCTCTCTTTTAGAATCAAGATACTTAATCTCTACTATATCTCCATCTTGAAGTACATATTTTTCCTTTTCTTTTTTTCCGTTTATCTTGACATCACCTTTTCTAAGCGCCTTAAATATTGCACTTAATGGTACATCCTTTAATAACTTTCTCAAAAACTTATCAAGTCTTTGACCTGCTTCATTTGTTCCTATAGGTACTATCACAAAATCACTCCTAAAATTTATATTATTTTCATTTATTTACACAGTTTAAATTAAGGCATAATTTCTATGCCTTAACCAATATAGTTTTATCATTACTATAGATTAATATTATTTTTTCATATTGTCAAATTATATTATTAAATGTCAGCATTAGTTTTATTTTTTTATTCTTCACTTAAATATTTAATAGCTGTTTCACATTGAATGGCAACCCCTATAGGAATACAAGCCTCGTCAATATCAAAAAGAGCATTATGAGCTGATGCAACTATATTTTTAGAAATATTTCTAGATCCTAAAAAATAAAATGCTGCTGGTCTTTCCATTGCAAAATATGAGAAACTTTCAACTCCCATACTCGAAGCTTTTTGAATCTCTATATTCTTTTCCCCTAAAATATTTATAGCAGATTTTTTTACTCTCTCTATAACTTTTTCATTATTTATTAAACATGGATAGCTTTCCTCTATGTCTATCTCATAATCTCCTCTCATAGCTTTACATACAGAAGAAACCACTTCTTCTAATCTCTTTTTAGCATATTCTCTATCTTCTGGAGTTAAAGTTCTTATTATTCCCTTTAATATAACCTCATCTGGTATTATATTTTGAGCTGTTCCACCATTTATACTGCCAACTGTTATAACTGAAGGATTAACTGGTGCAATTTCTCTACTTACTATAGTTTGAAGCGTAAGTATAACTTGAGAAGCCATAACTATAGGATCTATAGCTACATGCGGATATGCTCCATGCCCTCCTTTTCCTTTTATCTTTATAGTAAAAGGATTTGAAGCTGCAAATGCTACTCCAGACTTTAATCTTATCTTACCAACATCTAAGTCCTCAGTAACATGAAGCCCTAAAACTGCATCTACATGTGGATTCTCTAGAACTCCTTCTTTTATCATAAATCTTGCTCCGCCTATAGTCTCTTCTGCTGGTTCAAAAAAAAGCTTAACCCTTCCTTTTATAAGATGTTTATTTTTATTAAGAAGCTTAGCTGCACCTAAAAGTATAGTTGTGTGAGCATCATGCCCACAAGCATGCATTTTTCCTTCTATTTTAGAACTATAATCACACACTTTTTTATCTTGTATAGGAAGACCATCTATATCACCTCTAAGAGCTATTGTTTTACCATTTTCATGTCCTTCCATAGTCCCTTCTATTATTCCACAAACTCCAGTTTTAGCCACATCAGTAAAATGTATTCCTTCTTTAGTTAAGAATTCTTTTATTTTCCCTGAAGTTCTCCATTCTTCAAATCCGAGCTCTGGATGCTCATGAAAATCTCTTCTTAATGCTACTAATTCGTCCATTATACCTAAAGCTTCCTTTTTAAAATCAACCATTATAATTTAACCCTCCTATATATTAATCCCAAAAAATTTCTATGCTATCTCCATCATTAAGCATGTCAGTATATGATGCCTTGTTTCCATTTAATCTTAAATTTATATTTCCTTTTGCTATTGATAAATCAAAAGTATAATAATTAAATATATCTACGAATATATAACTCAACTTACCATAAAGTTTATACTCTTCACCGTTTATTTTGACTTTAATAGAATTGTTATCATCTTCATTTAATTCTTTAATTTGCTTCTCTACTGTATTTTCTTTAGAGATTTCATTAATATCAAGTTTTGGTTTTTTTTCTTTTATTATAATATTGTCCCCTTGTAATACTTTATAATCATCTTGTAACAATATTTCGTCTAAATATAACTCATCCTCTTCTTTTATATATTTTCCATTCAATATATATTCTCTTATGTCCTTCAAAGTTTCTAAATATTTTATTTCAACTTTATCACCATCATTAATAATTTCATTAAGTTGAACTCTATTGCCATTTATAAATGCTACAGGCTCCAAATTAATAAATTTATCTTGTAGATAAAAACCTACCTCTTCATATTGATTTATATATTCATAAACCTTCGGTCTTGCCATTTCTCCCTGCTTTGCATATTCTATATGTATGTTATCACCTGCATTAACAACAGTTTCTAAATTTGCTTCATTACCGTTTATAAATATTTTAGCGTTCTCACCTAAACCTCCAAAGGCTATTCTTTTTGATTCATTAACAAAAAATCTGATACTCTTTCCATTTTTGCCTATTAATATCTTAGGATTTATTCCAGCTTGTAAAAAAACATCCATTATAGTATGTTTATGCGAATTGAATAAAGATATTTCAGTTTCATTTAAAGTAACATCTATAAAATCATGACCTAAACTTTTTATAGCAACTAAAGCTATACCAAGTACAGTAACCCCAGTACTTCCTAAAGTATTATCATTACATACACAATCAGTAACAGCCTCTCTTCCTTTAATAGCTATTCTTTGTGATTGCATATTTAATTTTTCAACTATCTTTTCCTTTAATAAGGGAGTGTGTGCTCCCCCTCCAACTAAGAATACTGCTGACGGTGATTTTCCTCCATTAAGTTCAACTATTTTAGTAGCTAATTCCTTTGATATCTTATCTACTAATGGTTCTACAATTTTTAGAGCATCACTGCTATTTATAGTATTTTCAAATCCTATTACATCTTTAAATGTTATAGTTTCATCTTTATTAATAGCTCTTTTAATATTTTCAGCGGTATTAAAATCAACTAAATATGCTTCTGCTATAGCCTCAGTAATCTCATCTCCAGCCTGTGGAACCATTCCATATGCTGTAATACTTTCTTTATTACATATGGCAATATCTGAAGTCCCAGCACCAACATCAACTAACGCAAGGTTCAATAGTCTTAAATTTTTAGGTATAACAGCTTCTATAGCTGCTATTGGTTCTAGAGTTAAATTGTTAACCTTAAGTGAGACCTTGTTCATAACTGCATATAGCGAGTCTACTACACTTTTAGGAAGAAATGTTGCTATTATATCAACATTCATATTATCTCCTCTATGATTTAAAAGGTTTGATATTACAAATCCATTTAAATAATAATTCTTAACACTATATCCAACACAATAAAGTTTTCCCTCTGTTTTTTCATTTATAGCCTTTTCTGCTTCCTTTATAGCTGTCATTTCAAGACTTCTAACTATAGGCTTGTCTATTTCTTTTTCATTATCTAATGTCATTTCTCCAGTTGCTTCAATAGTTCTTAAAAATCTTCCTGCAGCTGCTATAGCTACTTCTTTAAGTTGAAATCCTAGTTCTTTTTCTAAATTATTTTTTATGTGTCTAACAGTTGTTGCAACTAATTCAATATCGTGAATTTGTCCATCTATCATAGCTCTTTCACTATGTTCTTTATAGCTTTCAGCAACTACATAGAATTTTTTATCTTTTATAATACCTACCGTTCCCTTTATACTCCTAGTTCCTATATCTAAAGAAAATATGACATCCCTTGAATTTACATTTGCAAAATCCATAAATTTTCTCCTTTATCCTATTATTAAAGGCTCATACTCTAATAATAGAATATGAGCCTAATAAAATTATATATTATAAATATACAACATTCAACAATTCATCTTATCTATCAATGCAAAGAACTTGATCCTTTTCATTAACATAAGGTAATTTTTTAACTAAATCATAAACATATAAAAGTTTATTCTTATTATTTAAACTTTTTTTATCTACTTTATCCCTTAAAAGCATATTGCTCCAAAAGTCTATGAAATCATCTTTAGTTAAAAACACTATGTCCTCCCCTTCTTTTATAAGAAATACCCCTTGTTTCTTATCAAAATTTCCATGTGCTTCACTGTGGTCCATTATTTCATTTATATCTTTCCACATTTTATTAAAAGCTACCATTAAACCTACTCCTTTCCTTTGTAATGATTAATACCCTATTATATAATATTATATGTTTAAAATAATTATAACATATAATTTTCTTTATTTTTAATTTTTATAAATATTTACAAATTTTATATTTATAATAGCGATGACCCCTTCCGAATCACACACCTACAATACATTTGTTTCAAGGTTAGGACATATTTGAAATAGAAATGTTTTTTAGATTACTTATTATTAAGCAAAATAAACTTTTAAAGTTTTTACTACTATATATGTTGTAATTTAAAATCTACATTTATCTTCTATACTTGTTAAAAACAAAATAAGGCCAACATTAAATTTAATTTGTATAAATCATATTACAATATATATATATATTTATATAGCACAATTAGTTCTAAATAATAAATATTTTACTTTAATTATTCTATAAACACACATAAATGCACTAAGATTAACTTAGTGCATTTATTATTATTGATTATTTTAAATTTTGTTCGTAACTTTGAACCATTCTCTTAACCATTTCTCCGCCAACGCTTCCATTTTGTCTTGAAGAAAGATTTCCTTTATCAGTGTTTTCATAGTTTTGTATTCCAACATCTGATGCAACCTCATATTTCCATCTGTTTAATCCTTGTCTTGCTTCTGGAACTAAAGTTCTGTTACTTCTGTTATTTGAAGCCATATCTAACTTCCTCCTTTGTATTTTATTTTGTTTGACACTAATATCTTAACCTCTTAAAAAAATAATAACCTATAGAATTATTAGCAATGTTAACATTTAAAATCTCTATTGGATAACATAACCACATAAGTTATCAATAGCTCTAGTTATCCCAACATAAAGCAATCCTCTTTCCTCTTCAATATTATCTAAATTATTTTTGTGCTGTATAGTTTCATTTACAATATCAACTATATATACGTTTTTAAATTCTATACCCTTTACTCCATTTAATTATAGATGATTTATTATATCTAATTTTGAATATATTTTAATATTAAATTTTAAAAAACACTCCATTCCTTCATTGATTTTTTAACCAATAAAGGAATGGAGTGTTTTTATTGAATTAAGCTCCTGAAATTTATTCTATTTTTCTCATAAGATTATGCTGGAGTATAGTAGCTATAGAAAATCTTCTTTGCATTCCATCTTCAAATATTATGTCTATTTCATCATCTCTAATTTCTTTTATTTCACCGATTCCGAAATAATTATGTGTTATTTTATCACCAGATTTAAAGCCAATATCAGTATTTAAATTAGTAGTGTCAAAGCTTGCTTCTTTTATAAATGGAGATTGCTCCTTAAATTTTCCTCTTACAGCTTTAGGTGCATAAAGATATAAGTTATCAACAGCTCTAGTTATCCCAACATAAAACAATCTTCTTTCTTCTTCAAGATTATCTAAATTATTTTTGTGAGGTATAGTTTCATTTACAATATCAACTATATATACGTTTTTAAATTCCATACCCTTTACTCCATGAATTGTTGAAAGTATTATAGCATCTTGAAAAGCTTTATTTCTATTTTGTTTAATACTTTCCTCCACACTTTCAATATGAACTAAAAAGTTTATTATTGAATTAAACTCTTCAGCTGCACTTTTAAATTCTTCTATGATTTCAAATATATCATCCATACTTTGCTTAAATTTATCTGAATACTCTCTTAAATAATCTAAATATCCAAGTTCAGTTATTATGAAATCAATAGCTCCATAAAGACTCATCTTATTCAAAGAAGCCACATCGCTTTTAAATTCCTCAAGCTTTTTAAGTTGAAAAGGATGAATATCCTCTAAATTTATAAGTGCATCAAATAAATTATCATTATACGGATTAGCTTTTAATTTCTCAACTGCTGACTTGGCTATATATCTAAAAGGCTTGTTTAAAATTTTAAAAAAGCTTTCCCTATCATATGGATCAATGCTTAACTTTAAATAGCTTATTAAATCTTGACATATGAAATGCTTAAAAAAATTATACTCCTTATCTAAAAGCTTAAAAGGAAGCTTCTTTCTAATAAGTCCATCAATTATACTTCTGGCTTCTACATTAGTCCTATATAAGATAGCATTATCAGAATATCTGTCTCCTTTATTTTTATGAATATTAATTTTTCCTATAATATCTTCTATTTGTAAAGCTTCATTATAAGGTACTACTAATCTCAATATTCCTAATCCCTGTCTATATGCTTTTATATCCTTTTGATTTCTACTTTGATTATTACTTATTACCTCCTTTGAAAGCCCAACAATATTTTCAAGACTTCTATAATTATAAGTTAAATATTTTTTTCTCCCATCTTCAAATTCACTTGAGAAATGCACCATACATTCTGGCTTTGAACCTCTAAATGAATATATACACTGATCCTCATCCCCTACTGCAAAAAGACTATTTTGGTAATTTAAAAGTTTTAATAATTCTATCTGCAAATGATCACAGTCTTGAAATTCATCAACTAATATATATTTAAATAGTCTTCTATAAGCTTCCAAAACTCTAGAATCTTTTAAAAATAAGTTCCTGCATTGAATTTGAAGATCATCAAAATCTAATAACCTTCTCTCCTTTTTATATCCTTCATAAGCTTCTAAACACTCATTAAAGATATTCTTATCTAAAGAGGGTTCAAATTCAAAACTTTTTAAACCTGATGTTTTAAATAAAGATATATTATTTATAACTTCTTTTATTTTCTCTTCTGATATTTCATCTAATTTTGTAAGTAATACCTTTTGTATTATTCTATATACAGTTGAAGTATCTATTATTTCTATACTACCTACATGTCTAGATAATATCTTGTAACAAAGCCCATGAAATGTTCCAAAAAACGGTATTGAAGAACTATTATTTCCTTTTACATATCTTTCTTTCATATTTTGAGCTGCAGCTTTAGTAAATGTTATTACTATAATATTAGCTTCATTAATACCCAATACATCTATTAGATATTTAACTCTATTTATTATAACTGTTGTTTTACCACTCCCTGGAGGTGCTATAACTAAAGTATTCTTATATTCACTTTTTACAGATTCTAATTGATATTTATCTAAATTAACCATATAAAATTTCTCCTCTTGTTCGCTCCTCTTATGATTATTGCCAAATCTAAAGATTAATAACTACTCTATTGTAATAATTAAATCCTAGAGTTACAATAGTTTTAGTATACTATTTTACTTAATATTACTCTTAAAGGAGATTTTTTTAATATGGATTATAAATTTGATGTCAGAAATTCTAGAAACCTTACTATGCTTGTAGATTTTTATGAGCTTACTATGGGTAACGGTTATTTTGAAGATGGTCTAAAAGATAAAATAGCTTATTTCGATATGTACTTTAGGAGAGTTCCTGATGGTGGTGGCTATTGCATAATGGCTGGCGTACAACAACTTATAGAATACCTTCAAAATCTTAGTTTTTCTGAAGATGATATAAAATATTTAAGAAAGAAGGATCTTTTTTCAGAAGATTTTATAAATTATCTTGAAAATTTTAAATTCTCCTGTGATGTTTGGGCTATACCTGAAGGAAACCCTGTTTTTCCAAATGAGCCTTTAGTAACTGTAAGAGGTCCTGTTATACAAGCCCAATTTATAGAGACTATGATCCTTCTAACAGTAAATCACCAAACTTTAATAGCAACAAAAGCTAATAGAATTTGTAGGGCTGCAGACGGAAGACCTGTTATGGAATTCGGTTCAAGAAGAGCCCAAGGTTATGATGGAGCTATTTATGGTGCTAGAGCTTCTATAATAGGTGGTTGTTCTTCAACTGCATGTACTATTGCTGAACAGATGTTTAATGTACCTGCAATTGGCACTATGGCCCATAGTTGGGTTCAACTTTACGGTGATGAATTTGAAGCTTTTAAGGCTTGGGCTAATATTTATAAAGATGAATGTGTTTTACTCGTTGATACATATAATGTATTAAAGTCTGGTATACCTAATGCTATACGAACATTTGATGAAATTTTAAAACCTTTAGGATGTAGACCTAAAGGAATAAGAATAGATAGTGGTGATATCACTTATCTTACAAAAAAATGTAGAAAATTACTTGATGCAGCTGGATATGAAGATTGCAAAATAATAATTTCTAACTCCTTAGATGAACATATAATTAGAGACGTCTTAAGTCAAGGTGCTAAAATTGATTCATTTGGAGTTGGTGAACGTCTTATAACAGCAAAATCTGAGCCAGTATTTGGTGGTGTTTACAAATTAGTTGCTGTAGAAGAAGATAAAAAAATATTGCCTAGAATAAAACTTAGCGAAAATGAAGAAAAAATTACAAACCCAGGGTTTAAAAAAATATATAGAATTTTTGATAAAGAAACAAATACAGCCACAGCTGACCTTATAACTCTTCATGATGAAAAAATAGATGAAAATAGTGCTTTAGAAATTTTCAATCCTGTTTATACTTGGAAGAGAAAAAAACTTACAAACTATTACGTAAAACCACTTATGGAGAAAATATTTGACAAGGGTAATTTAGTTTATACTAGTCCATCTGTGCTAGAAATAAAAGAATACTCTAAACAGGAAACTGAAAAACTTTGGCCGGAAGTTCTTAGATTTGAAAACCCTCATAGTTATTATGTTGATTTATCTAGCTCTTTGTGGGGCCTAAAACACAGCTTATTACATCAATATTCTAATATATATAAATAAACTTAAAAAAGCCAAGTTAAACTTGGCTTTTTTAATTAACACATATAAAAAATAATATGATAATATAAATAAATTTAAGTTATTATTTTCAGAATTTTTTAATAACTAGAATTAACTTTAAAACGTTTTATAAAAGTATCCTCTAATTCTTCTTCATCAATCTTATCCATCAATTTTACTCCTTTAAAATGGACATTTGAATTATTAATAAAGGTTTTGAATACACATTCATCTTCATTTCCCTTAAGCCCTAATATAGGACACTCTGCATAACAACTTACAGTTTCTTTTTGGCTAGACCAAAATATACAGTTACTCATATTTTCCTCCCTTATACCCTGTTGTAAAATTAATCCATTTAATTGATATTATATTTCATATCTCTCTAAAAATAAAGCATTTTATTATATTTAAGAAAAATTTAATATTTATTTTAAAAATTGTGTTGTATTAAAATAACTTGAATATGAACTAATCAATAAGTTTAATTTAAAATTACAAACTATATCATCATATTAACAAAAAACATAAGGCTATTGGTAAAATTAAATTTACCAATAACCTTATGTTTTTTATACTTTAAATTGCTATTTTACAAAAAATAGTTTTAATACAGTCATATTTTTATTATAATTTACAACCTGTATTTCTCATAACAGATATATTTATTATTTCATTTTGGAATGCCTTTAATAATGCTTTTTCTAAAACTTTTTCTTGATCAAAGTTTTCTATATCACTACATACAGCAAATACCTTTTGAATATCTCCATTTACATTTCTATACGTTAAAATAACATTTGGTTTATCATATTCAACGTTTATAACTTTTAATCCCCATGTTAACGTTGCATAATCACCATCTATATTTAATCTACTTAACTCCTTTAGTTTTTGTTTTTCCTCACTAGGATCCTTAATTATTATAAGTTCATCTCCAACTTTATACTTTGCCATTTTTTATTCCTCCTCTGAAAGTGCCGTTAATAAAATTATTAATTTATAGAAATTATTACTATATTAAATATTACCACTATAAGTTTTTTTAGTAAAGTATTAAGTAATCTATATTAGCTATTACTATTAATTATGTATATTATTTTCTCCCCATAAATCACTTATTATTAATTATATCTTAATATTTTTATATATTATTTATACATTACTTTTTTTTTGTTATAATATACAAAAGATTAAAATTAAGGAGTGTGGATATTTGTTTGGTTATGTTACTCCTATGAAAATGGAAATGAAAATTAAAGATTATGAAAGGTTTAAAGCCTATTATTGTGGCTTATGTCATGAAATAAAAAAAAATTATGGTAATCTTTCTAGAATATCTCTAAACTTTGATATGACGTTTTTAGGTTTATTATTAGATGGTCTAAGTTATGATAAAACATCAGTAAAAAAAATTCATTGTCCTTTACATATAACTGAAAATAAAGCAATTATAATTGATAGCTCTGCATTAGATTATGCTTCTTCTATTAATGTTGCATTATTCTATTTTAAACTTGTAGATGATGTAATGGATGATAAAAGTTTAAAAGGTAAAATAGGTTCACTATTCTTTCAACATAAAGAAAAAAAGTTTTCTCTTTCATATTCTATTGTAAATAAAATTATTGTAAATGAGCTTGAAAATTTAAAAAAACTTGAAAACTCATTAAATTTTAATTCTATAGATGAGATTAGTCATCCTTTTGCCCATCTTACAGGTATGCTTATTAAAGCTTATCCTAATGAACTTATAAACGATACTTTAGAACTTAGGGATGAACTTTATATTCTAGGCTATAATTTAGGTAAATGGATATATATAATAGACGCTTTTGATGATTTAAAAGAAGATATTTTGAAAAAAAAATTTAATCCAATAAATCATCTTTTTAATAATAATTCTTTAACGGCAGATGAATTTATACCTTTAATAAAGAATAGAATTGAATTTACACTTTTAAATTCTAGTGCATCTGCATATGAAAGTTTTAAAAATTTAAAAATTAATAAAAATTATGATATTTTAGATAACATTTTATCACTTGGTTTAATGGATAAAAACCATAAAATTTTAAATAAATATTGTCAAAATAATTGTAAGTGTGAGGAGTAAATTATTATGAGAAATCCATATGAAGTTTTAGGTATAACACAAGGCGCATCCTTGGATGAAGTAAAGAAAGCTTATAGAGAGCTTGCAAAAAAATATCATCCAGACCAATATACAAGTAACCCATTAAGAGAATTAGCAGAAGAAAAAATGAGAGAAATCAATGAAGCTTATGAAACTATTACAAAAAACCCAAATTACAACAATTCTTCGTTTAATTCATCAAGCTCATCAAATTATTCTTATGAAGAAATTAGAAGAGATTTATCTTCTGGTAGATATCAAGATGCTGAAGCTAAACTAAATTCTATAACTATGAGAGATGCTGAATGGAACTTTTTGTATGGTATAATGCTTACAAAAAAAGGCTGGCATGACAGTGCTTATACTTATATACAAACAGCTTGTTCTTTAGACCCTAATAATTTTGAATATAAGCAAGCGCTAAATTCTTTTGGTCAAAGAACTACAAACTATACTAACAATTACTATAGAAGAAATGACAGAGATGATCTTTGTGATTGTTGCATAAAGCTTTGGTGTGCAGATACACTTTGTGAATGCTGTGGTGGTGATTTAATTTCTTGTTGTTAAAAATTAAGGCCTATTACAAAAAATAATATAAAGCAGATAATATACTGCTTCATTATTTTCTGTAATATAACTAAAGCAGGGTCAATTACCCTGCTTTTAAACTTTATAATAAATTGGAGGTTTTTATGAAAACAAAAAATTTAACTCTTGGTAGTCTTTTTGTAACTATGATAATTATACTTCTCTATATTTCTTCAATAATTCCAACTAGTAAGATAACCTTATTAGCCGTAGTATCATCTATAATACCTTTAACTTTAGTAAAAACTAATACTAAAACAGCTATTTTAGTTTATATAGCTTCTAGTATTTTAAGTTTTTTTCTTGTCTCTAAATCGATAGCTATTATATATATTTTGTTTTTCGGTAATTATGGATTAATTAAAAATTTCATAGAAAAATTTAAGAATATGTTTTTAGAAATCTTTTTAAAGCTATTATTCTTTAATAGTATATTAACAATTTGTTATTTTTTATACAATAATTTATTATTATCTTATTTTAATATTAGTACTCCTTTTATTTATATAATTTTACTTTCTCAAGTATTTTTTTTAATATTTGACTATGCTTTAACCGTTATCATTTCATTTTATATCAAAAAATTGATACATTAAATTATATTTAAACATAAAAAAAAGAACAGTTTTTACTGTTCTTCAAATAAATTGTAGATATAAAAATGAACACGTTCTTTAATTCTTTGTTAAGTAATTAACAACCTTATCTTTATTCTAGCATACCTCTTTAAATTTTACAAGCTTTTTAATTTAAAAGTTTATATTAACACTAAATTTCTAATTTGGTAATGTTATATTAATTAATATCTATTGACAAGAGATAACTATTATTATATAATAAAAGCAAAAATGAAAGCGAGGTTTCTAGTTATGGATAATATAACTACTATTTTTAGAGAGAAAAAACTAAAATTAACCCCTCAAAGAATTGCAGTTTATAAATATTTAAAAAGTACAACAGAACATCCTTCAGCTGAAATAATCTACAAAGCTCTTCAAGACGAATATCCTACTATGAGTTTAGCTACTGTTTATAAAGCTCTTAAAACTCTAGTTGAAGTTGGCTTGGTTCAGGAAATAAATGTAGGTGAAGGAAATTTTAGATATGATGGCAATTGTTCTCCCCACCCACATATTCAATGTGTAAATTGTTCAAAAGTAAATGACTTACACACACTTGATCTAAGCAATTTAAATCAAGATGCTGAAAAACATTGCGATTATAAAATACTTTCAAATAAAGTTTATTTCTACGGTATCTGTAAGGATTGTCAATAATATTTTTAAAAGCTACTTTGAATGTAGCTTTTTTTTATTTTTGGGTATATATATATATTGTAATATGATTTCTACAAATTAAATTTAATATTACCTTTAAATAAGCTATAAAGACTTTATTTAAATAAATGTAGATTTAAAATTGCAATATATATAAGTTTTAATAAATAATCTATATCCATAATTATTAGATTAATCTATAAATTTTGAATAAGTTCAATGTAGCAATTTAATTTGAACTTATATACATAATCTCTTCAAAAATTTTTCTTCATACTTATAATTTCTGTTTTTCCAAATATAACTCAATAATCTTATATTTTTTATCAAATAATTTTAAATTCAATAAATAATTATGTAAATTTCACATATAATTTATTAGTGTAGTATATTACACATAATACTATGTAAACTGGAGGGTTATTTGTGAAACTAAACGTATTTATAATTAAAAAAAATCATGTTTTTCTTTTCTTTTCATCAATTATTCTATTTTGTATAATGGTAGTTTTTTTTAGAGAATATGATGCAAATTCTGACTATGTTAATTTTAATGAAGCTACAGTAGTTACCATGTCAAATACAAAAGATGATGATACTATAAAAAAGGACTTAAATGGTGATGGAAATGAGGATCTTTTATACATAGCCTCAAAAAATGGAAAATATTATTTAGAGGCTAGCATTAATAATAAAACATTGGCTTTAAATCCTAATAAACAATTAAATACACTTGGATATAGTTACCCTTACTGGCCTATGAGTTTAAGTTTTATAGACTTAAACCGTGATAAAAAACCAGAGCTAATAATTCAAAGCTCACAAGACAATTCACCAGTTCAACATATTTTTGTCTATAATAATAATGAATTTCAGGATATCTACTCATCAACTAATAATATTATTGGTATCTTAGATTCAAAGAATAACAAAACACCTAAGCTATTTTCGCTTAGTATAAAAAACGGAATTTCAGAGATACAAAATTATATGATTATTGATAATACAATTAAAAATATATCTTATGAAAATTATCAAATTCCAGCTATTAATAGTATAGAAAGATTTGTAAATTTAATAGAAAGTCCATATGTAATCGCTGAGCCACCTAGTATATTCTCAGAAAATATAAATAGTAATGATTTTTCAATTTTATGGCGTCTTGATAAAGACAACTTTTCTTATGTATTAGAAGATGCTTTCTTTACAGATACAAAATGGGATAAGGATGGTAAAACTGAAACCATTTCTTGGAATATGAATTTTAAAAGAACAAATAAAACTAATATAAGTAATATAGATAGACTCAATATTAAACTTGAAATATCAAAAAATAATTCTGGTTATCTTATAAGTAAAATTAAATCCATACAAAAATAAAAGGGCCACCTATGTGGCCCAAAAGGGGGATGGGGGGGTTTAGCTTTAACGAAGATTTTCTTCATCTAGCTAAAGGAGATATAATCTCCTTTTACATTAGTATTATTACCCCCTAAACATATTTTTATACAATTAAATAAAAATTTTTAATATTTTATCTCTCCATTTTGATACATTTCCATTACCTTATCTAAAAATTTTGCTCTATCCGAATTAACCATGCTTCTTATAGCTTTTAACATAGCTATATTAGGATCACTTTCTTTACTATAACTATTATTAGAAGTTGTAAAACCTTGATTGAAATTCAAATTACTATTAAAGCCACCTGTATTGCCTGAACTAGTATTACGTTGATCTCCTCCTAATAGACTTCCTAAAAGATCTAAAGGATTCATCCCTCCCATAGGGCTTTGATTACTTCCGTTATTAGTATTACCAAGACCAAAACTTCCTGCAAGAGCACCTAAATTATTAATATTAAACCCTTCTTGCCCCATGTTTCCAAAAAGACCCGATAATTGATTCATATCTATATTCCCAAGACCTAGCATTTCAAGCATTTGAGGATTTATCCCTAAATTATTCATCATATTATTGCCTGAGCCATTAAATTCTCTACTTCTATGTTTATGTCTAGACATTAAAGTTCCTCCTTAAATCATACTCTGTATGTATATGATTATATATTTTTTTGGAGGGCCAAAGGCCCTCCAACCACTATTCTAGCAACAAGTTCTATTTGCGCCACCACATAACCAGAATAAAAGGATTAGTATAAATGCTCTATCGTTGCATAACAATCCAGATTTGCATAGTATAAGAAGTGCTGTTAATGCTGTACATGGATTGAAATTATTACAGCACTCTGAATTCTTTTTCTTAGACATAATGATCGCTCCTTTCTTTATCTTTAATTTTTAGCATCATCTTCTACCAAGTCAGCCACATAATAAGAATAGAATAACTAGTATATACTCTCTGTTATCACATACCAGTCCAGATTTTTTGAGAATTAATAAGGTAGTAAGAATTGAAATCCGCAAATTTTGATAACACTTATTATTTTTAGACCTCTTAATATCGCTTTAACATTTAATATTATTATCTCACAAAAAGCTTACTTTTTATTTTTATATCACAGTATATAATGGAATTACTTATAAGATTTATATTGTATATTGTATGCTAGAAATATACTTAAGGCTTTTTGTTATAAGAATTAATTACAAACTGATCCAGCTACTGGAGAACATCCTCCACCACAACCACGTCCACTACCGAAACCACCGCATAAAACTGCAATTATGATTAGATAAATTATACAAGAACATCCACTATTACAGCAGTTATTATCGCAGCAATTCCTTCTCCTTGAACAGCAGCAATTATTATTGTATCCGCCGAAGCCACCAAATCCAGATCCACCTCCGCATCCGCATCCACCGCACATCCAGAATAATAATATTAGCCAAATCCAATTTCCACCAAATCCGCAACCGCCAAAACCAGGTCTTACAGGATCACAATTGTTAATTGGTCTACAACAATTATCTCCTCCACCTAATCCATTTAAAATTTCATTAACGTCCATGATAGATCCTCCTTTATTTTTAAATTTTTAGTTGTTTTATAGTATATACTATTCCATTAATTTGAATTTGACACTTATTTTTGTAATATTGTGTTGTTACTAGGAATATAATTGATATCTAAAAATCTTATTTATTATATTCTTAAAAGTAAAAAAAAGTTAGAAATTTTTTTAAAATTTCTAACTCTTTTTTATTGTTCTTCTTTTAATTAATGATATAAGTCTTAGATTTAAACAAAAATTAAAATCTAAGACTTAACTACTTTGACTCATTCCTATGAAAATTAATTACTATGAGTTTCATCTACTAAATCACTAAATAATATATCTGAAAGTTCTTCTTTTCCAATCTTATTTAATGATGAGAAAAAGTGAAGTTTTTTATTTGATGGTAATTTCAAAGTTTCTCTTATAAGTTTCTCACATTTTCTAAATTCGCTATTTTTTATCTTATCTTTCTTTGTGGCTACAACTTCTATATCATATCCATAATGATTTATCCAATCATACATAAGTATATCATCTTCTGTAGGCTTGTGTCTTGAATCTACTAATAAAACAACCTTCTTAAGTTGTGGTCTATCTGTTAAGTAGTTTTCTATTATCTTCCCCCAACTAGCCTTTTCAGTCTTTGATACCTTAGCATATCCATAACCAGGTAAATCTACAAGATGAAATTCATTATTTATTATAAAAAAGTTTATAAGCCTTGTTTTTCCAGGTGTTTGACTAACTTTTGCAAGCCCTCTCCTATTAGTCAATGAATTAATTATAGAAGATTTTCCAACATTAGATCTGCCTACAAATGCTATTTCATTTATATCAGTATCTGGATATTGTTCTCTTTTTACTGCCGATGTTACAAAATCTGAAGTTTTAATTTTCATTTTTATCCTCTCCAACTAATGCACTCTTAAGTACATCATCTATTTTTTCTGCAAGTATAATATTAAGCTTTGATTTTATTGTCCTAGGAATTTTTAGACTATCTTTATAATTAGCCTTTGGAATAATTATTGTATCAATTCCCGCTCTATAAGCAGCTAAAGATTTTTCCTTAAGTCCTCCTATAGGTAAAACTCTACCTGTCAGTGTTATCTCCCCTGTCATAGCTACATTATGTCTAACCTGCTTTTTAGTTAATGCTGAAACTAACGCAGTTGCCATTGTTACGCCTGCTGAGGGACCATCCTTAGGAACTGCACCCTCTGGCACATGTATATGAATATCTTTTTTCTTATAAAAAGCATCTTTTATATTTAAGTTATTCGAATTAGCTCTTACATAAGAATAAGCAGCTTTCGCTGATTCTTTCATAACATCGCCTAACTGTCCAGTAAGCTCAAGTTTTCCACTCCCATCCATGACTGTTATCTCTACTGGAAGCGTATCCCCACCATAAGCTGTCCAAGCCATACCTGTAACTACTCCTATTTTATCTTCTTCATCTATTTTATCATAAGTAAAATATTTGGGTCCTAAATATTTTTCCACAACTTGAGTAGTTATATTTACTCTTTTTTTATCCTTTTCAAATATATCTCTTATAGCTTTTCTTATAACACTAGAAATTACTCTTTCTAAACTTCTAACACCTGATTCCTTAGTATAATTTTCAATAATAATTCTAATAGATGATTCTGATAAATTAATGGTTTCAGAGTCTGTTCCATTTTCTTTAAGTATCTTAGGAATTAAATGCTTCCTAGCTATATTAAATTTTTCTTCATAAGTATAACCTGAAACCTCTATGATTTCCATTCTATCTAAAAGAGGTCTTGGAATCGTATCTAAAGAATTTGCCGTTGTTATAAACATAACCTTTGATAAATCAGTTTCAAGTTCTAAATAATGATCTCTAAATGCATGATTTTGTTCTCCATCTAAAACTTCAAGTAGCGCATCTGCAGGATTACCTTTAGTATCTGAAGACATTTTATCAATTTCATCAAACAAAATTAATGGATTATTTGACTTAGCTTGTTTTAACGAATATACTATTCTCCCTGGTATAGCTCCTACATAAGTCTTTCTATGCCCTCTTATCTCTGCTTCATCTCTTACACCACCAAGCGATATTCTAACAAAACTTCTGTTTAAAGCCTTAGCTACACTTTTAGCTATAGAAGTCTTTCCAACTCCTGGTGGACCAACTAAGCAAAGTATAGGTCCTTTTAAACTACTACTCATCTTTTTAACTGCAAGATATTCTATAATTCTATCCTTAACATCATCTAAACCATAATGTTCTTCTTCTAAAATAGCTCTAGCCTTTTTTATGTCTATATTATCTTTATTAGATTTATTCCAAGGTAAATCTAATATCCAATCTAAATATGTTTTTATAACTCCTGATTCTGAAGATGATCCATTTGCCTTAAGTCTTGAAAGCTCATACATAGCTTTTTCCTTAACTACTTTAGGAAGTTTTGCACTTTTTATCTTACTTTCATATTCCTTAATCTCTCTTTTATTTTCATCATCTTCCCCTAATTCCTCTTGTATAACCTTTAATTGTTCTCTTAAATAATATTCTTTTTGAAGCTTGTCAATATTTGTTTTAAGCTTAAGACCTATTTTCTTCTCAATTTTTACAATTTCTATTTCATCTTTTATTAATATAATTAATTTTTCTATTCTTTCTTTTACATCAAAAGCTTCTAAAATTTCTTGTTTTACACCTTGTTTTATTGACATATATGATGCTAATATATCAGCTAATGTACCTGGATTCTCAATTTCATCTAAAGATGCTATAACATCTTGACCAATAACACCTGACACTTCATCAAATATTTGAAATTGTGTTTTTAAACTTCTAACCAATGCTTCAATTTCATTATCATCATCAGAGAAATTTTCATCTGTATGCTTGATAACCTCTGAAACATAAAATTGATTATTATTATCTATGGAAATCAATTTAGCTCTCTCTATTCCCTCAACTAAAACTCTAATTAAATTTCCTGGTAATTTAATCATTTGCTTTATTTCACATATAGTTCCCACAGAATATATGTCATCAACTGTTGGTTCTTCAATGGTAGCATCTTTTTGAGTAGCCAATAAAATTTTCTGATTTTCTAACATAGCTTGTTCTAATGAAGCTATGGATTTTTCTCTGCCTATATCAAAGTGCATTACCATGTTTGGAAATATAGTCATACCTCTTAAAGGAATTAGAGGAATATTTAAGATTTCTTTCTCCATTTTTAACCCCTCCAACCTGTAAAAATCTAGTCTCAATAAAGTATACACATAATATGACTAATTTTCAATATGTAAAAAGATGAAGTTGTATAAATTTTCTTATTCTCTTCAATATAAACTTAAACACTTAACGCTTATTCATATAATAATTCTATTAATTCTCTTTAACTACAAATAATTATTCTACAGTTTTCATAATATCTTAAACATTATTTATTCCATTTATAAAGCTCTAAAATTTACTTCAAAAAAACTATAATTATATATGATTTAATCCTATAATCTAAAAAGGGATTAAGTTAAACTTATAACTTAATCCTAGATTTTATGAGTTCATAGATTTTGCATATAATACATCTACAGATTGATCTAATATCTCTTCCTTATTTAAATCTACTTTTTCTATTAACGCTATTTTTATTACTTCATCTATAGTTTTTACAGCCTTAACTTCTATTCCCTCAAAACTTTCATATGATTCACTCCAGTTTTCTTCTGGTATTATAACTAAAGTAGCTCCTGCTTTCTTAGCTGCTGCTATCTTTGCATTTACTCCACCAACTGGCTTAACTAAACCTTGAATTGATATTTCACCTGTCATTGCTACTTTGTTTGAAATCGGAATATTCGTTATAGCACTATATATAGCTGTAACTATACTTATACCAGCTGATGGACCATCTACAGGAGATCCCCCAGGAAAATTCACATGTAAATCATAGTCTTCAGTATTTAAATCTAATAAATTATCAAGAACTGTTAGTACATTTTGAACTGAACAATATGCCGTACCTTTTCTTCTAACCTTTTTATTTGAGCTACTTATCTCTTCCTCTTCAACTATTCCTGATATTTTTAAGTTTCCTCTTCTATTAGATACCTTTCGTGCAGTTGCCTCAATTTCCATAACAGCCCCAATATTGGCACCATATACAGCTAAGCCATTTACAACTCCAACCTGAGGTGATTTATTTATCTTCTTTTCTATTCTTGGAGAATATTCTCCATTTTCAATTACCCACTCAATATCTTCCTCAGTTATATTAGTTCTATTCTCAGTTATAGCTAATCCTGAACAAAGTTGAACAAGATTTACAACCTCTCTTCCATTTGTACAATATTTACTTATAATATCTAAGCCCTTTTCTTCTATATAAAGATCAACCTTTTTAATAGCATTATCGGCTATCTTTTTTATCTCATCTGGTAAAAGTGCTCTAAAATATATTTCAACGCATCTAGAACGGATAGCTGGAACTATTTCCTCAGCTCCCCTTGTGGTAGCACCAATAAGTCTAAAATCTGCTGGCAATCCTTTTTCAAATATTTCCTTTATATACATTGGCATATTAGGATCTTCAGAGCTAAAATATGCCGAATCTAAAAATACTTTTCTATCTTCTAATACCTTTAATAATTTATTAAGCTCTATAGGATGTAATTCTCCTATTTCATCTATAAATAGCATACCTCCATGAGCCTTTGTAACAGCACCTGGCTTTGGTTGTGGTATTCCTGCAATGCCAAGCGATCCTGCACCCTGATATATCGGATCATGAACAGAACCTATAAGTGGGTCTGCAATTCCTCGCTCATCAAATCTTAATGTTGTAGCATCTATTTCTACAAATTTAGAATTTTCCTTAAACGGAGAATTCTTCATCTTTTTTGCTTCCTCTAAAACAAGTCTTGCAGCAGCAGTTTTACCAACCCCAGGTGGTCCATATATTATAACATGCTGCGGATTAGGTCCGCATAATGCTGCCTTTAATGCTTTTATCCCCTTCTCCTGTCCTATAATTTCTTCAAAAGCTTTTGGTCTACTCTTTTCTGTCAATGGTTCCGTAAGTTTAATATTTCTTAGCTTTCTCAACTTTTCCATTTCTTTATGATTTTCTTTATCTATAACTACCTTGTTATTTTTATTTTGACCTGTATTAGAAACTAAGTAAACAAAAAACATAACCATAACTACTATTTGAATAAAAATCAATAAATTTGTCATATCCATATCTGTATTTAACCTCCCTTCTTTCCTTCATTTTTATTATTGACATTTAAACAATATTATATTCTCCAATCTCTCCAAATATTGTGTATAAACTATTAATAATTTTTCTATTTAAAATGCAGAATCAATATACATTTTTACTATAATCCCAAATATAAAATTTTATTTCAGTAAAGACTTTACAATCCAGATATTTTAATATATAAATAATTAATTCAACTCCTTTTATAATAATAAGAACTTTATAAAAGCTCACAATTTTATTTATAAAATTGCAAAAAAAGCTTTAGGTCATACCTAAAGCTTTTTTTATTTATGCTGTTTCAATACCCTTTTTAGGTTTTGATTTTTTTGTTTTTAATACTGGTCTTTTTTCACCTTCTGGAAGTATCTCAACAACCGGTGCTGTTTTATTCTTAATATTATCTTCAGTTATCTTAACCTTAATAATATCTTCTTTAGAAGGAATATCAAACATTACATCTGTCATTAATTCTTCTACTATAGCTCTAAGACCTCTAGCTCCAGTACTTCTTTTTATAGCTTCATCAGCTATAGCTTCAAGTGCCGTATCTTCAAAATCAAGCTCTACATTATCAAGTTCAAATAACTTTTTATATTGTTTTACCAAAGCATTTTTTGGCTTACTTAGTATATTAACTAAAGCTTCATTATCTAAGGCTTCTAATGTAACAACTATAGGAAGTCTTCCAACAAATTCAGGAATTAAGCCAAACTTTAATAAATCTCCTGGCATTATATCCTTTAAAAGCTTACCAACATCCTTTTGTTCTTTAGACTGAATATCAGCTCCAAATCCAATAGAGCTCTTTCTAGTTCTTTTTTCTATTATTTTATCAACACCATCAAATGCTCCACCGCAAATAAATAATATATTTGAAGTGTTAATTTGAATAAACTCTTGATGAGGATGTTTTCTTCCACCTTGAGGTGGTACCGAAGCTGTAGTTCCTTCTAAAATCTTTAAAAGAGCTTGTTGAACTCCTTCACCAGATACATCCCTTGTAATTGACGGATTTTCTGACTTTCTTGCTATTTTATCTATTTCATCTATATAGATAATACCTTTTTCTGCTCTTTCCACATCATAATCAGCATTTTGGATAAGTTTTAAAAGTATGTTTTCAACATCTTCTCCAACATAACCTGCTTCTGTTAATGTTGTAGCATCTGCAATTGCAAAAGGTACATTAAGATATTTTGCAAGAGTTTGTGCTAATAAAGTCTTACCTGATCCTGTAGGTCCAAGTAAAAGTATATTACTCTTTTGAAGTTCTACTTCATCATCAATTTCATTAGAGTTTATTCTTTTATAATGATTATAAACTGCTACAGCTAACGCTCTTTTAGCTGTATCTTGACCTATTACATATTGATCTAAGTAAGTTTTTATTTCAGATGGCTTTGGTAATGTTGTAGAATCAAATTGTACTCCATCTTCAAATTCATCTGCAATTATTTCTGAACATAATTCTATACACTCATCACAAATATATACACCAGGTCCTGCTATAAGTCTTCTTACTTGATCTTGGTTTTTGCCACAAAAAGAACATCTAAGTTGCTTTTTATCATCATATTTTGCCATCCATTTCACCTCTACTTTTAGGCTTTAATAAAACTATTATGCCTTATCTTTACCGATTTCATTCTTATTAATAACTTTATCTATTAATCCATATTCTAGCGCTTCGCTAGCTTCCATGAAATAATCTCTTTCCACATCAAATTTTATCTTATCTAATGGTTTACCTGTATTTTCACTTAATATCTTGTTTAGATTGTCTTTTATCTTTAATATTCTCTTAGCATGAATATCAATATCTGTTGCTTGACCCTGGAAGCCACCTAATGGTTGATGAATCATTATTTCACTATTTGGAAGACCATATCTTTTACCTTTTGCCCCTGATGAAAGCAAAAATGCTCCCATAGATGCTGCCATTCCTATACATATAGTACATACATCTGGTTTAATATATTGCATTGTATCATAAATTGCCATCCCTGAAGTTATAGAACCTCCTGGAGAATTTATGTATAAATAAATATCCTTATCTGGGTCTTCACTTTCTAAAAATAAAAGTTGTGCAACTACAAGGTTTGCAGTAACATCATTAACTTCTCCACTAAGCATTATTATTCTATCTTTTAATAACCTTGAAAATATATCGTAACTTCTTTCTCCTCTGTTTGTTTGTTCTACTACCATTGGCACTAAACTCATAATTCTCACTCCTTAATTTAATATCTATTTATTTTATCTCTTTAGAATAATTATATAAGATTTTTAGCAATTTGTTAATTATTAATTTAAAATAATTGCCAGAAACTTTATTCTGGCAATCATTATTATATATACTATTCAGTTACCTTTGCATTTTCTACTAAGAATTTTACAGTTTTAGCAGTTAATGCATCCAATTTTAACATTTCTTTTTGAGCATTTAAAATAAGTTCAACCATTTTTTCTTCTTCTCCAGCTGAATACATTTTAGCAACTTCTAAAGCTTTAGCTTTTAGCTCTTCTTCAGTTACTTCCATCTTTTCAGCTTTAGTTACAGCATCTAAAACTAAATCAGTTTTAACTTTTCTTTCTGCTCTTTCTTTCATAAATGACTTCATTTTTTCATTATCATTTCCAGTAAATTGATAATATTGTTCTAAAGTTAATCCTTGATATTTAAGTCTTTGTTCTAAGTCTTTTATCATCGCATCAACTTCTTTTTCTATCATTACTTCTGGAATTTGAACCTTAGCATTATCAACAACCTTGTTTACTACTGCTTCTTCAAACTCTGATTTTTCTCTAGCGTCATTTTGTTCTTTTACTTTCTTTTCTATATCAGCTTTAACTTCTTCTATAGTATCAAATTCTGAAACTTCTTTTGCAAATTCATCATCAAGTTCTGGTAACTCTTTAACTTTTATTTCTTTTACTGTAACTTCAAATTTAGCAGCTTTTCCATTTAATTCTTCTTTACCATAATTTTCAGGGAAAGTTACATTAACTTCTTTGTTTTCTCCAACTTTTAGTCCAACTAATTGAGGTTCAAAATCCCCTATAAATGTACCTGAACCTATTTCTAGTGGATAGTCAAAGCCTTCTCCACCTTCGAATGCAACATCATCTACAAATCCTTTAAAATCTATAACAGCTATGTTTCCATTTTCAACTGTTCCTTCTGTCTTAGTTTCAACTCTAGCATTTTTTTCTTGCATAGCTTTTAATTGTTTTGAAATTTCTTCTTCTGAAACTTCATATGAAACCTTTTTAACTTCTACTGCTTTGTATTCTCCAAGTTCAACTTCTGGATATACAGTAACTTTTGCAGTATATACTAAGTCTTTTCCTTCACCTAAATCAACTACTTCTATTTGTGGGTAATCTACTGGTCTTATTGCATTATCTTTTATAACTTGTGGATAAGTTTCATCTATACAAATATTTAAAGCTTCTTCAAATAAAACTTCAACTCCGTAATATTTTTTAACCATTGCCATTGGCACTTTACCTTTTCTGAATCCTGGCACATTGAATCTATGAGCACTCTTTTTAAATGCTTTATTTAAAGCTTCATTGAATTTAGCTGCTTCAACCTTCACCTCAAATTTAACTACATTAACTTCTATTTTTTCCATTTTAACTTCCATTCGTATATTCCTCCTAAAATAGTGTAAACTACTAATTGTTCTAGTAACTAGGTTATTATACCATATTAGTCCTTTTTGTTTCAAATGTTTATTAAAATTTATTTAAAAACATTTTTAAATATTTCTAAAAACATATTAAATTTTCTAAGAACGACTTACTTTCTATAATTTCTTTTGTACTTTTAAAATTTTCATTATACACTTCTATTATTATTGAATTCTTGTAATTGATATCATTTAGTTTTTTAAAAATCTCTTTATAGTTTACATCACCTTTTCCTGGTAGTAAACATATTTCTTTATCACTTCTATCATTTATGTGGAAATTAACTAAATCCTTGCCCATAATATCTAAGTAATTCATGGGGTTTTCTAACGCTTTATACGCTTGTTTTATGTCAAAAGTATAATAAAGTTCACCTTTAAGCTCTTCTTTTAAGAATTTCAAGAAATCTAAATCTTTTGACATACACCAAGAAACATTTTCTTGGGCAAGTTTTATGTTGTTTTCAGAAGCTATATAACATAACTCCTTATATACATCTAATATTAATGAACGATTAATATATTTAAAATCAGAGAATCTCATTCCATGGAAAGTATAATATTTCCCTCCTAAAAAATTTGTAGCTTTACAAATTTTTTTAAATACTTTTATACAATCGTCTCTTCTCTTTTTATAATTATCAAACAAAAATGGTTCATACATACTTGAAAAAAAATGAACAGAATTTATAGTAAAATTATGTTTTTGTTTTTCTTCATTAATTATTGACAAAAAATCCTGTTCTAATTCACAAAAAGTATTAATAAATATTTCACCGCTATTAAACCCCAAGTTTTTCATATAAGATATAGACTTTTCTAACTCAATAATAGGATAAAAACAAGCCGACGATATACCTATGTTCATATGTTTCTCCTTATTACTGCTTTGCTGTAAGTGTTCCATCCACATTCACTTGCTTTATATTTCCATCTACACTTACCTCTAAAACATCTACACTTGTTTTATTTAACTTTACATCTTTACCCTTAGCTTCAAATATAGTCCTATGAGATTGACCTTCTATATCACAAATCCAAAGATACTTGTCTAAATCTTGTTGATTTCCGAAATAAGGCAAATTACTTATATAAGCTATAGTATTATCGTTTATGAATTTTGCTTCAGCAGTCCAAATTAAATTAGGATAGCTTTTCAGCATCTCTTCTTTTGAATAAGTTTTTCCATATGACTTAGATTCATAACCCTTTTTAACTATATTCTTAACTTCTCCATTTGAATTAACAACCAACAAATCTTGATTTTTACTATCTACAAGTACCAAATTACTTTGGGACTTATTTATATCGTAACTTGAATAATCACTACTATTATCAATAGTAAGTATTTTTTTTACTCCCGCCTCTTCACTATAAGTTATTTTCACATTGTTACCTGAAGACATTTTTATCTCATAATATTTTTCTTTCGGTTCTTCTTTTTCCTTTTTTACAGCTTCCTTACTCTCTTCATCCTTTTTTTCTATTTCCTTAGGTTTCTTTTCTACATCTTTAGTTTTACTGTTATCTTTTGACCAAATCTTAGCTACTGAGTTTTTAATATTTCCCAAGTTATTTGGCTTAACTACAAAAAATATAACTCCAACTACTAAAATTGAGATTATAACAATCGAAATAGTAAGCTTTCTTCTCTTCATTTTTCTTTGATATTCTTTACTAAATATACTAGGCTTACTCAAACTCATATCCCTCCAAGTCTTCTATATATTGTATCATATTGTATCAAATATTATTATAACTCATTCTTTATCAAAATAATAATATATTTTTGTATTATTATTTTATATGTTGTATAATGTTTATAAAAATTAACTCAAATATATTGATTTAATACTTATTGGAGGATATATGACTAAAATCAATTTTTTAGGAACTGGTAATGCTATGGTAACAAAATGTTATAATACTTGTTTTACCATAGAAAATGAGTATGGTGAACACCTTTTAATAGATACTGGTGGTGGTAACTCAATACTTACTCAACTTGAGAATTTGAATATATCAATATCAAAAATTCATAATCTTTTTTTATCACACTCTCATAATGACCATATAAATGGTATTACTTTTATTATAAGAGCTGTAGTTGAAGCTATATTAAAGGACCAATATAAAGGCACTCTCAATATTTATGGTCATAAGACCGTATTAGATGTAGCCAAAGCATTATGCCACCTATTACTTGAAGAAAAATTCACAAACCTTTTTGATGACAAAATATTATTTATTGAAATCTCAGATAATAATGACATTGAAATATTAAACTATAAAATAAGTTTTTTTAATATTGATAGCACTAAGAGGCTACAGTTTGGTTTCAAGCTAATGACAAATGATAATATTAGCTTGGCATTTATAGGTGATGAACCTTATAAAGCATATCTTTTTAAATACTGTAATAATTCGGACTATCTTATTCATGAAGCATACTGCTTATATGAAGAAAGAGAAATCTTTAAACCTTATGAAAAATCTCACACAACAGTAAAAGAAGCTTGTGAAAATGCAACTGAACTTAATGTAGATAACATTATCCTCTTGCATACAGAAGATAAACATATAGAAAACAGAAAAGAGTTCTATTCTGCCGAAGGAAGATATTTCTTTAATAAAAATATTATAGTTCCAGATGACTTGGAAACTTTGGAACTTACTAATGAATCTTCGAAGATTTTATAACAATAAATATTTTATATACATTAATAAGAAGCATATTAAATTAAAAATTAATTTAATATGCTTCTTATTTTATTAACTATAAAATTACTTAAAGATACAGCCTTTATGCTATATTCTGCGCCTGTTCTTCATTTTTTGAAGTTCTATTTTTCTCATGCATATATAAATAAAAAGGTATTCCCATAAGTATAAGAAGAAATCCATACATAACTATTTCTGCTCCTGCTCCATATATAGTCCACATAGCATAAACAAAGCCTATTATAGGGCATATATTCTTCTTTATAAATTTGAATATAGTGACTTTACCATCTATAACATTTAACAAGAATATTTCATTTGCACAAGCTATAGCGAATACAGGTAAATATGATAATGTTGCAAATAAAGCTACAAAAGAAAAAGCCCCACTTAATCCTTTTGTGAAATTCATAATTAAAAGTATATTAACTAAAACACTTCCTATAATTAAACTTATATATGGTGTTTTAAACTTCTTATGTATTTTCGAGAAAGATTTAGGAAAAACTCCTCCCATTGATGCTGCATATGAAATTCTAGCTGTAGATAATAACCACCCTATAGCAGTTCCCCCTATACTTACAAAAGATAAAACAGCTATATATTTTCCTACTTTACCACCAAATGCAATCGCAAGTATATCTATAATAGGAGTATTTGATAGCGCTAAGGCATCACTTTTCATAGCTCCCATAGCAAAAAAACTTATTGCCATATAAAAAACTGTTGCTATTAATATACCTAATATAGTTGCTCTTTTTATATTCTTTTCTGGATTTTTTATTTCTCCACCTGTCACTGTGGCTGTTTCAAGTCCAGTAAATGCCCATAATGTAGCTGTTGCCGCTGCTGGTATAGTACCCACGCCCTTACCTTGTGGAAATATATTTCTTATATTATTAAAATCAAAATTCCTCGCGGCTACTATTATAAATACTAAAAACAAACTCATTTTTATAACAGTACTTGTAGATTGTATTTTAGATGCTGTTTTTACCCCTAATATATTTATTATAGTACAACCCCATAATATACATGTAGATACTACAAATCCTATTAAGTTATTATAACCTACAACTGGAAAAACAAATGCTATACAACTAGTTACAGCTATTATAATAGCTGCATTTCCAATCCAACAACCATTCCAATATAACCAAGCATTTAAAAAACCAGTAAGATCTCCAAAAGCTAGTTTAGAATGTTCATAAGGACCTCCTGTTTTAGGTATTGCTGATCCTAATTTTCCAAAAGATAGTGCTAAAAATATTGATCCTAGTCCTGTTATTCCCCAAGCTATCATTGTTGCACCAGGACCAGATGTCCTAGCTAAGGTAGATGGAAGCATAAATATACCTGATCCTATCATATTACCAATTACTAAAGCCGTTGCCATAAACAGTCCTAATTCTTTTTTTAATTCAAATCTTTCTTCCAATACTTTTTCCCTTTCTTAACTCCATCAATTATTACTTATTTCTCTAATCTCAACACCTTTTTAACTTAAACTTAAAAGTTAATATATAACGGAACTTTTTTTATTAAAATTCTAACCTTTGCTATTGTAATATCCAATGTATAAATAGTCAATATATTTGTATAAATATTGACCATTTTTAAATTTAATATTTTGTTAACAGTTTTGCGACGTTGCTTGCATATTTTACATAATAATGCTACAATTACATAATGCAAAATAGTATTTAATACTATTTACTGAGTATTAAAATTATAATTTGGTATTTAAAAAGTGAAATAATGCTTAAAATATTATCCTTTTTTACTTTTTAAATATATTTTCACAAGGAGGAATCTTTATGTTAATTTTATTAACTATATTATTATTAGCAATCTTCATACTACCTTTAATTTCTGAAAAAGTAGAAAGTAACTTAGAAATATTTTTACTTATAATGGGCTTTTTATGTGTTATAGTATCAAAAACTTTAACTATTGATCTTATAATTCATATTTTTGAGAATAAGTTCTTATATATAATAGCTTTTACTGTTTTAATTGGAGGTTTATTATTTAATTATTTTAGAAATTCAGTAATTAAATTTTTTGATATTTTGTTAAATAAGGTATCTATTAAAATAATAGTATTTACTTTAATAGTTGTTCTTGGACTTTTATCAAGTGTAATTACAGCAATAATAGCAGCTTTATTATTAGTTGAATTTATTCATTTCTTACCATTAAAAAGAAAAAATAAAATAATTATAAATATAATTGCTTGTTACTCCATAGGTCTTGGTGCTGCACTAACTCCTATCGGCGAACCACTTTCTACAATAATTGTATCTAAATTAAATGTAGGTTTTATGTATATTTTCAATCTTATAGGTATATATATAATACCTATAATAATAATTCTTGGTATCTTAGGTGCTTTCTTTGCTGTAGTAGATACAGATAAAGATGATTCTTCTGAAAATATAATTAATGAGGAGGAATCTAACAAGGATATTGTTATTCGTGCTGTAAAAGTATTTATATTTATTTTTGCACTTGAATTACTTGGACAAGGATTTAAACCTATAATAGATGAATATGTATTAACATTAGATGGTAAAATTCTTTATTGGGTAAATATGTTGTCTGCTGTACTTGATAATGCAACACTTGCTTCAGCCGAAATAAGTCCTCAAATGTCCGCATTACAAATTAAAGCTATCTTAATGGGGCTATTAATAAGTGGTGGTATGATGATACCAGGAAACATTCCAAATATTATTTCTGCTAATAAACTAAAAATTAAAAGTAAAGAATGGATTAGATTTGGAGTTCCTCTAGGCTTTATTATATTATTTATAATATTTATAGTACTATTCTTTTTATAATATATATTTATTGAAATATGCATCTTGTTTTTATAAGGTGCATATTTTTTTATAATTTAAAAATTTTAGATATATGAACAACTTATACGATTGCATTTTTTATTGACTTATTTTTCAAATTAATAATTAATTGCTTAACTGAACATAATATGATATGATAACATTTGTGCTAAAATTTGATATGATTAAATTTAAATACAGAAAGAGGTAAAGAATGAACAATATAAAATTTGAAGATTTAGGATTAAAAGAAGGGCTACTTAAAGCTATAAAAGATATGGGCTTTGAAGAGCCATCTCAAATACAAGCTGAAAGCATTCCTATAGCTCTACAAGGCTTTGACATAATTGGTCAAGCGCAAACTGGAACTGGTAAAACTGCTGCATTCGGTTGTGCTATAATAAATAATATGACTCCAAATAGAAAACTTCCAAAAGCTCTAATACTTGCTCCTACAAGAGAACTTGCTATACAAGTTAACGAAGAACTTGTGAGACTTGGTAAACACGAAAGATTATCTGTATTACCTATATATGGCGGTCAACCAATAGATAGACAATTTAGAGCTTTAAAGCAAGGCGTTGATATAGTTGTTGGTACTCCTGGAAGAATATTAGACCATATAAGAAGAGGAAGCTTAAAATTAGATGAAATAGAATTCTTAGTTCTTGATGAAGCTGATGAAATGTTAAACATGGGCTTTATTGAGGATATTGAAGAAATAGTTAAATCAATGAAATCAGAAAGACAAACTCTTTTATTCTCAGCTACTATGCCAAAAGAAATTAAAAATCTTGCTCAAAGATATATGAAAAAAGATTTACAACATATAAGCATTAAGAAAAATTCTTTAACAGTTTCTAAGATATCTCAATATTATTTTGAAATAAAACATAAAGATAGATTCGAAACTCTATGTAGAATAATAGACTTCGATGAACCAAATGCTGCAATAATCTTCTGCAAAACTAAAAAAGGTGTTGATGAATTAGTTGAAGCTATGCAATCAAGAGGTTATGTTGTCGAAGGTATGCATGGTGATATGACTCAAAACCACAGAATGATGACTTTAAAAAAATTCAAAGAAGGTAACCTAGATTTCTTAGTTGCTACAGATGTTGCTGCAAGAGGGATAGACGTTGAAGGTGTAACTCATGTTATAAACTATGATCTTCCACAAGATAATGAATCTTACGTTCATAGAATAGGTAGAACAGGAAGAGCTAACAGAGAAGGAATAGCTTATTCACTTGTGACTCCAAGAGAATATATATCTTTAAAGCAAATACAAAAAGCTACAAAGAGCACTATTCATAGAAAAGCTGTTCCTACTGCTGATGAAATATTTGAAACTAAGTTCAAAAATATTATAAATGATGTAAAAGAAACTATCGAAGAAGAAGATTTTGCAAACTTTGTTCCAATAGCTACTGAACTTGACGAAGAATACAACTTAGTAGATGTGGCTGCTGCATTAATGAAAATGCTATTTGACAAACAAACTTCTTTTGATTATTCACAAAATTCTTTAGAAACTCCTGCATCTGCTGAAGTTAGATTATTCCTATCTATAGGTAGAAGAGATGGAATAACTCCTAAAACATTGGTTAACTTCATCAAAAACACTGCTAGAGTAGGTTCAAATCAAATTGGTGATATTGACCTTCTAGAAAATTTCTGTTTTGTAAATGTTGCTGAAGATGCTTATGCTAGAATCATGGATAATTGTTCTGGACAAAAACTAAACAGAAGAAAAATAAACATAGAAGTTGCCAAACAAAAAAGATAATTAAAATATAAAAAATCGGTCATTACTTCATGGCTGATTTTTTTACTATATAAAAGCATATAATAACCTTAAAATTTCCACCTCTATTGAATATACATAATTTTCCATGGTATTATATTTATATTATTATCTATAATGGAGGTTTTATATTATGAACTTAAACACTATTGGAAAATCTTTTAGAATGGTTGAAGATGTATTTAGTGGTAAAAGAATTACCAATTTAATTCTTACTATTCTTTCGCCAATACTTTTTTTATTAGCTTCTGGAATTCCAGCAACTCTAATAAATATCTTAATCGGCTTTACTATTTTCAATATTAATCCCTTTTTAAAAAGTAATGCTGAAAATACTAATTTTAATTTAATATCTATGATTATAAACACAGGTTTTGTTATACTCGCTGTGTTCTTATGGGTTAAATTTTATGAAAAAAGAAATTTAAAAACATTAGGTTTCTATAAAAAAAATGCTTTTAATAAATATTTAATAGGTTTTTTCTTTGGTTTCCTAATGTTAGCTTTAAGCGCATTAATTATAGTTATCACTTGCGATGTTGAAATTACCCCTGGAACACTTACCTTTTCAAGAATGTTTCCTTTTCTTTTAGTTATATTAGCTTGGCTAATTCAAGGTGCTAGTGAAGAAATTTTATTACGAGGTTTTATGTTACCAATTCTTTCAAAACGCTTTGGTATCTGGACTGGAATATTAGGTAATTCCATTATATTTGCTGCACTTCATCTATTAAATCCTGGTATAGCACCACTTGCAATATTAAATTTGATTTTATTTGGAATTTTTGCTTCTCTTTACACTATTTATTCAGGTAGCCTTTGGGGAGCTTGTGCACTTCATTCTGCATGGAACTTTACTCAAGGGAACATTTTTGGTTTTCTAGTAAGTGGTACTCATGCTTCTGGTGATATAGTTATGTTTATAAACTATAAATCAAATAATTTAATAAACGGTGGTACCTTTGGACCAGAAGGAGGCTTAACTGTAAGTTTACTTCTTATACTTGCCTCCATATTATTGATTAAACTAATAAAGAAGAATGAATCTAATAAATAAAAAATACACTTTAAACTATTTTCTTTAATATAAAAAATCAGTAAAGAACTATATCAATTAAGTTTTTTACTGATTTTAATTTTATTTATTTTTACAACAAGTATTTGTATCCTTTTTACTACAACTAGAACAATTTCCTTTTGCACATCCCGATGAACATCCTCCACCTGAAGAACAACAACCTTTTTTTACTATATACTCTCCTGCCATTATTCCAAGTTCTTTAATTATATTTTCATCTATTATAACTATATTTTCTGTGTAATCCTCATAATCAGGAGTATTCTTTAAAAGAGATTTCTTAGCCATATTCTACAACCTTTCTAGCTATTTATATTTTATAAATTAAAATTATATTTATTAAATACTTAATAAATTATAATAAACCTATAATTTATTGAAAATTAATTTCATTTATATTCTAAATCATTTCTCCTATTATTACAATTTTTATTTTTATTTGTTCTTTATATTATTTTCCCATTATTATATAATATATTATGTAAACATTTTTATCTTAGAAAGTGAGGATTCTATTTATGAGTATTCATATTGGTGCAAAAGAAGGACAAATAGCTGAAACCGTTTTACTACCTGGAGACCCGTTAAGAGCTAAATTTATAGCAGAAAACTTTTTAGATGATGTAATTTGCTATAATGAAGTAAGAGGTATGTACGGTTTTACAGGTACTTATAAGGGAAAGAAAATATCTGTACAAGGAACAGGTATGGGAGTTCCTTCAATTTCAATCTATGTAAATGAACTTATCACTAGTTATGGAGTTAAAAATCTTATGAGAATAGGAACTGCTGGTAGTATGAAAGCAGACGTTAAAGTAAGAGACTTAGTTTTGGCTATGAGCGCTCATACTGACTCTGCTATAAATAAAATAAGATTTAGCGGAAGAGATTATGCTCCCACAGCTTCATTTAACCTTTTAAAAGAAGCCTACGATGTAGCAACAGAAAAGGGCTTTGAGCCAAAAGTAGGAAGTGTATTTACAGCCGATAGTTTTTATGGAGATGATATTGATGCTTGGAAAATTTGGCCTAAATTTGGTTGTTTAGCTGTAGAAATGGAAACTGCAGCATTATATACTTTAGCTGCTAAATTTGATGTTAACGCTTTATCAATGCTTACAATTTCAGATTCTTTAGTAACTGGTGAACTTACAACATCTGAGGAAAGACAAACTACATTCACTAAAATGATGGAAGTAGCTCTTGAAACAGCTATAAGATTATAAAATCACACTAACCTTGAGTTAATATTTACCTTAAGGTTAGTATAATTATTAAAACAAGCTAAAAATAAGCCAAGCTTTTCAAATAAAGCTTGGCTTACTTTTAATTAATATATTGCATAGGATTAGTATGTTGTCCATTTATTCTTACTTCAAAATGTAAATGTGGACCTGTACTCCACCCTGTTGAACCAACATATCCTATTATATCACCTTGATTTACTTTTTGTCCTACTGAAGCATTAAATCCACTTTGATGAGCATAAAGTGTTGAATATCCACCACCATGATCCACTATTATCATATTACCATATATATAATGATAAGTAGCTGTAGTTACAACTCCACTTTTAGCTGCTTTAATAGGTGTTCCACTTCCTACAGCTAAATCTACCCCTTGATGAAAGCTCTGCTTTCCTGTTACAGGATGTGTTCTTGGTCCATAAGCACAAGATATATAGCCTCCTACTGGTCTTATAAATCCGCCTGAACTAGGCTTAACCCCATTACTTTGTCCTGAATTTCCATTGTTCCCACTTTGTCCACTAGAAGAGGAGCCAGACTGTCCACTTTCAGTTTTACTTAAATTGTTAAAAAAGCCCTCTAATTTAGCATTATCTTCTCCCAATTTTTCTTGTTCTCTTTGTATTTGTTTTTCTCTTTCACTCATATTGTTAATAGCTTGATTCTTATTATCTTCTAACACCTTTAATTCATTTATATCTGAATCATATTTATTCTTAGCAGATAAAAATTCACCTTGAGTAGCTTTTACTTCATTTCTTTTTATTTCAGCTTCTTTTTGATTTTTTTCTAACTCATCCTTTTTTCTTCTTAATTTTGACTTATTACTTTCCAATTCTTCTTGAGCTTTTTTTACCTCATCAATAAGCTGATTATCATTTTGTACTACAGTTGTTAAACCAGTTAAATTATTAATTAAATCACCTAAACTATCAGATGTTATCAATATGTATATTACCTGATCTGAAAAATTAGATTTATATATTTCTCTAAGCCTTTCTCCAAGACGTTCTTTCTTTTCAGCTTGTTCCTTTGCCTTTTTATCTATATCTTTAGATGTTTTTTCTATATCATCTTTTACATCTGTTATATTTTTATTTATCTCATCAACAAAATATTGAGCTGAATCAACCTTACCTTGTACTTCATTTACCTTTTTCAAAGATTCTTCTGCTAAATCATTTTTTTGCTTTATTTGATTTTTAACTTCTTTTAGCTTAGCATTTTCTTCCTCTTTATCTTCAGATATATTTTTTTGTTCATTTTCTAAATTATTTATTTTATTTTTGTTAGCTTCTATTTCAGACTGTATCTCTTCTTTTGATTTTGCTTGTACATTTTTTGGATTACTAACGACTAAACTAAAAGCTATTGTAATACACATAAATAATGACAATAATCTATTCTTCTTCATATCTCTTCTCCACTTCTTAATATAACCTTTCATAATACAATTATATACAAAATACTTGGAGTTTTTAAGAGAATTTTAATTTTTTATAAAATTAATAAAAAATTAAGTCAAAATAAATTTTATTTCAAAAATTTATACAATTATTTTATATATTATTAGCTAATCTATAAATTCAAAAAAATTATTATAAATTTCCCCAACTTGCTCAATGCTATAACTTATAAACTTCAAGTTCATAACATTTTCAGCCTTTTCTTTTATTTTATCTTCATATCCATAACTTGTTATAATCACCATTCCGTCCAAATTGTTTAATATAATATAACCATAAAAATGTTCTATATCTTTTTCTTTTAACATTTTTTCTTCTTTACTTATAATTAATCCATACTTTATTCCATTTTTACAGCAAACAAAAAAATCATCATATACATTAACAAAATCTATAAAACAATCTTTTTCTAAGAACTTTTTACACAAAAAAATATATTCTTCTTTAGTAAAATCTTTCAATGATTCTATTACACTACCCTCTTTAGTACTTAATCTTATAAGTTTAACAAAATCCACCAACTTCTGAACTATAAGTAAAATTATATATGCACTAAGTATAATTAACATTGATTCTAAAGTTCCTATTATCATATAATTATCTCCTCATCATAACCTTCTATAGTAAGATTTCTAATTTCATAAGCAAGTTCTACTCCATTTATACATATTATATCTATATTCTTATCTTTTATAACTGTAGCAAGCTTATATATATTATCTCCTATTACTCCATTAGTTATAATTATAGATTTCTTTAAGTTTAACTCGTTTAATTTTGATATAAATCTCAAGACCTCTTTAACTTCTAATACATCTTGAGTTATATCTAATTTTTTAATAAATACACCAAAAGCATTTTCACCAGCATAGCAAATCCATATATTTTCTTCTAAAATTTCAATATCTCTATAATTTTTATATTCTAAATATAAAGTTACTTTGCTAAAAAACTCTTCTTTATTCATAGAATTTAATAAATTTACATTCATAAGACCTTTAGCTTTAATATCACTATAAACCGATAAACTAAAAAGCTTTAATAAATATCCTGCAATCTTATTTAAAATAATAAGTATTAGGAAAATCACAACTATATTTTTAAAATTCATTCTTATCCCTCTTATTTTTAATAATATTCATCTAATATTATTAACATTTTTTCTATTTTTATACAGTTATAATTTTTGATTTATTATTTTTATTAATTTATCAATTTCAGAACCATATTTAAAACCATATATATTTTCTAACTTAGAGGTTTTTACTTTCAGTTTATTAATGCTTTCTAATATATTTTCTTTTCTAGAATTAAGCATATCTTTAGAACCACTTTCCTCATTAATTAATCTTTCTTTATATTTTAAAGTATCATATTCTTTGATAGACTCATCACAGCTTCTTAATGCTTCATATACCTTACTTATTTCTTCCAAAACCATTTTCTCATCTTCATTAAATGTAACCCCATCATTTTTCTTTATATTATAAAGATCCTCATATATCCATTTTTCATACTCTTCATTATTTTTTATGAATTTATATACGTTTTTACTTGGAAGATTTATAACCTCAATTCCATCTAATTTAACAAGTTTAATATCTTCCATATTTTTTATAGAATCTAAATATTTTTCTGAAATTTCTTTTCCTTTATCCCATATATTTTCCCTAATAGTGTCTGGTCTTGTTTTATAATTAAAAGTAAATAAAAATATTGCTATTATTATTATTGAAGCTATTATTATAGTAAATATAAACCCCTTAATCACATTCTTATTCATATTCATTTACACTCTTCCCCTAATATACTATTCACATTATTATATGCTAATAAAATTATAGTTAAGTATATATGTTTTAATTAATATTCTTTAATGAGCCTTTTATATTATAAAAACTTTATTTATTATTAATATAACCTTAAGATTTAAATAATAATGTCTTAATATTTTTCAGCTATTATATTTTTATAGATTAAATTTAAATATGGGAGTTAAATTATGAAAATATTAATTTTAACAACTTCTACAGGACAAGGTCATAATCAAGCAGCAAATTCACTTGCTAAAACTTATAAAGCTAAAAATCATACTGTATCTATATTTGACTTCATACCTGAAGAAAAAAAACTTCAAAATCTTCTTATAGTAGAAGGATATGAATTCCTAGCAAAAAATTTACCTAAGCTCTATGGTAAGTTATATAAAATTACTGATAGTAAGCTAACAAATAAAAGCTTAAATCTACTACTATCTCCTATAAAAAATCTCGTATATAAAAAAATCCTAATTGAAAAACCTGATCTTATTATAGGCACACACCCATTTGCAGTTAAAATTATAGGAAACTTAAAGTCTAATGGTCTTAACGTTCCTTTTATATCTGTAGTAACTGACTTTAAAGCTCATTATACCTATGTAAATCCTGCTGTAGACGCTTATATTACAGCTACTGAATATACAAAAAATACTTTGCTTATAAGAAAAGTACCTGAAAATAAAATTTATCCAGTAGGCATTCCTATTAGAGAAGATTTTTTATATAAAACTACACAAAAGAAAAATAATAGATTTACAATTCTAATTATGGGTGGAAGTATGGGCCTAAGCGGTATTGAAGCTTCTCTAAACGAACTCATTAATAATCCTAATCCACTTGACATAATGGTTATATGTGGAAAAAATGAAATCTTGAAAAAAAATCTTTCAAATAAATTTGGAAACAGAAGAGAAAATAAAAATATAGAAATATTAGGTTTTACAAAAGATATACCATATTATATGGAAAAAGCTCATATTTTAATATCAAAACCTGGTGGACTTACTGTATCTGAAGCAATAGCAAAAAAACTTCCTTTAGTTTCCCCTTTTGCTATACCTGGGCAAGAACAAGAAAACCTTGAGTTTCTTGAATCCGTAGGTGCAGCAGTAGCATTAAAATCTATAAAAGATTTAAATTCCACCATAAATCGGTTCATCATCAACCCTTTATTGATAGATGAAATGCAAAAATCCCTTGAAAAGCTTGCCAAGGACTTTTCACTTGAAACTATTCTTAGTTTATCAAATAAATTAACTAAGAAAAGCTATGCTTAATTTTTAAGCATAGCTCCTTTTTTACCTATTTACCATATCAAGTATTTCATTTATCTTTTTAGCTCCAAAATATACATCCTTATCATTTATTATTATTGCTGGAACACTCATAAGTTTATACTTATTTTTTATATCTTCAAAATTTGATAAATCTATCATTTCAGTTTCTACATTAGGATTTTCTATTGCAATCCTTTGAGCTGCAACAACAACATCTGGACAATAAGTACAAGATAAAGAAACTCCTACTTTTATATTAACTTTTTTGTCTATCGCTTTAATATCTTTTAATATATTTTGATCTATAGCTTGACCTGGACCACCATAGTTATATATAGCTAATACAAATGAATTTAATTCATGTCCACCAGGTACTCCATGGAATTTAACTCCACTATATTCATTTTTATCATTTAATAAAGCAACTACTGGAAATTTATCTGCATTTATTTGTTTTTCAAAAGCTAAATCTTCTCCCTTATTTAATATTTTAGCTTCTAAATTTTCTCCCAGTTCTACTAAATCTAAAATAAATTCTTTAAGCTCTATAGATTTAGCATTATTAGCATCTACTACTGATGCTAGAATTACTTTTCTTTCAATTTTTTCAAAAATAGGCCTTAATTGATTTTTTAAGGCTTCATTTAGCAGAGAACTTCTTCCTGCTTTATTTTCTATCTTACTTTCTTTTTTAACTTCTTCTTTTAATACTTTTTTAACTTCTATATCTTTAATTCCTAATCTTTCTTTTTCTTCAGTTATATATTTTTCTGCATCTGTAGCTGCTATAGCGCCATCAGCTACTGCTGTTACTATCTGTCTTAAAGATTTAGGCCTTAAATCTCCAGCTGCATATACCCCTTTTACATCTGTTTTCATATTTTCATCTGTTATTATATATCCATACTCATCCATATTAACATGATTCTTAAATGATTTTGTTTTTGGTTCATAGCCTACAAATACAAATATACCAAAAGTTCCATCTTCCTTAGGTGGATAGTAATCATACTCTTCTTTAGTTATATTGTTTATAAGTCTTACTGAGCGAAGTAATTCATCTCCCTTAGCTTCTATAACTTCAGTATTAAACCTTACTTCTATTTTAGGATTAGCTTTAACCTTATCTCCTATTGATTTTGCACAAGTAAACTCTGGTTCCCTAGCTATCACTATTACTTTCTTAGCAAATCTAGTTAAATATATAGCTTCTTCTGCAGCTGCATAACCTGCACCTACAACTAAAACTTCTAAATCCTTAAAAAACTCTCCATCACAAGTAGAACAATATCCAACTCCTCTTCCTTTAAATTCTTGTTCACCCTTAAATCCTAAAGCCCTTGGTGATGCACCTGTAGCTATTATTATAGCTCTAGTTCTCAATAAACCATTATCAGTCTTAAGATCTTTTACATCTTTAGTTAAATCCATATCTAAAACTTCAGTTTTTAAAAATTCAACACCAAAATCTTCTGCTTGAAGCTTCATTTCCTCCATAAGTTTTGGTCCTGTAGTTTTTCTTACTCCTGGGTAATTTACAATATCTAAAGTAGTTGCTGCTTGGCCACCACCATTTCCTTTTTCAACTATTAGTGTATCAAGCTTTGCTCTTCCTGCATATATCCCTGCTGAAAGCCCAGCAGCTCCACCACCTATAATAATTAAATCATATATTTTATCCATAATTTTTCCTCCTTATTATATCTTCCATTGCTTAAGTTATAAAAACAAAATCTACACCTAGAATTTATAAACTTTACTTTTATAACTTTAGTTAAATTCAGAGGTATGATATTAATAATCATACCTCTGAAAATTTAATTTTATAGTTTTCCTACTAAATCTAAACTAGGTACTAAAGTTTCTGCTCCTGGAGTCCATTTAGCTGGGCAAACTTGATCACCATGTTCATGAACAAATTTACATGCTTGAACTTTTCTTAATAATTCTTCAGCATTTCTTCCAACACCTGCATCATGTACTTCATATGCTTTGATTTCACCTTCTGGACTAACTATAAAAGTCCCTCTTAATGCTAAACCTTCTTCTTCAATCATAACATCAAACTGTCTAGCTAAAGCCCCTGTTGGATCTCCTATCATTGGATATTGGATCTTATTGATTGTTTCTGAAGCATCAGCCCATGCTTTGTGTACAAAGTGAGTATCTGTTGATACTGAGTAAATTTCTGCACCTTCTTCTTTAAATTTAGCATAATTATCAGCTAAATCTCCTAATTCTGTTGGACATACAAATGTAAAATCTGCTGGATAGAAGAAGAATACTGACCACTTTCCTTTTATTGAATCAAGAGTAACTTCTTTAAAGTCTCCTCCATGATATGCTTGTGCTTTAAAATCTTGAACTTTCTTTCCTATTAATGACATAATTAATTCCTCCTATATATAACGAAGTTTGCTTCGTTTATTTAATATTCTTTATGTGTTAATAATAATTATTATTTAATAAAAAGTCAAGGCTTTTTAATGGACTTTTTTCTCAAAAATAAAAACTAGCTTTATAAAGCTAGTTTTATCTACGTTATACATTAATATTCTATCTATTTTCTATTTTAATTTAATATATATTTCTTCTCTTTCTTTTTTAGAAAATGTTTTAACAACAGCTTCATAAGATTCCTTTATCATAGCTTTTATAATTTCCTTTGGAACATCACTATCTATATTTATAGTATTCCAATGTTTTTTATTTAAATGATAACCAGGTCTTACCCCATTAAACATTTCTCTATATTCTAAAGCTCTAAAAGGTTCACATTTTAGTGATATTTCATGATTTTCATTAATAAGTGCAAACATTTTATTATTTACTTTAATGACTAAAGGTTCTTCTCCAAAGGGATAATCTTTAATTGTTTTGGGCAAACTCAAACAATAATTACAAAACTCTTCCATTTTTACTCCTTTTAAAAAATAAGTGTAAAAGCAATACTTGCCCTTACACACTTTTCATTCTTTTAAGTTTATTTATATATAAATAATTACTAGCTGTAACCGTTTCTATTGTTGATATATCATCATCTACCGAATCAAGTTTTGAAAGTACATCAGTTCTAAACTCAGTTAAATCTGCTGTTTGATCATAAACAGAATCCACTTTCTTTTTAATATGTGTCACATCACTCTTTAACATACTTACATCACTCTTTAATATACTTACATCAGCCTTTAATGTACCTACATCTTCTTTTAAGTCAGCTATATCATTTTTTATAGGTTCTAATTTCTCATCTAATTTTTTATCAAGCATACTACTTAAAGCTTCTAAAAATTCTCTATCCAAAAATTTCACCCCTTTTAAAGTTTCCTCAGCTTTTATTATAACCAAATATATGTACTTATACAATTAACTTTATAAAAATTTTATCTGTTAAATTAAAACAAAAAGAAGGCAATCACGCCTTCTTTTATACGTTATAAAATACTACTGTAGCCTTAAATAAATCTCCATCTACTTCTAAATCCAGTTTTCCATTTTGAAGTTCCATTATACTCTTTGCTATAGCAAGACCAAGCCCCGACCCTTCTGTGTTTCTAGATAAATCTCCCCTTTTAAATCTTTCAGCTATTTCTGTAGCATCAAAATTCATCTCATAAGCTGCTATATTCTTCATAACAAGCTTAATGGAACTTTCTTCTTTTATTAAATCAATATATACTCTAGTACCTGCTAAAGAATATTTTAAAATATTTTGAATAAGATTCTCAAAAACTCTATAAGTTCTTCTACCATCTCCCATGGCATAAATTTTTTCAACACCCAAATTCACTTTAAAATTAAGTCTCGAAGTTACTATTTTCTCATCTAATTCTGCTAAAGTTTGCTTTAGAAGCTCTGTTATTTCAATCTTTTCTATATTCATATCTAAAGCACCACTAGTAGCCTTTGATGCTTCAAACAAATCCTCGATAAGCGCCTTAAGTCTTTGAGACTTTCTATCTAAAATAGCAATATAATCATTAGCTTTTTGTGATTCTAACTCTTCCTTCTTTAATAAATCTACATAGTTAATTATAGATGTTAACGGAGTTTTTAAATCATGAGATACATTGGTTATAAGTTCACTCTTCATTCTCTCACTCTTCATTTCTTTTCCTAACGCATCTTTAAGCCCTGATTTTAAATTGTTTATATTCTTAGCAAGCTTTCCTAAAATGTTTACTCCTTTTTCTTCAATAGTATAATTCAAATCACCTTCTGAAATCTTATTAGTTCCATCTAATATCTTATTTAAATGTTTCATGAACTTAAATCCATAAAGAAACAAACATCCAAAATATGACAAAGTATAAAGTATAAAAACAATTATCAATGTATCATGCCAGCCCCACATATATAACTCGCTTGCAACTACTAAAGATATTAATATAAATATAAAAGTAAATACAGCAAAAATTATAAATTTAAACCTTGTATCTTTATAATCTAAAATATCTTTAATAAATTTTCTACATTTCTTAAATAAGACATATAATAATATCTTTTGTTTGAACTTTTTACTTTTCATAATATCTTTAAGTGAATTTATAAAGAATACTAATAAATAATATTCAAAAATTATATATAAACTTAAAGCTATTAAAACTTCATAATGAATCCAATTTGAACGCCAACCAAAAAAGCTATAAAGTATTTCTGTAAACATTAATCCGATATAAATTCCACCGCACTGCAATCCTATATCAAGCTCAAAATATAACCACTTGTATATCTTTTGAAGTTTACTCTCTTCTTTAACTTTACTAAATACCAAAATAGCTAAACCAAGTATACATGCTAAAACTGCTCCTTTAACAGCATATCCTATTACTTTACTATTTTTAGTATATAGATCATATTTATCTTTGTTAGAAGCATATCCACTTCTAGCTAAATCATCCTCTTTAACAAATATACCCATCAACTTTATTTTATTTTCTTTAAGAGCATTTATATCATCACTATAATAATTTAAGAATTTATCAAATGCTTTTTTATCATAACTGCTTTCATTAATCTTAGTACTATCATCTAAATTTTCTTTTCTTAATACAATAAAGAAGTCATTACTTTTTTTATATTCATATTTAGTTTTATCTATTATATAATCAGCATCTGCTTCTTTAATATTAGTAAACGTTCTACCATCTTCAGTTATCATTATATATTTTACAGGTGTTTCATGATAACGCCTAATACTACTTTTAAAGTTATCTTCTTTTGACTTTTCTAAATTTTTTCTTACATCTTCTTCTGAAGTATAATAATGTTTCTTTACATCATTTAATTCTTCTTCTCTTTCTTTTTCTATTTCTACGATTCTATCTGTATATTTTTTCTCTATAGCCTCTTTTTTTAAGCTATCATATGCCCTATTAACATTTGAAGCATGGATTTCATAATCTTTATTATAATCTTTAAAAGCACTTTTAACCTCATAGTCAGTAAACAAATCCGTTGACTTAATATTATCTAAAGAAATTACCTTTTCTTTTCCTTTATAAAAGTCTAAAGTATTAAGCATAAAATTTTGCTCACTACCTAAAAGACGATAAAAATCAGATGTTTCATAAAAACTTTTTGCATCTGCGTAATTATATGTTGATAAAATAGCTACGTACGCTAACATTGTAGAAATACTTATTGCAACCATAAATATTCCTATGAAGCGAACCAATTTGCTACTTCTCAATTTTGTAACCAACACCCCACACCACCTTTAAATATTTCGGATCTTTTGGATTTATTTCTATTTTTTCTCGTATTCTTCTTACATGAACTGCCACTGTGTTTTCACAGTTATAACCAACGTCTCCCCATATTCTTTCATAAATTTCATCTGACGAAAATACTCTCCCCCAGTTACTCATAAGAAGTTCTAAAATCTTATATTCACTAGGTGTAACTTTTATAGCTTCATCATCTACAGTAACTTCTTTTGTTAATTTATTTAATACTAATCCATTGCAAATCAATCTATCCTTCTCTTTTTCTTCATCAATATTTTTAAAATTACCAAGCCTTATATATCTTCTTAAATTGGACTTAACTCTTGCTATAAGTTCTAACGGATTAAATGGTTTTGTTATATAGTCATCTGCTCCCATGTTAAGTCCTAATATCTTATCTGTGTCTTCTGACTTTGCAGAAAGCATTATAATAGGAATATTTTTTTCTTCCCTTATTTTAAGAGTAGTTCTAAGCCCATCCATCTTTGGCATCATTATATCCATAAGTATTAAATGAATCTCATAAGTGTTTAACAAATCTAAAGCTTCTAAGCCATCATATGCTTTATACACATTTATCCCTTCATTACTTAAATAAATTTCTATTGCATCAGTTATCTCCCTTTCATCATCTACTACTAAAACATTGTACTTCATAATTTTCCCCCTACTAACAAAATAACCTTTTTTTCTCTCCTATTATATCACCTCACATGAAATTAATTAAGTTCAATTATTTTGTATGCTTTTATAATAAATCATAATTCTTTCAAACTCTTTAACTAAATTCTTAAGAAATTCTTTCAATTTTAAATAAAAAAATTACACTAATTGAAAGATTAATAACTTTCAACTAGTGTTTATACTACTTTTCTAAAAGTGCTATTTTCATTCCTATTAACGTAAAAATAATTCCTTTTCCTATATTTATTCTTTTATTTAATTTTTCATTATTTAGTAAGTTTTCACCGATAAATCCCGCAAATATTGCTATTAATTTAAAAATAGATAATTAGAAATATGCTCTTGACTATCTATTTAAAACATCAATTAATTTTATTAAAAACTTTGATTACAAATTCTATACTTCCATCTATTAATTCAAAACCTATTTCACCATTGTTACTTTCTATTAGTTCTTTACATATATAAAGTCCTAAACCAGAACTGCTTATATTTATATTATTATAATTATACTTTATAAAGGGACTGAATACGTTCTCTTTGATATTTTCTGGAATAATACCACAGGAGTTTTTAATTTTCGCAACAACATATTTCTTTTCTTTATAACAACTTATCCGTATAATACTATCACTAGTATACTTAATAGCATTATCAATTAGATTTATTATAACCTTAACTATTTCTTCTTCAACACCATAACATATCACTTTTTTAAGATCTTTAATCACAGATATATTTTTTTCTTTTATTCTTATATCCATCTGATTTATAATATCCTCTATAATGTTATTTATATAAAAGTTACTAAAATCTCTTTCCCGCTTTATCTCATTTCGTGATATATCTAAAACATTTGAAACTAAAGAATTCATTCTTTTACTTTCAATTAAAACTCTATCTAATACCCTTTTCTTAGTTTCATAATCTAAATCATCTTCTTTTAAAAGTTCTGAATAACCTATAATTGCGGCAAGAGGTGTTTTCATTTCATGAGTTGCATTATTGAAAAAATCTCTTGTAACCTTTTGCATGTTATAAACCTTTTCTTTTTCAGTATTTATACTATCTATTTTTCTTTCTATTTCCTTTTTCATAAAATCAAAACTTTTAGAAAGACTTTGTATCTCATCATTACTGTTTATTATAATATCCTCTGGATAAACCCCTATTGCAAGCTTTTCCATGTTTTTAGAAAGCCTTTCCAGAGGCTTAATTGATTTATTTAAAAAAATATATAATACGGCTATCAATATTATAAATAGTAGTAATTCTATATAAATAATTCTCTTTATTATATCTATATTTTTTTTATATTCTTCATCATAACTTTTTTGTAATATTAAACTTCCAATATATTTTTCACCAGTATAAACAGGATATATATAACTCGCTATAGCCTTACTATCTTTCATCTTAAAATTTAATAAAACCTTTTTCCCAAAGCTTTCTTTTTCTAAAGCTTCAGTAGTTTGTCTATCAAGTTCTTCTCCTCTAACTTCTTTAAATTTATTATTAGAAAACTTAATGTAAATATTAAAATTACTAATAATATCATTTTCATATCTCCATACTTCATCATAACTAAACTCTGAATTTTCTTCTAATAGAAGCTTATTATTTATATTATTTACAAAAATAGCCTTAATACTTTCTAATTCCTTTTTAATACTATTTTCTAAGCTTTTATTTAAAATATCTGCAAGAATAAAATTTAAAGCTATTAGAAAAATAGTTATTACTATTAAACTAAAAAATATTATTTTACCTTTTAAAGATTTGAAACCTCTTTTTATCATCTCATAACATATCCTATTCCAAAGACAGTCTCTATAATCTTGTCTTCATTCTCTTCTAATTTAGCTCTAAGCCTTCTTATATGAACATCCACAGTTCTAGTATCTCCTGCAAATTCAAATCCCCATACCTTGTCTAATAAAGCTTCTCTAGAATGTACAACATTTCTATTTTTATACAAGTATAAAAACAAATCAAACTCTTTTCGTTTTAAATCCAACGCTCTATTGTCTTTTATTATTATTCTACTTTTCTCATTTACTTTTATATTATCAGTTACCTTTTCAAAGCCATCCTCTATCATTGAAGTGCTTTTTTGACCTCTTCTAAACATAGCCTTTACCCTAACAATTACCTCTCTAATATCAAAGGGCTTTATTATATAATCATCTGCTCCAAGTTCCATTCCTAATATTCTATCCATAACATCTCCTCTGGCAGTAATCATAATTACTAAATACTTGTCCGAAATCTGTTTGCAAACTGAAAAACCATCAATATCAGGTAGCATTAAATCTAATAAAACTAAATCTGGTTTAAAATCATCAATTATCTCTAAAGCCTCTCTGCCATAAAAAACACTTTTAACTTCATATCCTTCTTTATTTAACGTTATAGTTAATATATCATTTATAGAATATTCATCTTCTACAACTAAAATCTTTTTATTATTATTCATAAACTTCTCCCAAACAAACCTTATAAAAAAATAATAGATTAGTTTGTATTTCTATTATTTCTTTTCAATAGGATTTTACTATTCTTTCTATTTAAAATCAAATTAGAAAGTATATTTATCTTTTAATGTTTACAAATTCATAGGTTGTACGCCAGTTCTCTAAACTATTTATTTCAGGAACAGCCAAATATCTGGCTATAAATAGCTCATCTCCTTTTCTATTAACAGTGATCTTATTCCATATATATAATTCATTCTCCTTATCCATATTTTTTAGTTTATGAAATATCTCTATCTTATTATTTTTCATTTGTGCTAAATACACATCCTTGTAACTGCTCTCTTCCCTATTATCTCTAGCTTTTATTTTCATCTTATAACTTTTTGATAACACTATTAAGTTTTCTTTAGGATAATAAGCTTGTATCGTTACGTTCTCATCCTTATTAACCTTCATTAAAACTGTACTCTTATTATTTTTAAAACTATAGTTTATTATTTGATTTTCAGAATACTTTAAACTTGTTATTGCTATAGTATCCTCATCTACAATAACTACTTGTTCTCTTCTAATCTCACCAATATCTCCAATATCTATATTAGAAAACTTCTTAAATTCTATTTTATTATCATTTATATCTAACTTATAACAATTTGCATTTTTATCTATAGCTATAAAGCTATCTATAGACTTAATATATATAATTTTTATAATCTCTGTATTTATGTTATCTGATTCATATAATTTATTTTTTTCCATATCCAAAAGCTTTATAAAAATTTTATTATTATTCCCTTTATCTGTAAACTTTGAAATAATTTCATTATCATTCCCTTGCTTTATAAATTCTGTAAAGCTATATGCAGCAATGAAATTTTCTCTTCCCTCTACTATTTCCTCAAAATTACTAGTTCCATAACTTCCATTTAAGTTAAAAAGTTCTTTGTACAAGTCCTTAAATTTAACAACTTGCTTTTTCTCATTACTTTTTTCATAATCTATATAATTTAAATATGAATTTCCGTTATCTTCATTGTAATTTTTAAGCATACCAGAATATACTAGTTTCCCATTATTTTCTTCTACTAAACTTTCTACCTTTTTGTTAGTTTCTTTAAATACTCCGTTTTTATCTAAACTATAAATATTAGGTTTTGCTACTCCTAAAAAACCATACTCTTTTGTTCCATTATAAATTATTTCTGCATCATTTAATCCTATAGTTCCTAATAACATATCTCCATCATAAAAAGTACTAAAAAATCTTTCATCTTTTTTTAAATTTAAATCTAGAAGTTTTTCTTCTACTTTTACTGTATTATTATTAATAGCTAATTGCTCTACCTTAACATCTTCACTTAAAGTAACAGTTTTATTCATACTACACCCGCAAATTAAAGTTGAACTTACCACTATAGCTATAATATTCTTAAAAAGTTTATTCATTTAAATCCATCCCCCTATTCTTTAATTCTATTTTACAATTTAGTTATTACTTAAATTAATAAAGTTGTTACCAAATTGTAAAATAAAATTTTTTATTGACTCTCCCGTTACTGGAGATATTATGATTAAATTGTAAGTAAGGTATACCAATCTTAATAAAAAATCCATGTGCACATAGGAGAGATATAATGTTTAAAATAGGTGATTTTTCTAAACTAAATAAAATTTCTATTAAGACTCTTAGATACTATGATGAAATAGGTCTATTAAAGCCTACAAAAATTGATACAGAAAGTGGATATAGATACTATTCTGCAAATCAGATCTTAAGGCTTAATAAAATAGTAGCATTAAAAAGTTTAGGTTTTTCCTTAAATGAAATTACTGAAATAATCTCTAATGACTTATCTTCTGATATAGTAATTTCAATGTTAAATTCAAAGAGATTAGAAATTGAAGAAAACATAGAAAAGGAAAAAGCAAAGATTTCCGGGCTCAATTTATTAATGAAACAAATTCAGGAGGATGATTCAATTATGTTAAAATATGATATCGTTATAAAAAATATAGATTCTTTTAAGGTTGCTTCAGTAAGAAATGTTATAGATGATTATAGTAAGCAACATTCTTTATGGTTTGAACTTAATAACTATTTAAATTCTTGTAACGCAAAGTTAGGTACTAGATGTGCTTCAATTTATCACGATACTGGTTATAAAGAAAAAGATGTTGATATTGAGGTGGTTAAAGAAGTTCTAACATCAACACCTGAAAATGATAAGGTTAAAGTGTATGACATGCCAGAAGTTGAAACTATGGCTTGTACAATTCATAAAGGAAGCTATGAGAACTTTTCTTTAGCCTATACAGCTATCCTTAAGTGGATTGAAGAAAACAGCTATACAATTACTGGCCCTAATAGAGAAATATATATTGAAGGTGAATGGTCAAAATCTAACCCAGATGATTACATTACAGAAATTCAAATTCCAGTGAAAAAAGCTTAAACTAAAATCTTCATAAAATTTAAGTGATATTCTTTTATAGAATATCACTTAATAATTATTCTTTAATTTAATTTTATATTCTTTGCATTTTCCATATCTAAACTATAACTATTATCATAATCTAAATACATTAAATAGTCTTCTTCATTAACATTTTCAAAATTTAAATCTAAATTACCTTTTATATTATAATTTTTTATATCTGTATATTCGTCTATTGGTTGCTTTATTTTTATGTTTTCAAATTCTTTATTTTTTACTGCGGTTAAATATTTATCTTTATCATCTACTATAACTAAATCCATTCTCCTACCAATATCCATACCTTTAAAGCTTATATTAATTTTCAAATTATTTTCTTTATTTTCTAAAGAATTTATAACTATAGATTTATCTTTACCTTCCATAAGTTCCATATTAGTCTTTAAATCTTTTATTTTTATAAATCTAAATTTGGCAGCTTCATTTGGACCCATCTTTGCTTTTACAGGTATTATTTTCAACTCTGTAGGTATAGTCTTTAATCCATAAAAAATTTGTTTGGATTTAACTAAATCTTCGCCATTCTTATTATCAACTCCATATCCTGAACCACCTAATGCAAATAGCTCTTCATCGTTCGCTAATATCAACCTGTTATCCGAGAAGTTATTTTCAGTTGTTATATCAGATACTTTATTATTTTCTAAATATTTATTAAGTTTATCTTTATTTGTAATTTGTGTTACCTCCATTTTAGACTCTATAGGGTTTACTGTAAATTTATCTATCTTATATCTTTGAATATCATTAAAACTTATTTCTCCTAAATCTCTAAAAGTCTTACTATTATCCATTAATTCTTTTTTAGATTCTTTGAATTTAAAAGACCATTTACCATCTATCCCATGTATATTATTAATATTCCACTCAATGTTAATATCTTCACCCTTATTATCCTCTAATTTATAATCTGTCAAATCCCAACTTGTTGTACCTATATACTTTTCCTTATTATCATTTTTTTCTATCCTTTTATCATAACTGCTATAAATATCATTATCAAATTCATGACCTTCTAGTTTTCTTTTTTCATTTCCATTTATTTTTTTACCATTTACAGTAATATCAGTAGACCATATTTTCACGCCATATTCTAAAGGTGTTTCGGTATCGAGTTCATAAGCTAAATATAAATTAGAACCATCATAAACAACTGAATTTAATTTTATTGAAATTTTATTATCTGTTGTAGTTAAATCAACGCCCTTAGAATACCTTTTGAATTCTGAATTATATATTCTACTACCTTCAAAATATTTTATAGTATCCGTAATTGCTTTAGCAAAAGTTGGATTTGCTATTCCTACAACACCAAAAATCAAAATAGCTACTCCTGCTGTTTTACCTATTGTTTTTAAAGATTTAATTTTAAAATTATCCTTTTGTATTTTACTACTAAGTTTATTTTTAATTCTCTTTTTAGTTGTCTCTGGCATATTTATGTCCATCTTTTCATACTTACTTGTATCTATATCAATATCATTTAATAATTCATATATATCTTTCATTTTATAGCCCCTCCACTAAATCACTTTTTAGCTTGTCCTTTAGAACCTTACGACCTCTACAAAGTCTAGTATTTACATTGCCCTTTGTTATATTAAGTTCAGTGGCTATCTCTTCAGAAGAATAACCTAAAAAGTACTTTTTAAGAAATATAGTCTTATCCGGTTCACCTAAAGAATTTATAGTTTCTATTAATTCACTTCTGTTTTCTTTAAGCAAAATTCTATCTTCTACATCCTCCTTAGAAAATAAAGTTACATTTTCAACCTCTTCAAAACTAACTTCATTATGTTTTTTTCTCATAAAATCTATAGCCTTAAATCTTGCTATAGCACAAATCCAGCTTTTAAACTTATCCTCTTCTCCACTAAACTTATCTATATTGTTCCATATGGAAAGTAAAACATCATTCATACATTCTTCAATGTATCCTTCATCCTTAAAAGATTTTAGAACTGAATAAATTACCTTATATAATAAATTCCCATATTCATCTATAACGTAATTTATAGCTTTAGGATTTCTTTTTCTAAGTTCTGCTACACATCCTTTTTTTCTAGAAAACATATTTTGTGCTCCTTATATTCTGTATTTAAAGATATCTTCACTTAATAAAACGAAACTTCATATGAATTGATTACAATTTTTTAATATTATACCATAAATATTTTTTATGATACTTACAGAAAAAAGTCACTTCATACAAATTTAATATGAAGTGACTTTAAAGTTTTATAGGAATTTTAGATGCTAACTTTAGTCCTTTTCTAAGAAGGGATTCAACTTCTCCACATGGAGTTGCCCCCATTTTTACATAAAACTCTTTAGACTGTAGACTTATAACTGTTTGATTATTATTTATAAATTTTTCGTTCACACTGTAAATAGATTTAAACTTATTCATATAATCCGAATCATATACACACATTATATTGTTAATGATAATTATACTATCAACTACAATATAATGTATATAATTAACTATTTTCTAAACATACTCACTGTTTAGAAAATAGCTTATGCTTTAATATATCCATAAGTTCTTTACTTGCTTTAATTATATCCCTTTTTCCAAGTATAGCTGATATTATAGCTACTCCATCTATATTAGTTTCTTTTAATTTCTCAATATTGGTTTCATTTATACCACCAATAGCTACCACTGGTATTTTTACGCTTTTCTTTATATTTTTTAAAGTATCTAAAGTTACACTTCTTGTATCTAGCTTACTATTAGTTGCAAACATAGCTCCTACTCCTAGATAATCGGCTCCATTCTTTTCAGCTATTATAGCCTCTTCAAGTGTAGCTACTGAAATCCCTATTATTTTTTCATTCCCTAAGATCTCTCTTGCCTTTAAAAGCGGCATATCCTTTTGCCCTAAATGAACTCCTGCTGTATCTATAGCTAAAGCTATATCTAATCTATCATTTATTATAAGCGGTACATTTTTACTATCTGTAATAGCCTTTAGCTCTTTTGCTACATTATAAAAATCCCTTGTATCTATATCTTTTTCTCTAAGTTGAACTAATCTTACTCCACCTTCTATTGCCTCAGTTACTGATTTGTTTAAATCTCTATCCTTTAATATTTTTCTATCTGTAACTAAATAAAGACTATAGTCTACATTATCCTTCATTAATCTTAACTCTCCTTAAAATTATTTCTTCATTTAAATTGCATATTGCATCTAAAATCCCAACCTTTAAACTACCAGTACCACCATTAACCTTATCTAAATTTTCAAAAGCTATTTCTCCTGCAAGTCCCATAACTGTAACACCTGACAAACTAGCTAGTAAACTATTGTTAGTTGCTGCCATAAATGAACCTATAAGAGCTGTACACATGCAACCTGTACCAGTAACTTTTGCCATTGTACTATGTCCATTTTCTACAGTATATAAAGTTTCTCCATCAGTTATAATATCTACTGCTCCTGTTATAGCTATTGCGGCTTTAATATTTTTTGCAAAGCTTTTTGCCATAAGTTTTATATCTTCAATATTATTACTTTCTAAAAATATTTCTTCTGTGCTATCCACACCTTTTGTCTTTCCTTCTATTCCATTAAGAATTTTAATTTCTGATAAATTTCCTCTGATTACTGATATCTTAACTTCATCTAAAATTCTCTTAGCAGTATCAGTTCTATATTTAGTAGCTCCTACTCCTACTGGATCTAAAACTACAGGTATATTTAATTTATTAGCTGTCTTACCTGCAAGTATCATAGAAGCTATAGTATTGCTATTTAAAGTTCCTATGTTTATAACTAAAGCTTTTGCTATACTTACCATATCTGAAACTTCTAAAATATCATCTGCCATAACTGGTGAAGCACCTAATGCTAATGTTATATTTGCACAATCATTTACCGTAACATAATTTGTTATCTGATGTACTAGTGGTTTTTCATTTCTTACTTTCTCAAGTAACTGAGCTATTCTCTTACAAGCTTCCATTTATTCACAACCTCCCAAGAAATTTTATATAGTACTCCTGTTATAATCATTACTGGCAATGTAGCACCTATTATCAAATCAAATTTTATAAACACATAATATAAAACAACACCCATTACCCAAACTAAAAATGCTCCTAAATTTATCTTCATATTAATTTTAGCTTTAATATCCGATTTTATAATAAAGTATTCTGTTATAAGTACTGCAAATAATGGCGCAAAAACCGAACCTATAGCATATAAAAAGCTTTCATAATTCTCCATTTGAACTACAATCGCTAAAACTGTTCCTATTCCGGCCATAATAAGCCCTATAGTTTTTTCATCTAACTTCTTTGTTATATTTCTAAAAGATATCCCCGCAGAATACACATCCATAAAAGTTGTAGTTACAGTTGATAAAACCACTATTAAAAGTGCAGTAACTCCTAAGTTTACAGCTAACATAATAGCTGAAGGATCTGAATTTTGAGATATTATAGCTGAAGCAAGCCCTATAATAAACATCCAAGCACTACCTATAAAATATCCTAAGAAGCTACCTACCCCAGCTGATTTTTCATTTTTTGCAAATCTTGTATAGTCTGCTATTAAAGGTAACCATGAAAGAGGCATAACTACACTAAGCTCTATAGCTCCTCCTATTGTCATTTGACCTTCTACTGTTTTGTTAAGCAAGCTTCCATCCTTAAATATTACAAATCCTAAAATTAATGTTAATATAAATAGAAGCATTACAGCTATATTATTTATTTTCTCAATTCCAACTTTACCAAAGGCTATCCATAAGGCTGTAAGTAAACCAATAAATAAAGCACAAACTATAAAGTTATCAACATTCCAAAGGCTTTTAGTTATTAAATTTATTGAAGTAGCAGAAGACTTTATCATAACTGCTGTCCACCCAATTAATTGAAGTATATTTAATACCGAAAACAAATAACTTCCATAACTTCCAAAAGCTATTTTAGTAGATTCCATAGCTGTTATTTTTTCTCTATATCCTATTATTCCACCTAAAGCAAAAATTGTAGTTCCTATAAGATGTCCTATTAATATAGTAGCTAACCCTATTTTAAATCCAAGTGGAGCTATAAGCCCTCCTGTAAGTATTTCTGCAATGGATACAGCTGCTCCAAACCATAAAAACACAAAAGTAAAAAATCCAAGTTTATCATTAGTTTTATTCACAACTTTTTCCGCCCTTCTTGTATAGTTCATAAAAATGATTTGTAGGACCTACTCCATGTCCAATATCTAAAGAATGTTTTATAGCTATAGTTATATACTCTTTTGCCTTCCCTATAGCTTCTTTTACTTCCATACCCTTAGCTAAATTTGCAGCTATTGCTGAAGATAAAGTACAACCTGTACCATGAGTATTTTTTGTATTTATTCTTTCAGATTTAAAATAACTTATATCTTTACCATCAAAAAGAACATCTGTAGCTTCTCCTACACTATGTCCTCCTTTTACTAATACAGTTCTACTGCCTAATTCACATAATGCTCTTGCAGCCTCTTCCATATCCTTTATAGTTTCTATAGTAATTTTCTCACCTTTAACTTCACTTAATATTTCTTCTGCTTCTGGAATATTAGGAGTCAATACATCTGCAAGTGGTATAAGTTCTTTAATTAAAGTTTGCTTAGAACTTTCTTTTAAAAGAGAATACCCACTTTTAGATACCATAACTGGATCTATTACTACATTTTTAGCTTTATAAGTCTTAAGAGCTTCACTTATAGCAACTATAGTATCTATCTTTGAAACCATACCAACCTTTACTCCATCTACTTCAATATCTGTAAATACTGCATCAAGCTGTGCTTTTACAACCTCTTTATCTATATCTTGAACCATAAAAACACCTTGTGTATTTTGTGCAGTCACTGCAGTTATGACACTCATTCCATATACATAATTTGCACTAAAGCTCTTAAGATCTGCTTGAATTCCTGCTCCACCTGAACTATCTGAACCTGCTATTGTTAATACTTTTTTTATCATTATTTTATCTCTCCTCTAAAACCAACTATATTTAAAACTTTAGATGCTTCTAACGCTTTAAGTAATAAATAAGCTATTAAGCTTCCTCCAACTGTACTTATCAAAAATGGTGGTATAAAATATAATGCTCCTACACTTTTACCCATAATTAATTTAGCCATTAAACATGCAACCCACCCACCTAAAATTCCTGTTCCAAAAACCTCACCTAAAACAGCTAGTATATTTTTCTTAGTCTTCTTATAAATAATTCCTGCTAAAAAAGCTCCTATCATACTTCCTGGAAAAGCCAAAATAGTTCCTACACCTAATATATTTCTTAATAATGAAATGCTAAAAGCAACACATAAAGCATAGCCTGGACCTAAAATCACAGCTGCTAAAACATTAATTATATGCTGTACTGGAAAACATTTTGCTCCTCCTACCGGTATGAAAATAAGATTTCCTGTAATTACCCCCAAAGCAATCAACAAACCCGAGAGTGTTAATTTTTTTGTTTTCATAAACAATTCCTCCTTTTGTTACTTGTAAAAATAACAATTAAGATTTTACTGTGATAGCCAAATCATAACTACTTAAATTCAAAATACAAAATTAACAAGTAGATAAATTCATGCTGTAAAATTAAAATTTTAACTCTATCTTAAGATTTGACTTTTCACTTAAGGAATTTTTGCCACAAAAAAAGTACGAACCCATAGGATTCGTACTTTACGTTACTAAAACAAAATACTAGATTAGTAGCAAACAACTTCCTACGCTGGCATTACCCAGTTCAGGTTATAGGGTCAAAGAATATCGGTTCTTAATCTCAGCTGGCCAAATCCAGCCCCCCTGTGTCCTAAATATTTATTTTTACAATTTCATAATATCATATTTAAATATTATAAGCAATATTTACCTAACTTTAAAATAATTAGTCTGCTTCTTATTTAAAATACAATATAATCCATAACCTATAATAGTACCTAAAATATATTTAATTAGACTCTCTGTGTATATGAATCCACCAAATCTTCCAGTATAAGCTTTAAAGGTTTCAAATATAGCCTGAAATATAAATATTCCTATTGGTAATATACTAATTTTCTTAATTGATTTAAATTCATTAAAAAGCATAGGCGTTAATAATCCTAATGGTATAAAACATAATATGGTTCTTACCAACCCTAAAAGTACAAACTGTAAAAAATAATAATCTTGAGTTTTTATACATTCTACTAGGTTAGAAAATGGAACTAGGTTTATATAAGGATATTTTGACTTACTAAGGTCAGCATAACAATCTAAAGGAAATATTATTCTACCTAAAATATTTATAAAACAAATTATAAACAATCCTTTTATAATTTCAATCTTCTTATCAATCTTTATATTTCTTTTATGTTTTAAATATATATCAGTTCCTTGATATATAAAATATATTGGAAGTAAAATTAAAAAAGCAAATGGTCTATTTAGTCCATCTAAATGAACTAATTCTCTAAATATTAAAATTGAAGGAATTATAGTTAATGCTAAAACTAATATCTTTATAAATCTGTCCCTTCTAACTGTTAGTACTTCTGAAAATTCTCCAATAATCTTTTCTTCTCCAAACCTGTCTACAGCTATTTTTATACTTTCTTCTTCTGAATGTCCCTTAGCTTGTAAATCCTTTATATTTTCCATTAAATGATTTCTTATCTCTGCTTTAAAATCCTCTAATTCATTATCTTCCAAACTAAAATTATTACATATAGAATTTATGTATTTTTCTACACTTTTCATAATAAACTCTCCCCTTTTAAACCATCAACTTATCTATTACTTCCTTGAAGAAGCTCCACTCAGATTTTTTTATATTAAGCTGTTCTTTTCCCTCTTCTGTTATATTATAATACTTTCTCCGACCACCATTAGTATCGTCATTCCAATATGAAGTTACTAACCCCTTTACTTCTAATCTTTTTAACACCACATAAAGTGTTCCTTCCTTCATTTCAAACGTATCATTACTCGATTCTTTTATTTTTTTCATAATTTCATACCCATATCTATCTTGAGTAGAAATACAATTTAAAATTATGCTCTCAATATAACCTTTTAATTGCTCTTTATTTATTTCCATATACTACCTCCTAATATTAGGATATCACTGCACCCTTACAATGTAAAGTATACTATATTGTAATAGTTAAATAAATTTTTCATATAAAAAAAGTTGCTACCTAAGTAACAACTTTTAAAAGCCTGTTATTTTATAACCACTCTAAATCTACACTCTCATATATCTTTTTTAATATTATAAATACTAAAAATCCACCTACCAAAATAACTATAATTAAACCTGTTATAGCTAAAATTTGTTCATTGAATAATCTCTGTAATACATTCACTATAAAGTTATAACCTGATTCTTTTATATTTAAGCCAGTTATTCTTGAAATAAAGTTCACTATAATAGGAGATATTAGATATGAAAAGACTACAAAATAAAATCCTTTTTTATTAAACTTAAAAACTAACCCAAAAACATATACAAAAATAGGTAGCATAATAACTAGTCCTACTAAAAATAATATATGGTTAAAGCCTAGCATTATAACATTATAATTAGGTACTATAAAATTAATTATATATGCTCCAACAAAATTTGAAACACATAAGATTATATAAAACATAATACAACTTATTAACTTACTTAAGATTACATCGCCTCTAGTTACTGGATATTGATTTAAGTATATTTTTTCTACATTTGATATATGTGAGTTTGCAATAATAAATGTTACACCTATATTGAAAAATATACCCCACTGAAAGAAAATCAAACTAGTAATAATTTCTCTGTCGGTTCCACTTAAGTAAGCTGTCATTTCTGTAAGTGGAATATTAAATAAAACACCTAAAACTATTATTATATAAATATCTCTTTTATATCTTTGTAAATCTCTAAAAATAAGACCTTTCATAAAAATCATTCCTATCTTAAATTATTTTACTACTGAATATCTATCAAATATTTTAAACGAAATTATATATGACAAAATTAAACCTATACCTGCTAACACACCATATAATATTAAACTTGTACCATCATCTATTTTAAAATTAAAATAACTACTAAAAACAATTACAAAAAAATATATTATTCCATTACCCAAATTATAGTTAATCCTAATACTAGTAAAAATATAAATAACATTAAGTACACTTAATAAGATTCCGCCTTCTATAGTGGATTTTAACAAATTAAAACTGATATTTCTAAAATCATAAACACCTGTTTTATATTTAAAAGTAAAATAACTAACTATAAACACAGTAATAAAAAACACTACTATATTTACAAAACCCATTAAATATGAAGCATTTATCCTATCCATTTTTGACACTGGCATATTAATACTTATCATACTACGCTTTCCTATAAATATAGTGATATAAGCAAGTCCCGAAATAATAATTATTTTTCTATAAAAATATAAAAATAAAAATATTCATTTTTCTCTATTAAAATTAAACATATAGTTGTAATAATACTTATAATTAAAGGTACAACTATCATTGAATATTTATATCTATCAATAGAAACTTTTATTAATTTCCCCATGTAAATCCCTCCATAAAGCTATTAAACACACGGCTTTTTATTAAATAATAGTAATACTATTTTATAAGAAATATAACTTAAAAGCATTGTAAGTCCTATACTTATTAATAAATTATTTTTAACAATAAGCCATACATAATCCACGCTAATAATTTTAATACGATGTTCTATATAAAATAATACAGCTGCCAATATCATCCCCCAATTTTTATACAGTATTATTAATGGCAAGATTATCAAAACTGTAAGTGTAAGAAATAAAAATTCTTGAATTCCTAATATACTTAACCTTTCAAACTGGACTGCATTTGCGTTATAAAGTTTAAATACAACAATACGTACACACATATTTATAAATGTATAAAATACAAAATATATTAATGAACATATATAATATTCTTTTATTATGTCTTTCTTTCTAACTGGCATAGAAAATATACTTGTCTCTCTACTAAATTCTGTGATTATAAGCATCCAAAAAAATATAATTTGCTGATAAATAAACAATTCACTAGCATTATATATACTATCTACTTTGCCTTTATTACCTATAGTCTCTAAAAGGGAGACCGTCAAAATAATTATTGGTCCCATTAACATAATAAGTTTAGAGGTTTTATTCTTTTCCCATACTACTTTACAAAGAGTAAACATTTTATCACCACCATTTTTTCACTACAAACTTTACTTTAAAAAACACTATATGCTTATTCAATGCAAACCTTTCTTTCAAACAATATTAATACTATCTTATATGAAATATACCCAACAAACATTGTCAAGCTTATACTTATTAGCATGTTATTTTTTAAAATTGAAAATTCATTATCTAAAAACCAATTTATTGGAACATAAAATAAGAACAAACTCATAAGCCCAATCCATCTTTTACACAATATTCCTAACGGCAATATCATCCAAACTATATTTATAAGAAATAACAATTCCTGAACTCCCAATATGCTTAATCTTTCAAAAGGAATTTCACTTGCATTGTACAGTTTAAATACCACCATACGAACACATATATTTAGCAATGTGAAAATTATAAAATATAATAATGAAAATATATAGTATCCTTTTATTATATCTTGCTTTCTAATTGGCATAAAAAATATACTTGTCTCTTTTCTAAATTCTGCAATTATAAGAACCCACAAGTATAGAATCCAATAGTACATATAGAATGAAGTATACATACTATCTATTTTATATTTATTAGTTGTAGCCTCAACAATAGCTATTATTAAAATACCTATTACTCCCATTACTACTAAAGCTTTATTCTTCTCATATAATATTTTGCAAAGCGTAAACACTTTATCACCACCATTTTAAATTATAGTAAAGTCACTTTATTACTGAGCATCTACTAAAGACAATACTTGATGCCTTATAAGATATAACTCCAATCACTAATGCTATTAAACATAGCCCTATTGCATAACTATTTATTTCTAAGATAGCTTTTATATTCTTAGAAAAGTATCCTATTAAACTAACTTCTAATATTACTATCAAACTACCATATACAAGACTATCAGAATCTTGATTTATTTCGTGATATATCTGAAGTGGAATAAATGAAGATATTATTATACTCGTTAAAGCTACACGCTTACAACAATAAAACAAAATACTTATAAATGCTACAGTGTTTATATCTTTATTCACTAAAATAATATCAATGATGATGCTTTCTACAATAATGTTAAAAGTTACATACCCAAAGATAATTAGAAATGATGAATTCAATATATCATTCTTTTTAATAGGCATAATACTTAAAGTATTATCCTTTAAAAAATATTTAATTACATAAATTAGTATCAACAAAGAAAAGGCTAAATTGGGAAAAGAACCAATATCTGTTGAAGTTAACATCTTATTTTCTTGTAATTGTAACTTCATACTTGAATAAATATCAGAACTATCCATATATATACTTAATAAAGTAAGCAAAAAAATAACTATTATATGATAAACATATTTTTTAAAAAATCTTTTTAAAACTACTCTCATATCCTCATACCTCTTATCTATTTTTTAACCATATGGCACATTACATCTTCAATACTAGGTTCATCTATTACTACATCCTCACCATAAAATTCTCTTATTAATTCCTTATTTGTAGTTAAAGCTTCAACTCCAAATCTGTTTTCTTGTATATCTACAAATAGCTCTCTATGTTCTTCTTTTAACAATCCTTTTCTACACTTAACAACACCATACTTCTCTAAGATAACATCTCTTGATTCTGAGAATACTATTTCTCCATTATTTATGCATGTTAGATAGTCTGCTATTCTTTCTAAGTCACTAGTTATATGTGTTGAAAATATTACCCCTTTATTCTCATCCTGCATAAAATCATATATCATATCTAAAAATTCTCTTCTTGATATAGGATCCAAGCCTGCTGTAGGTTCATCCATAAGTAAAAGCTCCGCATTGTGACTTAATGCAACTGCAATGGAAAGCTTCATTTGAGTCCCTTTAGACATTTCTCCTACCTTAGTCTTTTGTGGTATATTGAATTTTGTTAAGTAATTTGAGTATTTTTCTTGTTCCCAGCTAGAATAAAGCATTTTAGCTGTTTTACCTATACTTTTTGCAGTATCATAAGGATTAAACATTCCTTCACCATATATAAAACCTATCTTATCCTTAATTTCTCTTTCATTTTCAATATTATCAAGACCAAACACCTTAATCTCACCATCATTTTTACACATAAAATTCATTATAAGCTTAAGTGTTGTTGTTTTACCTGCACCATTTGGCCCTATAAGTCCCATAACAAAGCCTTTTGGAAGCTTAAAGCTTATATTTTTAAGTTCAAAATGCTTAAACTTTCTAGTTAAATCATTAATTTCTAATATATTTTCCATACAAAAATCCTCCATTACTCCCCATCACTATCTTCTAATTAATTTCTATTACCAACTATAACTTTTTATAAGCTTTCAACTCTCTACTACTTCCAAATAATTGTCCATTGTCACCTGTAAATTGTCCATTTCTAGCTAAAACTCCTCATATATTACATCTACAAACTCCTTAATCTCTTCCTTCGAAAGTCCTATAGATTTCCCTTCATCAATAGCCTTTGTAATATATTCTTCAACCTTTTTCATTCTCATTTCTCTTATCATATCTTTATTTTTTATAGCTACAAAGGAACCTTTACCTTTAACTGTTTCTATGAAGCCACTTCTTTCTAACTCTTCATAAGCTCTTTTAGTAGTTATCACACTTATTCTCAGTTGCTGAGCTAAGTTTCTTATAGACGGAAGAGGTTCTCCCTCCTTTAAATCGCCTGAGATTATTTGCGTCTCTATTTGTCTTACTATTTGCTCATATATAGCTACTCCAGATGAATTTGAAATAATTATATCCAAAATTTCACCTCCCGTTAATATTATATATACTGTATATATCTTATATGCACAGTATATTCTCTCAGGTATTTTTTGTCAACTTATTTTTTAACTTTTTATACCAAATCCCAAATGTAAAAAAGTCCAAGAAAAAATAATCTCTTATCTTTTCTTGAACTTTTAAATTATCTATAAATTGCTTTTATTGGGTCTAGTTTTGAAGCCTTTAAAGCTGGTACTATCCCAAAAACTATTCCTATTAATATAGCTGTTATTGATGAACCTATAAATATTTGAAGTGTAAATATAGGTTTAACTGGCGATATTGCTGCTACTATTTGAGATAATCCATAACCTATAAGTATTCCGATTAATCCCCCCATTAAAGTTATCAATACTGATTCTATTAAGAATTGTGAAAGTATAGCCCTAGATTTTGCACCTATTGCTCTTCTTATACCTATTTCCCTCTTTCTTTCAGTTACTGATACATACATTATATTCATAACACCAACACCTGAAACAAATAAGGATATTCCAGACACTAAAGCTATAAATACAGTTATACCATCTATAACAGTTTTAAATCCTTTCAGCATTGCATCAGAATCTACCTTAATATATTCCCCTGTAGCATCTGGATGAAGTCTTTGCAATTCATCTTTAACATCTTTAAACACCTCATCAAGCTTATAGCCTTGTTTAACTTTAACCTTTATAGAATAGATATCCTCATTGTCTGCTTTTTCATCCTTTACAAAACTTGGTACAAAAGAAGCATCTATATTAAATATAGAATCACCAGGATCTTTTTGTATCCCTATTACATTATAAAAGTCTCCATTATATTTTATTGCTTTACCTATACCATCTTCGTAATCATCACCAAATATATCCTTGGCATTTTTATTAGTTAATATTATTACTTTATTCTTAAGTTCATTATCTTCAGCAGTTATATTCCTTCCAAGCTCTAAATTAACTTTAGCATCTTTAGCCTCTCTAAGCACAAGCATTGCACTTTTATCAAAATAACTTGCATTTCCAAATCCTATAATTCCAAATCCCCCTGAGCCTTTGTCTGTATCTACATTTTCGACACCATCTACTGATTTTAAATTCTTTAAATCATTTTTATTAAAAGGTGGGGCAACGGGGCTACTCCCTTGATTTACCATTTTTTTGTTTTGAAACTGTATAGTCATAGTGCTAACATCTGTAGTTTCCATAGACTTAGATACATTTTCTTTTATTCCAGCTCCTAGTGAAAGTATAACTACCTCTGTACTTATACCTATTATTATACCTATCATAGTTAAAAACACTCTCATCTTGTTTGCCTTTAGGCAAAGTAAAGCGCTTTTAAAAAGCATATTAAAATTCATAGGTTACATTTCCTCCTCTCGGATAAACACACCATCTTTTAAGAACACAAGATGTGAAGCATATCTTTTAAGATCCTCATCATGCGTAACCATAATAACTGTTTTCCCTTGTCTATTAAGATCCGCTAAAAGTTCTACTATTTCATAACCTGTTTTACTGTCTAAGGCTCCTGTTGGTTCATCAGCTAAAATTATGTCTGGATTATTCACAAGAGCTCTAGCAATTGATATTCTTTGTTGCTGACCTCCTGATAACTGATTGGGAAAATTTCTTATTTTCTCTAAAAGTCCAACTTTTGATAAAGCCTCTTTTACAGCTTTTACTCTTTTATTTTTATCAGAAACACCGCTATATAGAAGTGGAAGTTCTATATTTTGTCCAATATTTAAAGACTCTATAAGGTGAAATTGTTGAAATATAAAACCTAAATTCTTATTTCTAAAATCTGATCTTTGATTGTCTGACATTCCAGTAACATCAGTACCATTATAAATATATTTTCCACCATCAAATTTATCTAATAAACCTAAAAGATTTAAGAAGGTTGTTTTACCACTACCTGACTTACCCATAATAACAACGAAGGAACCTTTTTCTACTCTAAAATCAAGACCTTTTAGAACTTCAAATTTTTCTTTTCCTAAGCTATAGTTTTTTGTAACTCCTTCAACTCTTATTAAATCAGTCAACCTTGTCCCCTTCTTTCATTGTATTTTTAGGTTCACGAACTACCTTTGTATCTGCTGCTACGCCATTCTTAACTTTTAAGTATTTATCATTAAATTCTTCTGTTTCAGTCTCAGTCTTCTTTAACACTCCATCTTTAACTGTCCATATAAAACTCTTATCTCCCTCTTTAAATATGGCTGTCTTTGGTATTTTAACCAATTCCTTTTCTGGTTTGACAGATACTTGCACATGGAAACCAGGTAATATTCCTTCTGTAGAACTAGGTTCTATATTTATAGTATAACTACTAGTTTGGCTACCGCTAGCACCTTGTGCCATCATATTTGTACCTACTTGAGGAATAACACCTTGACTAGGTTCTGTATTTATAGTTTTAACTTTTCCTTTTATAACTTGCCCACTTCCATAAATAGTTATAGATACATCTTGATTTTCGCTTATCTTTAAGACATCCTTTTCTGATACGTTACAAACAATTTGTGTATTATCACTTATAAGTGTAAGTACCGGCTTTGTAGGATCATTTGCTGCATCTGATGATCTTGCTACTGTTCCTGCAAATGGAGCCTTAACTTCATATGATGATTTTGATGATAAATCAGATATTTGCTTTTCCATACGTTTTTGTTGCTTTAAATTCTCATCTAATTGGCTTTGAATTTGATCCTTTGCTTGTTGTGCTTGCTTTGCCATCAAATCTTTTTGAGCTTTAATATCAGCTTCCGATATGCTTGGCATTGCTTGTCCTGGATTATTACTTGGTACTTGGTTAGGCACTACTGGTATACTTTCTTGTGGTTTATCCATTTGAGCCTTTAATTTAGTATAAGTAGATTTTAAAGTTTCTAATTGATCACTCAATGCTTCCTTCTGCGTATCTACTTGAGAATTTTTATATGTAAATAAAACTTCTCCTTCTTTAACTTTTTGCTTATCTGAAACTGATACTTTATCCACAGTTCCTTTACTCATATCAGGCATAAAATTAACTTTTCTAGCGCTTTGAAACTCACCTTCAAAGTATATAGGCTGAGCTGCTTGAACTGTATACACTGCTACTTTGTTATTTTTTTTTGCATTTGTTGCACCTTTAATGCTTTTTGATACAGCATAAGTGATACCACCTATTAAAACTACTCCTACTATTACTGAAGTAATTATAATTATTTGTTTTTTCTTCATAATTAACTCCCCATCTCATTTTTACTTTTATAATCAATTTATACTTAGTTTATCAAAATAATGTAAGCATTTTCAATAAAATACTCAAATTTTAAGGTTTATTTAATATTATTAAGTTTATTATTAGGTTTATTTTTAAATAACCTTCTATTTCAAAGAACCTTCGTATTATTAATATCAATTTAATTTTATAGCTTAATTTGTTGTAATAATTATGTAATCTAAAAACTAAAGCTATGTAGTAAACATCCACATAGCTCTCATTTTTATCTGAATTTGTAAGCTTCTATTACTAGCCATTTTCCATCTTCATATTTTACACCATTAAAAAAGCTTTTACTTTGTTTTTCCTTTTCAAACTCAAATCCTAATATTTTCTTAGATATACTATAATTAATATCTACTACTATATTACCCTTATATTTACCCTCTTCATATTTTATTTCACTTTTTTCCATACTAATTTGTAAATCACTTATATCATAATTATTTTTCAAAAAATTATATTCCTTTTTTAATTCATTATATATTTGTTCTTTACTTTCTTTTGTAGTTGCCTTAATAAGTTTACTATCTTCCTTATTTAACGCCTCAAAAACACTAATATAAAATTCCTTAAGGGAAGCCTCTATTTCTTTATTTATACTTTCATTTTTTAAGTCTATATTAAGATTAATAGCAGGTATATTTTTTACTTCCTTTTCATCACTAAAGATTTCTCCCCATGGGCTCTCTTCTTTGAGCTTTATTTTATATCCTTCATCTATATCAAATGGTCCTATATTTTTAAAATCTTTTACTTTTATTTTTGTATCTTCATCATTTATATAAACATTTGCATCTTTAAACTCACTATTTACAGATATATTGATTCCATTTAAATTCTCTTCAAAAATTGAATCCTGCTGAAAATTTATTTTATCTTTCTTATTTAATTTAGCATACTTACTTTCATTTTTTGCAAGAAGATCATAACTACCTGGAACTATTCCTTCTATCTTTAAAATACCTTCTTCCCCTATTTCACCATACTTTTTATTATTTAAATATATAGCTGTTCCTTGAATATTACTTTTTATTTGTATTGTTGCTAGTTTTACAGTTAAATAATAATCTTCTCCTAAAAATTTTTTTTGTTTTTTTAAATTAATTATATTATTACCATCTTGTTTAAGTGCATTAATTAAACTTTCTTTTGCTATATTATTTTCTTTGTAATATTTCACCAAAGGAATTATATTTTCTTCTGTAACTTTTTCATTTTTATTCTCAAACTTTATTATCTTAGACATTTCTTTATAATCATTTTTTTCAATAGCCTTATCTATTTTTAAAATCATTGCTTCTCTACTTGTTTTTCCACTTCCTAACAAAAATCCTATAATCAAAGCTAGAACAAAAAAACCGATTATTATATATTTAAAATATGTCTTTTTAATTAACTCTTTAAAAAACTTACATAATTTAATGTTTTTTTCTTTCATCTGATTTTTTATATCATTTAAACTTAAGTTCAAAAAACTTCATCCCCTATCTATTTTTCTATATTATAAACTATAATATCTAATTTTGCTAACTGTTACAATAAAGAATTTATTAAAAATAAAATATTTATCTTATAATACTATCTTAAATTTATAGTATATTATTTTATACTATATTTATTATTATTTTATAAGGATATATGTAAATGAATTCCTTTCTAATCTTATAAATTTTCTATTAAAAAACTTGTAAATATTGATTTTAAACCTTATAAAGATAAATGTTTTAATTTTACTTATATACATTACTAAAATTTATACAAGTAAAAAATAACCTTAAGATGTAGCTTTAACGCCCTCTTAAGGTTATTTTTATTTTATATATATAGTAGTTTCATTAGGTATATTATCATATATCCATTTCGAATTTTCTACTGCAAGTCTTATACATCCGTGTGAAACTGGAGTTCCTAATGTATCATCTACAACTTCCTTATTCATATTCATAGGTAATGAGTGAAATAAATAATTTCCCATAAATTGTACCCAGTACTTACCACCTTGATTATATTTATGACTAAAAAACCATATTCCCCTATCTTTTACTTTAAAAACTCCTGTTGGAGTATCTTTTCCTTCTGCCCCTGTTGCTGATTCAAATCTCTTAATTAATTTCCATTCATTTTTCTTACCTAAGAAGATATTAGTTTTTTGATTCTTAATATCAACCCAAATTAAAAACTCGTTATTACTTGAGATATCACTATTATTTACAAAACCCTCGATTTCAGGAAATGGGACATAACTTGATATTGCATCCTTTAAATCATCTAATCCTAATCTTGAAACTATTTCTGTTAAATCCTTTTTAGCTTCTTCAATTTCTACTTTATATTTTTCATTTTTATCATTAACCTCGTCTTTAAGCTTTAATGCCTTTTCTGCATATAACTTGTCCTCTTTAGCTATATTAGAAAGTTTATCTAATGACTTATTATAAATACCCTTTGCATTTAATTCTACAGCTTCCTTATAATCATTTCTGAAATCATTTATTCTTTCTATAATTTTCAGAACATCAGTATAATATTTTTCTTCAACAACATCTAAATTTTTAAGTTTATTCACCTTATCAATTGCTTCTTTAAAAGACAGTTTTTCTGAAATATAATCTTCCTTTATTTCCAATAATTCAGTGTTTATAGTTTTCTTTAAATCTGCTTTAGTATTTAAAGTCTTCATAACTATTACATCGTCCTTACTATCATTATATATTTTAATAGCATCTTCATAATTATTGTTACCTATCTTCTTACTAAAATTATCTTTAATTTCTGTAGCCTTAACATTTTTAGAATAAGCATAGCTAGTACATATTACTATGACCAAAGAACCTATTCCTATTATTATTTTTCTTTTATTTAGTTTGGTAAATAGTTGTTTCATTTTAAATCCCCTCAAATTATAATCCTTCATCTAAAAATTTTAAATAAAAAATAAGCCTAATATAAATTTTCTTATCCCTCATCCAACTCAAAGTAGTGTGAATTCTTCTATAAAAAAAATAATAACAAAATATTATTAAATATTTATTTCATTGTCATTAATTTTCATAACATATTATATATAATAATCACCTAACAATGCAATAGTTTACTTTCTTATTTCTTTATTTTTTAGCAATAAAAAACAAATTACTTCTTTTTTATAAATTTATATGTTTTATTAGAGGATAATGTTTGAAATAATAGGATAAAATATTACAGAACTTTATAATAGAAAGTGAGTGATTATATGAAAAATTTAAGAATTGTAATAGTAGATGATTCACCCTTTTCCATAAGTATATTAAAAGATATTTTACTCGATAATGAGTTTGATGTTGTAGGAGAAGCTGGTTCATTAGATGAAACAATTGCTGTTGTTACTGAAACGAAACCCGATTTAGTTACTATGGATATGACACTTCCTGGAACTGATGGACTAGAATGTACTAGAGCAATACATGAAATAGATGAAAATATAAAAGTAATCATTGTAAGCTCTATGATGGATGAAGAAATAATACAAAAAGCAAAAAGGGCTAAAGTAGCTGGCTATGTTCAAAAACCAGTAGATGCTGATGAATTAGTCACTGCAATTAAAAGAGTTACAGCTGGTAATGAATTATTTAACGAATTAAAAGATACTTATTTCACTGTTTTTAAAGAAGCTATTTCAGACGCAATAAATAGATTTGTTAAAGCTTCCACCGCCTTTGGTGAAGATATAAAAGATAACGAAATTGAAGCATCAAGAGGAATTTCTGTAGTAATGGGGATAATAGGTAAATATTCTGGCAGTGTTATACTCGATACTTCTTATGAAACAGCAGAAAGCTTGGCAGAAAGAATATTAAAAAGAAAAGTTAAAAATAGAGAAGAAGTCCTAGCTGCTTTAGGAGAATTTACTAATATCATCGCTGGAAATGCATGTTCAATATTAAATCGTAAAAATAAAATATTGGGTTTAAGAGTTGCTCCTCCTACTATTTTTCATGGTAGCTCAATAAATATTTGTAAAACTATAAGTGAATCTACAGCTGCAGTAGCAAACATTGAATTTGGAGAAATATATTTAAATGTGGGCTTTAAAAGAGGTGACGACTCATGGATATAAAATTTGTTAATCCATTTTTAGATGCTTTTTTAAATGTTATGCCTCAACTAGGCTTTACTAATGTAGAAAAAAAATCTCTTAGCGTAAAAGGTAAAAATATAAAAAGTATAGGTGTAATGTTAATAGTTGGTCTTATCGGTGATATAAAAGGAAACGTTGCCTACGGAATAGATATGGAAAGTGCAAAGAAAATTGCATCTACAATGATGATGGGTATGCCAGTAACAGAACTAGATGAAATGGCTAAAAGTGCTATTTCAGAATTATCTAATATGATTACAGCTAATGCCAGTACAAATTTAGCTAATATGGGAACAAATATTAATATTTCAACACCAACTTTAATGGTTGGAACAGAATTTGAAGCTAAAATGAACACTGATAAAGTTTTATGTGTTGAACTTTTAGTAGATGGCAATTTAATCGAAGTTAATATTGCATTTGAATAAAGCTTATCTAATATAAATTAATGTTAAAATCCCGTCCAACGCATTGGGCGGGATTATTTTTTCTAATCTAATCTTAATTTTTCATAAAGCTCTTTAGTTTTATTTTCATCATCATAATTTATATAAATTATTTTATCCGAGGTTAATATTTTCACTACTTTTTCTTTGGCATTTTCGACAAATAACTTTGCCTTGTCTCCATCCTGCATTCTAAAATAACCTATCTTCTTCTTTCCAATAGCTGCACCATTTTGTTTCATAGTTATTTTAGGTAATCCATCTTCAAGCTTTACTTCTTTAATCTCCTTTCTATTTATATTTTCTGAGTACATTCCTTTAATATTTACAGAAGCATTATCTATATTTAAATCTACTTTCATTGATATAGACATATATATTACAATACCTACAGAACCTACTAATATAGCTGTAATTAAAACTCCAAATATTTTCCCTATTGGTGTAGCAAAATTTACTGTATATCCTGATCCTGATCTTTTCTCAACCCATACTGCATTATCATTTTTGTTATAATAGAACATTCCAAATTTATAATCATTATCATCATCTCTATTTATTACTTCTGACTTTTCTTCATTTCCAACCTTTAAATTTTTTCCACCTTGCCCCATTTTAAAGCTATATATACTTATTAATATACTTATTAATAATATTAAACATATTGATATCGATATTAAATTACTTTCAATATTGGCAGAAATTATATTCAACTCACTTAAATTACTTACTGCAAATAATAAAGATAACAAATAAGAGTTAACAATAATAAACACTGCATTTATTTTCCTAAATTTAATATTTTGAGCCCTTATACTATTAACTTCTCCACCGTTTAAATTTTGTCTAGCCTTATTTACTGAGATAAAGCTTATATACATTATTATTAACATTACCAAAAATATTAATATTGCTATTATATCAACCTTTTTATAGTTAATAACATTTACTATGCCGATTGCTATAAAAATTATTATATTAGGCATAAAGTACCACGAACTTAATCTTTCTGCCTTTCTGTTTTTCATATTTAAATCTACCATAACTACTTTTTCTTTAGTCATTAAACTTATCCAATTTTCTTTAAGCTTTATAGCTTTTACTTTTTTGTTTGCATTATAATAACATATTGAAATAATTAGCATGGCCATAATCATACTTAACATAACTATAGCCGGAGCATAATCTTCATTAAACTTCAATATCATTATTGAACTTATTATATAAACTAGACTTTCAGACATTAGAAGTTTAACTTTATACCTCTTATCTTCTGATATTAATTGTTTATTATCTTCAAAGCCTATTGGAATTCTTATTCCATAAAAAACAGATCTTTGAGAAAGTTTTTGCATAAAAAATGCTAGTATTGTTAAAAGCAATATTAGAAAAGTATTTAAAATTAAACCAGTTTTCATAAAATCCACCTACTTTTTAATAAAATCATATTTATCACTAATTATTTTATTTATTTCATTTTTGCTTACCCCTTTACATATACAGCTTGAAACAAAAACTTCTATATCTTCATCTATAGATTTTATAAATTCTTCTTTAGAATTCTTCTTTATATTTACTATAGCGCCCTTTCTTCTATCTATAATAAGGTAGCCTTCATCCTTTAATAAATTATAAGCTTTATTTATCGTGTGTAAATTAACACCTATATCTACACTTAAATCTCTAATCGAAGGCAAAGACTCCCCATCCTCTAGCTCTCCTCTTGCTATAGCCTTTATTATTTCATTTTTAAGCTGTAAATAAATTGGAGTTTCACTATCAAATATTATCTTTATCAACGTATCATCTTCTTTCTAAAATAACTTATTTAAAAATATACCAATAATAATTAAGATTAAAATATAACTTAATTGCTAGTTTTATATCCCTAATTGTTTATTGTTTCTATATATAGCTTTACTTTTAATTACAAATATAAAAGCAAGAATGCTAAATATAAATACTATTCCTTCTACAAAATATATATTTGATATTAAATTCATTTGATATAAAGCAGGAACAAAATCTACTAATGCATGAACTAATATAGCTATTAAAAGATATATATTTTTTCTTTCTCTTATTGCATAAAGTACTATAAATGAAAAAGCTAATTGAAGCACTAAAGCCAATATTCTTTCACCTATCCCCATTGCAATTTCAGGTGCAGTTAAATTTAAAATAGTATTTTTTAAATTTGTAACTGCTTCTGCATTTTGCCCTTGAAGTAATTTATCCAATTTATCCGAATTTATTGCTAACGCTACTACTATATAATTAACAAAAGTTAATCCCCCAAGTAATATCATTTCAATTCCAGCATGCCCTAAACCGTAGCCTAACCCATCTTTCCATTCCCTATTGTTTTTTAGGAAGAACTTAAATATCACAAATCTACCAACCTCCTCAAAAACACCAGCTGCTAAAGCCCCGTATATAGCAAAATAAATAGTATTTACTGGAATTACCTTTGTAGATATTACAACTGTATGCAATATTCTTTCTAATATCATAGCAAATAAAAAGAAACCTAACATTCCTAGAAAAAATGTTTTGATTTGAAATTTTTCTTTTCTCTTCCAATATAACATTAACGTTATTGGTAATAAGATAGAAATAACAGTAGCAACTATCATTGTAATAATTATACTTTGATTAACCATAATAAGCCCCTCCTGATTAATTATAAAATATTAATTATATTTGTTATATATATAGTATAACAAATATAATATAAAATCAACACTTTTTTGCAGTTTATAAATTTTTAGTTTTTTATTTTAATTTAACTAAAAAGTAGCCTTATCAATATTAAAATATTGATAAGGCTACTTTAAGCTTTTTATTTAAGTTTAAATGTTTTAGGCGCTAATTTGTATACTAAAATCGTTGAAACTACACTAAAAATTATAGTTATTAATATCACAGCTATCGTGAAATATATCGTAGTTGCTTTAAGCTTCATACAAATATAGGATACTATATATATAATAAAACTAACCACTTTAAATACTGGGCTTTTTACCGTTAAATCTAAAGCATAAGGTTGAACTACATAATACATAAATAAATGATATGTAGCAAAAAAACAAGCTAAAGTTACTATACTTAAAAATAATGGTATTAAACTAACTATCATATTTAAATTACTAGTTAAAATAACTAGTATAGATAATGCCATACATAATACTACAGCTGGTATTACATTCAAAAACAATAACCTTTTAAGCCTTATAGTGAAATTTGATAATATAACCTTTGGATCTCTATAATAAGCATATCTTAAAAGTCCTACATCACAATTATAAAACATAGCCTTACAAAACCTATCCCCTGTAGACATACCATACATTATCATAACCATAATTCCTGAAGATGCTTCTAAGGCTTCATCAAATTTAATCATTTTATCTTTAAATATTACTACACAAATTAATCCTACAAAAAATAAAACTCCGATAATCCCTAGTCTTATATACATTGGATTTAAAAGTATACGTTTATGTCTTTTAAAAAGGATAGCATTTAAATATTCATAACCACTCTTATCTTTATATAAGTCTGGATTTAACTCTTCCTTTTTAATTCCTTTATCATCTAATTTAACATTAGAAAAAGTTATATCTGTTTTGTCCACTCTATTATATAAACTAGGTTTTATAATTAAATTTCTTGAAATTTCTTTATAATGCTTGTAGTTTAATAAATATATTGTACTTAAAACTCCTACAATTATAGCTAAAATAATCATAATATAGCTTAAAACTACATTCCGTACATCTATTATCCTAAAACTAAAAGGTATTAAATAAGCTACAGACATGAATACTATACATGATATTACATTAATATAAATTTTAAACTTATCTATGTTTTTAAATTTATAATTTATTTCTAATCTAACAGCTTCTCCAAATAATCTAAACGCTGTAAGCTCTACGAGAAGTATAACTATTTGCTTAAATCCTATAGTATTCATTATAATAACAGGCAACATTAAAAATATAAAATCTATTATTCTCCTATAAAAAACTAATCCTAAATAATACTCTCTAGGATTACACCTCATTAATCCAATCATATTAAATGCTTTCTTATCATCTTTTAGAAATATACTGCTTCTTATTATAGTCCCTAAAATTAAATTAAGACAAAGAAATATATATACAAAAACAGCTTCCTTATATTGCATATTTCCCTTACAAATAAAAATAATAGGGAAAGTTATAAAACATAATATATACATAAACTTTTTAATAAATTCAAGTCCTAAATTTAATATCTCACCTATAATTCCTAATACTATTTTAGTATTTGTTTCTTTATAGTACCTAATCGGAACCTTTTTACCTATAAGGGGTATTCTAGTTAAAATATATATTATATTATTAGCCTTTTCTACAAAAGAAAACTTAAATGTATTTTTAAACATACTAAACATTAGTTTTCCTCCTTTAGGATTTCTATTATTTTCTCTTCAAAATCTGCACTCCTTATAATACTTGAATCTACACCTTCTAAAGTTCCATTATTTAAAACTACTATTTCATCACATAAATCTGTTGCAAGCTGAAGTATATGAGTTGAGAAAATTATTATATGATTATGTTTTATCTCTTTTAAAAGATTTCTTATTTCTAAAGCTACTACCACATCAAATGAAGTTAAAGGTTCATCTAACAAAATAACTTCTGGTCTTGTTATAAGATAGCAAAGCATTTGTAGCTTATTTTTCATTCCATGAGAGTAACCTCTTATAAGTCTATATCTATCCTCTTCATCAATCTTTATAATATTAAAATATTCATCTATAGCTTTTAAATCTTGAATTTTATCCTTATTTATATCAATAAAAAATTTTAAAAACTCATAACCCGTTAAAAATTCTGGAAGTACTGGATCTGAAAAAACAAATCCTACTTTAGAATAATCTATATCTTCTATATTCCCTTCACCATCTGAAAGTAGTACCTTACCATTATCATATTCTATATCCTTACTTATACAGTTAAAAAGTGTTGTCTTACCAGCGCCATTTCTTCCTAAAAGACCATATATCTTTCCTTTTTCAAATGTAAAGCTAGCTCCCTTTATAACTTTTTTCCCTTCATAATTTTTTTCTATATTATCTAATATTAATTTCATTTTATCCCACCTACCTTTTCGTTATATAGTATATGTTACCATATAATAAAGTACTGAATCAAGCATTTTCTAAATTAATTTAATATTAATTATTTTTTTATACAACTAAAAATGTAAGTATATTATTTTATCATCTTTAAGCCAATAAAATAATATACTTGCTCTTTATTTAATATTCACCTATTATTTCTCCAAAATACATCATATGTTCTGATTCTCCATACTTATAATTGGTCTTATTATCAATCTTAGCTAAATCTATATCTTGTTTCAAAACAACCTTACATTCATAATATCTATTACACCCTTCAACTAATTATCATAGTATTAAACTTAATTTCATTTCCTGATGTTAAAAATGCATCTTTAGAAGTTATATTATCCATTACATTTTCCAATTGAAAAGTATAACTATTATCCATGTCACTCTACCTCCACTTAAATACAAACTTCATACCAATAATTGTATTTAAAAGATATTATACAATATATAAAAAGGCATGAAAAGCTAAATCTAAAGCTCTTCATACCTTAATAATTATTCTAATATATCAAATATCCACTTATTACATTCCATACATTTGTAGATTCTAATAACAAATAAATCTAACATTTGTCCTTCAAACATATGCTTAAATTGTTCCATTTCACTTTGTAATACAAACTCATCCTCTGGAGTTATAAATCCTTGTATTTCTACAAAATAATTCATCTTAGTTTTATTACAACAATCATTTTCATCTGTACATTGAATTTCTTCTACCTTTAAGCTTTCTTGTATGTCTTGAACTATTGGAATTATGTCTTCATATTCCGTTATATCATCTTGAAAGTCCTCTTCATAAAACTTAATTTTATCAATTTCAAATAGCAAATTCATTTTCAGCACCTCTAATTCTTTTTTCTCTTGTTAATACTACTAAATATTTTATTTTATAGCAAGTAATATTTAAGCATAAAAAATTACATTTCCTTACTATCTATTTTTTCTTACATTATATTAGTTCGCACTTTTATGTTTCTTTACCTTTTCAAAAGCATTGTTTGTTATTACTTCTGGATACCCCATAAACTTAAGCATTTTTATAGCATTTGCACTTGGCGAAATACCTCTTTTTATTTTGTAATCAAAACTAAGTCCAGATTTCTCATTTACATCTTCCGTAAAGTAATAACATTCATATCCACTATCACTAAGCTTTGTTAATTCATGATCATGAGTTGCAACTAAAGCTATATTATTTTTATTTTTAACTAAGTATTTTAATATTTCTTCTGAAGCTGCTATTCTTTCTATAGGATTTGTTCCTCTAAATATTTCATCTATTACACATAAAACCTTAGGTTCATTGTCAACAGCCTTTATAATTCTAAGCATAGCTTCTGCTTCACTCATATAATAACTCTTACCTTCATTAACATTATCAAGTGGTGCTATAGAAGTAATTATTCTAAAAAAGTTTCCTTTATAAGACTTTGCTAACACAAAATTAAAGCATTGAGCAAGTAATGCATTTATAACTACAGTTCTTAAGAATGTTGATTTACCAGACATATTAGTTCCTGTAAGTATAACGCCCTTCTCTTCTAGACTTAAAGAGTTTTCCACACAATTTTTAACTAGCGGATGTCTTCCATTCACTATATCTATTGTAGTGATACCTTCTATAAACTCTGGCTTTCCAGTTTCTCCTATTTCTTCTTTATAAGCAACAATTGAAATTAAGGCATCTATTTCACCTACTAGTTTGTATAGTTCTAAAATAGCGTCTCTATTTTCAGCTATAGTATTTGCAGCCTTATAATATGCTTTTTCTTGTATAAATAATAACATAAATGCATAATCACCTATAGCATCTAAACCTTCTACTCTATTTAATATTACTGCATATCTAGAAATATTTTTAGTAACCTCTAATAATTCATTTATCCTATCAATTTGAAACTTAAGTTCTGGACAATTAACCTTTCCTAGCTTTTTAGCTGTTTTAATTATCAATGCTAAATAAGAAAGTGCTGATGCATATGATAGTATTTTTTTATTTCTATTATAATGAATATATGAATATATAAAACCTAGTAGTATAAAAGCTATTAATGCAATTGATCCTACAAAATATATACTAGCTAAAAGTAAGATTGGTATAATTCCAAGTATAGTATAAAGTACTACCATAAACTTACTACCTTTTACATCTGCAGTAAGTAAATCTAATGTTTCTCCTCTTTTTTGGTAACCTAAATTAAACAAAGGTAATTGAAGCTTTTCTCTAGTTTCTGTATCTTTAGCTAAAGCACTTATAAGCTTATCTCTTTTTTCAAGCTCTTCTATATTATAAAGTGGCCTTCTTAGCATATTATAAAGTGATTGCTGACCTAGTGTTGAATAATTTCTATCCATATCTTTAAAGACACTTTCTAGATTTAAATCACTAAAAGTTTGATCATCTATAACCCTTTCTCCTTCTTTAACTGTAGAAGCGAATAATTGTTTAATTTGCTTAAAATCTCTTTTTCTTTCATTTCCCTTTGGCCAATAATATCTTATCATTTTTAAATCTGAGCTTTTCAAAAACATCCCACCTTCTAAAAGAAATATAATTCGTGTACACTTTTATAAACGCTTGTATATAATATATAAAGTGATTCTTCCCCCGAAGAATTACAAAGTAGTGAGATCCCCCCTCAATACTTTGTTGTTTTTATTTATTTTTGGCTCCCTCTTTAGGGAGTTTTTTTATTATAAATAATATTTTTAAAATTATTAACTAAATAAATTTATATAAGTTTATCGTTTTATTATAATAGATATCTTAAAATATTACAAATTCAGCATCTAATGTTCTTCAGAATTAATTTTAAAAAATATTATTTACTATTATTATAAATTTTTAACATTGCTTCAAATAAAATTAATAAAATTATGCTATAATTATTTTAGTAAATTATAATAATTAATTATAACTTAAGTTGAAATTTTTATATTCACCATTTTGAGGAGGTAAATACAATTTATGATTTTTGATACTCATATGCATACTGAATATTCTAGTGATAGCAACATGAAAATTTCAGATGTAATTGATAAAAGTACTAAACTAAATCTAGGAATAACTTTAACTGAACATTTAGATTTAGATTTTGAAGATCCTACAGCCTTTAGAGTTGATATACCTAAATATTTAGAAAATTATATGCCACTTAGAAAATCTAATCTTTTATTTGGTGTGGAATTTGGAATGACTGAATACACATTAACTGAAAATAAAGCTATTTTTGAAAAACATAAAAATGATTTAGACTTTATATTAGGTTCTATTCATGCTTTTAACCACAATGACATTTATTCATACTTAGTAAAAAATAATACAGTAATACCTAAGGAAACTTATTACAATCAGTATTTAGAAGCTATGCTTTCTTGTATAAAACAATATGATTTTATTAATTCACTAGCCCACATTGATTATATTTCAAGATATGCTCCCTATGAAAATCCTGAAGTAACCTATAATGAGTTTTCTGATAGATTAGATGCTGTTTTTAAAGCTTTAATAGATTCTGATAAAGTAATAGAAATAAATTCAGCTAGACTTAATGAGACTTCTGCCATAAATAACATGCTTAAACTTTATACAAGATATAAAGAACTTGGCGGAAAATATGTAACAATAGGTTCTGATGCCCATAATAAAACTCAAATAGGTAGAAATATAGACGGTGTAAAATTTATTTTAGAGAAAACAAATCTTATTCCAGTCCATTTTGAAAAAAGAAAAATGCTTATTGACAAATTTTAATTTTTTTATATTTTAGTGTACATTTTAAAATAAAAATAAAGAATATGTATGTTGCAATTTAAATTTTAAATTTATCTTGATATACTTGTTAAAAACAAAATGAAGCAACATTAAATTTAATTCATCGAAATCATATTGCAACCTATAAAAAATGGGGCTGTAGAACTACTAATATTAAGTTCTACAGCCTCTATTCTATTATTCTATTATTTTCATGAAGTTTTTAAACACATCTTTATTTTCATTAAGAGTAGCTTCACTTCCTACTGCGCAAAGAATGTCTTCTTCCATTAATGTCTTTAATATAGGTGCTAATGCTTTAATACTTTCTGCTTTTCCCCTTAATACTTCATCTCTTTCTTTTTGAATATCTTCTTGCTTTATATTTGCTAAATAATAAGCTGCTGCAACTTCACATTTTGAAGAATTAGAAAGTGGATGGTCTAATTTTCTAATAGTACCTATTATATATTTTTGCATTTCTCTAAGCGGTACATCAAAGCTTTCTAAATATTTATACATTTCATCATAAACCTTTAAAGTTTCTTTAACCTTAGGGTCTCTATATGAAACTATATATCCACCGCCATCTCTTCTGAAATTTGCAAATACACCATAAGCCCCACCTTTTACTCTTACATTATTCCATAAATAATCAAAGCCTGCTATAGTTTCTAATAATGTTAAAGCTCCATTATATTCATAACCAAGACTTTTAAAGTTTCCTCCCTTTGCCACATATTGAACATCACCTTGTAATAATAATGCTTCATTCTTAGCAGTTACTTTAAAATCATAATTATTATAATTTACATTATCTTTATCTAAAGTATTAAGAAAACTACTATATACTTTTTCAAAGTTTGTATAATCTTCTTCTACACCAGCATAATTTACTATAATATTACTTATATTAAATAAATTTTTCGAAACTTCATTTAAATTATCAGCTAAAATATTTATATTAAAATTCTTTTCTAAATCACATAGAAATTTATAATAAGCTATACCTTGTATAATTTCATCATAATAAGCTTTTTTTGAAGTATAAGAAAGCAATCTTCTTATAGCTATTATATGACCACTACTAAATAGTCCACTTTGAACTCTTGATTTAAGCTCTGAAATAAGTTGTTTAATTCTATTTTCATCATCAAATTTACTGTTTAATAAAACCTCTCCTAAAAGTTCAAAAGTCTTAGGTACCTTACTTTCTAAAGTCTTAAGTGAAATCTTAAAATATGGCGTATATTCTCCAAAAGCTTCGTTATTTGCATAACTAAGTGCACTATAGCTTATACCACCTGTATTTATATTTATGAGATTCGAAATTTTTTCATAAGAATAATTTTTAGTATCAACCTTGGAAAATAAATCTCCTATAAGTCTAACATATGGTATAAACTCTTCTTTAACTCCTAGACTATTAAAATATAAGTTTACATAAGCTATTTTATTAGTATGATAATTACTAAATAACACCTTGCTCCCTGATATCTCTCTAACTTCTAAAGGTAATCTTTCAGCTTTTTCATCTATATCTTCTAATGATATAACAGGTATTTTTTCTAAGACTTCTTTACTATCAGGAGTCTCTTGCCTTATTTTAAGTGCCCTAGCCTTTTCTATAAAATCATTTATTTGTTCTTTTGATAATCTATTTTTAATGATCTCAAGTTTATCTTCTAACTCTTTGGCTTGCTTCTCATTCACGCCTCTTTCTGGCTTCAATATAACAAAAGAACTATGATAATTATTTATTATATATTTATCAATAAGTTTCTCGAAATAATTCGTAGTCAATGCTGTTTTTATCTTTTTTAAAGTATTTTCAAACTCTAAATGTACAAAAGGTTTTCCTCCATAAAGCCAACTATCCATAATCTTCATATAGTATATAAGACCTTTAGGATATCCTTCAAAATCACCTTCTCTAAGCTCAAATTCAATTCTATTTATAGATGCTTCTACAATTTCTTTATCTATTCCACTCTTAACAAGATCTTTAAGCGTATTCATAACTACAGCCTTAAAGTCTTGCTTTTGATTTTCTTCTGCATTTTTAACTGTTATTGTAAACGTACTTTGCTTCATAGAATTATCAAAGCTTCCAGTTACTGATTTACCTAGCCCGGCATTTAAAAGTGCTTTTTTAAGAGGGGCTGATGTAGATCTTAATAACAAATAATTTAAAATTTCAAAAGCTAAATAAAGCTCTGGATCTTTGTTTTCACCAATGACATAATTTAAACTTAAAAAAGTTTTTCCTTCTAAAGTTTCATTCTCAGAAACCCCATAAGTAACTTCTAAATCCTTCATTTCTTCAAAAGGTTTCTGAAGAGGTATTTCAGAATCAACACATTGTTTATTAAAATTTTTTAAATATCCTTCATTTATTAATTCTAATTCTTTTTCTATATTACCATTTCCATATAGTAATATATACGAATTAGATGGATGATAATATTTTCTATGAAAATCTAGAAACTCTTTATAAGTTAAATTTGGTATATCTGCTGGATTACCACCTGAAGAATATTTATAAGTATTATCAGGAAAAAGACTGCTTGGAATAGTTCTATATAAAAGAGAATCTGGCGAAGAATAAGCGCCTTTCATTTCGTTATAAACAACTCCATTATAAGTTAATGGTTCATTTTCATTTTTAATGTTATAATGCCATCCCTCCTGCATAAAAATCTCTTCATGTTTATATATGTTAGGATATAGAACAGCATCTAAATATACATCCATCAAATTGAAAAAATCCTTTTCATTTCTTGATGCTACAGGATATATAGTTTTATCTGAAAAAGTCATTGCATTCAAAAATGTATTTAAAGATCCCTTTAAAAGTTCTACAAAAGGCTCTTTTGTATCATACTTTCTAGAACCACATAGAACTGAATGTTCTAAAATATGAGGTACCCCTGTACTATCATGTGGTGGTGTTCTAAATCCTATAGAAAATACCTTATTATCATCTACAGTCTCTAGCTTAATTAGCTTAGCTCCTGTTTTTTCATGTTCAAATATAAGCCCTTTAGCACCTAATTCTTTGATTTCTTTTTCTTCTAAAAGCTTAAAGCCCTTATATAAATTACCTACAGTATATTTCAATCTTTTCACTCCTTTAAGTTTATATTTAATATTATACCTTATTTTAACACTTTATCCATGTATGACAACAGTTATTAATTAAAAAGTTAGCAATGCCCCAATTGCTAAATATTTTTCTTTCAATATATTTTATTATTTACTAAATATAAAATATTTATTATACAATTAAAGTATATTATAGAACATTTTTCTATTTTACAATATCTTTATCGATAAGTGTATTTTGTCTTATCTAACCAATTTTCGAGTAATAGTACCTATTCCAATTCCCATCATAATTACACCAAATAAAATCTCAAAATTAGTTAATATATAAGCATATCCAACTGGTATAGTATCATTAACTCCAACTCCACCAAAAACACTTACACTTACTGTTATTGCCTCCTTCATTTGCGAAAGAAATTCAAAAATAGATATACCTCCCATTCCATAAACCCCATAGCTTATAACTTTGCCATCTATTTGCAGTCCCAAAATTAAATAAAGTATAGCAAAAATAATTATCATGCAGAGTGAAGTAATTACAGAATATATAGGTCTTTCTCCATAACCACAACTAATATAATATAAGTATGATGTGAATTTAGGCATTGGCTTAAGACTTTTTCTTTTAATAATATTACATATATAATAATACTCTCCAAAATTATTGTTTAAAGAATTCTCTTTAAATTTATTAGCTAACGTTTCATAGACCATGTATATTCCTTCATATTCTTCTTTTGTATTTTTTCTAAGGGTTATCTTATCAAAAAAACTCTTTTCATCCAATTTACTTTTATCATCATCAGTAAATTCTAAATCCATAATATAAGTATTTAAAACCTTTATTCCACTAAGGTTTGAATCTTTAAACTTTATAGCATTAAGTTCCGAATTAATTATTATAATGCTTCTAAGATCACTAGTCTCAAAAGCTGTATCTTTAAGATTACACTGATCAAATATTAAAAAACCACAGTTTGAATTAATAAACTTAGCATAAAGCTTGCAATTATAAAACTCACAAGAAAAATTAATTCGTTTATTTAAATTAGGTACATTATCACCTGTTTCTTTTAAAAATATACAATCTTCAAAAACAACTCCACCCTTATTAAATTTACAATCAACAAATCTACAGCCTGAAAAATTGCAGTTTTTAAATTTAACATTAGAAAAAGTACAGCCTTCAAAAACTGTGCATTCTATATTCTCATCAGGAATAACCTTAAACTCATCTTCATTTTTATAATCTTTACTTCCAAAATGAACATTATTTAAAACTTTGAAGCTGTATTTTTCAGAGTTATTATCTTTTGGTTTATTTTTTTTTTGCTCTGAACATATTTTTTTATTATTTTCTTTTCTTTTTTCAAGCTGAATTACTGTCTTAGCCTTTTCTTCTTTAAAATTAATATAAGCCACAATAGCACCTCCATAATGCTATTGTGGCTTATGTTTATTTAAGCTATTCTATTTTATGCCTTGGAAATTTTCGGTACCAATTAATGTTTTATATGTATCATAGAAGCCATTTCTTATATTTCCCTTCATATTTAAAACACTTTATCTAAAAATCTAATACTCTAAATTTAACAACGTAAGTCCCTTTGCTTCAGCTCTAAAACCTGCTCTTTCCTTATCCTTAGCTTCAAGTATAATTTTAATATCATCTGGTGATATTTTGTGGCGTCCTACTTCTATAAGTGTCCCAGTTATTATTCTTACCATGTTTAAAAGAAAGCCATTTCCGTTTATCTCTAGAGTTATTAAATCATTTTGTTTTTTTATATCTATATAATTTATAGTTCTTATTGTACTTTTCTTCTCCTTTATTTTTAGGCTTGTAAAACTCCTAAAATCATGTGTTCCTATTAAATATTTACTTGCTCTTTTCATAGCCTCTATATCTAATTCTTCCGCTACATATGTTGCAAATCTTTTATTAAATACATTATTATATCTTGCATTATTTATTCTGTATAAATATGTTTTACTTTTTACATTATATCTTGCATGAAATCTATCACTTGCATATCTTAATTCTTTTATGACAATGTCTTCTGGTAAATATTTATTTAAGTAAATCTCCATATCTTCAAGATTCATTTCACTATTTGTGAAAAAATTTGCAACATAATTTTCTGCGTGTACACCAGAATCGGTTCTTCCACATCCTATAATACTTATTTCTTCTTCCGTCATTTTACTTAATACACTTTCTATCTTTCCTTGTATCGTAACAGCTGTACTCCCCTTTTGATTTTGTTTTTGGAATCCATTATATTTAGTACCATCATACTGTAATGTTAACTTTATATTCTTCATTTTAAACCTACCTTAATATTTTTTACATAAATAATTATAGCCTATGATATTATTTATGTATAGAAAAGTCTATTTTTCTTTTTCTAATTACTCTACTTATAAAATCTTCCTTTTTAGTTTATACTGTATAGGTATACAGTATTTAAACTGTAATTTAAAATTTTCAGGAGGATTTTATTATGTTTTCTGTAATGGCAATTAAACTTTCACCAAGAACTAGTTCTGCTCCAAAAGCACAAGAAATACTTACAAAGTATGGATGTATAATTAAAACAAGAATTGGTTTGCATGAAGCATCAAAAGATACTTGCTCTACTGCAGGTCTAATACTTTTGGATCTTTTAAGAGATGACGAAAAAAAAATTCAAAATCTTTTAGCTGAATTAAATTCTATAGATAATGTTACAGCCAAACTACTTGAAATTTAAGTTAAAATGTAGTGAATATATTATTTTGTAAACATACTAAAATAGAGTAGGTAAAGAAATATTAGCTTTACCTACTCTATCTTTATACAAACTTTTTCATATTTTCATTAATCCTAATTAATTCTTTAACAGCTTGTCTAGCTGTTAAAGTATTGCTAACAAAATTCTCTACAGTTGCACTAGTCTCTTGTGAACTTGCTAAAGTCTGTTCTGAAATAGCAGATACATTTAATATATTATCATTTATAGATTTATTTTGTTTATTTATAGAATTTATAATATTTGTAATATCATCAACTTTTAATATAACATCTTCAAGACCATTATATAAAGATTTAAGATTAATTTCTGCATTAGTTACTAATTCATTTTCTTGTTTATTTATTTGTGACAATTGACTTATAGAATCTGTTACTTTTTCTGTTTCTATTTCTAAATTTTTAACTATATTTCCGATTTCATCAGAAGATTGTTTACTTTGTTCTGCTAACTTTCTAACTTCCTCAGCCACTACTGCAAATCCACGTCCTGACTCACCTGCTCTAGCTGCCTCAATTGCTGCATTTAAGGCTAAAAGATTAGTTTGCTCAGATATTGCAGTTATCATATCAGTAATTGTTTTTACTTTAGCTGTTTTTTCCTTTAAGCCTATACTTAAAGCGTAAACATTATCATTACTATTCTCAACATTTTTAGACATATTAGAAAGATTACTTACAATAATCCTACTTTCATCAAAAGTATTTTTATTTTCACTTATTGCTCTTTTCACAGAAGCTGAAATATCTACAGCATTTGAAATTTTATCACTTATATCAACTGTTGCTTTAGTTTGATTTTCTATATTATTTGATGTATCCTCACAGCCTGCTACTATTTCTGATACTGCTACATTAATTTTAGAAGATGCGCCTTCTAAATTATCAAACACCTCTTCAAGCTTATCTGAAGTTTTATTTAATAGCTCTACTGCTTGAACTATTCCTCTCATTATTTGTTGTTGCTTTTTCATATTATCTATTGCTTTTTCCCGTTGTTCATCACCTTTAGTTTTAAACATGTCCATTACCTTATTAGTAAAATATATAGACATAAATAACATTAAAATAATCATAAGTTGTACCAAAATATTAACTTCAAAACTTCCATTCTGAATCTTTATATAACTCCAAACAGCTAATATAATACTACTTCCTATCATATTTTTCAAAGTATAATCCAGTCTAAAATATATAGTTGTTATAACTATATATGGTACAATTAGCATAACTGATGATGCTGATTTAGAATATAATAAACACATAAAATATATAATACCAATCAACCCACTCATTATATATTTAATATATTCTGAATTTTTATCTTTAGAATATATGATTAAATTTGTAACTAAAACTATAATAATTAACCCTATTTCGATTAAAGTTATATAAAAATTAACTTCATACCTTTTAGCCATTACTATAGTACCTATAGCATAAAATAAAGTTAGTATACTGCTACACATAACAAAATATTTATTTGCTAGTGAACTTGGTTTCTTATTTTCCATACCCCTCATCCTCTTCTATTGATTTACTCTTGTAATAGGATTATATTACCTTTTTTGACTTTTTTCAATCTTTATCTTTAATTTTTAACATTTTTGTTTGTTTCTATAAAAAAATGGTATACAATATTTAAAATTACATGGAAACATCCACATAGCCTCAAATTTGCATACCATCCTTTAAAACAATTCTATTTTAACTTTCTGTATAATTATTAATTGTTTGTTGTGCTGAAGTAATTGCATTATCTATTGCACTTAAAGTGCTTTGTATTTTAGTTCTATTTTCTTGTTTTTCTACAGAATTCAAAGCATCCTGTATATGTTGTTTAGCATGTTGTAAATCATGTGTTGCTGTTTTTACATTTTCTATTGCATTATTCATTTTAAAACACTCCTTTTTATTAATTGACTATTTTATTTAGAACTCTCCATATAATTATTAATTGTTTGTTGTGCTGAAGTAATTGCATTATCTATTGCACTTAAAGTGCCTTGTATTTTAGTTCTATTTTCTTGTTTTTCTACAGAATTCAAAGCATCCTGTATATGTTGTCTTGCATGTTGTAAATCATGAGCTGCTGTTTTTACATTTTCTATTGCATTATTCATTTTAAATCACTCCTCCATTTAATTGATACAACAATATTATTGCTTAAATATCTTATATAATACTAGAAATTTATCCCTAAAAAAATTATAGTAATTTTTTATATTGGATTTATTCTTTAAATATTGTATAATTAGTTTAAATTGGAATAAAATTTGGGAGGTATCTTTTATGTTTTTAAATGAATTAAATAAAAATGAAGCCCTAGCCTTTGTAAACTTAGTAAAAAAATTTGCTACTGTAGATGAAGTTTTTGCAAAAGAAGAAAAAGAATTAATAGACGATTATATTGAAGAACTTAATCTTAAAAACTTAGAAATAGCTAATGAAGCTTTAGAAGTTTCCGTTAATACTTTAAAATCATCTTCTAATAGAAACAAGAACATAGTATTTTTTGAATTAGTCGGACTGGCTTTAGTTGATGGAAACTATGATGAAAAAGAAATAGTCTTTTTAAATAATTTAGCAAAAGACTTCGGTATAGATGAAATTAAAGTTAACTCATATATTAATTTCTTCCATGAAGTTCAACTTCTATATACAGTAACTTTCTCTAATGTAGAAGAAAAAATCGAAGAACTAAAAAATAAAGCAAATGCCTTACTTGCATAAATACACAGGTAATAATTAGATTTATTTTCTTGTTGTATCAAAAATTATAAGTCGTCAAGAAAGATTTAAACCTTTAATTCTTTTATTTTAAAATCTTAATATTAAAACAAAAAGACTACTTAAATAACAAATTATCTAAGTAGTCTTTTCAATTCAATAAAAATTTTTATTCAGTTAATTTAAAGTCAAAATCATTTTCATTTCTTCCAATTAAATCATCATAGAAAGCTACATTTGCCGCTTTCATATATGGAGTTACCCAAATTAAACTTATCATTAATAATATAATTCCAATAAGAGCAGAAATAATAAGAGCAGGAATTTCTGTAAACATAACCGAAATACATACTATTACTCCTAAAACAACCCACCATATAACACTTAACTGCAATAAGAAATATCTTATTTTATTTCCCTTCATTATTCTGATACTTTCTTCTAAAGCTTCCATACTACCAATACCTTCATTATCTAATGCTATAAGATAAGTCATTGCATATCTATTTATAAATATTGAATAAGTTATTGATAAAGCCAGCATACCTATAATACATAATACAAGTACAATCCCTATACCTGAGACTTCACCTCTTGCTGCAGAAAAACCTCCAACAAACATAATTACTATTAAGATTATAAAACCTAATCCCCATAATAATCCCCAAAGCACTTTAAAGATAACTAGTAAAAGATTTATTAAAAAAGATTCTTTGTATTTCTTAAATCCATCAAAAATCATTTCTATTCTTGATTTTTCTCCCCTTTTTAGGTTAAGAAATACCTTAGTTAATCCATATGTTAAAGCTCCTGTAATAAGTAATCCTATAACAAATGATATTAAACTTGAAGTATTATTTAATGCAGACTGTCTTCCTAAATCATAAGTATCAAGTGAATTTCTATATGAAAGGCTACCATCTTCAAGTATTTCTCTAAAAAGCCTAGTTCTATCTCCTAATGTAGCAAAGTTAAAAATGTTAGGCGCTATCCATAATATTAGGCCAACTATTAAATTGGATAAAACAGCAATGCCCCAGTTTCCACTTAAAGACTCCCTTGCCTTTCTCCTTAATTCTGTTAACGTTAAATGATTTTCCAAAATTTTTACCCCCTAAATTTTTTTACTATTCGATTATACATTATATTCTACTGAAATGCCATTAGATTCACCAATTTATAACAATTTATAACAATTAAATTTTTCTATATAGCTTGAAATTGAAAAGTTATTTTATACTTTTATCCAAATCGCCATAAATCAGCATTGTTTCTACTAAATAAATTAATATCTAATATTAAAAATTTATATTCCTATTTAGTTTCATACATAAAAAAGATGATTTCTATTAACAATACAGAAATCATCTTTTTTGATATTTATTAATTTTTCTTATCCTTTAAAAATAATATATTTCAGAAATCACTTCACCATTTTAGATTTTATAATCAACTAGTTCATTAAAGTTTATTCCATTAATCTAAAATCAAAATCTTTTTCATTCCTTCCAATTAAATCATCATAAAAAGCAGCTTTCGTAGCCTTTATATATGGTATTACCCAAAGCAAGCCTATGCAACAAGGAATTAATCCTAAAATAAACCATCCAATGAAAGTTAATTGTAATAAAAAATACCTTATTTGATTTCCCTTCATTATTCTAATACTTTCTTCTAAAGCTTCCATACTACCAATACCTTCATTATCTAATGCTATAAAATAAGTCATAGAATACCTATTTATAAATATTGAATAGGATATACCTAATGCTAGTAATATTATAAAAAATATTACACCAACCCCACCTAATGAAGTACCACCCGTTGCTAATGCTATTCCTCCAAATACTCCAATTAATATTAAAATTACAACTCCTACACCCCATAGTAATCCCCAAAGAAATTGAAAAATAACCAACAAAAGATTTATTAAAAAAGTTTCTTTATATTTTTTAAACCCATCAAAAATCATTTCTATATTTGATGTATTTCCTCTTTTTATACTAAGAAACACTTTGCTCAAACCATATGTTAAAGCTCCTGTAATAAGTAATCCAATAATAAATGATATTAAATTTGACGAAGTATTCATTGAAGATAATCTATCCATTTCATAAGGATCAATTGAATTTCTATATGAAAAGCTTCCATCTTCAATCATATTTCTAAATATCGATATCCTATCTGCTGAGTTAGAAGCATTTATAATAGTAGGAACTATTCCTAATATTATTCCTACTATTAAATTAGATAACACTGCTACTGTCCAATTTCCTCTTAAAGCATCCCTTGCTTTTTGTCTTAGTTCTGTCATAGTTAAATGATTCTCCAAAATTTTTACCCCCTAAAATTTTTTTCACTATTAGCTTATACAATATGTTTTAATAAAATACCTTTTACTTTGATATTATTTTATACTTCAAAATAATATTATAATTAATACCATTTTTTACTTTAAAATGGTATAATAATATTAACAGCAATTTTAGCAAACTACAGGAGGGAGCTTATGAATTTTCAAGATTTAATAAAAGATTATTCTTCTGAAAAAGAAAAACATAAAGCTTTAGAAAAATATTTATTAGCTCTTAATTTTTTCTTTTCGTTAGATAAAATATATATTTTAGTGAGTGATAAATGTAGTCTTAATGATATTAAAGAAAAATCTATAGAACCTTATATATCTGAATCTAAAGTTGGTAATAACTTTCTTGCATTAAGAGTATTTTCTGACAAGGACATAGCCTGTAAAGCTGCTATAAAGCATAATTTAATTACAGACAATATACCTTTAATTGCTGAAATAGAAATGTTAGAAGTTATGCTTATGACTAGAAATCTTTTTCCACTTGGAATTTATTCTATTGTTATTGATGAAGGCTCTAATTGGATTTGTGATTTAACTTCTAATATTGTAAAGAGATATTTTGATTATATTGGTAAAAATGAATTTTTTACCAATACCTATATAAGAATAACTTATCTTATGAATTACATTTGGCGTGGGGGAGAAACTCCTTATATAATAGAACTTAAACCTAAAGAAACTTCTGGCTTTTTGGGACTATTTAAAAAAAATAAGCCTATTGAACCTGAAAAAAATGTATATGAAGATTTAGTATTTGTTAATAAATCTACTGCTGAAAATTTTTTCTATTCCGCTGATAACGTTTTGCTACAGAATAATTATATATTAAAACCTTTAAATAAATTTGAATTTTATAATCATATAATAAAGATAACTTTACCAATGCTTATAGAAAATATCACAATTAAATATAAAAATGAAAGTCATACTTTAAATGCTTTTTCATTATTAGACCAACTTAATGAAATAGGATTTTATGGCACTGATGACGCTGCATTATAAAAAAGTGAATTACTGTATAAATATAATCACATCCTTTTCAGATTATATTTATACATCTATAACTTTATATTGATATAGAGTTACCGTAAAAAATTCAAAAAAAATAACTTGCTTTAAACCCAAACTTTAAAACAAGTTATTTTTAATACTCAATTATTTTAAATTTATTACATTTGAAGCACAACACTTCTTATATTTTTTACCACTTCCACAAGGGCATGGTTCATTTCTTCCAACCTTTGGTTCTTCTTTTACAACAGTTGTGCTTTTAGGTACAATCTCTTCTGGCACATGTCCTTTTAACACCCATTGTGGTGTATTGTTTAAAAACTTTAATAAATTATATACAACAAAGTCTAATTCTTTATCATTCTCAAATTCAAAATTACTTAAAAATTCCTCCACTATTTCTTCTAGATTAGGATTATTACGGGCATCAAAAACTAGGTCTACTATTAATCCTTCTATTTCTTCATCAGTTATTTCAAAAACTTCAGTTAAGAATTTATAAAATTCTTGATATATTGAATTCTTTTCTATATAGTCAAAAGTTGCAGCTTTAAGTATATCTTCTTTAGCTAGCTTTTTGTATTCTATATTTTTATTAGTTTTATTTACTTCAAGTAAAGCTTCTTCATCAGTTACATCTATATGGAAACCATACTCTCCATTAAATTGAAACTCTTCATGGTATATAGCAGCGTCTTCTAATACTTTTTCAATATTAATATCTTCTATGTCATAATTTATATATTGTTTAACAAGAATTTTAAAATCTTCAAGCGTTAAAGCTCCATAATAATATGTCATACCCCAGAAAAGTTTTATTATCTCTTCATTATGTTTTATTTTAGAATAGTAAGCTATATTATCTTTTTCACTAATTAACTCTTGTATTTCTGTAGGTACTACTATATTATATTTATCCTTATTCAAAACTGGAAAAGCTATTGACCTATCTCTAAAATATATAGTTTTATCAAGATCAAACTTATTATCTAAACTTAAAACTCCATTATTTTTAACTATATTATGTAAAAGCTTGTATCTTTCCTCATCAAATAAATCAAAAACAACTTCCAACTTTTCCTTTGCTAAACTAGCTATTCTTTCTGCTAAATTATCTTTCTTTAAAGAACTAACCTTATTTATATCTAAAATTTTTGCTATATTTTTAAGATCAACATTTGTGTATCTAACTAAATTTTCTTTTAAATCTAAGCTTAATTCAACTTCTCTCCATAATTTGTCCTCAAATTTACCTCTAGTTTTAAGAATCTCGTCTCTTAAAACAGTCAGTTCATTTAGATTTGATTCTATTTCAAAATTATCTTTATTCATATTAAAACACCTCACAAAAAAATAAATTACCGTTCAAAAAATTTTCCTGAAACAGTAATCTCAAATTTCTTCCTACTTTGCTATAGTCTAATATATCATTATTGTGAAATTTTATCAAGCAAATTAAGATATATTATGTTAAATCCATAAAAACTTTAACTATATTATAAACATATAAATCTTATTTTTCAAAACATCTATAAAAATATTACATATTAATACCAATATTCGCATTTAGTTGTATAATATGAACATTACCAATATACAAAATGTATTTATTGTATTATTTAGCTTTCAAAAAGTTAATTTTCTATTGTATAATTCGTATTTTTATTTTTATAACAAACATTATACATCTTTTCAAAAATAAATATTCGTATTTCTATTGATTCTTTTAATTTATTCTGATATTATTTGTAATGTACTAATTATTTATAAATTAAAGGAGATTTTTAAATGCTTGAAAATTTTTTTAAATTAGAAAAAAATAATACAAATCTTAAAACAGAAATTCTTGCAGGTATAACTACCTTCATGACTATGGCATACATACTTATTGTAAATCCAATTATATTATCACAAGCTGGTATGGACTCCGGTGCAGTATTTACAGCAACTGCAGTCTCAGCTATAATAGCAACACTTTTAATAGGTATATTAGCTAAATTACCCTTTGCAGCTGCTCCTGGTATGGGATTAAATGCATTTTTAGCTATTACAGTTTGCAAAATAATGGGCTATTCATGGCAATTTGCTATGACTGCAGTCTTCTTAGAAGGAATAATATTTATATTACTTACTATATTTAATGTTCGTGAAGCTATAATAAATAGTCTTCCTATGAATATAAAAAGAGCTATTTCGGTAGGAATAGGTATATTTATAGCATTACTTGGTCTTGATAATGCTAAAATAGTAGTTCATAACGAAGGGGGAGCATTATTATCTTTAGGTGATTTAAAAAGCTCAGTAGTTATTTTAGCTATTATAGGCATTATAATCACAAGTATATTAGTTGCTAGAAAAGTTAAGGGTGCTTTATTGATAGGTATTTTAATAACTACGCTTATAGGAATACCTATGGGGATAACTAAGCTTCCAAATAGTATATTAAGTACTCCTCCATCAATATCAAAAACTTTTATGGCTTTTGAATGGACACACGTATTCACTAAAGATATGGCAATAGTTTTATTCACTCTTCTTTTCATGGACATGTTCGATACTATAGGAACTCTAGTTGGAGTTGCTACTAAAGCTAATATGCTTGATGAAAATGGAAATGTTCCAAATGCTAAACAAGCTTTGCTTGCTGATGCTATAGGAACAACAGTAGGAGCTTGTTTAGGAACAAGTGCTTTAACAGCTTATGTTGAAAGTGCATCTGGCGTTGCTGAAGGTGGAAAAACTGGACTTACAGCAGTGTCTACAGCATTTATGTTTATAATAGCACTATTTATGTCACCAATATTTTTAATGATTCCATCAGCTGCTACAGCACCAGCTTTAGTACTTGTAGGATTATTTATGCTTGAACCAATAAAGAATATAGATTTAACTCATTTTGCAGAAGCCATACCAGCTTTCATTACTTTAATAGCTATACCTCTTACTTACAGTATAGCTGATGGTATAGCTTTTGGTATGATAACTTATGTAATAATCAACTTTACAACAGGAAATAAAAAGAATATTAAACTTTCAACTTATATAATAGCTGCATTATTCTTAATAAAATTCTTTATATAAAACAAAAAAGAAGTTAGGATAAATTCTTAGCTTCTTTTTTAATTATATAGATTTTTATATTTAATGAATTATAAAAAAGAAGTATTTCTGCACAAATACTTCTTTTCTCATAGCAAGATATACTGATAACTTTATTAGAAGGTAGGTAACTTTCAGACTATTTTGAGTAAAACTCCACTATAAGCTGTTCATTTATTTGTATTGGTAATTCTTCTCTTTGAGGTTTTCTTAAATATACACCTCTGAAATTTTCCATATCCTTTTCAATATAAGGTAATGTTTTAAAGTTATTAACTTCTATTGCATCTAAAAAATTAGCTGATTTTCTAGATTTTTCTCTCAATACCACTTCGTCACCAGGCATTAACTGATAAGATGGTATATTTATCTTTTTACCGTTTACTAAAAAGTGACCATGATTTACCATTTGTCTCGCTCCTCTAATAGAAGTAGCAAACCCCATTCTATAAACCATATTGTCAAGTCTTGATTCTAGTTTTATAAGCAAATTATAACCTGTAACTTCTCCTTTTTTGAAAGAAGCATTTACATAGCTCTCAAATTGTCTTTCTAAAACTTCATAGTAAGCTCTTAGTCTTTGTTTTTCTAAAAGTCTTATCCCATAATCAGATAACTTCTTATCTGCTCTACTAGTTCCTTTAGTAGCTCTGTCCATTGCTTTTGGATGTCCAACTACATTTAGTCCTAGCCTTCTACAAAGCTTAAAACGTGGACCTCTATTCCTAGCCATCTTTTTGTTTACCTCCTTTAAAGTTATTATGTTATGAACTTATATTAACACAATATCTTTATAAATGAAAATGATTATCAATATCTTTTAATACAATTATCTCTTTCTTACTTTTATAAACTCTTTTTTTCTAAGTATTACTTATTATCTGCTTTAAAATCATAATCTACTCTAGTCAAATCCTCATTTTGTTCCTTATCAATATCTAATTTCCAAATACCTTTTTTACCTTCATAGACTTTTTCAGGTATCTCTAGCTTTTCTTTAGGCTTTACTTTTCCTTCTAAAATAATTTTTCCTTTTGGATTCCTTAAAACATATGCTACTTCATCTTCAGTCTCACTATTGTCTATTGTAACTTTAAATTTTTGATTTTTAAAATTATCATTTGCATTAAACGTTATTTGTTCTCTCTTCGAAACTTCATGTCTTCCCCCTTGTGAGCACATTTGCCCTTTATTCATATAACTATAAGCCGTAACTCCGCCTATAACTAATACTATAAATATAATTACAACCACAATACCAAACTTCTTTTTCATTTATATTCGTCCCCTACCTTAAACTTATTTCTATAGACTTATCCTCTAATACTTTAACATCCTCAAAACTTTCAACATATACAAATACTTCACCCTTTTTAGGCTTTTTATAAACCTTTTTAACTACTTCTCCTTTTTCGTAACCTGAACTATTTTCATCATTAAGAAGTAAAAGTTCCTTACCATCTGTCCTACATACATTTAAATCATTACTTATAAAAGGTAAAAAAGCTTTTTGATTGGTTTTGTAAGTTATTTCAAAACTATCTCCTAAATCCTTATAACTTTCTATAAATATACTTACTCCATTTCCTCTTTTTATTTCCATAGGTGCATTTTTAAAAAGTAATTTTTCTGTATATTTAACTATTCTACGACTACTATTTTCATCTTTTTTTTCATAACTTCCTATAAACTTTATTGGAACTATATAAATCATTTTATCATCTTCATTTATAGGTTTAAAGTTCATAAATGCACCCTTATCTCCATCCTGACCACCTATAAAGTTTAAAGTTTCACCCTTATCATTTTTAATTATAAAATTCAAGTCATCTCTAACTCCTGGATCTTCTAAACTATAATTTTTCTTATATTCAACCATAGTTGTCATTTTAGAAAGCTTAACATCTTTAAATTCTATTTCCTTTCCATCTATCTCTATCTTTTTATTAACTTCTTTTACCTTAGTATTCTTAACTAAATCACTTTTGTCAGCCTTAAACTCATAAGTCCAATTTCCTTCTTCACCAAAAAATTCACTAAAGACTATTCTCATGTCCATTTTATCCTTTAGCTTTAAATCCTTATAGTTATATTTTAATAATACCTCCGCAGTATTTTTATCTATTTGCTTTGACTCTCCACCAAAACCTGCATTTAGCTTCTCTCCATTTATAACAATATTAATCCCTGCAGTTAGTGCTCTCATATTATTAGCATCTATTTCTTTGTTTTTTGACTCAACTCTGTAACTAATCCAAAAATTATTGTCATCTACTACAACATCCTTTAAAGTTGTTTTAAAATTGCCATTATCTACTTCTTTATCTACTACTGTTACATAGTCCTTTAGTTTATCCACATCATCCTTATATATAAATTTCGCCAAGGTGCTATTTATAAGATTATAGGTTTCCTTAGCTAGCGGATTATAGCCTGGTGCTAAGAATAAACTACCTGCTGTTAATAATAAAACTATAGCTATCTTTAAATTGCGCTTTTTGTGAGCTCCATTTATCTTTATATTTTTTTTAATATTTTTTTTAATATTTTTATTCAATTTTTTCATTTCAATATCATTTAAAGGTACTTCTTCTATATTAGAAAAATCATAATCTACATTATTTAATTCTTCATAAATATTTGCCATATTAAATTACCTCCTTCTTTAAAAATTTATCTCTTATTTTCTTTTTACCTCTAAAAACTCTCGAATCTATAGCTCCCTGTGATAGGCTAAGCTTTTCCCCTACTTCTTTTGCACTTAAACCTAATATAAATCTCATTATAAATATACTTTTATCTGGCTCTTCAAAGCTCAAAATCTCCTTAACTATTTCACTTTCTTCTATTTCATTTAGTGATATATCATAATCTCCTACCAGATTATCATCTAGTTCTTCCTTCATAGCTTGTCTAGAATGTTTTCTATAATAATCTATAGCTTTAAACCTAGTTATTTTAGCTATCCAACTTTTAAAGTTATTACTATCACCTCTAAAGCTACTTATATTATTCCATACGGCTAAAAAAACATCAGCATTACATTCTTCTATCAACCCTTTATCTCCTAAATTATTCAAAACACTTATACTTATTCCATTTACTAAACCTGAGTAATTTTTAATTACATAATCTAAGGCTTTTTCATTTTCCTTATTTAATTGTTCAAGAAAATTTTCTTCATTTATTCTCATAAAATCTCTCCTTTCAAGGCCTTCATTAATTATAACGGATTGAAAATCGCAAATCTTTTAAAATATGTACAAAAAATTCATATTAATCATAACATTTACTTCTTTTTAAAAATGCCTTCCTATAATTTTATAGGAAGGCACTCTGTATCAACATCTTTAAATTCTATTTTTTATTTACTAACAACTTACTTATTATCTTCATTAAAAATGTAACTTACGTTAGTAGTTTTTTCACTTTCTTTCTTAGTAATTTCTATTTTCCAAATACCCTTTTGATATTTATAAACCTTTTGGGATATATCCACTACTTCCTGGGCCTTAACTTCCCCTTTTAAAAGAATCTCCCCTTGTGGATTTTTTAAAACATATGCTACTTTATCATTTGTTTCATGATTATCTATAAACAATTTTATTCTTTGATTTCTAAAATTGTCGCCTCTACTAAATGTTATTTCTCCTGTCTTATTAAAATCTTTCCTACCTTTTTCTTCAGAAGTTCTTTTCATATCAATCTCCCCTTTAATAGCACCAATAACTAATATTATAGAAAAAAGCACCATTATAGAAATAACTCCTTGTCTAAGTACTACTTGTTTTCTCATAACCCACCCTCTTTTTATGATATAATTTTTTACTAATTATAAACTTAAAATTTATCTTGTAAATCAATGCTACCATTAATATCATATTTTGCAAATACATTTCCAAACTCAAGTTTATGGTATGTAAAAAGAAAGCTTCCTACCAAAAGGAAGCTTTCTTTCTTATTCCCCAGCTACTGCTAGACCTTTTATTATTACTGATGAAGAAGCCGTATTACTATGATAGAATTTAAAATCATTACCTATAGCTTCAATATCCTTTAACACATCAAAGAAATTACCTGCAACAGTTATTTGATTTACAGCTTCACAAAGGACACCATTTCTTATAACTCTTCCACTTGCAGCTAATGAAAAATCTCCAGTTACTGCATTAGCTCCTGCATGAGTTCCTTCTAATGATGTTATATATAGCCCATCATTAACTAATGATACTAACTCTTCAAAGTTTAAATTTCCACTTTCTAAATAAAGGTTAGTAGCTGCAACTTCAACAGCACTTGAAAAACTTGTTTTAGAAGCATTACCTGTAGTCTTAACACCTGCTTTATTTGCAGTTTTTAAATTATATAATAATGTTTGAAATACTCCATCTTTAACTAAATATTTAAATTTAGTTTCTACACCTTCATCATCAAATGGCGTAGAACATGGTCCGTTATTCATAAGAGGGTTATCTACTATATTTACTATTTCTGAAGCTATAGTTTCTCCTTCTTTTCCCTTTAATAAGGATAGCCCTTTTTGAACTTTATCTGAATTAAATGCACTCTGGAAAATTTTAAGCATTACAGCCATCATTTCATTTGAAAGTAAGATTCTATAATTTCCTGACTTAACTGGTTTAGCTCCTCTTTTTATTAAAGCATCTTCAACAGATTCTTTTGCCATTTTATCAATATCATAATCTAATACATTATTTGAAACAACTATATTAAAGCCATCTACCATTTCTGTTCCATCTAATACTACTGGAGCAACATAACTATATGCTGTATTATATTTTCTACTTACATTTAGCCCTTCTGAATTTATAATAGTTACACTACCAGATGTGGTTTCCATAGCACATTCTGCAACTTTTTCTACTTCCTTCGCATAGTTTTTAGTCTTTTCTTCCAACTCCAGCACCATTTTTATTTGCTCTTCTGCTGATAAATTTTTTAAAGATTCATTTTCTGCTTTTACAGTTTCATATTTTGATCCACCACCATATATAAATTCTTGATCTTCATTCTTTATAAATTTTGCACTATCTTTAACACCTTTTATTAATATATCTATAGCTTCTATATCTAATTTTTCAGTATATGAATACCCCATATTTCCGTCTATTAAAGCTCTAAAACATAATCCCTTTGAATCGCTAAGCGCATAGCCTTCAACTTGCACTTCATAGCTTTTAACTTCTAAGCTTTCTTTAGTTATATAATATATTTCATACTTTTCCAATCCCTCTTCTTTTGCTTTCTTAAATAAAGCTTCCTTAAAATCTAAAAACTCCATAGTTATTCCCCCTTATCTACCACCTACTGTAATCTCACTTACTCTTATAAGCGGCTGCCCTACGTTAGTTGGTACTGAACCACTTGATGCTCCACACATTCCTTGCCCATGATCAAGATTTTTACCAACCATATCTATATTCATAAGTATCTCAGAACCTTTCCCAATTAAACTTGCACCTCTTACTGGCCTTTGTATAACTCCATTTTCTACTATATACCCTTCTGCTACAGTAAAATTAAACTCACCTGTGATTGGATTTACAGAACCTCCACCCATTTTCTTAGCATAAAGTCCATATGACATAGATTTTATAATATCTTCATTCTCATCTTCCCCATTTGCTATAAAGGTATTAGTCATCCTTGAAGTAGGTGCAAACTTATAAGACTCTCTTCTTGAACTGCCATTTGGAACCATATTCATTCTTCTACCATTTAATTTATCTATCATATAGTTTTTTAAGATTCCATTTTCTATTAGAATTTTTCTTTCACTAGGTACCCCTTCATCATCTATATTAATAGAACCCCAAAGATTTGGCATAGTTCCATCATCTAGTGCTGTAACTTTAGTTGATGCTATTTGCTTTCCTAATTTATTAGTAAATACTGAATCACCCTTAGCTACAGATGAAGCTTCTAGTGCATGACCACAAGCTTCATGGAAAATCACTCCACCAAATCCATTTTCAATAGCGACAGTCATTTTACCTGCCTTACAATAATCTGCGTGAAGCATGGTAACTGCTGTTTTACTTGCTTCTCTTGCAAAATATTCTGGATCTATATGATCAAAAAATTCAAACCCCATAAGTCTGCCTGGAGATTGAAATCCTGTTTGATTTTCCTTTCCATTAGATGCTACTGATAATACTCCAAGTCTTGTTCTTATATTTCTGTCCTCAGTAAATAAACCTTCACTATTGGCTATTAATATTTTCCTATCTTTTTCTAGTAAAGTTGTAGTTACCTGTACTATTTCATTATTATAAGATTTAGCTACATTATAAGCTAAATTAAGCTTTTCTATTTTTTTATCAGTGCTTATATATGACGGTACATATAAAATAGGATTTATATTTTTATTAACTCTTTCTATAAAATTTAAATTTATATTTTGATCTTCTTTTAAATCACCAATTGCAAGCGCTGCTTTTCTAGCAGTATTTAAAAGTGATGATAAACTGTCATCGTTTATATATGCATAGATACTTTTAAATCCCTTAAAAATTCTTATACCTACACCATAATCTCTTCCTGATACAATTTTTTCAACATTCCCATTACTCATTGATATATTATTATTTATAGTATCTTCTACAAATACTTCTGCAAAATCCCCCCCACTTTTTAAAGCCTCTAATAGAACTTTGCTTATTTTTTCTCTAGACAACATTTAGTTAACCCCCTCTTTTTTCTAGTCAATAATACTATATTCTTTAACCTAATTGAAACTCCTTCTTTATTTAAATATATTTATAAATATATTTTGTAAACGATTGACTTAATTGTATAAATGTATAATAATCTAGATATAATAGTTTTTTCGTACTAAACATTTCTACTAAAATAAGGTCCATTTTTTTCTAAATTGATTAATTAAAGTTAATTTTTATTAGCTAAATCTCTAATTTAGTTAATGGAAATTACTCCAAAAAATTATTCAAATTTACTGATAGAAAATAATAATTTACTTTATTTAAATTACATATCAACATCACATTTTAACTAAGAATATATTTTTAATTAATAATTATTAATTAAAAATAAAAATAAATTATATTTTGGAGGTGTTCCATGAAAAAAACTATTTCAACTCTAATAGCTTCATTGTTTATGGCTTCTATTCTAGTTCCTCAAGTTTCAACAACTGCTAGTGCTACTGAAACTCCAAACAAAAGAATCGTGACCTATTTCCCTAGTTGGGGAATATATCAAGCTGGTCAGAAAAATGTACAAGTAAAGGATATTGCTTGGGACAAGGTAACTCATGTTAATCATGGGTTCTTTGAAATCAACAACTCATACCAAATTCAAACTACCGACTCTTATGCTGATTTTGAAAACGAAGGTTTTCCTCATGCTCCTCAAGCAGACTGGGATAAATATCCAAACACTGGTTATCCTAAAGATGCTGTATTTGGTCATTTTGGCGAATATAAATACTACAAATCAAAATATCCAAATGTTAAACTACTTATCTCCGTAGGCGGTTGGACTAGAAGTGATAAGTTCCATGAAATAGCAGCTTCACCTGAGAAAAGAAAGATACTTGCAAATAGCATGGTAGACTTTATGAAAAAATACAATTTTGTGGATGGTATGGATATAGATTGGGAATATCCAACTGTAACAAGAGCTCCAGAAGATCAATATGATCGTGGTTGTGTAGGTGGTCCAGAAGATAAACAAAACTTCACCCTACTTTTAAAAGACATAAGAGAAACCTTCAATGCTAATGGAATGAAAGACAAGTTGCTTACAGTAGCAGTATCTGCTGGAGAAAGTAAAATAAGAAATACAGAACCTGACAAGTATGCACAATATGTTGATTATATAGGTGTTATGACCTATGATTTTGCTGGTAGCTGGGATACTACAACTGGTCATTTGGCAGGCATTTATGGAAATCCTAATGATGCAGATAAGTCAAGAGCAAAATTTAATATGAATGATGCTATGAACATCTTTGTAAACGATTATAAAGTTCCAAAAGATAAACTACTTGGTGGCACTCCATTATATTCAAGAGGTTGGGGAAATGTACAAGCTGGTCCAAATGGTGATGGTCTATTCCAAAAGGGTGATGGAACATTTAAAGGTAATCTTGGTGAAGGTGGACAGTATTCTTGGTTTGATCTTAAAAACTTAGAAAAAGCTCCTGGTTGGACAAAATATAGAGATCCTATAGCTAAAGTTCCATACCTTTATAACGCTTCTACAAAACAATTTTTAACTTATGAAGATGAAACATCCTTACAAGAGAGGATTAACTATATAAATAGCAATAACTACGGTGGTTTAATAGTTTGGGATGCTAGCGGAGATGACTTTGATGGTGCTAGAACTATGCATACTATACTTTATAACGGGCTTATAAAAAATAATCCACTTCCACCAACTCCAGAAAATAAACCCCAAAAGGCACTTTTAACTGTTGATAATTCTACAAATACAGGTTCTTTCAATCTAACTATAAATATCCCTAATAATAGTCTTGCAACTAGCTATAAATTATATGAGAATAACTCCGTAATAAAAGAAGGAACTATTAATTCAAATGCCTTTTCAGATACTTTAAAGATTACCTCTAAAGCTGTTGGTAATTACACCTATAGAATAGATACTATTAATGAAAATGGTACTACTGTAGGAGATAACGTAGTTGTTACTGTAAAAGAAACACCTAACATCAATCTTCCTTTAGCAGGAGTTTTATCAGTAGATAATCAAAAAAATAATGGTAACTATACTGTAACTTTAAATATTCCTGCTAAAAGTTTAGCTACTAATTATAAACTTTATGAAAATAACACAGTAGTTAAAGAAGGAACTGTTACTGATTTAAGTTTTTCCTTTAAATATACAGTTACTTCAAAAGCTGTTGGAAATTATTCTTATAAGTTAGAAACTATAAACACTAATGGACAAACTGTAAGTAATTTATTAAATGTAACAGTAGAAAAAGCTCCAATACCTCCAACCGATAGTGATTGGAAGGTTGGTACTTCCTATAAAATAGGCGATATTGTTAAATATAATGGTCACACATATAAATGTACAATAGCAAATACTGCATTAGATGGCTGGACTCCTGAAGCTGTTCCAGCATTATGGCAAAGAATAAATTAATATTTTTCAATTAGGTATTGACATTATTTTTCTTTTAATGATATTATTATATAAATTGAAAAATAATTCTGTGAAGAGAAAGAGTAAATTTTAGTAACTAATCTAAAGAGAGTTGATATTTGCTGAAAGTCAACGTTTAGTCTATAATTGAAAATCATCTCTGAGAAGTAAACCTGAAATTTATTAAGGTTTAATGGAAGTCCACCATTATAAGGAACAGATATGTTTGTATCTTGATTAAGTGCTATTTAACTTTGTACTCATAAATATAAAGTTTGATAGAATTAGGGTGGTAACACGTGCCTATTAGCTCGTCCCTTTTATAGGGATGGGCTTTTTTTATTTATATAAATATTAATATAGGTTTATATAAATCTATATTAACATTTCAGTTTTTTAATAAAACTAATACTCAGTATATTTATAGCATTAAATTATAAGGAACAAATCTAAAATTTATCTTCGTACTTAAAGGGGGGTGGTTAAGTGGATAGTGACATAGACATTATTAGTTACAATAACATCATATTTATAAAAATTAATTATAATTGGAGGAATATTTATGAGCAAATTATCAAAAAAAAATTTACTTTTAATCAGTTTAATGTTATTCTCAATGTTTTTTGGAGCAGGAAACTTAATTTTTCCACCATTACTAGGTCAAATGTCAGGTACAAAGCTTATCTTTTCACTAGCTGGTTTTTTATTATCAGCTGTAGGTTTACCAATACTTGCTGTAGCTGTAGTAGCCAAAGCTGATGGTCTTCAAAAGTTAGCTTCTCGTGTAAATAAAAAATTTGCAATAGTATTTACATTACTAATTTATTTATCAATAGGACCTTTTTTAGGAATACCTCGTGCAGCTAGCCTATCTTTTACAATGGGAATATCTCCATTTTTAGATAAGTCAGTTAATTCTAGCTTTTTACCTTTATTCGTATATAGTTTGTGTTTCTTTTCTGTAGCTTTTTGGCTAAGCATAAATCCAACTAAATTAGTTGATCGTTTTGGCAAAATTTTAACACCCTCAATATTACTACTTATTGCTACAATATTTATAGCAAGCTTTTTCAATCCAATAGGAGGCTTTAGTTCTGCATTAGGTGAATACAGAAACACACCTCTTCTAAAAGGTTTTCTAGATGGCTATATGACAATGGATGCTATAGCAGCTCTTAATTTTGGAATAGTAATAGCTTTAGTTCTAAAAAGTAAAGGCGTAAGTGATGATAAATTAAGTTACTATACAATAAAAGCTGGTGCTTTTGCAGGCTTATTCTTAACTATAATATATCTAATACTTTCTTATTTAGGAGCTTGTGCTCAAACTAGATTTGGTAGCTCCGAAAATGGTGCCCAAATATTAACTAACATAGTTTCGTATCTTTTTAATCATAATGGACTTATTATTCTAGGGCTTATTTTTATGCTTGCATGTTTAACAACCTGTGTAGGACTTATAACTTCCTGTAGCGAATATTTTTCTAAATTAGTTCCTAGAGTATCTTATAAAAGCTGGGTTACTCTAATTTCAATATCCAGTATGCTATTTGCCAATTTTGGATTATCTAAAATATTGAAAATTTCAGTGCCAATTTTGACAGCTATTTATCCTATGGCAATAGTACTTATAATACTACCCTTTGCTCACAGATATTTTAAAGGCTATAACTCTGTTTATTCTGCAACTATGTTATTTACTGCTATATTTAGCATATCAGATTCATTAAATCAGGTAGGTCTAAATATGCCATTTCTTAAATATTTACCACTTTCAAAAGAAGGACTTGCTTGGACTTTTCCTGCTATTGTTGGTATTTTAGTTGGTTTCATATATGGAGAAATTACTTCAAAAAAAGATCTTAAACTAAAAAATTCAAGTTTAAATGTTACAGAATAAAAAGTATACAAGAAGAGATTGTGTTAAAGTTTGTTTTAATACAATCTCTTCTATTCTTATGAATATATAAAGTTTTGTATGGCTAATAATGCTTTTATATCTATTTTTTCATTGGAATCTATTATTTTTTTAGCTTCTTCTTTTGACGCTAGTATTACCTCTATATCTTCATCAGCTTCCAAATTCTCATCAGAAGTTTCCCCTTTACAAGTACAATAAACCAATGCTACTGATTCGTCTGTCATACCTGTAGATATGTAAACTTGCTTTTTAGTTCTCTTCATATCTATACTAACTAAATCTAATCCCGTTTCTTCCTTAAGTTCTCTTTTAACTGTAGTTTCAAAATCTTCTCCATCATCTATAAGTCCAGCAGGAAGCTCATATACATAATTATTAAGAGGTACCCTAAACTGCTTTATAATAACTAATTTATTAAACTCTTCATGAACAGCTACTATAATCACTGCATCTATATTTTCCTTAAGTCCATTAAAATATTGTGCCTTAACTGTAACTAAATCTTTTCTTGACGCTATAGACCAGTGTCTAACATCTCCATTTTTATTTTCATATTCTGCATCATATAATTTTAAAAATTTAGTTTCAGCTAAAGTTTCTACTTTTTTTATTTTAGGCTTTTTCATATTTTCCTCTCCATTTCTATATTACTTAATATATATTATAACATATCAATAAATATCTAATCTTAAATATTAATTTTAAATCTAAATTATTAATTCTTTATAACAAAATTTTAAAATTTATTATTAAACAATTCTTTTATGTAATTTATTGTATTTTTTTGTATGAATTTGATTTATTTTATTTGTTGTAATCGTTTTATGTTATTAATATAATTTATTTGAATACTAAAAATTTAATAAGGAGTGAATCATTTGAAAACAAAAAAATTACAAACATTTTTGTCAACTCTTGTTATTGCAGCTTTAGCCCTATCACCATTATCATCAATACCTGCTTATGCTAAAGAAAAACCAACTAATATCAAACCTCAAGCCAAATCAACTATTAATTCACAAAGGAAAGTTATAGGCTATTTTCCAGAATGGGCTTATAAAAGTACTGTACAAGGTAATTTTAATGTTACTAATCTTCAATGGGACTATCTGACTCATATCCAATATTCTTTTGCCTCAATAGATTCTTCTACAAATAAAATAACTTTTTCGGACAAGCATTCTGCAATTGAAGAGGATTTTAAAGATTATAATTTGTCTTTCAAAGGTAAGCCTGTAAGCTTAGATCCTACTCTACCTTATAAAGGTCATTTTAATTTACTTCAAACTATGAAAAAACAATATCCTAATGTCAATTTACTTATGTCAGTTGGCGGTTGGGCTGGTTCTAGAGGATTCTATACTATGTTAGATACAGATCAAGGAATTAATACCTTTGCTGATTCTTGTGTAGATTTCATTAGAACGTATGGTTTTAATGGAATAGATATAGATTTTGAATATCCATCTTCAACTTCTAAATGTGGAAACCCAAAAGATTTTGATCTATCTGAACCAAGAAGAGGTCAACTTAACGAAAGATATAATCTAATGATGAAGACTCTAAGAGAAAAATTAGATACAGCTTCACAAAAAGATGGAAAACACTATCTTTTAACAGCAGCTGTTACAGCTTCATCTTGGGTACTTGGTGGAGTATCAAATAATGAGTACGCTAAATATTTAGACTTCTTAAGTGTTATGTCTTACGATTTTCACGGTGGTTGGAATAAATACGTAGAAAACTTAGCTAATATCTATCCTGACCCTAAAGATTCTGAAACCAAAGACATGTTAATGCCTACTCTTAGTATGGATTGGGCCTACAGATTCTATAGAGGTGTTTTACCTCCTGAAAAAATAATAATGGGAATCCCTTATTATACTAGAGGTTGGCAAAATGTATCTGGTGGAGATAATGGTCTTCATGGTACAAGTAACGAACCTGCTACCGGAAAATATAATCTTTGGGGTGACCCTAGAGTTGATGGTTCTATAGAGCCAGCAGGTGCTAATCCATTATGGCATGTATTAAACTTGATGGAAAATGATTCAAATCTAAAAAAATATGATGATTCTGTAGGAGGAGTCCCTTATTTATGGCAATCAAATGATAAAGTTTTCTTATCATTTGAAGACGAAAATTCTATAGATAATAGGGTTAACTATATCAAAAAGAATAATCTTGGTGGCGCCTTAATATGGGTTATGAACGGAGACTATGGATTAAATCCTAATTATGTTCCTGGATCTACAAAGGTTAACGAAGGTAAATATTGTGTTGGTGATACGCTAACTAAAAGATTAAAAACTGGTCTTGATAATCTTGGATCTTGTAGTGAAACAATAGACGAAAACACTGGCTTAACACCAATCAACGTTGATGTAAAATTAACTGGTGTTTATGATCACCCTAATTACACTTACACGTTAGCTGTAACAAATAATACTAAAGATACTATAAAAGGTGGCTGGAAAGTTTCTTTTGATCTTCCAAAATCAGCTCTATTTAAATCATCTTGGGGAGGAAACTATGAATTAAAAGATCATGGTGATTTTGTAACTATAACACTAACTTCTGGAGCTTGGCAGAACTTAGAACCTAATGCATCGCTTAACCTTCAAGGTATGATTGGTTTATGTTTCTCTGGAGTTAGAAATATTACATTTAATGGAATGAAACCTACCAACTAAGTCATAATAAAAATAGACAGCTATAAAATATTTTTATATTGTATAGCTGTTCTTTTCATAATTTATTTTCACAGTTCATATATTTGAATTTATTTTAGCGTTTTTTGTAATAATTTGACGCAAAAACATTGTTGTAATCGTATTCTAAGACAAGCTATAATTAAATTGAATTAAAATTATAATTAAATAAGGAGTGTTTAAAATGAACTTTAAAAAATTCAAAAAAACATTGTCCTGCTTAGTAATTACTGCACTTACTGTTTCAATTCTACCTGCGACCTATTCATATGCATCAACTACACAAGATAAGAAAATCGATATTCCAAAAGAAAAGCAATTACAAAGAAAAATTATAGGTTACTTTCCAGAATGGGCTTACAAAAGTCAAGTCCAAGGTAATTTTAATGTTACTAATCTACAATGGGACTCACTAACTCACATCCAATATTCTTTTGCAGGTATTGACCCTTCAACTAATAAAATAAAATTTGGGGACAAGCATGCTGCAATTGAAGAAGATTTTAAAGACTATAAATTAAACTTTAAAGGAAAACCCGTAACTCTTGACCCTAACTTACCTTATAAAGGTCACTTCAATGTACTTCAAACAATGAAAAAACAATATCCAAATGTTGACCTTCTTATGTCAGTTGGTGGTTGGGCTGGTTCTCGTGGTTTTTACACCATGCTAGATACTGATGCTGGTATAAACACCTTTGCCGACTCTTGTGTTGATTTCATAAGAACTTACAATTTCAATGGTATAGATATAGACTTTGAATATCCATCTTCCACCTCTCAATCTGGAAACCCTGCTGATTTTGATTTATCAGAAAGCAGAAGAGGAAAACTAAATGAAAGATATAACTTAATGATAAAAACTTTAAGAGAAAAATTAGATGCTGCTTCTTCAAAAGATGGTAAACCTTATCTTTTAACAGCAGCAGTTACAGCTTCATCTTGGGTACTTGGTGGAGTTCCAAACAATGAATATGCTAAATATTTAGACTTTTTAAGTGTTATGTCTTATGACTTTCATGGTGGTTGGAATAAATATGTAGAAAATTTAGCTAATATTAAACCCGACCCTAATGATACTGAAACATTAAACATGTTAATGCCTACACTTTCTATGGATTGGGCTTATAGATTCTATAGAGGTGTGTTACCTCCCGAAAAGATAATAATGGGAATACCTTATTATACTAGAGGTTGGCAAAATGTATCTGGTGGCACTAATGGTCTTCATGGATCAAGCGCTGAACCTGCTAGTGGAAAATACAATGTTTGGGGAGATCCTACTAAAGACGGAAATTCTTTAGAACCTGCTGGTGCTAATCCATTATGGCATGTATTAAACTTAATGGAAAATGATAAAAACCTAAAAAAATATGATGATCCTATAGGTGGCGTGCCTCATGTATGGCAAGATAAAGAAAGAGTATTTTTATCTTTTGAAGATGAGAACTCTATAGATAATAGAGTTAATTATATAAAAGAAAAGAATCTTGGTGGCGCTTTAATTTGGGTTATGAATGGTGATTATGGTTTAAATCCTAATTATGTTGAAGGTTCAACTAAAGTTAATGAAGGTAAGTATTGCTTTGGTGATACTTTAACTAGTAGACTTAAAAAAGATCTTAATAATATAGGTGCTTGTACAGAAACACCTGATGGAAATTCCAACTTAGCTCCAATAAATGTTGATGTAAAGTTAACTGGAGTTTATGATCATCCTAATTATACCTATGCCCTAACTGTAAAAAATAATACAACTGAAACTATAAAAGGTGGCTGGAAAGTTTCTTTTGATCTTCCAAAATCAGCTGTATTTAAATCTTCTTGGGGCGGTAGCTCTGAAGTAAAAGATAACGGTGATTTTAATACTGTGACCTTAACTTCTGGAGCGTGGCAAAATTTAGCGCCTAATGCATCTACTACCCTTCAAGGAATGATAGGATTATGTTTCTCTGGTGTTAGAAATATAACCTTTAATGGTATGAGACCTAGTAGTGAAGTTGTACCTCCATCTGAAAATACTGCTCCAAGTATTCTAGGCGCTGCTGATGTACAAATAAAAAAGGGCTCTACCTTTGATGTTAAAGCTGGGGTAACCTCTACTGATAAAGAAGATGGCGATTTAACTTCAAAAATAATTATATCTGGAAGTGTTGATACAAGTAAAACTGGCACATACAAAATAATTTATTCTGTAACAGATAGTAAAAATCTAACCACTTCCATTACAAGAACTATTACAGTAATAGATGATGTAGTAGAACCTACTAATACAGCTCCTATATTATCGGGAGTTACCGATAAGACTATAACTGTTTCTGATAGCTTTAATCCCCTTGCAAACATTTCAGCTACTGATAAGGAAGATGGTGACTTAACAAACTTTATCAAGGTTTCTGGCTCTGTAGATACATCTAAAGCTGGAACCTATACATTAGTATATAGCGTTACAGATAAAAATGGTGCTACTACTACTGCAAAAGCTATAATAACAGTTAAAGAAAAAGTTATAAGCTCTGACACTTATGATGCAAATAAAATTTACAACACTGGCGATACAGTAATTTACAAAGGTGCAAAATACAAAGCTAATTGGTGGACTAAAGGAGATATCCCTGATAAAAGTTCTGCTTGGGAATTAGTTATAGATAGCAATCCGGATGGCTCTAAGCCATATGTCCCTGGAAAATCTTATTCTGGAGGAGAAAAGGTTAGCTATAATGGATTAATATATAAAGCAAACTGGTGGACTACTTCTGTTCCTGGAAGTGATTCTTCTTGGAGTCTAGTAAAATAATTTAAGAAGATAAAAAAGATAACTCTTAAGAAATTAAATCTTAAGAGTTATTTTTTTATTTATCAAAGTATCTTATATTCATAAAATATCTAACTATTTGATTTAACCATTTTTTTTGCTCCAGTATAAGTAATCAAAAAATAACCTCCATAAATAATAACAAAAAGTACTGTAGTTACTATAAGCTGTCCTTTAACCTCACCAGTTCCTAACATATCAACTACTACTTTAGCTACCTTTAACCCAACAATAGCATGAATTAGAGCTAAAATTAATGGTAATAAAAAATAAATTCCTACCTGAAATAAAATTGTTTTATTTATCATTTCATCATCTACGCCTATCTTCTTTAGCAATTTATATCTTTCAATATTATCTGCTGATTCTGATAACTGTTGAAGTGCTAATAAAACCGCTGATGTAATTAAAAATATTATTCCTATATAAATTCCTAGATAACAAATCATAGCTCCCATACCAAAAGAATCTGCTCTTACGCTCTCTTTAGATACACTAAATATTTGATTGTTATCAACTAAAGGAGCTATTGCTTTAGAAAAATCTTGTTCCGTCTTAAGCTTATCTCCTTTAAAGTTAATATTTAAAAATGTAAAACCCTTTTCTAAGCCTTCTGCTACTTCATCTCTTACAATAAAAGTACAAAAATTTCTTTTATTTAAATCATTTCTAATGGTAACTTCTATTACAGGCTTTCTAGATGGTATTAATTCCTGTCTATTAACTTCAATCTTAGTTTTATTATCTAGCGCTTTTTGTATAGGCTCTATTAGTCCATTTAAATCACTAAATACAGCATATTCACCATTATTCAAGTCTATCTTTTTCTTATTTGTTAGTTCCATAATATTATTAAAATCAGATAATTTCATAATTGGAATTATACTATTATGAGCTACATCAAAATATGAATTATACTTACTTGCCTCTTCCTCTCCAAGAAATTTTTTTATTTGTAATTTTAATTGTTCTTCCCCACCTTTATTCATATAGTCATTATACTTAACATATTTATTAGCATAATCACTTAATTTTATATTATTTTTTTCCAGAAATTCATCTATAGGTACATTTACTTTTCCACCCATTAAACTAGCATCGTATTGGGATAAATCATCTATATTCCTATTTAACGTTTTACTTATACTAAATCCACTTGCAAGCATACATATTGATATAAATAACATTAAACATATAAAGGACATCGATATAAATGTGGTATTTATTTTACTATTCAGTTGCCTCAATAAAAACATATTTAATTCTCTTAAATATAGCTTTTTACTTTTTTGAACTATTTTTAATAAAAACCCTGTTAATGAGAAGAAAAATAAAAATGTTCCAATAACACCTAATATTATAGCTATGAAAGTAAACATATTCATTAAATCAACTGCTATTTTTAACATTGTATAATAAGCACCACCAATAAATATAATACTAGCTATAAAAACTATAACTGATACTTTTATACTCTTTAATCTTACCTTTTCATTTTTTCTCCCATCTGTTAATAAATCAATAAGCTGTATTTTTCCTATACATCTAGAGTTAAATAAGAAAACTATTAAATACATTATTCCAAAATAAGTTATAGTCTTTATACAAGCTCTCGCTGAAAAAATAAATTTAAAACTTTGCATATCTACATGAAATAGTTTAGCTGTAAAAACGGATATTCCTTGTGATAGAAAAATACCTAAGACTAATCCTGCTATTAAAGAAAAAGCTCCAATTATAATAGTTTCAAATAATAATATCCTAGATACTTTCCTCTTTTCCATTCCTAAAGTTAAATAAACACCAAATTCTTTTTTTCTTCTTTTTATAAGATAATTATTTGCATATATTATTAAAAAACCAAGTACACAAGCTATAAATATAGATACTACACTCATTAATTTGTCCAATCTTGAAAAGTTATGAGCTTGATATTCATTTAACTTCATAATAACCTTTTGTGCCTCTATAGCATTAAAGGTGTAAAATATACATACTCCAAACACAAGTGTTAAAAAATATATTGTATAGTCTTTTAAACTTCTTTTCATATTTCTTTTTGCTAGTTTAGAATACATCTCTTTGGTCACCTCCAAGAAGGGTCACAACATCTATAATCTTGTTAAAAAATTCTTTTCTTGAATCATTACCTTTGATAATTTCATTAAATATCTTTCCATCCTTAATAAATAATATTCTTTTTGCATAACTAGCTGAAAATGCATCATGAGTTACCATCATAATTGTAGCATTCATACTTTGATTTAGATTTTCTAAAGTTTCAAGAAGCATCTTAGCAGACTTAGAATCTAAAGCTCCTGTTGGCTCATCCGCAAGTATTAATGATGGATTAGTTATTATAGCTCTAGCTGCCGCAACCCTTTGCTTTTGCCCCCCTGAAATTTCATAAGGATATTTATTTAAAATATCTACAATATTAAGCTTTTTAGCAACTTCCATAACTCTTCTATCTATTTCCTTAGCATTTACCTTCATTATAGTAAGTGCCAAAGCTATATTTTCATAAGCTGTTAACGTATCTAGAATATTAAAATCTTGAAATATAAATCCTAACTCTTCTCTTCTAAAGGCTGCTATCTTTTTGCCATTAAGCGATGTAACATCCTTACCTGCTATATTTATATGTCCACTAGTTACCTTATCTATTGTTGATATACAATTTAACAAGGTTGTTTTCCCACTACCTGAAGCTCCCATAACCCCTACAAACTCGCCTTCATTAACAGTAAAGCTTATATTATTAATTGCCTTTGTTAAAATTCCCTTACTACCATAATATTTTTCTATATTTTGAACTTTCAGTATCTCTTTAATCATAATCTTCTCCTTTATAATGTAATTTATAAATAGGTACCTCATGTATATATCTTAAAATTTTTCCTTCTTTTAAACCATAGAATTATACAACATAACACTAACAAAATTGTCACATTACTACATAACAAAAGGCTATGTTAAAATAAAGCAAAAAAATACTCCTTTAACAAAGCCTAATTTTGTCAAAACAAAACTCTTATCAATATAATATTTATAAAAATATTTTTTTTTAAATGAATTACATTAACTAAATTGAAAATTTAGAATGTCACTTAACTTCGAATAACAAAATTAAAATTTATTATTTAAAATGAAACTCCTATTCACTATCGTTCATAGGAGTAAGTTCAACTAACCAAATTAGAGTTTGGATTCTCACTTAAATGTATACATATTGTTTTTGGGAAACAATATCGATACTTTAGTTCCTTCGTTCTCTTTAGATTTTATAGAGATTCCAAGTCCCATACTATCACAAAGCTTTTTACATAGATAAAGCCCAAAGCCTGTAGCTTCTTTAAAACTTCTACCATTTTCACCAGTAAAACCTTTCTTGAATATATTCACTAAAGCCTTTTCATTTATTCCAATTCCATTATCGCTTATATCTAAAATCACTTCTCCATTATTATTATTACAATTAAATAGAATCTTACCACTATCACTTTGGGTATATTTAACGGAATTGCTTATTATCTGGTGCATAATAAACTCTATCCACTTTTTATCACACCAAACAAACTCGTCACAATTATCAAGCTTAACTGTTATACGTTTCTCAATTAGTACATTTGAATTTCTAATAACTACATTATTTATAACATCCTTAATATTAAATTTACTAATTATATAATCTTTTTCTACTTGATCACTTTTACTATAAAAAAGTGACTGCTCTATGTAATTTTCTATTCTTTCTATTTCATTTAGGATATTAGAAGTAACATTATTCTTATTATTATCAATAATTAGCTTAATAGCTGCTATAGGTGATTTTATTTCATGTATCCACATTTCTACGTATTCTTTATACTCTCTTTTATCATTAATAAAAGTGGCTATTTCATCATTCATAGATTTATTAGCCTGAACTAATATATCATATAAAATTTGACTTTCTAAAAAGTCTCCTTCACATATAAGTTCTGAAATTAAATATTTTTTATCTAAAATATTTAATTTTTCATAAACTTTCTTATAATATTTATTTTTAATTTTGTAATCATAAATATAAAAACTAGTACTTACTAAAAAGTTTAATATACAAATAAATAAAGTAGCATAATTATTAAAATCTAAAGCTTCTAAAAATATAGCTGTAAAAATTACTACTATTAAATTAATTATAATGAAAATTATCTTCTCCTTAAAATAATCTAAAAACTTCATATTAAAATATACCCTTGTCCTCTTTTAGTTTGAATATAATTAATTGCTCCTAAGTCCTCAAGCTTTCTTCTAAGTCTATTTACATTTACAGTAAGTGTATTATCATCTACAAACTCAGCCTCCTGCCACAAGGTCTTCATAATCTCATCCCTTGAAACTATTTTTCCATTATTATTTATAAGTATATTTAAAATTCTACTTTCATTTTTAGTTAATTCTAAACTATTATTATTAAAAGTAACTTCACTCATAGCCATATTATAAATAATTCCTCTATATTCTAAAATTTCTCCCCTGCTAACTCCATAGACCCTTTTTAAAATTGAAGATATTCTAGCAAGTAAAATCTGAGTATTGTATGGCTTTGTTATAAAATCATCAGCACCTAAATTTATACTCATAAGTTCATCCATATCAGAATCTCTACTTGTAACTACTATAATAGGAACATCTGAATGCTTTCTTATTTCCCTACATATATAATAGCCATCAAAATATGGTAAATTAATATCTAAAAGAATAATACTCGGCTTTTCTTTTAAGGCTTCTTCTATTATATTTTCAAAATTTATAGAAAAGAGGCTTTCATAACCGTATCTATTTAAAAAAGTACTAAGCTCCTCTCTAATCCTAACATCATCCTCTATAATAAATATCTTATTCATAAATTCACTCCCATAATTATCATTATTAAAGTTAATTATACCAAAGCCATACTAAAATATACAAATCAGAATAATATAAAGAACTTTTCAAATCAACTTTACATATACTATAGTAAAATATAACTAGGCATATTGGATAAACATATCCTTTATGCCTTTAAATAAATGGAGGTATTAATATGGCAGAAGTTAAATTGTCTCCACCTTGGTACACTTTTGCAAATGAAATAAAATACACTTATGGACTAAGTCCTTATATTAAAGTATCTAATCTTGCTCAAGTTGATGATGAATATTTATTAAATATTTTTGTTTCTTCTGATAAAATTGCTCATGCATTAAGGGCAATTTTACCTCTAATCAAAACCTTTGGTAACATTAAGGTAATTATATTAATCTATGATGAAAAAAATAATATAGTTCAACCAGAAGATATTTCTTATACACCTGAAATACTTGCAACTACTTTCTGCACAGCCCTTTATAAAAATCCTTTATTTAAAGGTGCTGTATTAATATCTGATGATGCCACCCCACCAATTGGCAATGTAGTTTTAGTTATTGCTAAAGAAATAGTACAATTCTACAATGATGATATAAGTGATTTATGTAGGAACTTTAATGAAGTAGCTGCTAAAGTTTTTACAGATGTAACTACTTTAGCTTATACACCTAATTTAACTGTAAGCTTCTCAACTTATGATTGCGATTGTAGATTACAAAAAGATATATTTTGTCCAAAAGATAAATGTTCATGCCATCCTAATGATTAAAAACAATTTATTATCTTACTATATCTAATTAAATTAGGTAGAAACTAAATTTATTCTAATTAATTTAGTTTCTACCATTTTATTATTCTATAATTACTTATTTATAAATTTATCTTCAAATCTTTTCAAAATTACTAATATTAATATAACCGCTATAGTTCCTAAAATACTTACTGTATAATATCCAAGCCCTACTGCAAGTCCTAAACAACCTACTACCCATAAAGTAGCCGCTGTAGTTAATCCTTCAATCGATCCTCTTTTATGAATTATAGTTCCAGCACCCAAAAAACCTATTCCACTTACTACTTGAGCACCTAATCTTCCAAAATCTATTTTAATCACATTTACAAGCTCAGGTTTTTCCTTAATCAAATTCATTGCTTCATCAAACATTTGAACCTGTATTATAGATATAATAGTTGCACCCAAAGCTACTAATATATGAGTTCTAAATCCAGCAGGTCTATTATGAGACTCCCTTTCAAATCCTATAGCGCCACCAATTATAACTGCTAAAATCAGTCTTAAAATTATTTCACTAAGTGGCATTTAAGTTCTCCTTTTATTTAAATCTATTTTATCCCATAGCTACTATTTCTAATGCTCCTACTTTCTAATTTATGGGTAAATATCTCTCTAAAAATTATTAACAAATTCAACTCAGCTTGATATTTATACATTATATGTTTTAACTTATTTACTTGCTAATAAAGTATGTATTTGGAGATTATAATTTATTCATATCTTTTTATACAATATTAAAAATAGATATTTATTAGTTAATAAGCTATAATATAAATAAAATAAATGTTTAATACCAAATGTAAAGTCTACATTAAAATATTTTTAGAAATTAATAATTCTTATATTGAAAAGGGGAACTTTATATGAATTTACAAATAAGTGAGCAAAAATATTTAGAATTAAAAGAATGTGTAAAAAAGTGGCTTATATCTATTAATAACAAAGAAGAACTACCTGAAGATATAGTGGCACTTAATTTTGGTTTATATGAGCCATATGGAATAGAACTAATTGGAGCTAAAGAATATAATGTTGAAGATGATGACTGGGCATGTGAAGAAGACTTTGAACCAAATCAAAGATACTGTCCAAATTTCGAAATTGATGATACTATAGAGTGGGAATATGTATTAGATACTGTAGTAAAGCTCTTAAAAGAGCTTATTGTTGAATTAGACTATTTAAATATTTTAAATGTACAACATATTACAACTGGATTTTGCGATGGAGATTTAGTTGTTATTAAATAAATTATTCTAATTTAAAGTATTAATATATTGAAAAAGCCACACTAGATTTGAATTGTCACTGCCTTCTTGATAATGAGCAGTTCAATTTAAATTTAATGTAGCTTTTTTATATTAGTTACTTTAAATAAACATTTATTCTTCTTTAAATATTTTTAACAGTTTCCTAAATAAATAATATTACATAATATACACCTAGTAAAATTATACCTAAAGGTAACGCAAACTTCATCCATTCTTTACTTGTAATTTTCATCTTACTTGAAGATATTATATTAGGTATATTACCAGGTATCATCATGCCACCACTTATAAGTAATCCCATTAATATAGCCTTTATTTGTTCCTGCGTCATCTTAAGACTTATTTCAGCTGATGCCATAGTAGCATTATCTAAAACAGCAGATAAAATATTTACAAAATAAAGTATTCTACCATTTAAATTTAGTATATATTCATCTATTAATGGTTTAAATCCAGTTCCTAGTAATTCTAAAGCTATAATAAAAACAAATACTTTTATTGATCTTATAACTATGTCTTTGTTAGTTTCTTCTTTCATTTCTTCTGACTGTAAATTCTCTTCTGGTTTAGCTAAATATGCTCCAAGTAAACCTAAAAAAATTATAGCTGGAATTATATATACACCAAGTAAATTAAATATATATAGAAAATCTGCATTAAGTTTAGATACTACAATTGTTGATAAAGGTTCTCCAATTGGTGTTAATGCTGCTCCAAGTCCTATGGAATAACAAGCTATTATATTTATTTTGATCTTATTTTTTCTACTAATTGGTAAAAAATGTATCAACTCTACTAATACAAGAGCTGCTATTATAGCAGTAATAAGGCTTGATAAAAGTCCAAGTACTACTATAAGCATAAAAACTATTATTTTCACATTCACTTTTTTAGTTAACTTTTCAAAAAATCTTCCTATGCTAACCCTAAAATAATTGAATAAAACTCCACCCAAAAGTACTGCTGCTGTTATCAAATAAATAAATTTATTGCTTAATATATGACCTACTAAATCTAAATTTAAAGTATTTGAAATAATTACACTTAAAAGTGCAATTATAAATAGAAAAATTTCTAAATTCTCTTCTACTTTGTGAAATACCAATGGTGCAATAAAAATTACCATTAATAAAATTATTAATCCTATCATCATATTTTCTTCCTCCTCATTTTCAATTTAACCATTTAAATTGTTTCTATTACTATAATTTTTCTTATACTATAATTTTTCTTAACCAAAAGTTAAATTCACCTTTACTAATATAAGGTATAAAAATTTTAGACAACAAAAAAGTGGTCAACTAATAAATAGTTTCCCACCCTAGAAACAAAATATCTCGAAATAAAAAGTTTTATTCCGACCGAATAAATAGTATTAATTACTCCTTTAAGTAGTATATCATGAGAATGTTTTTTTGACAAGCTCTTTTATTAATTTTTAAAATAATCAATTTTTATATAACAGTAGTTTTGCTTGAATATCTAATATAATAGTAATTTCAACAACTAAAAAAGATAAGAGAATTATAAAATTTCTTTCTCTTACCTTTTTAGTTCTTAATAAAGAATATTTTTTAATACACCTAAATCTATAAGTTTTTTTCTCAAATTATTAGGATTATCAAAATGTATTCCTAAAAAACCTAACTCTCTAGATTTTTCTATGTTTACAAGCGTATCATCTATAAATACACTTTCTTCAGCTTTTATATTATATTTTTGGAGTAACTTCCTATATATTTCATCCTCTGGCTTTAGTAATTTTTCTTCGTAAGATATAACCCCACCATCAAAATAATTAAAAAATTCAAATCTTTTAGTTACATTTTCATATGCTAAATGATGAAAATTAGATATTATATACAAACCATAGCCTGCTTCCTTTAATTCTTTTAATATATCTATACTTTCCTTAATTGGCTTTAATATTTCATACCAATTGTCCATAGCTTTTCTTATTAAATCAGCATTTCTACTTCTTTCACACAATATATTAATAACTTCTTCTTCAGTTATTACTCCTCTATCTAACATAGGCCACTCTTTACTTAAAAATATTTCTTCATATAATTCTTTTATCTTATCTTCTTCAAACTCTTTATCTTTTAAATACTCTATAGGTTTGAATTCTAAAAGAACATTACCTAAATCAAATACTATATTTTTTATTATCCTTTTTTCTTCTCCTCTCATCTCCTACCTCCTAACCACATATTAAAATTAATTTCCTTAAAATTTTAATTAATCTTTTTAGTTTTTAATTTAAATTAACATCATAATAATTCTCTAAATCCATAAATACATCCTTATTTTTCAGAATTGAATCTTTCATATGTTTAGACACCAAATCTTTATAAAATGACTTTTCAGAGACTTTTAAATCGCAGTTACTACTAAATAAGCAACTACCATCAATAAAACAAGGATAAAAAAACGCAGTTTTCTTACCATTAACTTCTCCAATTAAAATTATTTTAACCATCTTACCAAGATTCTCGTTCTTTACTCTATCCATATCCATCCATTTCTCTTTTTTAACCTTATTCCCTGAGGAGTCCAATTCTTCTTTCTCTATAATACAAACTCCAGACTGAACCAAGTTTGTTACATGAACTGTCATTAAGTTATTATTCTTAACAATCGTTTTTTTATCATTAATCCTCTGTTCTACATTTTGTTTTGAAAAGTTAAAATCCTTCATCTTATCAATTCTAGATGCATTAGCTGAAATTTTTAAGATTATGACCATCGCAATTACAATAAAACTACTCAAGCCTTTAAAATTTCTTCTTCTATTTGTGCTAATTTTGTTTTTTACTTTATAACTTTGTTCCTCTATAAGTCTTAAATAATTTAGTGCTATTTTATTTCCACTATCTATTTTAATAACTTTTTCAAAAATATATTTTGCTTTTTGCAAATCTTTTAAATAAAAATAGCATGTCCCCAACTTAATTAGAAATTCTAAACTGTTATACCCCTCCATACTTGCTCGTTCAAAAAATCTCAAAGCCTCAGCATGGTTTTCCATATAAAATTGAAGTAATCCTCTATAATAAATTATATCTATATCATCTTTTCTTAATTCTGAATATATCTTTATATATTCTTGCGCGTCTTCAAAATGTTTTTCTTCAATATTATATTTTGCAAGCAATTTACAAGTATACGGTTCTCCTTTACATATAGTTTCTGCCTTACTTAAATAATAACCTGCTTTAGAGTAATTATTATTTTCTAAGGCTTCTCTTCCACTTTCAACGTTTTTAAGGAACTCATCATAATCAATATCTTTACATTCAGAAAGATAAATATAGTCTACCTCTAAATTATTATTTAAATCCTTTAATAAATAATCTATATCATCCTTTCCAAAAATTCTATATAAATTATCTTTATTTTCATTAAATTTAAAAGTTTTATCAAAAAAATGTAAAACTTTCTTTGGAAAAAAATGATTTTCCTTAATGAAATCTATTATAATTCTATTCAATAAATAACTATCATCTATATTCCACATTAGCTTTGAAGTATTAAATATATTTGCCCACGTAGTTATTTCTATCCTTTTAAAAAAGTCTTCATAATTTAATTTTAATTCATTTATTAATTTTTCTTTTTCAACTTCCTTTAAATCTTTCTGTTCTGTATATTCAACCTTTCTTTGTCTATCTTCAAGTTGCTCATCTTCATAAAGTTTCTGTTCATTTTCATTATTAGAATCTATTTTTTCTTCATATATA
>NZ_FQZB01000022.1 GCF_900141845.1 Clostridium cavendishii DSM 21758 | reverse complement strand
AAGCGGCACGCGAGCTGGGTTCAGAACGTCGTGAGACAGTTCGGTCCCTATCCGTCGCGGGCGTAGGAAATTTGAGAGGAGCTGTCCTTAGTACGAGAGGACCGGGATGGACTGACCTCTGGTGTACCAGTTGTTCCGCCAGGAGCATGGCTGGGTAGCTAAGTCGGGAAGGGATAAACGCTGAAAGCATCTAAGCGTGAAGCCCACCTCAAGATGAGATTTCCCATAGCGTAAGCTAGTAAGATCCCTTGAAGAACACAAGGTTGATAGGTGAGGGGTGTAAGCATGGTAACATGTTCAGCTGACTCATACTAATAGATCGAGGGCTTGACCAAATACTTATTTGTTATTAAAATATCTGTATGCAATTTTAAAAGAATATAATATTCTTTTTTAATATTCCGTGGTAGCTCAATGGTGGAGCACTCGGCTGTTAACCGATAGGTTGGAGGTTCGAATCCTCTCCACGGAGCCATTTTGAATTTTAGCATCAAGGAAACTTGGTGTTTTTTTATTTTGTAAAATTATCTTTAATATTAGTATATTCAAATTTTTAATATATTAAAGTTTATATCATACTACATTGAAAAATAATATTATTTGTCATATAATGAAAAGTATAAAAATAATTTGTGATAATTATTGTGCATATTTTTACAGGGGGAAGAGAGTGAATATGAAAAAAAATAACTTCTACAAGAAGAAAAAGCATAAGATGGTAATTTCAACTATAGTAGCTGCTTTATTAATAGTTTCTACAGGACTAGGCATTAAAAACTTTTTCTTTAACAAACAAGAAAAGAACAAAGTTGTACAAGCTAGTGTTGAAGAAGAGAAGTCTAAAGAAAGTAATAATAAGGATAATAAGAAACATGATGATTATTCAATAGATAGAAATGATGTAGCTAATATGCTTAATGGTAAATATCCTAAGGATGGAAAGAAATATGTCTTTTTAACATTTGATGATGGTCCTAATGCACAAACAACAGAAGATATTTTGAACATATTAAAAGAAAAGGATGTTAAGGCTACTTTTTTTGTACTAGGAAGTAATATTGAAAAGTCAGATAAAATGAAGTCTTTAATAAAAAGAGAAATTGAAGATGGACATGCTATAGGAAATCATAGTTATTCACATAAATATGATTTATTATATCCTAAAGGCAAGGTTGACATAAAATATTTTATGGAAGAAATAGATAAAACTAATGAGGTATTAAAATCAGTTTTAGGTGAAGATTTCGAAACAAAAGTTATTAGAATGCCAGGTGGACATTTATCAAGACACAAAGACCCTAATATAAATGAATTAGATAAAGAATTAGAAGTTAATAAGATTACTAATATAGACTGGAATTGTGTAAATGGAGATGCAGAAGGGAAACCATATACAGAAGAGCAGATGTTAGAAAATGTGAAGAAAAGTTCTAAAAATACGAATAAAGCAATAGTACTTATGCATGACGCACCTGGAAAGAAAAAAACAAGAGATATTTTGTCTAAAGTAATAGATTATTTTAAAGAGCAAGGCTATGAATTTAAAACTATAAAATAAAAAACAGCCTCAAAATATTATACATTTTGAGGCTGTTTTTTTATTTGAAATAGTTACTACGTATAAGCTTGTCTGATATATCTAATACTTTATTAAGTTGTTCTTTTTCTTCATTATTAACAGTACCTTTAATAGTTTTGTCTGTCAATACAGCAGAGCTTCTATTAGTATTTAATAGATTTCTACCAAGAGCAGAATTAGTATATTTACTATCGTCTATACCCATTAAATATAAAATTGTAGGCATTATATCTATTTGACCACCATATATATCCGATTTTAAAGGTTCCTTTAAATTTTTATTATAAATTATAAATGGAACGGTATGATTACCGTTATCTAACCACCATTTTTCAGGATTAGATAGTTTTTCTATTTTATCATTATAATATTTATGCACACCTGTATGATCACCTACTACAACTACTGTTGTATTATCTAAAAGGCCTTCTTTGTCAAGAGTGTCTAGAAATATACCTATATGTTTATCAGTGTAATGTACACTTTCAAAATATCCACCTAGTATATTATCTTTTAATTCACCAGTTAATCCAAGTTCACGATATTTTTCAGGTAACTCAAAAGGTCCATGACTTGTTAATGTTACTGTAAAAGTATAAAAAGGTTGTTTCATCTTTTTTATTAAAGGTGCAACCTGTTTTAGGTAAGTACCATCACTTATACCAGCACCAAACACTTCCGAATTATCAAAGGAATAATAATCTATGAAGTTATTAAAGCCAATTCCCTTTAAGCCACTTGAATAATTCCAGAAAGAGCCCCTATCAGGATGTATAGCTGTAGTTTCATAACCTTTTTCTTCAAGTAAGTTAGGTAATGAATGATAAGTGGTATTTGGATATCTATAAAAAGCAGTTCCTCGTCTTAAAGGAAGCATTGATGTATTTACCATTAAATCTGAATCAGAGCTTGTACCTTCATTGACTTGTTCAAATGTATTCTTAAAGTATATTGAGTTATTAAGTAATTTATTTAAATTAGGAGTAATTTCTTTTCCGTCTACTTTTTGATTAATTACAAAACTTTCTAAAGATTCAACTTGTATAACTAATAAATTACTACCTTTAAACATAGCCTTATATTTGTTATCAGGTAAATTTTCATTTTTAAATTTATAATATTCTTCAATATCCTTTTTATCATCAGAAGTCAGTTCATAAGGTTTAGAGTTTTTATAAACATTATATAAATCAAAAACGTGATATCCAATAGGTGAAAAATACCTTGTAGTATTAGTAGGATCGTAATTGCTAAAGATATAATCATTTTTAACTTCTCTATGTAATATGTTTATATTAAAGGGAATATATCCTATATATATTAAAGGGATTATAAAAGCTATTAAAAAACCTACTAAATTAGATTTAACTTTTTTAAAGTTTTTACGAAAAATAACTATATATGAAATGAGTATAATAAAATCAAAAATAAATATAAAATCATAATTACTTGCAAATGATAAAAATGATCCGCCCATATTATCCATATTAGATGTTTGGGTTATTATTAATGCGGATGGAACTGTTAAAAATCCTCTAAAGTACCAAAGGTCTACAATTATTAGAAAGGTAAATAATAAATTTATAATAATCATATAAATAGATTTTCCAATACCTTTAAATAAAAGACCAAAACTTAAAAATAAAATAGCAAAGCCAATGTAATAATTTAAAAATGGATTTGCTTCTCTATACCCTAATGGAAAATTTAAGTTAAAGCAACTTTTATTTAAAATAAATCCTAAGAAATAAATACCTTTCAATGTTATAAAGGTTACGGTTAAAAAGTAAAACCCTAACCTAAGTAAGGAATCTTTATGAACTTTGTTTTTAACAAAGTTTAACAAAGAAGTACTTACTGTTTTAATATTCATATTATGCACCTCACAATTAATATTCTTAATTTATAAATTATATAATAAAAGCATTAATAAATCAATTAAGTTAATTTATCATAATAAATTAGATGATATAAGAATTATTATTAGTAATGAATATACGATATAAGAATATAAAATAATGTTAATTTATATTTTGTGACTTAAAAGTGTAATTTGAATATATAGCACTGGAGTTAAATGGTATATACATATTAAACGAAATATATTATATTTAATATAAATTGTAAGAAAATTCATTTGTAGGAACTATGAAGCATGTATTTATTATTAATTCTACATCTAGAAAATGGGCAACTATAGAATACAAACAAAAAATAATAATAACAACATTTAAATTTAATACTATAGGTAGAAACATAGAAATGAACTAAAAAAAGCAAAGGACACAAGTAAAGGGAAATCTATAATAAATATAGATTGTGAAATCGTTAAAGATAATGATATTCATTTTGAAATAATACTGAAAGCTATAGATATGGTTTTTCCGAATTTTTAAAATATGTTCAAGGAGTGCTTTATGGGAAAGATAAATAAGTCTATAAGGTTTATAGGTGAAGTTATAGCATTAACAACTGAAAAGAGTATTAAAGGATCTAGTAAGATTATCATAAAAACATTAGGGGAAAATGTAGTAATTAAAGAGAAAATGGATGAAACCTATAAATTTGGTGATGATTTGAGTGATAGAATAATAGAAAAGACAAAAAAGATAGCAAATTTATGTGATGATATAGCTAATGAGGCATTTACAAGTAAAACTAATGTTTATGGAGATACTAGATACATATATGAGGAAGATAAAATAATTAATAGTAATTTTGAAGTAGAGGAATAGTACTAAGGATGAAAAATAAATTTTTATTTGGCACAATTATAATATTTAACTTATTTATATTATATTTTGCATTAGACATAAATATTTTTAAAGCAAGTATTTTTATTTTTATAAATATAATATTTATATATTTTATAAAATTAATTAGAGACTACTTTAGTGTTAAATATTACACTAAAAACGATAATATGGATTTAGCGATTGATACTATTAAAGAAGAGCAAGAACATTTTATATTTAGTACTTTAAACACACTAAATTATTTTTGTAGAAAAGATGTAATGGTGTCTAGGTCACTAGTATTAGCGTTAAGTAACTATTTAAGATTAGTTTTTGATAAAAGTGATTCTGTTAGGGGAGATGAATTACTGAAAGCATTAAAATCATATGCATATGTACAAAGTATAAGACTTGATAAAAATATTGAATTTAAGTATAATGATACCCTGGAAAATTATAGACTAAAGAAAAATCCTATTCAAAATATAGTGGAGAGTCTTTTATCTTTTATAAGGAAGAATGGCATAGAGAAAAGTTTAATTGATTTAGATTGTTTAGAAAATAAGAATAATCTAGAAATATATATTAAAGTAATAGTACCTAAAAATTATAAAGAAGAAATTGAAAATTCAAATATTTTTAATAGATATATAATTACTAATGAAGAGAATTTAGTTTACAAGATAGATATGAGAAAATGTTCTGTAGAAGAATAAGATGATTTAATAAGGAGGAGGCTTAATGTTAGATATAATAATAATAGATGATGAAAAAATTGCAGTGGAAGAGCTTGAGTATGTATTTCTAAAAAGTAATAGAGTAAATATTGTTGGAAAATATTCTAATGCTAAAGAGGGAATAGAAGGTATTAAAGCCTATAAACCACATGCTGTATTTTTAGATATTGATATGCCAGGAATTAATGGCCTTTTGAGTGCTAGTGAGATAAAAAAGGTTTCAGAAGGAACACAAATAGTATTTGTTACGGCACATGATAAGTATGCAATTAAGGCATTTGAAGTTAATGCTTTGGATTATATATTAAAACCATTTTCTGAAGAACGAATTAATAAGACGCTGGATAGGATATTAAGCAATGAATCTTATCAGGAGTTACAGGTAGAGAATACTAATAAACATGTTAAGAAAATACCAGTTAAAACAACAGAATCTTTATTACTCATAAATATTGATGAAATAGTTTTTTGTCATGTTAAAGATGGCGCTGTATTTATACATACAGAGAAAGAGATATACGAAAGTGAAGAAACTTTAATTCAATTAGAAAAAAGATTAGAAGATTTTAGTTTTATAAAATGTCATAGAAATTATATAGTTAATATAGAACTTATAATAAGTATTACACCATGGATAAATGGTACATATCTTTTAAAAGTTAAAGGGACGGATGAAGAAATCCCAGTAAGCAGAAATTATAATAAGGTAATTAAAAAAACATTTAAGATATGATTAAAAAATGTATGTATTAGGAAATAATATATGATAATATAAAGTATATAGGTATTTTAGTTGAAGAGGTGATAGTTTTGCATGAGTATGATATTGTAGTTGTTGGAGGAGGTCCATCTGGAATGGCGGCAGCTATAGAAGCTAGGAAGCAAGGAATTTTGAAAGTATTGCTTTTAGAAAGAGAGGATTACCTAGGTGGAGTACTTAACCAATGTATACATAATAGGTTTGGAAGAAATATTTTAAATAAAGATATAACAGGACCAGAGTATGCACAATATTTTATAGAACAAATTCAAGATTTAGGGATTGAATACAAATTAAATACTATGGTATTAAGTATTACAACAACTAATGTAGTAAGTTATGTTAATCCTGAAGATGGAATGAAAGAGATAGAAGCAAAGGCTATAATACTTGCAACGGGAAGTCGTGAAAAATATACTGGAAATATAAATATTCCAAGTAATAAGTTTGCTGGAATATATACGGTTGGAACTGCACATAAACTTGTTAATGTACAAGGCTATTTACCAGGTAAAGAAATTGTTATCTTTGGTGCATCGGATATATCATTAATAGTTGCTAGAAGATTAATAGTAGAAGGTGCTAATGTCAAAGCAATAATAGAAGCTTCTCCTAATATTATTTCTGGAACGTCATATTCAGAGCAGATTGCGGAAGCGTTTAACATATCCATAAAGCATTCATATACAATACATGAGGTTTTAGGTAATGAAAGAATTGAAAAAGTAGTTGTAGGAAAGATTAATAATAATGGTGAAATACAAGAAGATTCTTTAGAAACTATAGAATGCGACGCACTTTTGTTATCTGTAGGATGGTTACCAGAAACTGAACTTGCAGAAGGAGCTAGAATAAAAATGTCTTTGACATCATTAGGACCAAAGGTTGATAGTAACTTTTTAACATCTCAAAAGGGTGTATATGCTTGTGGAAATTTAATTCATGCATATAGTTTAGCAGATAAATGTACAGAAGAGGGATATAGAGTAGGAAAAAGTGCAGCTGAATACGTAAAGAATAGCCATTTATAATAAAAAGGCTATTCTTTTTTCTATTTCATCAGATATTAGTATGTAGCTTAATTTACTTAGATGTACGCCATCTGTATAATATTCATCTAGATTAGGTATTAAATCAAAAATATCTATAAATATAAAGTTCATTTTTTTACTATTTTTATTTAATAAACTAGATAGGTTAGATAACTGTAAATTAGTTTTATTATAATCAATAGTATTTGACCAATAAAGTTCAGCTAAACTTTTTTTTGTTTTAGGTGGTGATATAACTATTGGGATTATGTTGTTCATAATGCATTCAGAAACCATAAATAAAGTGTTATCAACTATATCTTCTAATTTTCTATTAGAAAATATATCATTTGTACCAGCTAGTATGATGCAGATATTACAATTAGTATTTAAAACATCTCTATTGAATCTATTTAACATACCTGCTGAGGAATCACCATTTTGACCTTTATTTAAAATTTCAACAGATAAATTTTTTTTTAATAGATTTACAAAGTTTTCTTTTGGTTTAACACCATAACCAAATGTTAATGAATCACCTATACAAGTTATTTTCATAAAATACTCCTAAAATTTTATATTTATCTTCCTTTTAAAAGACATTTTTTACACACTATAGTTTTACCATTATTAGCAGTTATAAAAGCACCATTAGAAATATTTTTATTACATATTTCACATGTTGACTTATTAGTAGCTATTGCTTCTTTTGCTTTGATAGATTTTAAAGAAGTTCTTTTTTTATTTACAGGAGGTGAATATTCAATTTTCTTACTAGGGAAATCTAATGAAATAATTGAATAATCCATTTTAAAGCAACTTTCACCAAATAGCTCTAGTTCAAACCTTGGATTATCTTTATCATAGAATTCTTCTATAATAAGTCTTCTAATTTGAGCATCATTTATTATTAAACCACTCTTTTCTATACCATCAAAAATACTTTTAGTAATATTATTAGTATCAGGATGTCGTTTTTCACTTTTATAATAAACCTTAAGAACAGCTATTAATGCTTCGGATAAACAAGTATTTGGATTTTGTATTTTAGCATTATAAGCTATCTCTTCTTCATAAAGGGCATATCTATCATGATAAAGTCCAGAGTTATTAGGCAAAATAGCTCTACCTTTAGAATTTGATAGTTTGAAGTTTGATTTAGTAATAGGGGAACCTAAAACTATTACCTTAGCATAAGGTTTTTCCATAAGATAAACTCCTTCCATAGTTATTTATATCATTCAATTTATTATAAATTATAAATGCAAATAAATAAAATTAATTATAGTTAATTCCTTATTTATTTGTTGTAATATGCTTTTTATAATCTAATTTCAAAATTACTTTTGAGTTATCATTATTATGGTTATCTAATTAAATGTAGAATTTTAATTGCAATATATATTTTTCAAAAGCCTAATAAGTCTTATATACTTTTTTATGACTTGATGGATTAATTTTATGAGTAAGAAAATTATATAAGAGTATTTTTTATTACAAATTAATTAAGAAAATAAGTCTTTTATGTTAATAACTTAAGTATACTCTTGATTTGAATGTGATTGTAGTATAATGTATAATAGGTAGTATTAATGAATTAAAATGAGGGATAGTTTATGGATAAAAAAATTATTTTGGCTATAGAAAGTAGTTGTGATGAAACAGCAGCAGCAGTTGTTGTAAATGGTAGAGAAGTTTTATCAAATGTAATATCATCACAAATAGATATACATACAAAGTTTGGTGGAGTTGTACCGGAGGTAGCATCAAGAAAACATATTGAAGCTATAAATGCGGTAGTTACAGAAGCATTAGAAGAAGCAAAGGTTAGTTTAGAAGAGATAGATGCTATAGGCGTTACCTATGGACCAGGGCTTGTAGGAGCTTTGTTAGTAGGGTTACAATATGCAAAGGGATTAGCTTATTCATTAAATAAGCCGCTTATAGGAGTAAATCATATAGAAGGACATATAAGTGCTAACTTTATTGAACATAAGGAACTTAAACCGCCTTTTGTTTGTCTTGTAGTTTCAGGAGGACATACATTCATAGTTCATGTTAAAGATTTTGGTGAATATGAAGTTATAGGTCAAACTAGAGATGATGCAGCTGGTGAAGCTTATGATAAAGTTGCTAGAGCTTTGGGACTTGGATATCCAGGCGGACCTAAAATAGATAAGTTAGCAAAAGAAGGAAATGAAAATGCTATAAAGTTTCCAAGAGCAAATTTTCATGATGATAGTTTAGATTTTTCATTTAGTGGTGTAAAATCAGCAGTTTTAAATTATTTAAATAAAATGAGCATGACAGGTGAAGAGGTAAATAAAGCCGATGTTGCAGCATCTTTTCAAAAGGCTGTAGTTGATGTTTTAACAGATAATGTTATGTTAACTTGTAAAAGGAAATCTGTTAAAAGAGTTGCTATAGCTGGTGGAGTAGCTTCTAATTCTGCACTTAGAGCAAATTTAATTAAAGAAGGTAAGAAAAGAGGAATAGAGATATTATTTCCAGCACCCATACTTTGTACGGATAATGCTGCAATGATAGGGAGTGCAGCTTATTTTGAAATGTTAAATGGATTAAGTAGCAATTTAGATTTAAATGCAAAACCAAATCTAAAGCTTGGTGAAAGGTAAGGGGGACCAATGAGATTTTTACCATATTCAAATAGTTTTCATAAGATAAAAATCAAAAAAAACATAAAACCATTGGATATAGTTAAAACAGTGGCAATAGTCGTAGCAGCAATTTTTTTATTTGGGATTGGTTTTCAAGTTATTAAGGATAAGGTAGATAATATTAAAATAAAACCGAGAGGTAAATTTGTAAGAATTGATGGTAATAAATACTATTATAATTTAACAGGTAGTGGTGATTATACTGTAGTTATGGATTCAAGTTTGGGAGCTGGTTCTTATGAATGGCAGAAAGTAAGACAAGGGCTTAATAAAAATTTTAATTGTAGAGTATTCACATACGACAGAGCAGGTTATGGATTTTCAGATTTTACAAAGGGAAAATCTGTGGAGGATCAAGCAAGGCTTTTAAAGATGATATTAAAGAAGGCCGGGATTTATAATTCTATAATATTTGTAGGAGAAGAATATGGGAGTCTTGTTGCTACTAATTATGAAAAATTTTATGGTGATTCTGTAGCTGGAATGGTACTTGTCAATCCTATAAATGAAAATTCTTTAAGTGATGGTAATTTGTTAAAAAGGTATAATGCTGATAAAACTTTAAGGAGCTTTCAAAAAAAAGCTTCTTATGTAGGTATAAATGAAATACTTGATAAAATGGGTAAATTGAAAAATCCAAAGGGAATAGATGAATTCTTAACTGGAGAAGATAAACTTGAGTTTAATATGTTAAGGAGAAAAACAAATTATAATAATGCTTATTTACAAGAAGTAGATAATTTAAATAATTATAATTGTAATTCTCAAAAAAGTGGTCTTATAAAGGATAAACCTTTAGTTTTAATTGTTAATGAGGGGAATCAGAAAGAGCAACAATTAGCGCTTAAAGATCTTTTAAAACAAGAAAATGTTGATAAGAAAATATTTAATATTGAAACGTTAGATAATAATACAGATATTACAGCTTTAGAAAATCCAGATGCGATTATAACAGCTATAAAATTTGTATTTAATAAATGTAAAAAGTAAGGCACTATTAAGGTGTTTTATTTTTTATATATATTAAGGAAAATATATAATTATAAAAACCAATTTTAGCAAAAACTTGTAAATGAGAGAATTTATTTTAATAATTATATAACTAGATTTTTAAAATTTATTATTTAAAATAAAATAAAATTAATTAAATAATAAAATTTTTAAATAAATATATTCATAAAAATATTATTAAAGCATAACTTCTATTGAATTAATCAAATATTTAAAATAAAATTTAAATATTCAAATGAATATTGACAATAAAATGACAATGAAATGTCACGAAAATGTCACAAAACTGAATTAGTATTTAAATATAGATAATAATTAAAAAGAAGATATTTTTGGAGGTAATAAATATGGATAATATAAATAACAATGATGTTAATAATAAAGGTGAATTTTCAGATTATTTTGGAATGAATACAAGTAGTAATACAGACTACAAAAGTGATGATTTTAATAATGAAACTGTAAAAGACGTAAATTATGAAACGGTAGATAACAAAAATAATAAAGATAGCAAACAAGATAAGTATAAAAAAGTAAATATTAAAAATAAAAAAGGCGGGAAAATAGCAGCTTTAATAGCCGGAGCTTTAGTGTGTGCAATGCTTGGAGGAGCTGTTGGGGCTACAGGGGTCTATTTATTTGCTAAGGATAATAATTCTTCAGTAGGAACAGCTAAAAAGAATATAACTTATGATCCACCAACTTTTGTATCATCTACATCAAAAGACGGTGTACTTTCAGCAACAGATGCTGTTAAAAAGATTTCACCAGCGGTAGTTGGAGTATCGGTAAAAAGTATAGTTGGAAGGGATCTTTTTAACAATACACAAGAGCAGGATGGAATAGGATCAGGTTTCATTATAAATGAAGAAGGCTATATAGTTACTAACTATCATGTTATAAAAGGAGCACAAGAAGTAAAGGCAATATTAAAGGATGGAAAAGAAGTAAATGCAAAAGTTATAAATTATGATGCAGATCAAGATATTGCTGTAATTAAAATAACAGATAATATAAAGGTACCAGGAGTAGCTGTACTTGGTGATTCTGATGCTATTCAAGCTGGTGAAGATGTAATAGCTATGGGTAATCCACTTGGAAAAGAATTTAGTCAAACAGTAACAAAGGGTGTAGTTAGTTCAGCTAATAGAGTAGTTAAATCTGAAAGTGGTGCAGATATTCACTATATACAAACTGACACAGCTATAAATCCAGGAAATAGCGGAGGACCTCTTATAAATTCTAAAGGAGAAGTTGTAGGAATAAATGCAGCTAAGAAAGTTGGAAGTGGAATAGAAGGTATAGGATTCTCAATTCCAATCAATGAAGTTAAAGGACGTCTAGGTGTATTGTCAAAGCCGTTATTAAAAATGGGAATAGGTATAAAGGATATAGATGCTAATATCGCAAAGCAATATGACTTAGAAGAAGGCATTTATATAAGTGAGGTATCAAATTTCAGCGCAGCTGAAAAAGCAGGGCTTAAAAGAGGAGATGTTATCATTAAGTTCGATGGAAAAAGGATAAAAACATCAAAAGAACTTAATGACTTAAAAGAAAAACATAAAGAGGGCGATGTAGTTAATATGGTAGTTGTTAGAGATAACAAAGAAGTAAATATACAAATAAAACTTCAAAGTTAAATAAGAATTTAAAGTTTTATTTTACTAATAGGAATTTACTATTATAATAGTATTTCTATAAATGATAATAAATAGGTGTTTTCCAAAAGGTTCCGACTGTTTTAAGTCGGAACCTTTTGTATATATTAATTCATATCAGACTACTTTTTTATACATTTGAATTTGTGTGTAATTCTAGTATAATAGTGGTATATTAATTAAAGAGGGATAATTAGTAAAAATAAACTATGTTGGGGGATTTAGATGAGTAAAATTAATGAAGTTTATGATGCGCTTAGGGAGCTCGAACAAAGAGAGCGAAGAGGAATTAATGCAGCTGAGTTAAGTAACTTTATGGGATTAGATAGGGCAAATGTAAGTAGATATTTAAACAAATTATATTCTAATAAACTTGTAGATAAAATTGATGGAAGGCCTGTTGTATATTGTATAGCAGAAAAAGCAAAGGAAGAAAACAAAGATGAGCCTAATAAGGTGGTTAGTGATAGCAAGGCAAGTAACTCACTAGATATGTTAGTAGGTTCAAACTTAAGCTTACAAATGCCAATACAGCAGGCTAAGGCAGCTATACTTTATCCACCAAGAGGATTACATACATTAATATTAGGGGAGACTGGTGTTGGTAAATCAATGTTTGCTGAGGCTATGTATCAATTTGCAAAAGAGTATAAAATGATAGATCAAGATGCACCTTTTATAAGATTTAATTGTGCAGATTATGCTGACAATCCACAGCTTGTAATGGCTCAGATATTTGGTGTAAAAAAAGGTGCATATACTGGAGCAGATCAAGATAGAGAGGGGTTACTTAAAAAGGCAGATGGTGGAATAATATTTTTAGATGAAATTCATAGACTCTCTCCTCAGGGTCAAGAGATGTTATTTACTTATATAGATAAAGGATATTTTAGAGTTCTAGGGGATACTGAAAAGCTTGTACGAGCTGAAGTTCAGATAATATCTGCAACTACAGAAGAACCTCAATCATTTTTATTAAAAACCTTTACTAGAAGAATACCTATGACTATAACGTTACCACCGTTAGCAGATAGAAGTATATCAGAAAGATATTATCTTTTAGAGGAATTTATTAAAGCAGAATCCAAAAGATTAACAAAAAGTATTTATTTTAATAAAAATGCACTTATTTCATTTTTATTATATGATTGTCCTAATAATATTGGACAACTTAAAAGTGATGTGCAGCTTTCTTGTGCAAAAGCATTTTTAAATTATAAAGCTAATAGTAGAGATTATATTTTAATTGAACAAGCTGATTTGCACCAAAGAGTAAAAAAAGGTCTTATGAAAATACAAGATCATAGAGAGGAAATAGATCAACTTCTTCAAAATGTAGGTGATGTTTTAAAGTTTTCATTTAAAGATGATGTTGATTTGAAATTGGGCTTATTAGAGCTTGATGAATATAAAAAGGGTGAATTTTTTTATGATATCATAGAAAATAAACTGGAAAGCTTAAAGAAGAAGGGTATAGAAGAGAAGGAAATAAACGAAATATTAAATATTGATATAGATAGATACTTTAAAAAATATATTAGAGATTTACCACAAAAATTTAGAAAAGATGAAATATCAAAAATAGTTGATATAGAAATAGTTAATTTAGTGGAACAAGTATTAGGTTTTGCTACTAAAAAGTTAAATAGAGATTTTGATGAAAAGGTTTATTTTGGACTTGCACTTCATTTACAAGGAAGTTTAGATAGAATAAGACAAGGCACAAAAATATTTCATCCTAAACTTAATTTTGTAAGATCAGAGTATAATGATGAGTTTATGGTTGCAATGGAAATTGCACAAATAATAGATAAGAAATTTAACATTGAAGTTCCATTAGATGAAATAGGATATATAACTATGTTTTTAGCAACTAATCCATATGAAGTAGATGATAATGTGGATGGTAAGGTAGGCGTTCTTGTTATAATGCATGGACATACAACTGCTAGTTCAATGGTAGAAGTAGCAAATTCTTTAATTGGAGAAGAGTTTGTAGAAGCACTAGATATGCCATTGAATATGAAAGCTGAAGCTATGTATGAGGTAGCAAAAATAAAAATAAAAGAAATGGACAATGGAAAAGGTGTATTTCTTTTAGTTGATATGGGTTCGTTAACTAACTTTGGGGATATGGTAAAGGAAGAGACTGGAATAAGGGTAAAAACTATAGATATGGTATCTACATTATCAGTTATAGAGGCTGGAAGAAAAGCTTTAAATGGTAGAGAACTTGAGGATATTTATGATTCATGTTTAGAAATAAGTAGGTATGGAATACAAGCTTCACGATTAAAAGAAGAGAAAAGAGATAAGCTTATATTAACTACATGCTTTACTGGAGAAGGTTCAGCAGAAAGATTGAAGAAGATAATACTATCAAATATAGAATATAATTATGGAATCAAGGTAGAAGCATTAGATATATTAGATAAGGAAGATTTTTATAGTAAAGTTAGAGAACTTAATAAAAAGTACAATATAATAGCAGTAGTTGGAGCTATAAATACTTATTTAGAAAATGTACCTTTTATATCAGCAACAGATATATTAACTGGCGAAGGAACCAAGTATTTGGAAGAACTTATAAAACAGGAAGAAGAATACGAAAAAATTGCAGATAGTATAGGAAAACAATTAACAGGATTAGATTCAGGAAAACTTGTTTTAGATGTTCGTTCAATGATTATAAATATAGAAGAAAAACTTAATATAAAGATATCTTATGAAGTAAAAATAGGTATATTAATTCATACTTGCTTTTTAATCGATAAATTGATAAATGGAGGAAAAGAAACTCCTTTTGCAATGCTCAATAATTTTAGAAATGAAAATAACAGAGAATTTATATTAATTAAACAATGCCTAAGAGCAATTGAGATGAGCTATGAAGTAAATATAGGGGAAAATGAGTTAGCATATATTGTTAGAATGATAATAAATAACTGTGTAATCTAGCGTTGAGTGTGTGAATTAACAAATAAGTGTGTATATAAATTACACACTTGTTTTGATTTTAATTTTCAAATAAAAGCCTTTATATATTTACATTAGAGGAAATTGTATAGAATTTCAATTTTGGCATGCAATTTGCTAATTAATATAGTGTAAAGTAGGAAGTTTAATAATTACAATAATTAATATATTATTAGGAGGATTTTAAAATGAAAAGAATATTATTAGTTTGTTCAGCAGGTATGTCAACATCCTTATTAGTTTCAAAAATGCAAGCTTCAGCAAAAGAGCAAGGTGTTGAATGTTGGATTAATGCAGTAGGAGAAGCTGAATTAAGAAAACATGAAGATAATATAGATATTTTATTATTAGGACCACAAGTTAGATTCTTATTAAATAAGATGAAAACTAAGTTTGAACCAAAAGGAATTCCAGTAGAAGTAATAAATACTGTGGATTATGGAACAATGAATGGAGCTAAAGTTTTGAAACATGCTCTAGATGTTTTGAATAAATAATTCAAGATAAGGGAGAGATATGTGATGGAAGAAATAATAATGAATTTAATTATGCATAGTGGGGAAGCAAGAAGCTATGCAATGGAAGCTATACAAGCAGCAAAGGCTAATAATTTAGAAGAAGCTAGAGAACTTATAGGAAAAGCTTCAGAAGAGTTAGGATATGCACATAATACACAAACCGGATTAATACAAAATGAAGCAGCAGGAAATAAAACAGAGCTATCATTATTATTAGTTCATTCACAAGATCATTTAATGACTTCAATGACATTAAAAGATCTTGCAGAAGAAATAGTAGATATATATGAAAGATTACAATAATATAAATAAACTCTAATGGTAAGCCATTAGAGTTTATTTATATAAAACTCATAATTATTGCATTCATATTGGAAAATTAATATAATTAATCTAAGATTTAGATTTTTTATAAATTAAATTTTAATAAGGAGTGAAGGAAATGGAATACATTATTGGTGTTGATGGTGGAGGAACTAAAACTGAATCTGTTGCTTATGATTTGAATGGTAAGGTTTTATATACTTCTCTTACTGGTTTTGGAAATGTTTTAAATAATAAGGAAGAAGCATTAAATAATATAAAAACAGGAATTAAGAATATTTTTGAAAAGTTAGGTAAAGAAAATGTTAAAGGTATATATCTTGGACTTGCAGGTTCTGAAGTCGGAGATAATACTAAGGTGATACATGATGCAATTAAAGATGAATTTGAAATAGAAAATGTAGTAATGAATGATGGAGAGCTTGCTTTAAAAGCTACTTTAAAGGGTGAAGATGGAATACTTACAATAGCAGGTACTGGATCTATCGCTTTTGGAATAAAAGAAGATAGACAAGCTAAGGCTGGTGGTTGGGGCCATCTTTTAGGAGATGAAGGCTCAGCTTATAAAATAGCTATAGAAGCACTTAAAAATATGATTCATGAAAATGATTTCTCGCTTCCTTTAAGTGATTTATCCAAAGCATTACTTAAAGAGCTTAATGTTAAAGAAGTTGATGATATAGTTGCTTTTGTATATTCAAAAACTAAGGACGAAGTGGCATCTATAACTAAGGTAGTATCAAGTTTTGCTGAAAATGGAAATGAAATAGCATTAAAGATAATGCAAAAAGAAGGTTTAGAATTAGCTAAGACTACAGAAAATGTTTATAAAAAGCTTAATTTTGATAAATGTTCTATAGGTTTAGTAGGAGGAGTTATTAAAAAATCAAAAGTGGTAAGAGAAACTTTTGAAACTTATTTAAAGGAACACATAAATGTAGTTGAATTTGTTGATGAGGATGTTTCACCTGCCAAAGGCGCTTATTATATATACAAAAAAACAGTTGTTAAATAAAAGAATAAATTTTTTTAACTTAATATTGATAATTTACAACTTAGAAGTAAGAAATGGAATGGTGAGCTTTTAGCTATTATTCCAAATCAGAAATATTTAAAAGGTAAAGGAGAAAAAGAGATGAAAAGATTAGGTATTTCAGTTTATCCAAACCATACATCAATAGAAGAAATAAATGAGTATATAGAGCTTGCTGCTAAATATGGATTTAAAAGAATCTTTACTTGTTTACTTTCAGCAGCAGATAAAGAAGTAGAAGAAATAGTTACAGAATTTAAAAAGATGTTAGATGTTGCAAACAAATATGGAATGGAAGTTATAGCTGATTTAGATCCAACTGTATTTAAAAAATTAGAAGCATCAATATATGATTTAGGCGTATTTAAAGAAATGGGACTTTCAGGTATAAGACTAGATATGGGTTTTAGTGGCTTTGAAGAATCAGTAATGACATTTAATAAATATGGACTTAAGGTTGAACTAAATGTAAGTAATGGAACTAAATATGTAGATAATATATTATCATATCAAACTAACTTAAATAATTTATATGGTTGTCATAATTTTTATCCACATGTTTATACAGGTTTATCTTATGAAAACTTTATATCATGTAGTAAGCAATTTAAAGATTTAGGAATTAGAACAGCTGCTTTTGTTAATTCACCATCAGCTGAACATGGTCCATGGCCTGTATCAGAAGGATTATGTACATTAGAAATGCACAGAGATCTTCCAATAGAAGTACAAGCTAAACATTTATTTGCCACAGGTTTAATAGATGATGTTATCATAGCAAATGCCTTTGCATCAGAAGAAGAGCTTAAAGCTTTAAGTGAAATAAATACTGAAATGTTAGAGTTCAATGTGGAGCTTATTGATGAAATAAGACCTTTAGACAAGACTATAGTGTTAGATGAATTCCATTTTAATAGAGGGGATTGCTCTGAATATATGGCAAGAAGCACTCAAAGTAGAGTTAAATATAAAGGTGAAAGCTTCCCAGCTTATAACACTCCAGATATAAAAAGAGGAGATGTTTTAATAGATTCAGATGCATATACAAGATATGCAGGTGAACTTCAATTAGCTCTTAAAGATATGAAAAATAGTGGAAAGACAAATGTAGTTGGAAAAGTAATTGAAGAGGAAGTATTTTTATTAGACTATATTAAACCATGGTCAAAATTTGCATTCAAATTAAAAAGTAAAAAATAAAGAATAAAAAAGTTAGTTAACTTAAGTTAGCTAACTTTTTTGCATCTACAGAAGTTTATAAATAAATTTAGTCTATTTGTAATAATATTATAAATAAAATAATAGATATAATTGTAAAAATTATTTTTTAAGTTTTAAGAGCTTTTATATACATGTTTACAAGCTTGATTATATTTTATAATAAAAAGAACTAAATTTGATTACTTTGGAATATATTCAAAAATAAAATATATTATATAGTGATAATTAAAGTGAAAATATTTACTTTTATTAAATGAAGTTTTAATGTTTTATAGTATAAAAAAGGATATTAAAACTATATTATGTAAAAATATGGTTAAAATGGTTTACATTTATTGAAATTACTGAAAAGAATGGTTAAAATAATAGTACAAGATGTATTTTTAGTAAAAATATTGAATAATATATAAATAATTATCAAGTTTTTATAGAAAAATAATGAAAAATACACAGATTACACTGATAAAATATATGGTAAATATTGTGTAAATGATATTACACAGAAAAAATAATTGTGTGTAAGATTTATAGGATATAAAATGTAGTGATTGTAACGATTACAGAGACTTTTTAAAAAAGGGAGTTTTGGCATGCAATTTGCTATATATAATAGTGTAAAACAAAATAGTGCTAAGCTAGGAGGTGTTGTATGGCAAAAGGATTAAAGATAGTAATGATAGGTGAAGGCTCGAGCTATACGCCAGAATTAGTAGAAGAATTCATAAAAAGATATAACAAACTTCCTGTAAGAGAGCTATGGTTAGTAGATATATAAGAGGGGAGAGAGTAAGAATAGATTTCGCAAGACTTAACCATATGGCATATGGGATAAAACACATATGTAGATGGTGAAAACGTTACTAAAGCAATAATTGAGGGTATTGCTAATAAGAAACTAGGAAGTGTTGTGGAAAATATTAAAGATCTTGATTGGGAACCAAGCTTTATAAGAGTATTAGATGTTATATCTTGTTCTTATCACAGATACTATTATCAAAGTAAGGACATGTTATAAGAAAAATTAAAGGGATTTTCTAAAGGTGAATCAAGAGCAAAAGTTGTTAAAAGGGTTGAAGCTGAATTATTTGAGCTTTATAAAGATCCAGATTTAAATGTTAAACCACCTCAACTTGAAAAAAGAGGAGGTTCATATTACAATGATGCAGCCTGTAGGCTAATTCATTCAATATACAATGATAAAAGGGACATCCAATCAGTTAGTACTAGATGCTATAAAGGGAATATTTGAAAATTCAGTAGTTGAAGTTTCAGATATTATAAAAAGGGATGATCCAAAGCCAATTTACTATAGGAGAATTTACTATAGGAGTTAACAGCTTAGTTAAACAATTTAAATAGTTCTTTGAAAAAATAATTAATATGATATTGACTGATTATCTAAAACGAAATTATAAGTAAAATTTATATTAATGGATAATCAGCGAATATAAATTCACAAAAAAAGGGAGGAAAACAAAAATGCAAAAATTTATGGACTGGATGGAACGTAATATTGTTCCTATAGCAGCAAAGATTGGTGCTCAAAGACACATGGTAGCTATGCGTGATGGTTTTGCATCAATTATGCCACTTATGGTTGTCGGAGGTTTTGGATCATTAATCCACAGCTGGCCATTTAAGGGTATGAAGGACGCTTTATTAGTTGAAGGCAAGCCATTACATTTCTTAGATATTATGGGCTTGAATATATATGGAGGTACACTGTATATAATGGCGATACTTGCTACTGTGGCAATATCTTATGCATTAGCTAAGTCTTATGAATCAGACGGATTAGCAGCAGGAATACTTTCGTTAGCTAATATGTTTGTATTAATGTGTATGTTCCAATTTAAAGGCCCAACAACATGGGGAGAAAATTATTATGGCTGGTTCGCATGGGAACCAGGTATAGCTAGTAAATGGCTTGGCGGTGACGGTTTATTAATGGGTGTTGCCGTTGCATTAATCTCAACTACACTTTTCTGTAAACTTGAAAGAAGTGGAAAATTAAATATTTCTTTACCAGAAGGTGTTCCACCAGCAGTTGCAAGATCATTCTCTGCATTATTACCATCAGCAGTTATATTAATAATAACTTCTGCTATAGTAGCTATTTGTGATGCTGCAGGAGTTAAAGATATCTACTGGGGAATATACCTAACAGTTTGTAAACCATTAATGGGGTTAGCAGGTTCGCTACCATTCGCATTATTATTGATATTTGTATCTCAAGTTTTATGGTTCTTCGGATTACACGGTTCAAATATAGTACTTCCAGTAACAAATGCTATATTATTACCATTAGCAACAGCAAATGCTGCAGCTGTGGCAGCTGGACAACAACCAGAGCATATAGTAAGTAGCTTATTCTTAGATTCATATGTAAATCAAGGTGGTTCAGGTTTATCAGTAGCATTATTACTTGTAATTTTAATCGTATCAAAGAGTCAATTAAATAAGGCAGTAGGTAAGGTTTCAGTTGGACCAGGATTCTTTAATATTAATGAACCAGTAATATTTGGTTTACCAATAGTATTAAACCCAATATATATAATACCATTTATATTAGCTCCTATGTCAGCTTGTATAATAGCTTATGTATTAACTTCAATTGGATTTGTTGGAAAAACTTATGTAATCACAGCTTGGACAACACCTCCAATAATAAATGCATTTTTAGCAACAGGACAATGGCAAGGTGCTGCGACAGCTGCAATTTGTATAATAGTAGGTATGTTAATCTACTTCCCATTTGTAATGTTCGCTGATAGAAGAGAATTACAATTAGAAAAACAAGCAGAAAGCGGTTCTTCTGTAAATATGTAATATAAAGAAAGATGGATTCTTTAAGAATCCATCTTTTTTTGTTACAGTTCAAAATATTAAATGATTTTATATAGTTTTTTATGAAATTAAAATAATATTAAGGTATTTGTAAATAAAAAAATAAGAAGGTATCTACCTTCTTATTTACCTGACATTTTTATCATAAAGTATATTAATAACAATGATATTATACAAATCATATTGCTTAGAGCATTTGCTTTTCTTTGTTTCAACTCTTCTTCTGTTGGAGGTCTGTCTTTTGGAAGTGGAGTATAAATAACAGATTTAATTTTTTTAGTTTCGGATTTATCTTTTGAGTTTGATATTTTAGAAGCATTTTTTGATTTTTCTACTTTAGAAATATTTTTACCCATAACTATTACCTCACATAATGTAATTATATAATACAATTATATCAAAAAAGTAAGTAAATAACTATGGATAAGTAGCAACTTTTATAAAAATATAAATAATAAGTAGATTGACAACATAGAACGCGTTTGATATATTTTAGATATATAATTAGGCTGAAAAAATTAATATAATTTAAAAGGGAGAGTTAGAAGATAATTAAGATGTAAAAATGAAGAAGCATTAAATTTTATTCTTGATTATGTTAAGCTATGATGAGGAATTAATATGAAAATAACGCAGGAAACAGATTATGCTTTAAGAATAATTCTATATTTATGTAAATTGAATGAAGGAACCAAGTTAGATGCCAAGACCCTAGCAGAAAAAGAAATGGTACCTATAAGATTTCTACTTAAGATTTTAAGAAAGTTAACTCATGGTGGCATTATAAATTCTTTTAGGGGAGTCAAAGGTGGTTATACACTAGCTTTAAAACCAGAGAAAATAACGCTAAGAATGATTATGGAAATAATTGATGGACCTATTTATGTGGCTAAGTGTTTAAGTAATAACAATAACTGTAATGCAAATAGAAGTCCAAGATGTGAAATGCATGTAGCTTTGAACAAAGTACAAAGAACTCTCACTAATGAATTAGATTCTATAAATTTTAGAGATATATTAGATGGCAAAATAAAATAAAAAAATCTCTACAGGTATAATACTTGTAGAGGTTTTTTAATATATTTTAATAAGGATTGTAAGATAGTAGAGAATTTAACATGAAGAATTATTTATGAGAAATTCTAGAGTAAGTTTATAGGGGGAGTAAAGATTTGAATTCTGAAAAAGGAAATAATATATATGAACTTTTTTTAAATCAACCTATATTACAAGTACAAGAGTATAAATTAAGGACTGTTGAGGGTAACGATAGATTTGATATTTTAGATATATATATAAATAGAAGAATTGAAATATACGATAGGTTTCCTTTATTAGATAATATTGATCAAGTAGATCAATTTATTAAAATACTTAAAGAAAAGAATGAAAATAAAGAACGAGTAGATTGGGTTATTGAAGTTGGGGGTAAGGCTATAGGTCTTATAGCAATTCACAGTATAAGTGTATTAGATTCTAGATGTGAGATAGGGTATATATTAAATCAGGAGTATACTAATAGAGGGATAATGAGTAAAATTGTAGAATTCATAATAGATTATTTATTTGACCAGGTTAAAATACACAAAATAGAAGCCATTGTAAATACACAAAATGAAGCATCTATAAAGTTATGTAAAAAGCTTGGTTTTTTAGAAGAGGGAATTAAGAAAGATTACTGGTTTGATAATGAAAAGGAAAAGTATATTAGTGTTTATATTTTTTCAATAATTAATAATAAAAAAATCTCACTTTGTTAAGTGAGATTTTTTTAGATGTTTAAGAAATTAGAGAGTTATTTACAGATTTATAATTTTTTAATAGAAGTAATAATTAGAATTTATTATATCAATATTTTTCTTACAATTTGATGAAGGAGCATATGAAATATTACCAGCTAAGCTGATACTTTCATTTAAGTTTTCATCATTAGATAAGTTAGGCTTTAGTTTATGATTTTTCATATTATTATTTAATGAGTTACTAGGAGTATAATCAAAATTAGAATTATTTTTATAAGGTTTATTAGCATTTAAAAGTATTAAGGTTATTGTAGTTACCGATAGAGAAGTTTTATCAAGTAAAAGAACATCCACAAATTCTAATGCAGAGTATATATTATTTATCTCGTAATCAGAGGTTGGAAGATTTAGTGTAGTGAAAAGTGGTAGTTTTGTGTTATAACTTTTTAGACCTATTTTTGATGTATTAGAATCATGGTAGAATAAATCAATTTTATAATAACCATGAATTATTAGTTTATTGGTAGAAATGCTTTGAAAAATTTTATTTGAAATTAAAATAGGTTTTATATAAAGTTCAGAAATTTTATGAATTTCAGGAAAATTAATTGGAAGTTTGATATGGAGATTTTCTGATAGCTCTATATATTTAGAGTTCGTTTGTATATCTGGTATTTTATTATTAGGAATTACACCATAAATTTTGACTCCATTATTTTTCATATTATCGCCTCACTTAATTCATAGTCAATTATTAAAAGAAACTTCTACTAATTGATGTTCATAGGAGTAATTTTATAAAGTAAATTTACATAAGCAAAATTAAAATTTTGATGTAGATTTAGCTTAAAACAACTAAATTTAAGAGTTGGATTTTTAGTTAAGTATAAATTTTTAATAAATCTTCACTTGTTGAAGATATAGGGGATTTTAATAGTGATAAAACGTTATTCTTATATGCTTCATTTTTATATAATATCTCTAATAATTCATAAATTGGATTAAGTGACAAAAAATCTGAAAAAACACAGCAATTAGAAAGAACTTCTATATTTGCAGCTGTTTTATTACAAATTACTATAGCGCCACATGAGATTGCTTCAACGCAGCTTAATGGATAACTATTATAAGTTGAATAATCTAAAACAGTTAGTGCACTAGAATAAAAAATCGGAAGGTGAGTAGGTTTAACTACACCTGTAAATATAACATTGTTATCTAGATTATATTTGTTTATCAAATCTTTAAGAGAATTGTAATAAGATTCTCTTTTGCCTGAAATGTTGCCGACTATTACTAACTTTAAATCTATATGTTTTTTTACTAATTCATTAAGTATATTTATAAATGTAGATATATTTTTTCTATTAGAGACACTTCCTACTGACAAAATAAATGAACCTTCTATATTATAATGTTTTTTCAAAAATTCAATACAAAAGTCTTTGTCATAATTAAAAAATATTCTACTACATTTAGGATAAACAACTTCTATTTTATTTTGAAAGTTATAGTAGTTACTTAAAAGTTCATTTTTGGTGAAGGTAGAATTTACTATTATTTTATCTGATTTTTCTAGTGTTAAAGGTAATGTAGAAGTTAACTTATTATAATATTTCTCATCTACATCATCTTTAAAAGATAGTGCATAAAGAGAATTAATTGAAGATATAAATTTACATATTTTATTTTTAGGTAAAGAGAAACCATTATTTGGAGAATGATAAATAGAAATTTGTTTATCATATAGGAAATCTTCGAGTAAAGAATAATCATTATTTAGTCTGTCTAATGCTAAATCAACATAATTAATATTTTTAATTTTGCGCCAATAACTAGTTGGAGGATAGTTATCCCATATAGAGTAAATATTATCAAATTCTCCGCTTTCAGAAAGTGCTAGTATATTTTCTTTTGTATAAGAATATATATCTGTTCCAATAAGAGTAGAAGCAGCTAATCCATCAATACAAATATTCATATAATACCCTCCTTACATAAATTCTTCATCAAGGTCAACATTTTTTATAAGATTGTTTTGATTTAAAGTATTTTTATTAATAGCTACAAACTCTGAGGTTTTAGACGAAATATTTTTATTGTCAATAGAATGATTAGATGAAGTTTTAGAAATTGTTTCATCAGAACAAGTGGCATCACCAATAGACAGATCATTAATGATTAGATCTTTTTTAGAATTGCTTATTGGAGCCATATCATAATAGTAATTTACTATATCTAAATCTAGATTAGTATTAACTTTAAGTTCTTTTTCTTTTTCAGTAGAAAATTGTAAATTGGTATTTAGTTCATCTTCTGTATCTAAATTTTTAAATTCGGAAGGGTTATAACTAGTATCTACAGGGAGTCCGTCTATTGTTATAAGGTAGTTAAGGTATGAGTATATAGTAAAGTCGTCTATATTGTGAAAAAAAGCATCAAGGATATTTATTTTAAAGCCAGTATAATTTATAAGGTTTTTAGGAATTTCAAAAAATGAATTGAATGGAACGCTTTTATTTAGCATTATTTTTTTATTTTGATTATCCATATATTCAATTGCAAATTTTTTCACTCCATCTAAAGATACTATTGAAGAATCATTTAATTCTATTTTTCTTTCATTTAAAATTTCAAGATCAATGAGGATAGATTTTAAATCTATAATTGGATAATTTCGTTTGCTTATAAAGATATAGTCTATTTCAGAGTAAATTATAGTACCAGCAGAATTTAACTTTTTGGCAATGGATGGTTCTAATAGTCCTTTTATTTCAACACCATTTTTATTCATATATACCACCTTATTTTAGTTTTCTTAAAATATTATATGCGACTAATTTGAGGAACTTAACAAGTATGGGAATAAAAAGTAACTAAATCAAATGTAGAGCATAAATTAATAAGGAAGTATATTATTATGGAGGAAATTTTATGGGCGCAAGAGTTGTAAAATTCACATTTTGTCCAAAGGAAAATCAACAAATAGAGGCAGTTATAAAGGTGCCAGAGGAAAAAAGAAGTGTTATACATGGTACGGTTGTAAATAGTTGTGGAGAGGCAGTAAAAGATGCTGTAGTTAAACTTTTAGAAGTAGTGGAGCATAAAGAGTCAAAAACAGTTTATCCAATAACACATACTTTTACTGATGAAAATGGTCAATTTATATTTGGACCACTATGTGCAAATAAAAGATATATGGTAAAAGTTTGGTATAATGATGTGGATGTAAAACCTTTAGTAATATGTCCAGAGTGTGAGGATGAATATTGCCTAAGATATGAAGAAGATACTTGTGAAGGATGTACTTGCAATTGTAATTATAATAATACTAACAGAGCTGTTTATGAATAAATAGATAAAAAGGTTATGCCACATAGGAAGATAACTATATGGTATAACTTTTAGAATATAATATAATTTTAAATTTAAATAAGAGAGGGGAGCTGAATTTATTTATGTTTGTTATTTCAAAAGTTATAAGTTATGATAGAATAATAATAACTTATAATTTTTGATAGAAGGAATGTGAGAACTTGAAAAGAAAGTTTACTTATATAATAGTGGCTATAATAGCAGTGGTTTTAACTACTACTTATTTAACAATTAATAAATATAGCATAAAGGCAATAGAAGGAGAAGTTGAGGTACTTGCTTATGGTCCATATTATGATTACTTAAATTTAATGGCAATTAAGTTCAAAGAAAAATATCCAAATACAAATATAAAGATTAAGAATATAAAAAAAGAAAATTTAGATAGTGAAATTCAAAATGCTGCAAAATTAAATAAGGAAGCAGATTTAATACTTATGAATAGTTTAGAAGTTCAAAAATATATAAGACAAAATAGTATGGTTAAAAATAGCATAGATGGTACAATAAATAGCTTTATTAATTCCTATGATAACGGTAGGTTAGATGAAATAGAAAAAGATAAAAGCTATTATGCTATGCCATTTGATGGTAAACCTATGGTTATGTATTATGATAATAAGGCTTTATTAGATGCTTCAATAAAAATAGAAGATATAAAAACATGGAAAGATTTCAAAGATGCGGGTACCGCTTTTTATGTTAAATCATTAGGGAATAAAAAGTTATGTTATTTAACTAGACAGGATATGATAAATTTTACAAAGATGTTATTATATCAAATAGATATAAAAAAGGACAGTAAATATGAGGATAAAAAGAAGTTTGTAATTACCTTTATAGAAAGTTTAAAAAAGGAAAATGTAATAGAAGAAGTAGAGGATGCTGATAAAGTTATGCAATCTACAATGATTTTTGGTTCTATGGATAGGTTTGAACTTATAAAATCTATAGGTAAATCAACTTTTCAGGTTAGTTATATACCTAGTTTAGATATTGGTGGAAATAAATTTGTATCATTGGATGGGGAAAATTTAGTTTTAGCTAATAGAAAAAATGAGAAGACGGCATTAGAATTTATGGTATTTGCCATGACTAGTGCAAGCAATTTAAATAATTTAATGCTTGAAAAAAATGTATTCCCTGTTTTTAAAAGTTGTTATGAAGATGAAGTGTTTGATTATAAACAAAAGGAATTAGGGGGAGGAAAGTATTTGAGTATTTTAAATAATATTCAAATTAACGAACCAAATAAAAAGAATATTGAATTAGTAGATGAGATAATAAGGAATATGTATAAATAAAATGTTCTTCATCAAAATAATTTTACCCATAAATTAATCAATAAATTTAATTTTAAATTATGAATTTATTATAAAGTTAACGAAAAAACATATGGCTATTGGTAAACTTAAAGTTACCAATAGCCTGTTTTAATGTATGGGGAGTCTATTAAATTAATTATATCAATATTTTAGAGAGTTGAAGTTCTAAGCAGATCTTTAGATTTTAAATTTAAAATGGTGTCATAAGCTACAAGGGTATTTTGTGCGGTTTTTTTCCAATCAAATAATTTACTTCTATTATGGCCTAAGGCTGTTATGCTTTCTCTATATTTAGAATCAGCTAGAATTTTTTCTAGGGCATTTGAAAGTTCTTGTATATCGAAAGGATTAATCAAAATGCCTGAATCACCGATAACCTCTGGTATTGAACTTATATTTGAACTAATAACTGGTGTATTACAATTCATAGCTTCAAGTGGTGGTAAACCAAAACCCTCATATATAGATGGATATACGAAAACATCAGCGGCATTATAGAGTACAGGTAGATATTCATCTTCAATAAAATCAGTAAATATAACATTTTCATTTAGTTTTAAGTCACTTACTAAAGATTTCATTCGTAATCCTTCATCTTTTAAAGCTCCAACTATTAGGAGTATATATTCTTTAGGGATATTTTTTTGTATTTTAGCAAAGGCGTTTATAAGACCAGCTACATTTTTTCTAGAGCTAAAACCGCCAATATATAAAATATATGGCTTTGAGAAATTAAATCTACTTTGAACTGATGATAAGCAGAGTTCTTTATCTAAAGGTTTGAAATTAGAGTTAGCTGCGAGTGGAGTTACAAAAATTCTTTCTTTAGGGAAATTTGGAAAGAATCTCAATATATCATTTTTTGAAAACTCAGAAACAGTAAGTATACCATCACAACTATCAATTATTCTAGGCATATTTTCTAAAAAGCTCCTAAGATAACCAGAACCTACGGTTTCAGGAAGTACATATGGAATTAAGTCATGGATTGTAACTACTTTTAAGGCATTAATATCTTCGCAAAGTCCCATACCATTTTGAGGAATGTGATAAAGATTTATTTTGTTAGAATTAATATAATTAGGAAAATAGTGATTTTCAAAAAAACGTTGATGTCTTTTTGAAGCCATAACTATATTTGACTTATTAGTTTTAAATTCCATAAAAAAATCACCGGACCAAAAAAGATCATAATTATTTATTTCATCTATAATAAATAAATTTTTTAATAAATTATAGGTATAGGTTCCTATACCAGTCCCTTTATACCAATTAATACCTCTAGCATCAAGAGCTATTTTCATATACTTCACTCCAAAATTTACTATAGTATATTAATATTAATTTTACTAATAATTGGTGAATGTAACACACAAGAAAACTAAAACATATAATAAATAGAACTATGTTTTGGAGGAAGCTGTGTGGACATAGATGCTTTAAGAAAATTTATAGAAGAGAATTATGGTTTAGAAATTTTAGATTTAAAAAAAATAAAAAATGTTTATAAAATAGGTACTTTAGAGAAGGATTACTGTTTAAAGGTAATAAAATATGATTATAAGCATTTTAACTTTATCTTATCTGCAATATTGCATTTACAGAAAAATGAATTTAAAACTACACCAGAGATAATTAAAACCAAAAATAATAGGAATTATATAAGTTTCGATTATAAATATGCTTACTTAACACCATGGATTATAAGTAGAGAAAGTAATTATGATAATATAGTAGAACTTACAAATGTAGCAATAAAACTTTCTGAACTTCATAAATGTAGTGAAGGTTTTAATTTAAGATATGATATGAAACCTAGAATTTACTGGTTTACTTGGCTAAAGACATTTGAGACGAGAGGTTATGAAATACTAGACTTTAAAAAAAGAATATCACAAAAAGCTAATAAATCTGATTTTGATAAGTTATATTTAAGCCTTATGGATAAAGAGATTTTTAGGGTTAATGAGAGCATTGAGATGCTTAAAGAAGCAAATTATATAAAAGTTATGGAGAAGGAAGTTTTTAAGCGTGGCTTTTGCCATCATGATTATGCTCATCATAATGTTTTAATAGATCAATCTAACAATATAAGTTTAATAGATTTTGATTATTGTATATTAGATACTAGACTTCATGATTTAGCAAGTCTTGTTATAAGATCTATGAAGGATGATAAATGGGATGTAGAAAAATTTAAAATGATAATCGAAGCATATTCAATTAATTCACATATAACTGATGAGGATATTGATATAATGATTGGATTTATGAAGTTTCCACAGGCTTATTGGCAACTAGGAATACAATATTATTGGGAGCAGCAAAACTATGGGGAAGAATTTTTTATAAAGAAGCTTTTAAAGTATAAAACAGATATAGCACCTAGAGAAGAGTTTTTAAAATACTTAAAAATAAATGATTTTGGAGGGTCTATATGAGTGAATTTTGGAAGTTGGACCAATTTTTGTTATCAGAGGGGATTGAGGTTGTAGATAAAAAGAGGGATGCAAAAATAAACATATATCCTTATGAACAATTAAAATTAATAGTAGGAGTTCATAAAAAGCTTAAGAAGAGAGAGGATATATATTCACTTAGACTTCATAGTGAGATAGGAAAAGAAATAGAAGAACATAAAGTAAGTAACAAAAGATTAGAAAGATATTTAAGAGAGATTAATAAAAAGGAAACTAAAGATGAACTAGAGGAATTTATAGAAAAAACAGGAGTGGAGGTGATTAACAGAGCTAAAAAATCTATAGATAAGGTTTATGAGAGCAATTATATAGACTTAATAAAAAGAAGTATGGCTTCAAATGAAATTTGTATAGGAAAATGTTATGACAATAATATATGGATTGATGAAGGTTATAAGATAAAGGATATATCAAAGTTTTGTTTCAATCTTTTGGAAATGGATTGTGTTTATTATTTAGGTAAAGTAAAAAGAATGGGGTATAATTTTGACTTTAAAAATTTAATAAATTATTATTTGACCTTAGAAGGCTTAAATAATGATAGCTATGCTTTTATAGAAGCTTTAATATCCTATCCGGTAGATTATATAAAGACATTTGAAAAGTTTCTATTCATGAAGGAATCAAATTTTAAAAAAGATGAGATTATAGATAAACTTAGGTTAGCAATAAAAAGGGATGGGGAAGACTTAATGTTAAAGTAAAGGGTGATGAGTGTGATTAGGATAAAATATGGAGATAAAAAGTATTTGTGTAAATATGATCTTCACATAGAGCTATTTGAGAAACTTGGGGTAGATATAATAGACCTTTATCCAACTAGAAGCGTTTATGTATTAACTACTAAAACAGGAAAGAAGATATTAAAACTTATAGATTATGAAGAAGAGAAAGTTCTATTTATAAATAAAGTATTAAATTCTATACGAAAAAAGTTTAATAATGTTCTTAATATAAATGAGCTTAAAGATGGTGAACTAGTTTTAAGATTTCAAAACGAAAGATATATATTACTAGATTTAATAGAAGGAATAGAATGCAACTTAGCAAATCCAATAGATTTAGAAATAACAAGTAAAGCATTAGCAAAATTACATGTTAGTTCTCGTGACTTTTGTTCAAATGAAATTACTAAAAATGAAGAAATAGAATATAGTAATTTATTTAAAAAGCCATTTTATTTTAATAATGCAAAAAAAGATTTAATTAAGATGAAAGCACAGGTAGAGTCTTGTGTTTATAAAAATGAATTTGATAAATTATTTTTACGCGATATAGATTATTATAAGAAAGAAATTTTAGAATGTATGAGACTTATAGAAAATAGTAAGTATTCTGAACTTTGTTTAAAAGAAGAAGCTGTATCTGTTTGTCACAATGATTTAGCATATCATAATATAATTATAAGTAACAATGAGGCCTATTTTATTGATTTTGATTATTTGTCCATAGACCTTAAAGTTTGGGATTTAGCAAATTTTATAAATAAAACAGTAAAGAGATTTGGATTTGATATAGATATGTGTAAAAGTATAATTCAGAATTACAACTTAGAAAATCCTATATCCAAAGAGGAGCTAGAGAATCTTTATATCTTTTTAAAATTTCCACATGATTTTTATATAGCTTCAAGGGATTATTACTTTAAGCTTAAGGATTGGGAAGAGGATGTTTTTATTAATAGATTTACAACTAAAATAGGATATAAAGAAGAGAGGGAAAACTTCTTAAAATGTTTTAAAAATGAATATTTAGATAAATAAAAAGAGTCCCATTTCTGTTTAGAAATGGGGCTTTTTTACAACATAGATAAAAATAGAGGAATTAATGCTATATAATCACAATATATATTAAGTGAGATTACAAATAGATTTGTATGCATCTAGTGTATCATAAGCAGTTTTTTTCCAACTGTATTTTGAAGAATGTATGAAACCTTTATTGATAAGGTTTAGAGTTAGGACTTTATCTTCTAGTATATTAAGCATTGAATTTTTTATTTCATCAACAGAGGATGGATTTATTAAAAGTGCTGAATCACCTAAAATTTCAGGAACTGATGTCAGATTAGAAGCTATAACAGGAGTGCCAGATGCCATAGCTTCAACAGGAGGAAGTCCAAAACCTTCATAAAATGATGGATATACAAAAAGTCTAGAAGCATTATAAAAAATAGGCATATCATTAAGTTCTATAAAGCCTGGAAAAATTACTTTATCAGATATATTAAGTTCTAAGGTTCGTGTTTTATACTTGTCATAAGAAGGACCTTGCTTACCTAAAATAACTAAATTAATTGGAGATTTATGGCTTTTAACTAATATACTAAAGGCTTCAATTAAACCTAAGATGTTTTTTCTAGGGCTAAAGCCCCCAACATAAAGTATAAAGTCATCTGATATTCCATATTTTTTTTTCAGATATTCTTTAGAATGGATTTTATTTAGAGGGGTATAGACTTCCTCCGCTGCTAAATGGGTTACAAAGATATTTTCTAGTGGATAATTAAATTGTTTTGCAATATCCTGCTTTGAAAATTCAGATACTGTAATTATTCCGCTAGTAGAGTCAAGGATATTAGGCATTTCTTCATTAAAGATTTTTAGGTATCTATGACTTACTGTTTCAGGCATCCTTAAAGGAATTATATCATGTAATGTTATAACCTTTTTACAGCTAACTTTATTAGATAGACCAACACCATTTTGAGGTACATGATAAATATCAGCAGATTCATCTTTTAAAATATTTGGAACTCTTACTTGTTCCCAAAAATTTTCTGATATGCCGTCTTTAACTAGACTTATATCAAAATTTTTATGAAGATTATTTTCGATATTTGAATTTTCGGGAAGAAACACTAGATAATCATTTAAAAAATCTATTTGATTAAGATTATTTATTAACTGATAAGTATAGGTTCCTATACCAGTACCTCTATACCATTTAGCTGCACGACCATCAATACTTATTTTCATATTAGTGTCCTTTCAAAATGCTTATAATTTATTATATTAAATCCTGTGAAAAAATGTTAATAAAAAGAAATGCTTAAACATATAAATATATAGGAGGTGAGTGCTATGATGAGGGAATTTGAAATCGAAAGACAATTCAATATAAAAATTGAAGTGATAAGACCTAATAAAGGCATCTATTATTTAAAAACAAACGCTGGAGAACGCTGCTTAAAAAGAATAAATTTTGGTGCTCAAAAGTTATTGTTTGTTTGCGGAGCTAAGGAGCATCTTATTAATAATGGTTTTACCAAAGTGGACAGGTACTATTTAAATAATGAAGGAGAACCCTATGCTATAGTTAATGAAGATTTATATACATTAACAGAGTGGATACAAGGAAGGGAGTGTGATTTTCATAATATAAATGATGTGGAAATTGCAGCTAAAGGGCTTGCAAAATTACATGAGGCGAGTAAGGGATATGATCCTCCAGAAAACTCAAAACTTAAAAGTGATTTAGGTAGATGGCCACATTTAATGGAAAAAAGAATTAAATCTTTAGATAAAATGCGTGATATGGCAAGAAAAAGAAATAATAAAACAGAGTTTGATATGACGTATATAAAGAGTATGGAAAATTATAAGGCATTGGCAATAAGAGCTAATAACATATTAAAGTCATCAGAGTATGAAACTATATGTGCTTTAACAGAAGAGGAGAAGAGTTTTTGTCATCATGATTATACTTATCATAACATAATTCTAGATAATACTAATGAAGTTAATATTATAGATTTTGATTATTGTAAAAGAGAAGTTAGGAGTTATGATATTGCAAACTTCATAACTAAAGTCTTGAAGAGAAATGAATGGAATATAAGTTATGCAGAGAGAATAATATCTGCTTATAATTCAGTAAGTGAGCTTAAAGAAAGTGAATATAGGTTGATATTTGCATTTCTCGTATTTCCACAAAGATACTGGAGATTAGCTAATAGATTTTATTATAATGAGGTTACCTGGGGACAAAATACTTTTAATAAGAAAATAAATTCAATAATAGAAGAAAATCAGAATTATACTAAATTTATAGAGGACTTCAAGGTTTTATATAATCAATGCGAATAGTAATTTAAATTCAAGGTGGTTATGAATAAAATGAAATGATACCCTTAGTTAATTAAAGATTAGCTAAGGGTATAAATATATAAACTTATTTTAATAATAAGCACCTATTACGATATTTATCCATATTATGAAGAGAAGAAGTAATTTTAGGAGAAAAGGTAGTGTATGAACGTTGGGGATTATGTAGTTAGAAAATCTTATGGAAGGGATATAACCTTTAAAATAATAGATATAAAAAATGTCAATAATGAAAAGGTATATATTTTGAAAGGTATAAATATTAGAATAATAGCTGATGCTAAAAAAGAAGATTTAGAAGAGGTTGATGAAAAGTTTTCTGGGGAAAAAGATAAAATTTTTAACTCAAGAGTAAATGCTGCTATAAAAAGAGTTATGGTAGCGAGGGGCGTTGATACAAATAGAGGTAATAAGTCTCAAAAAATAGTAACAGAAAATGAAATGACATTTGGAAGACCGGGAAAAATATTACATGTAGATGGAGATCCTAATTATTTAGAGGTGTGTCTTAAAGTGTACAAGCAATTGAATTTAAATGCTGTAGGAAAATCCATACCAGAAAGGGAGCAGCCATCAGAGATTGTGGATTTAGTAAAAGAGCATAAACCAGATATTGTTGTCTTGACAGGACATGATGGTGTGCTTAAAAGATCTAATAATTATTTAGATTTAAATAATTATAGAAATTCAAAATATTTTATAGAAGCTGTTAGTAATCTTAGGGATTATAATTCAAGTTATGATGAGCTTATAATATTTGCTGGTGCTTGTCAATCCTGTTACGAAAATATATTAGATGCAGGTGCTAATTTCGCTTCTAGTCCAAATAGAGTTCTTATTCATTGTTTAGATCCTGTGTTTGTTTGTGAAAAAGTAGCGTATGCTACAATAAGTGAAGTGGTTTCAATAAATGAGGTTATAGAAAATACTATAACAGGAATAAAGGGAATTGGTGGTTTACAAACAAGAGGGAAATATAGAGAAGGGTATCCAAAATCACAATATCAAAGTTAAATAGATTGATAAACTTTGAAAGATAAAAATTAAATAGATTAGTAGATTTTTTAAGATATAGAAAGGGAAAAATTTCTATATCTTTATTTTATAATTTTCTTATTTTTACTATACCTTATAGGATTTATTATGAAATAAAAGATATAAATAAAGAAATATAAAGATAAATTATTTTTAAAATTAATTATATTGTAATTTGAGGATAATAATTCAAAAACATAAAATCCTTTCATAGAATTAAATAATCTAAGAAGTAAATAATAAATGTGTAATGTATATGAAATTTTAGAATTGTTATCTTAAGGGAGGGATTTTAGATGGCTAAACAAGGAAAAAATACTGGAAGTAACCAATGGGCATCACAATCAAATAACTTTGGATTTAATCCAAGAACTCAAAAACAAAATAAGTCAGAAAATGATAACCAAGGGACATCAACTATTAAAAAATAAAGTTGTGTATGGTTAAGATAAAGGAGTGAAGATGAAGTGTCAAAAAATAGAAAGACTAGAAATAATAAAAAAGAAGATGGTAAATTTAAGTCCAAAAATATAAAGCATGATCCTCAGGCAGAAAGTTCAAGAGCAGTATTTAGTGAACCAAAGATTCATGAATTAGAATAAATATATTTAATAAGATTTATGAAGGTTTATCTAGATTACAGATAAACCTTTAGCTTTTGTTATTCTTAACTTCTATTTGAAATTGATTTGTTTTTCCCATCATATAAGATAACTTAATTATATTTTTTTCTTCTATAGTCATGGTTCTATTAAACATTTTTTCAAATTGATTTAAAAGTGAATCTACATCCAAAGTTAATTTTGTTTTACTAGTTCTAGCTGACTTATGAGGCAAATAAAGTTTAGGGGTAATATTTTGGTTGTAAATTTTTTTGAAAATTTCTGCAGTGTAAAACGCGTCATTTAAAGCATTATGAAATGAAACCTCAGTAGGTATTTTTAAAATCTCTACAGTATTACGAAGGCCAATATTAGTTCCAGTAGGGCATTTGAGATACTTGGAAGCATGACTTTGAATATCTATATAACTTTTTGGAATTAAGGAAGTTTTTAACTTATGATATTCTATGTTTCTAATTAATTCTTTTATATCTGTCATTCCCCAAGTGCATAAGATATTATTATTATTAGAGTCTATAAACTTAACAAAGGTATTATAAATATCTTTGAAAGAAGATGCATTACTTAAATCTTCTTCCTTTATATTAGTTAAATTTTTTACAAATGGGTGAAATGTAGTATATACAACAGGTCTAATTAATTCATTAAATGTTGATAAGACGTTTAAGTCAGTATCAAGTTTTAATGCACCAATTTGTATTATTTCGAAGGGACATTTTGGATTAGATAAAATCGTGCTTTGATTAAATTCTAAATCAATAATTATGTAATACATTCAACAATCTCCTATAAAGTTATAACTTAAATTCTTTATTTTAAATATTAATTATTATAACCACAAAAGTTATTTAAATATCATTAAATATTTAAATAACTTTAATACAGCATTTTACATAATTATTACGAAAAATTATCATATTTGAAAATAACAGTTAAATAAATATTGTTTTTATAAGATAATGTTAATTATTTTATAGAATATGAATAAATAATAGCATATTACAAAGAATAGTAAAGGATGTTTAAAGGGAATACATAAATTAACAGAAAATTTACATTGACAAACTAAAACAAATAGTGATAAAATAATTGTTTTATTTGACAAAAACATCTATTGGTATTATAATATAATATGAAAGAGGGTGTTAAAAATGGAAAGAATTAGAACACTAGCTTCTATCAAAAGAGATATTGAAAACCATGTTGGAGAAAAAGTAACCTTGAAAGCTAACGGAGGAAGACGAAGAATTCTTGTTAATAAAGGTGTACTAGAAAGTGTTTATCCAAGTATATTCGTGGTTAGATTAGAAGCCGACACCCAAAGGACAGTGACTTATAGTTATTCAGATGTACTTACTAAGACAGTTCAACTTGTATTTGTAGGATAATAAAAGGAGTTTCCATTTTGTTTGGAAGCTCTTTTTATTTTATATAAAATAAAATTGTTAATTATGAAATAAAAAGATATAAAAAAAGAAAGATGGTGGGTTTCCATCTTTCAACTATGGTATAAAAGGGTATTGAGAATTTATGAGAGGTTATATGGTCAATAACCATCTTTATAATACGACATATTTTTATGTTTGTCAACTGTTTTTAAGAATTTCGACAAAGTTTTTTGAAAATAATTTATTATTGTGTAAATAATAAAAATATTAATATATATTATTAACAAATATATGAAAATATATAATTATTTTTATAACTAGTTTCCAATGTTAGTTCAATTAAATCATAATCAAATTTAGTAAATTAAATAATATTTTTTAATTTTAAGGCATCATTCAAAACAAGTCAATATTTATTTATAATAAAGAGAAAAAATAGTCATAAACTTAAGTGGTCATATATATACATTATAGTAGGTAAATTATAGGAGGTATATTATGGCTGATTTAGATGTTATAAAAGAAAATATTGAAGTAGAAAAACCTGTTTTAGAAAGCACAGCAGATAAAGTCTTAAAGGGAGAATATTTAATACCAGATACACATCCTGATGTTCATAAGGTTTTATCAGTTGAGGCAAAACCTATTATTACAAACAAGGAAGTGCAACAAGACAGAGGCTTAATAGAGGTACAAGTAAATTATAATGTAATTTATTTAGCTAAAGAGGAGGATGGTTTAGGAACAGACTATGTTTCATATGAAGATAAGTTTTCAAATTTTGTAGATATAGTTGGTGCCGAACATAAAATGCTATGCGATGCTAACTGCGAATTAGAACATATTAATGTAAATATTATTAATGAAAGGAAAATCAGCATAGAAAGCTATTTCCGTACTAAATGTTATATATCTAAGAATGAGAATATTGAGTTTGTAAAAGATATAGAAGGTACTGGAGATTTACAAAGTAAGAAAAAACCTGATACTTTAGAAAAAACCATGTCTACAAATCAAGTAGTAATGCCACTTAAAACACAAATAAAAGTAGCTACAGATAAACCACAAATAGGAAAAATAATAAAGATGAATCTAATGCTTCATAAAAAGGATATTAAAGCTAGTGAAGATAAATTGAATTTTTCTTGTTTTTGTAAGGTAGATTTTGTATATAGAGCTGCTGATAGTAAAGATCTTGTAAATGTAGATGATGATGTTTTTTTAAGTACAGAAGAACCTGTAATTGGTTTATCATCAGATATGATGGCAAATGCGAATTTTGAGATTATGAATTGTGAATATAAGATATTACAAGATGATCTAGGTGAGTCTAGAATAATAGATGTAAATGCTGAAGTTAAGGCTACAGCTAAAGTTTCTAAAACAGAAAATATAGAAGTTTTAGAAGATGCATACTCACCAACTAAAAATTTAGAAGTAAAAAAAGAAACTCATAAGATGATTAAAACTGTAGGTCAAAATTCAAATGAAACTATAGTTAAGGATAATATTTATTTAGATGAATCAGACCCTGATCCAGTTCAAATAGTTAGTACTAATGCTAATATAGCTGCACTTGAAAATAAGGTATCTGATAATAAGGTAAATGTTGAGGGTGTAGTTAAGGTTGAAGTTATCTATAAATGTAGTGATGAAGAAAAGCATTTAGCAAAGATAACTGGTGAAATACCATTTAATACATCTATAGATATACCTGATGCTTTAGAAGGTATGGAAAGTATGGTAAAAGCTTTTATAGAAGGCTTACAAGCTAATATAGAAGCTCATACAATAGCTATAAAGGCTATTGTATTTACACAGGCAAAGGTTACTGATAATGTTGAAAAAGAATACATCAAAGAAATTGAAGAAAAGGAAGGTGAAAAGCCAGAAAAGAAAGCTTCAATTATCATTTATGTTATTCAAGAAGGGGATAAATTATGGGATTTAGCTAAAAAATATAATACAACAGTAGAAGACATTATGAGTTTAAACAGTATGGAAAGTGAAGAAGAACTAAAACCAGGAGAAAAAATAATAATACCTGGAAGAGCTATGATGTAAATATAATAAAAAAGTGGATGTATCAGAGATTTGGTACATCCATTTTTAAATGAATGCATTTTTTTAAAGATTAAGTGATTTTATGTGATTTTTGATAAATTAAATTTTATTTATCAAAGTAAAAAAATACATAAAATCACTTTTTTACGCTTGATTTGGTTTGTTTTAGTGAATAATTAAAACTATTATGGTTAAAATAAAAAATGCGTGATTAGGGGTGATTTTAATGTTTACAAACGCTAAAGGAAATTTAATCATAATAGGAGGAGCAGAGGACAAAGAAGGAGAAAAGAATATATTAAAATTTGTAGCAAGTAAAATTAGAAATCAAAATGAGCTATTACTTATAGTTACAATAGCTACTGAGTATCCTGAGGAGGCTGCTAGAAAATATACTAATGTCTTTAAAAATCTAGGAGTTAATAGTATAAAGACATTGGATGTAAGTGAAAGAAGTGACTGTAATAAAGAAGAAAATATAAAACTTATTAATGAAGCTAAAGTAATATTTTTTACTGGAGGAGATCAAGTTAGAATTACTAGTATTATAGGGGGAACACCTATATATAGTGAAATGGGTAAAATGATTAAAAATGGTTGTTATTTTGTAGGGACTTCAGCAGGAGCATCTGTTATGAGCGATACTATGATAGTTGGAGGGGATGATGAGGAATCACCTAAAAAATGTACATTAAAAATGGCTCCAGGTTTAGGTTTTTTAGAAAATATAATAATAGATCAACATTTTGCACAAAGAGGCAGAATAGGGAGGTTGCTTGTAGGAGTAGCTCAAAACCCAGAAATTTTAGGTATTGGGATAGACGAAGATACTGCTATAGTAGTTAATAATGATATATTAGAAGTTATAGGTAGTGGTGCTGTATATATAGTAGATGGAAGTCAAATATCATATAGCAATGTTTCGGAACAATACCAAGATGAACTTTTAAGTATGTTTAATGTAAAAATGCATGTATTAACTTTTGGAAAAAAATTCAATATAAAAACTAAGGTACCTTTTGAGGAGGAAAGAGCAAAAAATGAAAATCATTAACGAGCGTATTTTTAAGGGGAAAAATATTTATTCTCACAAAAAATCTATAAGAATTGATGTTGATTTAGAAGGATACGCAGAAATACCCACTAAAGATATACCAGATTTTAATTACAATTTAACTAAGATGATACCTGAATTATATAAGCATCGTTGTGGAATCGATGAAGAACATGGCTTTGTTAAAAGGCTTAATGAAGGGACGTATTTAGCCCATGTTTTTGAGCATACAATAATAGCTATTCAAAATATGTTAGGGATTGATCTAGCATATGGTAAAGCTAGAGAAATAGCAGGTGATAGATATTATATTATTTTTCAATATGAATATGAAAAAACTGCGGTAGCCATAAGTAAATTGGCAGAACAGATAATAAATTCTCTTATAAATAGAAATCCAATAGATTTTAAAGTAAGGCTTGAATATATAAAAAAGTTAATGAAACAAGAAACACTTGGAGCATCTACAAAGGCCATTTGTGAAGCTGCTAAAAAATATGGGTTACCTATTTTGAGATTAGGAAATAGTAATGTTTACCAAATGGGTTATGGAAAGTGTGGTAGGATTTTTGGAGCTACCGTAGGACATAATACAAGATGTATAGCTACTGATATTGCATGTGATAAAGAGTTAACAAAGAATATTTTAGAAGCTCATTTTATACCCGTTGCAGAAGGTAGAAAGATATATAATACAATAAACCTTTTAAAAGAGGCTGACTTAATAGGTTATCCTGTAGTTTTAAAACCTCAGTATGGAAGTAAAGGTGAGGGTGTAATTTTAAATATAAAAAATAAAGAAGAACTTTTAAGTTCATATAGAACTTTATCGGAGCAATATAAAGATATAATTTTAGAAAAATATATAAAAGGTGATGATTATAGGATTTGTATAGTTGACTATAAGGTAGTAGCTGTATCTCTTAGAATTCCACCTAATGTGATTGGAGATGGAACTAAAAGTATTAAAGAACTTATAAGAGAACTTAATTCTGATCCTAGAAGGGGTGAGGATCATGAAAATATATTAACAAAAATAAAGATAGATGAGGTTTTGCTAAATTGCTTAAAACTTCAAGGTTTTTCAATAGATTCTATACCGGTAAATGGGCAGGTAGTTAAATTAAGAGAGAACGCTAATCTTTCAACTGGAGGGTGTTCAGAAGATTATACATCTGAGATTTGTGAGGAGAATAAAGATATATGTATAAGAGCCGCTAAAGCTATAGGATTAGATATTTGTGGCGTAGATATATGCATAGATGATATAAGAAAACCACTATATGGTAATGGAGTTGTTATGGAAGTTAATGCGGCACCTGGTATAAGAATGCATCATTATCCTTGTAAAGGTGAAGCTCACGATGTTGCAGATGAAATAGTTAAAGCTATGTATAATGGTAAGCCTAAAAATATACCGTTAATATCTGTTACAGGTACAAATGGAAAAACTACAACTACAAGGTTTATAGCTTATGTTATGAAACTTATAGGATATAAGGTTGGAATGACCAGTACTGGAGGAATTTATGTTGATGGCAAGTGTATAGATTTAGGAGATGATACTGGTGCAGAAAGTGCAAGAGCTATTTTGCTAAACCCAGATGTAGATATAGCCGTGTTAGAAACTGCAAGAGGTGGAATGATAAAAAGAGGTTTAGCTTATGATGAGGCTGATATAGGCGTTATAACTAATATAACAGAAGATCATTTGGGTATTGATGGCATAAATGACCTAGAAGAACTGAGTAAAGTGAAAGCTTTAGTTGTAGAGGCTGTTAAGAAGGATGGTTATGCTGTTATAAATGCTGATGATAAGTGGAGTGTGCATATATTAGATAGGATAAAAGCTCGTAAGATATTATTTTCCATGAAGGGCTTTAGCGAACTTCTAAGGTCTAATGTAGAAGATGGAAATCCAGTGGTGTATTTAGAGGAAGGCAAAATAATAGTTTATAATAATTTTAAAAAGTATATTTTGTGTGATGAAAAAGATGTTGCTATAGGGCTTGAAGGAAAGCTTAAATATAATATAGAAAATGCTTTAGCAGCTATAGCTGCTTTGGTTGGAGTAAAGGTTGATTATTGCATAATAGTAAAAGCATTAAAGGAATTTTCTTTGAATGAAGAATTTAACCCAGGAAGATTCAATCAATATGATTTAGATGGTGTAAATGTTGTTCTTGATTATGGCCATAATATAAATGGATATAGGGCTGTAATAGAATCTGTTAAAGACATGGGATTTAACAAATTGATTGGAGTTATAGGTGTTCCTGGTGATAGAACAGACTCTTCTATTATAAAAATTGGTGAGTTTTGTGGTGATAGATTTAACAGTATAGTAATAAAGGAAGACATGGATAAAAGAGGCAGAAAAGATAATGAAGTTGCAGAATTATTAAGAAAAGGTGTATTAAAAAAAGCAAATTCAAAACATATAAATGTAGTTTTAGATGAAGTTGAAGCTTTGGATTTTGCTTTGAAAAATGCTAATAAAGGTGATTTAATTATAATATTTTTTGAAGATTATAATCGTATAATAACTTATATAAAGAAAAAGAAAAGTTATATTGAGTCTATGAAAAAAGCAATAGAAAGTTAAAAGTAGGGATTATTTTATGTCATATACATAAGGTAATCCTTTTTAATAAGGAAAGTCTTTTTTTTAAATCACAATATGATAATATAATTATAAGAAATAAAGAATTTTATATAAGGGAGATTAAGCTAGTGAGAAAAAAGGCATATGCTAAAATAAATATTGCATTAGATGTTATAGGCAAGAGAGAAGATGGATATCATTTATTAAAGATGGTAATGCAGACAATTGACTTATATGATGAAATTGAAGTGAAGAAAAATCATTTAAAGACTATTAAGCTTAATTGTAACAGAAAGTACATACCAACAGATGATCGAAATTTAGCATTTAAAGCAGCTAAGCTTTTTAAAGAACACTTTAATATACAGGAAGGTGTAGACATATATATTAAAAAAAATATTCCCGTGTCTGCTGGGATGGCAGGGGGCAGTACTAATGCAGCAGCTGTTTTATATTTAATGAATAAAGAGTTTAATGTAAATGCAAGTATAGAAGAGTTGAGAGAACTGGGAGTTAAAATAGGTGCAGATGTACCATATTGCATAGAAGGTGGTACTGCGCTTTGTGAAGGAATTGGAGAAGTTATAACAAACTTAAAACCATTTAAGGATAAAATTTTGGTAATAGTAAAACCACCTTTTGGAGTATCTACTAAAGAAGTTTATGGAACTTTGGATATAAATAAGATTTTTAAACATGTAAGGGTAGATGATCTTATTTCGGCTATGGAGAGAGAGGATTTAGTTTTTGTAGCAGAAAATATGAAAAATATATTAGAAAATGTTACGCTTAGGAAACATAATGTGTTAAGGAATATAAAAGATGAAATGATAGAATGTGGTGCAATGGGGTCAATGATGAGTGGGAGTGGTCCTACTGTATTTGCATTCTTTGAAGATATGCCTAAAGCTCAAAGATGTTATGATGTTATGAAAAAAAAATATAAAGATGTATTTATAACTAGAACTATATAAATCTAATTGATTATTGAAATATAATTTTACTTAAATAAAATTATATGAATAAATAATACACCTCTTGTCAATAATTAAGTTATCAGGGGGTGTTTTGAATGAAAAAAATAATAATTTGTGCATTAAGTATAATAATATTAGTAACATCTACAATGATTGTTTTATCGTTACCTGTGGATAGTAATGATGGACAAACCTATAAAGAAAATACTGAAGAGGATATAAGTAATAAGCTTATAAGATTTCATGTCATAGCAAATAGTGATAAGGATGAAGATCAAAATCTTAAGTTAAAGGTCAGAGATGGAATATTAAAATATATTGAACCAAAATTAAAAGATTCTAAAAGTATAGAAGAATCAAGAAAAATATTGAAAAAAAATAATGATGAAATTTTAGCAATTGCAAGTAGTATTATAAAAAGTAATGGTTATAATTATAAAGTTAAATCTACATTAGATAGAGAGAATTTTCCGGAAAAAACTTATGGTAATATAACACTGCCTCAAGGAGAATATGAGGCATATAGAGTTTTAATTGGTAGTGCTTCTGGGAAAAATTGGTGGTGTGTGATGTTTCCACCACTATGTTTTGTGGATATAACAAAGGGACAAGTAGCTTATAAAGAAACTGAAAATCAGATGAAGAAGGTTTTAAATAATGCTGAATATGAAAAGATAGATAACACAAAAGAAAAAACGAAGAAAGATAAAAAAATTAATTTTAGATTTAAAATAGTTGATAAAATAAAGGAATTAATTGATAAAAAATAAAAAGGAGTGCTGTACAAAGAGTTTATTACTCTTTGTAAGAACTCTTTTATCTTTAATTATTTTAAAGTTTCCATTATTTTATCTGCTATTTCTGCTAAAACAGGCATTCTATACATCTCATTTTTACACGCAGTAGAAACACCTTTAATAACAACTAATATATATAGTATGAATAAAGCTAACCTAAAAATTGATATAAGTGGAAAATCGATAAAACCTAAAATGGTAGAGCATATAGCGTAGAGTATACCAAAGGCCATAGCTTGTGCACCATGAAATTTTAAAGTGAGATTTTCTTTTTCAATAAAAAATATAACTGCCCCACCTATTAAACTAAAAAAGTAACATAAGAAAGCTTTTAGTCCTAAATTATTATCCAAAATAAGTCCTCCATATTTAATAATTACATTTAAAGTATATTGTTATACTTTAATTTAAATTACTAGCATTTCAAATTTTACATTTTTGATTTTAACTATTTATTAATAAACATTGACTATTTTACATAAAAAAATTAAACTAATAAATGTAACTTGAGAAGGAGTGATGATATATGACTAGAGCATTAGCTATGATATCAGGAGGTTTAGATAGTATATTAGCTGCTAAACTTGTAAAAAATCAAGGTGTGGAAGTAATAGGAATATGTTTTAAATCGTATTTTTTTGGCCCAGAAAATGCTAAGAGAATGTGTGCGCAAATAGATATACCTTTAGAGGTAGTAGACTTTTCAAAAGAACATTTTGAAATGGTAAAGAAACCTAAGCATGGACATGGTAAAAATATGAATCCATGTATAGACTGTCATGCTATGATGATGAAATATTCAGGTGAACTTTTAAAAAAATTCAATGCAGATTTTATTATAACAGGTGAGGTTTTAAATCAAAGACCTATGTCTCAAAATAGAAGTGCATTAGACATAGTAAAAAAGGAATCTGGATTTAGTGATAAGATTTTAAGACCATTGTGTGCTAAAAATCTTAAACCTACAGATATGGAAATTAGTGGATTGATAGATCGTGAAAAACTTCTAAATATAACTGGAAGAGGAAGACAAGTTCAAATGAAACTTGCAGATGAGTGGGGGATCAAAGACTATCCATCACCAGCAGGAGGATGTAAATTAACTGAGCCTAACTACTCATTAAGACTTAGAGATTTAGTGGATCATCAGGAAATTATAGATGCATCAGAACTTGATATGCTTAAACTTGGAAGACATTTTAGAAACTCTGAAAAATGTAAAATAATAGTTGCAAGAACTGGTGAAGAATCAGAGCTTATGAAGAAATATTTAAATGAAGAGGATATCTTATTTATACCAACTAATTATACAGGGGCTCTTGTAATTGTTAGGGGAGATTATGAAGAGGATGATCTTATTTTAGCTGCAAGAATAGCTGCTAGATATAGTAAAGGCCGTGAGATGGATGAAGTAGAAGTTAAATATGGAAAAAATAATACTGCTTTTACTAAAAAATTAATAGTGGTCCCAGCAAAGGATAAAGAGTTAGAGAAAATAATGATTAATTTAAAATAGTAGTTTGTTAAGGAGAATAGTATGGAAAAAAAGGCTATAATATCAATATCAAGTTGTCAAATGAAAAGTAAAGACAATATTATAGAAGTAATTACTCCGGGTGTTTTTCTTGTAGGTGATAATAACTTTGAGGCTTTTTATGAAGAAACTGAGGTTTCAGGTATGGATGGAACCAACACTAAGCTTTTTATAAAAGAAGATGTTGTGATTCTTGAAAGAGAAGGTACTACATCCACTAAAATGGAATTCAAAAAAGATAATAGTAGTGTAGCGTTGTATAATACACCTTATGGTATGCTTGAACTTCAAATAATAACTAAAGAATTAAATATAGATATAAATGAGAATGGTGGAGAAATTTCCATAAATTATGATCTTATAGTTGGAGATCAAAATCAAATGGATACAGATTTAAAAATAAAAATACAGGCTTAATAGAAAAAGTTTTACTTAATTTTTGATTAAGTAAAGCTTTTTTTTATGTATGGGGAAAACTTTCCTTAACTTTTAACTATGCATTATTAAATATAAAATGAGTATTTATAGAATCGAAACTTAAATAATTATATAGAATGTAATTGTGAATTATTTTAGAGATTTTAAAAAAATAAGAGAATTTTTCAATAATATTAAGGTTATGAAATTATGAAAATGGATACAATAAATAAAAATAAAAAAATACAAAAAAAAAGACTAGATTAATATAAAAAGATATGATAGAATACTATCTATGTTGTTTAGACAACAAAAATCCCATTTTAAGAGGGGTAATTACTATTATAATAATTAAAAATGAAAATGTCAACATTTTTTAAATAAAAACTTTAGGAGGAATAAATACATGAAGAATACCAAATATATATTTGTAACTGGTGGAGTTGTTTCATCGTTAGGAAAAGGAATAACAGCAGCATCATTAGGAAGACTTTTAAAGAATAGAGGATTAAAGGTTAGAATACAAAAATTTGATCCATATCTAAATGTAGATCCAGGTACTATGAGTCCGTATCAACATGGAGAAGTTTTTGTAACAGATGATGGTGCAGAAACAGATTTAGATTTAGGTCATTATGAAAGATTTATAGATGAAAATTTAACTAAAAACTCTAACGTAACTACAGGTAAGATATATTGGTCGGTAATATCTAAGGAAAGAAAAGGTGAATATTTAGGTGGCACTGTTCAAGTTATTCCTCATATAACAAATGCTATAAAAGATAGAGTATTTAGAGTAGCTAAAGAAAGTGATGTAGATGTTGTAATTACTGAAATAGGTGGAACAGTTGGAGATATAGAATCATTACCATTCTTAGAAGCTATAAGACAAATAAAATATGATGCTGGAAGAGAAAATGTATGTTTTATACATGTAACTTTAGTTCCTTTCTTAGGAAAGGCTGGAGAGCTTAAGACAAAACCAACACAACATTCAGTTAAGGAATTAAGAAGTATAGGTATTCAGCCAGACATTATAGTATGTAGATCAGAAAAAGAAATTTCAAAAGATTTAAGAAATAAAATAGGATTGTTCTGTAATTTAGAAGGAGATTCAGTAATACAAAATCTTGATGCAGAGCATTTATATGAAGTTCCATTATTATTACATGAAGAAGGCTTAGATAACTTAGTTTGTGAAAAGTTAAACTTAGGTTGTAGAGATATTGATAATACTGAATGGATAGATATGGTTAACAGACTTAAAAATCTTTCAAAGAAAACTAGAATTGCTTTAGTAGGGAAGTATGTAGAATTACATGATGCATATATATCAGTAGTTGAAGCATTGAGCCATGGTGGATTAGCTAATGATTCAGATGTTGAAATAAAATGGGTAAATGCAGCAGAATTAGATGCAGCAAATGCAGATGAATTATTAGGTGATGTAGATGGAGTTTTAGTTCCAGGTGGTTTTGGAGATAGAGGAGTTGAAGGAAAGATAGAAGCTATTAGATGGGCTAGAGAAAATAAAGTTCCTTTCCTTGGAATCTGTTTAGGAATGCAATGTGCAGTTATAGAATTTGCTAGAAATGTATTAGGTTATGAAGGAGCAAATTCATCAGAAATAGATCCTGAAACAAAATATCCAGTTATAGATTTAATGCCTGAACAAAAAGATGTTGAGGATTTAGGTGGAACTATGAGACTTGGATTATATCCATGTAAATTGGAAAAGGATACTTTCTGTCATACAGCTTATGGAGATGAATTAATATATGAAAGACATAGACATAGATATGAATTTTCAAATGAATTCAGAAAGGAAATAATTGATGCTGGAATGGTTCTTTCAGGAACTTCACCAGACGGAAGATTAGTTGAATGCGTTGAAGTTAAGGATCATCCTTGGTTTGTAGCAGTTCAATTTCATCCAGAATTAAAATCAAGACCAAGTAGACCACATAAATTATTTGTAGATTTTATAAAAGCAACTTTAAAATAATTATTTAAATTAAAGAAGACTTTATAACAATTTCTTTACAAATAATTGGGGGTGGAGAATATAACTTTAAGAGTTTTATATGATGTAACTTTTAAAGTTTAATTCTTCACTCTTATTTTTCTTTTCTGAAAATAAAGGATTTTTTACATTTATATAGAATAAATATATAAGTTCAAATAAAGATTATTCAAAAAATTAAAATTGTTTTTATGTAGAATATTAATTAGAATATATATACATAGAAAATAGTTGAAAAATTCTTGTTTATGAAGCATAATACAAAGTGGAAAAAGTATGATGCAATATAAAAAATTATTTTTATGTAAAGCGATTGTTTATTTAAGAAAAGTTATGTTAATAATATAAATATATCTTTAAATTCTAATAAAAATTCTTTATATCTCACCATGTTTTAAATCCCTATTTATTATATTATCAATTTGGAGGTGCTGTTTTGGCAGTTTTAATATACGAAAATATGACACTAGTTCAGCTAAAAGAAATAGCTAAGGAACTAGGTGTTAAAAATATTACAAAATTTAAGAAAAGTGAGCTTATTGATGAAATAATTCGTTATTCACCAAATACTGTAGAAAAAGATGGTGTAGTTTTAAGGGAAAAAATTTCTCCTAAAATGCAAGATGAAGAAGTTTCAAATATAGACAATTCAAAAACAAAGAGTTTGAATAAAGAAATAGAAAAATCTGAAGAAGTTGTAGAAGAAGAAAAAAGTAATGGTTCAGGTTATGATTTTAAAACTAATAATTCAAATTATAATTTTAAATCTAATAATTCCACTTATGATTTCAAAACAAGCAATTCAACCTATGACTTTAAAACTAGTAATGATAGAAATAGTAATTTAGAAAATAGAGATGATGAGCAAAATGGGGAAAAGAAAGAAAGATTTAGAGAACTTGTAAATACTTCAGAGAGTGCGGTAGGCGTACTTGAAATATTAGATACAAATAATTTTGGCTTTTTAAGATGTAATAATTATTTAACTAGTCCCGATGATATTTATGTATCTCCATCACAAATAAGAAGATTTAATCTCAAGACTGGTGATGAAGTTACTGGTAAAGTTAGAACTCCTAAAGAAGGAGAAAAGTTTAAGGCTTTATTATATGTAGAAAGTGTAAATGGAGAGCATCCTAATGCTGCCATAGGTAGAAAAAACTTTGAAAGTTTAGTGCCTATATATCCAAATGAAAGACTTAGACTAGAAACAAATAATGAAAGAGATTTAAGTTCAAGGCTTATGGATATTATCTGTCCTATAGGAAAAGGTCAAAGAGGGATTATAGTAGCACCTCCTAAAGCAGGTAAAACAACACTACTTAAAAAGATAGCCCAAAATATATCTAAAAATTATCCAGATGTTAAACTCATAGTACTTTTAATAGATGAAAGACCAGAAGAAGTTACTGACATGAAAAGAAGTATAAATGGGGAAGTTATATATTCAACATTTGATGAAGAGCCAATGAATCATGCTAAGGTTGCTCAGATGGTTTTAGAAAGAGCTAAAAGGATGGTTGAACATGGGAAGGATGTTGTTATATTATTAGATTCTTTAACAAGATTATCAAGAGCATATAATCTTATAATAACACCAACTGGTAGAACACTATCAGGTGGTTTGGATCCTGGGGCATTACTTATGCCTAAAAAGTTCTTTGGAGCTGCTAGAAATATTGAAGAAGGTGGAAGCTTAACAATACTTGCTACAGCATTAGTTGAGACTGGGAGCAGAATGGATGATATGATATTTGAAGAGTTCAAAGGAACAGGAAATATGGAAGTTCACTTAGATAGAAAGCTTCAAGAAAGAAGAATATTCCCAGCTATAGACATTTATAAATCAGGAACAAGAAAAGAAGATTTATTACTAAATTCAGATGAAAAAGATGTTTCATATGCTCTTAGAAAAACTATGTATAAAGAAGGTAATATTGAAAGTATAACAGAAAATTTAATAAATCTTTTATCGAAAACAAAGAGTAATAGAGAGTTTATAGATGTTTTTTCAAAAGCAGATACTGAAAATAAACAAAGATAATTATTAAGATAAGTATAATTTTATAAATTATAAGTAGTTTAAATAGTATAAGACAACCTTTTTATGAACAAAAAAATAAGAATAAATAATAAAAATACAGAGGATAAAGCTAATTCCTCTGTATTTTTTATTTCTTATTCAAAAGTTCGTTAGATATATTTACTATGCCATTAATTGAATAGTTTTTAGCTATATTTTTCAGATTGTTTCTCATTTTAATTAATAAATGAGGGTTATATATTAATTCGTTAAGTTCAAGATTTATATTTCTTATGTGTTTTACATAAATTGCACAGCCTTTTTCAGTAAGAAACTCTGTATTTTCAGTTTCTTGGCCGGGGATAGCAAATGGAATTATAAGTGGTAAATTTTTTACTATTGCTTCTGTTGAAGTAAGTCCACCTGGCTTAGAAATTATAACATCAGAATAATCCATTAAAGCAGAGACATCATTAGTAAAACCTAAAATGTGGATTTTTTTATCCTTGATTGGATGTCCATATTTATTAAGTAAGTTTTGTTTTAAATGGTTATTGTTACCGCATACAACTGTTATTCTAAGTTTGTTAGGATTTTTGATAAGTTCTTTTAAAACTAAGGAGATATTATCAAGTCCCATACTACCACTCATAAGAAGTATATTAAAATAATCATTATCTTTTGTTGCACTGATTTCTTCATCTTTAATAAAGAAATCTTGTTTTATAGGTATACCAAAATCAAAGATTTTATTTGCGTCAATACCTCTAGAAATAAGATGATTTTTTGTAAAACTACTTGCAGTTACATATGAATCAACTTGTTTTGAAATGTATGTGTAGTGGGCTTTAAAATCTGTTACTATTGATACAAAAGGTATTTTTATAAGACCTTTTTTCTTTAAATTTGATATAATATTTACTGTTAGAGGATGAGTTCCAACTATTATATCTGGCTTAATATTATTAATGAAAGCTAACATTTTTTTATCAGTTATATAAAATGGGACTGATAAAAGTGCATTCATATATTTTACATTTGTAAGTGCGTAAAATAAACCATAAATATGGGGTAATTTAGTTGCAGCAACCTCGTATCCACCTACTATAGTATTATTTAAAAACTTACTATTATTATATAAAAAGTCTAATTTTTCAACTTCATATCCATTTTGTGAAAAAGTGTAACATAAAGAATTAGCAGCTTGATTATGTCCTTGTCCTGTTGATGTAGTTAATATCAATACCTTTTTCATGTATTTCACTCACTTTACTTTTTTAATTATACATACTTAGTTTATCATCTTTTACATTTATGTAAAGAGTTTTATATTAATATGCATATAATTATGGAATAATATGGTTTTGAATATGATACACGACAAAATCTCAATTAATTAGATGCATAAAAATAAGTTTATATTTGTTAAATATTAGTTTTTTCAAAATACGAGCTTAAGGAACAAAAATGGGAAAGACAATGTCTTTCCCATAATTGATTACTTATTAAGGTTAAATCTCTTGTTGAATTTGTCAACTCTACCGCCAACGTCAACGATTTTTTGTTTTCCAGTGAAGAATGGGTGGCATTTAGAGCATATTTCTACTTTAAGTTCGTTTTTAACAGAACCTGTTGTAAAAGTATTTCCACATGCACACTTAACTAACGCTTCATGGTTATATTCTGGATGTATGCCTTCTCTCATTTATTTCACCTCTTTCAGTTTTTAAAAGTGTCTAACAGACTTTAAAAGTATAACATGATAGCTATAAATCGTCAATAGATTTTAATTTATGAGGAAGCTCTGGAAATTTTTAAAAAGCCTTTTTAGACATAAGCTTTAATGTTATAATTAATATTGCGATTTTAATTAAAGGAGAAACTAACATGAGTAAATTATATTTTAGATATGGAGCTATGAATTCTGGAAAGTCAACACATTTAATGCAAGTTGCATATAATTATGAAGAAAGAGGCATGAATGTTGTTGTTATAAAGCCTGCTACCGATAAAAAAGGTGGAGATAAGTTAGTTTCAAGACTTGGAGTTGAAAGAAAAGTAGATTTTCTTATAAAAAAAGAGGACAACATATTTGATATAGTTGATGGGTTAAAAGATGTTAGCTGTATATTAGTAGATGAGGTACAGTTTCTAAAATCGGAACATATAGACCAATTGTTTAAAGTAGCAATAGTTAAGGATATTCCTGTTATATGCTATGGGTTAAGGACAGATTTTCAAATGAATGGTTTTGAGGGCAGTTCAAGACTTCTTTTAATAGCACATAGCATTGAAGAGATGAAAACAATATGTACTTGTGGAAGAAAAGGTATATTGAATGGAAGAAAAATAAATGGTAAATATGTTTTTGAAGGTGAACAAATAGCTATTGACCATATAGATAATGTTGAATATGAATCTTTATGTGGAAAATGTTATTATGAATATAAATATGGTGATAAGAAATAAATAAAGGGGATAGAAGAATGAAAAAATGCCAAGTTGGTGGTCAGGCAGTTTTAGAAGGGGTTATGATGCGTGGTTCAATGGGAATAGCCACAGCAGTTAGAAATGAAGATGGTGAAATAGAAGTAGATTTTAAAAATACAGTACCATATACAAAAAAGCATAAAATATTATCTCTACCAATAATAAGGGGTTTTGTAACATTAATTGAGTCTTTAATAGTAGGTGTGGAATCTTTAAATTATTCGGCCTCAATATTTGAGGATACAGAACCATCAAAATTTGAGGATTGGCTTAGGGGAAAATTTGGAGATAAAAGTAATGATATTATAATGGGCATTACCTTTGTTATATCGCTAATTTTTGCAATTGGTATTTTTGTAGCTATTCCAACAGCAGTCACTTCATTATTAAAAGGTAAAGGAATATCTCATATTATACTAAATATAGTAGAAGGTGCTTTAAGTGTTATTATGCTTTTGGGATATATGTATGCTATAGGAAAACTTGAAGATATAAATAGAGTATTTCAATATCATGGAGCAGAGCATAAAACTATTTTTTGCTATGAGCATGGTGAGAAGTTAAAGGTTGATAATGTTAAAAAGTATAAAAGATTTCATCCTAGATGTGGAACTAATTTTTTGTTTTTAGTAGCTATGGTTAGTATACTTGTGTTTTCTTTTACCAAGTGGGATTCTGTAGTTCAAAGAATAGGACTTAGAATTATTTTACTTCCAGTAGTCGCAGGAATAACTTATGAGATAATAAAATGGGTTGGAGCATCAGAAGGAAAGCTTGCAGAATTAATAGCAAAACCAGGGCTTAAATTACAAGAATTAACAACAAGGGAGCCTGATGACTCACAAATAGAGGTTGCTATAGTAGCACTTCTTAAAGCGGAGGGGTTGGAAATGCCGAAGAAGACTGTAGATGAGCTTTTAAAGTATGGAAATGATGAATTGAAAAAAGCTTTAATAGAAAGTTTTAATTTAGATACCCAATTATTATTAGGAAATGTTTTAAAAAAGGAAAAATTGTGGATAATAACTAATAGGGATTTTGAAGTAGATAAAGAAGAAGAAAATAAGTTCAAAGAACTTATTAAATTAAGAAAAAGTAAAATGCCTATGAAGTATATATTAGAAGAAACTGAATTTATGGGGATTAATCTAACTATTAAAAATGGGGTTCTGATACCTAGACCAGATACTGAAGTTCTAGTTGAGGAAGTATTATCTAAAATACCTGAAGATAAAGAGATGGAGATATGTGATTTGTGTTCGGGTAGTGGAGCTATAGGAATAGCCTTAGCTAGTTTTAGAAAAAAAATTAAAGTTAATCTTTTAGATATTGAAAAAATACCAGAAGAAGTTTCTAATATAAATATTACAAAATTAAAACTTTCTGATAGAGTGGAATTTATATTTAGTGATTTACTTAAAGAAGCTATAGAAGAAAATAAAAAATACGATATTATAGTATCTAATCCACCTTATATAAGAGATGAAGTTATACCTACTCTTATGGATGATGTTAAAGATTATGAACCTTATGTTGCGCTAAGTGGTGGGGAGGATGGTCTTGTTTTTTATAGAAGAATAGTAGATGAATCAGTTGAAGTTTTAAAACCAGGTGGAATGTTGGCTTTTGAAATAGGCCATGATCAAGGAGAGGATGTCAAAAGACTTATGGAGGATAGGGGATATCAAAACCTAAGAATAGTTAAAGACCTTGCAGGCTTAGATAGAGTTGTAATTGGTAATTTGCCTAATGATGGTTTGTAGCTTAAACACTAAGTTGTAATTTGATTAAAGATTATGATATAATACTAAAATATGAAATTTAATAGTACGGAGTGATAAGATGATATTAGATAGATTACAATTCATTGAAAACAAATATGATGAGATTTCTGTAAAAATAAGTGATCCATCAATTATGGCAAACCAAAATGAATGGAGAAAGTTATGTAAAGAGCATGCTGATCTTGAAATTATGGTAAATAAATATAGAGAATATACCGGAGTAAGAGATGAAATAGAAGCTAATAAGGAAATGCTTCAGGTTGAAACTGATAGGGATATGAAGGATATGATTCAAGAAGATCTTAAGGATTTATCTGCAAGAGAAATAGAGCTTGAAAAGGAACTTCAAATATTATTATTACCTAAAGATCCTAACGATGATAAAAACGTATTTGTAGAAATAAGAGGAGGAGCAGGTGGAGATGAAGCAGCTCTATTTGCTTATAACTTATTTAGAATGTACACAAGATATGCTGAAACTCAAAGATGGAAAGTTGAGCTTATGAGCTTAAATGAAACTGATATCGGAGGCTTCAAAGAAGTTGTATTTATGATTAAGGGTGATGGAGCTTATTCAAAGCTTAAGTATGAAAGTGGAGTTCACAGAGTTCAAAGAGTTCCAGATACAGAAAGTTCAGGTAGAATTCATACCTCAACAGCTACAGTTGCAGTATTACCGGAAGTTGATGATGTTGAAATAGAAATAAATGATAAAGATATAAGAATAGATGTATTTAGAGCGTCAGGTAATGGTGGTCAATGTGTTAATACTACCGATTCAGCTGTAAGAATAACTCATATTCCTTCAGGGCTTGTAGTTTCATGTCAAGATGAAAAATCACAGCTTAAAAACAAAGAAAAAGCTATGAAAATATTAAGATCAAGATTATATGAGCAAGCAGAAGCAGAAAGAGCAGCTGGAATTGCTGAAGATAGAAAAAGCCAAGTTGGTAGTGGTGATAGAAGTGAAAGAATAAGAACTTACAATTATCCACAAGGAAGAGTTACAGATCATAGAATAGGTCTTACTTTATATAAGCTTGAAACATTTATGAATGGTGATATTACAGAAATGATTAATGCTTTAATTACAGAAGACCAAGCTGAAAAAATGAAAGCTATGGGAAACACAGAATTTTAATAATAACTATAAAGCCTTACATGAAAATGTAGGGCTTTATAACTAGAATTTTATACAAGAGCTCTTATAGAAAGTGGGAAAAGAATGAATATAAAAAAAGCTATAGTTAAGCAAAATAAAAATTATAAAATGTTTTACACAATAATGTGGGCCTTGTTTTTTATTTTACCTGTAGCAGCTTTGTTAACTGGCAATACATCTATGTTTATTATTATATATTTAGTATTTGTAGAAGTTCTTATTGTAGTAAGTTTATTTTTGATATCTAACAATGTTAAACTTAAATATAGTTGTAGCAATAATAAATTAAAAATGAAACTTGGATGGTTTGGAGAAGAGATTTTGCTTTTATGTGATAAGGTTGTTTTAGTGCATACAGAAAAAAAGTTAGAGGATATGGAAATAGTTATAGTTACTTCTTTAAAATTAAGGGGTGATAAGTTAAGGCCTATAACAAAAAGCTTTTTTAAAAAACATCCATTAGCAGCAGAAGAATATAAAAAAATAAAAATAAGATATCCAGATTCAAAATATACATATATGATTATAAAAAAAGGTGCTTTAAATAAATACAATCTTTTGAATGATATATATAGAAATTGTGTAAAGGCTACTTATACAAGTAAAGCAATAGAGAATATAAAAATAGCTAGATGTCAAAAAGAAATCTAGCTTTGAAAGAAGGGATAGTGTGGAAACTAAAGTTTTTATAGTAGAAGATATAGAAAAAAACTTAGATTACATCAAAGAAGGGGCAAATGTTATAAAAAATGGTGGAACTGTAGCTTTTCCGACTGAAACTGTATATGGATTAGGAGCAGATGCATTAAATGAAGAAGCTGTAAAAAAAATATTTATAGCAAAGGGAAGGCCTCAAGATAATCCATTGATTGTACATGTAGCAAATAAGGAAATAGATTATTTGGCAAAAGATATACCTCAGATTGCAAAAGATTTAATAAGAGACCTTTGGCCAGGGCCTTTAACCTTAATATTAAATAAAAAAGATTTAGTTCCAAATGTTACTTTAGCTAATTTAGATACAATAGGCATAAGAATGCCTAATGATCCTATAGCGCTAAAACTTATAGAAGAAGCTAAAACACCAATAGCAGCTCCATCAGCCAATATATCAGGAAGGCCTAGTCCAACAGATGTATTTAGATGTGTACAGGATTTAACTGGTAGAGTTGATTGTATAATTGGAGGAGAAAAAAGTAATGTAGGTGTGGAGTCAACTATTTTAGATGTTACTTGCAATCCACCATGTATATTAAGACCAGGTGGAATAACATTAGAAATGTTAAAAAAGTATAATAATGATATATATATAGATAAAGCCGTTATGAATAAAGTAGAGGGAGATTTCAAGCCAAAGGCCCCTGGAATGAAGTATAGACACTATGCTCCGAAGGCAAAAGTTAGAATAGTTTCAGGTGAAACAAAAAAAATGGTTGAAAAAATAAATGAAATAGTGCATAATTACATAGACGCAGGACTTAAAGTAGGTATTATGGCAAGTTATGAAACAAGAGAGTGCTATAATAAAGGTGAAGTGATAGTGCTAGGTAAAAGAGAAGCTTTAAATACTATAACACCTAATCTTTTTGAAAGTTTAAGAGCTTTAGATGATTTAGGAGTTGATATAATAATAAGTGAGGGCTTTGAAGAAGTGGGCTTAGGTATCGCTATTATGAATAGGTTAAAAAAAGCTGCGGCTTATGATATAATATATGTATAGTAATTTTTTTGGGAGGGAATAGTATGGATAGATTATTTATTTGTGTAAGAAATAATAAAAGAGATTTAGTTATAAACTCTTCATTTAGCTTTATAAATACTTTAGTTTATTCATATATTTCTAATGTGTTTGTGTCTTTTATAGATTCAAAGACATATTTATCATTATTATTAAATAATCTATTAGAATTAAAAGAAGATATTAGCATTTTTAAATGCTATTAGTGTCTTCTTTTTTTTATAAATTTTTAAACAATAGGAGGTAGGTGCAACATGAAAATTGCAATTGGATGTGATCATGGCGGTTTAAGACTTAAGAATGAAGTTATTAAGTATTTACAGGAAAAAGGGATAGAATATGTAGACTACGGAACGTATTCAGAAGAATCTTGTGATTATCCTGATATAGCTATTAAGGTTGCAGAAGCAGTAGCAAGTAAAGAACAAGAAAAAGGAATACTTATTTGTGGTACAGGAATAGGAATATCTATAGCTGCAAATAAAGTGCCTGGAGTAAGAGCGGCATTATGCTCAGATACTTTTAGTGCTCATGCTACAAGAGAACATAATGATGCTAATATACTTACTATGGGAGAAAGAACTGTAGGAATTGGTCTTGCTTTGGATATAGTTGATACTTTCCTTAATACAGAGTTTGAAGGTGGAAGACACATTCAAAGAATAAACAAAATTTCTGAGATAGAAAAAAAATATAGCAAGTAAAAAATATTATATAAATTAATTTAATTCTAGGAGGATTTTATAATGAGTAAAGTAACACAAATAGGACATCCACTTATATTACACAAACTAGCTTTTATAAGAGATAAGAATACGGGTTCAAAGGATTTTAGAGAACTTGTAGAAGAAGTTTCAATGCTTATGGCTTATGAAGTGACTAGAGATCTTCAAATGGAGGATGTAGAGATAGAAACTCCTATATGCAAAACTACATGTAAAATGTTATCAGGAAAGAAAATGGCAATAGTACCTATATTAAGAGCAGGACTTGGAATGGTTGATGGTATGCTTAAACTTATACCAGCTGCTAAGGTTGGTCATGTTGGATTATATAGAGATGAAGAAACTCTACAACCAGTAGAATATTTTTGTAAAATGCCTCAAGATATAGCTGAGAGAGATGTAATAGTTGTAGATCCAATGTTAGCTACTGGAGGTTCTGCTGCTGATGCACTTACTATATTAAAGAAAAGAGGAGCTAAGAATTTAAGACTTGTTTGCTTAATATCTTCTCCAGAAGGAATTAAAATGGTAAGTGATGCTCATCCTGATGTTGATATATATGTTGCATCAATAGACGAAAAACTAAATGAAAAAGGCTACATTGTACCAGGACTTGGTGATGCTGGTGACAGACTGTTTGGAACAAAATAGGAAGCAGTTTTAACTAAGTTTTTAAGATTAACATATTGTATTTGAAAGATGCTAATTTTAGCATCTTTCTTGCTTTTGAGTAGAAAAAATTTTAGTTCAGTATTGAAATTTGTATAAAATACACAAAGGTTGAAAATTTAAATGGGCTTTGTTTGGATATATGTTTTAATATGTTCTTTACAAGTTAAATTCACGATATCTTTATTTTATGTTTAGTAATGTACTAATATAAATGTAGATTTAAAATTGCAATATAAATATAGTGTGCAATTAATAACAATAAAGGTATAAAAAAATAAGTGGGATAAGGTTAAAATTTTAACGAATACTTGAAATGAATATTATGTTAATGTTGAATTTTTATATAAACATACCTTTATTGTGGAATTTTGGGGACTAAAAGAAGAAAACTTTGCAAAAGATAATTTAAATAGATATAATAAAAAGTAGTGTTTTAAAAAATATGTAATTTTAAATAGGTTTGCACTAGAACTTACGGAGTATAAAGTTCATTGTAAAGATAAATTAAATAATATTGACTTTGGAGGGAAAAATAGTGGAAAAGATAAAGGTATTAACCATATTTGGAACAAGGCCAGAAGCTATAAAGATGGCACCGTTAGTAAAAGAGTTAGAAAAAAGAGAAGGTATTGAATCAAAGGTTTGTGTAACTGCTCAACATAGGGAAATGTTAGACCAAGTTTTAGATTTATTTGAAATAAAGCCTGATTTTGATTTAAATATAATGAAGACAAGACAAACTTTAACTGGAATAACTAATAAGGTTCTTGAAGGTCTTGAAGAGGTATTTACAACTGAAAAACCAGATATGATACTTGTACATGGAGATACTACAACTACATTTGCAGGAGGACTTGCTGCTTTTTATCAACAAATAAGAGTTGGTCATGTGGAAGCTGGGCTTAGAACTTTTGATAAATATTTCCCTTTTCCAGAGGAAATGAATAGAAAGCTTACAGGAGCTTTAGCTGATTTACATTTTGCGCCTACAATAGGTTCAAAGAATAATCTTTTAAGAGAAGGTGTAAATGAAAATGATATAAAAGTTACTGGTAATACAGTAATTGATGCCATGGAACATACCGTGAAATCTAATTATATATTTGAAACAACTGAATTAAATGAGATAGATTTTGAACATAAAAAGGTTATCATGATAACTGCTCATAGAAGGGAAAATTGGGGCGAAGGAATAGATAATATTTGCGATGCTTTAAATAAAATAGTAGAAGAAAACGATGATGTAGAATTAGTTTATTTAGTTCATTTAAACCCAGTGGTTAAAGATGTTGTGGATAAGAAATTAGGAAATAGATCTAGGATTCATTTACTTCCACCACAAGATACAAAAGAAACACATAACTTAATGAATAAATGCTTTATGGTTATGACTGATTCAGGTGGATTACAGGAAGAAGCACCTCATTTAGGAAAGCCTGTACTTGTACTTAGGGATGTTACAGAAAGGCCAGAAGCTGTTGCTGCTGGAACTGTTAAACTTGTTGGAACAGATGTTAATAAGATAGTGACTGAAGCTAATAAGTTAATAAAGAATAATGAGGAATATATAAAGATGAGCAAATCTATAAATCCATATGGAGATGGAAAGGCATCTATAAGAATAGTTGATGCTATAGAAAAATATTTTGGGATTTCAGACAAAGAATTTGAAGAGTTTAAAATAAAATAAATATAAAGAGTAGCTTTTAATATATTGAAAGTTACTCTTTTTTTATATAAGAAAAATAAATTTATTTAGCATTGAAAATAAATCCCTATCAATACTTTAAAGTATAGTCATTTTTTGAAGAAAATGTTTGTACATAATTTAACATAAGAATTACCTCTATTAACCATTGGTAACATTTAAATTTACATATAAAAGAAAAAAGAAATTTAATATCGAAAAATAGAAAAAAATAAATTATTAACTTTGTAGTTTTTTTAACAAAAATTCTTGATTAATAAGTAAATGTTGGGTATAATAAAAATGTCTAAAGATTATTAATTTTTAAAATTAATTATATATATTGAGGAGGGCTACAAGATGAGAGAAGTAGTTATTGCAAGTGCAGTTAGAACTGCTATTGGTACATTTGGTGGAGCATTAAAGGATGTTGCAGCAACAGATTTAGGAGCTTTAGTTATTAAAGAAGCTGTTAATAAAGCAGGAGTAAAACCAGAATTAGTTGATGAAGTTTTAATGGGTAATGTTATTCAAGCAGGGCTTGGACAAAATGTTGCAAGACAAGCGGCTGTAAAAGCTGGATTACCATTAGAAGTATCAGCTATGACTCTAAACAAAGTTTGTGGTTCAGGTTTAAGAGCAGTATCTTTGGCTGCATCTATAATAAAAGCTGGAGATGCTGATGTTATAGTAGCTGGTGGTATGGAAAATATGTCACAAGGTCCATATTTATTAAAGACTGCAAGATTTGGTCAAAGAATGGGCGATGGAAAAATGGTTGATTCAATGATTAATGATGCTTTATGGGATGCATTTAATAACATTCATATGGGAATAACAGCTGAAAATATAGCAGAACAATGGGGTATTACTAGAGAGGCTCAAGATGCTTTCTCAGCTGCATCTCAACAAAAAGCAGAAAGAGCAATAAAAGAAGGTAAATTTAAAGATGAAATAGTTCCAGTAGTTATACCTCAAAGAAAGGGAGAACCAAAAGTATTTGATACTGATGAATTCCCAAGATTCGGAACAACAACTGAGAGTCTTGCTAAATTAAGACCAGCATTTAAGAAAGATGGAACAGTTACAGCTGGTAATGCTTCAGGAATAAATGATGGAGCAGCAGCTTTAGTTATTATGAGTGCTGAAAAAGCTAAAGAACTAGGTATTACACCACTTGCTAAAATAGTTTCTTATGGTTCAAAAGGTTTAGATCCAACAATAATGGGATATGGACCATTCCATGCAACTAAAAAAGCTTTAGAAGGAACTGGCTTAACTATTAAAGATTTAGATTTAATAGAAGCAAATGAAGCTTTTGCTTCTCAAAGTTTAGCTGTTGCTAAAGATTTAGAATTTGATATGGAAAAAGTAAATGTAAATGGTGGAGCTATAGCATTAGGACACCCAGTTGGAGCTTCAGGTGCAAGAATATTAGTTTCATTACTTCATGAAATGGAAAAGAGAGATGCTAAAAAAGGATTAGCAACTTTATGTATAGGTGGAGGCATGGGAACTGCTTTAATAGTAGAAAGATAATGGAAAAAAGAGGCTCTAAGCCTCTTTTTTATATATAGAGTAAAAAAAAGTAAAAATCGAAATCAAATAATAACGTTTATTATTTGATGGCTTATAAATAATTTATATGTCATATTTTTATGAAAAAAATTAAAATATTATAGAATATTTATAAATTTATAAGAGAAAAATACTATTGTCTAAAAAGCAAAGTGAAATATAATTAAATATCTGAAAATTTTTTTGAATATTTAAAATCTACTTAATTCAATTAAGTAGATATAGATAAATACAGTAGTTAAGGGGTGATTATTATAAAATTAATTTTCATACGAAATATTATATAGAATTAATATATATAAGTAATTTAATGTAAAAAAAAGGTTAATGTAAATGATATCAATGAATTTTAATGAATTTTCTTATAAAATGTAATATTCAGAAAAATGAAAGTTTTATGTTCTCAAGAATTATTTTGAAAGAAAAGCAATAAGAAGCGTAGATAACGGAAGCATTTAGCATAATATTCAAGATAAATGAAAATTTTCAATGTTTTATATAGTATTTTCAGAAATATGGAATTTTATAAAAAAAATATATGAGGATATAATAACAACATAGCTGTAGTAAGTAGGTGAAAAAGTGGAGAAATGTGTTTCGAGGTTAGTCTATGGAGTTTTTAAAGTGAATTTGATTGTAGGTAGTTTATTAGCATTACTAATTATGATTTTGCTGAATTTTAGTGCAGGTTTAGCATTTTTAGTTGGAGTGTTGATTTCCTCAATAAATTTTACTACTAGTGGATTTATTACTAGTAGGATGTTTTCACAAAATAAATCAAGTATTGTAGTGTTCATAGGCTATATAGCAAGACTAGCGCTTGTAAGTATAATAGCTATTTATTATGCTAAAGAACCATTAAATCTTATGTTATTTATAACAGCTTTAGTTTTTCATTACATATCACTCGTGATTTATTGGTTTAGCAAAGAGAAAGGAAGTGATTAGGTGGAAAAATTTGAGCCTATATTTTCTTTTAAGATTGGAAGTATACCTATAGACATTGGTAGAGATATCATAGTTCAATGGGTTATAATTTTGATTTTAGGAATAATATCCTATTTATTAACTAGAAACTTGAAGAAGATTCCAGACAAAAAGCAATCTGCATTAGAACTTTTTTATACTACAGTTGCAGATTTAGTTGAAGGTAATATGGGAGAATCCTTTAGGAATTTTATTCCTTATGTTGGTTCTTTAATGATTTTCCTTTTAACTATGAACTTTACTGGGCTTGTTGGTGTTGCGCCACCAACAAAAAATTTAAGTGTTACAGTAGCATTAGCAATATCATCATTTTTGGTTGTTAATGGAACTGCAATTAAAAGAAATGGCTTTGGACATTACCTAAAAGGTTATGCTGAACCATTCATACCTATGTTACCACTTAATATAATGGAAAGAGTTGTTCTTCCAGTATCACTTGCACTGAGACTTTTTGGTAACATGTTAGCAGCAACCATTCTTGTAGAATTAGTTTATGAAGCTTTAGGACATTTTGGAGTTATATTCAAGGTTGGTGCGCCAATAATAGTACATGGTTATTTTGATATGTTTGATGGAGGAATCCAGATGATTGTATTTACTATGCTTACTATTATAAATATTAAATTAATATCAGAACATTAAAAGAAATAGGAGGAATTTTATTATGGATTTAGGAGTTTTAGCAGCTGGTATAGCTGTATTAGCAGGTATTGGAGCAGGAGTAGGAATAGGTATAGCAACAGGAAAAGCAACAGAAGCTATTGCTAGACAACCGGAAGCAGCAGGTAAGATTCAATCTGCGTTAATCATAGGTGCTGGTCTTTCAGAAGCAACAGCTATTTATGGTTTAATAGTAGCAATAATAATTTTATTTGTTAAATAGTTCTAATTGTTAAATACTAACTACGAGTTGAGTTAATTGACTCCGAAGGGAGGCTATGAATAGTATATGGAATTTCAGTTAAGTACATTAATTGCTACTCTTATTAACTTTGCAATAATAATACTTGTATTGAAGCACTTTTTTTGGGATAAAATACAAAATGTTTTACAAGAAAGAGAAGACTTAATAGAAGGTACTATTGCAAAGGCTGATGAAGACGCTGAAAAAGCAAGAAGACTTAGAATAGAAAATGAAACAATTCTAAAATCAGCTAAAGAAGAAGGTAAAAAAATTACCGAAGCTAAGAAGAAAAAAGCTGATGCTGTATATAATGAAATAGTAGATGATGCTCACAAAGAAGCAGAAACTATTATGGAAAGAGCAAAACTTGAAATTGCTAGGGAAAAGCAAAAAGCAGAGTATGAATTAAAGACTCAAGCTGTTGATTTAGCCGTGTTACTTTCAGGTAAAGCTCTTGAACAATCTATTGATGAAGAAAATCATAGGAGACTAATAAATGACTTCATTGATAAGGTAGGTGTCTAAGTATGTATGAATATTTAGACAAAAGATATGCTCTTGCACTTTATGAAGTAGCAGAAAGTAAAAATAAAGTAGATGAGTATATCCAAGATCTTAAAACTATATGTGATTTAATTTCTGGAAATGAAGATTTTTATGAAGTTATAAAGCACCCTCAAATAAGTACAGGTAAAAAGAAGGATACTTTAAAAACTATATTTGAAGGAAAGATAGATGCAGGATTACTATCCTTCTTACTAATATTAGTTGAAAAAGATAGAATTCTTAATTTGAGAGAAATTTTAGTTCAAATGGAGAAAATCCATTTAGAAAAGAACAATACTTTATTAGCTCATATTAAAAGTGTTATTCCATTAACGGAAGATGAGTCACAAAGATTAACTTCAAAGTTAGAAAAGAAGTATAATAAAAAGGTCATTTTAAACTATGAAATTGACAAGAGTATCATTGGTGGACTATACGTTAGGGTTGGAAATGATGTTATAGATGGAACTATCATATCTAAACTTGATGAAATGAAAGCCTTAATGCTTAGAAAAGAATAGAGGTGAGACCATGAATATAAAACCAGAAGAAATTACTTCTATAATCAAAAGTGAAATAGAAAAATACGAAAAACAAATAAAAACTGTAGATTCTGGTACTATTATCCAAGTGGGTGATGGTGTTGCTAGAGTTTATGGCTTAGATGAATGTATGGGAGGGGAACTTTTAGAATTCCCTAACAATATATATGGCATGGCTCTAAACCTTGAACAAGACAATGTTGGTTGTGTTTTACTAGGCTCTGAAAAAGGTATAAAAGAAGGAGACGTAGTAAAAAGAACAGGCAAGATTGTTGAAGTTCCAGTAGGAGATGCTGTTATAGGTAGAGTTGTAAATGCATTAGGTATGCCAATAGACGGAAAGGGTCCTATAAACAATGATGGATATAGACCAATAGAAGTCCCAGCACCTAGCATAATAGACAGAAGTTCAGTTAATCAACCTTTACAAACAGGTATAAAAGCAATTGACTCAATGATTCCTATTGGTAGGGGACAAAGAGAATTAATAATTGGAGACAGACAAACAGGTAAAACTGCTATAGGTATAGATACAATTATTAATCAAAAAGGTAAAGATGTTATTTGCATCTATGTAGCTATAGGACAAAAACAATCTACAGTTGCACATATATATAATACATTAACTGAAATGGGAGCTATGGATTATACAACAATTGTAGCAGCAACAGCTGCAGACACAGCACCACTTCAATACATGGCACCATATGCTGGTTGTTCAATGGGTGAATACTTCATGCACAAAGGTAAAGATGTTCTTATCATATATGATGATTTATCGAAGCATGCGGTTGCTTATAGAACAATGTCACTATTACTTAGGAGACCACCAGGCAGAGAAGCTTATCCTGGAGATGTATTCTACATCCATTCAAGACTTCTTGAAAGAGCTGCAAAGCTTTCAGCTGAGAATGGCGGAGGTTCATTAACTGCACTTCCAATAGTAGAAACTCTAGCAGGAGACGTTACAGCTTATATACCAACAAATGTTATATCTATAACAGATGGTCAGATATTCCTAGAATCAGAATTATTTAACGCTGGTCAAAGACCTGCTGTTAATGCTGGTATATCTGTATCAAGAGTTGGTGGTAATGCTCAAATTAAAGCAATGAAACAAGTATCTGGTACATTAAGACTAGAACTTGCTCAATACAGAGAACTTGCAGCTTTTGCTCAATTTGGTTCTGACCTTGATAAAGATACTCAAAGAAGACTTGAAAAAGGTAAGAGACTAATTGAAATATTAAAGCAAGATCAATATTCACCTATGAATGTTGAAAGTCAAGTAATCATTCTTTATGCAGCAGTAAATGATTTCTTATCAGATGTAAAGGTAAATGATCTTAAGAAATTCCAAGTTGAGTTCTTAGAATACGTAGATACTCACCATAGAGACCTAAGAAAGAATCTTCAAGAAGGTAAAACTTTAACTGATGAAATTAAAGCATCTCTTGAAGAGGCCCTAGTAGAATTTAAGAAAATTTTCTTAATTTAAGCATAGCTTTTACAAGCTATGCAATCCTTTAGGATTAGGAGGTGGAGTATATGGGATCTGGACTTATTGAAATTAAAAGAAGAATGAAAAGTATACAAAATACTAAGAAAATAACAAAAGCCATGGGGCTTGTTGCCACTTCTAAACTGAGAAAAGTAAGAAGAGAACTTGATGTTAATAACAGGTATTATAATAGTTTATCATATGTTACAGATGAACTTATGACTGCTTTAGGTGATTTTAAGGAAAGTGTTTATATAAAGGGAAACAATAGTGAACAAAAGCTATTCATAGTCTTAACGTCAGATTCAGGTCTATGTGGAGGCTTTAATAGTAACGTTGTTGCTTACTTAAATAATAATTTTTCTGATGATAAATTAAATAATCTAGTTATGGTAGTAGGACAAAAAGGTATACCTTATGTTAAAAAGCGTGGTTTTGATACTGTTGCTGAATATGTAGATATAGCTGATGTGCCAACTATAAGAGATGCTAGAACTATTACAGAGCATGCTATAAGAAAGTTTAAAGCTGGTGAAGTTTCAGAAGTAAATGTAGTTTACACTGAATTCATAACCACTGTAAAACAAGAAGTAAGAGTAGATAAACTACTTCCTTTTGAAATTAAAGAGGGAAAACAAAATTTAAATTATACTATAGAACCAGATATAGAAACTGTATTTGACCAAGGTATGGAAGTATACCTAAAAGGTAAGGTTCTAAATGCTATGATTAATTCTAAATCAAGTGAGCAAAGTGCTAGGATGCAAGCCATGGACGGTGCGACAAAGAATGCAGATGACATCTTAGATAGATTAACAACTAAGTATAATAGAATAAGACAAAGCGCTATTACCCAAGAAATATCAGAAATTGTAGGTGGAGCAGAAGCGCAAAAATAGTAAGGAGGTATTTTGATGCCAGGTACTATAGGTAAAGTTGTTCAAGTAATTGGACCAGTAGTTGACATAAAATTTAATACAGACGAACTTCCTAATATATATAACGCTATTCACATAAATATGGGCGATCGTACTCTTGTATGTGAAGTTGAGCAACATGTAGGGGATGATATAGTTAGAACTATAGCTATGGAAGCAACAGAAGGACTAAGAAGAGGTCTTGATGCAGTAGATACAGGATTGCCTATATCAGTTCCAGTAGGAGAAGCAGTTTTAGGAAGATTATTCAATGTTTTAGGTAAGACTATAGATAATGAAGGTGATGCAAATAGTGAAGAAACTTATCCAATTCACAGACCAGCACCAACATTCGAAGAACAATCAGTCGAACCTGAAATGTTTGAAACAGGAATTAAAGTTATAGACCTTATAGCTCCTTATCAAAGAGGAGGAAAAATAGGTCTATTTGGAGGAGCTGGTGTTGGTAAAACAGTTCTTATCCAAGAGCTTATAAACAATATAGCAAAACAACACGGTGGATTATCAGTATTTACAGGTGTTGGAGAAAGATCAAGAGAAGGTAATGATCTTTACCATGAAATGAAGGATTCAGGGGTTATAAACAAAACTGCATTAGTTTTCGGACAAATGAACGAACCACCTGGTGCTAGAATGAGAGTTGCATTAACTGGTCTTACAATGGCAGAATACTTCAGAGACAAAGGTCAAGACGTTTTATTATTTATAGATAATATATTCAGATTTACACAAGCAGGTTCAGAGGTTTCGGCCCTATTAGGTAGAATACCTTCAGCAGTTGGTTACCAACCAACACTTGCAACTGAAATGGGAGCATTACAAGAAAGAATTACTTCTACTACTAATGGTTCTATAACATCAGTTCAAGCAGTTTATGTTCCTGCGGATGACTTAACTGACCCAGCTCCAGCTACAACATTCTCTCATCTTGATGCAACAACAGTTTTATCAAGAGGTATAGCTGAACTTGGTATATATCCAGCGGTAGATCCACTAGATTCTACTTCAAGAATATTAGATCCAAGAATAGTTGGTGAAGAGCATTATGAAGTTGCTTCAAAAGTTAAGCACATACTTGAAAGATACAAAGAATTACAAGATATAATCGCAATTCTAGGTGTTGATGAGCTTTCTGAAGAAGATAAACTTATAGTTGGAAGAGCTAGAAGAGTTCAAAGATTCCTTTCTCAACCATTTACAGTTGCTGAACAATTTACAGGTATGCAAGGTAAATATGTACCAGTAAAAGAAACAATAAGAGGCTTCAAAGAAATTCTAGAAGGAAAACATGATAGCCTTCCAGAATCAGCATTCATATTTGTAGGTAGTATTGAAGAAGCAATTGAAAAAGCTAAAAAAATGGAGCAGTAATTAAAAGGGGAGATTTGAAATGAGTATATTCAAGCTAACCATAATTACACCTGAAAAGGAAGTATATTCTGGTAATGCAAAAAAATTAAAAACTGTTAACTCTTATGGAGAATTTGAAATACTTTCAAATCACGCAGATTTTATTACAAGCACAGTACCAGCTATAACAACTCTTGAAGATGAAAAGGGGGATATATTAACTCTTTTCACTTCACAAGGTGTTTTGAATTTTAAAGATCAACAGTTAACTTTCTGTGTAGATTCAGCAGAACATTCTGAAGAAATTGATGTTGAAAGAGCACAAAAGGCCATGGAGAGATCTAAGGAAAGATTGTCTCATAATAAGGATACGGATGTTAAAAGAGCAGAACTAGCCTTAGCGAGAGCTATGACAAGACTTAAATATGTTCAAAAATAAAAGTAGGAGGTCCAATACAGTTGGACCTTCTACTTTTTTGTTTTAATCACATTTTTACTAAAAATGGATATATTAATAGTATATTAAATAAAAACTATAAAATTCCTCCTGAATAAAAAAATTTTTTTGGACAATAATGAAGAAAAGAGGGAGGGGATAATATGAATAAAAGTATGATTTTTATTTCATTGATTCTAATTCTCTTTTCTTCAGGTATATGTACTAGAGAAGGGGAAGAAGAAACAGATCTTTATAAAAAAGTATTTACTAATTTGTCTGAAGTTCAAGAAAATGGAGTCAAAATTAAGTATACAAGCAATAAACCAATAAATGAAGAGTTAAAAAAAATATTAAAAAATTATAATGAAAATTTTTTAGAAGCTAAACTTAAAAAAGAAAATGATGTAGTTTATTATAATGACAATATAGAAAAAGACGATAAGAGGATAAAAATATTAGCTTCTGATGAAGGACAAGGTACTAATATAGAAATTGAAATGATTCAAAACACAAAACACATTAATATTTACAATATGAAGAAAGAATTGGGCAAATTAGTAGATGATACTTCTTTAAAACCACAATATTTTAGTTATGTTAAGGGAAAACTAAAGACGGAAAAACAAATAAGTGATGTTAATACTATGCTAAAAGAAAAACTAATTGAAAATGGTGCTATAAAATTTAACAGCATTCCCATAAATTCAGGAATAACTGGAGTTGCCTCAAATAATAAAAACTTGAAGTTGAATTATTCCATTAGCGAATATAGTGGTGGTAAATACCTAATATTAGGAACGCCTATAATTTTTACAACATATTAACATTATATTATGGAGGGTAATATGGAGAAAATCATAGTTAAAGGTGGGAATGAACTAAAAGGTGATGTTAAAATAAGTTCTGCAAAAAATGCAGTGCTACCAATAATTGCGGCAAGTATTTTAGGGAATGAATTAATAACAATAAATAATGCACCTCTATTAGAGGATGTATCTGTTATTTGTGATGTTTTAAATGAATTAGGGTCTAATGTATCAATAAATAAAAATGACTTAAGTATCACCATAGACAGCAAAGAAGTTAAACCTGTGGATGCAAATGACGAGTTAATTAGAAAAATGAGAGCATCATTTTTAATTATGGGACCTATGTTATCAAGACATGGCTGTTTCAAGCTTTCCCTTCCAGGAGGATGTAACATTGGAAGCAGACCTATAGACCTTCATCTTAAAGGCTTTAAAGCATTAGGAGCAGATATTGAAATAGGTCATGGGTATGTAGAAGCAAAAGCAAAAAGGCTTATAGGAGATAGAATTTATTTGGATTTTCCATCAGTTGGAGCTACTGAAAATATCTTAATGGCTTCAGTACTTGCTAAGGGTACAACTATCATAGAAAATGCAGCAGAAGAACCAGAGATAGCAGACTTAGCGAATTTTCTAAATTCAATGGGGGCTAAAATTGATGGCGCTGGTTCAGGAAAAATTACAGTAGATGGAGTAGATGAATTAAAAGGAACAAACTACACACCTATATATGATAGAATAGAAGCAGGAACATTTATGATAGCTGCAGCTATATCAAGATCTAAAATAAAAATTAGAGGAGCTAATGAAGAACATTTAAGACCAATAATTGAGAAACTAAAAGAATGTGGAATTATAGTTGAATACTTAGAGGATGAAAATAGTATAATAGTAGATGGAAGATGTAATGTTAAAGCTGTGGATATAAAGACTTTACCTTATCCAGGCTTTCCAACAGACATGCAATCACAAATGATGGCTCTTTTAACTTTAGCTACTGGTAACAGTATGATTACAGAAACAGTATTTGAGAATAGATTCATGCATGTTTCTGAGCTTTGCAGAATGGGAGCAAAGATAAAAGTAGATGGTAGAACCGCTTTTATAGAAGGCGTTAATAAGCTTACAGGTTGTGATGTTAAAGCTACTGATCTAAGAGCAGGAGCAACATTAATACTTGCTGGGCTTGTAGCAGATAAATATACAGAGATAAGGGATATTTATCATATAGATAGAGGTTATGTGTGTATTGAAGAAAAATTGAGAGCATTAGGTGCAGATATAGAGAGGGTATAATGACTTCTAAAAAAGGCATTGAATTAATTTATTTTAATTCAATGCCTTTTATATGCATTACATAATTTTTAGAATATAGTTGTCAAATTAACCATATAAATAAACTGTATAGAATTAAAAGGGGGAAACTATGAATTTTAAAATTAATAAAGGCATTATAAATATAGTTATTTATATTTTAGGCGTATGCTTAATATTTTTAATACCAGTGGGGATAATGAAGCTTTCTGATAAAAAATTGGAGAATGGTAATGAAATAAAGACGTCTAATGAAAAAGGATATATAGATAAATCTAAATTAAATTTAAATAATGTAAAGGTAAATTATAAAGGTCAAATTATGAATTTGGGTTTGGAAGAATATGTGACTCTTGGTGTGGCATCAGAAATGCCAGCAAATTTTGATGAAGAAGCACTGAAGGCTCAAAGCATTTTAGTTAGAAGTTTTGTTCTCACTAGGAAAATTTATAATTGTCAAAATGCAAATGGTGCTGAAATATGTAGTACAACTCACTGTCAGGTTTTTACTCCTAAGAATGAAAGAATGAGCTCATGGGGATTAAAGGCGAATGAATATTATGAAAAAATAAGTAAGGCTGTAAAAGCAACGGAGGGGATGGTTCTTAGTTACGATGGAAATTTAGCAATGCATCCACAGTATTTTGCGGTAAGTTCAGGACGAACAGAGGATTCTATAGCTGTTTTTTCAGAAGATATACCTTATTTAAAATCAGTAGAAAGCGAGGGAGAAGAAATAGCCCCAAAATATAAAATAGATAAAACATTTTCGGTAAAAGAATTTTTAAATATAATAAATTCGAATTATAAAAATGCGAATTTAAATAGTGGAAATTATAAAAATCAGATAAATATATTAAGTAGAAATTTAGGGGGAACTGTAAAGGAGATAAAATTAGGGGGAGAAATATTAAAGGGAACAGAGGTAAGAAAATTATTAGATTTAAACTCAGCAAATTTTACTATATCTTATAATGGTAAGAATATAATAGTGACAGCTTTAGGATATGGACATGATGTTGGTATGAGTCAGTGGGGGGCTAATGTTAGAGCCAAAAATGGAGAGAAGTATGAAGGAATACTAGAACACTATTTTAGTGGTTGTAAAATTCAGAATGTAAATAAAGTTAACTTTAATGGAAGACAATAGATAAGTTAACTTGTAAAGTTTTTTTACTTAGTAGGTAAAGTTTAGGTTATTAAGGTTTGTGTAAGTTATTATGGATTTAGAAAAATGATTAAATTAAGAAAGACAGCAGTTTATCTGAGAATAGATTTACTGGTGTCTTTCTTTTTGCGTAAAATGTCGAATATTAATAGAAAAAAGATAAAAAAATTTCAAATCTATATGTATTATTTATCCATTTAAGGACAGACTACTGAATGGAGGTGTTCATATGGAAAAGAACAATAAGTTTAAAAAGTTTATTAAGAAAGATGGCTTTTATGTAGTTTTATTTATCTGCTTATGTATTGTTGCTACAGTAGCAGCTTTTACTGCAAAGAAAATAACCAAACCTATACCTAAGGCGCCAGTTGCAGATGCGTCTGTAGAAATCAATGAAGTTGATAAAATGCCAAAAACACAAGTGCCAGATGCATCACTTGTTAAGAAGGATCAAACTAAGGACAATGCTGCTAAAACTACAGATAAGGCAAAGTCAGTATCAAACATAGCTAAGGTTACATTTGTAGCTCCAATAGACAATGCAGCCATTTCAAAGGCTTACAGTACTGTTCCAGTAATAACACAAAAAGATAGCACAACTAAGAGAAATCTTCATGGAGTTAACTTGGAAGCTAAGGTTGGAACAAATGTTAATGCTGCTGCAGATGGTAAAGTTGTAGAAGCTGGAGATTCGAATGATCTTGATTTAGGATATTATGTAAAAATAAAACATGCTGATCAATCATCAACAGTATATGGAAATTTAGCACCTGAATTAAAGGTGAAAGTAGGAGATACTGTTAAACAAAAGCAACCAATTGGTAAAGTTGGAGATACTGCAAAGATTTATGACAAGGAACTATTTGGAGAATTTTTATTGTTCCAAATTTATAACTCAAAGGATGAAGAACAAAATCCTAAAAATTATATACAATCATTAATGATAAAAAAATAAAACAAACAAAAGTGAATAATCTCGGTGATTTTAAAAAAAGTAAAATCACCGAGGAGAAATAAATCAGTAATTTAAAGAATAATAAAAGCATATTAATAAATATAGCTAGTTAAGGAGGTAGCGTTTTGAAGGACTACATTGAGGAAAGAGTATTAGATGTAGCACAGTATATCATAGATTCAAAGGCTACAATAAGAAAGACTGCCAAAGTTTTTGGTGTTAGTAAAAGTACAATCCATAAGGATATGACAGAAAGATTACCTAAGATAAATCCATCCATTGCACAAGAAGCCAAGAATATACTAGATTTAAATAAAGCAGAAAGACATATAAGAGGTGGAAAAGCTACAAAATTAAAATATAAAGTTATTGAAGGTTAAGCGCATTCCATATATAATTAAAATGAGCAATTTGTAAAAAATAATCGTTTTAAGTGTATTTTTATAAAAATAGGAGTGATTGGAATGTGGTTTTGGAGAATGGGAACAGACATGGGCATAGATTTAGGGACTGCTACTGTGTTAGTTTATATAAAAGATAAGGGTGTGGTTTTAAAGGAACCGTCTGTTGTTGCCATAGATAAAAATACTAATAAAGTTTTAGCTGTTGGTGAGGAAGCGAGACAGATGATTGGTAGAACTCCAGGGAATATTGTTGCTGTGCGTCCATTAAGAGATGGGGTTATTTCAGACTACGATATTACTGAGAAGATGCTTAAATATTTAATAAGAAAAGGTGTAGGCAAGAGGAGAATATCAGCACCAAAGGTCCTTGTATGTGTTCCATCTCAAGCTACTGAGGTAGAAAAGAGAGCAGTTATGGATGCGGCTAGAAATTCAGGAGCAAAAACCGTATATTTAATAGAGGAGCCATTGGCAGCAGCTATTGGCGCTGGACTAGATATATCACAACCTAATGGATCTATGGTAGTTGATATTGGTGGAGGAACTGCTGATATTGCTGTTATATCATTAGGAGGAGTAGTTGTAAGATCATCGATAAAAGTTGCAGGAGATAGATTTGATGAGGCTATAATTAGATATATTAGATCAAAGTATAAATTAATGATAGGTGATAGAACCGCTGAAGAATTAAAGATAGCCATAGGGTCTGCCTTTAAAGGGCTAAGAGATTTAAGTATGCCTGTAAAGGGGAGAAATCTAATCACTGGATTACCGGATTTAGTTGATGTAACAACAGAGGAGATAAGGATGGCGCTTCAAGAGCCAATAAGAATTATTGCTGATTCAGTACACTCAGTTCTTGAAAGAACTCCTCCAGAACTTGCAGCAGACATTATAGAAAATGGTATATTAATGACTGGTGGAGGAGCATTGCTTCATGGATTAGATAAGTATATAGAATCTGAAACTGGAATAGCTGTACATATAGCTGAGGATTCAGTTTCTTGTGTAGCTAATGGTACTGGAAAGGTTTTGAATGCCTTTGAAAAACTAGATATGAGCATGCTAGATATGGAAGTTCAATTAATTGAGAAATAAAAACTAAAAGGGTAGAGAAATCTATCCTTTTAGTTTTTGCTTTATACATATTTTAAAATAATGAATAAATATATTTAAGTCACTATTTCCGTTCATATGTTTTGTTTAAATAATAAGAATGAATTATACCATCTACTATAACCTTAGACATCTCCATGATTAAATTAAGTCTAATAGCTCTGTTAGAGAAAAGCTCAGAATTATCAGAAGAATCAACAACACCTATTATAGATACATCACCTACATCGGGTAGAGTCTTTCCAACTCCTTTACCTGGATGTATAGGATAATCCCTAGTATGAATTTCACCTATAGATTTTGGGTCTCCAAGACAGGCGTCTATACCTATAACATAAGAATTAGGATATCTAGACGTTATTTCTGCAAGTTTTTCATCTAAATTTAGGGCGTGAATAGGTTCTGTTATAGTTCCAAAGACTGGAAGAGGGAAAAACTTATCTTTTAACATACTTCCAACTAATGGCCCCAAACAATCTCCAATACACTTATCTGTACCAATACAAATTATAATAGTATTTTCGGTTATATGGTTTTTGAGAAAATAGGATATTTCATAATACGCAAGTGAAGTTTTATAATGTACTTTAATTTTATTCAAAAATTCACCCCCCTTAATAATTTATATGAATAGACTTATAAAAATATTAAATAAAAGTATAAAAGGTACAATATATGGCAATAGTTTTTATATAGAGGTGATGAACGTGAATAAAAAATTAATGAGCATAATAGTAATTCTATGTACAGGTATTACAGTTTTTTGTATGATTAAAGTAGCTAAAAATATAGAGCAAAATAAAGAAAATGAGATAAAACAAGTTATTGAAACTGAAAAACAAAAACAAGATAAAATTAAAAAGGAAAAAGTTAGAGTAGAACAAGAAAAGATTAAGTCTGCAAATAAAAAAATAGCAGAAGAAAATACAGAGAAGCTGAACAAAAAGAATGATGTAGAGGAAAAGAGTGAAAAGAACAAAATTGAAAGTAATTATGAGGAAAATAAAAATAAATCTACACAACAGGCAGATAGTACTAGTATTAAGGAAGAAAATAATATAAAATCAGATAGTGTAGGTAATGAGAAAAGTAAAACAGTATTTAAAGTTGATAAAAATACTATAATGGATAAACTATCATTCCAAGAAAAAATGAAAATGCTTAATATAACTAAGAAATTATCTATGATTGACTACGGAAATATAAAGAAATATTTAGAAGGTAGCGATGAATATAATTCTGCCAGGAACATATTTAGAATACTAAAAAGTAGATTATCTATTGATGATTATAAGGAAGTAAGGGAGATATTAAGACCGTATATAGATGTAGATTCAATTGAGAAGGAAATATAATAAATCAATATAACACTTAGGTGAATTAGATAGTTAAAGCTAGAAAAATGTAGAATTTTAAATACAATCTCTTATAATAGGCTATAAAAGCTGCAAGAGACGGTTGAAATAATATTGGAATGCATATATACTAATCCTTGTCAGTTGATGCTTAATCAAGTGACTGAACAAATGACTGAACAAAAGTTAAATATGCTGGCATGGCTCAACGGTAGAGCAGCTGACTTGTAATCAGCAGGTTGTAGGTTCGATTCCTATTGCCAGCTCCATAATGTGGAGGAGTTCCCGAGTGGCCAAAGGGGGCAGACTGTAAATCTGTTGCGTTTCGCTTCGATGGTTCGAATCCGTCCTCCTCCACCATTAAAATGGAAGCATAGCTCAGCTGGGAGAGCATCTGCCTTACAAGCAGAGGGTCACAGGTTCGATCCCTGTTGTTTCCACCATTTAACTTTTTAATGAAAAATGAATAATATGCTGGCATGGCTCAACGGTAGAGCAGCTGACTTGTAATCAGCAGGTTGTAG
>NZ_FQZB01000047.1 GCF_900141845.1 Clostridium cavendishii DSM 21758 | reverse complement strand
AATATGATGGTTACTTAATACCAAGCTATAGATATTTTTATCTACCTTAATTACTGTTAATCTTATAAGAATATCTTTATCTAGTTTAAATTTATTTTTCTTATCTTTGCTAATTATATTATTGACATAAGATTCTTTATCAATATTTTCTTCACTGATATCTTGATAGATTACATTGGTTTTCCTATCATTAAATACAATTTGCATATTCTTATTAAAATTTTTACTATCAAAAACAGTTCTTAAGATATCGTGTCTTGCTATTAATTTATTAAAGCTTTCTTCTAATATAGAAATATCTAAATCACCTTTTATTTTCAATGTTAGTGAATTATGATATGCTTCCGACTCATCATCAGCTAATGTATGATATAACATACCTTCTTGCATTGGTGATAATTGATAGATATTTTTTATATTGTTTATATCTTTTAAATATGGCTTTAATTCATATAAACTTATATTTTCCTTTGTTATATCCGATGCTGTTTTCTCACTTTCTTCTTTGCTTAAGCAATAATTAATAATATTAATAAGATTTGTTTTATAATTATTTGCTAGTAAAATTATAGTTTGTTCATTATATTGATTATCACTGTACCTTATATTTAATATTAATTTCTTATCTTTAAGTATTCCTAAGAAATCCAATAGATATAAATTTTTACTATTTAAAGAAACAGCTATGCCTGAGCTTAAAGGTGAAGAAGTAAAAATATCATTGTTAATATCTTCATCAAATTGTCCTAAATAGTTAAAGCATATTTCTGGCTTTAAATTAAACTTAATCTTATCTTTAATTTCAGAATTAGAACAGTATTTTATTATTCCATAAGAAATTCCTTTATTAGGTATTCTTCTTAATAAATCCTTTGTATTTTTTATTAAAGTATCAAGATTGTTATCACTGTTTTTCAAAATTACTGGATATTGAGATGTAAACCAACCTATTGTTCTTGTTATATCTACATCTTTTATTATTTCCTCTCTTCCATGAGATTCCAAGTTAATTAAAGTATTTTCTTCTCCTGTCCATTGACTTATTGTTAGCGATAATGCCGCTAATAATATGTCATTAATTTCTGTATTATAAGCTTTATTTGAATACTTTAATAATTTCTCTGTTTCTTCCTTTGATAATGATGTTCCTATATTTCTTAGGCTTCTTAGATTTGGATTTTCTTCATTTTTATCTTTAGGAAGAGTGCGTATAGATTGACCTTCTATACCATTCCAATATTCTAATTGTTTCTTTATAATATAAGTGTTTGCATATTCATTTTGCTTAGCTGACCATTCTTTAAATGAGGTGGTTTTTTCTTGAAGTACTATTTCTTGCCCATTTTTAGCCATCATATATGCTTCTTGTAAATCTTCAAATAGTATTCTCCACGAAACTCCATCTACAACTAAATGATGTATTACTATTAATAAATGATCTCCTTCATTACTCTTGAATAAGCCTAATTTAACAAGTGGTCCTTCTTCTAAATCTATGCTACTTTGAATCTTAGTACATAAATCTCTTATTTCATCTTCATTAATAACATTATTTGTACTGTAATTATAAATATTCAAATCATAAAGAGAGTCATTTATTCCTCTATTTATTTGCCTTATTAGACCATTTTCGTTTTTATATACCATTCTTAGAGCATCATGATGATTAACTATAGCATTAAATGATTTAATTAGTAGTTTTTCATCAAAGCCTTCTTTGCTAAACAACATCATTGCCTGGTTCCAATGATTACTTTCTTCAAAGTTCATTTCAAAGAACCATTTTTGTATAGGGGTTAGTTCTACTTCCCCAACTATTTCGTCTTGATTAATCTTTAAAACAGTATTCTTTATATTTTTACTTAATTCTTTTATGGTTGAATTTGTAAATAAATCTTTAACTTCAAAATAGTATCCTTTTGCTTTAGCTCTTGATATTACTTGTATTGATTTTATAGAATCTCCGCCTAAATTAAA
>NZ_FQZB01000050.1 GCF_900141845.1 Clostridium cavendishii DSM 21758 | reverse complement strand
GGTATGCCATATGTAAGTTCAGATACTGATGGAATATTTGGTGGTAAAGCTAAAACGTATACAAGAGATCTTCAATGGAAGACATTTATACCAACTATGATAAATATGTCTGGTTGGGCTCAAAAAGATAAACAACCTTGGATATATGGAGAGCCTTATACAAGCATAAATAGAAAATATTTAAAATTAAGACAAGCATTAACTCCGTATATGTATACTACAGCAGCAGAAAGTTATAAAACTGGTGCACCAATAGATAGAGCTATGGTTTGGGAATTTCAAAATGATCCTATAACTAGAGGAAAAGATACTCAATATCAATTTATGTTAGGAAAGGATATTTTAGTAGCACCTATATATGAAGGTGATACAGATGATATAACAAAACCAGACATAAGAAATGGAATATATTTTCCTAAAGATACAAGGTGGTTTGACTTTTGGACTGGAAAACAATATGAAGGTGGAAAGTTTCTAAATGGATATAAAGCTGATATAAGTACATTACCTGTATTCATAAAGGCTGGAGCAATAATACCTATGTATCCAGAAGCAAATTATGATGGAGAAAAAATGCCAGGTGATAAATATCCTTTAACATTAAATATTTATCCTTATGGAAATTCCGAATATAGTCTATATGAAGATGATGGAAATACTAAGGAGCATAGAACAGGTAAATATGCTATAACTAAGATCCAAGTAAGTGCTCCAACAGAAGAAACAGGTAAAGCTACTATAAAGGTGAATCCAACAGAGGGGAGCTATGATGGAATGCCTTCGGCTAGAAAGCATGAATTTGTAATTCATACCAAGGTTGATCCTGAAAAAGTAATTGTGAAACCAGGAGAAGGAGTACATGAATTAAAGAAAGTTGCTAATAAAGAGGAATTTGAAAAAACAGAATGTTGTTCTTGGTATTTTGATGCTAATGAACAAGGTGGTGTTGTAAGAGTAAAAACTAAAGCTACATTAGTTGCTCAACCTTTAGAAATTGAGTTAGATAGATTTAATAATGATATAGAAAAGGTAGATGAGTCATTAGTAAAACCAAGTGTTCCAGAAAATATATTTATATCAGATGTTAAAGACAATGAACTTACGATTAATTGGAGTAATGTAAAAGATGCTACTTCTTATGATTTGATGATTGATGGAAAAATATATACAAATGTAACTAATCCGTTTATTCATAAAGAATTACAATCAGTATCAAAATATAAATATAAAGTAAGAGCTGTAAATGAAACAAAGGTTGGAGATTGGAGCGAAGAAGTTGTTGGAGAAACAGCACCTGATAGAAATTTAAATCTTGTAGATAAATCAGAATTAAAAGCAACAGCTAGTAGTGAGCATCCTTCTTATGGAATAAATCAAGCCTTTGATGGAAGTTTCTCAAGTTTATGGTTTGTAGATTGGAATGAAAAAGAAAAAATAGGTAAGCCATACGAAGTAAAAGTAGATATGGTAAAGCCTTATGATATTAATAAAATAATATACCATCCAGTAGAAAAGGGATATGCTGGTGTTTGGCAAACTATAAATTTATATGCAAGTACTGATGGAAAAGAATACAAAAAAGTACTAGAAAATGTACAATTACAAGATACAGGTTTACCTCAAGAAATAAAGTTTGAAACAGTTAAGGGAGCTGTATCATTTAAAATAGAAATCGTAAAAGCTATTAAAGGATATTGTTCAGCAGCAGAGATTCAAATTTTTAAGGATAATGGAGAAGTAGTAGCACCAGAAGAAGATGTTACAGCAGATAAAAAAGTAGATATTAATGATTTAAACTTTATGGTTAACTATTATAGAGTTA
>NZ_FQZB01000051.1 GCF_900141845.1 Clostridium cavendishii DSM 21758 | reverse complement strand
CCGCCACCTATAACAGAAGGAATATGGAATCTTATATACTCAAAATTACCACCTGTTTGATCTCCAGTCCATACTGTTGAATATCTTTGAGTTCCAGCCCATCCACACACAGCCCATACAAATCCCCTTGAATTAGAATTATTTTCAATTCCTTCATAAGCTGATTTTGTAGCATCTAACCCATATTCATATCCAGGTCCTACCCATGCAACATCAAGTTTGCATAATCTTGTACCAATCTTTCCAACTTCCTCTTTTATCTTATCAACACCATTTTGTGTCCATAACCCAACCTTAAAACCTTGTTTTCCAGCCTCTTGTACGACTTTATCTAAATTTTCATATCCACAACCATATCCATCATTAGGCAATATCCATCCACCTGGCATATCCAAGTCCCTATACTTTTTTGTAACATTTAAAACATCAGTTGTAGTTACTTTACCTGGTTTATTTTTATCACCTGTATAACTAGGATTTTGAGTATTGTAGCAATCTGCATCGCCTACGCCAAATCCCCACCTTGGAAGTAAGCTTGGTCTTCCAGTTAACTCTGTATAACTATTCATAACATTTTTGATATCTCCTGCAAAATAAAATGCATCAAATCTTTTTTCTTCATGATTCATTATACCAGTCTTTTTAAAACTATAAGTTCCCGGAGAAAATGTATTTCTAAATACTCCATAACCAGCTGTACTCATATAAAATGGAACTGGATTTGAAGACGAACCATCATTCCAATGAGAAATCTTAAGACTTATATTCATATCTTTATTTTTATGTGAGAAATAACCATTTTGAACTCCACAACCATAAAAATCCTCATCATCTTTATTATCTAATGTTTGTTTAGTAGACTCATTATTATATTTTAAAGGTTCTTTTTCACTCCAAATTTCTTTTTTATTATCCTTATCATACATTGCAAATTTTAATGGAGCTTTATATGCACGAAGAACTACTGTTCCAGTAAATATTTTATAGTATTCGCCTTTATCCTCAACTGCTGGTTCTACGCCTTTATAATCTTTTTTATCTATTATTTTCTCATTTGTAGGATCTTCAAATTTTCCTGTTGGATCCATCCAAATCCTGAATACATCATCCTTAAGAAAAATAACTTGTAATTTTTCACTACCAGTGGAAATATTAATTTTATTCTTTTCCTGTTTAATCTCTTTAATACTCCCTACTGTAATAAACCCATCATTAGAAGCCTGTATCTCAGAAGCCATAACGTTTACACTTCCTACAGTATTTGTAGCAACTAAACTTGTTAATACCGTAAATGTTGATATAAATGCAACAACATTCTTAAAAAATGACCTTTTACCCATAAATTTTCCTCCATTTTTTAATATTTTTAAGTATCTAACCAGTTGTCCTATATCTTTGATGAATTCAAACTTAATTTATTATTTAGACTTAAAAGGGAAGGATTTATAAACATTAATAAATCCCCCCAAAAACAATTTTTTATGAATAAAGTGTATAGATTTTAATTTGCTCTGGATTTTCTTCTTCTAATAACAACCACTGCACCTAAACCAATTAATGCTAGGGCTAACACAATATTAGCTGTTGTATTTACATTACTTCCTGTCTTAGGTAAATTGCTATTTCCATCTTGTTTTTCAGCTATTACATATTTTGAGA
>NZ_FQZB01000052.1 GCF_900141845.1 Clostridium cavendishii DSM 21758 | reverse complement strand
GTCATCACCTGACGACCTTTACTATGTTACCACCTTTTCACTTTCATGTCAATAATTTTTTTAATACTTTTTTAATGTTTTTAACATTTTATTAATATTAAAATTTATTGAAGTGGTTTGCCTCAAAGACATATGTCTTAGCGACGTGTTTTATAATATCATGTTTTATAAATTCAAATTCTGCTTATTATTCCAAATTATAAAATTATATTTATATAAATGTAATTTTCTCGCTATATCTTAATATATATATTACCGATACACAAGGTCAAGTTGTCTTGTACAATATAAATCTATACTATATCTAAAGCTCTTTAAATACCTCTATTTTAATATATTCAAAGAAACTTTTTTATATTTTCTAAAACTACTTTTTAAATTTCTACAATATTATTAATTGAATCATTATGCTATTTAATCATTAGAAATTTTAGACAATATATAATTTATAAAGATATGCCTTAAAAGAAAAATATTATTTATTAAAATATCATATATTAAAAAAGTCATCACTTTTAGTGATTTATTTCTTTAAACAAGCTGCACTTGATAGAAATGCTGATATTAGGGCTTATCGGTAGATGATGAAGAAACAATTAGAACTAAAAATATGTTAGTATATAGTACAATTCCTTTTATAGATGCAAAGATTAAAAACTATAAAGAAAATATAGACACATCTGTACAATTCAGACTTATGATAAATTCAGTTGTGGTATATAATATGTATATAAGATGACACATATCGTAAAATTAGGATTATAATATAATTTTTTTGTATTAAAGGAGGATGTGGCTTGTTAGAAATAAATAAAGCAAACATTGATGATGCTAAGTTAATTACTGACATAAAAATAAAAGCATACAATAAAGAAATTAATACTTATTTAGGAAGGAATGGAGGTCCTTCAGGATATAATGAAGTTGCCTCTCAAATTGATATTATCAAAAACTTTATTGCTTATAAAATTGAATTAGATAATCAAATTATAGGCGCATTGTTTCTTATCCCTTTGGAAGGTAATAAGATGAGATTTGAAGATTTTGTAATAGAACCATCATTTCAAGGAAAAGGCTATGGTTATAGAGTAATGGAATTGATTGAAAGAACATATCCAGATATTAATGAATGGCAACTTTCTACACCCATATTTAGCGTAGGTAATCAACATTTATATAAAAAATTTGGTTATACAGAGGTTTTAAGAAATGAAGATGAAATTGAATATATAAAGAAAATAGAATTATAATCGATTCTATTTAATTATCTATTAGTAGAAAGTCAAAGTTTGAACTTAAACTTTGACTTTCTGTTTTTAGTGCGTATATATCAACAAATATCCTCTGTCCCAAAATTCTATCTTGTCATATTTATATTTCATATTTTTAATTTACATTGAAGATATTATTTTTTGTACCCATAGTTAAAAGCTTTTTTCAAGCATATTAGGAATCTGTGGTACTATAAATGCAAAAAAAATCTAGCATATTTATACTAGATCTTTTTGGTGGCTCGAGCAGGAATCGAACCAGCGACACGAGGATTTTCAGTCCTCTGCTCTACCGACTGAGCTATCGAGCC
>NZ_FQZB01000053.1 GCF_900141845.1 Clostridium cavendishii DSM 21758 | reverse complement strand
TAAGAGCTATCTTTTTTACTACATACATAGTAGTCATAACGTATAGAAGGATCTTTTTTAGAAGTGTGACCTTGCTTTACTAACATCTTGCTACCGCAGCAAGCACAATTTAAAAGACCAGTTAGAAGTGCATTATTACTAGTTCCAGTACCTAATCTAGAGATTTTTTTACTCTTATTCTTATTAATCAAAGACTGAATAGCCAACCAATCATTAGCATTTATAATCCCTGCATGCTTTGCCACAGCTGCAATCCATTCAGACTTATCTCTATCAGTAGCTATATTCTTAGTTTTATTATAAGTCAAATATCCATGACCATTAGGATCTCCAAAGACATTAATCCCTTGGAGTTTTAAAAAATTATGAGTTTCTTCTGAAGACTTAACATAAATAGGACTAGTTAAAATTCTATTTACCTGAGTAGCAGCCCATTCGCCTTCATTTTTACCCTTTATACCAGAAAGATTTAAGAATTTAACTACTTGAGATATGGACTTAAGCTGCAAATACTTCGAAAAGATTAACTTAACAATTTCAGTTTCCTCAAGAATAGGCGAGAGCTTCATAAGACTTCGTTCCTTAAGTTCTTCATCTATATAAACTATTTTCTCAGCTGAAAAACCTAAAGGCTCCTGACCTCCAAGCTAGCGACCAGTTTTAGCAAGTTGAAGCATATTATCCCTAACACGCTCGGCAATTGTTTCACGCTCTAATTGAGCAAAAACACTAGATATATAAACCATAGCTCTCCCCATAGGAGTAGTAGTATCAAATTGTTCCTTAATAGATACAAAAGCTACATTATGCTTTTGCAATAACTCAAGAGTAATAGAAAAATCCGCCACATTTCTTGAAATTCTATCAAGTCTATAGCAAATAAGGATATCTACTTTATTTGCTTTAACATCCTTTAATAACTCTTGAAATTTAGGTCTGTTAGTATTACCACCTGAAAAGCCCTCATCCTCATAAATAAGAAACTTCGGAGCCTTTTCATCAAAATGCTTGGTAGTATACTCCTTACAAAGCTCTATTTGATTCTCTATAGATTCACCTTTACCAGTAAAAACAGACTTACGAGAATATATTGCGGCAATCATTAGCATTACCTCCTCATACAAAAGATAAATTTTATATATTTGATTATTAAAACAATGTATTTATAAACTCAAAGTAGAATAATATCTAAAATTAAGCATTTTGTAGTATTCTATTTAAAATTTATTCTATTAATAACTAGGAAATAGATTATTTAGAAGTTATTTATTAGATAAAAAGAAAAAGCATGAAAGAAAGCTAAAATTAAGGCATATTAA
>NZ_FQZB01000054.1 GCF_900141845.1 Clostridium cavendishii DSM 21758 | reverse complement strand
ATGAATGAAGGAAGACAAGCTAGTAAGAATTTTGATCCTAAAGCATATGCTGAAAGATATTCAGATTTAAAAAATGAATATGGAACTAATTACAAATTATATTTTAATCACTACTTAATTAGTGGGTTAAAAGAAGGAAGAAATGGAAGACCATAAAAATTACAAATCAAATTATGAATAGTTTAATACAAAAATACAATTATTAGGTATATAGTTATTTTAATATTTAATTAAAATAACTATATACCTTTTTTCTCAAAAAATATACTATTTTTATATAATTTAAAATGTAATAGTATACTGGATATATATAAGTATAATTTAAATCAAATTAAAAGAGTAAGGAGTTATAAAACCTCAAACTCTTTTAATTTATTAAAGTACTTTCTAGAAATAGGCTTACCCATTTCCCATCTTGACCACGTATTATATGTTGTTCCAATCCTATTAGCAGCCTCTGTTAAACTTAAATTATTACTTTCTCTATATTTTTTAAGTATACTAGGAGCATTATCTAAAAAACCAAAATAGCTATCATAAAAATACTTACTTTGTAAATTAAAAAGTCTAGCAAGTTTCATAGAAGTTTCCTTGTTAGGTTTTACAATATTAGATTCATAATAACTAATTATATTTCTAGCAGTAGTTTCTTTAAAACCAAGTTTTAGAGCTAATTCCACTTGGGAGCATTCATTAAGCTTTCTGTGGTATTTTATCCATTCACCTACTATTTTTGGTTTTAATCCACTATGTAATATATATTTGTCATATGCTTTAATATTAATTAGTAATACATTCCAGGTTATCGTTTTTTTGTAACTATAGGTTGTGCTTTGATTATAAAACAACGACTTTTTGGCTAAAAATGGTTCTGCAAATTCTATTTTTTTTTATCACATATAAGGTCAACAATAACATCAAAGGTTTTAGTATTAAAAGAGATGCTTTTAACTACACTTTGAAGCATAAAACGCTTTTGAGTAATATCCTCTATTAAATCAAAGCTAGAATCAAATCTTTTAAGCATATCTATAATCATATAAATATCTTCAAGCTTAGTAGTAACTTCATTTCTATCATTATTAATATTTTCAAGCTCTTGTTTTAAATTAGATACATCAAAATTAATAGTTTCAATTTCTTTAAAAATGTATTTGGATATTTCTTCACTTGGACTTAATGAAAGTTTTTTGATAAGACTAGAAATCAAATTTTGTTTCTCTTCAATTTCATT
>NZ_FQZB01000055.1 GCF_900141845.1 Clostridium cavendishii DSM 21758 | reverse complement strand
GATGCTTGTTGAAGACCTCTAATTTGGCCTCTCATTTTTTCTGATATTGCAAGACCTGCTGCGTCATCTCCAGCTTTGTTTATTCTTAAACCTGAACTTAATTTTTCAATTGATTTTCCTGCCGCAACGTTATTTGCTTCCATTTGTCTTGATGCATTCATTGCATTCATATTGTGATTGATTATCATAATAAATTCCTCCTTGAATTTTAATTTTTTTGGCATCCTTGCCTTTTTTTGATATGATTTTTTTATTTTAATTAGAGCTTCAATGATTTTCATTTTAAAAAACCTCATTGAAGCTTTTAATTAATCAACATTTTCAATTCTTAACTGTCAAATCCTCAAATGTCATTTATTATTAATCTAATCCTATCTTAATAAAGATAGAACACCTTGTGGTTGTTGGTTAGCTTGTGATAACATTGATTGAGCTGCTTGAGAAAGGATGTTGTTCTTTGAGAAGTTCATCATTTCTTTAGCCATATCAACATCTCTAATTCTGCTTTCTGCAGCTTGTAAGTTTTCTGCTGAGTTATCAGTTGCAGATATTGTATGCTCTAGTCTGTTTTGTACTGATCCTAAGTCTGATCTAAAAGATGATACTGTTTGGATAGCTTTATCTAAAGCTGTTATTGACGCTTTAGCATTAGTTTGAGTACTTACTGTATTTGCATTTATTGCTAATGCTGTTACTTTCATATCTTTTAAGCTTATATCTATGCCTTGCCCACTATTTGCACCTATTTGGAATGATATTGTTTTATTTGAATTTAATAATGTTTGTTTATTAAATTGAGTTTGAGCTCCTATTCTTGTTATTTCTGATTTTAATTGTTGAAACTCTTTGTCTATTTGAGCTCTGTCTTCTGTTATATTTGTTCCGTTTGATGATTGAACTGCTAATTCTCTCATTCTTTGTAATATTGCATGAGTTTCATTTACTGAACCTTCTGCTGTTTGAATCATTGATATACCATCTTGAGCATTTCTTGATGCTTGTTGTAAACCTCTAATTTGCCCTCTCATTTTTTCTGATATTGCAAGTCCTGCTGCATCATCTCCAGCTTTGTTTATTCTTAAACCTGAACTTAATTTTTCAATTGACTTTCCTGCTGCTACGTTATTTGCTTCCATTTGTCTTGATGCATTCATTGCATTCATATTGTGATTAATTATCATAATAAATTC
>NZ_FQZB01000056.1 GCF_900141845.1 Clostridium cavendishii DSM 21758 | reverse complement strand
TGGAATTCAAGGTCTTAAAGGAGAAAAAGGGGATATGGGTCCACAAGGACCTAAAGGAGAAAGTGGAACTCAAATAATTACAGCTAATACAAAACCCGTAGGACAAGTAAATGGACGAATATGGATACAAACATTATAGAAAGGAACTGATAATATGGGACAAACCAAAAAAGCAATTTATAAGATTGATAATGGAGTGGATTTTGATACTATACATCTTCAAACAGATGTTGAACAAATATTATCTAATATAGATTTAAGCAAAATAGACTATAACGGCTTCGTAAAGCTGAATAAAGATTTAATTTTGCAATTTAGAATTTGCACTAACAGAGGAAGTTTCGGAAGATATGATTTTCCAATAGTTTTTCCAAACCGCTGTATAAGTATTCAAGCTACTGCAAGTGATCCGAACAACGCCGCAGCAACAATAACATCGGTTAATAAAAATAATTTTGATTTGCAAATTACTCAATTAAATAGTAGTGGATATGCATCTGCATTCGTATGGGCCATAGGATGTTAAATATTAAAAGAGAAAGAGGTGACGCAAATGCTATATGTAGCTTATAAAGAAAATGGTCAATTCGATGGATTTTATACTGAAGATATACATGGAGAAAATATACCAAAACAATCTTTAAAAATAACAGAGGATTTATGGGCAGAACTTTTAAAAGATAATTATAAATATAAATTAAATCTCACAGAAGACAAAATATTAAATTTATCAGATAAAGACACTTATTTTGAAAAAGTAGAAGTTAAAATAATTGCTATTCCTCAATTGCCTAACGCGCAGGAGCTATTAACACAACAAGTAACAAATTTAACAATAGAAAATAAAAAGAAAGATTTATTAATAAGTAGTCTTGCTAAAACTGTAGCTGAACAGAATATTAAAATATCTAAAATAGGAGGTACAAATTAATGTTTGAATTTTATAAGATTTTTTATAGCATGGGATATCTAAAAAAAGATGTTTTAAAAGAAGCTTGCAAGTGGGCTTGTATAACTAAAGAAGAGTTTAAAA